>NZ_LQPC01000020.1 GCF_002101705.1 Mycolicibacterium iranicum | reverse complement strand
CGGCTCGCTGGGCGACGGCCACTACCGCCAGGGCGAGGGCGAATCCTGCGGGGGCGCCGTCAGGAGGCGGACGATATCGGGTTTCATCGCCTGCAGCTGCGCGCCCCAGTACCCCCAGCTGTGAGTTCCGTTGGGCGGGAAGTTGAAGATCGCGTTGCGCCCGCCTGCGGCGAGGTACTTGTCGCGGAACTCCTTGTTGGTGGCGATCGTGATCGTCTCCAGCGAGCCGGCGCTGAGGTTGACGCCCAGGTCGGTGCCGGTGTCGAGATCCGATGCGATCCCGTTGCCGCAGTAGATCCACAGCGCGGTGCGGTTGGCCACCAGACGGTTGATGTTGAGCATCGGATCGGCGCGCAGCCACGCCGCCGACCCGGGCTTGCCCCACATGTCGAAGGAGTCGAACCCGCCCGCGTCCTGCATCGCGATGTCGATCAACGGGGGCCAGAACTTCTGAGACGGCGCCAGATATCCCGAGAGCGATGCCGCGAATTTGTACTGGCGCGGGTAGTAGGCGGCCATCGTCAGCGCGGCGCTGCCCGACATCGACAGTCCCACAACGGCGTTACCGAAGGGATCCTGACCTCGGTTGGCTGCCAACCACGTTGGCAGCTCGTTGGTCAGGAACGTCTCCCACTTGTACGTCAGCGTCCCGTTGCGGTTGCGGGCAGGCCGGTACCAATCGGCGTAGAAGCTCGACTGACCGCCGACCGGCATGATCACCGAGACCCCGGATTCGTGGAACCACTCGAAAGCCGCCGTGTTGATGTCCCAGCCGTTGAAATCGTCCTGTGCGCGCAGACCGTCGAGCAGCAGCACCGAATGCGGCCCACCGCCCTGGAATTCGACGCGGATGGTGCGGCCCATCGACGGCGACGGCACGTCGAGCTGCTCGATCGGCAGACCCGGCCGCGAGAATGCGTGCGCTGCGGGCGGCGCGCCCACGGTGAGCAGGCCCGCGGCGATCACCGATGCGATGGCGATTCGGGTGCCGCGGGCGATCTGCTGGGCGAAAGACCTCACTTGCGCGAAGTTAACAGCGCGGCCGATGCGCCCCGGAGGACGCGCGGGCGCAGTGATCGGGTTGTTATCGGGATGTTGCCTGAGCGATTTCGGCGTGCTCAGTGGCTGTGGGCGCCACTCAGCACGCCGAAATCACGCAGGAGGACGGGCGCTTGGGACATGAACCGCGGTGTCCTGCCGCGGTGTTCGTCTGCGGCGTGCACGGTGAACGGGTGCAGCACATACATGTCGCCGGGGACTCCGGTGGCGTACTGCACCGGGCAGTCGGCGCTGACGCGGTCGACGAGCGCGCCGGCCTCGACGGCGTCGTACGTGCGATCACCCAGGGCTTCTGAGACCAGACGGTGCGATCCGACGCGAACTCGTGTCGGCGCATCGTCGGGCGTCACCTCCGACAGCAGCGTCAACAACAGCAGGGTCTGCGGCCGCGCACTCACCACCCACGTCCCGTCGGGCAGCTGGGTGTTGAGGTCGATGTGCCACCCGCGGTCGTCGGCGGCGGGGGCCACCGGGAACCGCACCGGAATGTTGCCCAGCGATCCGCGGGGCACCCAGCCGCCGTCACCGCAGATCTCACCCAGCGCCTCGGAGAGCTTTGCGCTGCGGGCGATTTCGCCGAACGGTCCGTCACCCGCCAGGTCGGCCGTCCACGTCACCGGGTGCGTCCACGTCCTCGGATCGTCGGGCGAGGCATCGAGGCGCTGCCACAGCAGCGCACGCGCCGCATCGGCAACTTCGCGCGGGGCCGCGCCGGGGATCTTCACAAATCCGTCGGTGACGAAGGCATCGATCATTCCGACACCCTGACATGGGGACACGACGACGAGCCAACGCTTTTCGCGGAGCACCCGCCGATATCCCGCATCAGCGCCGATCGTGAGTCATCGTGGATGTATGGCGAAACAAAAAGTTCCTCGACCCACCGACATCAAGGCCATCCGGGCCGCCGCTGCGGAGGCGGCCGAGGCCGCGCAGGCCGTCGCCACCGGCGCACTGCGCATCCCGCCCGCCTCGATCAAGCTGGCGGCCGAAGTGCCCGACCTGATCGAGAACCTGGCCGTCGCGACGGAGCGTCTGAACGTGGCGGTCGACCGGATGGAGCGCTATCTCGCGCTGGCCGCGCCGATGTTGCGCACCATGGACGCCCTGCTGCCGCAGCTCGAGGCGCTCGTCGCGACCGGCAACGAGGTCTATCGGACGGTGGCGTCGGTGCCCGGCGTCTCGACACTGGGCAGATTCGCCAATCGCGGAGCGCAGAGTCCGGACGGACCGAAACCACCGAAACCCCGCACCCCCAAACGCAAGTCCTAGCGTGGGCGGGCGACCGCGAAGCCGAGGCAGGCCACGAGGGCGGCACTGGCCATCACGAGGCCCAGCGGCACGGCCGAGTGCTCACCGCCGAGGCTGACCAACGGGGACACCGCGGCCGCCAGCAGGAACTGCGTGGCGCCCAGAGCCGCGGATGCCGAGCCCGCGGCGCGCGGTGCCGCCGACAGCGCCAACGCAGTGGTGTTGCCGAAGATCAGCCCCATCGCCGACACCGCGACGAACAGTGGCAGAGCCAGCCAGCCGGCCGGGGTCTGCGTCACTGCGAGGGCAAGCACGGCGAGGCTGGCAACGAGAATCGCGACGAGCCCGATGCGTGCGATGCTGCGAGGTTCGCGGCGGGCCGTCAGTCGCGCGCTCAGTGCGCTCATCGACAACAGCCCGAGGGCGTTGACACCGAACATCGCTCCGTATTGGGCCGACGAAAGTCCCATCATCGTCTGGTAGACGAACGGTGAGGCCGAGATGTAGGCCATCATCACCGCGAAGGCGAACCCGAAGGCCAGCAGGTTGCCGACATAGGTCCGGCTGGTCAGATCGCGCAAAGGTGAACCCGCGGAGATCTTTTCGTCCTGTAGCCGGGCACGGCGCTCCTTGGTGTGGGTCTCGCGGATGACGACGAGCGCGGCAACCAGCATCGCGACCACCAGCGCGAGGATGATGGCGAGTGCACCGCGCCACCCGAGGGGTTCGACGAGGAAGCCGCCTGCCAGCGGAGCGGCAATAGGGGCGACACCGCCGACGATCATCATCAGGCTGAACGCGCGAGCGGCTTCCCGACCGGTGGCGAGGTCGGAAATGATCGCGCGCCCGATCACCATGCCCGCGGCCCCGGTGAGGCCCTGGGCCAGGCGGGCGGCGATCAGCACCTCGATGGTCGGCGCGAGCACCGCCACCACGCTGGCGGCCACGCAGATCGTGGCGCCGATGACGAGCGGTTTGACCCTGCCGAAGCGGTCGGAGAGCGGACCGAAGATCAACTGGCCCGCCGCCAGTCCGACAAGGAAGGCGGTCAGCGTCAGCTGCACATTCGTCGGGGACGTTTGCAGGTCGTCGACCATCCGCGGAAAGGCCGGCAGGTACAGGTCGGTGGCGAACGGCGCCACGGCGGACAGCAGGGCGAGCGTGACGAGTAGCGCGACGGTGATCCGCGGTGCGGTGTCGGGCCGCTGGCGGGCGTCGACAGCAGAGGTCATGGATGAGCTCCAAAGTGATTATCGAGTGATAGTTATCAATATATAACTATCATGTAGGGTGAGGTGATGCAAGCCCGAACACCGGCGGCCGAGCTCGCCGACCTGGCCGATGTCGTGATGGCCGTGGCGCGCGCGATCAGATCGCAGGCGGCCGCCGACCCCGCGGTCCTGGAGTTGTCCGCCACCGAGATCACCGTCCTGCGCTACCTCGACCATCACCCCGACATCGGTCCCAGCGCGGTCGCCGCGGCGACGGGGCTTCAGCGCAGCAACATGAGCCGGGCGTTGCGCGACCTCGAAGCTAAGGGTTTGGTGCAACGATCACCCGACCCCGCCGACAGCAGGCAGGCGGTGCTGCGCTCAACCCCACTCGCGGCGGAGAACCTGGCCCGGCTGCGCGGTATCTGGGCCCGGCTGGTCGGGGATGCGCTTGACGCGTCGGGAGAGCGGCTCGACGTGTCCGCGGCGCTGACAGTGCTGCGGGCGCTCGAGCGCGGACTCGACGGATGAGTGAGTGCCGAAACTGCATTCCGCGCGGCCTGTGGGCGATTTAGAGCGCGTGGAATGCAGTTTCGGCGGAGGTTCAGTCGAGGTCGACCGACATCGGTCGTACACCCCAGATCTCGTCGCAGTACTCGCGGATCGCGCGGTCTGACGAGAACATGCCGCTGCGGGCGGTGTTGCGGATCGACATCCGCGACCACTGGTCACGGTCGAGCCACGACTTGCTGACCTCGGCCTGACAGTTCATGTACGACCGGAAGTCGGCGAGCGCCAGGAACGGGTCGTGGTGGATCAGGTTGTCGACGATCGGGCGCAGCACCTCGGTGTCGCCGTGGGTGAACTCGCCGCGCGCGATGAGCTCAAGCACGCCCGCGAGTTCTGGATCGGACTCCACATAGCTCACCGGGCGATAGCCCTCCGCTTTCACCTTCTCCACCTGATTCTCGGTGAGGCCGAACAGGAAGAAGTTCTCCGCGCCCGCCTCCTGACGGATCTCGACGTTGGCGCCGTCGAGCGTCCCGATCGTCAGCGCGCCGTTGATCATGAACTTCATGTTCCCCGTGCCCGAAGCCTCCTTGCCCGCCGTCGAGATCTGCTCGGAGAGGTTCGCCGCGGGGTAGACCAGGTGGGCATTCTTGACGTTGAAGTTCGGCAGGAAAACCACTTTCATGCAGCGGTTGACATCGGGGTCGGCGTTGACGACGTCGCCGACCGCGGTGATCAGCTTGATGATCCGCTTGGCCATGAAGTATCCCGGTGCGGCCTTACCGCCGAAGATGAACGCGCGCTGCGGAATCGACATGCCGGGGTTCTGCTTGAGCCGCTGATACAACGCGATGATGTGCAGCACCATCAGGTGCTGACGCTTGTACTCGTGGATCCGCTTGACCTGGACGTCGAACATCCAGGTCGGGTCCAGCTCGATGCCCGTCGCGGAATGTACATACTCGGCTAGGCGAGACTTGTTGGCTCGCTTGACATCTCGCCAACGCTGGCGGAACGACGGATCGTCGACGAACGACTCCAGCCCGTGCAGCCGCTCCATGTCGGTCAGCCACCCCGGCCCGATGGTCTCGTCGAGCAACGCGCGCAATCCCGGATTCGACAGCGCCAGAAACCGCCGCGGTGTCACCCCGTTGGTGACGTTTCCGAAGCGTTCGGGCCACATCTCATAGAAGTCCTTGAGGACGCTCTGCTTGAGCAACTCGGAGTGCAGCGCCGCGACACCGTTGACGGCGTGGCTGCCGACGGTGGCCAGATGCGCCATCCGGACGCTCTTGCCGCCGTCCTCACCGATCAGCGACATGCGTGCGATTCGCTCGTCGTCGCCCGGGAACTTCGCGCGGACCTCGTCGAGGAACCGTTCGTTGATCTCGTAGATGAGCTCGAGGTGACGCGGCAACGCCTCGCCGAAGATGCGCAGCGGCCACGTCTCGAGCGCTTCGGGCAGCAGCGTGTGATTCGTGTACCCGAAGGTGCGCACCGTCAGATCCCACGCGTCGTCCCACGCCAGTTGGTGCTCGTCGATCAGCAGCCGCATCAGCTCGGCCACCGCGATCGACGGGTGGGTGTCGTTGAGCTGGATCGCCCACTTGTCCGGCAGCGCGCTCAGGGGGAGTGCGGCGCGCTGGAGGTGGATGTTGAGGATGTCCTGCAGCGAGCACGTCACGAAGAAGTACTGCTGCAGCAGGCGCAGCCGCTTTCCCGCCTCGGGCTCGTCGTTCGGGTAGAGCACCTTCGACACGGTCTCGGAGACGACCTCCTGGTCGACCGCCCTGTAGAAGTCGCCGCTGTTGAACGCCTCCAACGCAAAGGACTCCACCGCGCGCGCACTCCACAGCGTCAGCGTGTTGCAGGTGTTGACGCCGTACCCCTGCACCGGGGTGTCGTAGGAGACGCCCTGCAGCACCCGCTGCGGGATCCAGCGCACGCGCAACTTTCCCGTGACGTCGACGTACTGCTCGGTGTGGCCACCCCAGTTGACGACGTAGCTGGCGTCGGGCTTGTCGATCTCCCACGGGTTGCCCCGCACCAGCCAGTTGTCGGTCTTCTCGACCTGCCAGCCGTCCTGGATCTCCTGGCGGAAGATGCCGAACTCGTAGCGGATGCCGTACCCGATCGACGGGCGCTCCAGCGTCGCCAGCGAGTCCAGGTAGCAGGCGGCCAGCCGGCCGAGGCCGCCGTTGCCCAGACCAGGCTCGCCCTCGATGGCCAGGATCTCGTCGAGGTCCTGACCGAGGTCGGCCAGCGCCTCGCGCGCCTCCTCCTCGATGCCGAGGTTGAGCAGATTGTTGCCCAGCTGCGGGCCCATCAGAAACTCGGCCGACAGGTAGCAGGTGACCTTCGCCGACAGATCCAGCCAGTCGTGCGTCGTGGCCATCCAGCGCTTCTGCATGCGATCCCGCACCGCCAGCGACAGCGCTCTGTAGTAATGCTCCGAGGTCAGCGCGGCCGCCGGCCGGGCGATCGAGTACACGAGATGGTCCTTCACCGCGGCGCGCAACGCGTCGGCGGTCATGCCTGACCTGGTCTGTCCCGTGGGCCCCAACGGCACGCCGTTCACCTCGGTGGATTCACCGGGGGCGGGGTTCACGACATCGGTCACAACATCTCCTGCGGTCTCGGGCTGAAACTCGGACGCGTCATTGTGCCGCCCGCGCATTTCGGATCGGGGTCGGGGATGTGAACGCGGGATTTGTCGGCGCGTCGACGGCCCAGGGATTGCCGAGAGGAATATTGACGTTGTTGACTATCCGAATGTCGATCGGTGAGGAGCGCGTTTCGGAGCTGCGCTCGTTAACCGCCGGCACGGTGCCCCCGATGCACCGGCTCATCGCCTGGACCCTCGTCGTCGGAGCGATGTGCTTCGCGGTCCGCGGGCTCGTCTACTTGGACAGTTGGTCGTATGCGATGGTGTGGCCCGCCGTCGCGCCGCAGCTCGTCGCGCTGCTGACCTCCCCGCGCAGACACTGGCCCGTATACCTCGCGTCGTTCGCGGCCGTCCAGATCGTGCCCGTTCGGTTCCTGCTCGACATGTCGCCGGAGGTCGGCGTCCTGTCCACGATGACCACGGTCGCGTTCGCGGCCGTCATGCTGCATCGGGACCAGGACTGGGTGAGCGGCCGCAGCGACTCACTGCTCAGCTGGCGGCGGTTCCTGCTCTACGGTGTCTTGCTCGCACCGCTGCTGGGCAGTCCCATCGGCATCGCGAGCCTGGTCTGGAACGGCGAGATCGCGACCACCACCTCGGCGCTCGTCTACGCCGCGATGGCCTGGTACCTCACCGAAGCCGTCGGCATCGCGTTCCTCGTTCCGCTGATGCTGCGCTGGAACCACTACCGACGCAGACACACCTGGCGAGAGGTGGCGTGGTTTGCGGCGATGACGGCGCTGACCGTCGGGCTGTGCGCCGCGTCGGCGACCAAGTCGAGCTTCGTTCTGGTGTTCCTGACCGTGCTGCCCGCGCTGCTGGTGCTGATCCGGTCCGGGATCGCGTCGGCCTTCGCGGAGATGGCGGTCGGGTCGGGGTTCATCCTCGGCAGCACGTTCGCCGGCTACGGCCCCTTCGCCGCATCGCTGGACAGTCCAGGGCAGGCGATGATCTCCGCCCAGGTGTTCGTGCTCGGGGCGTTCACGATGGTCGTCATGGTCGCCGCTGCGCTCGAGGATCGGATGCGGCTCGCGGCTTTGGACAACGCCAGCTACAAGGCCTACGAGCTGGTCGCCGAGCTCACCGGTGACGTCGTCATCCTGGTCGACGCCGACGGCAACGTGCTGCGCCGGGCCACTCCCGGTCACGAGATCCTCGACCTCCCCGACGGCCGCATCGACAAGGAGATGTGGCTCGAACAGGTCCACCCCGACGACCGCGCCAATCGCGCCGACTTCCCGCAATCGAATACCCCGGGACCGACTGACCCGTTCCGCATTCGCAAGAAGGACGGCACCTGGGGCTGGTACGTCCTGCACAGCCGGCGCACCGCCGACGGGTTGACCGCGGCTGTGCTGCGCGACGTGACGCTGGAACGCGAGGTGCAGGACTCGCTGACCGACATGGCAAACACCGATCCGCTGACCGGCCTGGCCAATCGGCGCGGGTTGGCGGTGCGGGCCGCGGGGATCTGGGAGCGCGCCAGAGCCGACGGCGAACAGGTCACGGCGCTGTTCATCGATCTCGACCACTTCAAGTCGTTCAACGACCTCTATGGGCACCAGGCCGGTGACGAATGTCTGCGCCAGATCGCTCGCGTGCTGAAAAACCTCGCGGACCCGTTCCTGTGCGTAGCAGCCCGTTACGGCGGTGAGGAATTCGCCGTCGTGCTGTCCGGATGCGATGTGCCCCATGAACTCGCGGGCGGCCTCGCCTCGGCCATCCGGGCCCTTGAGATTCCGCATATCGGTGCGGACTCCGGGACGGTGACGATCAGCGTGGGCGTCGCCACCATGCGGCCCTGGCACACCACGGGCTCGGACGCCGACACCGCGGTCGCCGAACTCCTCGACCGTGCCGACAAGGCGTTGTACGTGGCGAAGTCCAAGGGTCGCGACGCGATCTCGGTCTACGGCAAGGACGGGGACTCCGTCCTAATCGGCGAGCAAGTTCACCACGCCGCGGAACACCCTCGGGAGGCTGCTGGCAGCGGGCACGATGACTGACCGCAGCGGCGATGTGCCGGCGTACAGCAGGCCCGCGGTCAGCAGTCGATAGCGGCGGGTGACCTTGCGCCATTGCCGCTCGTAGTCGCCGGGACGGTCGGCGATCACGCTGTCCACCAACAGCCGCGACGCCGCGAACGACAAGCCGAGCCCCTCCCCGGTGAGCGCGTCGACGTAGCCGGCGGCATCGCCGACCAGCATGACCCGGCCCGCGACGCGGCTGCGGACCCGTTGACGCAGCGGGCCTGCCGCGCGATCCGGTTCGTGGGGGAGCCCGTCGATGCGTTCGCGCACTGTCGGGAACGCGGCCAGGTGCTGTTCGAAACGCCCCTGCCGCGACGTCAGGATCGCGATGCCGACACAGTCGTCGGCGACCGGGGTGATGTAGGCCTCGGCGTGCTCGGACCAGTACACCTCGACGAACTCGCTCCACGGAGCGACGGCGATGTGGCGCTTGATACCCCAGCGTTTCGTCCTGCCCGGGGACAACTCAAGGCCCAGCGCCGCCCGGATGGGGGAGTGCAGCCCGTCAGCCGCCGCCAGGTAGCGGGCCCGGATCCCGTTCACCGTCACCGATTCCGAGTTCTGGGTGAGCGGGCCGACCTTGTCGTGCACCAGCTTCACGCCGGCTCGGTCCGCCTCTGTGAGCAACGCGGCATGCAGCGTCTTGCGCCGCACCCCGAAACCGTCGCCGTTGTCGAAGTACGCTGTGACAGAGTGCTTCTCGTCGAAATACGAGATGCCCTTGAACGGTTTGCCCGCAGGCTGAGCGCCCAGGAGGGCGAGCTGGCGGACCGCGTGCGGCATCAGGCCCTCGCCGCAGGCTTTGTCGATCGGTCCGGCGCGCTTTTCGATCACGACCGTTTCCAGGCCGGCCCGCGCGGCGTGGATGGCGGTGGCGAGCCCCGCGGGCCCGCCCCCGGCAACCACCAGGTCGATCATGCCGCGACCACCAGGTCGATCATGCGGCGACCACCAGGTCAATCATGCTCGGGCGCCCGTCAGCGATTGAAGCGCCCTGTTCTCCACCGAGATTCGCACCCACAGCAGCAGCGCGTTGAGCACGGTGAAGACCAGCGCCGTGATCCAGGCGGTGTGAACCAGCGGAAGCGCGATGCCCTCGACGACGACCGCCACGTAGTTGGGATGAGACATGAACCGGTACGGCCCGCCGGTGACGCGCCCGGCGTTGGGCACCACCACGACCCTGGTGTTCCACTGGTGGCCCAGCGTGGTGATGCACCACCAGCGCAGCACCTGGGCTGCCACCGCGACGACGAACATCGGCCAGCCCAGCAGCGGGATGAACTCCCGGTGGGAGGCCTCGTAAAGGCAGCCGACCAGCAGGCCGGTGTGCAGCACCACCATGACCGGATAGTGCGACAAGCCGAACTCCACGCCGCCGCGCGCTTTGCTCCACTTCAGGTTGCGCTGGGAGACAATGAGTTCGGCGACGCGCTCCACCGCGACGGCGGCGATCAGAATCGTATACGCGAGCATCGTCCCGTCCCTCACTGCCAACGCAGCAGGACGAGTTCGGAGCAGAAACCGGGGCCCATCGCCATCAACAGACCGGGCTGGCCGGCAGCCGGCCGCTTGGCGATGGTGTCGCGGAAGATGTGCAGCACCGACGACGACGACATGTTGCCCACCTCGGCCAGCGAGCGCCAGGACAGCTCGAGCGCGTCGTCGCCGAGGTCGAGAGCCGCCGCGATGGCCTCCAAGACCTTTGGTCCGCCGGGATGGGAGACCCACGTCGAGATGTCGCCGACGCCGAGGGCGTGCTCGCCGAGGAAGCCGGTCACGTCATCGGGCAGGTAGCGCATGATCAGCTCGGGCAGCTCCGGGGACAGCACGAGCTGAAATCCGTTGCGGTTCACGGTCCAGCCCATGATGTCGAGCGAGTCGGGGTACATCCGGCTGCGCGTGTCGAGCACCGCGGGTCCGGCCGCGTCGATCGCGCCGGCGCGATGGGCGCCCGCGGCGATGACGGCGGCCGCGCCGTCACCGAACAACGCGCTGCCCACCAGGCTGCCGATCGTCGGCGTGAGTGCGGGGCGGGTGAGCGAGCACAGTTCGACCGACACCAGCGCGGCGATGTGGTCGGGCGCGCCCTTGAGATAGTCGTGCATCCGGGCGATGCCTGCCGCGCCCGCGACGCAGCCGAGTCCGAACAGCGGCACCCGGCGCACGTCGGGCCGCAGTCCCAGTCGCGCGGCAATGCGCGCATCCAGCGACGGGACGGCGATACCGGTGACCGTCGTCGACATGATCATATCGAGATCAGTTGGCTTGAGCCCAGATTCGTCGAGCGCGGCCACGAGTGCCTGGCAGGCGAGGTCGACCGCATGCTCGATGTAGAGGTCGTTGGCGTCGCCGAAGTCGAGCAGTTCGGTGTAACGCTCCAACGGCAGGACCAGATGTCGCGCGTTGACCTTGGCGTTCTTGTGCAGCCCGCGCAGCAGATCTTCGACGCCTTGAAAGGCCGGGACCGCCAGGAACGCCTCGGTGACTTCGTCCTGGGTGTATCGGTGCGGCGGAAGCGCGCCCTGCACTGCCGCGATGACGCTGATCGGTTTCTCGCTCATGTGCTGACCTGTTCTGCCTCTGTGCTGTCGGGTTTTGCCGCCGGTTCTTCGCTGAAGCCGAGGCGTTCGTGTACGCGTTTGAGAAAGGCTGGTGCCCACCAGTTCACGTTGCCCATCAGATGCATGAACGCCGGAACGAGGACCATGCGGACCAGGGTGGCGTCGACGAGCACGGCCAGCGTGAGACCGAGCCCGAACATGCGCATGAACGACACGTTCGCGGCGATCAGCGCCGCAAAGGAGATCGACATGATCAGGGCGGCGGCGGTGATGATGCGGCCGGTGTGGGCGATACCGAGGGCCACCGCTTCATCGTTCTCGTGGCCGTCCAGCACGAATTCGCGGATCCGCGCGACGAGGAACACCTCGTAGTCCATCGACAGGCCGAACGCGATGCAGAACAGCAGCACCGGCATATTCGCGACGAGCGTGCCCGTCGAGGTGGTCCCGAGGCCGGACAGATGCCCGTCCTGGAAGATCCACACCAGCGCGCCGAAGGCGGCGGTCAGTGAAAGCATGTTCAGCACAAGCGCTTTCAGTGGCACGACGACGCTGCCGGTGAGCAGGAACAGCAGGGCGAACATGATCACGGCGATCAGGCCGAGCACCAGCGGCAGCTTGCTCGTGATCGCATCCACGCTGTCGCGGTTGATCTGCGCCGTTCCGGTCATCTGGACGTCACGCCCGCCCGGTCCCTCGACGGCATGCAGCCGGTCCAGCTGGGTCTCGGACGCATCGGAAAACAGTGGCGCGGAACTGGTCACGGTGAGAAAAGTGCTGCCGTCTTTCTCGCCGGTGGGCGCTGACGGCGGGCCCGCCTTGGCGCCGTCGACGAACGTGCCCGTCGGAGCGGACACCGCAGGGACGTCGGGCACGCGCGACAGTTCCATCGCGTAGGTGGTCAGGTCACCCGGGCTCAATCCTTGGCTGTCGGGGATGACGATCGTGACGTTGGTATCGGTGTTGTCCGCGAACTCCGTACGCAACTGGTCGCCGACCTGGTGGGCCGACGCGGACTGCGGCAGCACGCGGTCATCGGGGAAGCCCCACTTGACGCCGAGAAACGGCACGCCCAGCACGAGCAGCAGGGCGACAACCACCACGCCGAGCGGCAGGGCCCGGCGCATCACCGACGTCGCGCAGCGGTACCAGAATCGCTGTTCGACGGGCACCGGCTGGGGTTCGGGCCTGCGCAGGATGCGACGCGCCAGCCTGCGGACGTCGAGCGAGTCGAGGCGGTCCCCGAGCAACACCAGGGCCGCGGGAGTCACGATGACGGCGGCTGCCGCGGCGAACGCGACGGTCGCGACGCCGGCGTAGGCGAACGATTTGAGGAAGTGCATCGGGAACAGCACCATCGCCGACATCGACAGCGCCACCGTCGTCGCCGAGAAGATCACCGTGCGCCCGGCCGTCGTCATCGTGCGCTTGATCGCCTCCGGGCGGTCGGCGCCGGCGGCGAGTTCGTCGCGGTATCGCGACAGGATCAGCAGGGTGTAGTCGATGGCCAGTGCCAGCCCCATCGCGGTGGCCAGGTTCAGCGCGAAGATCGACACGTCGGTGGCGAACGTGACCAGCCGCAGCACCGCCAGCGCGCCGATGATCGCCATGCCGCCGATGGCCACCGGCAGCGCGGCGGCCAGAAGCCCGCCGAACACCCACACCAGAACCAGGAAGCTCAGCGGGATCGCCAGCGACTCCATGACCAGCAGGTCGCGCTGGGACTGGTCGGTGATCTGCACGTTGACCATGGCCGTGCCGCCGGTCTTGACGACGATCCCGTCCTCACGGGTGCGGGTGACCTGCTCAGAGATCTCCTTGGCCCACGTCTGCTGCTGTGCCTCGGTGCCCGTGATCCCCGCGACGATCAGGCCCGCCGTGCGATCGCGGCTGACGAGATCGGCCGCCGCCGCAGGAGGTGTGGTCCACGGCGAGGACACGCCCGCCACGTGCGGATTGTCGTCGAGGTCGGCGACGATTTCGGTCCCGACCTCGCGAACCTCCTGCGCATCGATGCCGTCGGGGGACGACACGACGATGAGCATCTGGACATCGCCCTGGTCGAACTTCTCGGTCAGCAGTGCCGCGGCGTGGGCGGATTCCGAGCCCGGATCGGAGAAGCCGCTCGGCGACAGACTCTTGGCCACGGGAACCCCGAACACCCCGAGGGCGACCGTGAGGAGCGCCGCGGCGACGAGGATGCGACGCGGTGCGGCGAGTGCCAAAAGGGCGATTCGATGAAGCAGGGGATGTCTCCAGTCCAAGAGGAAAGCGCCTTAATTTACGACACGGAATACCTCCTGCGGGGGTTCACCTTCGGACATATTCGGACCGGGGTCCGCCCGGTGTCAACGAATCTCGAAGTGTTGGTAGTCCTTCGGTGACGTCCAGTGGCCGCCCCAGCGCCAGCCGCGGTCGGTGAATGCGCGTACGGCGGCATCCGCGTCGTGCAGCATCCCCGGCTCGGTACGGGTGCGATCGATCCACGGACCGGCGTTGGCGGGTTCGTACTTTCCGTTGCTGGGGATGTACGGGTTGAGCTTGGGGTTGATGTCGATGGCCCGTCCGTAGGCGTGCAGCGACCAGCTGCCGCTGCCCGGGATGGCGCGGCAGTTGAACGCCGAGGTGTTGTTGTCGCGCATCGAGAGCTCGTCGTCGGCGCCGGGGTAGTTCTCGACGGTGCGCATCTTGTCGATCGGATAACGCAGCTGGTAGAGCTGGTCGAACACCTCAATGACCTCTTCGGTGAGGTCCCGGTGCACCACCAGGGAGCCGCGGTGTGTCCGCGCGTCGAATCCCCAGAAGTCCAGGTCGACGCGCATGAGTTCGTCGGGCCCGGCCGGACAGCCGGGGCGCCATGACGTGCCCAGGTCGGATGCGGTGACAGGGGTGATCGCAGCAGGCTGCGGTCGCGGGCTCGGGGTGACGGTGCTGAATGTCTCCGCCGGCAGTTCCTGCGTCGGCGGCGTCGGCGACGACGGATCAGGGGGCGGCGGGGTCGGATTGGACGCCGGCGCGCACTGCACCAGTGCCACCGTGAGGATTGCCAGCGCGGCCGGCCCCGCAACTCTCATCGACGCCAACGTACCCGCCTCTATTCGCGATTAGGCGCGCTAATCACTTCTGTTAGTTGGGCTTTCGAAATTGACGGATAGATCACAACATTGCTGTCTTGAATGTGATGTGCGCCATTGCCGCGTTATATTGTGTCCGTCATCACAGAGAGGATGTGCCATGGTCGGAATCGGTGACGGCGCGATGGTCTCAGAGGCTATCGACGCGCCCCGGACGGCGCATGCGTCCAGCCACGTGAATTGGGCGCTCGCCTTCCTCATGCTGACGATCCTGATCGCCGCGGTCGCGGGAGTCACGGTCGCACTATTCAGTGGGATGCCGACGATCGCGTTGGTGATTGCGCTGATCACCGGGGCCATCTTCGCCGGCGTCGCCTGCTGACAAAGCCAACCGGGCGCTCAGGGGCGGATCAGGAAATCCACCAGCTCCTCCCGCTGTGCGAGTGGGATCCTCGGTGACTTCGCGTTCGACAGGTGCAGAGCGCCGATGCCGATGGCGAAGAGCCATTGCGACCGCTGCTCGGCGACCGCCTCGCTCAGTCCGAGGTCGAGGAAAGCCTGCCGAACCGCGGCCCGGGCGCGACGGTCGGCGGCCTTGACGCTGCGGGCGGCGGCACGATCTGATCGAGCCCACTCCCGCATCGCCCGCTCGAGCATCCACTGGCGAGGGCTGATCAGAAACGCCGTCATCTTGATCAGTCGGTCTCGGGGCGCCAGCGTCTCCAGTTCGGCGAATCGGCGGTGGTCATCGTCACGCCACTGCGCCCACGCCGACACGAGAGCCGCCTTGTACGCCGCCATGTCGGCGAAGTGCCAGTAGAAGCTGCCCTTCGTCATCCCGAGGCGTGTCGACAAGGTATCGATCTTCAGTGCCGTGAAGCCGTCCTCCGCCAGGAGTGCGAATCCAGCCTGCAGCCACTCGTCGGGGGTGCTGCGCCCCGCGCCGCGGCGCTCGGGTCTTGCCACTGCGTCAGCTTAAGGGCCGGCGACGATGTCGACGTTTCGTCCACGCAGCGCCGACGTCCAGTCCGCTTCGCAGTCATCCGGCCGGGGCGAGCATGCTCTTCCACTCCTGACCTGTGGGCACGGGCGAAGACACCGTGAATACCGTGCCGTCACTGGCCACCACCTGACCGCGGGACACGTCGTAGATCGCCGAGGGAATGTCGGCGGGCGTATAGGTGCACTGCACTGGTTGCTGGCCGCTGCACTGCGTCGTGCCGGAACGAGGCTGCGTCAGCGGATCGCTCACCGGACCCGGTGACGGAGACAGGGCATCGGCCGGCGCAGGATTGCGACCGTTGTTGACACTGGGCGCGGGGATGACCATTCCCGGTGTGACGGGCTGATCGCATCGTGCCCCGGGGGCGGGACACGCGAGGATCTGGTTCGGATCGCCGTACCAGGGATTGGTTCCCGCCGGCACATAGGGTTCGTCGCTGCGGCATTCTTCGGGATTGGCGGCACGCTTGCCGGGCACGTCGGCGCACGGGTAATTGCGTGCGCCGCGCACCACGTTGGCCTGAAAGTCCTTCGGAATCTTGCAGTACGCGCGTGCCGGCGGATCGATCGTCGTGGTCTCCGCAGGCGAGCGCCACTCGGAGGCAGGTAGGAAACCCGTCAGGCAAGGCGGCGGTTCGTTAATGGCCAGCCGGAAGTCGAGCGCCGCGGAGTCGGTGAACGGGGCGACGACTGTCTGGGCGATCGACGCTCCCTGAGGTAGGAATACGAGCCCCTGCTCGACGCCGGCGTTGTATCGCTTGAGCATGTCGAACACCACCGCGGTGTTCGCAAGCACCTGGGGGAGTGCCTCTTGTACACCGCCGAAAACGGCACCCACCTGGTCAGCGGTCGGAGCCGCAGTCTGCAGGATGGCGCGCACCGACTCATCCCGCTGCGCGCTCTGCCGGGACAGGTCGCGCACGTTGCGCGCCCACTGGTTGATCGCCGCACCGGTGGACACCTGACTCTCCAGGAGCGGGCCGGAGTCGTCGAGGAGTGCATCGAGGGAATCGGCGTTGGCCGCGAGATCACCGCCGAGCGCCTGTGCCGAGTCGACCAGTCGCTGCAGCGATGGACCGAGATCGCCGACAGCCGTTGATGTTTCCCGCAACAGTGCGGCGAGCCTGTCTTGGGGGAGCGCATCGACGGCTTCATTGGCCGCATCGATCAACGGGCCGATCGGTTGCGGCACAGTGCTTCTGACGATCGTCTGGCCGTCGGCCAGGAACGCCTCGCCCGGACCCTCGTCGACCAGATCGAGGAACTGTTCTCCGACCGCCGACACCGAGTGCACATTGGCGACCACGTCGACGGGCACCCGATAGTCATCGTCGATCGACAGCGTGGCTCGCACACTGCCACCGATCGGCTCCACCGAAGTGACTTTGCCGATCGTGGTGCCGCGATAGGTGACGTTGGCAGTCGGGTAGAGCCCACCGGAGGACTCAAGCTCGACATTGAGTGTGTACCTGCCGATCCCGACAAGGGCCGGTAGCCGCAGATAGTAGATCCCCAGCACCCCCACGGAGATGACGGTCAGTATCGCGAATACGACGAGCTGAACGCGACGGCCCCTGGTGAGCATCGCTATCGCCCCCGCTCGGGAGGAAGATCGGCGGGATTCGGCGTGTAGCGGACGTCGGGAATCATCGTGGCCGGATCCCGGCCCCACGCCTGCTCCAGCGCGCGCAGCGCCCCGGAGAATCCGGTGCCGCTCAACAGCGCGTTGTCAATGGCACTGAGGGTGAAATCGATGGTCGCCGAGATGTTTACATAGTCTCCCCGCACCACCTTGGGCACATCGTCGATGTTGAACGGGGCGGTGAGAAGCACCTTGAGGGCGCCGAGCACATACGGGGCGGCGTAGCCGAGCTGGGTGAGGGGCCGCTGCAACAGGGCCAGGTTCGTCTCCAGATCGGCGCGGGATGCCGTGACGGCATCTCCTGTGACACGCGACAGACGTCCCAGGGCGATCGTCGCGTCGGCGAACACCTCACGTTTGGCGTCGAAATGTGCAATCAATGGTGGTAGTTCGGTGAGCGCTGCGTCGACGACGTCGTTGCCCGCGGCGAGGATCGTCAACAGATCATCGGTGGCCGAGGGCGCGGGTGATAGCGTCGCGCTGACCGTTGAGCTCGGTGACGAAGGTGTCGAGCTGGTTGAGGAACTCCCTGATCTGTTCGGCGCGACCGGTGAACAATTTGTCGAGTTCGGTCGAGATGGTGTCGAGGTTGGAGATGCCGCCGCCGCGCAAGACGGTGGCGATACTGGCCAGGGTTCGCTCCGTGGTCGGGAAAGCTGCTGTGCGCTCCAGCGGAATCGTGTCGCCTGTGCGCAGCGGCTGAGGGGACGGATCCGGCGGAGCTGCAAGCTCGATGTGCTGGCTGCCGAGCACGCTGGTCTGGCCGACCTTGGCCGTCGCATTGCGGGGCAGTCTGACCCCGGCGTCCAAGTCCAGCGTCAGAAACGCCTTCCACGGCCGGAATTCGATCTTCGAGACGCGGCCAACGAACACGTCCGCGACGCGGACACGGCTGTTGACGTTGAGCGCCAACGTATTCTGCAGCTCGACGTAGATGGTCGAGTGGTCGGGCCCGGTACCCGGACCGCCCGGCATGGGCACGTTGGCCAGCCCGCGCCATGAGCCGCAGCCGCTGACGAGCAACAGGCAGCACAGCAGTGCGGCCGCCCTCATGGTGGTGCGTCTCACGGCTGTCCTCCCGCTTCGGCGGCCAGGGGCGGGGTCGGGGGTTGCACAACCGGGGTCGGCGCCGGCTGCGGATACCACGGCGGCGGAAGCGGATTGTTCTGGTCGTAGGCGTTGGGGGGTGCGCCGCCCCGGACTCCTGCCTGCGGCGGCGCCGGGTCGGGGCCGCCGAGTAGGGCCGCCAGCGAATCGGGCGCGAGCATCTGAGAGGTCAAAGCCTGGACGTCGAGCCCCTGCATGCCGGGAGCCACCACCCACCCCGGTTCGTGATTGCCGTGCGAGAACAACGTATCGCGGGCCCACAACCCGGGAACCGTGGTGTCTTTGAAGCCGGGCGGCGGCCGCAACCGCTCCTCGGAATATGCGACGTACTTCGGCAGTGTGCTCGCGGTGGTCAACGGCTGCATGCCGAACGGCAGATAGTTGAACTTGATCGCGTCGAGGATGGGTGCCAGGTACTGCGCGCATAGTTCCGCGGACTCCTGATAGCCCAGCCGGCTTCCCGCCTGAATCGAACTGCACATCAGCTGAAGTGGATTGGCGAAGTTGTTGAGCACCGGCACGGCCGTCAGGGCGCCGTTCACCGGAGAGTAGATGTTGACGAAGTTGCCGCCGAACGACGGCAGCACATGCAGGGTGTTCTCCAGGCCCTGGAGTGCTTCCGGCTGCAGCAGCGCGTCGGTGACCTCACGCAGGTTGTTGACGTCGCTGACGGCGACGTCGCCGTTGAGCTCGAGGAAGTCGCTCGTCCGGTTGAGAAGTTGCCGGAATTCGTCGACGCCTCGGGCGAGTTCGTCATCGGAGTTGCCGAGGGCTTCCGTCAGTGTGGCCAGATCGGTGTTGAAAGCGCCGAACTGCTGGTCGCTGGCGCGTAGCGTGCTGACGAACAGGGCGAGGTTGCGCACAACGGAGAACAGATCGCCGCGACCCCTGTTCAGCGCCGACAGTGCATTCGACAGACTGCTGAACGTCGAATTAAGCTGATCGCCCTTTCCGGCGAGACCGTCGGCGAACGCCGACACGACCTCCCCGACAGGCCCCCGAGGTTGCTCCGGTGTAGGTCCGAGGCCGTCGAGAACGGTCGCGAGCTGCGCACGAAGATCGTCCCACTCGACCGGGATCCTGGTTCGCTCCAACGGGATCACGGCACCGTCGGCCAGGATCTGCCCGCCGCGGTAGGGAGGCGACAACTGGATCGCACGGGAGGCGACCAGGCTGGGGTTGACGATGGAGGCCGTCGCATCGGCAGGGACCTTGACGGAATCATCGAAGTGCAGAACGACTTTGGACCGACCACCGCCGGGCTCGATCGAATCGATGGTGCCCACCCGGACACCCATCACCAGCACCTGGTCGCCCGGGTACAGCGCGAAGGTGCTTGGGAAGTAGGCGATGACAGTGGTCGTGGTCAGGTCGCGGTAGATTCGGTGGCCGTAGACGGCCGCACCCACAGCGGCGACCGCGGCCACGATTGCGGCCACCACCAGTACGACGATCCGACGGGGTGTCATCTCCGGAAATCGCATCATGTCACTGTCCGACCTGTGCGGGCGTGGGCGCCGTAGGCACGGTCCGCGCGCCGGGGGGCGCGTCGGGAAGCGGCACCGTCGTGCCGGGCACAACCGGCGTCGCCTGGCCGGGTGCTGCGGCGGCCGGAATCCCCGGCGCAGGCGCACGTTCGGGCTGCGGATCCGTGACAGCGACTCGGGGCGGGCCGTAGTTGGGGCCGTAGGGGTTGTCGCCGAAGGGTCCCATCGTTTCCCGACTGCAGGGGAGGGGATCGTCGGGAGTCGGCAGCGCGCCGAGTGCGGGTGTGTAGGAGCACGGTGAGCCCTTCTCCACTGCGGGCCCGGGGAATTCGGGGATGCCTTCGAGCGGCGCTGGAGAGGGAGGCGGTGCGCCGTTGGGGAAGCCTTGTCCGTTGGGGTCGGGAAATCGGAAGGCAGGCAGGCCCGCATCACCCCAGAACTTCTGGGGGTCTATCCCGCGCTTTTTGAAGGCGGCGTCGATGAACGGTTGCAGGATCTGGCCCGGGATCAGGTTGGCCACCATCACCTTGAAGTACGGGCCCGACGCCACCGCCTCGGAGATCGCACCGACGAACCTGTCGACCGTCGCCAACGTCTGCGTCAGCTTCGTCTTGTTCGCCACCAAAGTCTCAGAGAGAGTGCGCAATTGCACCAGTACCGCGTTCAGATTGGGATTGTCGTCGATGAGACCCGACACCTGCGTGGAAACGGCGACGACATTGCCCAGCAACGCGTCGATATCGGATTGGCGGGAATTGAATTTCGCCAGCAGAGCCTGAGCGTTGAGGACCAGCTGATTGATGTTGTCGCTGCGATTGCCAAGCACGGTGGCGACCTGATCGGCGTTGGCCAGCAGATCGTTGAGCTGATCGTCACGGGTGCCGATGGTGTCGGAGAACTCGGCAACACCTCGAAGGGCGGCCGACAGGTCCGGCGCGGTGGCCGTGATGGTCTCCGACAGCACGTTCAGCGACTCCTTGAGGCTGTCGATGTCCCAGCCGGCAGTGGAGCGGGTGAGGTCATCGAAAGCGTCGTAGATCTGGTACGGCGTGGTGCTCTGCTGAAGCGGCAGCGTGGCGTTGGCTCTGAGCCGGTTCGAGCCGCGCGGTTCGATCTCCAAAGTCTTCTTGCCCAGGATGGTGTCGGTGCGGATACTCACGCGGCTGTCGGTGCCGACAGTCGTCGCTCCCAGCGTGAATCCGACACGGACGCGGTCACCGTCGACCTTGACCGACGACACCGACCCCACATCCATCCCGTTGAGCCGCACAGTGTCTCCGGTGTGGAGCCCGCCGCTCTCGCTGAACTGGCCGAAATACTCGGGGGTGGCGAACAACATCGGCACTGTGGTGATGCTCTGACCGACACCGGTCACCAGCGCGGTGATCACGATGCCCATGAATCCGGTGCGGACGAGCTTGCCCGAGGAGAGTGTTCTCATTTCGGCGTACACCGCCCCGAGGGCTGGCCGAGCAGCTTGACGGTGCGGACGGGGCCACCGGGTTGCAGACCGTTGAGCTTCAGGCTGGCGTCGCAGAGGTAGAAGTTGAAGAAGTCGCCGTAGATCCCGCCAGACCGGGCGAGTATCGCCAGCGCGTCCGGCAATCGGTTCAGCAGATCCGCGAACTCCTCGGTCTGGTTGACGAGCGGCTCCTGCACCGTCTTGAGTTTCGACACCGTGCTCTGCAGGACGGGACGGTTGTCGGCGAGCAGATCAGCGAGGGTTCCGGCGGTATCTCCGATGTCGGCGACTCCCGCCGCGATGTCGTCTCCGCGTTCGTTGAGTCCGGCGACCAGATTGCGCAGATCGACCACCATCCCGTCGAGGTCCTGCTGATGCCGTGCGGTGGTCTGAAGCAATACGTTCAGGTTGGTGATGACCTCGCCGATGACGCGATCGCGCTGCGCGAGAGTCTGCGTCAGTTGCGCGGCCTGGGTGAGGATGTCGTTGATCGTGCCGCCCTGCCCTTGGAAGACGGTGATCAGTGATTGGGCGATGGTGTTGACCTTATTCGGGTCAAGGGATTTGAAGAGGGGTTCGAAGCCGCCGATGAGTGCGTCGAGGTCGAGCGCGGGTTGGGTGCGTTCCACGGGGATGACCCCGCCGGGCATCAGCGGTGCGGCCGGTATGTCGATGGGTCCCTGTTCGAGTTCGAGGAAGCGGTTGCCGATGAGGTCGGCGTAGCGGATGCGCGCCCGCGTCCCGTCATCGATGGGCAGGGACTCGTCGACGTCGAACGCGACGACGATGGTGTGACCGTCTGCGTCGAGGTGGATCTCGCCGACCTTGCCGACCTCGACTCCGGCGGCACGGACGAACTGACCGGGCCGGATTCCGCTGGCATTGCTGAACTTTGCGAAATAGGTGTGCGTGCGATCGAACCGCAACTGACCGAAGACCACGATGATCAACGCGGTGAAGGTCAACAGGACCAGTGAGGCGGCGCCGAGTCTGACCGCGGTGTGCCGAAGCTTCATGGGTTGACCGTGTACTCACCGACCTGGCGGCCCCACACATACTCGTTGAGCAGAGGCTGTCCCAGTTCGAAGTGGTTGTAGGGGGCCACCGATGCTCCCGTGTCCATGACCAGTGCGGGTGCCGGCCACAAGTCGCGGGTGATGGGCTGCCAGCAGCCCGGGGCGCCGCCCGGCCCGCCCCTGGCGTTGGTACGAGGCAGGTTGTCGGGGTAGACGTACGGTGCAGCACCGCCGAGAAGCTCAGTGGACGTCACCGCGGCGTAGCCGTTCTTCCCCAGGGCCGCAGAGACTTTCGGTGCCACGTCGTGATAGTTGCGGATGGTGCAGAACAGGGCGGGGGAATACTCGTCCAAAAGCTCCGCGGTGGACGTGAGGTCTGTCTGACCTCGCACCAGAAACGGTGTGGAGCGTTCGACAGTGTCGGCGCCCGACTCCGCGAATCCCAGCGTGGCCAACAGCGCGGCATCGAGACTGTCTTGTTCGTCGTCGAGCGTGCGGACGGTGACCAGCGCGTCCCGCAGTCCGTCGAGCAGAGGTTGCGCGGCACCCTGGTAGATCTCGGCGAGGTCGGCGAGCCGATCGATATCCTGTCGCAGTTGCGGCATTCTCGGATTCACCCTGCCAAGAACCGAATTGGCGTCGATGAGGGACCGACCGAAGTCATCGCCCAGACCGGTCAGGGCGGTGGCCGTCGCCTTCAGCGTCATGTTGAGCTCGATGGGGTCCACCTTTTCGGCGATATCGGTGACCGCCTCGAAGAGGGAGTTGAACTCGGTAGTCACCGAGCCGGACGCGACCTGCAGCACGTCCGACGAGGTGACAGGACGCTGAGGATCGCGGGGCGAGCGGAACGACACGTACTTGTTGCCGAAGACTGTCGACGCAGTGATCGTCGTCTCGACGTTGACAGGAAGGACCGGGAGGTACTTCGGTTCGACGTCGACCAGGATGCGTGCGGACGGGACTTCTTCGTCGCTGATCAGCTCCACGCGCGTGACCCGCCCGATCGGTACACCGTCGAGGGTGACCTTGGACCCGGGATCGAGCACCAGGCCCGCGCGCGGCGCGAGCACCGTCAGCTGGACCGATGGCGTCAATGCTCCCCGAAACTGGAGGTAGATCAGCGTCATTACGGCAACGGCCACGATGACGAGGAGCGCCCCCGCCAGTCGGTAGGAGCGGGTCACGGCCGCTCCGATCCGTCGATACGTCGGCGGAGTTGGCCTGTTCGCGCGATGGACTGCATGGCCGCCCCTCGATCACTGAGCTGAACGCGTCGCGTCAGTACAACATACGTTTCCGTACAGAACTTCGATTTCGGCAAACAGTCTTTATTAACGGAAGCGCTGAGAAATTGGCGACCGCCCATGTGCCATACTTTAAAGTATGGAGTCAACACCTCGGATCGAATGCCCCACCGATCCGTCGGTTCTCAGCCCGTTCTGGGACAGCGACATCGACACACGCCTCTCCGCATTCGCTGTGATGCGCGAGCGCAGCGACGGGGTCGAGTTCATTCCGCAGCGGTCGGGAGCCGGCTTCTGGTCGGTCACGTCCCACGCCGCGGTACGCGCGGTGACCCGGGATCCGGCGAGTTTCACCAGCACGCGGGGTTTCTCGCTGGACGACATGCCGCCCGAACTGCTGGAGGTGCTCGGCTCGATCATCGCCATGGATGACCCCAAGCATCAGCAGTACCGCCGACTGGTGCAGGTCGCGTTCTCGCCCAGGGCGATCCGGCAGATGACGGACTACGTCGGTGAGCTTGCAACCGAGATCGTGAAAACAATCAGGGAGCGGCGCGAATTCGACTTCGTCGAAACCGTCGGCGCCAATCTGCCCTTCCAGGTGATCGCCGACCTGTTGGGCATCCCCGTCAGCGACCGTCCCGCGCTCCGGGAACTGATCGATCTCATCCTCGGCGTCAATGATGGACAGGTCAGCGACGTCGACACCAGCTTGCGGGCCGTCGCGGAGTTCTTCGAATACACCATCGACCTGGGCCGAAGCCGGCGGCAGAACCCCGGTGACGACATCACCTCGCATCTGATGCATGCCGAAGTCGACGGAAAGCGCCTGACAGCAACAGAGTTCGGGTCATTCGTCATCTTGCTGGCCGCGGCGGGCAACGACACCACACGTACCGGATTGACGTGGGCGATGCATCTGCTGAGCCGGCACCCGGAGCAGAAGCACGCGCTGGCCGGCGACTTCGACGGCCAAGCCGCCAACGCCATCGAGGAGGTGCTGCGCTGGTCCTCGCCGGTGCTGCACATGCGCCGCAACGCCACCGTCGATGTCCAGCTCGGCGAGCACGTCATTCCCGCCGGAGACAAGGTGGTGGTGTGGTACCTGGCCGCGAATCACGATCCCGGCGTCTTCGTGGATCCGGCCCGCTTCGACATCAACCGTGAGAACGCCCGCGACCACGTCGCCTTCGGTGCAGGGGGCCCGCATTTCTGTCTGGGTGCGGGCCTAGCACGAATGGAGATCCGGGTAGTGCTGGGCAAGCTACTGGCGGCATTCCCGAATCTGCACACCACCGCACCGCCGGATCCGCTGCGGTCGGTATTCGTTCACGGAATCAAGGCGCTACCTTGCGCAATTGACTGAGATCGTCAGCGCGTCGCGCCCACGAACGGGATCGAGGACTTTGCAACGGCTTTCGCATCAGGGGCGTACAGGCCTCGTTCCCGTAACAGCGGCACCACTCCCTCGCCGAGCCAGAACAGCTCCTCAAGGTGCGGATAGCCGGAGAAGATGAATTCGTCGATACCGACCTCGGCGTACTCGGCGATGCGGTCGGCGACCTCGGTGTGGCTGCCCACCAGTGCGGTGCCGGCGCCGCCGCGCACCAGGCCCACGCCCGCCCACAGGTTCGGCGCGATCTCCAGGGAGCGGGCGTCGTGCCAGCTTCCGTTCGCGCGATGCTGCTCGTGGAGAGCGAGCATGCGCTTCTGGCCTTCGGATTGGCTGCGGCTCAGCCCTTCCTGCGCATTGCGCACCGTCTCCTCATCGAGGGCGCCGATCAGTCGGTTCGCCTCCGCCCACGCCGCGGTGGAGGAATCGCGGGCGATCACGTGGAGCCTGATCCCGAAGCGTGGCTTCCTGCCTTGCTTGGCCGCCAGCCTGCGGATCCAGTCGATCTTCTGGGCCACGGCGGCCGGGGGCTCACCCCAGGTCAGGTAGACGTCGGCGTGGCGCGCCGCCACCGGGCCGGCGGCGGCGGAGCTGCCGCCGAAGTACAACGGCGGCACCGGGTTCGGCAGTGTCGCCAGCGAGGCGTTCTCGACCTTTATGTGCTCGCCGTCGCGCGAGACCGTCTGGCCGTCCCACAGCCGGCGCACGACGTCGAGAAATTCGTCGGCGCGGGCGTATCGGCTGTCCTTGTCGAGGTGGTCGCCGAACGCGCGCTGCTCGTGTGCCTCGCCGCCGATCACCACGTTGAGCAGGATCCGGCCCGGGGCGTGCCGCGCGAAGGTGGCCGCCATCTGGGCGGAGAGCGTGGGGCTGACGAGGCCGGGCCGGAATGCCACCAGGAAACCAAGTGACGTTGTCTCTCTTGCCAACAGCGCAGCGGTGATGAAGGCGTCCTCACACCAGGCGCCCGTCGGAATCAGTGCACCGGTGAAGCCGAACGTCTCGGCGGCGCGCACGATGGATGCGAGGTAGTCGATCGATGCGTCGCGATCGCCACGTGCCGCGCCTGCCGGTGTGCCGTGACCGCCGCCGACGATCAGCCGGCTGTCACCGTAGGTCGGGAGGAACCAGTGCAGTTTGATCGCATGAGTCACCACGAAATCTTCCCCGCCGCCGCTGGAGCGGTCACCGGTTTGCGTCACGCCGATTCTTTGGTCCGCTGCGCGCGCTCGTTCGCGGCGAGGGTGCGCGAAATGCCAAAGATTGCGGCGTGTCGCCGAGCAGACGCGCGCGCTCGCGGTGCGGGGCTCGCCGAGCAGACGCGCGCGCTCGCGGTGCGGAGCTCGCGGTGCGGAGTTCGCGGTGCGGAAGGGTGCTCAGACCATCTCTTTGTTGGTGAGCCACCGCATGATCGGCCAGCCGAGGAACACCGGCAGCCAGCAGGTCAGAATCCGGTACAGCAGCACCGAGGGCACCGCCACCGCGGCGGGCACGCCGAAGGCCGCGAGCCCACCGATCAGCGCCGCTTCCACGGCGCCGACACCGCCGGGGGTCGGAGCGGCCGAGGCCAACGTTCCGCCGACCATCGTCACGATCGTGACGGTGATGAAGCTGGCATCCCCGCCGAAGGCCTCAATGCTCGCCCACAGCGCCAGAGCCGATCCGAGAGTTGTTGTCGCACAACCCACGATGATGATCGCCAGCCTTTTGGGCTCGCGCGCCAGCAGCACCAGGTCGTCGAGAACCTCCTTGAGCTTCGGCCTTACCGCGGTGCCCAGCCAGTGCCGCAGCTTCGGCACGAACAGCGAGATGCCGATCGCGCCGAGCACCACGCCGGCGATCAGATAGATCACCGTCGCGTCCGGTACGAAACGCGACAGATCCGCCGATGCGCCCGCGACGGTGCTGAAGATGATCAGCAGCGTGATGTGGGTGATCACCTGCACCGACTGCTGCATCGCCACGGCGGTGGTGGCCCGCAGCGCGCCGAGCCCACCCTTCTGCAGGAACCTGGTGCTCAGCGCGAGGCCCCCGACGCCCGCAGGCGTCGTCGTGGCGGCGAACGTGTTGGCCACCTGCATGACCGACAACGTCCAGAAACCGACCATCCCGTCCGCGCACGCCCACAGCGCCGCCGCCGCACCCAGGTACTTCAGCGCTGAGACGAGCAGCCCGGCCAGCGCCCACCACCAGTTCGCCGACTGCAGCTCGGAGAAGAACACCGGCACCGAGCTGATGAACGGGTATGCGACGTAGACGAGCGCGACCAGCAGCACGATCTGGATCAGCTGGCTCCTGGTGAAGCGGGTGATCGTCGCCGTCTTGATCTGATCGGCGCCGGTTTGCTGCTTGACCTCGTCCCGGAGAGTGGCCATCGCGGTGCCCGCGTCGCGCACCGAGTCCCGAACGCGTTTGGGCACAGCGGCTTTCGTCAACCGGCGCGACGCCGCGAGCACGACGTCGTTACCGAAGACGGTGATGGCCGCCGCGACGGCCTTCGGAGCGCCGTAGAGGTCGGCCGACGTGATGAGCAGCTGGGCGACGTCGGTGTGCAGGTGCGCGTCCGACGCGCCGTACTCGGCGCTGCTGAAGCCGCCGAACACCGGTGTGCCGTCGACGACGGTGATCTCGGTGCCGCGCAGATCGCCGTGCGAGATCTGCTGACTGTGCAGCACCCCCAGCGAATCCCAGACCCGGCTCACCGGAATGTCCTCGGCGCAGCCCTCGATCGGGGTTCCACGGGCGGGCTTGTGCGCGTACACCGTCCAGCCGCGGTCCAGTGTGGCCACCGCGATCGGAGACGTGTTGGCCATCCCCAGGTTGCCGACGGCCAGCGCCATCAGCGCGCGGTGCTCGACCGCGCGGCGCATCGACGGCTGGATCGGCGCGGTTTCGCTGTCGCGCAGCCGCAGCTTGCGCCAGAACTGGCGCAGGAAGCCGCCCCCGCGCTGATGCGGTCCGTACAGTTCGACGATCGCGCTCTCGCCGTCTGGCCCGTCCTGGGTGGCAGTCAGGACCATCGGCCCCTGGCCTGCGGGACGGACCACCTGCAGCGCGGACACCGGGAAACCCCGGCGGGTGATCGCGCGGACCGCCCCGTCGAGGGGAACCTCCAGCGCCGGGGTACCGCTGACAAGTACGACCAGTGCACCGACAAACCACCCGACCGCCAGGCCGAGCAGCGACCGAGCCGGGACGACCGCGCTGACGACCAGGTGGATCGGCACGAATGCCAGCAACAGCGCCCACCACCAATGTCGCCATCGCGCGGGCAACCACGGTCCCGACACCGTCAGCACCGCCGCCAGCATCGCGATCCACCGCGGGTCGTCGAGGAATTGCGACAGCAGCGTGTCGAGCCGCTCGGTCAGGTCGAAATGCCAGCGCGGCGCGGCGATGCCATTTCCCGTGATCGACAACGCCAGAATGGCGAGAATTCCGGCTGCGGCGTAGGCGCCCAGCAGTTTCCACTGCCGCGCGAGGACCAGACCGATCAGGATGAAGAACGGCAATCCGAGAATGGCGATGCCGTAGATGAGATAGACGGTGTTCGATTGCGTCGGGCTGAGCACTCCGACGATTCCGGAGATCGAACGCTCCAGCGCGTCCCACTCGTTTCGGGTGATCAGCGAGCTGGTGACGATGACGACCAGGAACAACCCGGCAAGTGACAGCCGCACGATGTCATTGGTGCGTCGGGTCAGCGGCTGGAGCAGGTTGCCTGAGACAGCGACGTCCCGCCCGTCAACTCGCATGTGCCAACGATCTCTCCGATGTGGTCGTGAACGGCTATCGGCTCACCGACAAAATAGCGACTGTTCGGTGACGATCGGAACATGCGGATCCGCCGAGACCGCATCGGTGACGCAGTCTCGGCGGATGGCGATGCTTCAGCGCACGCTGACGTAGTACACGTAACCGGTGATCGTCTGCTGGTAGGTCCGGTTGCTGAATTCATCCATAACGGTTCCTCGGACCGCCGGGCCGCGGGTGATGCGGACGACTTCGGCCTGGTCCAACGGCGTCGCGGACAGCCGGTGGATGAGGACGCGGTTGCCTTCGGCCTCCAGCATGCTGATCGTGGAGACGGCGCCGCCCATCGGGGCGGCGGCCGCCGGGGCGGCGAAACCGATGACGGCCGCAGCGGCGGCCAACCCGGCCGCTGCGGCGATGGTCTTGCGGGTGGGCATGATGTTCATGGCGGTCCGTCCTCTTTCTGGTGTATTCGGATACCGCTGAATGGTGTCGTCGTCCCGGAGATTCGTTACATGGATAGTTCGGGCGGGAAAATGCGGGAAAATGCGGAAAGGGCGCCCCGCATTTGCGGGACGCCCCTTCTGCGTGGCGTACTAGCGGACGGCGACGTAGACGAGGCCCTCCGCCCCGGCGCTGTCGGCGTCCCAGGCCATTTCCCGGACATCGGCGCCCGTGCGCACGGAGACCACCGAGGCCTCCTGCAGCGGGACGTCCGACAACCGGTCGACGATGACCCGATTGCCCAGCTTTTCGAGCTGGCTGATGGTCTCGCTCGCGCTCCCGGGACCTGACGGCCCCGCACTCGCGGCACCGGCCAGCCCGAAGGCCGCGGCAGCGAGTCCGGCAGCAATGCCGGTGGCGATGGTGAGGTACTTCATGAGTGGTTTCCTGCTCTTCCCTTGTTCGGGTCGGAGCCGTGGAGCGAATCGCGCGGTTCTGACAACGGTTTAAACCGCCAAGACCGCAAAATCATTTCTGGCGGCCCGCCGAGACTGCACTGGCGGCGAAGAAGTTCGAGAACGGGCCGCGTGGAATGCAGTTTCGGCGAAACTACCGGGAGGCCAAGCGCCGGGCCAGGCCGGAAGCGCGGGTGGCGCGGCGGCCGACCGCGGCGCGCACCGATGCCTCGGTGCCGACGACCTGGACGCGTTTCTTGGCCCGGGTGACGGCGGTGTAGAACAGCTCGCGGGTCAGCAATCGGGAATCCGCGGGCGGCATCAGCACCGTCACCTCGTCGGCTTGACTGCCCTGGCTCTTGTGGATCGTCATCGCGAACATCGTGTCGACCTCGCCCAGGCGCCCCGGCGCGAACTGCAGCGCACCGATGTGCGCCCGCAGCCCCTCCGGCGCCGCGACGACGACGCCCGTGTCGCCGTTGTAGACGCCCAGCCCGTAGTCATTGGCGGTGACCAGCAGCGGCCTGCCGGGGTACCACTGCGACCACATCGACTGCCCTGTTCGGTCCGAGAGCCAGCGTTCCACCCGGCGATTCCACTGCGTCACCCCGTAGGGGCCGTTGCGATGCGCGCACAGCAGCCGGTGCGTGTCCAGGATGGCCAGGGCCGACCCGGCGTCGCCGAGGAGCGCGGCCTCCCGCAGCGCAGCCGCCCGCTCGGCCAGTGGCTCACGCAGGGCGTCGGACGGGTCATCGGTGTCGAGCCACGCGACCGCGTCTCCGCCCCCACGCAGCAGATCGACGGTGGCATCGGCGTCGCCGGCGCGGATCGCCTGGGCCAGCGCGCCGATTGCCTCCCCGAAGCGGTGCGAGGTCTGAAGCTCGACGACTCCGGATCTATTTCCCGTCGCTTCGCTCGCCCTGGGCCTTTTTCCCGTCGCTTCGCTCGCCCTGTTGCCGCCAAGCCCTTCGACGAGATCGGCGAGCACGGCCCCGGCGTCGACGGAGGCGAGCTGATCGGGATCGCCGACGAACAACAGCCGGGCATCGGGGCGCACCGCTTCCAGCAGCCGGGCCATCATCGTCAGCGACACCATCGACGTCTCGTCGACCACGATCACGTCGTGGGGGAGGCGGTTGCCGCGGTGATGACGGAATCGCGACGAGGTGTCCGGGCGGCTGCCGAGCAGCCGGTGCAGCGTCGTCGCCCGCAGCCCCGAGAGCCTGGCCTGATCGACGTCGGCGAGCTTGCCGACCTCACCCGCCACCGCGTCGGCGAGCCGGGCAGCGGCCTTTCCGGTGGGTGCGGCCAGCGCCATCCGCGGCGGAGGGGCACCTGCGCTGTCGGCCTGCTCGGCGATCGCGGCCAGCAGCCGGGCGACGGTCGTCGTCTTCCCGGTGCCCGGCCCGCCGGTCAGCACCGTCAGCGGTTGCCGCAATGCGGCGTCGGCGGCGGCCCGCTGCTCCTCCCATCCGGCGGGGAACAGACGGGCGAGGTCGGGCACGGCGGTGCGCGGCGGCGCGGCCAACAGCGCCAACACGTCGTCGCACACCTGCTGTTCCTCCCGCCAGTAGCGATCGAGGTAGAGCAGATCCGTCGTCGTGTCCGAGTACAGACGTAGCACCTGCAGGCCGGCCAGCGCGCTGGCCTCGACGGCGTCGCGCCACCGCCGTGGTTCGGGCCAGGGCAGCTCCGGCATCCCGACCTGCTCGGCGATCGCTCGCAGGTCCACACAGACCGACCCGCCCCGCACCGCCCGCACCGCCAGCGCGACGGCGAGTGCGACCCGGTCGTCGGCTTCTTTGCCCAGCGCGCTCAATCGTTGTGCCACATGAAGATCCGCAGGCTCCAACAGTTCGGCAAAGGCGTCGATCGTCATACCGCCTCCGCTCCGACGTCCAACAGAGCGGAGAGCGCCTCGATCAGCATCGCGGGTGGCTGCCAGCTGAAGACCCCCGCCGGATGCCCGTCGACCACCGGCGTGCCCGCACCGCACATCCCTCGCACGAACAGGTACAACACCCCGCCGATGTGTTCCTGCGGTGAGTATCCGGGCACTCGCCACCTCAGGAAACGGTGCAGCACAACGCAGTACAGAAGCGCCTGCAGCGGATAGTCGGAGTGCAGCATCGCCTCCGCCAGACGTGGCCGCCGGTAATCCGCGGCGGTCAGCGGCCGCCCCGGCTCGCCCAGCCAGTTCGTCTTGTAGTCGACGACGACGTAGCGGCCGTCGACGCGCAGCACCGCGTCCAGTGAGCCGTTCAGGTAACCCTTCAGGGGCTGGGTGGCCAGCGCGCTGCCGGTCAATCGGTCGGCGTAGGGTGCCAGCAAGTCGTCGGAGGGTAGGTGCTCGCCGAGCAGGTGGCCGACATCGGCCAGGGAGATCACCGGAGCCGTGCCGCGCCGGTCACCCCCGGCGAGCGGGAACTCGAATTCCAACTCGCGCAACCGGTCTCGTAAGCCGATGTCGCGCAGCGTCACGCCGGGCAGCAGCGGCCCCAGCGGCGTGTCGTGCATCGGGACCAACGCCGCGGCGAGGTCGGCCGGTGCGACGTCGACCGGCCACCACAGCGAGTGCTCGCCGATCCTGGCTTCCAGTTCGGTCGCAAGGTCGGTGGCGAGCGGGTCGGCCGTCTCGAGTACGGCGTGAACCAGCGTGCCGAACGTCGCGCCCATCGGCAGTTCGCCCATCGGGGACGGCACCTCCGGGGTCGCGGGATCGGCAGGCGGCTCGGGTAGCGGCACCTCGCCGGTCTCGTCGTCGAGCTCGACGACCTCGGGTTCGCTGCTGACACCCGGCGCGGCGTCGGCCGCCCGCACCAGTCCTGAGTAGGACGTCCGCCGCCACGAGGCGTCGATACGGCGATGAAAGTGTCGCGCTTTTAATTCGTCTGGGGGAGCGGGTGATTCGATGTCCGCCAGGGGGGCGACGATCGACTCCTCGAGGACGGGCCCGCCCCGGTCCGCCCATGCGCGCAGCAGAGCCATCGCGTCGGGGTCGTCGATGCGTGCGGGATCGCAGCGGTCCGGTATCACCGGGTCGCCTGGCGCACGGCCGCGCAGCAGTCGTGACAGACCGCCGTTGGGTTCGTCGTTGGACGGGGCCCACCACGCCACCACCTGCGACTGTGCGCGGGTCATCGCGACGTAGGTGAGGCGGACGTCGTCTCCGGCGGCCTCACGCCGACCCTGCTGCTGCACCGCCGTGAAGTCGGGGCTGAGCTCGCCGCCGATGTGCAGGCAGCGGGTGTCCCCGTCGTGGAACATCGTCACGTCGCGCGTCTGGATGTTGCGGTTGAACGCGAACGGCAGGTACACGACCGGAAACTGCAGACCTTTGCTCACCCACACGGTCATGATCTGCACCGCCGCTGCATCGCTGTCCAGGCGCCGGTTGCGCTCGACGGTTCCGCCGCGCTCACCTCGCTGCGTGCGCAACCAGTCACGCAGCGCCGGCAGGCTGAAGTGCTCGCGGTGGGCGGTGTCGTGCAGCACCTGGGTCAGATGGGCGAGATCGGTCATGTGCCGCTCGCCGTCGACCCAGGACAGCACCCGCTCGTCCATGCCGCGCAGCTGTGCGGCGGCGAACACCGCCGCGACACCCCGCTCGCGCGCGAAATCCGCCCACTTGCGTAGCGTCTCGGCGACCTCGTCGGTCAGCGAATCGCCCTGCTGTGCAAGGTCTTGAGCGGTGTTGCCGAAAAACATCGTCGTCGCGGCGGCCCGCACCAACCCGGAGCGGTGCGGCTGATCGAAGGCCTCGAGCAGGCACAGCCAGTCGTCGGCAGCGGAGGAGCTGAACACATCCGAGTCGCCGGTGTAGACGGCGGGCACCCCGGCCCGGGTGAGTGCGTCGAAGCAGGCATGACCGTCGCGGTGGCTCTCCACGATGACCGCGACGTGCTTGGGTTCAAGCGTGTCTGCGCAGAATGTCGCCCCGCTCGCCAGCAGCGCCTTGACGTCTGCCGCGAGGTCCGTCGGGATGTGCTGGCGCAATTTGTCGATCGGGATGACGCGGTCGGGTCTGGTACCGAACTGGTCCCGGTTGACCACCCGCAGCCGGAACGGCGCGTTGTGCGGCGCGCCCTGGAGACGGTGCTCGCTGTGGTTCGCCTCGACGTGGTGTACGACGATCCGCGGATCTCCGAGCTGGGCGCCCCGCATGACGGCCTGCAGGCTGTCGACCAGAGGTCCGTCGCTGCGGTAGTTGGTGCCGAGGGTCTTGCGCACGCCCGCGGTCGACGCGGCATGCAGGTAGGTCACGATGTCGCCACCCCGGAACGCGTAGATCGCCTGCTTGGGATCGCCGATCAGGATCACCGTGGAGCGTCCGCTGAATGCGCGGTCGATCACCTGCCACTGCACCGGATCGGTGTCCTGGAACTCATCGACCATCACGATCGACCACCGGCGCTGCATCCGTGCTCTGGCCGGCGAATTCGGCGCCTCCAGCGCGTCGGCCAGCCGTGACAGCAGGTCGTCGTAGTGCAGGATCCCGAGCTTGCGCTTGCGCGTTTCCAGCTCCGCGCACACCGCTCTCGCGAAGTGCACCCGTACCGCGGGATCGAAGCCGGGCGCCGGATCCTGCGGCCTCAGCTCGGTGTGCGCGTTGGCAACGACCTCGCGCGCCAGGCTCAGCGCGGCATCGTAGGACAGAAGCGGTTCGTCTCGCTGCTGCCCGAAATGCGCCAGGTACACATCGTCGACGATCTCGGCCACCAGATCGTCGAGGCTCTCCACCAGCTCGACACCGGAATCGGTGTCACCGGCCACGCCGAGCGAGCGCAGCACCAGCTGACAGAACTGATGCGTGGTGGCGATCGTCGCGGCGTCGAAACCGGCCAGTGCGTCACGCAGCCGCCGCTGACGTTCCGCGCGCTCCTCCGGGGAGCCGGCCAGTAGATGCGCAATGATCTCGTTGTCTGCCGGCGTTGCCGGATCGTCGAAAGCCCGCAGCGCATCCCGGATCTGGCTGCGCACCCGTTCCCGTAGCTCCTGACTGGCCGCGCGGCCGAACGTGATCAGCAGCATCTGGTCCAGGGGCGCCACACCTTCGGCGACGTAGCGGGTGACGAGCCCGGCCAGGGCGAACGTCTTGCCTGTCCCGGCACTGGCTTCCAGCACTGTCGTGGTCCGCGGTGCCGGCAGCGGGCCGAGAAGATCGAAAGGTTCCGTGTCTTCGAAGGGTCCTGTCACTCTGCGGCCCTCTCAGCATGCAGCATCGGCAGCCACAGCCGTGCGGCGTAGGCGCCCAGCCGAGTCTTCTCGCCGTCGCACTCCTCTCCGGGCCGCACCGGTGTCATCAGGACCTCGACCGGGGAACGCCGACCCCAGACGAGTTCGTGCGCAGGCTGGGAGTTCTCACCGGGGAACTTGCCCGTGTTCCACCTGAAGCGGGCCTCGCGTTCCGGCCAGCCGCGGCTGTACCGCGCCTGGGCCCACGCGTAGGACGTCTTGAGCGGCAGCGGAATTGGTACGCGCCGACCCGCGTCGTACATCGCGACCAGGTCGCGCAACACATCGGCTGCGGACTCCGGCGGTCCGAGCACACGCTGTTTCGTCTCGGCACCTCTCCCGCCCCGACCGATACACACCGCCAGCCAGTCCGTGCCCGAATGGCGAGCGGTCAATGCCACCAACCGAATCCAGGACGCCAGCAGGTGTCTACCGTCCAGTTTGGAGTACGTGACGTCCACCATCCGCTCGCCGTACAGCCCCGGGACGGTGCCGGTGACCCGCCGATGCGGCCCGATCTGGACGTCGATGTCGACCGCCCTCGGCTCTTGGTTGCGGTGCTGCCGCGCCGCGTCGGACAGGGCGGCCGAGCGCGCCGCGATCTCCTGGCTCCTGCGCCAGCCGAGGCGTCCGGGAGGGAGCGACCCGCGGCGCCACTCCGCTTGCTGCGCGTCACCGGGCGTCATGCCGCGCAGCATGTCGTCGAGCATCCGGTCGCCGATCTTCCACTCCTGCAACGCATCGACGTCGACAGGCATAGCGTCGTCGATGGCGTCGACATCCCACGGCAGGGTGTAATCCAGTGCCCGGAAGAAGCCCTTGACGGGGTCGCGGAAGAACGCGACGAGCTCGTCGAGCGCGACATCGGTGGGCGGCTGCGCGGGCAACGGCTCACCGAGAAGGTGGGGACGTTGCTCGCGGTGACCGGCCGCGACCCGGGCCGCGGCGAGCGTCGTCGTGTCGAAGGTGAACGGCTCGCCCGCAGGCATACCGAGCGCCCCCGGGGTGACGTTCTCGATATCGAAGGGCTGCAACGGATGTTCGATGAGGACGTGCGTGCGCAAGGGCTCCGGTGTGGTGAGATCGAGTGCGTCGAGCAGCTCCACCACCGGCACGGCGGGCGGCGTGCGCTGACCGCTGTACTCATTGGTCCCCGCATAGGTGAGCACCAGCTTCTCGGTCGCCGCGCCGATGGCGTCGAGCAGCAATTGGCGGTCTTCGGAACGAATGTCGCGTTCGCCGGTCATCGGCTCACGGGCGAGCACGTCGTCACCGTCGATCGCGCCCGATCTGGGGAAGACGCCGTCGTCGAGACCGACCAGGCAGACCACGCGATGCGGCACCGATCGCATGGGGACCATCGTGCACACCGTCAGGGTGCCGGTCCTGAAGTTGGCGCGTGTCGGTCGTCCCGCGAGGTGGCGATCCAGTAGCGCCCTGACATCGGAGAGACGCAGCATGATGTTGCTGCGGCTGCCCGCATCGGTGCGGATCGCGTCGAACTCGCGCTCCATCTGGCTGATCTGCCACAGGTCGGTGTCGGCGACGGCGGTCAGCGCGTTCACGCCAGCGGACAGAGCGGTCAGCCAATCGCTCAACGGCCCTGTCCCCGATAGTGATTCGACGGCGACCCGCAGGCTCTCGACGTAATCCGCGAGGCGGCCGGCGAGCTCGACCCGATTGCTGCTCACGTCATCGAGGGGAAGGGTGGTGTCCAGCCAGGCGTGCGAGTCATCCGACATCGCGACACCGGCCAGCACCCGGTCGATCCCAAAACGCCAGGTGTTCTGCACGAAGTCGACCCCGTACGGATGGCGGTGGTCGCGGTCGAAACCCCACCGAATGTTGGCCTCACGCACCCAGTTCCCGATCGCGTCGAGGTCGTCGTCGGAGAATCCGAAGCGGTGCCGAACGGGAGGAGCCTCCGCCAGATTGAGAACCTCGCTGGCAGTGGCACGTCCGCCGGCGAGCCCGAGCAGCTCCCGGGCGACGGCCAGCAGCGGATTGGTCTGGGTGAGTGCGCGGTCGGCCAGTTTCACCCGCAGCTGGTGGGCGGGATGCGCTCCGGCGACCACGTCCCCGAGACCGAAGCCCGCGACGATCAGCGGTGCGTAGGTCTCGATGTCGGGGCACATGACAAGGATGTCGCGCGGCTCCAGTGTGGGGTCGTCGGCGAGCAGACCGAGCAGCACCTCCCGCAGTACGTCGATCTGGCGCGCCGGACCGTGGCAGCTGTGCACCTGCACCGACCGGTCCGCCGGATCGAAGGAACGTCCCTGCGGCCGTGCGGCGTTGGCAGCGATGTCGGATTGCAGCCAGCCGAGCAGGGTGGCCGGGCGCGCGGCGGAACCGAGACACTCGTCGGTCTCCAATGCGGCGGGCAGACCGCGCTGCAGCTCGCGCAGGTCTCGGCCGAGCGTGGCGAGCAGGGGATGGCCGGCGTCGCGGTGCGAGGTGTCGTGGCGGCGGGGCACAATGCCGCCGACGGAGCGCAGCGATTCCCACAGGCGCTCGCTGGGATGCGGGAGCCACAGGTGCAGTTCGTGATGGGTGCTCAGCGCCGCGAGTAGCTCGACCTCGGTGGCAGGCAGCCGGGTGTGCCCGAACAGCGACAGCCTGTCGGGCAACTCGCTGCGCGAAGCCTGCAGTCGTGCAATGGTTTCCGCATGCCGGACGTGTGGTGGATCGGCGTCCACCCTGGCGAGCAGGACGCGGTAGAGCTCTGGTTGCCACCTCAGGTCGACATCCAGGTCCCCAGTGCGGCCCTCGGCCCAGCCGGCGAGCAGCATCGGTCGCTGGCTGGCATAGGACGCGAACAGGCCGGCAAGCCTACGGGCGACCGCGTACCGCCTACCCGCGCGCAGCTCCTTCTCCTCCCCGGTGGCCGCTTGGCCCAGGTGGGTGGCCAGTGCGGCGCACCAGGGCTGATCGAGGCTGTCGTCGATCGCCTCGAGCAAGGGCCATACCATCGCGTCCGGTGCCCACGGGTCGTCATGGACGGCCCCCGTCAGTTCGGCGATCAGCGACCGAGGGTGGCGGAACGTCACACCGGCGCAGATCCCGTCTCCTTCGGAACTCGCCCCGAGGATGTGCGAGAGCCGCTGGCTGAGCCACCGTTCTGTGCCGCGCGCCGACACCAGGACGAGGTCTTCGGCGAACGGATCGGCGGGCGGGACGGCCAGCAGTGCGCCGAGGCCGTCGGCCAGTAGATCGGTGCGGTCGGCCCGGTGGAGGTGGAACGCCATCGACGGTCAGACTACGAGGGCCCCGGACAGTTCGTCGGCGACCCTCCCGAGCAGCGCCTTCGAGAACTGACCCGACAGTCTTGGCGCCGTCGTTCTTTCGCTCACCCTTGCTCGACGACGTTGTCGGGTCCACTGTTGGTGATCTGCGGTTCACCCGAGCGGTATGTCACGCGGTTCTCGAAACCCGACGCGCTGATGGTCTGCGCGGTGTCGACGGTGACGATGTTTTTTATGCCCGAGACGGACACGACACCGCAACTGCCCTGAATTTCGACGACGTTCTCCACGCCGCTGACGCTCACGGTTCCGCCGTTGCAGACGATGGTCTGGTTCTTGTCGACGCCGCTGACGCTGACCGAGCCGCCGGCCTGGACCGTGATGACCTGATCTTCCGGATCGATCGGAGGGATGCCGACGGGCGGCGTGGGAGTGTCGAGTGGGCCGCCGCCGCCGGAGATCGAGGGACTGGGGTCGAAACTGTAGGTGTCGGGGTCGGCAGTGTTGAAGTACAGGACGATGGCGGCGACCCCGGCCGCGATGATGCCGCCGACGACCAGCGGGATCATCCACAGCGCAGTGGTCGATGAGCGCTTCTGGACGACCTGCTGGGGGGCCGAGTAATACGGCGATGTGTACTGCGGTGTGCCGTACTGGGAGCCGTACTGCCCGTAGGGCTGCGCCTGATAGGGGTCCGATGACGGCGGCGGCGGCACGTACTGATAGGGCTCGGTCGAGGGCGTGGGCGGTGCTTCGTAGGGCTGGGTGCCCAGCTCGTTGGACTGGGCCCGATCGGCGAGCGGGCGCTCGAGATCCCGGATGCGTGCTTCGGGATCCCCGTAAGGCTCCATGCGCAGATATTTTCACATCTGATCGCCGATGCTCAACGATTACCGGGCGGCACATGCCAGCGAATCTGACCAAAGGCTGACACCCGGCCCCGTGCCGGGATTGGGGTGCATTCAATGGTGGTACTCCCGAAGAATGGCGGCACCGGGATTTCTCGCCATCGGCAGTGGTCCGGCGGGCATCAGCGCGGCGGAGACCTTTCGCCGCAGGCATCCGCACATCCCCGTGCGGATTCTGTCCTCCGACCCTGCACTTCCCTACGCCAAGCCCCCTCTCAGCAAGGATTTCCTCGGCGGCGGTCACACGAATCTCGACCTGCACAGCGCGGGGTGGTTCGCCCGCCACAACATCGACCTTCTGCTCGGCGTGACGGTCGAACACATCGACGTCGACGCGCAGGAGGTTGTCACCCGCGGTGGTGCGCGGTACCCGTACTGGCATCTGGTTGTGGCGTCGGGTTCAGCCGCCGTTCCCCTCGGTGTACCCGGCGGAGACACCGCGCAGCCGCTGCGTTCGTTCGCCGATGCAGTCGCCCTGAAGATGGCCGCCCGCTTCGCAGACTCCGCCGTGGTCATCGGCGGCGGGCTGATCGGCTGTGAGACCGCGAGCTGTCTGGCGCGCCTCGGGCTCGCCACCACCGTCGTGGTCCCCGAAGACGTCCCGCTGCACCGCAGATTCGGGACCGACGTCGGCAAGCGGGTGGCCGACATCCTCGCCGACGCCGGCGTGCGCGTGGTGACCGGCGCGACCGTCGAAGCCGTCGGCGATACCACTGTCACCCTGTCCTCGGGCGACACCATGCACGGTGACGTCATTGTTGCCGCCACCGGGGTGCGACCCGACATCCGGCTGGCCGCCGAAGCCGGCCTCGCCACCCGCGGCGGCCGCGTCGTCGTCGACCAGCACATGCGCACCTCGGTCCGGAACGTCTACGCCGCAGGCGATGTCACCATCGCCCACAACGTGGCCGCCGGCAGGCCCGTCATCGCCGAACACTGGCGCGATGCAGCGCAGCAGGGTCTCGTGGCCGGCCTCACCGCGGCGGGGGCCTCCGCCAAATGGGACAAGGTACCCGGATTCACCTGCGCCATAGGGCAATTCGAGTTGAGCTACCGCGGTTGGGGCGGCAGTTACGGGTCGTCGGACCTCACCGAGCGTGCCGACGGCTTCTTCGTGACCTACCGGACCGCGGGCCGTGTCGTCGGAACCCTCGACGTCACAGCCAATCCCGCGCTTTGAACATCCAGTACAGCACCAACACGATGATGACGATGATCGAAGTGCTGGTCACAAAGCCGCCCAACGTGTCGATACCGGGATACGCGACGTTCTGGCCGTAGAAGCCGGTGATGGCGGTCGGGACGGCGATGATCGCCGCCCAGCCCGTCAGCTTCTTCATCACCGTGTTCAGCCGTGCGTCCTGAAGCGACAGATTGGTTTCGAAGACCGTGGTGATCATGTCGCGCAACGATTCCGTCCACTCGGACACCCGCAATACGTGGTCGTACAGGTCGGCATACACGGGGTCGAGTTCGACCGAGGTCTTGGCGTCCATCCTGCGGTGTTGGATCGCCGTGACGACCTCTCGCATCGGCAGGACCACCCTGCGTAGGGCCACGAGGTCCTTACGTAGCTGAAATGTCTTGCGCTGCAATCCTCCCCGCAGGGGCTTCTCGGCGAACAGGTCGTCCTCGAGGCCTTCGATGCTGTCGTCGAGCGACTGGACCGCGTCGAAGTGGCCGTCCACCACGACGTCGAGCAGGCCGTGCACCAGCGACCCGACGCCGTACTCCTGGCCGCCGAGCTCGTCGAAGCGCTGCGACACCTTGTCCATGTCGAAGTGCGGTGACAGGCGCACCGTGATCAGGCCGCGGGGCAGGACGAATCCGGAGATCCGATGAATTTCCAGGGTGGGCTCGGCCGGATCCTCGGGCCGCGGGTCCATCACCGACACCCCGTACACCGTGAAGAACGTGTGAGACCTGTAGACGACAGCCTTCGTCCGCTCGGCTTCGGCGAGGGCGTCCTCGACGGCCCACTCGTTCAGGCCGAGCTCGACCGCCAGATCTTTGAGAATGGCGTGGTCGGGGTCGTAGATGTCACACCACACCAGGGTGTCCTCGGAGGCCAGGCAGTCCGAGATCTTCGAGAACTCGAAATCGTCGACGGGCTTGCCGTCGCGCCAGATTCGGCCCCGGATATGGGTCACGGAGCCATCATCGCACCCGGCACTCGCGCGAGCGAGAAGCCAGGGCTGTGAAAGCGATCGGAATCGCAGCCGGGAATGCTATTCCGCGGAAGTGCGGGGTAGTCAGCCGAGGCTGAATTCGGTTGCCAGACCGTCGATCCCCGCCTGGATCGCGTCGAGCGCACCCTTGCGTGCTTTGAGCTTGGTGGCGAGGTGGGCGCCCGCGTTCAGCGTCGCCGCCGCCTCGGCGGCCACCTGCTGGGCCCGGGCGAGGACCTGGTCGGCCTCGACGATCTCGTCGAGCCAGCCACCCGCGACGGCCTCGTCGCCGGCGAACGTGGCGGCCAGTGCGGCGCCGCGCTCGAACGCGGCGGGGGTCAGTCGCGCCCGCATGATCTCCAGCGCCGAGATCGGGATGGTCATGCCGATCGCGACCTCGATGGCCTGGCATCTCGTCTTCGGTTGTCCGACACGGTGATCGGCCGAGAGCAGGAGGAACGATCCCATCGCGATCGCGGGACCCGTCGCGGCGATGATCACAGGAACCGGAAATGTCAAGGTGCGCAGGGAGAGTTTGAACCCCCCGGCAAGCATGCCCAGCGCCGCCGCGGCGTCCCCGGACTGGAACACCGCGAGATCGAATCCGCCGCTGAACACCCGGGCGTTGCCTGCGAGCACGACGGCCTTGGCCTTGTCCGCCTCGGCGCGGTCGAGGGCGTCGTTGATGGCGGCCTGCATAGCGGGGCCGAGCACATTCACCTTGCCGTCGTCGAGGGTGATGGTGGCGACGGAATCCGCGAGCTCATAGGACACGGTGCTGGTCATGGGACGAACGTAACAGCACTACCTAGGCGGGCTGGGCCGGGCTGCGTGAGAAGGCGTAGTGCACTACGCACGACTTCGGCGGCGCGGATTCCTAGCGTCGGTTCAGCGCGGTACACGAGGGGGTACCGCGCCCCAGCCAAAGGAGATGCCATGCGCGCGAAGCGGAAGCGGCCGGTCGAACATCTGGAATCCGAGCGCGCTGCCAGGCGCCGCCGCGCACGCCGCACCAGCGGGGTGCCGCGGCTCGGTCTGTGGGAGTGCGGGGTCGGCTCAGCCTGGAAGTAGTTCGGGGACGGCCAGTGCCGGGATCTCCGTGATGGACGGGGGTGTCACGGGGCCCGGCACCAGCCGTTCGGCGCGGGACGCCCAGTCGGTGTCGGCCCACGTCACGCGCGCCGGCAGCCGCCGCCAGTACGACGGATGCGCCCGCAGGTAACTCTCGACGCTCGCGTGTACATACGCGTCGTCGGGCAGCTGACGGAACGACACCGTGTGGGTGGTGCCCGCCAGCGCATCGTCGGCAGTCGGCACAGCCCGCTGCGGGCACCGCCGCACCAGGGCCCCAGCCTGCTCGGCGCCGTCGAGCACCCAGTCGAGGGCGATGCCCGCCAGCGTGGAGCACGCATTGTGGCCTCCGGCGACGTCGCAGTGGGCGCCGCGGAACCACACTTCCTGCACGGCGGTGCCGGAGCCTGCGAGCAACTGCATACCGAACCGCTGCCCGGTGCCGTCGATGGCGACCGCGTGCCTGGTCGCGAGCACGTTTCCCGCCAGCGGTGCCGCACCGGCACGCGACAGCGCGACCGTGTCCCACAGCCCGAGGAAGTGCACGTCCACCGCCACGGTGAAGCGTCCGGACAGGCAAGCGGCGAGCCTGCCGATGTGCTCCCAGTCCGTGTCGTCGCGGTGAGTGCGGGGCAGGACATGCGTGGACAGCACGTACCGGCGCAGATCCTGGGGGTCCCAGCCGGGAATGTCGTCGCGCAGCACGCCGACGGTCCCCAGCAGATGTGCCAGCGCCCGCGCGCAGGCGGCGCCGCGACCCGCGCCCAGCAGGAAAAGACGATCCCCGGGTGACCACTCGGCAACCAGGAAGTCGTATGCCTGCGCGATCGCCGCGCGCGCGGCGTCCACCCCGTTGGTACGACCGCGGAATAGGCCACCCGCGCCGGCGCAGGCCGAAGTCCACACGACCTGCTCGTCGCTTGAGCTCATGAGATCTGCTGCGGCGGTGGCATTGGTGGTTCCCCCGGTACCACCGATGCCACGCGCACCGTCGAAACACAGCGCGATGTTCTTCACGAAGACCCCCCACGTAAGTGTGGTTAGCGCCGGTTCCTGAGTTTGCCAGAATGGCTGCCGGGCGTCTTCGATTTGACGATTCGGAGGGCGCTTATTGGCTCAGTGACATCTCAACGGCAGTTTGGCATCAGCCGCCCATCAGCATCCGCCACTGGTCCAGATTGCTCGCGCGGTACACGTAGTTGGTGCTGCGCACGTCCGACAGCGACGCACTCGGTTCAGCGGAATACCAGTGGCCGGGGAAGACGGTGGGGTCGCCGGACAGCTGCGCGAGCGCCTGCAGGCTGCGGAACATGTCGTCGACGTTGCCGCCGGGGAAGTCGGTGCGCCCGCAGCCCTCCAGAAAGAGGGTGTCGCCGGCGACGAGGCGCCCGTCGAGCAGGAAACACTGGCTGCCGGGGGTGTGGCCCGGAGTGTGCAGCAGCTCGATGTCGATGTCGCCGACCGACACCTTGTCGCCATGCTGATGGCGGGTCAGTTCACTGCCCGCGATGCCGGTGATCCGCGAAACCCAGTCGGCTTCGTGGGCATTGACGTGCACCGGAACGCTGGTCCGCTCGAGGAGTTCGGCCAGCCCCTTGAGCTCGAAGCCCATCATCGAACCGCCGATGTGATCGGGATGGTGGTGGGTGACGAGCACTCCCGACAGGTGCATGCCGTCGGCCTCCAGTGCGTCCACCAGGTCCTGTGCCGCGTACGCCGGGTCGACGACGACGGTGTCGCCGGTCTCGCGGTCCCCGATCAGATAGGCGAAGTTGCGCATCTGCTGGGCGATCATGTCGCCGACAGCGAAGTCGCGGCCCGAAAGCATCTGCTTGAAATAGAGGCGGTCGGTGTCAGCCATGGGGCCAGCGTAGGCTGAACGCCGCGAAAGCCCGCCGACGACCAGCGGTTTGGCGCCGGAAACGGGGAGAATGTACCCTCTTTAAGGCTCGCGGCACTTTCGCGGGCGCAGGCCCCCTTAGCTCAGTCGGCAGAGCGTTTCCATGGTAAGGAAAAGGTCAACGGTTCGATTCCGTTAGGGGGCTCGGTGGATACGGGCTTTGTGCCCGGGAGCCGGGGCGGTGTAGCTCAGCTGGTTAGAGCGCACGACTCATAATCGTGAGGTCGGGAGATCGAGCCTCCCCACCGCTACAAGCAACGAACGCGAACGTAGAAGAAAAGAGACGACTGACGTGGCCTCCAGTACTGACGTACGGCCCAAGATCACCTTGGCCTGCGAGGTGTGCAAGCACCGCAACTACATCACCAAGAAGAACCGCCGCAACGATCCCGACCGCCTCGAGATCAAGAAGTTCTGCCCGAACTGCGGTAAGCACCAGGCCCACAAAGAGTCGCGCTGAGCGACACGACTGGGCCGGCGCCGCGATGCAACGGTTGCTGAGGCCTTCTAGGTAGGTTCAACACTCGTGTCTTTCCTGGACGCTCTCGTCGGGGTGCACTACCGCTACCCCGACCATTACGTCGTGGGACGCGAGAAGATTCGCGAGTACGCCACCGCCGTCAAGAACGACGATCCGGCGTTCTTCGACGAGGAGGCCGCCGCAGCGCTCGGGCATGACGCGCTGGTGGCGCCCCTGACATTCCTGTCGATTTTCGGCTACCAGGCGCAGTTGGCGATGTTCTCGGCGAACAACGTCGGCATCAGTGACGCCAAGATCGTCCAGGTCGACCAGGTGGTCAAGTATTTCTTGCCGATCAAGGCGGGCGACACCCTGTACTGCGACGTGTGGGTGGACTCGATCCGCAAGGCGCACGGCACCGACATCATCGTCACGAAGAACATCGTCACCAACGAGAAGGGCGATGTCGTTCAGGAGAACTACACCACCCTCGCGGGGCGTAGCGAAGAAGACGGAGAGAGTGGCTTCACAGATGGCACTGCGTGAGTTCAGTTCGGTCAAGGTCGGCGATCAACTGCCCGAGAAGGTCATTCCGCTGACGCGGGCCGACCTTGTCAACTATGCGGGCGTGTCCGGCGACCTCAACCCCATCCACTGGGACGACGAGATCGCCAAGCAGGTCGGCCTCGACACCGCGATCGCGCACGGCATGCTGACCATGGGTCTCGGTGGCGGATACGTCACCGCATGGGTTGGCGACCCCGCCGCCGTCACCGAATACAACGTCCGCTTCACCGCCGTCGTCCCCGTCCCCAACGACGGTGTGGGCGCCGAGATCGTGTTCAGCGGCCGCGTTAAATCCGTTGACCCGGAAGCGAAGTCGGTCACCATCGCGCTGAGTGCCACCGCCGGCGGGAAGAAGATCTTCGGCCGCGCCGTCGCAGTCGCGAAGCTGGCATAGGTAGGTAGAGATGGCACTCAAGACAGACATCCGCGGGATGGTCTGGGAATACCCGGACGTCTTCGTCGTGGGTCGTGAACAGATCCGCCAGTATGCGAACTCCGTCAAAGCCAAAGACCCCGCGAGCCACGATGTGGCCGCGGCATCGGAGCTCGGGCACAGCGGCCTGATCGCGCCCCCGACGTTCATGTCGATCTTCGCGGTGATGATTCAGAACCATTTCTTCCAGCACGTCGACGTGGGTCTGGAAACCCTGCAGATCGTGCAGGTGGATCAGAAGTTCCTGTTCCACCGCCCGATCCAGGAGGGTGACCGGCTGCGCGGCGCGCTGACGATCATGACTGTGGATGAACGTTTCGGCGCCGACATCGTTACCACCCGCAATGTGCTGACCGATGACACCGGGGCCGTCGTCATGGAGTCTTTCACCACCCTCATGGGCCACGAGGGTGACAATTCGATCTCCGCCGGATGGGACCCCGAGACCGGTCAGGTACTGCGCAAGCCGGTCCAGCACGTAGATGCGGCGTCCGGCGCCGCCACCGGTACGGATTAGTAACTGGGACCCGGGTCGCGCTACACTCGGGCTTCGGGGTTTTCCCAGTTAAGCGCGCTGTCCGTCGGCTCGGATCGACCGAACGGGGAGCGCGCAAATTGTGTGAGCCCTGAACACATCGCTGAAGGGGCGTAGCTCAACTGGCAGAGCAGCGGTCTCCAAAACCGCAGGTTGCAGGTTCAAGTCCTGTCGCCCCTGCTCAACTGAATACTCGACAAGGGTGGAAACTCGTCCGGTTGCAATACTGGAAGGTGACCACCCGGCAACGAACGAAAGGCATGCGGTGAGCGACGAGCGCGACGGTGTCAGCTCCGCGGACACCGACAGCGGCAACGAGACCGACGACGGGGACACCCGCGGCCAGACCGCGGTGGTGACGCGGCCCATGCGGCCCACCGGAAAGCGGTCGCGTCGCGTGGTCGACGAGACCGACGCCGAGGATTCCGACGATGCCCCCGAGGCAGACGGTTCGGGATCCAAGGACGACGGCAGCGGCCCGAAACGCAAGAAGAAGACGGCCAAGAAGCCCAAGGACGGGCCCTCGCGGAACCCGATCGCGTTCGTCATCAACTACCTGCGGGAAGTCGTCGGCGAACTCCGGAAGGTCATCTGGCCCAACCGCAAGCAGATGGCCAGCTACACCACCGTCGTGCTGTTCTTCCTGATCTTCATGGTGGCGATGATCGGTGGGGTCGACCTGGGCCTGGCGAAGCTCGTGACCTGGATCTTCGGCTGACCGCAGCCACCGGCACACGAGAGACATCAAGAGAGGACTGACACGTGACCAGCTTCGACGGCGAGACAGCCGCGAGCGTGTCCGAGGCGCGCGCCGAGGCCGCAGACCCTGCGGTCGTGATCGCCGACGAAGCCGCCGAGCATCTCGAGGAGAGCAGCACGGCCGAGGCTGTCGGTGACGCCGCGCCCGCCGAGGTGACCGACGTCGTCGAAGGCAGCGATGCCTTTGACAGTGCTTCCGAGGCATCGCCCGAGGCCGCAGAGGCAGCCGAGGAGGACGAGGATCCCGCGGTCGCGCTCAAGAAAGAGCTGCGTCTCAAGCCGGGCGAGTGGTACGTCATCCACTCCTACGCCGGCTACGAGAACAAGGTGAAGGCCAACCTCGAGACCCGCGTCCAGAACCTGGACGTCGGCGACTACATCTTCCAGGTCGAGGTGCCCACCGAAGAGGTCACCGAGATCAAGAACGGTCAGCGCAAGCAGGTCAACCGCAAGGTGCTGCCCGGTTACATCCTGGTGCGCATGGAACTCAACGACGAGTCGTGGGGCGCCGTGCGCAACACGCCCGGCGTGACGGGCTTCGTGGGAGCGACGTCGCGGCCGTCGCCGCTGTCACTCGACGACGTCGTGAAGTTCCTGCTGCCGCCCGCCGCGGCGAAGAAGCCCGGCAAGGCCACCGCCGCGTCGACCGCGGCCGCCGAGGTCGGTGCCACCGAGCGTCCGGTCATCGAGGTGGACTTCGAGGTCGGCGAGTCGGTCACCGTCATGGACGGTCCGTTCGCGACGCTGCCCGCCTCGATCAGCGAGGTCAACGCCGAGCAGCAGAAGCTCAAGGTCCTGGTGTCGATCTTCGGACGTGAGACACCGGTCGAACTGACCTTCAACCAGGTCGCCAAGATTTAACTGCGGGCACCATCGCCCCAACAGGAGAGAAAGAGAAAGCACAGCCATGCCCCCGAAGAAGAAGGTCGTCGGGCTGATCAAGCTGCAGATCCAGGCCGGGCAGGCCAACCCCGCCCCGCCGGTCGGTCCCGCGCTCGGCCAGCACGGCGTCAACATCATGGAGTTCTGCAAGGCGTACAACGCCGCGACCGAGTCGCAGCGCGGCAACGTCATCCCCGTGGAGATCACCGTCTACGAGGACCGCAGCTTCACGTTCGCGCTGAAAACCCCGCCCGCCGCCAAGCTGCTGCTCAAGGCCGCAGGCGTGCCGAAGGGTTCCGGTGAGCCGCACAAGACCAAGGTCGCCAAGGTGACCTGGGATCAGGTGCGCGAGATCGCCGAGACCAAAAAGGAAGACCTGAACGCCAACGACATCGATCAGGCCGCCAAGATCATCGCCGGCACGGCCCGGTCGATGGGGATCACAGTCGAATAAGACGGATCTTGTGGGAGAGCCCGCTTCGGCTCGCGATGAGCGCTCACGCGAAGAGCGATCATCACAAACCACAACTCAGTAACTAGGAGAAACCAATGAGCAAGAACAGCAAGGCATACAAGGCCGCCGCCGAGAAGGTGGACAAGGCCCGTCTCTACTCCCCGCTGGAGGCCGCGAAGCTGGCCAAGGAGACGTCGTCGAAGAACCAGGACGCCACCGTCGAGGTTGCGATCCGCCTCGGCGTCGACCCGCGCAAGGCGGACCAGATGGTCCGCGGCACGGTGAACCTGCCCAACGGCACCGGCAAGACCGCGCGCGTCGCCGTGTTCGCCGTGGGTGACAAGGCCGAAGCCGCTGAGGCCGCCGGCGCGGACATCGTCGGCAGCGACGACCTGATCGAGAAGATCCAAGGCGGGTTCCTCGACTTCGACGCCGCGATCGCCACGCCCGACCAGATGGCCAAGGTCGGCCGCATCGCCCGGATCCTGGGCCCCCGCGGCCTGATGCCGAACCCGAAGACCGGAACCGTGACCCCGGATGTCGCCAAGGCTGTGTCCGACATCAAGGGCGGCAAGATCAATTTCCGTGTCGACAAGCAGGCCAACCTGCACTTCGTGATCGGCAAGGCGTCGTTCGACGAGAAGGCCCTCGCGGAGAACTACGGCGCCGCGCTGGACGAGATCCTGCGCGCCAAGCCGTCGTCGTCGAAGGGCCGTTACCTGAAGAAGGTCGTCGTCTCGACCACCACGGGCCCCGGCATCCCGGTCGACCCGTCGGTGACCCGCAATTTCACGGAGGAGCCGGCTAGCTGACCTAGCTGCCGTCAACCAGACCGACAAGAAGCCCCGCACCACAGGTGCGGGGCTTCTTGCCTCCCAGAGTCTTTGAGAGTGCTCCTCGGTCGCCGACCCTGGCCCCGCCACGACAGACCATCCCCCACGAACGGCAAGTCAGGCGATACGGCCAGAGGTCTACGGTATCCCCCTGGTGATCCGCGACGAGGCGGCCGAAGAGCACCCTCGTGCAGCAACATAGCATCGTTGCCGTCAATACCGTCGTTGAATCGTGAAATTGTCTGAGGCGTAGCGGAAATGCCGATCTGCAGCGGCTTCAGTGCGCGATGAGCGCTTGGGCAATCTCGCCCGCAGGAGCGCCGACGCCGGTCAGCAAACCTGTCGGCGACGTTTCGGACATCACGCGCGGTACGACGTCGGCCGACAGTCGCTGCTGGGGAAGACCGGCGTGCTCGCAGGCGGCAATTACGGCCTCGGGGGAGTCCGCGTCGAAGACCCCGTAGAGAACCTCGTCGGTGGGCACCGACAACGTCGCCAACAGGCGAACCCGCGCGCCCCCGCTGGTGAGTTCGGTTGCCGCCCTGCGAAGCCGCGCCATGATGTCGTCGACGGCGGCGTCGGCCAGGTCAGGCAGATACCACTCTGCGAGGAAGTTCGTCGTCGCGCGGACATCGCCCATTCTCTTGACGGTAGCCACTCGGCGTCTGACGAGGAATCGGGTGTTTCCCTAAACGTTCGCCCGAACCGCTCCGGAATGCTGGTGCGGGCGAGATAGCCAGCGGACCGCTGGACGTCGGATGTGACCGATGGTGAGGCCAGCGGGGCGAGGCATTCTCGTCCGGCAGGCGCTCGCGCGGATGTCATAAAAGGAGTTTGCTGATTGGCCCTCGCAGCCGGCGTCGTTATGTGATCGTTAACGCATGCGTCATCAGGCCCGCGCGCTGGTTCTCGTCTTCGTGTCCCTGTTCACCGCCATGGCGTTGGCCATCGCGTCGGCGTTCGTCTCGGCGTTGGCGTACGGCGCGACGGCGCTGATCGTCCCCGGCACCGGCACGCCGAACGCCGACGTCGTCGGCGGTTATCGCGAGAATGCGTGGAGTCGGTACATCGACGGCGTCGCGTGCACGGTCGATTGCTCCGACCCCGATCTCGTCGGCATCCCGTACCCGGCATCGTTCTGGCCGGTGAGCTTCATCCCCAATTGGTGCGTGCCCGGCCGCTGCGACAAGTGGAACGTCTCGGTGGGCGAGGGAACCGAAAACCTGCTGGCGGCGCTGGCTCCGTTCCTGGACCCGGCCTCCGAGGAGGACGTGTACATCTTCGGCTACTCGCAGGGTGGCGCGGTAGTCGCCAACGCCCTCTCCGAGCTAGGACTGCTCGACCTGCCCGACGAGGTCAAGGAGCGGCTGAACGTCGTCACGATCGGCGGCATCGAAAATCCTGACGGCGGCTTGTGGCAGCGCCTGGCCTGGCTGCAGGACTTCCTCGGCAACCCCATCCCAGTGCTCGACGTGTCCTTCGATCCGGCGATGCCGGTGGACACCGGTATCGGCGTCACCTCGATCGGCTTCGAATACGACCCGGTGGTCTACGCGCCGAAATACTGGGGCAACATCTTCTCGGTCCTGAACATGGTCGCCGCGTTCGACACGGTGCACGGGTACTACCTAGACCCGACCGAGAAGGATCCTGACGACTCGATGCCCTACGGATACACCGACGCGACCCTGGCGCCGCAGCTGAACTGCGACCTGAGCCCCTCGAACTGCCGGACCGACAGCTTCGGCAACTCCTACATCATGATCCCGGCAACCTCGCTGCCGTTGATGGATGTGGTTCGCGCGCTGGCAAATTCGATCGGCATCGGGGGGCTCGCCAAGCCGTTCCTGGACCTCGCCGAGCCGGTGTTGCGTGAGATCGTCGATCTCGGCTTCGACTGGACCGGTAACCCCGGGGTGTCGAGCCCGTCATCGATCCTGCCGTTCAAGATCTTCCAGAATTGGGTGAAGGTCGGCATCGATTTCGCCGTCGCGGCGGTCAAGGGCGTCGAGGCCTTCATCAGGAACTTCATCCCCGAGCAGGCCACCTCCAAGGACGCCGACGACACCGTCGTCGCGCTGGGCGCCCCAGACGAAAAGCTTCCGTCCGCCGCTGCGGAGGACGCGCCCGTCGAGGACACCCCGGTGGAGCTGAAGGTCACGTCCGATGAGGACACGGACGCGCCGGCCGACGAAGAAGTAGTGACCACCGGCGAGGATTCCGATGTCGTGGTCGACGAGGGCGAGCAACAGGTGATCACCGACGAGGACACCACCGAAACGGAGGTCGTCGTCAGCGACGAGGACACCACCGAAACGGACGTCGTGGTCGACGAGGAGGAGGCCGTCACCGATACGGAGGCCGTCACCGACGAAGACGACGACTCTGTCGCCGAAACCGCAGACGAGGACGCGTCAGAGAGCGATACTGACACCCGGAACGACACCCCGGCTGCGGCCTGAGGGCCAGTATGGAGAATCCCCCGCATTCAGGCGTGCGGGGGATTCTTCGTTAAGAGGATGTTCGGCTCGGCTAGGCGGCGACGGCCGGCTTCAGGTAGGTCACCAGGCTCACGTCGATCGACTCGTCGATGAAGTAGTACTGGCAGCCCTTCAGGTAGCGCATGTACCGGTGGTAGTTCTCCTCGTCGGTCGCGGCGATCGCCGCGTCCTTGTTCTTCTCCAACCGGTCGGCCCAGATGCCGAGCGTCTTGATGTAGTGGTTGCGCAGTGAAAGCACCTCGGGGACGGTGAATCCGGCCTTCTCGCCGTGCTCGACCATCATCTCGGTGGTGGGGAGGCGGCCACCCGGGAAGATCTCGGTGATCATGAACTTGATGAACCGTGCCAGCTCGAACGTCAGCTTCTTGCCACGCTCGGCCAGGTTGTACGGGTGGTAGCCGACGCTGCTCTGGATGGTCATCCGGCCGTCTTCGGGCAGGACGTCGAAACACATCTTGAAGAAGTCGTCGTAGCGTTCGAAGCCGAAGTGCTCGAAGGCCTCGATCGACACGATCCGGTCGACGGGGGAGTGGAACTGCTCCCAGCCCTCCAGTCGGACGTCGAAGGTCCGCTTGGAATCGAGCTTGGCCAGCAGCTGATCGCAGTAGGCCTTCTGGTTCTTCGACAGCGTCAGGCCGATCACGTTGACGTCGTACTTCTCCATCGCGCGCTGCAGCGTCAGACCCCACCCGCAACCGACCTCGAGAAGCGTCATCCCCGGCTTGAGGTCGAGCTTGTCGAGATGCTGGTCCACGTTGGCGATCTGCGCCTCGGAGAGCGTGCAGTTGGGGCCGGTGAAGAAACCGGAGCTGTATTTGCGGGTCGGATCCTGGAACACGCCGAAAAAGTCGTCTGACAGGTCGTAATGGGCCTGGATGTCCTCAAAATGAGGGGTCATATCCTTCGTGCCGGTGGATTGATCAGACATGTGTTACCTGCTCCGTGCTTCCTGAGTGTTCAGCGATGTGGAAGACCGTACCGAAGACGCGGGTCGATCTTTCTGTAAACACGCGCCCCCGGGCGATCAGCGTAACGGTAGGCAGGTGGCGCGATCCAATCCGCTCAGGGGGTCTGCTTGACGAGCGTGAACTGGTTCACGTCGGTGTAGCCCTTCTTGAAGGAATCCGCGCAGCCGGTCAGGTAGTGCATGTACCGGTCGTAGACCTCTTCGGACTGGACCTCGATCGCCTCGGTCCGGTGCGCTTCGAGAGCCGCGGACCACAGGTCGAGGGTTCGCGCATAGTGCGGCTGCAGCGACTGCTCGCGGGTCAGGGTGAATCCGGCTTTGCCGGCGTGCTCGCCGACGAGCTCGATGGTCGGCAGGTATCCGCCCGGGAAGATCTCGGTGAGGATGAACTTGATGAACCGCGCGACGGAGAAGGTCAGCGGGATGCCGCGTTCGATCATCTGCGGGATGGTCAGGGCGGTGATGGTGTGCAGAAGCATCGCGCCGTCTTCGGGCAGCACGCGGTAGGCCATCGTGAAGAAGTCGTCCCAGCGGTCCCGGCCGAAGTGCTCGAATGCGCCGATCGACACGATGCGGTCCACGGGCCGATCGAACTCCTCCCAGCCCTGCAGCAGGATCTCCTTGTCCCGGGAGTCGGTGCTGGCGGCGAAAACCCTTTCGACATGCGCTTTTTGGTTCTCACTGAGCGTCAGGCCGATGACGTCGACGTCATACTTCTCGACCGCCCGCATCATCGTGGCGCCCCAACCGCACCCGATGTCGAGCAGCGTCATGCCGGGCTGCAGGCCGAGCTTGCCGAGGGCAAGGTCGACTTTGGCCAGCTGAGCCTCCTCCAGCGTCATGTCGTCGCGCTCGAAGTACGCGCAGCTGTAGGTCTGGGAGGGGTCGAGAAACAGCCGGAAGAATTCATCCGACAGGTCGTAGTGTGCCTGCACATCGTCGAAATGTGGTGTGAGGTTGCGGGGTTCTCGTGAGGCCATTCGGCCTTCCTGAGGACACAGCCCGAAGAGGATCTCCTGTAAGACGGCGATCATGCCCTGACCGGGATGCTACGCGGAACTTCGCGCTGGTGAATTGACGTGTGAGTCAGGGCACTTCGGCGAATGTGGTCTTCAGCTCGCCGACGATGTCGTCCCACAGCGGTTCCGGGAGTTCATGGCCCATCCCGTCGAACAACACCAGTCGCGCGTTCTTGATCGCCCGCGCGATCGCCCGGCCGCCGGACGGGCGCATCAGTTTGTCCGCCTTGCCGTGGATCACCACTGTCGGCGCCGCGATCTCACGGTTGTAGCGGCGGAGGCTGCCGCTGCCGAGAATCGCCGCGAACTGCCGCCCGACGCCGGCCGGATAGTAGCTGCGGTCGTAGCCCTCGATGGCCTCGGCGCGCAGCCTGTCCTCCGGGGCAGGGAAGCCGGGGCTGCCGATGATCTGGGACACGCGAACCGCGTTGTCGATGATCGCGTCGCGGGACGTGCCCTTCGGTTTCTGCAGGATCGCCAGCAATTGCGCCGGGCCCGGTGGCGGCAGCACCGCCTGGTTGTTGCTGGAGAAGATCACGCCGAGGGTCTTGACGCGCCTGTGATGACGGGCCGCGAAAACCTGCGCGATCATGCCGCCCATCGAGGCGCCGACCACGTGCGCCGCGCCGATACCGAGGTGGTCGAGCAGCGCCGCGGCGTCGTCGCTCATGTCGTCGAGCGTGTACGCCGCAGGGCTGGCCAACCCGACGAAGGACCGCGCCATGCGTGGTAGCAGCGGTGCGCCCGAATGTGCGCCTGGCAGCTTGCTCGACAGGCCGACGTCACGATTGTCGAACCGGATCACCCGCAGGCCCTGGTCGACCAGCTTCTCGCAGAATTCGGTGCGCCAGAAGACCAATTGCGCACCAAGGCCCATGATCAACAGGACCGCGGGGTCGCCCGGGTCGCCCATGTCCTCGTAGTAGATCTCCAGTTCGCCGGACGGTGCGGTGCCGCTGCGGATCTCCATCTACGCGTCGAGCTCGTCGCTGTGCTCCCGGGAGACCTCCACCATGAAGTTCGCGAAGTATCCGGTCAGCGCGGGGTCGCTCATCATCTGCCATTTCGGGGCGAGCAGCTTCATGTAGCGCTCGACGTAAAGGAACTGCTTGCCAATGAGCACCAGTTCCCGCGGCAGCTTCACGTCGTACGCCTCGGCGAGGGCCGACAGCTGCTTGCCGATCTCGGCATAACTCAAGTCGCCCAGGGACTTCAGCGTCAACGGGGCGGCGAATTTCTCCAGATCCTTGGCCGCCTCAGCCTCGGGCCGCACGGTGCCGACGGCGCCCATCAGCACGACGATCTTGCCCGCGGCCGCGTGATCCTTCTTCACCAGCAGCGCGTAGACGAGTTCGCGCAGCAGCCAGCGGGTCCGCGGATCGATGCGACCCATGATGCCGAAGTCGAAGAACACGATCTTGCCGTCGTCATCGACGTACAGATTGCCCGCGTGCAGGTCACCGTGGAACAGGCCGTGCCGCAGACCGCCCTCGAACACGCTGAACAGCAGCGCCTTGACCAACTCGGTGCCGTCGAAGCCCCTCTTGCGGATCTCGGCGACGTCGTCGATGCGCACGCCGGTGACCCGCTCCATCGTCAGCACCCGCTCGCTGGTCAGATCCCAGTAGACCTGCGGCACACGGATGTTCTCGCCCAGCGGCGACGCGTGCATGTGCGCCACCCAGGCATCCATCGACTGCGCCTCGAGCCGGAAATCGAGCTCCTCGGCGAGGTTGTCGGCGAAGTCGGCGACGACATCCTGCGCCGAGAGGCGCCTGCCCATCTTGGCCAGCTCGACGACTTGGGCTCCCCGCTTGAGGATCTGCAGGTCGGCGGCGACCCGGCGGCGAATTCCCGGCCGCTGGATCTTGACGACGACCTCCTCACCGGAATGCAGCGTGGCGTAGTGAACCTGGGCGATCGATGCGGACGCGAACGGCTTCTCGTCGAACGACTTGAAAAGGTTCTGCGGCTCGTCGCCGAGTTCCTCGCGAAGGAGTTTGTGGACGGCGTCGGTGTCCGCGGGCGGAACTCGGTCGAGCAGGCCGCGGAACTCGCGGCTCAGCGGTTCGCCGAACGCGCCCGGGCTCGACGCGATGATCTGGCCGAACTTGACATAGGTCGGTCCGAGGTCGGCGAACGTCTGCGGGATCTGCTTGACGATCTTCTGTTGCAGCGTCCCGCGCCCGGTGATCTTGGACAGGACCCGGGCGCCGGTGCGAGTTATCTGCCAGCCGGTGACTCCGATGCGCGCCGCCTCTACCGGAAGAGGTACGCGGTCCAACCTGGCAACCTCGCGATGTGTCGATTTGCGTGGTGCACTCATTTGGCCAGTGTCTCAAAAGGCGCCGTGCGGGCGAAAAAGCTGTGGACCAGGTCACACAGCGGTGCGCCGTTCACGCGAAGGCATTCTCCAGCTCGCTGCGGGTCAGCGCCGGGTCCGTGCCGGGTTGATAGGCCGGCACGGTGTGCGGTGCCAGGTCGGGGTCGATACCGCCGGCGTCATCCAAAAGCACCCCTTGCCGCGACGGTGGTGTGCTGCCGTTACATCGCCTTGGCGGCGCCGAGAGTCTCTTGCCAGGCTTCGTTATTGGCCAGGCCCCTTTGAATGTAAGGAGACCGACGTATGGCGGCGATGAATGCGCGGTTCGGAATGGCCAGGTACCACGGCAACTTGCGGATGACGTCAACAAACAACACGACGCGGGTTTCGTCGCTGTCATTCCACACCTCGTGCTCGAACGTGTCGTCAAAGACCAGGCTCTGACCCTCTGTCCAGTGCTTGATGCTGTGGCCGACACGGATGCGGGCAGCAGTCTCGTCGGTCGGAGTGCGCAATGCGAGGTGGTAGCGCAGAACGCCTTTCCACGGACCGGTATGAGGGGGTATGTGCTTTCTGCCACGCAATACGGAGAACATCGCGGTGGTCATTCCGGGAATGGACTCGACGATCTCGGCAGTCTTGGGGCATCGCCGGCAGTTCTCGTCGGCGCGTGCACCGTAGGCGTGGAAGAGAAATACCTTCCAGTTGTCATCCTGAGTCAGCTGCTGCTGTTCTTCTTGAATGTCCTGGAAGTTGGGCAGATCGTCGACACGGGTCAGAAGTCCATCCAGCTCTGCCTTGATCTCGTCGGCCCGAGCTTCGATGTCGGCGATCCATGGGAACTGTTCCGGGTCGAAGAACTCGGTGCGTCCCGTCGGAGTTCTTTCGATGAGGCGGTCGAAGGTCTCGTGAACCTTGGTGTGAAATGAGCTAGGAAGCGAAGGCCGGCGCATGGCGGCAGATTAACACCTAGGACCGGTCGTGACAGCCGGAGTCGCCGGGTTTTTTGACATTGCCGAAAACAATGGCAGCTGAACTTTCTGTGATAACCAGCAAACTTTGGACGCGCTGAGAGAGCGGGGGCGTCGGTGGGTATCATTTGGCAGTTGTTCGACGCAAAGGAAGGGTGCGGTTGCAATGAGCGGATTAGGTTCGCAGCTGTTGCAAAGCGACGACGAGTGGGCGGCCCGCAACGCGATTCTTAGCCGGCAGCTGGCGAACCTTGTCGACGAGCACGCCTCACCCCAGGCGACGGACGGCATTGAAATTGGCTGTCAACGGGGCGCTTTGACCGATCAGATGGGTCAACTGACGAGGGTGTCTACCTGGGTCGGCATCGACCCCACCCTCCCGCAACCAATCGTGACCGACGCCGGCTCCCACCTCTATCCTGCGTTCGCCAACAACCTCGACTTCCCTGACCAGCGGTTCGACGTCGCACTGTTCGCTAACGTATTCGAGCACATCCCGCCGAACGACCGCGAAGCGAGCCTGCGCGAGATATTTCGTGTGCTCAGACCAGGGGGTGTCGTCGTGGGTCAGATCCCTAACCCCTACTTTTTCATCGAGTCGCACAGTCGGCTTCCTTTCATGGGCTGGTTGCCGCCAAAATGGCAGCGTCGCTACTGGAAGCTGGCGCCAGTTGACTGGGATCACGATTTTTACAGCGTCACTATGAAGCACCTGCGGCCGGCAGCCGAACGTGCAGGTTTCGATGTTGTGATGGTTCGCAATTTCAACTACCCGCCCGAAGCGATTCCGCTCAAGGTTCGGAGGATCTATCGGCTCTTGCAGTCGCCGATGCGGTACCTGCCGTGGTCATGGCAGTTCGTTCTCCGCCGTCCTGAGTGACCGCGACCAATACTGCAGCGACAGCACTGCCGCGTCGGTAGTCGTCGCCGTCTTCGATAGGCTGTCGTCGCACACGCGCTCGGCCCGCCCCGGCTGAGCTCGACAGGAAGGCGGACGGGCGATCGTAGGGAACCTACGCCGCAAGTGCAGCGCAGGGATTGAATTGTGATGCATCATCGTCGGGACAGCAAGACTTCCCCATTTCGTGCCGCCCTAGCGGATTTCGCGGGTTCAGCTTGGCGACTTGTGTTGGCGGTACTCCTGCTGATCCCGGTGATGGCCCTGTCACTGTATGAGCCCCGCGCAGCACCGGCACCGTTGGCCGCCCCGATTGTGGCACCTCTGCCGGCGGTGACCGGCGAGGTCTGGAACAGACGTGGCCGCGTGGTCGCCGAGGAGCGGTACGAGCCAGTCGGCGCCGGCCCCGAGTCGGCTATTGGGCAAGCCTGGAAGGCCACCTACACCTCGGTTTCAGGAGTGGACGGCGGCGCCCGCGAGGTGACGGGACTTTTCTCCGTCCCGGAGGGTACGCCGCCGGTGGGCGGCTGGCCTGTCGTCTCCCTCGCTCACGGCACCACCGGGATCGGGCATAACTGCGGTCCGGCGCAGCAGCCAGACCTTCAAGGATATGGGCCGATCATCGAGGCCTGGCTGGCCGCAGGCTACGCAGTCGCCGCCACCGACTACGAAGGACTCGGGCCGACAGGATTTCACCTCTACCTCGAGCCGCGATCGGCGGCCTTCAACACCATTGATGCAGTGCGAGCATTACGCGATCTGTCGCCCGCGGTCTCCACCCGATGGGTGGCTGTCGGCTATTCGCAGGGTGGTCAGGCGGTGTGGGCCGCCAACGAGCTGAACTCGTTCTACGGAGACGGGCTCGACCTGTTGGGTAGCGTGGCTTTGGCGCCTGCGGCAAATGTTACGGACACTGCGGACAAGGTGTGGTCCGGTTCGCTCAGTGCGCCGCAGCGGAACCTGTTTCCCACTTTCATCGTGGGATTGGCCAGGTTTAATCCCGATCTTGACGAGTACTCGTTCCTACACGGCTCGACCGAGGCGTATCGAGAGCGACTCAGCTTCTGCGAGCCGAACGAACCGAATATTCCCGTTCCAGCAATTCTGCCGGTTCCGTGGGCAGAGGTTGCGGACCGTATGCGAGGCTCACGGGAAACGAAACCCGAATCGCTGCAAGACATCGATGATCTGCGCGATGCGATGCGCAAGGTGGCATTGCCTCAGCGCCCGCTGCAAAGCCCCATGCTCGTCGTCATCGGACTTGATGATCTTCTGGTCTTTCCCCGCGAGGTGCGTGTCGCGGTGGCCCAGAGCTGCGCAATGGGAGGGCGCATTCAGCTAGTCGAGATCCCGGGGGCGGATCACATCGACATGCTCTGGCAAGCCGGTCCGTACATCAGCGGCTGGGTCGAGGATCGCTTCTCCGGTCTTCCAGCGCCATCGAACTGTACGGAGGAACCGCTCGGCTGATTGACCGTCGCCGAACGGTGCTTACTACGTCCGGCGGTCGAAGTGGGAAGTTGAGCTGTTGCGCGCAAATACGTTGTTGGCCAACGCAAGCGATTCTGGCGTGCCGATGTCGATGATCTCGGAGGCGGTCAGCAGAAACTGCGGCTGTATCCGGGACAGTTCGGGCTCGAGGAACTCCCTTTCGAACGAGAACGACGATTTGCCCGGAAACAGGTCCAGCAGTTCTTTCCGACAGGCGTAAACGCCAGCGTTGACCAGTCCGGCTGCGCCGTCGCGCTTTTCGCGGAACCCGATCACGACTCCATCAGCGACGTCGACGGTCCCGTAGCGGGACGAATCACTCATATGGGCGAGGCTCAGGGCCAACACCCCTACCTCGAGAAGATCAAGCAGTTCGCGGAAGCTCACGTCGGCAAAGGTGTCGCCGTTGGCGAGTATGAATGTGTCCGCGAGGTACTGCTGCGCTGCCTTTAACGCCCCACCCGTGCCCAGCGGCTCATCCTCGCGGCTGTATGTCACCGGCACATCGCCATAGCTGTCGCCCAAGTAATCGATAATCACCTGGGCCGCATAGCCGACGAGGAGATGAATGCGGTCAGCGCCCTGATCGATGGCGCGGTCCAGGAGATGCACGATGAAGGGCTTGCCGGCGATCTCGGCCATCGGCTTGGGTAACCCCTCGCGGATTGAACCGCGCAATCGCGTTCCGAAACCACCTGCGAGAACTACGAGTTGCACGATTGATCCCGGTGCCGCGGATGTTTGATCACGAACTCAGGACGACGGTTTGTCGAGCGGGGATCCGCCAGGTGGCCGCACCCGCCTTCGTGAATAGGCAAGGAGCAACCGACCCGCCGCACTCCCTCTCGAGGCTTCGGGTGACGTCGATACGACGGCGAGGGTCGACGATCATCATGAGGAAACCGCCGCCGCCGGCCCCCGAAACCTTCCCGGCAATCATTCCTTGCGACTGGGCCACTCGGTAGGCGCTCTCGATGGCCGGGTTGGAGATCCGCGAAGCCAGCCGCTTCTTGGCCTCCCAGCCTCGATGCAACGAATCCGCGAAACCTGGTATGTCGCCGACAACGAGCAGATCCTTCATCTCCAAAGCTTCGGCCCTGATCGCGTGTGTAGCTTCGAGCGCGTCTTGGTCACCTTCGACCACGTTGCGTTGTTGCTCGGCGATCACTTCCGAGGAGAGTCGCGAGACCCCGCCAAAGTACAGCAGCAGAGACGCCTCCAGTTCGGCGATCACTTCTCGTCGGATCCGGAGCGGATTCACCACGATCTCGCCTTTGCGACGGGATTCCATGTAGTTGAATCCGCCGAATGCTGCGGCATAGTGGTCCTGCCATCCGCCTGCCATCCCGAGGTCGACGCGCTCGATTTCCCAGGCCAGTCGGGCCAGCTCGTAGGGGCCCGGGGTCACCCCGATCAGTTCGCACGTTGTGAGCAGCATCGCCACCACCAGGGCGGACGACGAGCCGAGACCCGACCCGGGCGGGGCGTCGACCTGGGTTGCGAGGTGCAGCGGAAATGGAGTGCCGCCGTTGAACTCGTTCACTACGCGCTGGTAAACCGCGACGTGCAGCGGAAAGTCTTCCTCCAGTGTCTCGGGATCTTCGATACCGGCTATGCCGTCCCGCTGACGATCGGGGGAACGAAAAGCAATCGTGCCAGGATCCCCGAGTTCGGCGAACGCGTATGCGTACCTGTCGATAGTGGCGTTGAGGATCCGGCCGCCATACTCGGTCGAGTAGGGGTCGACATCCGTGCCGCCGCCACCGAGTCCCAGTCGCAGCGGTGCGCGCCCCCGAATCACCGTCATCTAATTCACGCTCCCCTTACGCGCTGAACTGCGTCTGCAAAGTCCGACAAAGAAGAGAACGCCATGTCGGCGGCCACATCCTGGTCTGCACGCCCTCCGATGAGGATACTTGCACAGCTTCCGGTAACGGCGGCGACGGTGTGGGCTAGCTCGATATCTGTGTGGCTGTCACCTGCCATGATGCTCAACGACGGGACCACTGACGGATGCTCTCTCAGCCAACTGAGCACCATCCCAGGTCGAGGCTTGCGGCAATCACAGTTCGACGATTCGAGGTGTGGGCAAAATACGACGGCGTCAAGCGCGACGCTGTGTTCGGCGAGTTCGGTCCGCATTCGTTGATGGATGTCTGCGACATCCTCGCATCGCATAAGGCCCTTGCCGACGCCTTGCTGGTTGGTGACGACGACCAGATGCGGCGCCCACACTCGGAGGCTCCGCAGCGCGGAACGCGCATGCGGTAGCCACTCGAAGTCGTGCCAGCCACGAACATAATCGCCGACGATTTGCCTGTTGATGACGCCATCCCGGTCGAGGAACAAGCACCATTCGGCGTCGGCGCGCGCTTCGATCATGGCGAGGAGCGCCAAACTGTTGTCGGGCTCAGGGTTGTGGCGCGAAGATTGCGTGCTCGACATGTTCTGAGATTGCGTGGATGAATACGATGTGGGACTCCTGGATACGCCCCGTGTCATTGGACGGAACATTAATCAGAAAGTCCGCGAACTGCGCGAGCTGCCCGCCTGATTCGCCTGTCATGGCCACAACCGTGACGCCTATGTCCCTGGCAGTCGTCGCCGCGCGAACGACGTTGGGGGAGTTACCCGAGGTGCTTATCGCGACCAGAGTGTCCCCAGGCTTCGCCGACGCCTCCAGCGCGCGGGCGAACACGGTCTCGTAGTCATAGTCATTGGCCACGGCCGTGAGGTGGGATGAGTTCCCATGCAGCGCTTCGGCGCTCAGCGGGGGTCGATCGAAGATGAAGTGTCCCGTCAGTTCTGCGGCGAAGTGTTGCGCGTCGGCGGCGCTGCCTCCGTTCCCGCACATGAAAACGCGAGCTCCGTCCCGATAGCCGGCGATTAATCGATCTCCGACTGCCCGGACGGTTTCGAGCAACGTCTGATTCTTGAGTACGGCATTTTTCACCGCAATTGTTTGCGAGAAGATTTCTTCGACCGACCTCACACCCATCCCTCCGTTTCTCCGACCGGGCGACGCCGGCATCCGCAGAGTACCGACGCGACCGGGTATTAGGGAGCGACCTCGGTCACCAACTTTTCGGCGCCGATCACCCCGGACTGCGCTGGCTCCGTTCAAGGACAAGCTCGAAGAACTCGGCGTACCTATCCGCGTTGGCATCCCAACTGTGGGGGTTCGCGAAACGGCAACCGACCTTCGTCATAGACAGTCTCATCGCCTCCCGCAGACCGGTCGGGTCCTCGACGTCGGCGAAGAAAACGCCTTCATACTCACGACACGCCTCTTGAAGCGCTGGCACCCGCGTCGTCACCAACGGAAGCCCTGCCTCCATTGCAAGATTTACGGGCCCCGAGGCGGATGCACGGCGATACGGGGCGACTATGACATCAGCTTGATCGAAAAGGTCCTTGACACGTTCGTCGGGTATGTACCCGGGGATGACGGTGTGGTGCTGCGGACCGGTGCTGCGAATCGTCGACATCCCGAACTCGGCGTCCTCCCAGACTTCTCCCGCGATCGTGAGGTGGACAGGTTCACCCTCTTCCACGAGGCGAGCAAAGGCCTTTGCCAGTTCGTCAATGCCCTTGTAGGCCCGTATCACCCCAAAGAGCAGGAACCGGACCATCCCGGTCTCTAGTTGCTGCTGGCGCTCCGTAGATCCCTCGCTTTGTTCAGCATGCTCGAGCGGACCCGGGAATACGACCGCGAACGGTAACTGGGCGAGCGCTGGGTAGTGTTGTGAGACGGCATCGATGTCCGACTCAGAGTGCACCACGACTCCGCTGATCGAGCGCGCAAGGATTCGCATCATCAGCCGGGCGTATCGCGATATCAGAGGAAGAGTGGCTTCGCCGACGTCATGTGATTCGTGCATCTCGATCACCACTCGGGCGCCGACCAACCGTGCGCCCAGAGCCAGGACGACGTAGGAGTGTGCGGTCACGGCTGTCCACCACTGAAGCAACACCACTTCGGGCCGCCGCTGTCGAAGAAATCGCAACGCTCGGAAAAGAGACCTGCCCCAGTACCAGTTCAGACCCTCATGCGTCGGCACCGCCTGGAGCCGCAACACCCCGGGATCGTGGGTCCCGACCCGGTTCCTTCCTGGATAGAACCGGCGAGGCAGGAGATCCCGGATCAAGAGGGCGCTGACCGGATCGCCCCTTCGAGCGAACGCATTTGCAATGGATGCAGTGTGATAGCCGATCCCCGAGAGGAATCGAGAACCCGGTCCGACCACCATCACAGAGTCTGACCTTGGGGCGTCCCTGTGAATCACGCTGGGGCGTCTCCCCGCCGGGGCTTCGGCCTTGGGGCCAGGACTGCGCTGGGCTTGTCGGACATGGTCATGCTGGTACTTGCTTCCTTCAGTGATGTGCCCTCTGCGTTGCCAGCTCTGCATCCGGCCGTCGCCGACACAGAGAATCTACGCATCAATAGCCGCAACCGACAACCGTGGGCCGGTGAAGTCTCGTGTCCGCTGTTCAGCTGTAGCGCCCGGAGGCCCGAACCGCGCGCTAAACCCGATATTGGTCCTGCTTGTGGAGTTTCCGCAAATTGGCCTTGGCCATTGGCGCGGGCCCAGCGGAGAGCGGCCAGCAATCCATATTGTTTGCTATAAGTGAGCTTTTCGTCGCGAAATGGCCAAGTCGCTGCAGATCGACGGCAACTATGGTCAACGGAAACGCCTGCCCGTGAAGCGATTTGAGACATCACGAATGCGATCGACACGTCGGGTGTGGCTGGTTTGTCGAGCGAAACCCTGGGATTGGCAGTTCGCTGGCGTAGTCCAATGCGTAGCGAAAGGGCGCACCTATGACCTGGCAGATTGATTCTAGCGAATTTAATTGATCTAAATGGTAATCGAACTTGCTATTGGCAACTAATCGGTTTCTGCAAGTGGATAAAAAAAAGTTGCTGATCAGCAAGTTGGACACTCTTCTCTACAATTGAAGAGCTAACCATCGGGGCGATCGCGGGTGTGGCAGATCTGCGAAGGTATTAGATACATCTCGTTGGAAATAGCTGTTCAAGGTCATTTAACCTTGTCGGCTGCAACCGTCCGCGTGAGTGCAACGCGCATGAATTGCATTATTGTAACTTTCCATACGTCATATATGGCAAAGCAATTTGTCATTGCTGTAAAAGCAGCATGACGGCAAAAATCAGAAATTGCTACACGGCGTGATTTGATGTCTCAACATTGTCGTGTCAGCCGCGAACTCGGCCAAACAGTCATCACTCTCGGGGGAGTCACATGCATCTCGATCATGCGGTTACTGAAATTGCGCCGGAAGAGCCGCAGCCGGAGAGCAAGCAGAGTCGAAAACAGCATTCGGGCCGGAAGAAACATCGCAGGATCGAGCCCTACACGTGGCTTGCTGCGGGTGCAGTGGGTGTGGGTATCGCCGCCGCGATGAGCACAGGGGCGGGCGTTGCCTATGCCGATGACGGCGCCGGGTCCGACAGCTCCGCCAGCAGCTCCTCGTCGAGCGGCGACACCTCGGCGAAGTCGACAACCTCGACGAAGGCGTCGCTGGGTGCTGAACCGGACAAGAAGTCTTCGACGTCCGACGCGGGAGACGGCGTCGATAGTCCAGGGAGTGCTAAGAGCGATTCAGACGAAGCTGACTCTGACGAGACAGCAGAGGCGGAAAGCGAACTGTCCGAGGAAATCTCGGACAGGGCGGAACAAGCCGAGGAGCTGGCGAGCGAGCGGACCGAAGAGGCTGCGGCCGACCTCGAAAAAGAGCGCCCCGGCAAGGCCGATTCAGATCGCGCAGAGCGAGGAGACGAGATTGGGGGCGGCAACGACACCATCACATCGGTGCCGGAAGTCGATCCGTCCACGACCGAAGCCGCCCCAATTGTGTCCATCGATTCGCCGTCGCCGTCCGCATCCAGCACGAAGGTTAGCGTCGACACTTCGCGCGCCGAACGGACTGCCCAGACTTCGTCGGATGCCAAGCAAATCGCGCATACCGCAGCGGTGGCAGCGCCCGCACCGACGACCTTCGGGAGCATGCTGCAAGCCATGCTTCTCAACTTCCAGCGCCAGTTCTTCAACAAGCTTCCAACCGCCAACCCGGTGCAGAGCTCCGGCCAGGCGTCCAACGGAAGCGTGACTGGAACTGTCGGTGCCACCGACGCGGATGGCGATCCCCTGGAAGTGACGCTTTCCCAGCGGCCGAAAGGCGGCGAGGTGGTCGTGCACGCCGACGGCAGCTATGTCTACACACCTACGGCGGCTTTGCTAGCCAGCGGGGGTACGGACACGTTCACCGTCCTCGTGCGTGAGACCAACGCTTCGTCGCACACTCATGGGCTCAGCGGTCTACTGAACAATCTGCTTCGAGTACTTGGTGGGGGTAAGGCGACCCCTAGCGGCACCATCTCTCAGGTCGTGACGGTGACGATCAAGAAAGCCGTCGGCCAAGGCTCGCCCGACCAGGGCATCCCAGAGCCGGGTCCAATCACAGAAAACCCCAACGGATACGACTCCGGGCTGTCCGAACCCTTCAAGGTGCCCGACAAGAGTACGGGACGAACGCACAACATCCTCGACTACGGTGCGACGTCGAACATGGCCGGAGACAACGACGCCGCCGCCATCCAGCGCGCGATCAACGCCGCGCAAGCCGGCGACAGCGTGTATATGCCGGACGGCGTCTATCACATCAAATCGACGATCGTCGCCAAGGCTGGAGTGTCCCTCATTGGGCAGTCGCAGCAGGGGACTGTGTTGGCCAGCGCATTCTCCTCGATGGAGTACATGTTCTCGAACCCCTACGCGGTGATCTACGTTGCGCCCAGCACCAACAACCTGACCATCTCAAGCTTCACCATCACCCAGGCGTCGGGGAAAGTTTTCAACGCCGGTGTCACCGTGGGATCTGAATCCGGCGGTCCCGTTTCTCGCATCGCGATAAAGGACCTCTTCATCGAGCGGCATCGCCGGTTCGGCATCCAACTCGAGAACGCCAACAACGTTCTGGTCGACGGGAACGTGATCAAGAACGCATCCGCTCTCGACGGGGGTGGTTCCGGTTACGGGGTGCTCATCAGTGGCGACAACTCCTACAACAACTGGATCAAGAACAACACGGTCGGACCCACGATCCGTCACGGCATCCTCATCCAGCAGGCGCACCACAACCTGGTGGAGCACAACACGGTCACAGGAGCCGTGTCCGGTGCCATCGACTTGCACGGTGAGGATGAGTACAGCAACGAGATCCGCTACAACACGGTCTCGGACTGCGTTCGTAACGGCACCACGGTCAGCCCAAACGGCGCCGGAATCGAAATCGGCGAGTACAGCGGCGTGATCGGTACCGACGAGATGCACGACAACTCAGGCGCGAACAACTGGATCCACCACAATGTGGTCTACAACTGCAGCTGTGGCATCGCGATCACCAACAACAGCAACTACGCCATCATCGAAGACAATGTTCTGTACAACAATCTGGACGCCGGAATCCAAGCTGTTCATGCGCCGCTCAACAACCTGACCATCAGGCGAAACTCCATCTACAACAATGGCAGTGGGATCCTGTTGAACGACGTCGTCAATGCGCTCGTCGAAGACAACATCATCCGGGACAACCGCTACTACGGCATCTGGACCAACGCGGGCGTGACCCAATATCTGATCACCGGCAATACGTTACTGCGCAACGCCATTGACATCCTTCTCGGCAGCGAGAACGGTCAGGTACGCACTTCGACGTAGGCGACGGCGACCGGCGTAGCGTCGCTCCAACTGACAGGCAACTCAGCGCCGGGTCAGGTCGCGCCTTCGTCGGCAGTCAAGGTCGTGAAGCGAACACTCTGGCGACCCAAACGCCAGCGTTCCTCTCGCTTGTAGCGGCGTTTCCAGCCAGCTCTTTCGGCCACCTTGAAAGTGCCGAGATTCTTTACGCCGGCATACCCGAGCGCGTACCGCATGCCCAGTTCTCGGGCTTGGTCGAGGATCTTGGTGCCGGCGTCCATGAACACCCCGAGCCCTCGGTGCCGGTCCGACGTAAAGATGCCTTCGACCAGCGCTTCGTCCGGCTCAAGCCGCGGAGCCAAAGGTCCCCACAGCGCCCGCATGCGGAGGTTGTCTTCGGCTGTGAACAAGTAGGCGATGAAGCAAACGGCGCCGTCCGGATCGACGGCGACGTACGGAGCGGGCAGGTCGGATTCCAGTAACCAACGCTGGTCGGCACGATGCCGCGCCGCCTCTTCGGACAGGCCAGGCTCGTCGGCGACCAGTGAGAGGTCGTCGCCGGGTTGCAGTTTTCGCACCACTAGGGGAATTTTTGCTGGCGGCGCATTAAAAGGAACGCTTAGGTCGTCACGAATTCCGATCGACACCGTGGTCGACCAGAACCGCTTGCGAGCAGTCCGCCAGAGCCATTGGCGCCCCGCGCCAGAACCTAGCAGTTCGAGGCCTTCCCGAAGGCGACTCATGCGGGCCCGATTTCCGTGAGGTGAGCGACGCGTGATGGTCGTTCAGAGTTCGTCCAATGTGCCTGGCTCCGCGTTGAATGCACGACCGATTACCTCCGAAGTCCCCGTCACCGCATGGTCGATTCCGCGTGACGTTAGCACGGCTCGCTTTCGCCTCACCGGGTTTGTAACCAGTCTGAAGCGCTGGTGGGTGCTGCGATCCAGGCGGAGGCGCGCGGTGATCACCCGCCGCAGTGAGCGTCTGAACGTCGCGCGTGCTGCAGTACCATTACCAGGTGTCGGATGCCAGCCGCGTCGAGATCGCGCCGATCACCGAAGCCGATATACCGCCGGTGGCCCAGTTCCTACACACCACGATGGGTTCGAAAGTTCCAGTGGCCGACTGGATTCTGGCGATGACCCCGTCTTGGAGTCCTGTTCAACCCAACCACGGATACCTGTTGCGCTACCGCGGACAGGTCGTCGGTGCTTACCTGGCTTTGTACTCGGAGCGAATTATCGACGGGCGTCGGCACCGCTTCTGCAACCTCGGCACCTGGTGCGTCGCGGAGCCCCACAGAGCAATCGGATTGCGACTACTACGAGCATTGCTTCGCCAGGAGGGGTTCACCTTCACAGACCTGAGTCCAAACCCCAAAATCGTCGCCCTAAACGGCCGCCTGGGTTTCGCTGAGCTCGACACCAGGAGGGCGGTGACGCTGAACACTCCGTGGCCACTGCGGTCGAAAGGAGTGCAAGTGATCGACACCGGGACCGAAATCGGCCGGTTGATCAGCGGGCGGGACAGGTCCATCTACCTCGATCACAAGGCTGCCGCGGCCGTTCACCACGCTGTCATCGTCAAAGGCGATCGAAGCTGCTATGTAATGTTCCGAAAGGACTACGGCCGCATCCAGAGTCGGCCGACATTTGCTTCCGTCCTCTACGTCGGCAACCGCGACATGTACCGCGATTGTGCGCGGCACTTTTACCGGTACCTGCTTCTTCGGTTCCGGCTGCCTGCGACCCTCGCGGAGCTCAGGACGGTCAAGCATCGACCGCCGAGATCGGTGCTTATGGCCGGGCCGCCGAAAATGTACCGCTCCGAGGACCTGGAAGCCGAGCAGATAGACGATCTCTACAGCGAACTGACCTGTTTCGGATTACAGTCTCGCATCCACGATTACGACAGCCCGGTGCCCGTCCCCCGGCAAGCCAGAGGGAGCTAGCAGCGGTGTAAGGGACGTAGGTATGTCGGTGTTGTGCGCGCAATGCCTTTGGCCTGGACGAAGTCGTTGCGGCGCAGCGACTTCCTGCTTGTAAACGCCGGCAAGTGTCCGGTTGCCGGAATGCCGTTCGTCAGCGTTTTGGCTCTGCAGAGTCAGGCCACGACCTCGAATAGCCAGTGAAAGCCGCCGTTGGCGATGGCTATCGGCCGGAGATCAAATTGCCCGCGGTCGAGGAATTCCATCAATGCCCGCATCTCGTGATCGCGGTCAGGAAACTCGTCGAAATAGATGAGCGAGCCGGGGCGTAGATGCTTTTCGGCCCAGGTGAGCACCGTGACGGCGCTGGAGTACAGGTCCGCATCGACATTGATGATGAGTTGGTCATGATCCGGGATCGCGAAGTCGCGAAGGGTGTCATCGAACCAGCCGACCTGGAACGAGACGCGGTCATCGTCGATAAGGGGGGGACCCGCGGTGGCGAACGTGCCTGCGGGCAACCCCGGCCGCCAATCGTCAGGCAGGCCCTGGAAGCTGTCGAAGCCGACGAGTCGGGCGTCGGGATTGCGCAAGTGCTGCGACCACCACCGCATCGACCTACCCTCAAACACGCCAAACTCCAAGTACAGGGGTTTGGCGCCGTCCACTTTCGCGAGCGCAACCGAGAACAGCGCCTCGTCATCGGCGACAACTTCGGGCGTCTGACCGGCTTCGTGCTTCAGCCAGTAGCCGAGTTCAAGGTAGCTTTGCGCGGCGTTCAGATTCGCGAGCTGTGCCGGCGTCATGCGGCGGCCGATTCTCAGTAGCGCAAGACGGATCCTTGCTTTGACATTCAACAAGGGCACAACACTTCTCCAGACGCGAAGATTTCTGAAACAAGGCTGCGTAACTGAGTTTCGCTGTGACGACTAGTCAACTTAATGCCAGCTATCCTTGAGTTTGCTTGTTCTGCTCAACGTACGCGGCCAACGTGCCTACGGAGTCGAATACCTCGCCCGTGAAATCCTCGTCGTCGATCTCGAAGTCAAATTCCCGTTCGAGGTTGACCGACAAGGCGACGACCGACATGGAATCAAGTTCGGGCAGGCTCCCGAACAGCTCCGTCGTCGCCTCCAGCGTGTGCGCCCGGTCTTGAATGCCAAGGGTTTTCGCGACCACGACGATCACCCGGTCGAGCGTGTCCTGACTGAACATCATCGAATACATCCTCCTTATGCGCGACGTAGCTAGACGAGTACTTCGACAGGGGCGGGGTGGCCCAAAAAGGCTGTCGGGCTTGCAGTCAGCCCATAAGCGCCGGCCTGAAACAACACGACGAGATCGCCGATCTGGGCGTCCGGAAGACTGACGTTGTCACCCAGCAGGTCAAGCGGGGTGCACAGGCATCCGACAACAGTGGCCGACGAGTTTGACGGCTCGGACAAGCGATTGCCGACAGCGATGGGGTAGTTGCGCCGGATGACTTGACCGAAATTGCCCGACGCCGCCAACTGATGGTGCATCCCGCCGTCGACTACCAGATAGGTGCGACCGCGGGAAACCTTGCGGTCGACCACCTGGGTTACATACACACCGCATTCCCCCACGATATAGCGGCCGAGTTCAATCACGACCTTGGCGTCGGGGAGATGAGGCGCGATCCTGTTGTCCACAAGATCGGACAGGTTGGCCCCAATTGCAGCCAGGTCGAGGGGGCCGTCCTTGTCGAAGTAGGGAATCCCGAACCCGCCGCCGAGGTTCACGTAGCGGACGGGTGCGTGAGCCTTCTCGGCGAGGCCGAGGATGAGCTCGACAGTCTTTCGCTGTGCCTCGCAGAGGATCTCGGCGTTGAGATTCTGTGATCCTGCGAACACGTGGAACCCCACCAAATCCAGGTCCGCGACAGCCAGATCGGCAAGAAGCTCGGGCACAAGTTCGGCGTCGACCCCGAATTGCTGTGGGCCGCCACCCATCCGCATACCCGAGCCCTTCACCTGGAAGTCGGGATTCACGCGCAACGCGGCCCGAGGACGAATGCCAAGTTCATTCCCAGCCTGAATCACGCGCCGGGCCTCGGTGGCAGATTCCATCTCGATGGTCACGCCCGCGGCGACAGCCTGCTCGATTTCGGCCACAGTCTTTCCCGGCCCGGCGAAACTGATGTTGTCCGGCGGCATCGGGGTGTCGAGTGCGGTACGCATCTCCAGGGTGGATGCAACATCCATCGCATCGACCAGTCCGGCGAGGTGTTGCACGACCGCCGGCATCGGATTGGCCTTGACCGCGTAGCTGAGGTGAACGGCGGGCGGCAATGTGGCCCGTAGCAGTTCGACGCGCTCAGTGAGGAGGCGGCGGTCATACGCAAAGTACGGCGTGGATCCGATCCGCGCCGTGAGTCGGCCCAGCGGCAGACCACCGACGGCGAGCTGGCCGTCGACGCTGCCGAACGCCGCGATCATCGTACGCAGCGTCACGTGGCCAACTCCTCACGAAGCAAGTTCCGGTCGAGTTTCCCGTTGGGCGACCGAGGAATCGCATCGCGGACCACGACCGATCGGGGCATCATGTACGGGGGCAGCGTGGATTTCATTTGCGCGAGCATTGCGTCGGCGTCGAAGTTTTCGACCGCAGGCGCCACCGCCAACACGACATGCTGTCCGAGCACATCGTCCTCCACGCCGAGCGCCACGGCGTCGCGTACCAGATTCGTTGCGTATGCAGCATCTTCGATTTCCGTAGGGCTTACCCGGTATCCCGACGTCTTGATCATCTCGTCTCTGCGGCCGACGAAGTAAATGAAACCCTCGGGGTCGGTGATGACTGTGTCGCCGGACCACACCGCGAGCTCTGGCGTCCGCCATGGCGCGCCGGAACGCGGCAGGGGCCGGAAGCGCTGCGCGGTTCGCTCTGGGTCGTTCCAGTAGCCCAGTGCCACCTGTGGACCGCGATGGACGAGCTCGCCCTCCTCGCCTGGATCGCAAGGCGTCCCGTCCGCGCGTAGGACGAGAATCTCGGCATTCGGGATTGCCTTGCCGATGGAACCGGGCCGGCGGTCGATCTCTGCCGGATCGAGATACGTCGACCGGAAGGCCTCGGTGAGGCCGTACATGAGAAACGGCTGGGCAGTTGGGAACATCTGGCGCAGGCGATCCAGGACCGGCTTCGGCATCTTGCCGCCGGTGGTCGCAAAATATCGCAGCGACGCTTTCGCCTCCGGCGACCACTTTTGCTCGACGATCTGTACCCACAGCGGGGGCACGCAGGTGAGACCAGTGACGCCGTGCTTGGCGCACAATCGCGGGACGTCGCTTGGCAGAAGGTAGTTCATAAGGATCACATGAGCACCGACTGCAAAAGCTGTCGTCAATTGGCTCAACCCGGCATCGAAGCTCAGCGGCAACGCTGCGAGAATCACGTCGTCGGCAGTGTTGCCGAGGTAGGTGGATACGCTTTCGGCGCCGACGATCAAGTTCCGGTGACTGAGTACTACGCCCTTCGGGCGGCCCGTGCTTCCCGACGTGTACAGAATCGCGGCGATGTCGAGGTCTATGGCGGCCGAATTAAGCGCGGTGCTGGTCGAATTCGTGTGCTTCTCCCAGTCGTGCACCAGGTAGTGCGTGTCTGTCTCGTCCTTGGTCGCCGGCGACCCGACGAGGACGACATGTTCGAGCGCCGAGCACGACAGCAGCTCCCCGCGCAACAGTGTCAGCCGCTCGGGGGAGGTGACGAGAACCCGGACGTCACAATCTCTCAGAATGTGGCCGACCTGAGCCGCCCTAAGCAGCGGATTCACTGGCACGAAGGCGGCTCCTGCCGCAGACGTACCGAAGATGGCGGCTACTGTCTCAACTCGCTTGTCGAGAAAAACAGCCACCCGATCTTCTTGTGCGATGCCGAGTTCTCCCAGGCCGTTCGCAAAACTTCTGGTCCGTGCCCACAACTCGTCGTAGGTGAGCGTGTCCCGCTTGTAAGTCAGCGCTGGTGAACCGGGGTTGGATCGGGCATGCTCCTGGATGAGGTGGTGGAGGTTAGTCCTCATACCGCGGTCGTCCTTTCCGCCGCAGGACGGTGCGTCAGTCCTTCAGACACGTCAGCTCGCTGTATAGGTAGTCGATGTGCGCAGGATCCACATTCTCACCGAGGAACATTCGCGTGCGGCCGGGAACAGAGATAGACCTCGTTGGGCGGTGTCCCGCAACTCTTAGTTCGATTAGGGTCGCCGGGATGCGTTGCCGTAGCAGCAAATACCGATAGAAGTGGGCTTGGCACTTCTGAAAAAGTTCGGGGTTGCTGATGCGAAGCAATGTAGCAAACATTGGCAGGTGTTTATACCATTCGCGTCGGTACATGACGTAGCAGGTCGCCCCGTCCTTGCTAAGCACCGCATGCCGCACTGTGGTTGCTGCGTGATCTTGGTAGATCTCGTAATCTCGACCAGTTAAGAGACCTTCGATCTGCTCCGCAGAATCCACGACACGCACGCCCCCCGACCGGAATGGCCATGGGAAGTTGGGTACGGCGTACGTGGTGGTGTCTAGCGCGGTGAATCCGAGTCGACCGTCGAGCGCCACCACCGTGGGGTTTGGTGTGAGATCCGTGAAGAGGTAACCCTTTTGCCTCAGCAACGATCGAATCATCCGGAGTCCGTCGGCCCGATAGGCCTCAGCAACACACCACGCGCCGAGGTTGCAGATCTGGCGCCGCTTGCCGTCGACAATCCGCTCCGAATACATCGCGAGGTAAGCGCCGACGACGCGTCCGTTCTGGTGAAGGAAGAAGCCGTGGTTCGGTTGCTCGGTCTTCCACGGTGGATTCATCACACGCATCCAGTCGGCTTGGCTGACGCCCGATCCCATCTCTGCTTGCATGAACGCCGCCACAGATGCCACGTCAGTGTCGGAAATCGGGGCGACCTGGGAACGGGCGCGCCTCTGTGCTGCCCGACCGGCTTCCGGCCCGAACGAGGATTCAGCGCTTGCCATTACTGTTGAGGCCCCTCTCGCGTGAGGACGGGTAATCGGCGGCCTCTCCGTGTTCGTTCGTCCTTACAAGTATTCGACATTGGCCCCCCGCATGCGGTGACGGCAGTCAAGGACGTAGCCGGCGTTCTCGACGATCGCGCCGAAATCGAACTCGTCGTGATCGGTCAGCAGGACCACGATGTCAGCAGCCGCCAGTTGTTTCGGCGACGCATCAACCCGCGTCAGCAAGCCGTCGAGGGGGCCCGCCTCGACGATGTGGGGGTCGGCGCCAAAGACCTGTCCACCCATCGACGCGAGCAGCTGGGCGACACGAACGGCCGGCGACTCACGAGCATCGCCCGTATTCCGTTTGTACGACAAGCCCATGAGCAGAATGCGCGAACCGTTCACCGCAAGGCGCCGGTCGTTGAGGCCCGTCGCGATTCGACGGACTACATGGTCTGGCATGTGGGCGTTAATGTCGTTGGCCAACTCGATGAAACGGAAGCTATGCCCGAGCGCTCGCTCCACGCACCACGACAGGTAGGAGGGGTCGATCGGAAGGCAGTGCCCCCCGACACCCGGCCCGGGAGTGAAGCGCATGAACCCGAACGGCTTCGTCGAGGCGGCGTCAATCGCGTCCCAGACATCTATACCGAGTTCGTGGGCGAAGATGGCGATCTCATTCACTAGCGCGATGTTGACGTGCCGAAAGGTGTTCTCTATGAGCTTGGCAAGCTCAGCTTCTCGGGGCGACGCGACCGGGATCGTCGTGTCCACGATCGTTCCGTAGAAAGCTTTGATCGCTTCCAGCGAGGCCGTCGTGATTCCTGAGATGATCTTTGGGGTGTTGACGAGCGTCCAAGTTGTGTTGCCCGGGTCTATACGCTCTGGGCTGTAACCCAAGTGAAAGTCCGTACCAGCGGTCAATCCTGACGCAGTCTCCAGAATTGGGGCCACCAGCTCCTGGGTTGTTCCGGGGTATGTCGTCGACTCCACGATCACCGTGGCGCCGAGGCTCAGGTAGGTGCCCAGCGTCTGCGCGGCCTGCTCGATGTGCCGAAGATCGGGAGCTCCATCGCGAAGCGGTGTCGGCACCGCGATGACCGCGACGTCGAAGCCCGCGCACACAGCGGGGTCCGACGATGGATGGAAGGTACCCATGGCATTGACGGCGGCGAGGGTTTCGCTCTCGATGTCGTCGATGTACGACTCACCGGCGATCAGTCGCTTCACCCGTGATTCATCGGTGTCGAAGGCCTTGACGTCGTGGCCAGCTTGGGCGGCTCGCACGGAGAGCGGCAGCCCGACATAGCCCTGTCCGACGACTACAACGCGCATCGTTCACCGCCTCGGTAATGCCTAACACCCCATCGATTGCCCACGGTCAGCGTCGAGACGGCTCGTTTGGCGTGCAATCGCCATGCGCTGTCACCCTCGTGAACCAGTGTCCGCGGAATTGCGTATTGCCCAATGTCGGAGCCTGGCTTGACAGCGCACGCGTAGTCATATCCCGCGGCGCGAACGGACTTAACCACTTCCGCGTCGACCTCGCCCCACGGGTAGCAGAACCCAGTCACGTCGCGCTGGATCAACTCGCTGAGGATGGTTCTGCTGTGTCTCGTCTCCGCCGCGAGCGCGGATTGGTCGACGCCCGGCAGCCGAACGTGCATCAGTCCATGGGATCCGATTTCCATCCCAGCGGAGGCGACTTGGCGGATCTCATCGGCGGTCAGTAGGGCCTTGCTTGGGCCCGGCCTACTCCACTCGTTTTGGCCGCCGAGCCGTCCGGCGAGTACGAATACGGTGGCTGTGAACCCGTACCGTTGCAGTATTGGGAGCGCAGTGGTGGCGAAATCCCGATAACCGTCATCGAAAGTAAGCCCTACCAGCCGCTTCGAACGGTCCCGGGCCGATGAGGCGAGAAGTTCTGCCATCGAAACACCCTGCAGTCGCTGGTCACGCAACCAGCGGAGCTGACGTTCGAATCGTGCGGGCGTCATGGTGACCTCGAACGGATCCTCGTCGTACGTCGCGATGGAGTGGTACATCCAGACCATTGGTACCGCGGTCAGGTCCGCGTTGTTGGCGGGGTTTGTTGCACGGGACGCGGTCACGGCCGGACCCTCCGCAACCCGCGTGCGCGACGACTCGTAATGGCGGATGGGCTATCGAGAACCTGCTGGTACACCGCATCGATCTTGGGCGCGACCTGTGAGAGCGTGAATTGGGCCGCCTTAGCGGGTCCTGCTGCACCCAAGCGAGAGCGCAGTTCCTCGTCATCCAAGAGACGCCGGATCGCGTCGGCCAATTCCTCGGCGTTCCCCGGGGTCACATGCAGGCCCTCCACGCCGTCGGTGACAATGTCAAGTAAGCCGCCGAGCGCCGACACCACGCACGGTGTGCCTCCCGCCAAACACTCCACTGCGACGCGCCCGAAGCCTTCCGGGACGACGCTGGGGACGACACCGACAGTGGCGTGGCGCCATGCGGCCACCACCTGATCCATCGGAACATTTGTTGCCACGGTCACTCCGGGGTGATCGCCCACTTCGAAGCCCTCTCGCGGCAGACCAGCAAGGACCAGCGGCACATCCAAGCCCGTTGAGCGCAGGCGAGCGTGTGCGCGCAACAGCACGTCGACACCTTTGTGAGTGCCGAGGGCTCCTGCGTAAAACAAATAGGGTCCCGCTGCCGGCACGAAACCGGGGCGCAGTGCGGTGCGTTCATCGCCGGCGAGAGCAAGCAGATCTTCGTCGATAAACGTGGGAACCACTGTTACCGGTGTGCGATCGGCGGGACGGGGCGCAGAACCGCGGGCGGCGAGCGCCGTCGACGCGGCTGTCCACTGAGCGACATCTCGGTGTCTGCGCGACCCGAGTTGATGCAGACCGGCGGCCAACGGTATTCCCTTGAGCCCGTACTGGGAGCGAGCGCAGCTGACGCACTTGCCCAGACCGGGAGCCGAGCAGAGCGTCTTACCGTGGTAGAGCATGACCTTGGTGGCGCAGACCTGACTGTGGTCGTGAGCGCTCGCGATCACCGGTACGCCGGCACGTTTGGCGGGACCCAGCACGCTGTAGAGGATCCAACCCGACGCGTGGATGATGTCCGGGCGGAAACGGCGGAGAAGCCGAGCGAAGGCTCGCACGAAAATCGGATCCGGCACCGGTGGGAAAAAGAGGTGTGTGTTTGAGATGTATGCGCCCGGCACGTGCGCCATCGCCATCGGTAGACGGTGCACGTCGACCCCGCCGAAATCTTCGAGATTCGGAGCGTCCGGATGCCTTGCGGTTGCGACCGCGACGACGCGTCCCCGTTTTACCTGGGCTTGAGTGAGCGCGGCGATAGAGAGTTCCAGACCGCCGACGTTCGGGAGGAAGCTATCCGTAGCGTGCACGATACGCAGGCCCTGTTGGCGATCGTCTTCATGACCGTGTGGTACCGAGAGCCTGGGATCCGAAGCTGATGTCATCGTGCAACCCCTGCATCAGAGTCACCCGGCGTGTCCACTGCTGAGGGTGCACTAGGTGTGATTTGCGGGCTGCTGTGGAGCGGTGAACCTTCGACGGTGCGTCCCTGCTTAATGAAACTGCGCAGCCCCACCACAGAAAACGCGATGGCGATCAGAGTATGGGCCACAAGTACGGCCAAACCGGCACCGAGGACACCGAATCGTTGCATCGCCACCCAAGCGCCACCGATGATCAATACAGAGCCGGTGACGGTGATGGCGGCGACGATTGGCAGACGGCGTCGTACGCGCAAGATGGCGACAGCGACATTGGTCAATGCGTCCGGCAAGGTTGCCAGTAGCAGCAGGATGAGCAGCGGACTGTGTTGGGCGTAGCCCGGCCCGAAGAAGCTCAGCACTTCCCTGGCAAATATGCAGGTGATCACTACTGGCGGCAGCAACAGCATGCTGATCAGGCGGAACGCCCTGCGAACCTGGATCTGCAGCCGGCGCGGATCGCCGGCGCAGTCGGCAAGAAGCGCGTTCGAAACAGCCGAACCCACGGCGAAGAAAGCGCTGGCGATCATTGTCGTCATTGCCAGATAGCCGAGCTCTTCGGCGTGGAACACGGCCGAGGCGAGAATCGGAATCAGAAACGGCGGGGTTCGGACCGCCAGCATTGCAAGGTGGTCCCATCCGACGGAGCGGCGCACACGGTGCAGCCACTTCAAGTGCGGACGGAATCGGAAACCGGGCTGCGCGCGGACGAGTAGAGACACCGCGACTCCGGCCGACAGCATGAGGGAGCCGACCCAGATGCCAAGAATCGTCCGGGCACCCGCATCGACCATTCCAACCGCGACCAGCCCTGCAGCCACTACCGTGGCCAATGCACATAGTCGTGAGATGCTTCCGGCAACGTCGGAGAACAACGACAGTTCCGCTCGGCGGATTCCCAGCAACGCGGCACCGACCACGAGCACCATACTGGAGGCCATGGTGCCGGTGCTGATCAGCAACACCAGCCAACCAGTGCCGATAGCTGCGTGCATACGGTCCGGAAGGAACAGTGCAGACGCGGCGCCGGCCGCGCCCGACAGCGTGACCGTGAGCACGAATGCTGTGCTGCACAGCCCGCTGCGTTCTTCTATATCTGCACCCGGCAATTTTCTGGTCAGCATCGGAACGAACCCGGACACGGTCAGCATGGCGACCAGTGTCATCGCCGCTATCACTGTATTGCTGACACCAATGACGGCGGCGGGAAACTTCTGCGCACACACCATCCAGAAGACGTAGCCAAGGCCTGCCGTGATCTGTGCTGTTGCCAGCAAAGCGATGCTGTTGCCGAACATGCTTCGGCTGATCTGGGTCCGAATCGCCGTCATCGGGTGCACCAATCGCCTGTAAGCACACCTTGAGTGTGCAGCCCGGTCGTACGGTCTCGCACGTTGATCTTGACCGGTAGGTGCACGTTTGCGTTGGCAGTGTCTACCATTGCCCGACCGACGCCGCTCGTCTTGCAGAGTAGCTGGCGGCTCTCCGGCTGCAGCGATACGACCAGTACCGTCTGATAGTCCTCCCCCTCCGCGCGCTGCAGAAACGTGGTGGCGGGGAGCGCGCGACCGGTGTCATCGGTGACGCTGAAGTCGACGCGCTGGAGTATGGAGGCGCCATCCGGGCCCATCGGAGTCAATCCGAATGCGGCATCTGAGCTGGGGGGAGCCGGTACTTGCACGATGCCTACCGCAGAGGGCATTCGTTGAGCTGGCGACCATTTGATGCTGGTTCCTACGAACAATGCGACTGCGGCCGCTAGCACACCGAACGCGATGAAGAACGGGCGTAGCCGGCGAGCCGTCGGAGCGGGCGGAAGGTTCGGGCGGTTCATCGCACCGAAGGCCGTCAACAGCGCACATGCTCCAACGATCTGCCAGTTCAGGCGCCAGATGTGAGAGAAGTCCAGTTGTTGGTCCCAGACTCGTGCCGATACCCAGATCGCGCTCTGCGCCGCGACGGCGCCGACCACTAATGCGGCGACGAATCGCTGCCAACGACGCGAGGGCCTCGGGCACATCCCGAGAGCGACCCCAAGGCCAACTGCCGACGTCGCCGCCACCGTGGCGATGAGAATTCCGTTCGTCGTGACCCGAGCGTTGTCGCCCAGCCTGTGAATGATGGGGCCAGCGAGCGCATACCAGATGAGTGTGGTGGCTATCCGAGTTCCGAGCCATGCCGCCAGGCCGGCGCCGGTGCGCGCCACGACCGCGGACAACCATAATCCCGGGACAAGCCAGATCCCAGCGACGCCGAGAAACAACACGGCCCACCCCAGTCCATTGGATGGCAGACCGTACAACGCATGCCGCTCCGGGAGCAGTGCATGGGCCGAACCCAAACACGCCACCCCCAATGCGGACCAGATCAATAGCCGCAACCGAACCGGGGTGCTTCGCTCTGATGCCGACACCGTCGACATCAGAGATGATGGCACGAGGGAGCGCACGCTTCGTCGCCGTCGGTGCTTGGAACGCCGGCGCCGACTCGGAGCTATCCTCAGCGTTCTCGAACGCTCAGGGCGTGGCGTGTCCGCCGAGAACTCGCCCACCGCGACGCCCCCGCCCGCCTGCTGCTGGTCGTTCATGGCGTTGCTTCCACGCAGCTCATTGCACGAGTGCCGGCCAAGGTATCGCGATCGACTTTGTACAGGGTCAGTGGACCTGCCCCATAGACAGCCTGCAGCCACGGAAGGCAATCGAACCGATCGAGAGCCAGCTGCGGAGACAGGTCGGTGCCGCCGACTCCCGGCTCGTTGCGAACGAACCAGTACCCCATCCGCGGACGGGTCGTGGCCATCCTGGAATCGACCACGAAATACTCAATTTCAGAATCCCAGATCTGCTTGAGCACTTGCGGGCGTATTGGCGCATCGCTCATGTAAAGCTCATAGATGGGAAACTCTTCGCTCGGGGACAGCGGTGACATCCTGCCCACCGAGAGCAGTTCCGAGGTGACGTAGCGATCCGCGAGGACCGGGGTGTCAGGTGGCGCGTGCGCGGCGAGATACTCGGCTACCGCTCTGGCCTCGTACGACATCGAGCGTGCATCGTCGCCGACGTTCGCCGTACCTGGGAAACGGTGCGGAACGTTGATGCCCAGTGCTGCGCTGCCGAAAGCGAGGACGGTGAAAGTGCACAACGCGACAAATATCCGGACGGCCGGTCGGCGAACCGCCTTCGAGACGGCTGGTAAGCGATTTGCGACGACACCGGCAGACTGCGGCGCCAAAGACCAGGCCACCCCGCAGACCACGGCGATCCCGACAAAGCTATAGCCCCACGAACGGTGCGCGCCTTCGCCGCCACCCGTGGTCAACAGCATGGGCATGCTGGCAAAGAACATGAAGCCAACAACTGCGAATGCCCAAGGAGCGGAGCCGAATCGATGCCGGTTGCGCCACATGACATTCGTGGCCCACAGAAAAACGGCCAAGACCACGAATGGGAAGAGGTAGCCGGCAATGATCTCGTAGATCGGATTGGCAGCATTGGCGAACAGCCGGCGTTGACCGGAAGCGGGTTGGCTGACGCCGTCGACAATCTTTTGAACGATGTGGGACAGCTGACTGAATCCCTCGCTCAAGGCCGGACCCAGGTAGTTCGCCAGCCACCCATAGTTCTCTGACCACCAGAACTGGATTGATAGGGCTAGCCAGTACCAGATCGTCACAAGCGGCCATAACCGATCTGGGTGTGACGCCCGCAGACCGGCCACCGCCACTCGCGGCAACCAGGCCATCAGCCGGGCGAGGATGAGCAGGGTCAGGATTAGCAGCAGCATGATCGTGCTCAGGTGGTGGATGGCAGGTAGTGCCGCGGTGGCGACCATCGCTGCAGCCAGCGCTCGGAACGAAGGCCTCCCCGTTGCCCGTCCCGCTGCGACGGAAGCTGCCAGTGTCCACAACACCAGCGGTAGCGCCAGGCTCTCGTAGGAAAAGGCGACGTTGAAGTACAACCAGGACGGATTGAGTGTGTAAAGAACAGCGCCGGCTGCCGCTCCCGGGGCGGGGGCTCCGACCATCCGGATTAGCTGATACACAGCCAGCACCGACAGAGTATGAGCCAGCGTGATCACCGTGACGCCAGCGGTCCACAGCGGTAGATCCGCCAGCCGGGCGAACGCGCTCGCGACCTGGTGCAGGCCGAAGAATTCCTCGGTGATCGGAAGAACGGATACGGGGTGGCCGACTTCGCCGTTGGAGAGCGCCTCGATTGATTGACGCAAGTGGATGTACTCGTCTACGCCCACCGGACGGTTGTTGAGGAATCTGCCGAACATGCCGAACAGCCCGATTCCGGCGATCGTCAGCGCCCGTGTCACGCCGCCGGTTTTGCGGGCGCAGGCGAGCCCGGCGAGCGGGAGGAAGACACTGAGCAGGCCTGCCCAGTGGAGGGCGAATTGGAGATTGTCAGGCTCGCTCAGTCCGGCAGCGTGGTGATGGCCCAACACGACTAGCACGCAACCGAGGGGAGGGAGAATCATGGCCAGCGCCACGATCACCCGGTAGGAGCGGTCTGAGGCACGCTGGGAAAACGGCGGTGCCTCAGGTTCGGCGCTGGTCCGATCGAGCGGCGCGGCAGCGGCATCCAGTGTGTCGGTCACCGGCGGTTCGCAATCCGGGCCGTCTCGGCGAACTGGTCGTAAAGTCGATCCCCGACCTCAGCCGTGTTCGGGAGATCGCACAGTGATGCGCGTTGAGGACGTGCTTGGCCAAAGCGCAGCAAATCGATGATCGCGTCGGCATATCGAGTGCTTGCCTCAGCGTCAGACGTCCCTGCTTCGCATAAGCGGAATTCCGCATCCGAGCCCGCACCGCGGATGACCTCGCGGTGCGCCGGGATAGCGCTCGCAGCGACCGGCAGCCCCGATGCAAGCGCTTCGGCGAGCCCGATGCCCCATGCCTCCTGCTCGCTAGCTGTTGCGTAGACGGATGCTGAAGTCCACCAGCGGCCCAGCGTTTCCTGATCGACTGGGCCGGTGAACGTCACGATGTCGCTGGCACCCAGCCGAGCTGCGAGTTCTCGGTAGGCATCGACGGCAGTACCGTGCCCAACGACGACCAGTCGCGCGGGCACCCCGCGGTTGTGCACGTCGAAAATCGCACGGATAAGGAGGTCGGTCCGTTTGTATCGCTCCTGCCGGGCGACGGTCAGCACGATGGGCTGCTCGCTCGGATACGGCTGTCCCGCAGCCGGATCGGCCACTGCGGGTGGAATGATGACAATTTTGTCTTCGGAGACGACGTCGGAGAAGTCACGCAGGACGAGGTTGGCCTCCGCTTCCGTGTCTACGATGATCTTGTCGCTCGTAGCCATCAGCCGACCCCCGGCGGGACGGTAGGCACGGTGGAGTGCGCTGCGGATCCTGCTATGCCCCGTGCCGTGATAGTGAGGTGTGAAGATGACTGGCACTTTCACCACCTCAGCCACCAGCCAGGCCAGCGGAGTGTGGTAGCTGTGGACCCACACTACGTCGAAGCGGCCTCGCCGCGAAGCTGCCCGAATTGCTCCGGGCGACGGCGCGTCGAAAATGTCGCCCAGCGGCAGGACGTGCCTCTCGACACCGTAGCCCCCACGATGTTCGACCCGGGGTAGCTCACTGGCACGCGGAACTTGCGTGACGACGGTCACATCGACGTCGCGGGTGGCCAAGGCAGCGGCAGCCTGCATCGTGTAAGTCTCGACGCCGCCATGAAATGGCGCGAAGCGAGGGACGACAAGGCCGATCCGCAAGGCGGAGGCCTTCATTCAGCTACCCCCGCAATCCTGCTATCTCTACCGCAGCCAGACTGCAGTGGGCCGCGTTTACTCCTGAATCAGGCCCGGCCGGGAGACGGTCTGTCTCCTGAGCATGCCCGTCGCTCATGCAGTGCTCCGCTGGCGATCAGCCGAGTGCACCTGCTTCCGGACCGACTGGACGACGCGCCCGCTGAGTCCCGATCTGTGACTGCGCAGCACGGTTCGCAGTACCCGGATGCCATCGCGAATCGAGTTCAGGTTGGACTTGCCTGCCCGCCGTGGGAGTTCAAGACTCGGGACTTCGGCGATACGCAGACCGGACTGCATGGCGCGGACAACCATTTCGGCCTCGATCTCGAAACCCGTTGCGGACAGCGCGAGAAGGTCGAGGTAGCGACGGTGGAAGGCGCAGAACCCGTAGCACAGGTCAGTCAGGTCGGACTTGTACAGGCTGTTGAATACACCCAGCAGGAAACGGTTGCCCAAGCGGCGGAACGGGGTGATATCCAATGATCCGCCGCCGGGGATGAACCGGGAGCCCTTGACGAAGTCGTATCCGTTGGACAGAAAGTGCAGATAATGAGGGATTTCGGCTGGAGCCATACTGCCGTCGGCGTCCATCATCACGATCATGTCGCCGCTGGCGGCCAGGAATCCGGTTCGCAGGGCGCTGCCCTTGCCGACACCCTCTTGCGCGACCACCTTGATGTCCGGGCGGCAGCTTCGCGCGGTGATGACCGTCGCGTCGGTCGAATTGCCATCGACGAGGATGACCTCGCTGATGTTGTCACCGATCTGCTCAAGAACCCACGCGATGTTCCGGGCCTCGTTCTTAACCGGGATGACCAGGCTCACGGTCATCTGTCCCGCTTTGGACCGCCGTTCCCGGCTAAGCGAATTCTGGTGGATCTGTGCAGTGTCGGCGACGTGCACTCCGCGCTGCGCCAAGTGTGTCGAAGGCGCGACCGATTCGTAGTTATGTGCGGATGCCTGCTCAGCCATTCCGACCCCCCCCTGCTCAGAAGCGATGTGATCCAGTAAAGGCCACTTGATTAGCTGTTTTGGAGTGATCGGTAGATTCACCTCCACGGACACCCGACGCTAGCATCCCGTCATCACGCCTGCAACCCCTGCTAGAAGACTCTTTAGTAGACCAATTGCTCAGCGCTGAGGTGCGAGTATCTCAACTTGTTACGTTGTTAGCTGCAAATAAGGCAGCGATACCGTATGTCATCGAGGTGCGAAGTTTCCGGATGGTCGAAACGCTTGGGCTGATGACCTGCGCGTTCGCTGCGCGCTCTCTGCGTCCACACGAGGTGTCTGCGGGCTGGCGGGCCTCGACACAAGTATTCGCGGACATGTAGCAGGCCCAAGATAAGTGCAGTGAACAAAGACGTCGCTGCAGATTCTGTCTCAAAAATAATGGAATCCACAAATCGGCACCGCAAGGACCCGCCAACGGTGTGCGCAACAAGCAAAAGACGCGGGTTGGGGTCGTCGCCTTTCTGTCCTGCTGTTGAAGCAGGAAGCCCGCTGTCGCTGCGCGGCTAAGGGCGTGCCCTGGCCCGATCTACGACTGTGACCTGATTGATGGCCAAAAGTGTCTACAAACTGCTGAGCTCGGCAGGAAGTATTGCGGTGTAAATCTATTAGCTCGCGTTCTGGATTGGATCTCGGTGAGATACTTATCGGCAGCGGTAATCACTCTGCTTGCGGCGATGACCCCAATCGCTACGCCAGCACACGCGGATCCGCCGACGGCCTACGATTCGGGGCTGTCAGTCCCATTCGAGGCTCCTGATCCCGCCGCCGTGAGGTGAGCCCCCTGTAGTGGTCCAGTCGTTGTGGGACTCTGTGCCCGAGCGGTCGGGCAGGAAGAATCACTAACGACATGGCATCGAACAAGCGCCGGCGGCATACGCCGGATCAGATCATCCGCAAGCTGGCCGAGGGCAACAAGCTGCTCGGGACCGGCCAGGAGTTGGCCGAGGTGTGCCGGCATCTGCAGATCGCGGAATCGACGTGGCATCGTTGGCTGGCGCAGTACGGCGGGATGAAAGCCAACGACGCTAAGCGCCTCAAGGAGCTCGAGGCCGAGAACGCCCGGCTCAAGAAGCTGGTCGCCAATCAGGCCCTCGACATCGACATGCTCAAGGAGATCGGGTCGGGAAACTTCTGACCCCGAACCGCAAGCGCCGCGCAGCGACCATGCTGCGTGAGCGGTTCGGGGTGTCTGAACGCCGCGCCTGCACCGTGGTGGGCATCCACCGCTCCACTATGAGGCTGACGCCATCACCGGTCACTGCTGAGGAGGCCGAGTTGCGGGCCTGGCTGCGCCGTTTCTCCACAGACCGGCCTCGCTGGGGATGGCGCAGAGCAGCGAAGATGGCTCGCCGGGCGGGCTGGCAGGTCAACAACAAGCGCATCCGCCGGTTGTGGCGCGAGGAGGGTCTGCGGGTGCCGCAGCGGCGCCGTAAGAAGCGGTTGACCGGCATCGGGGTCACCGTGGGCGCGATGTCGCCGATTCGTCCGAATGCCATCTGGGCGATGGATTTTCAGTTCGACACCACCGCCGACGCCCGCACGCTGAAGTTGTTGAACGTGATCGATGAGTTCACCCGGGAAGCCCTGGCGATCGAGGTCGACCGATCCATCGATGCTGACGGGGTCGTCGCCGTGCTGGACCGCCTCGCACTCACCCACGGCGCCCCGCACTACATGCGCTTCGACAACGGCCCCGAATTCGTAGCGCATGCGGTCAGTGATTGGTGTCGATTCAACGGTGCCGGTTCACTTTTCATTGATCCCGGCTCACCATGGCAGAACGCCTTCGTCGAATCGTTCAACGGCCGACTGCGTGACGAACTACTTAACTCGTGGCGTTTCGACTCCCTGCTGGAAGCCAGGGTCATCATCGAGGACTGGCGCCGCGACTACAACGCCAACCGGCCCCACACCGCCCACGGCGAACTCACCCCCGCCGAGTTTGCCCTACAGTGGTCGGCGACCCACCAACCGAAAGTCGCATAACGACTGGACCACCAAACGGGTCCCCCTCAGCCGGACGGGTGCACAGCGTTTTGGACTATGGAGCCACGCCCCACAACGCCTCAGACGATGATGCGGTGGCAATACAGCAAGCTATATCGGCCGCCGCTCCTGGAGATGTCGTCTATATCCCGAACGGCGTCTATCACGTCGAGTCCACGATTAATCTGAAGTCCGGGGTCTCAGTGAGGGGACAATCGCGCGATTCGACGGTAATTGCCGGCAACTTCTGCTCGGTGGTCTTCTTTCTTTCGGCCCCCCATGCGGTCATGTTTGCCGCTCCCGGTGTCACCAACCTGAGTCTGTCGAGTTTCACCATTACCTACGCGGCCGGGAAGGAATATGCCGCCGGTGTGCGTTTGGGAGATGTCGGAAACATCCCGGTGTCGCGAATCGCCGTCAGAGATCTCAGAGTCGAGAGGCATAAGCGATTCGGATTGCAACTGCAAAACGCCACACACGTGCTGCTCGAGGGCAACGTCATCAGGAATGCCAGTTCGTTGGGCGGTGGCGGCTCCGGGTACGGAATCCTGATCGATCAGAGCGGATCTCACAACAACTGGGTCCGGGAAAATATGATAGGGCCGGTTATCCGCCACGGGATTCTTGTGCAATTCTCGGCGCATCACAATCTCATCGAGCACAACCAGATCACCGGTGCCGTCTCTGGAGCCCTCGACCTCCACGGCGAGGACGAGTACAGCAATGAGATCAGATACAACAAAATCACAGACTGTGTGCGCAATGGCACAGCGGTCAGCCCGAACGGCGGAGGCATCGAAGTCGGCGAGTACAGCGGGATCGCCGGTACCACGTCGATGCACGACAACACGGGTCCCCACAACTGGATCCACCACAATGAAGTGTCGAATTGCGACTACGGTCTGCGGATCACCAACAACAGCGACTTCACCTACATCGAAGACAACATCTTTGTCGGGAATTCTGTCAGCGGCATCCAGGCAGACCTGGCTCCGCTGGAGAACCTAACCATCACCGGAAATGATGTGAGCCGTAACGGAAATGGGATTGTGCTGTACGACGTCAAGCGCGCCACCGTGAAAGAAAACTATGTCCGGGACAACACCAAATTCGGGATATGGACTGATCATCGCGTGACGGATTACGTCATCACCGGAAATGCCGTTACGGGGAACGGCGTGAACGTCTTCTTGGGCAGTCGTGATGGGATTCACGACGTCGATTAGTTGTCGCGAAGGCGGGCCTCAATGACGACGCTCGAGGTGCGCTCGAATATCGGCGGTACGCCACAAGCCTAGGGATTTGTCTGGATAGGCGCCTTCGTACTCAGTACATCCTTCATTGATGAGAAGCATGGGTGGCGGCAGGGCGATCGGTCGCGCTTGCAAATTCAACGGACGGAATTGCCCGGTGGCTATGTCGTGATTGCGACGCCGATCAGTAAATGTCGTTGTCAATACATACGTTGAGCCGCTTTCGCAGATGTTGCGGAGCGCGGTTATGGCATGTCGGTAGGAGAAATGCATAAGGCAATCTCGACAGAGGATGAAATCAACTTTTGGGAGGCCGCCCTCCAGGAGATTCAGCGTCTGGAAGTTCACATCCGACTGGCGGTAGAGCTTGTTGTTGCTCTCGATGAGCTCGGGAAGGATGTCAGCGCCGAGGTAGTGAATTCCATCTTTGGGGACGTGCTTCATCCAGAAGAAGTCGCCACAAGGTATGTCGAGGACTGTCGTCACGCTCAACTCTGCCCACAGTGCGGGCAGACGCTCCCGGACGATGCGCGTTTGATGAAGGTCTGAACCACCCCCAGAGAGCGATTCGTTGACGCCCCACTTGTTCTCCGAGACTATTTCGCGAAAGGCAGCCTCGGTGGAACGTGGCAGCCGCATTCCGGACAGTCTGAAATACAGAGTTTGCACTCCCGGGACGCGCTTGATGGCGTCTTTCAGTCGAGTGGGCGCATTCACCATGGTGCTCAAGCTACCATTGCTGGTCAGGCTCGAATTCCAGTACTTCCACTCAAAGCCACCATTGCCTCAGCACAGCCTCCGCTTGTTTGCCACGCGGGGAGTAATTGGTCGCGTGATCGCTGCCGTCGTCAGGAAGTGCGTTCCACACCCACCAATACACGCCCTTCCACCATGGTTGATCGCTGAAAGATGCCAGCAACGATTGATACGCGGCGGCTTGCTCGGCCTGATCGGGAGTCGTGCTGATCATCCAGTCGGCGGGATGCGTAGTAGTGCCTCGCTGACTTGTGAATCCCGCTTCGGTGAACACGATGTCGCGGCCCGTGCGGGCCGAGAAGGCCGCCATCTCCCCAACGATTGGTTGCCAGGCTTGACGCAACGCTGCCGCGTCGGTCGTGGGCACCGGGGATAACGGCCAGTAGGCGTCGATGCCGATCAGATCGAGTGCGTCCCAGAAGGGGATACGCGGATACTCAAGCGGTTCAGCGCCGTAGAGGAGGGTGCCGCTGTATTCGGCGCGCACAGCCGAGATGACACCAAGCCAACCGGGGCGATCATCGCTGATAGACGCCAGCTCACTGCCAACGGAGAACTGTTCTACGCCCAATCGCTGGGCCATTGCCGCGTAGTGGGTAACAAATTGTGTGTAGGCGGCAAACCACGCAGGCCGATCGTCCGGGCTGATCGTGCTACGGCTCTGGGGTGCCGGCAGATATAGGTGCGGCGTGAGAAGGACCTTCAGGCCGAGTTGGTGAGCCACCGTTATCGCTCGTGCCAGATCCTCGTCCGAGATCGTGGTGGGCAGGCGCGAAATTGCGCTCGCGTTTTTCGTAGGCTGCCCCCAGGCGGCGCCTAGTTGCACCCACGTCGCTCCTGCCGCCTTCATCTCGCGCAATGAATCGGCGATTTGTGGACCGTTGTAGGTGTTATCCCAGATAAGCGCGAATCCACGCTGGATATCAGAGTTGCCGGTCGGACTGGCCGAGCCGGTATTTGCGGGTTCGACCAGCGCGAGTGTCACCGCTGTGGCGAGAAGAGCCGCAACCAACCGCGCCCGTCCAAACATGCCCATCTCGGTCCATTTTCGATGGTTTGCCGCAGGCGTCCGCAATTTTCCTCCGAGACTCGGTTTACGAGGCGCCGCGGTGGCGGCGCACTGCGAAGCGATTGCCGACTCTGGCTCCGGCAACTAAACGTTTGGCGTCGAGGCGCCAGGAAGTGTCGCGGTCATGCACATACGTGCGTGGAATGGCATGGCGTCCGATCGTGCGAGAGGGCCAGATGGCGCATGCGTATTCGTACCCAGCGGACTTGATCGCATTCACGACGCGCGGCTCGATCTTGCCGAATGGGTAGCAGAAGCCCGTCACTTCGCTACCAACCAACTCGCTGAGAATCGCTCGACTGTGGACCGCCTCAGCCTTCAGTGTCTCGTCATCGACTTCGGTCAGCTTGACATGGGCCAGCCCATGCGAGCCGATCTCCATTCCGGCTGCCGCTACACGGCGTACCTCGTCTTTCGTCATCAACGTCTTGACGGGTGCCGGGCGATTCCACTCATCCTCGCCGCCGAGACGTCCGGCAAGAACAAAGGTCGTCGCGGTGAAACCGAACTTCTGAAGAGTTGGGATCGCGTAGGTAAGAAAGTCCTGATAACCATCATCGAAAGTCAGGCCCACAAGTCCGCGGCCCTGCCCTTGCGCCTTCGCTCGCAGTAGCTCGGTCATCGAGACCCCGCGCAGCTTGCGGCGGTGCAGCCAGTGCATGTGTTGCTCGAACCGGTGTGGCGTGAGAGTGACCTCGTGGGGATCCTCGTCGTAGGGGGCGACCGAGTGGTACATCAGTACGAGCGGCATTACGGCGAGGTCAGCGCTCTTTGCGGAATTCGCAGCCGTCGATGCAGTCATGCCAAGTACCTCTCGGGGCTGATGGGTGGCCGGTGAGATCAAGCACCATAGTAGTCATCCGGGTAGGCGGCCGGCCGCGCCGGGCGTGGTGCCTTTTTGCGTACCCGCGGGCTAGAGGCGCCTCATTAGGTGAGTATTTGCGGTCAGTTATCAGCGATCTCTCCTCAGTGGGAGAGCTCGCGTTATTCGCTACAACTCCACCAGCTACTTCGCTGTCAGAAGGCATTCTCCAACTCGCTGCGGGTCAGCGCCGGGTCCGTGCCGGGTTGATAGGTCGGCACGGTGTGCGGTGCGAGGTCGGGGTCGATACCGTCGGCGACCCGCGCCCTGGCTTGCTCGTATTCCGGTAGCGGGCCTGATGCGGTGTGGATTCCGTTGATCACCGACCACACCGTGGCGCGCCGTGCGGTGCGCTCGACGACGTTCGGATCACGATGCTGGATCATTCCCTTGGCCCAGGCCGGCATCGTATCGCGCACCGCCCAGTTCAGGGCCGCCAACGGCAGGGGCAGGCCGGGGCCGGTCGCCATCGCCGCGCCATAGGTGACGGCCAGCTTGGGCAGGTACGACTTCAGGCAGTCCAGAGTCTCCTGCTTGGTGGCGGGGAGGTCGGTGCCGCCCAGTGCATGCCCGACCCGGACGAACTCGCCGTAGTACCGGTCAAGCTTTTTGCCGCGCAACGGGTTCGGGTGATAAAGCTCGTGCGCGGTGTCGATACCCCACACGACGGTGGCGTAGTTCCAGCGCAGCCATTCGGGGTCGTCGGCGTCATAGCGTGCGCCGTGGGGCCGGGTGCCCTTGATGGTGTGGTGCATGGAGCGGACCGCCAGCGCGAGCCGTTCTGCGGTGGCGGTCGAGCCGTACGCGGTGCCGATGAAGAACGCCATGGAGTGGCCGAGCCGCGCCCCGAAGCCCGCGGGGTCGATCTCGGGCATGGGATTGTTCTTCGTCTCGGGTTTGACGAGGCGCGAGTGGTGGACGCCCATCCAGTAGATGGACGGATCGAGCCGCTCGATGAACGCCGCGCACTGCAGCCCGAAGATCAGGGCGTGAACGTGGGAGTGCACGTGCCACACCGCGCTACCCGGGCCGAACCACCCCGGGTCGCCCACCGGGCCTGCGAAGTCCATGCCGCGGAAGAAGTACTTGCGCACGCGGACGTCGAACTGCCTGTTCAATTCGTTCCCGACGATCTGATGCGGCAGAAACATGGCGCCTCCAAACTGGTCACGGGTGTTACCAGAATAGCCTTTGGCTACGGATGTGGCCAGATCTGAACAGCAATTGCCTACGCTGTAGCGATGTCCGGTGCGACGTCGAGTCCGACCAGATGGGCGGGTGTCCCGCTGACCGACCGACGTGCCGAACGCCGCGCGCTTCTGATCGACGCCGCCTATCGACTCTTCGGAGACGGCGGTGAAGCCGCGCTGTCGGTGCGTTCGGTATCGCGGGAATGCGGACTCAACACCCGCTACTTCTACGAAAGCTTCTCCGACACCGATCAGCTGCTTGGCGCGGTGTACGACCGGGTCAGCGCGGAGCTCGCGGAGGCCGTCGAAGCCGCCATGGCGCGGGCCGAGGACTCCCTGCGCGCCCGGACGCGCGCCGGCATGGCCGCAGTGCTGCACTTCAGCTCCGTCGATCCCCGCCGAGGCCGCGTGCTGTTCACCGACGCGCGATCCAACCCCGTCCTGATCGCGCGCCGCGCCGCCACCCAGGACCTGCTCAGAGAAGCGGTCCTCACCGAGGGGTGGCGGCTGCAGCCCGGCTCGGATCCCGTCGCCGCCCTCGTGGGCGCCGCGATGTACACCGGTGCGATGGCCGAGCTGGCCCAGCAGTGGCTGACGGGCAGCCTCGGCGACGATCTCGACGCCGTCGTCGACTACGCCCTGCGACTTGTGTTGCGCTGAGGCATTTCTCAGGTGTTGGCCGCGGTGAACGGCTTGAGCCACTCCGTCTCGGGCCATCCCTCCAGCCCGGCGAGCAGTTCGTAGAGTGTTGCTCCGTCGATGGTCTCGCGGATGATGTCGCCCTGGCCGGCGTGGCGGGCGAGCTCTTCGATCATGTGGAAGAACACCCAGCGCACCGACCATGCGGGAACGTCTTTGGGAAACCACGGCACATCCTGTGGAATCGGTACGGCCGCACCGAGATCGGCCGTGTCCACCAATTGCAGCGTTTCCGCGTTCTGGCGGTCGAACGCGGCGAGCACGTCGGCGAGCGTCTCGTCCTCGCGCATCACGAACTGGTCTTCGTATTCGGCCGCCTGGTCGTCCATCGGACGCGGGTCAGCCTGAGGCAGGTGGGGTGCCGCGGCGACCCTCTCCATCCAGCCCCGCTGACAGTGTGTGACGTGCTTGATCAGGCCACCGATCGACAGTGTGCTGACCGAGGGCGCGGACCGCGCCTGCTCGTCGGTGAGTCCGAACGCGATCGCGTGGAATGCGTACTGCTGCGCCTTCACGTATTCCTTGAGTCCGGCGCGCTCGTCGACAATCGGCGGAGGCATTGCGGCCATGGTTTCAGATTCCTTTCGCAGGATTGGTGGAGTGGGCGTAAAGATCACGGAGCAAGGCGATTTCGGCCCCGTGGTGGATCACCTCTCGACTGATGTGCAGTACCAACGTGCTCATCGGTTTGTCGGCGTACGGCCCTTCTGCCGGCCCGCACGGTTGTGCGAGTTCGTCGTTGTCGAGGCTGCGGACACCGGTCAGCCATCCGTCGTACGCCTCGTCGAGCTGCGCGAGTGCGCTGCCGGCGTCCGTGGCATACGGCCATGACTGATAGTCCGCGGGCGGCCCGCCGAAGTGCGAGTGCGTGCGCATCGCGAGGACGCCCACGATGACGTGCGCGAGGCGCCAGGCGATGGTGGTCACCGGTTCTGGCTGCGGCGCCGGGACGGCGAAGTCGATCCTGCCGTCGCGGTGAACGGTCCAGCATCCGGGCACCGGTTCCCAGAAGTACTCGTCGTCGGTGAGCCCCTCCAGTCTCGGCCGCAGCTGGTTGCTCCAGTGCCAGTCGAGCTGCTCCGCCAGCTCAGTGGTCAGTGGGTTGCTCATGCCGACCACTCTTCCACCCATTGAGGACAGTTTCTGTCCTAAAACTGCGGCAGACTGTTGAACATGTCGGAAACCACCGGCCGGGTGCTGCAACTTCTCGGTCTGCTGCAGTCTCGCCGCGTTTGGAGCGGCGAGGAGCTGGCCGATCGGCTCGGCGTTACCACCCGAAGTGTTCGCCGGGACGTCGACCGGTTGCGTGAACTCGGCTATCCGGTGCACGCGAGCACCGGTCACGGCGGCGGATACCAGCTCGGAGCCGGCGCGGCGCTGCCACCGCTGCTGCTCGATCCCGACGAGGCCGTCGCGATGGCGGTCTGCCTGCGGGTGGCTGCCGGCGGCAGCGTGGCGGGCGTCGGGGAGTCGGCGCTGCGCGCGCTGAGCAAGCTCGATCAGGTCATGCCCGCACGGCTGCGGTCGCAGGTGACGGCGCTGCACGACGCGACGGTGACGCTGGGCGCCGCGACGGACACCCCGGTCGAACCCGATGTGCTGATGACGCTGGCGAGGGCCAGCCGGGACCACGAGCACGTGAGCGCCACCTACACCGACATCCGCGGCACCGTGACGCAGCGCCGGCTGGAGCCCTACCAGTTGGTGACGACCGGCCGACGGTGGTATCTGATGTGTTTCGACCGAGACCGCGACGACTGGCGCAGCCTCCGGCTGGACCGGATGGCGCAGGTCCGGGTGGCCGGAACGACGTTCACGCCGCGCGAGGCGCCCGACGCGGCGTCGTATGTGCGCAGAGCGATCTCGTCCTCACCGTATCCCTATGTGGCGCGGGTCCGGTACTTTGCGCCGTCCGACGTTGTCGCGCAGGTGTTTCCGACCGCTTCGGTGCACATCGAAGCCGACGGGCCCGATACCTGCATCGTCACCACGGGCGCAGACGATCCCGAGCGGATGGTGCCGTGGCTGGCCATGCCGGGGTGCGACTTCGAGGTGCTCGAACCGCCCGAGGTCGTCGCCGCCGTGCGTACTGTCGCCGGCCGGATCGCCCGCGCGGTGGCCGGCTGAGGCCGTAGGGTGCGGAGGTGTTCATCACCTCCGCCGAGTCGACGGAGCTCTTCATCGGGCCACCGGATGCGTTGACGCAGGTGGTTCGGGTGGGTTACCGCGGCTGTTCGGCTTCGACGGTGGTGCGCGTCGACGGGCCGGGCCTGCACACCGCGGGTGAGCACCTCGCTGCACCGGGCGACGGCGCCGTCGAAGTCGCGGTCGGCGTCACCGATCCGATTCCGGGACAGCGGCGCGCGGCTGTCGCCGTGGCGGGTGAGGGCTCGGCGGAGTTCGGCTTCGTCGACGCCGAACCCGGGTGGACGATGTTCATGATCAGCCACTTTCACTACGACCCGGTGTGGTGGAACACCCAGGCGGCCTACACCAGTCTGTGGACCGAGGCACCGCAGGGCCGCTGCCGCCAGACCAACGGGTTCGAGCTCGTGCGGGCCCACCTCGAAATGGCAAGGAGGGAACCCGAATACAAGTTCGTGCTGGCCGAGGTGGACTATCTCAAACCGTTCTGGGACACCCACCCGTGGGAGCGGGCCGATCTGCGCAGGCTGATCGCTGAGGGCCGCGTGGAGATCATGGGCGGCACCTACAACGAGCCCAACACGAACCTGACGGGACCCGAGACTGCGATCCGGAACTTCGTGCACGGCATCGGGTTTCAGCGTGACGTCATGGGCGCCGACCCGGCCACCGCGTGGCAGCTCGACGTCTTCGGGCACGACCCACAGTTCCCCGGGATGGCCGCCGATGCCGGGCTGACGTCGAGCTCGTGGGCGCGCGGGCCGCATCATCAGTGGGGGCCGATGGCGTCGGAGAACGGGCGGCCCGGCGACCCCGAGCGCATGCAGTTCGCCAGTGAATTCGAGTGGATGGCGCCGTCCGGGCGCGGACTGCTGACGCACTACATGCCCGCCCACTACGCGCCGGGCTGGTGGATGGATTCCTCAGCCTCCCTGGAGGAGGCCGAGCAGCAGACCTACGAGCTGTTCACCAACTTGAAGAAGGTTGCGCTGACCCGCAACGTGCTGCTGCCCGTCGGCACCGACTACACGCCGCCGAACAAGTGGGTCACCGACATCCACCGCGACTGGAACGCCCGCTACACGTGGCCACGCTTCATCTGTGCGCTGCCGCGCGAATTCTTCGCAGCGGTGCGCGCCGAGCTCGACGATCGCGGCGGTTCCGCGTCGCCGCAGACCCGGGACATGAACCCGATCTACACCGGTAAGGATGTCTCCTACATCGACACCAAACAGGCCAACCGCGCAGCGGAGAACCTGACTCTGGAGGCCGAGCAGTTCGCGGTGTTCGCAAGCCTGCTCACCGGGGCCACCTATCCGGAGGCCGCGCTGGCCAAATCGTGGGTGCAGCTGGCCTACGGCGCCCACCACGACGCAATCACCGGATCGGAGTCAGACCAGGTCTACCTCGATCTGCTCACCGGATGGCGCGACTCCTGGCAGCTGGGTCATCAGACCCGCGATCGTGCCCTGACACTGCTGTCGAGCGCGGTGGACGCCTCGGTCGTGGTGTGGAACCCGTTGTCGCACCGTCGTTCCGACGTCGTCACAGTGCATCTGGACAAGCCGTTCAGCGGCCGGGTGCTCGACCCCGACGGCAACGAGGTTGCGCTCGTTGCCGAGCACGGCGGACGTTCGCTGACCTGGCTGGCCGCTGACGTGCCGTCGCTGGGATGGCAGTCCTACCGGCTGATCCCGGACGGTTCGGCGCCGACCTGGGAGCCGGTGGACGGCGACGAGATCGCCAACGAGCACTACCGACTACGTGTCGACGCGGCCAGCGGCGGCGGGGTGAGCTCGCTGTCGGCGGGCGGGCGCGAACTGATCGCCGAGGGGCGGATCGGTAACGAGCTCGCCGTCTACGAGGAATACCCCGCCCACCCCACGGCGGGAGAAGGGCCCTGGCACCTGCTGCCGAAGGGGCCCGTCGTCACCTCCTCGCAGAATCCGGCGACGGCGGTGCGCGCATACCGCAGCGAACTCGGGGAACGCATCGTCGTCACCGGCTCGATCCCGGGCGTGCTGCGATACACGCAGACGCTCACGCTGTGGCGGGGCGTCGACCGGGTGGACTGCCGCACCACCGTCGACGACTTCACCGGAGCCGACCGGTTGTTGCGCCTGCGGTGGCCGTGTCCGGTGCCCGGTGCGATGCCCGTCAGCGAGGTCGGCGACGCGGTGATCGGACGGGGCTTCGCGCTGCTGCATCAACCCGACTCACCCGAATCCGTTGACACAGCGGTCTTTCCCTACACCCTGGACAACCCCGCGTACGGCTGGTTCGGCCTGTCATCGGCGCTGCGGGTGCGCTTCCGCTGCGGTGCCGCACGCGCCATCTCGGTCGCCGAGGTGATCTCGCCGACCGGGGCGGAACCTGCGGTCCGCGAACTCGTCGCCGCACTGGCACGGGTGGGTGTCACGGCCACCTGTTCCGCGGCGCACGCACCTCGCTACGGTGACCTGTCCGTCGACTCGAACCTCCCGGACGTACGGATCAGCTTGGGCGACAATGCGTTTGCAGAAACGGTATTCGGTGCTGTCGATCCGCAGGCACGGGCATGGGTCCCCGCAGCGCGGCCGTTGCAGGAGGTGTGGCGCCCGGGGGCCGACCTTCGCGATCCGTCGGCTCTGCCGGTGCTCGTCGTCGGCTCGGAAGCTGTCGCTTCGTTGATCCATGACCTCGCCGACGCGGAGATCTACGTCGACCAGGATTCCGACGCGCCCTTTGAATCACGCACGGTGGCGGTGATCAATCGCGGCGTGCCCGGATTCGCCGTCGAAGCCGACGGCACGCTGCACGCCTCGCTGATGCAGTCGTGTACTGGATGGCCGTCCGGCACCTGGATCGATCCGCCGCGACGCACCCATCCCGACGGATCCAATTTCCAGTTGCAGCACTGGACCCACAGCTTCGATTACGCCGTCGTGTCCGCGCCCGGCGATTGGCGAGATGCCCAGATACCCTCGCGCAGTGCGGAATTCAACCAGCCCCTGGTCGCTGTCGCCGCACACCACGATCCGGGGCGCGGCGGGCTGCCACGGTGGGGATCGCTGCTGGAGGTGCAGCCGGAACGGGCCGTGCGGGTGGGGGCGCTCAAAGCCTTCGGCAATCCGACCGCGCGGGGCAGCGCGGGGCACGCGGGTCCCGCAGGCGGTGTCACCGTCCGCGTCGTGGAAACACTGGGCCGCGCCACGGACGTCTCGGTGCAGTCGGGTCTGCGGCACATCTCCGCGCCGCGGCGGCTTGATCTGGTCGAGAATCCACGCGATGCGGACTCGCCGCACACGAGCCTGGGCGGCTACGAGATAGCCACGCTGCGAGCGGAACTCAATCTCCCGCGAGTGCTCGATGCGGAACAGGTCGCGCTCGGTCCGGAGGCCGAGCCTGTGCAGCCGCTCTATGCGAGGTACTGGCTGCACAACCGGGGCCACGCCCCACTGGGCGGCCTGCCCGCGGTGGCGCATCTGCATCCGCATCGGCTGGAGAGCAGGGGCGACGAGGTGGTCACGTTGCGGCTCACCGCCGCCAGTGATGCCACCGACACCGCGTTGCACGGCAGGGTGCGGATCGTTGCGCCCGCGGGCTGGGATCTCGGTGTGACCGAACTGCCGTTCGTCCTCCCGCCTGGCGACTACCTGGAATCGACGGTCGACGTGGGCGTTCCCGCATCGACTTCACCGGGGTTGTATCCGGTGCTCGCCGAGTTGGCCGCCACCGGAGGCGCCATTCCGGCGTCGTGGCATCAGACGGTCGAGGACGTTGCGGTCATCTCGGTGGGCGACCACGACGACCGCCTGCTCAGACTCGTGCGGGAGCCGGTCGCGGTCGAGGTCGCCGCCGGGGAGACCGCGCAGCTCGGCGTCGAAGTGGCCACGGACGCCTATGCCGACCTCACCGTCGAAGCGCACCTGATCTCGCCGTGGGGGACGTGGGAGTGGCTGAGCCCCAACATCTCCGGAGCGATCGTCCCCGCGCGAGGCACGGTTGAGCTGACCTTCGACGTGGCTCCGCCCGAGTGGACGGAGCCGGGGCAGTGGTGGGCACTGATCCGGGTGGCCTGCGCCGGGGAGCTGGTGTACTCGCAGGCGGTCACGGTCGCGGTGGTGCAGCCATGAGCGGCGTGGCAGCCTACGTCGGCACCGACGTCGTCACGGTCGCCGAGGTCGATGCCCGCGAGCGCGAGCTTCGCGCCGGGGGTCGGGAGCACGCGCTTCCTCGGCCCGGCACGAGCGAAGCCAGGCAGCTACGCCGTTGGCTTACACAGGTTCTGGTGACCGAGCGGGTGGTCGCCGCCAGCGACGGCGCCGACGGTGCCGTGCCGACGGAAGCCGAGCTGCTGCCGGACGCCGTCGCGCGCATGGAGATGGGCAGCGTCGCGGCGGCCACGCTGGCCGATCCGCACGGCCGGGCAGTGTTCGCGGCGGTCACGGCGGACGTCGGGATCAGTGACGACGAGGTGACCGCCTTTCACGCACGGAACCCGGACAGATTCGCGCGGGCCCAAGCGGTCGCAGGAGGCTGGCGGCGCGCCGCGACCTCCCCCGATCTCGAGGACGTGCGCGCCGATATCGCCGCGCACCTGCTGGCCGCGGCCCGGCGCCGGCAGTACCGCCGATGGCTCGACGCCCGCTGCGCCGAACTCGTCACGCTGGCCGACGGTTTCGAGCATCCGGGCGATCCGCGCCAGCCCGACAACACCCACAGGCACTGATGAGCGCTTGCGCGAAGAAGCGAGGGCACTGATGAGCGCTTGCGCGAAGAAGCGAGGGCACTGATGAGCGCTTGCGCGAAGAAGCGAAAGTACTGATGAGCGCGCTGATCCTGGCGCTCGACGTCGGCGGCACCAAGATCGCCGCGGGACTCGTCGACGCCGGCGGCACCCTCGTACACCGCTCCCAGCAGCCCACGCCCGACGGTGACGCCGAGACGGTCTGGGGCGTGGCAGCGGCGCTGCTGTCCGACACGATGGCCGCGGCAGACCGGCCGGTCGCAGCAGTCGGCATCGCCTCGGCCGGCCCCATCGACGTCCCGAACGGGACCGTCAGCCCGATCAACATCACCGAGTGGATGCACTTCCCGATCGTCGAACGGGTGGCCGACGCCACCGGGCTGCCGGTGCGCCTTGGCGGCGACGGGCTGTGCATGGCGCTCGGGGAGCGTTGGCGGGGTGCGGGCCGCGGTGCCCGCTTCATGCTCGGGATGGTGGTGTCGACGGGTATCGGGGGCGGCCTGGTTCTCGACGGTAGGCCGTTCCACGGCCGCACCGGCAATGCGGGTCACGTCGGTCACGTCGTCGTCGAACCGGATGGTGCGCACTGCACCTGCGGCGGGCGGGGATGCGTCGAGACCGTCGCGTCGGGGCCGCATTTGGCGCAGTGGGCCCGCGCGCACGGCTGGGCCGCGCCGCCCGGGGCGGACGCCAAAGAGCTCGCCGAGGCCGCCGTACGCGGTGACGAGTTGGCGGTGCGGGCGTTCGTTCGGGGCGCTGACGCGATCGCGCGGATGATCGCGTCGGTGGCCGCGGTGTGCGACCTCGATCTCGTCGTCGTCGGAGGTGGGGTCGCGAAAGCGGGTGCGCTGCTGTTCGATCCGCTGCGCGACGCACTCACAACGTATCTGGGGCTCGACTTCATTCGCGGCCTTCAGGTCAAGCCTGCCGAACTCGGCGGCGATGCCGGTCTGGTGGGTGCCGCCGCGTTGGTGGCGACCCCCGCCGACGGGGAAGCCGACTCCGGCGACGCACTACCTCCGTAGCGTCTCCGACGGTGCCTCGCCCCATCGCTTGCGGTACTCGACGGCGAAACTGCCCAGATGGTGGAAGCCCCACCGCTCGGCGACCGCGGTCACCGTGACGCCGTCGGACGGGATGGCGTCGGTCAATTCCTCGTGGACGCGTTCGAGCCTGCGCTCCCGGACGTATGTCATCGGGGTGATGCCGAGTTCCTCGCGGAAGCCCTGCTGGATCGACCGCACGCTCATGTGCACCGCCCTGGCGATCGCCTCCATCGTGAGGCGCTCGGCGAGATGGTCGTCGACGTAGTTCATCGCGTTCTGAACCACTGCGCGCCGTTGGTCAGGCCGCGGTGGCGGCAGCAGCTCCTCGTGATAATTCGACGGCTGAAGCTGAAGCAGACTGCTCATCACCAGTTCCTCAACGGCGCCGATGCCCTGCCCGCGTTGTATCAAGGAGCCCGGATGGAAGACCTCGGTGTGAATCAACTGCACCGCGGTGTGCCACCGCATGGCAGCTTCGGTCGCCAGATCGAATTCCGGTTCGAAGGCCAGTGGCCGGTTGAGCCTGCGCCCGAGCAGCCTGGTCAGGTGTGCTGCCATCGCGCGCTCCTCGATGCGGATCAGCAACTGGGGCGAGTCGTCGTCGAGCGTGATGCGCAGCGGAACCCCGGGCGTGGTCACCAGCGCGTGCAAGGTGTTGGCCTCGAACGTCCGTCCGCGGTGCTCGACGATGGCGCGTCCGTTCATCGGCATGTGTACCGCGAAGTACTGACCGAGTGCCGGAATGTCGACGGTTACTGCTACGTGCGCATCGAGGTATAGCATGCTGACGTTGCGCAGCCGAACGCCGTGCATGGTCGCAGCAAACTTGGCCGCCCCCAATGGTTCCACTGTCAGGCTCAGCGGGGCCAGCGCCTTGCCCATGAGACGCGCTGCTTCCGCCGGGTTCTCGGAGTAGAAGATCTCGTGGTCCGCCAGAGCAGGCGGCACACCGCGCGACCGCACCTTCCGCCGGACTGGTTTTGTGGTGCGGCGGACGTCGATGTAGCCCAGGCGAGTCAGCCGTGACATCGGTTCGAGCTGATCAGACTGGCCGCACACGTCCGGGGTGGCGACGAAGCCTGACCCGAGTCGTTCGCGGCGAACACGCAAGCCTCCTGACACCTGTGCGCGCACCAGCGCGCTGAAGTCTTCGCAATCCTGACAGCTGTTGCGCGAAAGCGATAGGCATGTCGCGACCTGGTCGCTAGCTTGTGATTGCGGCCACAGTTTCCGCCAGCCCTTCGGAAGCTCGGGCCGTCCCGGGTGCACCGCATCCGGTTCAGCGCAGGAGGTCGCCTGGTGGCAAACGGTCATGTGGTCGAGGCATCGCCGGCAGACCTTCTTCGCGAGCGCCTCGACGATCCCGCGGTAGCCGCGTCGTTGAACTCCCTGCTCGATCACGCAGATCTGCTCGCGGTGCTGCTCGCCGGACTCGACGGGATGGTCCGGCGCGGCGACGAGATCAGCGAAACCCTGGCCTCGGCGGTGGGCGAGCTGCGTGGACCCGCGACGTCGCTACCCGGTCTGGACAGGGCCAGGGCCGAGTTCGGGTCGGTCGATGTGGCGTCGCTCGTGGTGAGCCTGGCAGGCCTGACCAGGGCCCTCGTCGACACGATGCCGGTGCTGAACAAACTTCTGCATTCCCCACTGGCCGACCCCCGGGCCGCCGAGGTACTCGCCGACATCGGCGCCGCGCTCGTGGAAGGGGAACTCGCCGCGCAATCCGATCCCGGGCGGCCGAAGGGCCTGTTCGGACTGTGGCGGGTCAGCAAGGACAAAGACATCAATCGCGGGCTCGGATTCCTCATCCACGTCGCGCGCGCATTCGGACGCCAACTACCCGACTAGCTCGAAACGCTTCACAAGCAGCCCACCACAAACAAATACGCGACCGCCACACGGCATTCGTCGCATGCGAGAGGAGTTCCGATGGCTTCCGTTCTCTGGTTCCAGGGCGGTGCGTGCAGCGGGAACACCATGTCTTTCCTCAACGCAGACGAACCGAACGTCGTCGACCTGATCGTCGACTTCGGACTCGATCTGCTCTGGCATCCGTCGCTCGGTCTCGAGCTCGGCAAGAATGCCCAGAAGCTGTTCTGGGACTGCGTGAGTGGTGAACGCCCCCTGGACATCTTCGTGTTCGAGGGCACCGTCATCGAAGCCCCCAACGGCACCGGGCGCATGGACATCTTCGCCGACCGTCCGATGAAGGACTGGGTCGATGATCTGGCCGCCGCCGCCCAGATCGTGGTGGCGATCGGCGACTGCGCCTGCTTCGGCGGAATCCCGGCGATGGAACCCAACCCGTCGGGATCCACCGGCCTGCAATTCCACAAGCGTGACAGGGGCGGATACCTCGGGCCGGACTTCCGGTCCAAAATGGGGCTGCCGGTCATCAACATCCCCGGCTGCCCCGCACACCCTGACTGGATAACCCAGATCCTGGTGGCGCTGGCCACGGGAAGGGCCGGTGACATCACCCTCGACGATCTGCACCGACCCGAGACGTTCTTCAAGACATTCACCCAAACCGGTTGTACCCGAGTGCAATTCTTCGAGTACAAGCAATCCACGATGTCGTTCGGTGAGGGCACGCGCACCGGCTGCCTGTTCTACGAGTTCGGTTGCCGCGGACCGATGACGCACTCGCCGTGCAACAGGATTCTGTGGAACAGGCAGTCGTCGAAGACCCGCGCGGGCATGCCATGCCTGGGGTGCACCGAACCGGAATTCCCGCACTTCGACCTGGCGCCCGGCACCGTCTTCAAGACCCAGAAGGTCAGCGGGATGATCCCGAAGGAAGTGCCCGAAGGTACCGACCACCTGACATACATGGCGCACGCCGCTGCGGCGCGGATTGCCGCACCGCAGTGGTCCAAGGAAGACATGTTCGTGGTCTAGCGGGTGAGTCCCGTCAGCACCGTCAATCCGCATCTCCGAGAGGACCATTCATGACCGCGCTAGACCTCTACGTCAGCCCGCTGGGCCGCGTCGAGGGTGACCTCGACGTCCGCGTCACCATCGATGACGGCGTCGTCACCTCGGCCTGGACCGAGGCGGCGATGTTCCGCGGCTTCGAGATCATCCTTCGTGGCAAGGACCCGCAGGCCGGTCTCATAGTCTGCCCTCGCATCTGCGGAATCTGCGGCGGTAGCCATCTGTACAAGTCGGCGTACGCCCTCGACACCGCCTGGCGTACCCATATGCCGCCCAATGCCACGTTGATCCGCAACATCTGTCAGGCCGCAGAGACCCTGCAGTCCATTCCCCGCTACTTCTACGCCCTGTTCGCGATCGATCTTACCAACAAGAACTACGCGAAGTCCGCGCTCTACGACGAGGCCGTGCGCCGATTTGCGCCGTACGTGGGAACGAGTTATCAACCGGGTGTAGTACTTTCGGCCAAGCCGGTCGAGGTTTATGCGATCTTCGGCGGTCAGTGGCCCCATTCCAGCTTCATGGTGCCCGGCGGAGTGATGAGCGCCCCCACGCTGTCCGACGTCACCCGGGCGACCGCCATCCTGGAGCACTGGAAGGACAACTGGCTCGAAAAGCAGTGGCTGGGTGGCAGTGTCGAGCGCTGGCTGGAGAACAAGACCTGGGACGACGTCCTGGAGTGGATCGACGAGAACGAGTCGCAATACAACAGCGATTGCGGCTTTTTCATCCGCTACTGCCTCGACGTGGGGCTGGACAAGTACGGGCAGGGCGTCGGCAACTACATCGCCACGGGAACCTATTTCGATCCCGCGCTGTACGAGAACCCGACCATCGAGGGCCGTAACGCTGCGCTCATCGGCCGGTCCGGCGTGTACGCGAAGGGACAGTGGTACGAGTTCGACCAGGCGAATGTGCGGGAGGACACCACCCATTCGTTCTACGAGGGCTCCCGCCCGCTGCACCCCTTCGAGGGGGAGACCATCCCGATCGACCCCGAGGCCGGCAGGAAGCAGGGCAAGTACAGCTGGGCGAAATCTCCGCGCTACGCGGTAGGGGATCTGGGCCATCTTCCTTTGGAGGCCGGCCCGTTGGCGCGCCGGATAGCTGCGGCCGGGCCGAACGCCGCGCCGCATCAGGACAACGACCCGCTGTTCGCCGACATCATGGCCAATATCGGGCCCAGTGTGCTGGTGCGCCAGCTGGCCCGAATGCACGAAGCCCCCAAGTACTACCGGTGGGCGCGCACGTGGCTCGACCAGCTCGACCTGAAGGAGAGCTTCTACACCAAACCCACCGAGTACGCAGAAGGTAGAGGATTCGGTGCCACCGAGGCGGCCCGCGGTGCGCTGGCCGACTGGATTGTCATCGAGGACAACAAGATCAAGAACTATCAGGTCGTGACCCCGACGGCATGGAACATCGGACCGCGTGACGGCGAGGACGTTCTCGGCCCGATCGAGCGGGCGCTCGTCGGTTCACCCATCGTCGATCCCGAGGATCCGGTGGAGCTCGGCCACGTCGCGCGCAGCTTCGACTCGTGTCTGGTCTGCACAGTGCACGCCTATGACGGCAAGAGTGGAAAACAGCTGTCGCAGTTCGTGATCAACGGAATGGTGTGACCTTGGGTGTCAGTCGTGCCCCGCAACCGCTCGACCTCGGACCGACCGGCTGCGAGGTGCTGGTGGTGGGCTGCGGCAATCTGCTCCGGGGCGACGACGGTGTCGGCCCGGTACTGGTACGCCACCTCTGGGAGCGCGGCGTCCCTGACGGAGCCCGTCTCGTCGACGGCGGCACCGCCGGGATGGACGTCGCCTTCCAGATGCGCGGCGCGCGGCGCGTGGTGATCATCGACGCTGCGGCCACCGGTTCCCGGCCGGGCACGATCTTCAAGGTGCCCGGCGAGGAGTTGGCCGAGCTGCCTCCCCTTGACGGCCTGCACAGCCACTCGTTCCGCTGGGACAACGCGATCGCGTTCGCCCGATGGGCGCTCGGCGAGGAGTGTCCGTCCGACATCACCGTATTCCTGGTCGAAGCGCTCGACGTCGAGCTCGGGGCCGAGCTTTCCGAACCGGTGCGCACCGCGATGGAAGAGGTGATCGGCCATGTCGAGTCGGAATACCTGCAGCCGTTGCGGCCGCGTCCCGCCGACGACGCCGTCGTCGAAATCACTGACGACGGGTACCTGCGCCTCGACGCGGACCTCGCGGCCGGAAGGTTTCCCTCCGATGCGCTGGTGGCGGCGGTGCGCGGCGACGAGCTGTGGCTGATCCCGTTACAGGGCCCCCGAAGCGGCGGGCTGCTGCTCAAACAACGCAACCCGGCCGGTGATCGGTCACTGTTGGTCCGCGAAATTCTCGCCGACCGCCCCCTGCGCGGCCGGTACGCGGCGTTCTGGGATGACGCGCAGGCCGCGTTGCGGATACCCCTGGCAGTCGAGCGGTGATGCTGATGACAGAGGAGCCGAGGCCCCGCACCCCACGACCCAAGACCGCCGTCAGCAAGGACAGCTGCGCCGACGAGGCCCTGGGCGTGGAGACCTTCGTGGTGCCCGAACGCGGCCGATGGGCGGTCGACATCGTCGTCGTGTTCGCCGACGGGGTGGTCCGCAAGCGAATCGACACCCATGCCACCCGAGCGCGGGCCGAACTGTCTGCCCGGCTGATCAAACGCGCCGCCGAACGCGAGCTGCGCGCGCCACGGAACGGATGAGCGCATGACCGCCCTGAACACCGACACCGAGGTGAGCCTCGCCGTTCGGCCGCAGCCGCTGGGTGCCTTCCCGCTGCCGATGGGTTACCTGTTGATCCCGGCCGGCGACCACACCGAGGAGGTCCGCTCGGCCCTGCTCGCGGGAAGGGCTCCGGCGCAGTGGCCGCCCGCACTGTTGGCGCATGCGTACGCCCTTGCCGGTGACCGGGACTCCGCCCTGGCCGAGCTCACCGGCAGTGACCCGGTGACGCGGTACAACCGGTTCGTACTGGACCCCGACGGCGACGACGCCGACGACCTGCGGCACGTGCTCGGTGAGTTCGGCGTGCTCGTCGACGTGGTGCTCTTCGTGGTCGGCCGCACCGACGCCCCGCCGGACCTGGGCACGTCCGACGGCGAGCTGGCGGCGACGGTGCTGGCGCTGCAGGCCAGCCACGCATTGGCCGAGGGGAATCCGGGCGCCGCGATCACCCTGCTGGATCGAGGTGCGCGTGAGGCAGGCGACGAATCGCCGGCACTGCGGGGCGTCCTGACCGGGGCGGCCGCCTCCGTCTGCCGGGACTGCGGCGACCCGTCGGCAGAGCAGCGCTTCGAGGCGGCCCTGACCCTGCTCGAGAATGCCGACGGCTTGCGAATTGCCCGCGCCGAACTGCACCTGAACCTGGCCGGGCTGCTGCACGAGCGTGCCGATGCCCAGCCGCAGATGTTGAACAAGTCTGTGCCGCACTATCACTCGGCGCTTGCGCTCGTTCTGCGCGACGAGGCGCCGTTGCTGTGGGCGGCCGCGCACGCCAACCTGGCGGCCGCCTATCTGACGATGCCGATGGCGGAGGCCTCCGGGCAGTTGCGGCTCGGCGTCGCGGCGCAGTCCCTGCGATCGGCCCTCAAGGTCTACACCCGCGAGCAGTTCCCGCAGCAGTGGGCCAGCGTGCAACTGAATCTCGCGAACTCGCTGGTTTACACCCCGTCCAGCCATCAGGCCGACAACCTTCTCGAAGCCGTCGAGCTCTACGAGGCCGTCCTGGAGACCCGTGACCGGGCGGCCGACCCGCTGGGCCGCGCGCGGGTGCTGGCCAATCAGGGCAACGCGCTGGCGCACCTCGGGATGTTCGACCAGGCGAAGGCGAAGCTGTACGAGGCGCGCTACCTGTTCGAGGAGCAGCACGACCACGACTCGATGCGCGCGGTTCGAGATGTGCTCGACGAGATCGCCCGCCAGGTGACGCTGTTGCGCACCGGCGAGGACGGTCCGCAGTCATGACCGCCGTCGTACCGGAATCGGTCGACACCGGTGGGGATTTCGACGAGCTGGCTCGTCGAGTCGACGAGGCGGTCACCGCGCTCGCGGGGCTGGACCCGACGTCGCGGGCGGTCGCCGAAGAGGTCAAAGCCGCGGTCGAAGCTGTGCACCGGGCCGGACTGGTGACCATCGTTCGGCGTCTTCGAGAGGATCCCGCGACTCGCGCCGTGCTGTACGAACTCGTCGACGAACCCGTGGTGCATCTACTTCTTTCGATCCACGGAATCGTCCGGCCGGACCCGGTCACGCACGCGAACCGGGTTCTCGCGGCGGTGCGCCCGCAATTGCACAGCCACGGCGGTGATGTCACGTTGGTGCGCGTCGACGACGGAACGGCCTACGTTCGGCTGGAGGGTGCCTGCAACGGCTGCTCGATGTCCTCGGTCACCTTGCGAAACATGGTCGAGGGCGCCCTCATCGAGGGGGTGCCGTCGATCACCGCCGTCGAGGTGTTGCCGAATGAGCCGACACCCACGCTGATTCCGGTCGGGTCGCTCATGACCGGGCGCGTCGGACGGGATCCCAGCGCCGACGGCTGGGCGCGGGTCGGGCCGGCCGCAGAGGTCGCCGACGGCGGTTTGACGCGGGCACAACTGACTACGCCGCAGGGTTCGGCGGACGTGATCATCGTCAGCATCGACCACCGGTTGGCGGCGTATCGCAATGAATGCGCGCATCAGGGCCTGCCATTGGACAATGCGATCCTCGACGTCGATGCCGGCACGCTGACGTGTCCGTGGCACGGATTCTCTTACGACGCCACCTCGGGCGAATGCCTGAGCGCCCCCGGCGCCCAGTTGGAACAACTGCCGCTGCGAGTCGACCGCGGTGACCTATGGGTGCGCGGGTAGACATGAGCCGCTACACCGTCCGACACCACACCGGAGGCGCATTGCTTTCGCGCGAGCGCGACCCGGCCCCGGCGGTGGCCGGTGACCTGACCGGCGGATGGTCGCCCGAGGTCTGGATCGGCGCACCCGCGCCGGGAGGTCTGGCGTTGCCGACCGCCGCGCCCACCATGGCGTGGATGTACTCCCCGCGCGGCGTCTTCCTCGATGACAGCCATCTCGTCGTCGCCGACTCGGGCAACCACCGAGTGCTGTTGTGGCACGGCGTTCCTGACCGCGACGAGCAGCCCGCCGATGTCGTCCTCGGACAACCGGACGGCACCACCGAGGGCCGCGCCGCCGGGGGCCGCGGACCCGAGCGTGGGATGAATCTGCCGACCGGCGTGATGATCCACGACGGTCGGCTGATCGTCGCAGACGCGTGGCATCACCGAATCCTGGTCTGGAACTCGGTGCCCACGGACAGCGACGTCGCCCCCGACATCGTCCTCGGGCAAGCGAACACGTCGACGACCGAACCCAACGGCGGATCCGACTGCCATGCCGCGTCGCTGTACTGGCCCTTCGGTATCGCCGTCGTCGGCTCGACGTTCTGGGTCGCCGACACAGGAAATCGCCGAGTCCTCGGTTGGCGCAGCGGGATCCCCGAGCCCGGACAGCCTGCTGATGTCGTGCTCGGCCAGCCCGACGCCACACACCGCGAGGAGAACCGCGGCGGACCCGCGGGACCGGCGAGCTTCCGGTGGCCGCACGGGCTCGCCGGCAACAAGGATCTGCTGCTGGTCGCCGACGCCGGCGATCACCGCGTGCTGGGCTGGTCACCTCAACCGGAGCAAGACGTATCCGCCGAAATCCTGCTGGGGCAGCCGGACTTTCACAGCACGCAGGAGTGGCCCTACGGACCACACACGGCGGACCGGTTTCGGTTTCCGTACGCCATCGCGATGGACGAGGGCCTGGTGGCGATCGCCGACACGGCCAACAATCGAATCCTTCTGTGGGACAACGTGCCCGCCGACGGTCGTGGTGCCGACCACGTGCTGGCCCAACCGACGTTCGCCGCCAACGGTGAGAATCGCTGGAGTGCGGTGGAACACGACACACTGTGCTGGCCGTACGGTTTGTCGATGCGGGGCGACCGGTTGGCGGTCGCGGACTCGGGCAACAATCGCGTCGTGATCTGGCGGCACCTGTCATGAGGCCCCGCATCGTCCAGGCGGACGCACAGAATGGGGTGTACTGGGCGGCGCCCGACGGCGCATCGACGTCACTGCAGGCGTTGGTCTGCGGTGACGACGAACCCGACCGGCTGATCGCCACCCACCTCGAGGCGCTCGACGATGCCTTGATCATCGCCGCGGCGCGGTTCGGGGACATCCTCGGCGGTGGGCGGCGACCCGAAGGGGCGGACGAGCGGGACGATCTTGCGGAGTTGCATCGCACGCTGGATCGCTGCTGCTTCGAGTACGCGGCAGCAGTCGATCTCACGGGTTCCAAGCCGGATCTGCGTGCAGGCAAGATCATCGGGACCGCCGTGCTCTTCTCGATCCTGGCCAGACAACCACTCGGCCTGCTCGGGCCGGCCCCGCTGGACGGTGCACTCGACGAGCCGACGCTCGGCGTGGTCGGCGGATTCGGTGAGATGTGTGAAGTCGATCCGGACAAGCCGTGGCTCGGTGGACGATGGGTGGTGCGAACCGAACGGGGACAACGGTTTCCGCTGACCCTCCAGATGCTGATGTTCGACAGCTCGGGCGTGAACAAGCAGGCGGCGCGCAGAGAGCACATCGATGCGCTGCAGCGCGTGGTCGACGCGTCGCAGGGGGCGGACGCCGAGCCCGCCGGTGTGGCTTGTGCACTGGACTGGTTGATGTACGACTGGTTGATGGCTCATCGCGACGGTCCGGACAGCGCCGAGATCGTCTTTCCCAAGGGCCATGAAGACGACGCGACGGTCCTCGTCGCCGCGGCTGCCGCGTCGGTGACTGCGCGCGCCGCCTTCGACCCCGGGCTCGTGGGCATCTGCGGTACGTGAGAGCGGTCAGGTATGCGTTCGCTGTGAGCGCGGTGCGTCTGAGCTCCGAAAGGTGCGCAGCCACGAGTACCAGGCGGCCATGCCTTCGCCGGTGCGCGCGCTCACCGCCATGATCTGTGCGGTGGGGTTGACCTCGCGGACGTGGGCCTCATAGCGGGCGACGTCGACGTCGAGATACGGCACGAGGTCGATCTTGTTGAGCAGCACCACCTCCACCGATCGGAACATCACCGGGTACTTCAACGGTTTGTCCTCACCCTCGGTGACGGAGTAGACCATGACCTTGGCGTGCTCGCCCACATCGAACTCGGCGGGACACACCAGGTTTCCGACGTTCTCGATGATCACGAGGTCCAGCGCGCCGAGATCGAGATCCTGCAACGCACGGGTGACCATCGGCGCATCGAGGTGACATTCGCCGCCGAATCCGTTGCTGGTGTTGAGCAGTGAGACCTGCGCGCCGCGGCCGGCGAGTTTGGCGGCGTCGAGATCTGTGGCGATGTCGCCTTCGATGACGCCGACCGCGAACTCGTCGGCAAGTTCGTCCAGGGTGGCGGCAAGGATGGTGGTCTTGCCCGAACCGGGGGAGCTCATCAGGTTGACGGCGCGAACACCGTTGCTGTCGAAAGTATTTCTGTTGTGTGCCGCACGCGCGTCGTTCTCGGCGAAGATCGATTCGAGGACCTGAACCCTTTCCGGCCCCGTGCGGTACCCGCCGTGCTCGTGCTCGTGCTCGTGGTCGTGGTCGTGGTCGTGGCCGGGCGTGCCGTCCTCGTGGCGGTGGAACCTGCCCATCGGAATTCCTCTCTTCAGGTGATGTCCACTGACGTCACCAGGAACTCGTTGCCGCACATCACCTCGACGTCTCCGCTGTGGCAGTGCGGACAGCACACCGACCAGCGGGACGTGATCTCACTGCGGCGCCCGCAGACCCCGCAATGCACCTCGGCGGGAACGAGTTCCAGGTCCAACCGTGCCGTCGGCATGTCCATGTGGTCTCGGACCATCGACCAACAGAATTCCAGCGATTCCGGGACGACCTGGCGCAGCGCCCCGACCCGCACATGCACCACGTCGACGCGACGCCCCGCGGCGTGCGGTTGCACCACGCCCGCGATCGCGCGGCACAGCGACAACTCGTGCACCTCTCCATGCTGACGCGCCATGAGGTCTCGCCGCATGGGAATCCCTGCGGAAATACGCAGAATTTCTGTGCCGTATCTCGATTGTCGACGCCGTGGGCTCGCACTAACCTAGTTGTACTCGACCGCCGCCACCTGTCCATGTGGCTCGGGAGAGGTCCTCTGGCCAGGAGGTGTATGAAGGGCAGTCCGAGCGCGCCCGAGGTGGTGCGCGTGCGAGTCGACATCACCGGCGTGGTCCAAGGGGTCGGATTCCGCCCGGCTCTCGCGCGGATCGCCGCCCGGCACGGTGTCGTCGGGAACGTGTATAACGATTCCGGTTCGGTGCACTGCGAACTGCAGGGCACGCAGGCCGCCGTCGACGCGGTCGTCGAGGAGATCCGCCGCGACGGACCGCCGATGGCGCGCATCGACGACATCCGTATTACCGGTGTCAGGCCGCGGGAGGACTTCGTCGGTTTCCGAATAATCGGCAGCCGCGCGGGCGACGACGCGCGCACGCTGGTCCCGCCCGACATCGCGGTGTGCGTCGACTGCCTGCGCGAGATGCGCGACCCGTCGAACCGCAGGTTCGGGCATCCGTTCATCACCTGCACCAACTGCGGGCCGCGTTTCACCGTCGTCACGGATCTGCCCTACGACCGGCCGGTGACCACCATGGCCGGGTTTCCGATGTGTGCATCGTGCGCCGCCGAGTACGCCGACCCCGCGGACCGGCGCTACCACGCCCAGACGATCGCGTGTCTGAACTGCGGACCGCGACTGTGGTGGCGTGGGCCCGCAGAAGCACCCGATCCGCTCGAGGCCGCCGTGCGGGCACTGCGCGACGGAATGATCGTCGCGCTGAAAGGAATCGGCGGATACCACCTGGCGTGCCGAGCCGACGACCCTACCGCCGTGGCGACGCTGCGTAGCCGGAAGGGCAGACCTGCCAAGCCCTTTGCGGTGATGGTTGCCGACTTCGACACGGCTTGCGGTGTCGTCGAGATGACCGGAGGCGTCGGTGCCGCGCTCGCCTCGGCTGCCGCGCCGATCGTGCTCGCCCCCCGCACCGGCCGCGGTGTCGTCGACGGTGTCGCGCCGCGGCTGCGAGATCTGGGCGTCATGCTGGCCTACTCGCCGGTGCACCACCTGCTGTTCGACCGTCTGGGCCCGGTGCCGCTGGTGATGACGTCAGCCAACGTCAGCGGATCGCCCATCGTCTACCGCGACGCGGACCTGTCCTGGATCGACGGGATCGCCGACGGCGTGCTGGGCCACGACCGGCCGATCCACGTGCCGTGCGAGGACTCTGTTGTCAGCATCGGCGAATCCGGTGCAGTGCCGGTTCGGCGCTCCCGCGGCTACGCCCCGCTGCCTGTGGACGTGCCCCGCACCGGGGTGGGCCCGGTGATCCTTGCCACCGGGGGAGACCTGAAGACGACGTTCGCGTTGATGGGATCCGATGGGCGCGCGCACATGTCGTCACACATGGGTGACATGGCCGATGTACGCACCCAGACAACGTTCACCGCGGCGCTCGACCATCTCGCGTTCATGACCGGTCGCCGCCCGGCCGTCGTGGCCTGCGATGCGCACCCCGGCTACGCGACCACCGCGTGGGTGGCGCGCAATGGGATCGCCCGCACGATGCGAATCCAGCACCACCACGCGCACGCCGTCGCTCTGCTGACAGAACACGACCGGCTCGATACCGCGGCGCTCGTCATCGCCTACGACGGGACCGGCTACGGCACCGACGGAAGCATCTGGGGTGGCGAGCTGCTTGCAGTGCCCTCACCCGACCGATTCAGCAGAGTGGGTCACCTTGCTGTGTTCGCACTGCCGGGTGGCGACGGCGCCGCCCGGCAACCGGCACGGATCGCACTCGACCTGCTGCATCGGGCCGCTGTGCCATGGGAATTCGCGCCGGCACCGCTCGCAGCGGTCGGCGACCGAGGTCTGCACATCCTCGCGCAGCAGATTCCCCGCGGGGTTGGGTGCGTCCCGACCACCAGCATGGGGCGGCTGTTCGATGCGGTGGCCGCGCTGCTGGGCGTGTGCCAGGAGGTCACCTACGAAGGGCAGGCCGCCGTCGAGCTGGAGGCGATCGCACGTGACGGGCGGCCGGGCGAACTGCGATTCACGGTGCGCGACGGCGTGATGGATCCGCTCCCGGTGATCCGTGGGCTGGTCGACGGTGTGCGGGAAAGCGTATCGGTCGCCGACCTGGCTGCGTCGTTCCATCACGCGGTGATCGAGGCGACCGTTGTCGCGGCCGACGCGGCGGCACGTGCGGCAGGCATCGGGACCATCGGTCTCACGGGTGGGGTGTTCGCCAACCGCCTGCTTCTCGACGGCATCCGAAACAGGCTGTCGGACAGAGGCTATGACGTACTCACCCACCGGCTGGTGCCGTGCAACGACGGCGGACTGGCGTTGGGTCAGGCGGTGATCGCGGCCGCACGGCTGGCACACGAAGGGAGCGGCGAATGTGCCTAGGGATCCCCGGCAGGGTCATCGAAATCTGGGAGGACACGGGCACGCGCATGTGCACTGTCGACTTCAGCGGCACCACGAAAACCGTTTGCCTGGCCTATCTTCCGGACATGCAGGTGGGCGAGTACACGATCGTGCACGCCGGCTTCGCGATCACCCGGCTGGATGAGGCCTCGGCTAACGAAACGCTACGGATGTTCGCCGACCTCGGCGTACTCGACGAGGAACTGGCCGGTACGGAGGGCCAGGACAGGAGAGGGCCGCGATGAAATATCTCGACGAGTTCCGCGATCCGGTGGCCGCCCGCACGCTGGTGGAGGCGATCAGGCGCAGCGCTTCACGCCAGTGGACCATCATGGAAGTCTGTGGCGGACAGACGCATTCGATTATCCGCAACGGTCTCGACCAGCTGCTCGCGGGCGCGGTCGAGTTCATCCACGGGCCCGGCTGCCCGGTGTGCGTCACACCTCTGGAGATGATCGACCGCGCGCTGGAGATCGCGGCCCGCGACGACGTCATCTTCTGCTCGTTCGGCGACATGTTGCGGGTGCCCGGCAGCAGACAGGACCTGTTCGGGGTGCGCGCCCGTGGGGGAGACGTGCGCATCGTCTACTCGCCGCTTGACGCCACCCGGGTCGCCGCCGACAACCCGGACAAAGAGGTGGTGTTCTTCGGGGTCGGTTTCGAGACGACGGCTCCGGCCAACGCGATGGCCGTGGTGCACGCGAAACGACTCGGCCTGAAAAACTTCTCGTTACTCGTTTCGCATGTCCTGGTCCCGCCGGCGATGACGGCGATCCTGAGCTCGCCGACCAATCGAGTCGAGGGGTTCCTGGCCGCCGGGCATGTCTGCTCGGTGATGGGCACGAGGGAGTACGGCCCCCTCGTTGAAGAGTTCGGTGTCCCGATAGTGGTGACCGGCTTCGAGCCGCTGGACCTCCTCGAAGGGGTGCGCCAGCTGGTCGAACTGCTGGAGTCCGGGACGGCCGAACTGCGCAACGCCTATCCGCGGGCCGTCACCGCCGAAGGCAACATCGTCGCGCAGCAGACGTTGGCCGACGTGTTCACGGTCACCGACCGGCAGTGGCGTGGTGTCGGGATGATTCCGAAGTCGGGATGGGCGCTCTCACCGCGCTACGCCGACTTCGACGCGGAGATCCGCTTCGGCGTGGGCCACGTGGCGGTCGAGGAGTCCCGGGAGTGCCACAGCGGCGAGGTGTTGCAGGGCCTGCTGAAACCGAACGAATGCCCAGCCTTCGGAACGTCGTGCACCCCGCGGTCACCGCTCGGCGCAACGATGGTCTCCAGTGAGGGCGCCTGCGCCGCCTACTACCAGTTCCGTCGACTCGGCACCCCCGCCGGTGTCTGATTCACACACGACCGTCGATCCATCCGACTGGGTGTGTCCGCTGCCGCTGCGGGAGACCAAACGGATCGTGCTGGGGCACGGCGGCGGAGGGGTGCTGTCGGAGGAGCTCATCGAGAACCTCTTCGTCCCGGCGTTCGGCTCGAGCGCGGGCCGCGACTCCGCGGTGCTGTCGTCCCAGACCGGCCGGCTGGCGATCAGCACCGACTCCTACGTCGTGCAGCCGCTGTTCTTCCCGGGCGGCAACATCGGCGACCTCGCGGTCAATGGGACGGTCAACGATCTGGCGTGCAGCGGGGCCATGCCGCTGGCGCTGACTGCAGGCTTCATCCTCGAGGAGGGGTTGGAGATCGAGGTGCTCGGCACCGTGGCCCACACGATGGGCAGGGCCGCAGCCGACGCCGGCGTCCGCATCGTCACCGGAGACACCAAGGTGGTGCAGAAGGGCGGAGCCGACCAGCTCTTCGTCAATACCTCGGGCGTCGGGGTGATCCCGGCCGGCGTCGACGTCGGCCCCGAACGCGTGCGACCCGGTGACCACGTTCTGGTGTCCGGCACGATTGGTGAGCACGGCGTCGCGATCATGAGCGTGCGCGAGGGCATCGACTTCGGCACCCGCGTCACGACGGACTCCGCGCCGCTGCACGAACTGGTTGCCACGATGCTGTTTACGGCCGGGCCCGCCGTCCATGCGCTGCGGGATCCGACGCGAGGCGGGCTGGTGGCCGCTGTCGTCGAGATCGCGCGGACAGCTGCGGTCGGCGTCGAACTCGACGAGGCCGCGATCCCGGTTCCCGATGCGGTCGCTTCGGCGTGCTCGTTTCTCGGACTCGACCCGCTGCAGGTGGCCAACGAGGGCAAGCTGGTGGCGTTTGTCGACCCCGCGCATGCCGACGCGGTACTCGAGGCGATGCGCACCCGGCCCGAAGGCGCCGCCGCGGTCCGGATCGGCCGCGTCGTCGACAGTCACCCGGGGATGGTCGTCGGTAGGACGGCGTTCGGCACCACCCGCGTCGTCGAGCGCGAACTGGGCGAACAGCTTCCGCGGATCTGCTGACGGTCGGGACGCTTTGCGTTTTGGCTGATCGGGGGGCGGCACGCTATCCTGGCTCGGTTCCACCGAAGACCGTCGGTCACCAAGTGATTGGTTGAAGGTCCGGGATTTCCCGGCGGCCCACGCAGGAGGACGAGGCTGGCACGTGTTGCACGTGCTGCACTTACTTTTCAAGTGCGCCCCGACCTGTCTGCGTCGGGGCGTTTGTGATTTCCGGCCCCTCGTTCCGTCGGTTGGTGGACGTCCAACCAACACGAGGAGGCAAGCATGGCCAAGGCTGACAAGGCCACGGCGGTCGCCGACATCGCCGAGAAGTTCAAGGAGGCGACGGCCACCGTCGTCACCGAGTACCGCGGCCTGACGGTGTCCAACCTTGCCGAGCTGCGTAGGTCGCTGGGATCGACCACGACCTACACCGTCGCCAAGAACACCCTGGTGAAGCGCGCCGCGGCGGAAGCGGGCATCGAGGGGCTCGACGAGCTTTTCGCCGGTCCGACCGCCATCGCGTTCATAGAGGGTGAGCCGGTCGACGCCGCCAAGGCGCTGAAGAAGTTCGCCAAGGACAACAAGGCGCTGGTCGTCAAGGGCGGCTACATGGACGGCAAAGCGCTGTCCGTCGCCGAGGTCGAAAAGATCGCCGACCTCGAATCGCGCGAGGTGCTGCTGTCGAAGCTGGCCGGCGCGATGAAGGCGAAGCAATCCCAGGCCGCGGCGCTGTTCGTGGCGCCCGCGTCCCAGATCGCCCGTCTGGCCGCAGCTCTGCAAGAAAAGAAGGCCGGCAGCGAAGACGCTGCGTAGAGGCCGCTGACAAACCACCCCAAAGAAGTAATTAGGAAAGGACCATTCACATGGCCAAGCTGTCCACCGATGAACTGCTCGACGCGTTCAAGGAAATGACCCTGCTGGAGCTCTCCGAGTTCGTGAAGCAGTTCGAGGAGACCTTCGACGTCACCGCCGCCGCTCCGGTCGCGGTCGCCGCTGCCGGCCCCGCCGCCGGTGGTGCCCCCGCCGAGGCCGCCGAAGAGCAGAGCGAGTTCGACGTCATCCTCGAGGCCGCCGGCGACAAGAAGATCGGCGTCATCAAGGTCGTCCGCGAGATCGTCTCCGGCCTGGGCCTCAAGGAAGCCAAGGACCTCGTCGACAGCGCCCCCAAGCCGCTGCTGGAGAAGGTCAACAAGGAAGCCGCCGACGACGCCAAGGCCAAGCTCGAGGCCGCCGGCGCTTCGGTGTCCGTCAAGTAACAAGAATCACGTCACCCGTCGTGCCGGCATATTGACGTCGGCGTGACACGCGACGTCAGCTGTGGGGCCGGCCTGGCAAACAGGCCGGCCCCACAGTCATTTCTGCTCACGTGTGCGAGCGAGTGTTTGCAGACCGTGTGTGGCGGCGTGGGCGGGTAGGTTACAGTGACTCAAGCCACAGGCGAGGAGCCTGTGGCGTGCACGTTTGGTACTGGCGAGAGGACTTCGCGTGGGCATCGGAATTCAGGTTGAGGGGCTGACGAAGTCCTTCGGTTCCCAGCGAATCTGGGAAGACGTGACCTTCGATCTTCCCGCTGGTGAAGTCAGCGTTCTCCTGGGCCCGTCGGGTACCGGCAAGTCGGTCTTCCTGAAGTCCCTGATCGGTCTGCTGCGCCCCGAGCGCGGCAAGATCATCGTCGACGGCACCAACATCATCGAGTGCTCGGCCAAGGAGCTCTACGAGATCCGCACGCTGTTCGGCGTCATGTTCCAGGACGGCGCGCTGTTCGGCTCGATGAGCCTCTACGACAACACCGCGTTCCCGCTTCGTGAGCACACGAAGAAGAAGGAATCCGAGATCCGTCAGATCGTGATGGAGAAGCTGGACCTCGTCGGCCTCGGCGGCGACGAGAACAAGTTCCCCGGCGAGATCTCCGGCGGTATGCGCAAGCGTGCCGGCCTTGCCCGCTCCCTGGTCCTCGATCCCCAGATCATCCTCTGCGACGAGCCCGACTCCGGTCTGGATCCGGTGCGTACGGCCTACCTGTCGCAGCTGCTCATCGACATCAACGCTCAGATCGACTGCACGATCCTGATCGTCACGCACAACATCAACATCGCCCGCACGGTGCCCGACAACATGGGCATGCTGTTCCGCAAGCACCTGGTGATGTTCGGACCGCGCGAAGTGCTGCTCACCAGCGACGAGCCAGTGGTCAAGCAGTTCCTCAACGGCCGCCGCATCGGCCCCATCGGTATGTCGGAGGAGAAGGACGAGTCGACGATGGCCGAGGAGCAGGCCCTCATCGACGCCGGCCACCACGACGGTGGTGTCGAGGAGATCGAGGGCGTGCCACCGCAGGTGTCGGCGACTCCGGGCATGCCCGAGCGCAAGGCTGTGGCCCGTCGCCAGGCCCGCGTGCGCGAGATCATGCACACGCTGCCGCCGGCCGCCCAGGAAGCCATCCGCGAGGACCTCGAAGGCACCAACAAGTATTCGAGCCATGAGCCCGGACAGGGCGGGGTGCGCCACCACGAGGACGACGCGCCCACCGGCCGCATCCCGGTTGCCGAGGAGCGCTGACGTTCCTCCCGTACGTCCTGACACCGCCCGGCATCTGCCGGGCGGTGTTGTCGTTTATGGAGACACCCACACATCGTGCACGGTCAACGCGCCACGGGTGATGCCTGAGGTCGAAGTGACTGGCGTTGCTAACTGTGCTTGATCGTGTACGGAAGTTCGCCATGCACTTACGCGCTGTCGACGCAACACCCTTTTGGTTCGGTCGCTACATCGCTGCGAGCAGTTAATTCATCCTTTGTCAACGTAAGTGTCAATTTTGTCCGTGGCGCTGTTGAACTTCGCTCTGCCTAGCTATACAGTTTGCCAGAATCGATCCCTCGCGCGCGCGGAAAGCCTCGGGCGGTAATCCTGTGCGAGTTCTTTCCGCGGCAGAACAGGAGAAGCATGATCGACCGCTATCGAGCCTGGCTGGGGGCAGGCGTACTAGCGGGGGGAATGTCGGCGGCTGTGTTGACGGGGGCCGGCGTGGCGTCTGCCGACGACACGGCGCCGTCGACGGCCGACACGCGTGCGTCATCGGGGTCCGATGACGAAGCGAAAGTCAACCAAACGAAGGCCGACGACACGAAGGCCGACGACACGAAGGCCGACGACACGAAGGCCGACGACAAGGAGGCCGACGAGACGGAGGCCGACGAGACGGAGGCCGACGAGACGGAGGCCGACGAGACGGAGGCCGACGAGACGGAGGCCGACGAAGTCGATGGGAATGATCCGCCAGACACCTTTGGCGAGGTCGAACCCGTCGCCGACCCCGGGCCGTCTAACGGCGACGGAAACGGCCAAGACCGCGGCAGTCTCGATATGGCAGCTCCGGAGCCGGGCGTCGGGTCCTCCGACTCTCCTGCCGAGATCGACTCGGATACCAACGTTGACACCGCGGACATGTGGGAAGAGCCCGACGCCGCCGAGGGCGTGCCTTCGGTGTTTCTAACTGGCATCGAGACCGATCTCGGGTCGCCCGAAGGGGCCGCGGTCATGCGTCGCGCTGCGGTCGAATCGCCCAGCATCGTGACCGGTCTGCTGAACCTTTTCGAAGCGCTCGACAACATCGGCACCGCGTTCTACAACTTGTACACCGGCACGATGCAGTTCCTTGCGGGCCCGGCGCGCGCGCCCTTCGGCAGCCGGGTCCGAGTGGAGACCTCCTCGCTGACGATTGGTAGCGGGGTGGTCGTGCCCGCTGACTGGTATTTCCCGCCGGGGCGCGTCGAGCCCAAAGGCCTCGTCTACCTCCAGCACGGCATGTTGGCGACGTCGGCGTTCTACAGTGCCACCGCGGCGCACCTGGCGGAGAAAACCCACAGCATCGTCGTGGTGCCAACGCTGACGTGGAACATCTTTGACGCTGCCGGCTATCCACTGATGCTGTCGCACACCCACCGGGCGATTGCGGAGCTCTTCGCCGGGGACCGGGCGGCGCTGACCGAGAGTGCGCAGCGCGCCGGCTACAACAAGGATCTTCCCACCAAGGTCGTGCTGGTAGGCCACTCCGCGGGAGGCGGGCTGGTCGCCGGGACCGCCCGGTACATGGTCGAACGAGGATCAGGTGGAAACCTGGCCGGCGTCCTGATGCTCGACGGCGCCGGTTTCGGGGGAAGACTGAGCGTCGATCTGGCCAAGATCCCGGAATCCATTCCGGTTTACAACCTTGCCGCAGACCCCGACACCTGGAACAACTACGGGGACGCTTCCCGTCGCCTCCACGGGGCGCGGCCGGACACATTCAACGGCATCGTCATCGACGGCGGTCGACACTCGGATGCCATGCAGAGCAGCAGCCCGCTGGTTCAGATGGCCGCATACTTCGCCACCGGCTTCTCGACGCCCTGGCACATCGCGATCAACCAGGCGCTGGCGTCGGGCTGGATCGGCGACATGCTCAGCGGCACCTACACGCCGAGGCTTTACGCGTCGTCGGGGTCGGTCACTCAGATCGCCGCAGGACTGTTGTCCCGAGTCCGGTCCGTCCCAGCAAGCTCCGGCTCCTACGGGTCGGGTGGCGTTTGCGTGGATGAGCCGTTCACCTCGGTCTGCCCGTCTCCTCCCGAGCGAAAAATGGCACGCTGAAATGCCTCCGGAGTCTAATTTCGGCAAATGGCCCCGTGTCTTCGGCCCCCGCGGTACGGTTTGCCAGTTTCCGAACAGAGGGATGTGAATGGTCGACCGGCTATCGGTTCTCGTTGGGGCGGCAGCGATCACCGCCGGAGTGTCGGCAGCGATGCTGGCGGGCGCCGGGGTGGCTGTCGCTTCGCCGGACTCGACAGCAAGTGGCGCCGGAACGACGACCGCACAGTCGTCGGAGCCCGCGGAATCCGCTGACGCCGAAGCGGATCGGCACGAGCACACCACCAAAGGTGAGCACCGTGCAGAGACGACCGAGGACGTCGACCCCGATGAGACCGCCGAGGAACCTGATGTCCCCGACGCAGCGGAACCGTCCGACGATGCCGACGCCGACGACGACGTCGTGGAGGGCGACGACGGGAGCGGCCAGGTGCCCGTCGATGACGAGCCGCTCGCCGATGAGACGCCCGTCGAAGTGCCGATGGTCGTCGACGAGGTCATCGAGGACGTTCCCGTCGAAGAAGTGCGCGACGCCGTAATCCCCGTGACGGTCGACGTCGCAGCACCGGAGTCCGAGGCCGACGCCCCGTCTGAGCCGGCCCAGGCGACGGAGGCGACCGAACCGTCGCGGATTACTCAACCGGTGGCGAGCTTGCGCGCGCTCGACACAGCGTCGGAAGCGGCGGCCACACCGCCACATCAGACGTTGCTCAGCCTCATCGGCACGGTCATCTTCAACATCTATTCGGTCGCGATCCGTGTTCTCGGCGGCCCGCCGATCCTGCCGCCCAACAGCACCGTCACGGTGAAGAGTTCGAAGCTGCTGATCGACTGCGGGGACGGTTACGAGGTGCCCGCCGACTGGTACGTCCCCGAAGGTGTCACACCCACCCGGCTCATCTATTTCCAGCACGGCTTCATGGCGGCCGGCCCGTTCTACAGCTACACCGCCGCCCGACTCGCCGAGGCAACCCACAGCATCGTCGTCGCCACCTCGCTGACGTCGAACTTTCTCTCCTGCGACGGCTGCTGGGTCGGTGGCTCCCCGATGCACAAAGCGGTCGCTGATCTCTTCGTCGACGGAAACACCGCGCTCGCGGAGAGCGCACTGGCTGCGGGCTACGGCGCCACCCTGCTGACCGGCGTCGAAAAAGTCGCGCTGATCGGGCATTCGGCAGGCGGTGGACTGTCCGCGGGAGCGGCCGGTTACATGGCGGGCAACGGCACGCTCGACAAGCTCGCCGGCGTCGTGATGCTCGACGGGGTGGGCTTCGGCGACGTGACCCCCGAAGCGCTGGCCAAGCTCCCGCACGACTTTCCGATCTACAACCTTGCCGCACGCGCCTACTTCTGGAACCTGTCCGGGGTCACCAACACCGCGATGGAGACCTGGCGGCCCGGCGAGTTCAACGGCGTCAAGCTCACCCGCAGCTCCCACGGCGACGCGATGACCGGCGGCAACCTGTTCGTCCAGGTCGCGATGAACCTGGTCACCGGATGGCCGAAGCCCGCCAACGTCAAAGCCGCTGAGATGATCAGCGCGGGATGGTTGAACGACATGTTCGCGGGAACCAAAGACTCGGGTTACTACGGCACCCCCAACCAGACCATCGAGATCGAGACGACCAGCGGCACCGCGACCGCCGATGTTTTGCCCGGGCGCACGGACACGTTGACGCTGATCGACTACCTCTTCTCGTTCGGCGCGCAGATCCTGTTCGGCATCGACTTCGCCACATGTGCGGCCGACCCCGACGAAGTCACCGAAGAAATGGTTGCGCCAAACACCGCGTTATCTCTTGACGGAAGGGCGAAAGCGGGCCAATCTATTGGCCAGCATGTTTGCACGGGTTAGGGCTGCCAGCCAGCGCCCAGAGTTCCGTTGCACACGGTGCTGCCTCGAGGGTTGAGGAATAGGCCGTCCTGCGCTATCGTTGGACGTTGCGCTGGCTGCATCCTGCCCACCCTTCACTCGCACTTGACGCCGTAGTTCTAGCCTGAGCCCTGCTCAGCGATCTAGACGCGTGCCGTGCGTTCGGGAGGCTGGTGAAGCCGGCCAAACCGACGCAGATAAGCGGCATGCGGAACCGGCTCCCCGGGTCTCCAACAGCCGCGTGAGGTGCTGGAAGGATGCATCTTGGCAGGGTCCCGCCAGATCGAGTCAACCACTAATAACTCCGTTCCCGGAGCACCAAACAGAATTTCTTTCGCAAAGCTCCGCGAGCCTCTCGAGGTTCCGGGGCTTCTCGACGTGCAGACCGAGTCATTCGAATGGCTGATCGGCGCCGAGGATTGGTTCCAGCGTGCCGTCGACCGCGGTGACGTCGACCCCAAGGGTGGTCTGCAGGAAGTCCTCGAGGAGCTCTCCCCGATCGAGGACTTCTCCGGCTCCATGTCGCTGAGCTTCTCGGACCCGCGCTTCGACGAAGTCAAGGCGCCGGTCGACGAGTGCAAAGACAAGGACATGACGTACGCGGCCCCGCTGTTCGTCACGGCCGAGTTCATCAACAACAACACCGGTGAGATCAAGAGCCAGACGGTCTTCATGGGCGACTTCCCGATGATGACCGAAAAGGGCACCTTCATCATCAACGGCACCGAGCGCGTCGTCGTGAGCCAGCTCGTCCGTTCGCCGGGTGTGTACTTCGACGAGAGCATCGACAAGTCCACCGAGAAGACGCTGCACAGCGTCAAGGTGATCCCCGGTCGCGGTGCGTGGCTGGAGTTCGACGTCGACAAGCGCGACACCGTCGGTGTGCGCATCGACCGCAAGCGTCGTCAGCCCGTCACCGTGCTGCTCAAGGCGCTCGGTTGGACCAACGAGCAGATCACCGAGCGCTTCGGCTTCTCCGAGATCATGATGAGCACGCTGGAGAAGGACAACACCGCAGGCACCGACGAGGCGCTGCTGGATATCTACCGCAAGCTGCGCCCGGGCGAGCCGCCCACCAAGGAGTCCGCGCAGACCCTGCTGGAGAACCTGTTCTTCAAGGAGAAGCGCTACGACCTGGCCCGCGTCGGCCGCTACAAGGTCAACAAGAAGCTCGGGCTCAACGTCGGCCAGCCGATCACCAGCTCGACGCTGACCGAAGAGGACGTCGTCGCGACCATCGAGTACCTGGTGCGCCTGCACCAGGGCGACCAGACGATGACGGCGCCCGGCGGCTCCGAGGTGCCCGTCGAGGTGGACGACATCGACCACTTCGGCAACCGTCGCCTGCGCACCGTCGGCGAGCTGATCCAGAATCAGATCCGGGTCGGCCTGTCCCGCATGGAGCGCGTCGTGCGTGAGCGCATGACCACCCAGGACGTCGAGGCGATCACCCCGCAGACCCTGATCAACATCCGTCCCGTCGTGGCGGCGATCAAGGAGTTCTTCGGAACGTCGCAGCTGTCGCAGTTCATGGACCAGAACAACCCGCTCTCGGGTCTGACCCACAAGCGCCGCCTGTCGGCGCTGGGCCCCGGCGGTCTGTCCCGTGAGCGCGCCGGCCTCGAGGTCCGCGACGTGCACTCGTCGCACTACGGCCGCATGTGCCCGATCGAGACCCCTGAGGGTCCGAACATCGGTCTGATCGGGTCGCTGTCGGTGTACGCGAGGGTCAACCCGTTCGGCTTCATCGAGACGCCGTACCGCAAGGTCATCGACGGCAAGGTCAGCGACCAGATCGACTACCTGACCGCCGACGAGGAGGACCGCCACGTCGTGGCGCAGGCCAACTCGCCGCTCGACGCCGAGGGCCGCTTCGCCGAGGAGCGCGTCCTGGTCCGTCGTAAGGGCGGCGAGGTGGAGTTCGTCTCCGCGACCGAGGTCGACTACATGGACGTCTCGCCGCGCCAGATGGTGTCGGTCGCGACGGCCATGATCCCGTTCCTCGAGCACGACGACGCCAACCGTGCCCTGATGGGTGCCAACATGCAGCGCCAGGCCGTTCCGCTGGTGCGTAGCGAGGCCCCGCTGGTCGGTACCGGCATGGAGCTGCGCGCCGCAATCGACGCCGGCGACGTTGTCGTCACCGACAAGGCCGGTGTGGTCGAGGAGGTCTCCGCCGACTACATCACCGTGATGGCCGACGACGGCACCCGGCACACCTACCGGATGCGCAAGTTCGCCCGCTCGAACCACGGCACGTGCGCCAACCAGCGCCCGATCGTGGACGCCGGGCAGCGTGTCGAGGTCGGTCAGGTCCTCGCCGACGGTCCGTGCACCGAGAACGGCGAGATGGCCCTGGGCAAGAACCTGCTCGTGGCGATCATGCCGTGGGAGGGCCACAACTACGAGGACGCGATCATCCTCTCCAACCGTCTGGTCGAAGAGGACGTGCTCACCTCGATCCACATCGAAGAGCACGAGATCGATGCCCGCGACACCAAGCTGGGCGCCGAGGAGATCACCCGGGACATCCCGAACGTCTCCGACGAGGTGCTTGCCGATCTCGACGAGCGCGGAATCATCCGCATCGGCGCCGAGGTCCGCGACGGCGACATCCTGGTCGGCAAGGTCACTCCCAAGGGCGAGACCGAGCTGACCCCCGAGGAGCGCCTGCTGCGTGCCATCTTCGGCGAGAAGGCCCGCGAGGTCCGCGACACGTCGCTCAAGGTGCCCCACGGCGAGTCCGGCAAGGTCATCGGCATCCGCGTCTTCTCCCGCGAGGACGACGACGAGCTGCCCGCCGGCGTCAACGAGCTGGTCCGCGTCTACGTGGCCCAGAAGCGCAAGATCTCCGACGGCGACAAGCTCGCCGGACGCCACGGCAACAAGGGCGTCATCGGCAAGATCCTGCCCGTCGAGGACATGCCGTTCCTTCCGGACGGCACCCCGGTGGACATCATCCTGAACACCCACGGCGTGCCGCGTCGTATGAACATCGGCCAGATCCTGGAAACCCACCTCGGGTGGGTCGCCAAGGCCGGTTGGAACATCGACGTGGCTGCGACACCGGAATGGGCGGCGAAACTGCCCGAGCAGATGCTCTCGGCTCCGCCCGACAGCATCGTCGCGACCCCGGTGTTCGACGGTGCCCAGGAAGGCGAACTGCAGGGTCTGCTCGGTGCGACGCTGCCGAACCGTGACGGCGAGACGATGGTCAACGCCGACGGCAAGGCGGTGCTGTTCGACGGACGCAGTGGTGAGCCGTTCCCGTACCCGGTGACGGTCGGCTACATGTACATCCTGAAGCTGCACCACCTCGTCGACGACAAGATCCACGCGCGTTCGACGGGTCCGTACTCGATGATCACGCAGCAGCCGCTGGGTGGTAAGGCGCAGTTCGGTGGTCAGCGTTTCGGCGAGATGGAGTGCTGGGCCATGCAGGCCTACGGCGCGGCCTACACGCTGCAGGAGCTGCTGACGATCAAGTCCGACGACACCGTCGGGCGCGTCAAGGTGTACGAGGCCATCGTCAAGGGCGAGAACATCCCCGAACCGGGCATCCCGGAGTCGTTCAAGGTGCTTCTCAAGGAGCTGCAGTCGCTCTGCCTGAATGTCGAGGTGCTGTCCTCGGACGGCGCGGCGATCGAGATGCGTGACGGTGACGACGAGGACCTGGAGCGCGCTGCGGCCAACCTCGGTATCAACCTGTCCCGCAACGAATCCGCATCCGTTGAGGATCTTGCTTAGACCTCGTCCTTCATCAAAGTTTCAACACCCGCAAGGGGAAAGGGAGTTACGTGCTCGACGTCAACTTCTTCGATGAACTCCGTATCGGTCTGGCGACCGCGGACGACATCCGCAATTGGTCCTTCGGCGAGGTCAAGAAGCCGGAGACCATCAACTACCGCACGCTCAAGCCGGAAAAGGACGGCCTGTTCTGCGAGAAGATCTTCGGACCGACTCGCGACTGGGAGTGCTACTGCGGCAAGTACAAGCGCGTCCGGTTCAAGGGCATCATCTGTGAGCGCTGCGGCGTCGAGGTGACCCGCGCCAAGGTGCGCCGTGAGCGGATGGGCCACATCGAACTGGCCGCACCCGTCACGCACATCTGGTACTTCAAGGGCGTCCCGTCGCGGCTGGGCTACCTGCTCGACCTGGCTCCGAAGGATCTCGAGAAGATCATCTACTTCGCGGCCTACGTGATCACCGCCGTCGATGACGAGATGCGTCACAACGAGCTGTCCACCCTCGAGGCCGAGATGGCCGTCGAGCGCAAGGCGATCGAGGATCAGCGCGACGCCGACCTGGAGGCGCGGGCTCAGAAGCTCGAAGCCGACATGAAGGAGCTCGAGGAGGAGGGCGCCAAGTCCGACGTGCGCCGCAAGGTGCGCGACGGCGGCGAGCGCGAGATGCGCCAGCTGCGCGACCGGGCCCAGCGTGAGCTGGACCGGCTCGAGGAGATCTGGACGACGTTCACCAAGCTGGCTCCCAAGCAGCTGATCGTCGACGAGCTGCTCTACCGCGAGCTGCAGGACCGCTACGGCGAGTACTTCGAGGGCGCCATGGGTGCCGAGTCGATCAAGAAGCTCATCGAGAACTTCGACATCGACGCCGAGGCGGAGTCGCTGCGCGACACCATCAAGAACGGCAAGGGCCAGAAGAAGCTGCGCGCGCTCAAGCGGCTGAAGGTCGTCGCGGCGTTCCAGCAGTCGTCGAACTCGCCGATGGGCATGGTGCTCGACGCCGTCCCGGTGATCCCGCCGGAGCTGCGCCCGATGGTTCAGCTCGACGGCGGCCGCTTCGCGACCTCTGACCTCAACGATCTGTACCGCCGCGTCATCAACCGCAACAACCGGCTCAAGCGACTGATCGATCTGGGTGCGCCCGAGATCATCGTCAACAACGAGAAGCGCATGCTTCAGGAGTCGGTGGACGCGCTGTTCGACAACGGCCGCCGCGGCCGTCCCGTCACCGGGCCGGGCAACCGTCCGCTGAAGTCGCTGTCCGATCTGCTCAAGGGCAAGCAGGGCCGGTTCCGTCAGAACCTGCTCGGTAAGCGCGTGGATTACTCGGGCCGTTCGGTCATTGTGGTCGGCCCGCAGCTCAAGCTGCACCAGTGTGGTCTGCCGAAGCTGATGGCCCTGGAGCTGTTCAAGCCGTTCGTGATGAAGCGTCTGGTCGACCTGAACCATGCGCAGAACATCAAGAGCGCCAAGCGCATGGTGGAGCGTCAGCGTCCCCAGGTGTGGGATGTCCTCGAAGAGGTCATCGCCGAGCATCCGGTGCTGCTCAACCGGGCACCGACGCTGCACCGCCTCGGTATTCAGGCCTTCGAGCCGCAGCTGGTGGAGGGCAAGGCCATCCAGCTGCACCCGCTGGTCTGTGAGGCGTTCAACGCCGACTTCGACGGCGACCAGATGGCCGTGCATCTTCCGCTGTCGGCGGAGGCGCAGGCCGAGGCCCGCATCCTGATGCTGTCCTCGAACAACATCCTGTCGCCCGCGTCGGGCCGCCCGCTGGCCATGCCCCGTCTGGACATGGTGACCGGGCTGTACTACCTGACCACCGAGATCGAGGGCGACACCGGCGAGTACACGCCTGCGTCCAAGGATCAGCCGGAGTCGGGTGTCTACAGCTCACCGGCCGAGGCCATCATGGCGATGGACCGCGGCGCGCTGAGCGTCCGGGCCAAGATCCGGGTGCGGCTGACGCAGCTGCGTCCGTCTGCCGAGGTCGAGGCGGAGCTATTCCCGGACGGCTGGTCGATGGGTGATGCGTGGACGGCGGAGACCACCCTGGGCCGTGTGCTCTTCAACGAGCTGCTGCCGCGGGGCTATCCGTTCGTCAACAAGCAGATGCACAAGAAGGTGCAGGCCGCGATCATCAACGATCTGGCCGAGCGCTACCCGATGATCGTCGTCGCGCAGACCGTCGACAAGCTCAAGGACGCCGGCTTCCACTGGGCCACCCGTTCGGGTGTCACGGTGTCCATGGCCGACGTTCTGGTGCCGCCGGAGAAGACCGAGATCCTCGAGCGCTACGAGGCGGAAGCCGACGGCATCGAGAAGCAGTACCAGCGCGGCAAGCTCAACCACGACGAGCGCAACGAAGCGTTGGTGAAAATCTGGCAGGACGCGACCGAAGAGGTCGGTCAGGCGTTGCGGTCGCACTACCCGAAGGACAACCCGATCATCACGATCGTGGATTCGGGCGCGACGGGTAACTTCACGCAGACGCGGACGCTGGCCGGCATGAAGGGTCTGGTGACCAACCCGAAGGGTGAGTTCATCCCGCGTCCGATCAAGTCCTCGTTCCGCGAGGGCCTGACGGTGCTGGAGTACTTCATCAACACCCACGGTGCCCGTAAGGGTCTGGCCGACACGGCGCTTCGTACCGCCGACTCGGGTTACCTGACCCGTCGCCTGGTCGACGTGAGCCAGGACGTCATCGTTCGCGAGACCGACTGCGAGACCGAGCGCGGCATCACGGTCACGCTGGCCGAGCTGCAGGGCGAGCAACTCGTGCGCGATCAGCACATCGAGACGTCGGCCTACGCGCGGACGCTGGCCACCGATGCGGTGGACGGCAACGGCCGTGTTGTCGTAGAGCGTGGGCACGATCTCGGTGACCCGGCCATCGACGCGCTGCTGGCTGCCGGCATCACCGAGGTGAAGGTCCGCTCCGTGCTGACCTGCGCCACCGGCACCGGCGTGTGTGCGATGTGCTACGGCCGTTCGATGGCGACCGGCAAGCTGGTCGACATCGGCGAGGCCGTCGGCATCGTGGCCGCGCAGTCCATCGGTGAGCCCGGCACGCAGCTGACCATGCGTACCTTCCACCAGGGTGGTGTCACCGGTGGCGCCGACATCGTCGGTGGTCTGCCGCGTGTCCAGGAGCTGTTTGAGGCGCGCGTTCCGCGTAACCGCGCACCGATCGCCGACGTCTCCGGCCGGGTTCGCCTGGAGGAGAGCGAGAAGTTCTACAAGATCACCATCGTTCCCGACGACGGGGGCGAAGAGGTCGTGTACGACAAGCTCTCGCGTCGTCAGCGCCTGAAGGTGTTCAAGCACGACGACGGCTCCGAGCGTCTGCTGACCGACGGCGACCACGTCGAGGTCGGGCAGCAGCTGCTGGAAGGCTCGGCCGACCCGCACGAGGTGCTGCGCGTCCAGGGCCCCCGCGAGGTGCAGATCCACCTCGTCAAGGAGGTCCAGGAGGTCTACCGCGCCCAGGGTGTGTCGATCCACGACAAGCACATCGAGGTCATCGTCCGGCAGATGCTGCGTCGCGTCACGATCATCGATTCGGGTGCGACGGAGTTCCTGCCCGGCTCGCTGACCGAGCGCGGCGAGTTCGAGACCGAGAACCGTCGCGTCGTGGCCGAGGGCGGCGAGCCCGCGGCCGGACGTCCGGTGCTGATGGGTATCACGAAGGCGTCGCTGGCCACCGATTCGTGGCTGTCGGCGGCGTCGTTCCAGGAGACCACTCGCGTGCTGACCGATGCGGCGATCAACTGCCGCAGCGACAAGCTGCAGGGTCTGAAGGAGAACGTGATCATCGGCAAGCTGATCCCGGCCGGTACCGGCATCAACCGGTACCGCAACATCCAGGTTCAGCCGACCGAAGAGGCGCGTGCTGCCGCGTACACGATCCCGTCCTACGAGGATCAGTACTACAGCCCGGACTTCGGCCAGGCCACCGGTGCTGCGGTGCCGCTGGACGACTACGGGTACAGCGACTACCGGTAACGGACCGCAACGAAGAAGCCCCCACTCCCTTGACCGGGAGGCGGGGGCTTTTTCGTGTGTCCGGCCCGATCGGGCTGTCACAGCTCGGGCCTAGAGTGGTTACGTGCTTATTGGTTCGCATGTCCATGGTGAGGATCCCTTAGCAGCGGCGGAGGCCGACGGCGCCGACGTGGTGCAGTTCTTTCTCGGCAATCCCCAGAGTTGGAAGAAGCCGCCGCCGCGCGAGGACGCCGAGATTCTCAGAGCTTCGTTGATGCCGGTCTACGTGCACGCCCCGTACCTGATCAACGTAGCGTCTGCCAACAACCGCGTCCGCATCCCGTCGCGCAAGATCTTGCAGGACACCTGCGATGCAGCGGCTGCGATCGGTGCCACCGCGGTCATCGTGCACGGCGGGCACGCCGACGACAACGACATGGACGCCGGTTTCGAACGGTGGGTGAAGGCGCTGGCCAGCCTGACGACCGATGTTCCGGTGTACCTGGAGAACACGGCGGGCGGTAACCACGCGATGGCCAGGCATTTCGACACGATCGCCCGGCTGTGGGACCACATCGGCGATACCGGTATCGGCTTCTGCCTCGACACCTGTCATGCCTGGGCCGCTGGTGAGGCTCTTGTCGATGCGGTCGAGCGGATCAAGGGCATCACCGGTCGCATCGATCTTGTGCACTGCAACGACTCGCGAGACGCCGCCGGTTCCGGTGCCGATCGTCATGCCAACTTCGGCTCAGGTCAGATCGATCCGCAGCTGTTGGTTGCGGTCGTCAAGGCGGCCGGCGCCCCGGTGATCTGCGAAACGTCCGACGAAGGCCGCAAGGACGACATCGCGTTTCTGCGCGAGAACATCGGCTTGACGCCGGGCTAAGCTATCTTGCGGTAAACCAGCCAGCGCATTTCGATCGGCGATCGTTCCCGCGGGAGGGCGAAGACGTCCAGGCCGCTCACCCAGTCTGCGTACCAGCCGGTCGGTGGCCATTCCCCGGCGGGCAGGTTGGCCTTCTCATAGTCGTACACCGAATCGTTCTTCATCAGTCGTAACGGCAGCCCGGCGGCGGCGCCGTCGATCTCCTCACCGGTGAAAAGCCCCGTATAGACCTGCTGCGCGAGTTGGCGAATCGCCTGCCACAGTTCACGCACCGCGCTATCGGACACGAATTCTGCGCGCGGCATGAACACGTTGAAGACCAAATGCCCTCCGGGACTCAGGCATTCGGCCGCCAGCTCGAAGACCGCGCGAAGCTGTTCGGGAGCCCGAAAGTCGGGCGTGACCTCGGAGAGAACGATCAATTGGTAGTTCTTGTGGAGGTCATCCATAGAGTCGAAGATGTCCCGGTCGATCACCTGCACGGGGAGGAGCTGCTTGTATGCCTCGGCGCGCAGGAATTCGGCAAATTTGGGTGTCAGTTCCACCGCGTCGACGGGATGGCCGCGGCGTGCCAGAGCCAGCGCATTTCGGCCAGTCCCGGCCCCGATGTCGAGAATGCGCGCGGATCGGGCGTCGATGATCTGCGAGGACAGCGCCCACACCCTGGCATCGGGGTGAGTGCCGAACAGTGGCGGCTTGCGGGTGGCGACCCAGTTGTCGTAGGTGTCGGCTAACGACGTCGATTCGGGCTTAATGAAATAGTGGAGCATCGTGCCGATCGGCGCATCGTAGGAAATGACGATGTTGGATCTATTTGATCCTGCGTACGCGTTCGCCAGTTCTTTGGCCAGCAGGGTCCGAAGGTGATCGCGTTCGGACTCGGAAAACTTCCTGCCGAGGGCCGAAAAGATCTTGTCGCACATCGACACGTATTCGTCGAGCATCCCGGGCACGGCCGGCAGGGTGATCTGGCCGTTCGATACCCCGCGACGACGCAGCCTTTTGGCCATCGCCTCCCGCATCTGCGCCACGTCGCTCGCCATATGGTCCAAACCCCTAAGTAGCCCGACGGTTGAGGATACACAACGGCACCTCCGGCATGGGCCCGACGTTTCGGCGGCAAAAGTGTTGGCATTGAATCTGTTTGCCAGGTTGGTTAACGGGGCCGGCGATGACTGTTGCCGAGCAGGCCGGCCAATCTCATGGCATGTCTATTACAGTTCTTGTGCGATCGTCACTTTGATGTAACAGTGGTCGCATGCAGGACACGCATGTCGTCACCAATCAGGCGCCTCCGCTGGAGAACTACAACCCCGCCGCCTCACCGGTTCTCGCCGAGGCGCTGATCCGCGAAGGCGGCGAATGGGGCGCCGAGGAGGTCTGGACTCTCGGAGCGCTGGGCGGCTCGGCGCAAGCGCAGCGCTGGGGCGAGCTCGCCGACCGTCACCGTCCCGTGCTGCACACCCACGACCGCTACGGTCACCGCGTCGACGAGGTCGAGTACGACCCGGCCTACCACGAGCTGATGACGGTTGCCGTCGGACACGGCCTGCACGCCGCGCCGTGGGCGGACGGCCGACCCGGTGCCCACGTGGTGCGGGCGGCCAAGACTTCGGTGTGGACGCCGGAGCCCGGGCACATCTGCCCGATCTCGATGACATACGCCGTCGTGCCGGCGCTGCGCCACAGCAGCGAACTGGCCGCTACGTACGAACCGCTGCTGACCAGTCGCGTCTACGACCCCGAACTCACGGTGCCCACCACGAAGACCGGCCTCACCGCGGGCATGTCGATGACGGAGAAGCAGGGCGGCTCCGACGTCCGCGCCGGCACCACCCAGGCGACCCCCAACGGTGACGGCACCTACTCGTTGCGCGGCCACAAATGGTTCACCTCGGCGCCGATGTGCGACATCTTCCTCGTCCTCGCCCAAACCCGGGGAGGCTTGAGTTGTTTTTTCCTGCCGCGCATCCTGCCCGACGGCACGCGCAACCGTATGTTCCTGCAGCGGCTCAAGGACAAGCTGGGCAACCATGCCAACGCCTCGAGCGAAGTGGAGTATGACGGCGCCACGGCGTGGCTGGTAGGGGAGGAGGGGCGCGGGGTCCCGACCATCATCGAGATGGTCAACCTCACCCGGCTCGACTGCACACTGGGCAGCGCGACGAGCATGCGCAACGGGCTGATGCGCGCCATCCACCACGCACAGCACCGGATGGCGTTCGGCGCCTACCTGATCGATCAGCCGCTGATGCGCAACGTCCTCGCCGACCTCGCCGTGGAGGCCGAGGCGGCGACCATGTTGGCGATGCGCATGGCTGGTGCGACCGACCGGGCCGTGCGCGGTGACGAACGTGAAACCCTGGTGCGCAGAATCGGATTGGCAGCCGCCAAGTACTGGGTGTGCAAGCGCGCCACGCCCCACGCCGCCGAGGCGATGGAGTGCCTCGGCGGCAACGGCTACGTCGAGGACTTCGGGATGGCACGCCTCTACCGGGAAGCGCCACTGATGGGTATCTGGGAGGGTTCGGGCAACGTCAGCGCACTGGACACGCTGCGCGCCATGGCAACTCGCCCCGAGTGCATCGACGTTCTGTTCGATGAGCTCGCCGTCACAGCGGGCCAGGATCCTCGTCTGGACGCGCACGTTGCACGGCTGAAGCCGCAGCTGGAGGACCTGGAGACGATTCAGTACCGCGGACGGCAGGTCGCGGAGGACATTTCGCTGGCGCTGCAGGGTTCGCTGCTGGTGCGGCACGGCCATCCGGCAGTCGCTGAGGCGTTTTTGGCCAGCAGGCTCGGCGGACAGTGGGGCGGCGCCTTCGGCACGCTGCCCACCGGACTTGATCTCGCGCCGATCATCGAGCGCGCGTTGGTGAAAGCCTGATGACGCACGCGATCCGGCCCGTCGACTTCGACAACCTCAAGACGATGACCTACGAAGTCACAGGACGCATCGCCCGGATTACCTTCAACCGTCCGGAGAAGGGCAACGCGATCATCGCCGACACCCCCTTGGAGCTCTCGGCGCTCGTCGAACGGGCTGACCTCGATCCCAGTGTGCACGTCATCCTCGTCTCGGGTCGCGGTGAAGGCTTCTGCGCGGGCTTCGACCTGTCGGCCTATGCCGAAGGATCGTCGTCGGCCGGCGGGGGCAGTCCGTACAAGGACACCGTTCTGTCGGGAAGAACCCAGGCGATCAATCACCTTCCCGATCAGCCGTGGGATCCGATGATCGACTACCAGATGATGAGCCGCTTCGTGCGCGGCTTCTCCAGTCTGATGCGCTGCGACAAGCCGACGGTGGTCAAGATCCACGGCTATTGCGTGGCGGGCGGCACCGACATCGCCCTGCACGCCGACCAGGTGATCGCCGCGGCCGACGCCAAGATCGGCTACCCGCCGACCCGCGTCTGGGGCGTCCCGGCGGCGGGCATGTGGGCGCACCGGCTCGGCGATCAGCGCGCAAAACGCCTTCTGCTGACCGGGGATACGATAACCGGCGCCCAGGCCGCCGAATGGGGTCTGGCGGTCGAGGCGCCCGACCCTGCCGACTTGGATGATCGGGTCGAGCGGCTCGTCGAACGGATCGCCGCGGTCCCCGTCAATCAGCTGATCATGGTCAAGCTCGCGATGAACAGCGCGCTGTACAACCAGGGGGTGGCCAACAGCGCGATGATCTCCACGGTGTTCGACGGCATCGCGCGGCATACGCCCGAGGGGCACGCGTTCGTCGCACAGGCGCGCGAACACGGTTTCCGCGACGCCGTGCGGCAACGCGACGAGCCGTTCGGTGACCACGGACGAAAGACGTCGGGGGTCTGACGTTGTCGCGGATGACGGCGCGCTCGGTGGTGCTGAGTGTGTTGCTCGGGGCGCACCCCGCCTGGGCTACCGCTGCCGAACTGGTCCGTTTGACAGGCGATTTCGGGATCAGGGAGCCCACCGTCCGGGTGGCGTTGACGCGGATGGTCGCTGCCGGCGATCTGGTGCGGTCCGAGGACGGCTACCGGCTCGCCGACCGCCTGCTCGCCCGGCAGCGGCGCCAGGACGACGCGATCGACCCGGCGGTGCGCGCGTGGGACGGCAGCTGGCTCACGCTCGTGATCACCAGTACCGGTAATGACGCCAAGACGAGGGCGAGCCTGCGAAACGAGCTGCAGGACAAGCGCTTCGCCGAACTGCGTGAAGGCGTGTGGATGCGCCCCGACAACGTGAGCCTCGATTTGGGCGACGACATCTCAAGCAGGCTGCGAATCCTTCGTGCCCAGGATGGCAGACCTGCCGAACTCGCGGCCGAACTGTGGGATCTGGAGGGGTGGGCGAAAACCGGGTCGCGGCTGCTGGCCGAGATGGCGCAGGCCGACGACATGCCCGGCCGCTTCGTCATCGCCGCCGCCATGGTGCGGCACCTGCTGACCGACCCGGTGCTGCCCGACGAGCTGCTACCCGCGGGTTGGCCGGGTGCCGAATTGCGCACCGCCTACCACGATTTCGCTGCCGAACTGGTTGCGCGGCGCGACGGGACCGAATTCGTCGCGTCCCGCGATGAACCTGAACTTATGGAGGCCACATGAGCGTCAGAGTAGAGAAGAACGGACCCGTGACGACCGTCATCATGGATCGGCCGCACGCGCGCAACGCGGTCGACGGTCCCACCGCGCTGGAGCTGCACGCAGCGTTCGACGACTTCGACCAAGACGACACCGCGGCCGTCGCGGTGCTGTGGGGTGACAACGGAACCTTCTGCGCGGGAGCCGATCTCAAGGCGATGGGCACCGCGAATTCGAATCCGGTGCATCGGACCGGGCCCGGTCCGATGGGGCCGAGCCGGATGGTGCTGTCCAAACCGGTGATCGCCGCGATCAGCGGCTACGCCGTCGCGGGCGGCCTGGAACTGGCGCTGTGGTGCGACCTGCGGGTGGTCGAGCAGGACGCGGTGCTGGGTGTCTTCTGCCGGCGATGGGGCGTCCCGCTGATCGATGGTGGGACGGTGAGGCTGCCGCGGCTGATCGGTCACAGCCGCGCGATGGATCTGATCCTGACCGGACGCGCTGTCGATGCCGACGAGGCACTGGCCATCGGGCTGGCCAATCGCGTCGTCCCGACAGGGGAGGCACGCCGAAAAGCCGAGGAGCTCGCCGCCGAACTGGCGGCGCTGCCGCAGCAGTGCATGAGGTCGGATCGGATGTCGGCCCTGGGCCAGTGGGGGATGTCGGAGGCAGACGCGATGGATGTCGAGTTCGGCAGTCTGTCTCGCGTCGCCGCGGAATCGCTGGAAGGTGCGGCCCGCTTCGCGAAAGGGGCGGGCAGGCACGGCGCCCCCGCCACTGGACAGGCTTGAGGCGGGGGCGGTCAGCCCTTGGTGATGCTGTTGTTGCTGCCCGTGTCGTTGATCTTGGGCTCGCCGTCGCGGTAGGTGACGGTGTTGTTGATGCCGACGACGGACAGCTCGGCCTCGACGCGTTCGAAGCTGATCTTGTTGTCGGCGCCGCCGACATTGACGTTGGTGCAGGTGCCCGCGACCGTCAGCGTGTTGTTGGACCCGCCGACGTTGAGCGCTTTGCCGTCGGCGCAGTCGATCTCCGCGGTTGTGCCGAACGAGCCGTAGTTGATCGTGTTGCCGATCTCCACCTGAGCGCCGGAGGACCCCGCCGTCACCGTGGGATCGGAGCCGTCGCCGCCGGAACCGCACCCCGCCGTGAGCGCGACGACGAAGCTGAGGCAACCGAGGACAGCGGCGCGCCGAGAAGACATGGTTATGCGGGTACCCGGTCGATGCGGTTCGTCATCCCCAGTTCGCGGCCGCGGTCCCAGACGAAGGGCGTGCCGTTCTTGTAGAAGACGGTCTGGTCGAAGCCGTACACCGTGATGTCGTTGACGACGTTGTCGGCTATGACCACGTTCGACGAACCCTGCACCGTCACCGCGTAGCAGTTGCCGAGGGCGAAGACCTGGTTGCCGGTGCCCATGACGAACAGCGTGGCGCCACCGCAGTCCAGGGTCCGGGTGATGCCCTGACCGGTGATATGGGTGTCGCCGTTCTCGGCGCCGGCGATAGGGGATGTCGAAGCCAGCGTGGCCGACATCGCGAGCACACCGACAGCCACCACTCGCCCAACACCCGTTGCAGTCACAGTGGCAGCCTACGACGTCCTCTGCTCAGACTGTCGGGGTTCGTCGAGACGAGTAGCGTGAGCGGCGATGCTCCAGCGTGTAGGCCGTGTGGCAGTTTTCTCGATGGTGGCGGTCACGGTGACGGCGGCCGCGGCCGGCTGCTCGCAGACCGTCACCGGGACGGCGCAACGGTCGGATCCCGGCGTGCCCGATCCAGACCGCAGCTACGGCTACGTCGACGACCGATGCGGTCTCCTCGACGACACGACGGTGCAGGCCACCCTCGGCGCGGACGAAGTGACGAGGCCGTTCAGTGGAGCGGTCTGTCAGTACATCTTGATGCGCGGTTCCGGCGGCCAGGCCGTGACCATCGACGTCGTCTTCTCGTGGTTCGACGCGGGCAGCCTCGAACGTGAGCGCGCGGTCGCCAGCGCTCGGGGTGCCGCGATCACCGACGTCGTGGTCGAGCGGCACAAAGCATTCTTCGCGCGCCGCGACACCACCGGAGCCGCCTGCTCGGCCACCGCCGCCGCCGGAAGCGGCGTGCTGAGCTGGTGGGTCCAGTACCGCGGACAATCCACCGGGGATCCCTGCCCTGACGCCGAGACGCTGCTGTCGGCGACGCTGCGGTCGGACCTGTGACATGGGCGCCACGACCACTGCCCGTCTCGGCGCGGCGCTGATCCTGGGCACGCTGCTCGCCGGCTGCGGGGGTACGGACCAGGCCGACGAACCGAGCGCGACCCCGGGCACGCAATCGTCCGGGGAGGGCTTCCAGAGCGTGGACTGCAACGGCGTCACCGACGCCGATGTCGCGGCGGCCGCGGGATCCGACCTGTTCGTCCCGGCGGTGGTCAGCGACGCCGGCTGCTTCTGGCAGGAAGACTCGATGATCGACAACTTCGGTGCGGGCATGGGCATCTCGACGTGGTGGTACCGCGGCAGCGATATGGACACCGAACGTGAACTTGAGCAACTCGCGGGCCGAACGCTGACCGAGCTGTCCATCGACGGCAACAAGGGCTTCAAGGCCTACGACGACACGGCCTGCAGCATCTACGTGGCCAAGGGCGGCGACGTGATCACGTGGTCGATCCAGACCATGAACTCGCAGACCATGCCCGATCTGTGCTCGATCATCGAGCAACTGGCCGAGCTCAGCCAACAGCGAGTGAACTAGAGTTGCTCGCTGGCCCGGCGCAACCCTGGGTGACCTGAACGATCCGAGGGGGTGAGACGTGGCAACTCGGCCGCCGCGTTCGGCGAAGCTGAGCCGTGACTCCATCGTCAACGCCGCGCTGACGTTCCTGGACCGCGAGGGCTGGGACGCACTGACGATCAACGCGCTGGCCAACCAGCTCGGAACCAAGGGCCCCTCGCTGTACAACCACGTCCACAGCCTCGACGACCTGCGCCGCACGGTTCGAATGCGTGTCGTCGGGGACATCATCGAGATGCTGAACACCGTGGGCCAGGGCCGCAGCCCCGATGATGCGGTCGTCGTGATGGCCAGTGCTTACCGCAGCTATGCACACCATCACCCCGGCCGGTACTCAGCGTTCACCCGCATGCCCCTGGGTGGGGGCGAGGACCCGGAATTCACCGAGGTCACCCGGGCTGCTGCGGCGCCGGTGATCGCCGTGCTGGCGTCCTACGGACTCGATGACGAGTCTGCGTTCTACGCCGCGCTGGAGTTCTGGTCGGCGATGCACGGGTTCGTGCTGCTGGAGATGACCGGGGTGATGAGCGGGATTGACACCGATGCGGTGTTCACCGACATGGTGATGCGGCTGGCCGCAGGGATGAAGTCGAGATAACGCAGGTCAGCGGGTTTTGTCGAGGTATGCCGCCCTGGTATTGTGGACGTTCGTGCCTGGCAGTTAAAGGCGCTTGCGTTCTTGGGGTCCGTCCCGTGAGTTCAAGCATGCCTGCACGCCGGGCCAATTCGCATGTCCCGCCTCGTGGGGTGCCTTGGAAATTATCCGAGAAGCCGCGGCGGACGCGTGCGACACGCCCGGACGCGGGGGAACCGGCGCGGGCATAACAGCAGTACAGAGAACTTAAAGAGCACAAGACGTCAGCACGACGAGAAACACAGAAAGCCGGTACATGCCAACCATCAACCAGCTGGTCCGTAAGGGTCGCCGCGACAAGGTCGCCAAGGTGAAGACCGCGGCCCTCAAGGGCAGCCCGCAGCGTCGCGGCGTGTGCACCCGCGTGTACACGACCACCCCGAAGAAGCCGAACTCGGCGCTTCGCAAGGTGGCACGCGTGCGCCTGACCAGCGCGGTCGAGGTCACCGCCTACATCCCGGGTGAGGGTCACAACCTGCAGGAGCACTCAATGGTGCTCGTGCGTGGCGGCCGTGTGAAGGACCTCCCCGGCGTGCGCTACAAGATCATCCGCGGCTCGCTGGACACCCAGGGCGTCAAGAACCGCAAGCAAGCACGCAGCCGCTACGGCGCCAAGAAGGAGAAGAGCTGATGCCGCGCAAGGGCCCCGCACCCAAGCGTCCGCTGGTCAACGATCCGGTCTACGGATCCCAGCTGGTTACCCAACTGGTCAACAAAGTCCTGCTCGACGGGAAGAAATCGCTGGCTGAGCGCATTGTTTATGGTGCGCTCGAGCAGGCCCGCGACAAGACCGGCACCGACCCGGTGGTGACCCTCAAGCGCGCCCTCGACAACGTCAAGCCGGCCCTGGAGGTCCGCAGCCGCCGCGTCGGTGGCGCGACGTACCAGGTTCCGGTCGAGGTCCGGCCCGACCGTTCGGTCACGCTGGCCCTGCGCTGGCTGGTCAGCTTCTCCAAGGCTCGTCGCGAGAAGACCATGGTCGAGCGCCTGGCCAACGAGATCCTCGATGCCAGCAACGGCCTGGGTGCCGCCGTCAAACGACGCGAAGACACCCACAAGATGGCCGAGGCCAACCGCGCCTTCGCGCACTACCGCTGGTGATTTAGCACCCCCGGCAGTGTTGCCGAGGGTGGTGCAAGACGACAGCAACCAAGCAAGCGAAAGAGTGGGAATTTAGCCGTGGCACAGGACGTGCTGACCGACCTCACGAAGGTCCGCAACATCGGCATCATGGCGCACATCGATGCCGGCAAGACGACGACAACCGAGCGCATCCTCTTCTACACCGGCATCAGCTACAAGATCGGTGAGGTGCACGACGGCGCCGCCACGATGGACTGGATGGAGCAGGAGCAGGAGCGGGGTATCACGATCACCTCGGCTGCCACCACCTGCTTCTGGAACGACAACCAGATCAACATCATCGACACCCCCGGACACGTCGACTTCACCGTCGAGGTGGAGCGCTCGCTGCGCGTCCTCGACGGTGCCGTGGCCGTGTTCGACGGCAAAGAGGGTGTGGAGCCGCAGTCCGAGCAGGTCTGGCGGCAGGCCGACAAGTACGACGTTCCCCGCATCTGCTTCGTCAACAAGATGGACAAGCTGGGCGCCGACTTCTACTTCTCGGTGCAGACGATGAAGGACCGCCTCGGCGCCAACGTCGTCCCGATCCAGCTGCCGATCGGCTCCGAAGGTGACTTCGAGGGCGTCGTCGACCTGGTCGAGATGAAGGCCAAGGTGTGGCGGGGCGAGACGAAGCTCGGCGAGAAGTACGACACCGTCGACATCCCGGCCGATCTGCAGGAGAAGGCCGAGGAGTACCGCACCGCGATGATCGAGGCCGTCGCCGAGACCGACGACGATCTCATGGAGAAGTACCTGGGCGGCGAAGAGCTCACGATCGAGGAGATCAAGGCCGGTCTGCGCAAGCTGACCATCTCCAGCCAGGGCTACCCGGTGCTGTGCGGGTCTGCGTTCAAGAACAAGGGTGTGCAGCCCATGCTCGACGCGGTCATCGACTACCTGCCGAACCCGCTGGACGTGCCCGCCGCCGAGGGACACGTCCCCGGCAAGGAAGACGAGATCATCTCTCGCAAGCCGTCGGCCGACGAGCCGTTCTCCGGTTTGGCGTTCAAGGTCGCGACGCACCCGTTCTTCGGCAAGCTGACCTATGTCCGCGTGTACTCCGGCAAGGTCGATTCGGGCTCGCAGGTCGTGAACTCGACCAAGGGCAAGAAGGAGCGGCTGGGCAAGCTGTTCCAGATGCACTCCAACAAAGAAAACCCAGTGGACACGGCCAGTGCCGGTCACATCTACGCCGTGATCGGTCTGAAGGACACCACCACCGGTGACACCCTGAGCGATCCGAACCAGCAGATCGTGCTGGAGTCGATGACGTTCCCGGATCCGGTCATCGAGGTCGCGATCGAGCCCAAGACCAAGAGTGACCAGGAGAAGCTGGGCACCGCGATCCAGAAGCTCGCCGAAGAGGACCCGACCTTCAAGGTGCACCTGGACCAGGAGACCGGCCAGACCGTCATCGGCGGCATGGGCGAGCTCCACCTGGACATCCTGGTCGACCGCATGCGTCGCGAGTTCAAGGTCGAGGCCAACGTCGGTAAGCCGCAGGTGGCCTACCGCGAGACCATTCGCCGCAAGGTCGAGAAGGTCGAGTACACCCACAAGAAGCAGACGGGTGGCTCCGGCCAGTTCGCGAAGGTGCTCATCGATCTCGAGCCGTTCTCCGGCGAGGACGGTGCGACCTATGAGTTCGAGAACAAGGTCACCGGTGGCCGCATCCCGCGCGAGTACATCCCGTCGGTGGATGCCGGTGCGCAGGACGCGATGCAGTACGGCGTGCTCGCCGGCTACCCGCTGGTGAACATCAAGGTCACCCTGCTCGACGGCGCCTTCCACGAGGTCGACTCGTCGGAAATGGCGTTCAAGGTGGCCGGCTCGCAGGTGCTGAAGAAGGCGGCGCAGGCTGCCCAGCCCGTCATCCTCGAGCCCATCATGGCCGTCGAGGTCACCACACCCGAGGACTACATGGGTGACGTGATCGGCGACCTGAACTCCCGCCGTGGTCAGATCCAGGCCATGGAAGAGCGCAGCGGTGCGCGCGTCGTGAAGGCGCAGGTTCCGCTGTCGGAGATGTTCGGCTATGTCGGAGACCTTCGGTCGAAGACCCAGGGCCGGGCCAACTACTCCATGGTGTTCGACTCGTACGCCGAAGTTCCGGCGAACGTGGCGAAGGAGATCATCGCGAAGGCCACCGGTCAGTAACCGGTAGCCTCTCGCGAGGACCACACAACTGAACAAGTCAACATCTGCTTAGTAAGAGCACCAACAAGTCCAGGAGGACACAGAAGTGGCGAAGGCGAAGTTCGAGCGGACGAAGCCGCACGTCAACATCGGGACCATCGGTCACGTTGACCACGGCAAGACCACTCTCACTGCAGCAATCACCAAGGTTCTGCACGACAAGTACCCCGATTTGAACGAGTCGCGCGCATTCGACCAGATCGACAATGCGCCCGAGGAGCGTCAGCGCGGTATCACGATCAACATCTCCCACGTGGAGTACCAGACCGACAAGCGTCACTACGCCCACGTGGACGCCCCCGGTCACGCTGACTACATCAAGAACATGATCACCGGTGCCGCCCAGATGGACGGCGCGATCCTGGTGGTCGCCGCCACTGACGGCCCGATGCCGCAGACCCGCGAGCACGTGCTGCTGGCCCGCCAGGTCGGCGTGCCCTACATCCTGGTCGCCCTGAACAAGGCCGACATGGTCGACGACGAAGAGCTCATCGAGCTCGTCGAGATGGAGGTCCGCGAACTGCTGGCCGCCCAGGACTTCGACGAGGAAGCGCCGGTCATCAAGGTGTCCGCGCTCAAGGCCCTCGAGGGCGACCCGCAGTGGGTCAAGTCCGTCGAGGAGCTCATGGAGGCCGTCGACGAGTCGATCCCGGATCCGGTTCGCGAGACCGACAAGCCGTTCCTGATGCCCGTCGAGGACGTCTTCACGATCACCGGCCGCGGCACCGTGGTCACCGGTCGTGTCGAGCGCGGCGTGATCAACGTGAACGAGGAAGTCGAGATCGTCGGCATCCGTCCGACTGTCACCAAGACCACCGTCACCGGTGTCGAGATGTTCCGCAAGCTGCTCGATCAGGGCATGGCGGGCGACAACGTCGGTCTGCTGGTCCGTGGCATCAAGCGTGAGGACGTCGAGCGTGGCCAGGTTGTGGTCAAGCCCGGCACCACCACGCCGCACACCGAGTTCGACGGCAGCGTCTACATCTTGAGCAAGGACGAGGGCGGCCGCCACACGCCGTTCTTCAACAACTACCGTCCGCAGTTCTACTTCCGTACCACGGACGTGACCGGCGTGGTGACCTTGCCCGAGGGCACCGAGATGGTGATGCCCGGTGACAACACCGACATCTCCGTCAAGCTGATCCAGCCCGTCGCCATGGACGAGGGCCTGCGCTTCGCGATCCGCGAGGGCGGCCGTACCGTCGGCGCCGGCCGCGTGACCAAGATCCACAAGTAAGCGGTCTAGGCCTAGCCAACGAGAGTGGCGCTCACCCGAAAGGGTGGGCGCCACTTCCGTTTTGGCGCACTTGCACCGCGAGCGCGGGCGCGCTTGCACCGCGAGCGCGCGTGTCTGCACGCCGACGCGCCGCACAGTGTGGCATTTCGCGCTCGCTCGCCGGCGGCGGAAGGTAGGCCCCTGCACAGGCGTCGGAATTGATAGCGTGGCCGACGCAATGTCGGTATACGCGAGGCGCCTCTGATGAACGTCGATGAGACAGAACCGATCTCCGTCGCGGCGCGAAGGAAGGTCGATCCCTGGAAAATCCTGGCAGGTGTGTCGACGGCGGTCTCCGTGGCGACGATCGCGACGCTCGTGTGGACGGTCAACAAGCTGTCCGACGACGAACCGACCGCAGCCGAGCGCCTCGGCGAAGCCGCTGGAGTGACGTCCCCTGTCGCACCGCCGCCGGTGCCCGCGCCCGCACCGCTCACCGTCACCGAAACCGTCGCACCCGTCGCACAATCGGAACCGGTTGCGACGACGTCGAATTCGACGACCTGGGACCGTTCACTCGAGCAGTACTTCCCGATGGCCGCGACCGCACCGCCCCGCAATTTCGACGAAGCGCCACCGCCTCTGCAGGCCGGGATGCCGGTCTGGCCGTTCGCGGGCAACGCCCCGTCGCTGCCTCCGGTGAACCTGACGCCGAACATCATGGTGAACCCAGGATTCAGCATCGATGCCATCATCGGCGCGGTGTCGGGCACCGCGGGATGGATCGGTGGCGGCACGCTGAACCTGATCGGCGACGCGCTCGTCGCGTCGGCGATGAACAACCAGCGCCCGCCCGATCCCATGGGCGCTCTGACAAGGATCCCGCCGCCCCGGCTGCCACCACCGCCGCAGTGGCCCAGGGAGCTCGACGTCACCAAGATCCCGCCGCCCCAAATGCCGCAGTGGCCGCGCGAACTCGACATCACCAAGATCCCACCTCCGCAGGTGCACTGGGACCGCATCCTGCCTCGCTTCTGACGTGTAACACCTGCTCGTTACCCGCCGATGTATGGGGCGACGGCTGTCGAGGGGTCGGCCGGTTTGAGGTAAGGGTTCACGTTTTGAGAAGCATTTCTGCAGGCGTCGCCGCCGTCGCGGCCTCGGTCGTCGTGGGCGGCGCTGCCACTGTCGGTTTGACCGCCGGTATCGCCTCCGCGCAGCCGGCGTGCCCTGACGTCCACTGGATCGGCGCCGCCGGTTCGGGCGAGCGGGCACCCGCCGATCTGACCGCCTACGCCGGCATGGGTCGCGTCGTGTCCAAGTCGTATCGCGACTTCGCAGCCATGGTGCAGCAGAGCGGGCGCACGATCACCGCCGAAGCGGTCAACTACCCGGCCACACCGGTGCCCGAAGGCGGTGGTGCGCTGGACTGGCTCGGCTTCATGGGCAGCGTCGACACCGGCGCCGCCGCCCTGGGCCAGCAGTACCAGGCGTTCGTGGCGCAGTGCCCGACGTCCAAGGTGGTGCTCGCGGGCTACTCACAGGGTGCGATGGTCGTCCACCGCAATCTGCATGCCCTCGACGCGAGCCCCAACCTGGCGGCCGCACTGCTGGTCGCCGACGGCGATCGCCTGCCGCAGGACCCGACGATCAACATCGGCTCCGTGGTCTCCGTGCCCGACGCGGGCAAGGGCGTCGCGCAGGACTGGCCGATTCTGGCTCACGCTCCCGCACCGCTGCCGCCGACGATGGGCGCCAGGACCATCAGTGTCTGCAACCTCGGCGACGCGGTCTGCGACTACGACCCCGACTCCGAGGAGGAGATGAATCCGGCGGCGGTCGCAGTGCACACGAGCTACGCGCGTAGCACGGCAACCATGGATGCCTGGACTGTTCCGCTGTATCAGCTGGCCGCCGCGCATCCGCCGGTGCCCGCTGCGCTCACGCCGCTGAACGCGGTGACTCCCGCTCCCTAGTAGGGCTCCGGCGCGGCCGAATAGCGATAATCTGTCGCCGTGTCCACCTTCTGGCGATACATCAAGGTCCAGCTGTTTGTGCTGCTGTGCGGCATCGTCGGGCCGATCTTCCTCGTCATCTACTTCGCGGCCGGCGCCGGTCCGATGCTGCAGTGGATGCTGTGGGCAGGTCTGCTGATCACCGTTCTCGACGTCGTCATCGCCGTGGTCATCACCGGCTTTGGTGCGAGGTCGGCGGCCAAGACCAAGGCGCTGGAGGCATCCGGGGTGCTGGCGCTCGCGCAGGTGGTCGGCATTCACGAGACCAATACCCGAATCAACGACCAGCCACTGGTGAAGCTCGACCTTCAGGTGTCGGGGCCCGGGCTCACGCCGTTCTCGACGCAGGATCAGGTGGTCGCCTCGGTGGGGAGGCTGCCGATGATCACCAGTCGCAAGCTCGTCGCCTTGGTGGACCCGACGACCAGGGATTACCAAATCGACTGGGAGCGCAGTGCTTTGGTGGCCGGTCTGATGCCCGCCACGTTCAGCGTGGCCGAGGACAACCGGACCTACGACTTGACGGGTCAGACCGAGGCGCTGATGGAGATCTTGCAGGTGCTCAAGTCCCACGGCATCAGCATGAACAACATGATCGACCTTCGTTCCAACCCCGCCGCCCGCCAGCAAGTGCAGGCCATCGTCCGCCATGCGGCCGCGCAGCAAGCCCCGCCGCCCCCGGTGCCCGCCGGGGCGCCCTACGCCGCACCGTCCGTCGAACCGACCATCGCGCAACGTCTTCAAGAGTTGGAGACGCTCCGGGCGACCGGGACCATCACCGAAGCTGAGTACACGGCGAAGCGTCAGCAGATCATCGCCGACATCTGATCGCCAGACTCTAGAACGCGTTCTAGTTCTGCTGTTAGCCTGATGCCCATGTCCTCAGGTGCACCTCTGGAAGGCCGCGTCGCGCTGATCACCGGAGCCGCGCGCGGTCAGGGCCGGGCCCACGCGATCCGCCTGGCCAGCGACGGCGCCGACATCATCGCGATCGACGTCTGCAAACCGGTGTCGGAGGCGGTCACGTACCCGATGCCGACGGCCGAGGACCTGGCCGAGACCGTGCGCCTTGTCGAGGCGACGGGCCGTAAGGTGCTCTCCCGTGAGGTCGACATCCGTGACCTGGCGGCCCAGCAGCAGCTCGTCGCCGACGGAATCGAGCAGTTCGGCCGGCTCGACATCGTCGTCGCGAACGCCGGCATCCTGAGCTGGGGCCGCATCTGGGAGATGTCCGAGGAACAGTGGGACAGCGTCATCGACGTCAACCTCAACGGAACCTGGCGCACGATCAAGGCCGCGGTGCCCGCGATGATCGAAGCGGGCAACGGCGGCTCGATCATCATCGTCAGCTCGTCGGCAGGCACCAAGGCAACCCCGGGTAACGCCCACTACGCGGCGTCGAAACACGGTCTCGTCGCGCTGACCAACGCGCTCGCGATCGAGGCGGGGGAGTTCGGCATCCGGGTCAACTCCATTCACCCGTACTCCATCGACACCCCGATGGTGGAGCCGGACGAAATGATGAAGATCTTCGGCAAGTATCCGGCCTTCCTGCACAGCTTTTCGCCGATGCCGTACAAACCCGTTGCCCATGATGGCAAGCCGGGCCTGCAGGAATTCATGACGCCCGAAGAGGTGTCCGACGTGGTGGCATGGCTGGCCGGCGACGGGTCGGCGACGATCTCGGGGTCCCAGATCGCCGTGGATCGTGGCACCGCCAAGTACTAGCCGCGCAGTACCTCGGCGAATCGGTGGACAGCCCAGTCGATTTCGTCGGCGGTGATTACCAGCGGCGGTGCGAATCGCAGTGTCGAGCCGTGGGTGTCCTTGACGAGCACACCGCGTTCGGCGAGCCGCAGGCTGACCTCTTTTCCGGTGCCGTGCACCGGGTCGATGTCGACGCCCGCCCAGAGGCCTTCGCCGCGTACGGCGAGGACGCCGTGCCCGATCAGGTTGCCCAGACGGCGATGTAGGTGCTCACCCAGTTCCGTTGAGCGCTCCTGGAATTCGCCTCGCGCCAGCATGGCGACGACGGTGGAGCCAATCGCCGCCGCGAGCGGGTTTCCGCCGAACGTAGAGCCGTGCTCGCCTGGATGCAGCACGCCGAGAATGTGCCGGTCGGCGACGACCGCGGACAGCGGCATCACGCCGCCGCCGAGCGCTTTGCCGAGCAGATAGATGTCGGGGACGACGCCCCAGTGGTCGCACGCGAAGGTGCGTCCCGTTCTGGCCAGCCCGGACTGGATCTCGTCGGCGATCATCAGAACGTTGCGTTCGGTGCACAGCGCGCGCACCCGCGGCAGGTAGCCGTCGGGAGGCACGATGATCCCGGCCTCGCCCTGGATCGGTTCCAGCAGGACGGCGACGGTGTTCTCGTCAATCGTGCGCGCCAGCGCGTCGGCGTCCCCGAACGGCACCGACCGGAACCCGGGCGTGTACGGGCCGAAGCCGCGGCGTGCGGTCTCGTCGTCGGAGAAGCTGATGATCGTGGTGGTTCGGCCGTGAAAGTTGTTCTGCGCCACAACGATGTTCGAGTCTCTGACGCCTTTGACATCGGTGCCCCACTTGCGCGCGACCTTGATGCCGCTTTCTACGGCTTCGGCGCCGCTGTTCATCGGCAGCACCATGTCCTTGCCACACAGTTCGGCCAGGGCGGCGCAGAACGGGGCGAGCCGGTCGGAATGGAAGGCGCGGCTCACCAGCGTCACAGCGTCCAACTGTGCGTGCGCGGTGGCGGTCACCTCGGGGTTGCGGTGCCCGAAGTTGACGGCCGAATACGCGGCGAGGCAATCCAGATAGCGGCGACCTTCGACGTCGGTGATCCACACGCCTTCGGCGCTGGCGGCGACAACCGGTAGCGGAGAGTAATTGTGCGCGACGTGGCGTGCGTCGAGCTCGATCGTCTCCTGAGTTCTGGATGTCATGGTTGTCACGAATGCACTTCCAGCGTGCAGCATTTCACCGATCCGCCACCCTTGAGCAGCTCGGAGAGGTCGACTCCGACAGGCCGGAATCCGGCCAGTGCGAGGTGCTCGGCGAACCCGGTCGCCGCGGCGGGCAGCACCACGTTCAATCCGTCGGAGACGACGTTGAGACCGAGGACGTAGGCGTCGGCGCTGGTGACCTCGATGGCGTCGGGGAACATCCGCGCCAGCACCGCGCGGGAGTCCGGCGAAAAGGCGGGCGGGTAGTACGCCACGGTCGTGTCGTCGAGGACGGCGAGTGCGGTGTCGAGGTGATAGAACCGCGGGTCGACGAGTTCCAGGCTGACGACTTCCATTCCGAGGTGGCCGGCAACCTCGTCGTGCGCCCGCCGGTCGGTGCGGAAGCCGAAGCCGGCGAGGATGACGCAGCCGACGGCCAGGAAGTCACCCTGCCCCTCGTTGACGTGTCGTGTCTCGAATGGCTCGTAGCCGTTGCGCGCCATCCACTGCGCGTAGGCGACGGCCTCGCCGGCGCGCTCGGCATGGGCGAAGCGGGCGACGACTGCCTTGCCGTTGATGACGCTGCCCCCGTTGGCTGCGTAGACCATGTCCGGGAGTCCGGCGATGGGTTCGATGACCTCGACGCCGTGGCCGAGGTCGAGGTAGGTCTGGCGGAGCGCGTCCCATTGGGTCAGCGCGAGGCCGGTGTCGACGGGCGTGGACGCGTCCATCCAGGGGTTGATGACGTATTCGACTGCGAAGAACGTCGGGGTGGTCATGAGGTAGCGCCGGGTGCTGGCGGCGCGTCGGTGGGTTGCTTCTGTGACCAGCGCATCGGTGACCGGGGCACCGGCGATGTCCATCGTCATGCGATTAACGATATGAGTGGCTCTCTGCGCAATCAATCGACGGCTATTGCGTGTCTGATTAAGATTTGTTGCGCCAAGCCGGGCGTTCCGGCGTTTTGTTGCGTAGGGGTGAACGTGGACCGTCTGGACGAAACGGACGAGCGAATTCTGGCCGAACTCGCCGACAACGCGCGGGCCACGTTCGCCGAGATCGGGCAGCGCGTGAACCTGTCGGCACCCGCAGTCAAGCGCAGGGTCGACCGCATGCTCGACAGCGGTGTGATCAAAGGCTTCACCACGGTGATCGACCGCAACGCGCTCGGCTGGACCACGGAGGCGTTCGTGCAGGTGTTCTGCCACGGCACCATTGCGCCTGCCGAGCTGCGGGCCGCGTGGAAAGACATTCCCGAGGTGGTGGGCGCGGCGACGGTGACGGGCACAGCGGACGCGATGCTGCACGTACTGGCCCGCGACATGCGACATCTGGAGGAGGCGCTGGAGCGGATCCGATCCAGCGCGGACATCGAACGCAGCGAGAGCATCGTGGTGTTGTCGAACATCATCGAGCGCACTCCGAGTTGAGCGCCTGCGCGTGGGGTGGCGCGCATCAAATCTGCGGCATCGTGTAAAAAGCCCGAGTGGGCACATCAGAGGTTCCGGGCGGCGTCATCATCGTTGGTGGCGGGCTTGCCGCCGCACGCACGGCCGAGCAGCTGCGCCGATCGGAGTTCGCGGGCGCGATCACGATCGTCTCCGACGAGGATCACCTTCCCTACGATCGACCACCGCTGTCGAAGGAAGTTCTGCGCGCCGAGACGGACGACGTCACCCTGAAGCCGGCCGAGTTCTACGCCGAGAACAACATCACGGTGCTGCTCGGCAACGGCGCGAAGTCGGTCGACACCGAAGCCAAGACGCTGACGCTGGCCGACGGTTCGCAGCTGGGTTATGACGAGCTCGTCATCGCGACGGGATTGGTGCCCAAGCGCATCAAGTCATTCCCGGACCTGGCGGGCATCCATGTGCTGCGCAACTTCGACGAGAGCCTGGCGCTGCGGAAGGAAGCAGACTCAGCGTGCCGCGCGGTGGTCATCGGTGCCGGCTTCATCGGCTGTGAGGTCGCGGCGAGCCTACGCAAGTTGGGTGTCGACGTCGTTCTGGTGGAGCCCCAGCCCGCACCGCTGGCCTCCGTGCTCGGGCAGCAGATCGGCGATCTGGTGACCCGGCTGCATCGTGCCGAGGGCGTGGATGTGCGTTGCGGCGTCGGGGTTTCCGATGTCAGCGGCGACGATCGCGTGCGCAAGGTGACGCTGAGTGACGGTACCGAACTCGATGCCGACATCGTCATCGTCGGGATCGGGTCGCACCCTGCGACCGAGTGGCTCGAAGGCAGCGGGCTGGAGATCGACAACGGCGTGGTCTGTGACGAGGGCGGACGTACGAGCGCGCCCAACGTGTGGGCGATCGGTGACGTCGCGTCATGGCGCGACGACGTCGGAGGCCAAGTGCGCGTGGAACATTGGAGCAATGTCGCCGATCAGGCGAGAGTGCTGGTGCCGACGATGCTCGGCCAGGAACCGCCCGCCGCGGTCTCGGTGCCCTATTTCTGGAGCGACCAGTACGACGTGAAGATCCAGGCGCTCGGCGAGCCCGAGGCCACCGACACCGTGCACATCGTCGAAGACGACGGCCGCAAGTTCCTGGCCTACTACGAGCGCGACGGCGTGGTCGTAGGTGTCGTGGGCGGCGGGTTCCCGGGCAAGGTCATGAAGGTGCGCGCGAAGATCGCTGCGGGAGCGCCAATTTCGGACCTGATCGGCTAGTTGCTCTGCAACTTGGTCGGCATACAGCAGAGCCACCTCCTTGTGGGAGGTGGCTCTACTGCCTCTAGGGAAGTGTTATCACTTGACGTTGACGTAGTAGACGTAGCCGGTGATGGTCTGCTGGTAGGTGCGGTCGCTGAAGTCGTCCATGACGGTGCCGCGGATGGGGGCGCCGCGGTTGACGCTGACGACGTTGGCGTCGGCCAGGGAGGCGTCGGACTGCTTTTGGACGATGACGCGGTTGCCGTCGGCTTCCAGCTGGGCGATGGCGGCTTGGGCGTCGCCGGCGCCGGTGGGGGCGGCCAGGGCGGGGGCGGCCAGGCCCAGGAACGCGGCGGAGAAGGTGGCGGCTGCGGCGGTGGCGATGGTGAGGTTCTTCATTGTTCTGCTCTTCCGTGAGTTGTCGATCTTGGTGATCTGACTGTTCAAACCCGCATGTCAGGTAGTTCATTTCGGCTGGCAGAGATTGACCGGTCGGTGGCAGAAATCAGTGCGCCAACGTGTCAGTGGAGCCGGCTAAAGTAGCACATATGTTCGATTCGGCCGATGCGGTTGATGCGGTGAACGCGATGACGTTCGCGGCTCGTTGCGAGGCGCGGGCGATTGCAGAGCGACTCGCTGCGGTCGCGCGGCTCTATGCGATACGCAAGCAGACGTACCTTGAAGCGGGGTTGTGGCGTACCGATGTGTTCGAGGCCGTCGGAGCGGAAGTCTCTGCGGCCCAGAACATCAGCAGGGGGCGGGCGGCAAATCAGGTGCGTATGGCCGTGGCGTTGCATGAGCGACTCCCGCGAGTTGTGGAGGCATTCCGCCGCGGCGATATTGATTTTCGTATGGTGAAGACGACTTTGACGTGCACAGATAATGTCGAGGACGACGTCATTGCCGATCTGGACGAGGCATTGGCGCCGAGACTTGCCAGGTGGATGCGGTTGTCGGACAAGGTGCTCAAAGATCGGCTGGACCAGTGGGTGGCCAAGTTCGATCCGGCCGGTGTGCGAGTGCCGCCGATCGCCAAGGACAATCGCTATTTCGATGTCGAACCCGCCACGCCCGGCATGGCCTACGCCGGCGGCGTACTCAATGCAGAAGACGCCGCGGCATTCGACCAACGACTCAAGACCCTGATCGCTACGGTCTGCGCCAACGATCCGAGAACCGAAAACCAGCTGCGGGCAGATGCGTGTGGCGCCATGGGCCGCTGGGAGACAAGCCTCGTCTGCCAGTGCGGCGCCGACGATTGCCCGGCGACGACGCTCCGCGACTCCGCCGCCCAGGTGGTTATCCACATCCTTGCTGAGCAAGCGACCCTTGACGGCGCATCCGATGACCCGGGCTACATGTCCGGAATGGGGATCCTGCCGGCCGACGAAGTCCGAAAGGCCGCAAAGACGGCCAAGCTCAAACCAGTTCATCAGCCCGGAGCAGAACCGGAAAGTGGATACCGGCCGTCTGCGCGGCTGTCTGATTACCTGAGATGGCGTGATCTGACCTGCCGTTTCCCAGGGTGCGACGCGCCCGTCGAGAAATGCGATGTCGACCATACGACGCCGTGGCCGTTCGGGGTCACTCACGCCTCGGCCACCAAGCATTACTGCCGCACACATCATTTGATCAAGACGTTCTACACCGGTCCCAACGGCTGGCGTGACGAGCAATATCCGGATGGCACTGTCGTTTTGACCGCTCCGACCGGCCACGTCTACGTCACCGACTCCGCGGGCGGAATGCTGTTCCCCACGCTGGCAGCCCCGACCGCGACGTTACCTAATGCGGACGCCCCGGAGGAGTCGCCCGACAAGTCCGCGATGATGCCGCGGCGCAAGCGAACCCGCGAACAAGACCGGGCGTCCCGGATCCGACGAGAACGCCAAAAGCGGATCGAAATCAATGCGGAAAAGGAACGCCAGCATCAAGCCTGGCTCGCCGAGATCTACGAACCGCCGCCCTTCTAAGCACCTGCCGGCCCGTCTCGAGCTGACGATCGCTCTTCGTCGCGTCGTGGCGCGCTGCCCGACCCTCCCGGGTACACCAATCTGGCGGGACCCCCGGCCATCCGCGGCCCGCAGTCGCTGACCGTCGCATTCGGTCAGAGCTCACCCAGGTAAAACCGCGTACCTTGGGCATCGCTGCACAGTGCCGATTTTCCGTACGACTGTTGCAACGGTTCCTCGGGAACCTCGGCCACCGGTACCCAGTGGCGCCGCCGATAGTGGTCGGCCAGTTTGTGTCGCGCCACCCCGATGAGCCAAGGCATCGTCAATGCCGGCGGGGCCGGCTTTCTCGCAGCGTCCATCGCCGCCAGAAACGTCTCCGACGTCAGGTCTTCGGCCGTTCCCCGGTCAGCGCAGCGCCTGACGAAGTACCCGTACACCGCGGGCAGTGCCTCGTCGTTGAGCGCGAGCAGTGCCCGGGGGCCGCTCTCACCCCCCGATTCGGTGCTCACATCCCTATCGTCGTTGCGGAGGTCCAGACTCCGACACACCGATTTCGAGATCGGCCAAACCCGACGCCAACAAATCGAATGCCTCGCCGAGTGACACCGCCAACGACGCGGACTCGTCGGCAAGCCAGTACTCGTAGGCCGACAGGGAGACCGCCAGCATCGTCCACGCCACCGTCTGGGGCAGGAGGTCAGACGCCGACACCTGCAGCCGGCCGGCCACGAAGTCGGCCACCACCGCCCGCCAGCCCGCATACATTGTCATCGAATATGCCTGCAGTGCTTCGGTTTCCAGGATCAAGCGCATCCGCTGTCGGTGCCGGTCGGCATCGTCGAAGTCGTTGAACGCCAACAGTGCGGCACGCAGTGCATCCCGGATCGGCACGCTGGGATCGAGTTCGCCCAGCAGTCCCCGCATCAGATCGAGGTGCGCATCGAAGTCGCCCCACGGAAGCGCGCTCTTGGAGGGGTAGTACCGGAACAGCGTCCGTCTGGCGATCCCGGCCGCGGCGGCGACATCGTCGACGCTGACCTCGTCGAATCCGCGCGCCATGAACAGGTCGATCGCGACGTCGCTGATGTGCTCCCAGCTCGTCGAGCGACGACGACCTACGCGCGGCTTGGTGGCGCCCGTCACGATTCGCCCTTCCGTTTCGGCACTCGGTGCCTTATTGTTAGCGACCTACGTCACAAATGTCGAGACCCTACCGGGGTCCAGCCAACGGAAAGGCGAGTTCACATGGATCAGAACCAGCAGGTCGAGACCGAAGAACTGGTGACCGAGAGCCTCGTCGAAGAGGTCTCCATCGACGGGATGTGCGGGGTCTACTGAGCATGACCGCGCCGAGCACTTTCGACGCCGACCGGCACTGGCGGTTGCACCCGCAGGTGGCGGTGCGGCCGGAACCGTTCGGCGCGCTGCTCTACCACTTCGGAACCCGCAAGCTGTCGTTCCTGAAGAACCGGACGATCGTCGAGGTGATCAACTCGCTGTCCGATCACCCCGACGCTCGATCCGCTTGCCGCGCCGCAGGAATCGACGACAACGATCAGGCGCCCTACCTCCACGCGCTGGGCGTGCTCGTCCAGTCCAAGATGCTGATCGCCGATCCAGGAGAGAATTCATGACACTGGCAGCTCCGGTGCCCCGCCTCGTCGACCAGTTCGAGCGCGGCCTCGACGCGCCGATCTGCCTGACCTGGGAGCTGACGTACGCGTGCAATCTGTCGTGCGTGCACTGCCTCTCGTCGTCGGGTAAGCGGGATCCGCGCGAGCTGTCCACCGAGCAGTGCAAGGCGATCATCGACGAGCTCGAGCGCATGCAGGTGTTCTATGTGAACATCGGTGGCGGCGAGCCGACGGTGCGCAGCGACTTCTGGGAACTCGTCGACTACGCCACTGAGCACCACGTCGGGGTCAAGTTCTCCACCAATGGCGTCCGCATCACCAAGGAGGTGGCGGCCAAGCTGGCCGCCAGCGACTACGTCGACGTCCAGATCTCCCTGGACGGGGCGACGGCCGAGGTGAACGACGCGGTGCGCGGGCCCGGATCGTTCGCGATGGCTGTACGTGCACTGGAGAACCTCAAAGAGGCTGGATTCAAGGACGCCAAGATCTCGGTTGTGGTGACGCGCCACAACATCGACCAGCTCGACGATTTCAAGGCGCTCGCTGACAACTACGGCGCCACGCTGCGCATCACGCGGCTGCGCCCGTCCGGGCGCGGCGCCGACGTGTGGGACGAACTGCACCCGACTCCGGCTCAGCAGGTCCAGCTCTACGACTGGCTGGTCGCCCATGGTGAGCGCGTGCTCACCGGCGACTCGTTCTTCCACCTGTCGGGTCTCGGCGAGCCCGGTGCGCTGGCCGGTCTCAACCTGTGCGGCGCGGGCCGCGTGGTCTGCCTGATCGACCCGGTCGGCGACGTGTATGCCTGCCCGTTCGCGATCCACGACAAGTTCCTCGCCGGAAATATCCTGACCAGCAACGGATTCCAGGATGTCTGGCAGAACTCGCAGTTGTTCCGCGAGCTGCGCGAGCCGCAGTCCGCCGGCGCCTGCAGCGGATGCAACCACTACGACGCCTGCCGCGGCGGCTGCATGGCCGCCAAGTTCTTCACCGGCTTGCCGATGGACGGCCCCGACCCTGAGTGCGTGCAGGGCTACGGCGAGCCCGCGCTGGCTCTCGAACGCGACAAGCCGCGCTCGAGCGTGGATCATTCCCGCGCCGGTGGACGCAACAAGCCAAAGGGTCCGATCCCGCTCACGCTGCTGAGCGCACCGCCCAAGAAATTCTGCAACGAAAGTCCTGTCTGACGATGGCAAGAGATGAATGGTTCGAAACGGTCGCGATCGCCCAGCAACGGGCCAAAAAGCGGCTCCCCAAGTCCGCCTATTCGTCGCTGATCTCCGCCAGCGAGAAGGGCGTGTCGGTATCCGACAACGTCGAGGCGTTCGCCGAGCTCGGCTTCGCCCCCCACGTGGTGGGCGCCACGGAGAAGCGTGACATGGCGACAACCGTGATGGGGCAAGACGTTTCGCTGCCGGTCATCATTTCGCCGACGGGCGTGCAGGCTGTCCATCCCGACGGCGAGGTCGCCGTGGCGCGCGCCGCCGCGGCCCGCGGCACCGCCATGGGGCTGTCGTCCTTCGCGAGCAAGCCGATGGAAGAAGTTACCGCGGTCAACGACAAGATCTTCTTTCAGATCTACTGGCTGGGCAGCCGCGACGCCATCGCCGCGCGCATGGAACGCGCCAGGGCTGCGGGCGCCAAGGGTCTGATCCTGACCACCGACTGGAGCTTCTCGCACGGCCGCGACTGGGGCAGCCCCAAGATCCCGGAGCAGATGGATCTCAAGACCATGATCAAGATGAGCCCGGAAGTCATCACCAAGCCGCGCTGGTTCTTCAGCTTCGCCAAGCACCTGCGTCCGCCCGACCTGCGCGTTCCGAATCAGGGCAGGGCCGGTGAGCCGGGGCCCACCTTCTTCGAGGCGTACGGCGAGTGGATGGGTACACCACCGCCGACCTGGGAAGACGTCGCCTGGCTGCGGGAGCAGTGGGGTGGCCCGTTCCTGTTGAAAGGCATGGTTCGGGTCGATGACGCCAAACGTGCTGTGGATGCTGGGGTTTCGGCGATCACGGTGTCCAATCACGGGGGGAACAACCTCGACGGCACCCCGGCCGCGATCCGTTGCCTGCCCGCGATCGCCGACGCCGTCGGCGACCAGGTCGAGGTTTTGCTGGACGGTGGTATTCGGCGCGGTAGCGACGTCGTAAAGGCAGTTGCTCTCGGTGCCCGCGCGGTCATGATCGGCCGGGCGTACCTGTGGGGTCTGGCGGCCAACGGACAGGCGGGCGTGGAGAACGTACTCGACATTCTCAGCGGCGGCATCGACTCGGCACTGCGAGGCCTTGGCAAATCTTCGATCCACGAGCTGACCCGTGAGGACATCCTGATTCCGGACGGGTTCACGCGCACACTGGGAGCCTGAACCGGCGTCGTCGTCTCTGGTGCTGGCGGGGCTGTCGGGGCTGTCGTGAACCGGCGGCTCCGGGCCCAGACGGGCGGTGGGAAATCAATTGCCACGCATGCGCCAACATTTGGCGCACGCCAGGTGAATTCGGCCTACCATCGTCGCGTGGTCTACCCCCGCGAGCTCGGGAACTCGACGTCGAGGCAGCTCCATGACGCATCTGCAGCGCTGATCGTCCCTGTCGGATCGACCGAACAGCACGGACCTCACCTACCCCTGGACACCGACACACGCATTGCGACGGCCGTTGCGGAGGCGCTTGTCACCCTGCTGCGGGCGCGGAGTGAATCCAAGTGGCTCATCGCCCCCGCGATCGCCTACGGCGCGAGCGGCGAGCACGAGGGCTTTGCCGGCACGGTGTCAATTGGCATACCGGTACTGGCGGAACTTCTCGTTGAGTTCGCCCGGTCTGCATGTCGGTGGTCGTCGCGCGTGGTCTTCGTCAACGGACACGGTGGAAACGTCGAGGCGCTGCGCCGAGCGGTGGCCCTACTGCGGTACGAGGGTCGCGACGCGGGGTGGTGCTCGTGTGTCGCCAGCAACGCCGACGCCCACGCCGGGCATACCGAAACATCCGTATTGCTACATATTTCGCCTAACGTGGTGAGGCAAGATGAACGGGTACCGGGAAACCGGGCTCGGTTGTCGGAGCTGCTGCCAGAGATGCGGCGCGGGGGTGTCGCGGCCGTAAGTTCGCTGGGGGTCTTGGGGGACCCCACGACAGCGACAGCGGACGAGGGGAGGAAGATCTTTGCCGAAATGGTGGACGCGTGCGCAGGGCGCGTTGCCCGATGGGCACCTGATCGCGAGGGGATGTTGACATGACGGGGCCGCGACTGCCGGACGGGTTCGCCGTCCAGGTCGATCGGCGCGTGCGCGTCCTCGGCGAAGGTGCGGCGCTCCTCGGCGGATCGCCCACCCGCCTGCTCCGCTTGGCCCCGGCCGCTCAGACCATGCTCAACGGCGGCAGACTCGAGGTCCACGATGCGGTCAGCGCACAATTGGCTCGCACCCTGCTCGACGCCACCGTCGCGCACCCCCGCCCGCTGAGCGGCCCGTCGCACCGCGACGTCACCGTCGTTATCCCGGTGCGCGACAACGCGTCCGGACTCATCAGGTTGGTGGCCGCCCTGCGTGGCCTCAAGGTCGTCATCGTCGATGACGGCTCGGCGCGGCCGGTGCGGGAAACGGATTTCGCGTCCATGCACTGCGACGTGCGGATCCTGCGCAACGCCAGGAGCAAGGGGCCGGCGGCGGCCCGCAACGCCGGTCTCGCGGTCTGCAACACCGACTTCGTGGCGTTCTTGGATTCGGACGTGGTGCCGCGGCGCGGGTGGCTGGAAGCCCTTCTCGGGCACTTCTGCGACCCGACCGTGGCGCTGGTGGCCCCGCGGATCGTCGCGCTGGAGAAGTCCGACAGCGTGGTCGCCCGCTACGAGGCGGTGCGTTCGTCGCTGGATCTCGGATTGCGCGAGGCCCCGGTGATTCCGTTCGGGACGGTGTCCTATGTGCCCAGCGCCGCGATCATCTGCCGGCGCAGCGCCCTGCTCGATGTGGGCGGTTTCGATGAGAGCCTCGTCTCGGGAGAGGACGTCGACCTGTGCTGGCGTCTCAACGAGGCAGGGGCGCGGCTGCGCTACGAACCGATCGCCATGGTGGCTCACGATCATCGCACCGAGTTGCGAAAGTGGTTCGCCCGCAAATCTTTCTACGGTGGTTCGGCGGCGCCGCTGACGATCCGCCATCCCGGTAAGACGGCTCCGCTGGTGATCTCGGGCTGGACGCTGGTGGTGTGGATGCTCGTCGCCCTCGGTTCCTGCATCGGCTACGTCGCCTCGGTTGCCGTCGCCGCGATCACCGGGCGCCGCATCGCGAAATCGCTGTCGAGTGTGCAGACCGAGCCCATGGAGGTCGCCGTCGTGGCGGCGCACGGGCTGTGGTCGGCTGCGCTTGCGCTGGCGTCGGCGATCTGCCGGCACTACTGGCCGATCGCAATGGTGGCCGCAGTCCTGTCGAAACGCTGCCGCCGGGTCGTGGTGGTGGCCGCCGTGCTCGACGGCGTATTCGACTGGGCCACCCGTAACGGCAACGCCGACGAGGACACCAAGCGCGTCGGTCTGCTCACCTACATCCTGCTCAAGCGGATCGACGACATCGCCTACGGCCTCGGCCTGTGGACCGGCGTGGTCCGCGAGCGTCACGCCGGAGCCCTCAAGCCGCAAATCCGGACCTGAGTGGACGTCCTGATCGTCGGGGCGGGCAGCGCGGGTTCGGTCCTGGCAGAACGTCTTTCCGTCGACGACACTTGCAACGTCACAGTGGTGGAGGCGGGTCCCGGTCCTGCCGACCCCCTGGTTGCCAGCCAGATCACCGACGCGCTGCGGCTGCCGATCGGCATCGCCAGCGCGCTGGTGCGCCGCTACCCGAGCGCACTGACCGACGCGCCGCGGCGCTACACCCAGCTGATGCGCGGCAGGGTCGTCGGCGGTTCCGGTGCCGTCAACGGTGGTTACTTCTGCCGGGCCTTTCCGTCTGACCTCGACGGCTGGGGCATCGACGGATGGACGTGGGCCGACGTTCTCCCGCACTTCACAGCCATTGAGACCGATCTGGACTTCGCAGGTCCTGTACACGGCTCCGACGGCCCGATCAGGGTTCGCCGGGTCGCCGAATTCGATGGCTGCACAGCGTCGTTCGTCGATGCCGCCCGTGAGGCTGGATTCGATTGGATCGCCGATCTCAACGGGTCGACGCCAGAGAACCCCCTCCTCCCCGGGGTGGGCGCGGTGCCGCTCAACATCGACCGCGGCACCCGTGTCGGACCGGGAGGTGCATTCCTGGAGCCGGCGCTGCGACGTCCGAACCTGACGGTGCGGACCGAAACCCGAGCTGTGCGGTTGCGGCTCTCGGGAGGCCGTGCCGTCGGCGTGGACTGCGTCGGTCCGGACGGTGCAGTGTCTCTGACCGCCGATCGGATCGTCGTGTCGGCCGGTGCGATCGCCTCGGCCCAGTTGCTCATGCTGTCCGGGATCGGGCCGGAATATGTGCTGCGCGCCGCCGGGGTGACGGTGGCGCACGATCTTCCCGTCGGTGTCGACACCATCGACCATCCGGAATGGGTGCTTCCGGTGACGTGGCCGGCGACCCACGGGGTGCCGCCACTGGAAGCCGTGCTGACGACGGCGGACGGGGTGGAGATCCGGCCCTACACGGCGGGCTTCGGAGCGATGACGACCGGCCGCCGCGACGACCCCACCGACCGGCCGCACATCGGGGTGACGCTGATGCGCCCGCAGTCGCGGGGCAGCGTCAGGATCGTCTCGCCCGATCCCGACGCCGATCCTGTCATCGAGCAGCGCTACGACAGCGCCCCCGCCGATGTCGAGCTGCTCCGTGCCGGCACTCGGTTGGCAAGCGAATTAGCAGGAACCACAGTGCAATCCGAGGAAATCTGGTCGACATCGCAGCATTTGTGCGGGACAGCGAAAATGGGTGCGGTTGTCGACGGGCAGTGCCGTGTCTACGGCCTGCAGAATCTTTGGGTGGTGGACGGTTCGATCCTGCCGGAGATTCCGAGTCGCGGGCCACACGCGACCATCGTGATGGCCGGGCACCGCGCCGCGGAGTTCATCGCCGGTGCCGGCCCGAGTCCCGTGTGAGGAATGCCCACTGTCGGCCGTCGCGTCCGGGCGCCCAGATGATGAGGAACACCGCTCCCAGGACGAGCACGGTCGACATGACGACGAGTGCCTGGTCCATGGCCTGAAGGAACGCCGCTTCCGCGAGGCCGGCGAGTTGGAGGCCCTGAGGTCCCATCTGTTCTGAGATCGACTGGGCGTAGGCCAGTGAATCGGTGGCCGAGTCTCGGATCTGCTCCGGGAACGCGCCGAGTTTCGGTGCCAGTGCGCTGTGATAGACCGCCGCCAGCACTGATCCCGCGACGGCGATGCCGATCGCCGCGCCGACCTCCCGGGTGGCGTCGTTGACCGCCGACGCAACGCCCTGCTTCTCGTCCGGCACGGCGTTCATGATCGCTGATGTCGTTGGTGCCGTGCACAATCCAACTCCCATTGCGTTGACGAGCATGGGGCCAACCAGGTCGAGGAAGGTCGCGTCCACCGTTAAGAACGTCATCCAGAACAGTCCGGCGGCGATGAGCGCCAGGCCGAGGCTCGTCGCAAAGCGCAGTCCGATCTTGGGCAGGAAGAGGTGGATGGTGCTCGACAGGATCAGCATCGGCACGGCGAGCGGAGACAGGGCGAATGCCGTCTGCAGGGCGGTGTAACCCATCACGAGCTGCATGAATTGCATGGAAATGAAGAAGAATCCGAACATCGCGAAGAACAGGAATGTGATTCCTGTTGCGCCGGTGCTGAATTCGGGGGAACGGAACAGTCGCACGTCGAGCAGCGGATGGTCACGCCGAAGTTGCAGCGTGGCGAACGCCGCCACGAGGACCACGCCGAGCGCGATGCAACCCAGTACCATCGGATCACTCCACCCGCGTACAGGGGCCTCGACGACTCCGAGCACGAACACGGCAAGGCCGAGTCCGATCAACGCGCCGCCCGCCCAGTCGATCGGCGTCGCGGTCTCGTCGCGCGACGAGCCGATGGTCAGGGTCACAGCGAACATCAGCACGCCGGCAGCGGCGAAGCCGTAGAAGATTGACTGCCACGAGAAGTGCTGGAGTAGAAGGCCGGTCCCGAGGAAGCCGAAGATGGCGCCGGAGCCGGCGACGCCGGCCCAGATGCCGACGGCCTTGTTGCGCTCCGATTTCGGAAACGCCGCGGTCAACAGAGACAGGGTGGCGGGCATGATCAACGCCGCGCCGACGCCGGCGACCACGCGCGACAGGATGATCTCGGTAGGGCTGCCGAAGACGATCGGTGCGGCCGAGGCCACCGAGAAAATGGCCAGGCCCACCAGGAGCGCGCCCCGTCTGCCGTAGCGGTCGCCGATGGCTCCCGCGGGCAGCAGCAGGCATGCCAGCGCCAGGGTGTATCCATCGACGACCCATGTCAGCTGGGTCTGGGTCGCCGAGGTCTCCCGTGCGATGTCGGGCAGCGCGGCGTTGAGCGCCACCATCGACGCCATGACCAACAGGACGTCTGCGCTGGCGACGCACAGGATCCAGTTCCTGCGGCGACTCGAAGCAGCCGTCGGCGCGCGGTCGATATCCTGGTCGGACTGCGTGGGAGCGTCGACCATGTCGCCTCTTCCTGCCGAGTTTTTTCGAGACTAGCAGTCTCAAAAGTTTTGGGCTCTTTGTTCCCCGTCCGGAGGTGAAGGAAACGCATGGACGCCTCCAGTGGCGATCCGAGGCCCGCGCGCTCGCGCGCCCGTCTGCTCGAGGCGGCCACCGCCCTACTGCGAGCGGGAGGCCCCGGAGCCGTCACCGTCGACGCCGTGACGCGACACGCCAACGTCGCACGGGCGACGCTCTACCGGCACTTTCCCAGCGCCAACGACCTGGTCGCGGCGTCCTTCGCCAACCTCATCTCCCCGCCGCCGATGCCGCCCGCCGAGGGCAGCCTCCGAGACCGCCTGCTCGCCGTCGTCGTCGGGTGGGCCGACGCGATCGCCGAGGCTCCGATCACGCTCACCGCAATGGCCTGGGTGTCGTTCGGGCCCGAGATGCCGCGCATCCCCGATGGATCCAGTCCCGGGGTTCAGACGTTGAGACAGCGCATCGCCGAGGAGTACTCGGCGCCGTTCATCCGACTACTCGAAAGCCCGCAGGCGGTCACCGAACTGGAGCCGGTGGACCTCAACACCGCGCTCGCGCTGCTGATCGGCCCTTTGACGTTCGGTCGCGTCAGCACATTGGCCGACTTCGACTACCGCGCCGTCGCTGCCGCCGCGGTCGATGCGTTCCTCACCACATACTCACGACGGCCGGTCAGCGCAGCGAGTACCGAACCGGAAGGTGCTTGAGACCGCCGACGAATGTGGTGGCCGCCCATTCCGGGTCGCCGGCCATCTCGATCGATTCCAGCCGGGGAACCAACTCGGTGAACAGGCTGGTCATCTCCATCCGGGCCAGCGCGGCGCCGAGACAGAAGTGCACGCCGTAGCCGAACGACACGTGCCGGTTGGGATCGCGGGCGACGTCGAAGCGGAACGGGTCGTCGAAGATCTCCTCGTCGCGGTTGCCCGACACATAGGCCAGGTAGACCGACTCGCCCTTGGCGATCGGCACACCTCGCACCTCGGTGTCCTCGGCCGCGGTGCGCATGAACTCCTTGACCGGTGTGGTCCAGCGGATCATCTCCTCGACCGCCGTCGGCATCAGGTCGAGGTTGTCGCGCAGGCGCGCCAGCTCGCCGGGGTTCTCGATCAGGGCCTGTAGGCCCCCTGAGATCGCGTCCTTGGTGGTGTCATGGCCGGCGCTGGCGACGATGACGTAGTAGGACGCGGTGTCGATGTCCGACATCGGCTCGCCGTCGATCTTGCCGTTCGCGATCGCCGACGCGAGGTCGTCGGTGGGGTTCTCGCGCCGCGATGCGGTCAGCTTGGCGAAGTAGGCGAAGAAGTCGAGCAGAACCGCCATCTGCTCCTCGGGACTGACGCCGCGTTTGTACTCGTCGTCGTCGCCCCCGAACATCTCCTGGGTCAGCGAGTGCATCCGACCGTAGTCCTCTTCGGGCAGGCCGAGCAGCGACATGATCACGTACAGCGGGAACTGCACCGCGATGTCGGTGACGAAGTCACATTCAGGGCCGATGTCACGCATCCGGTCCACGTAGCGCTTGGCGAGCTCATCGACGCGAATCTTCAAGTCGCGCATGGCTTTCGGGCGGAACCAGTCGGCGCCGATGGCCCGCACCTTGCGGTGGTGCGGGTCGTCCATGTGGATCAGGGTGCGCAGGCCCATGCCTGCTTCCATCTGGGCGGCCATGTAGTCGTCGGCGGCCGCGGTCGCGAGCAGCGGGCGAGGTTCGGACAACCACAGATCGTTGGCGCGCTCGATGGCCATGATGTCGGCGTGCTTGGTGATTGCCCAGAACGGGCGGTACGGCTTGAGGTCAACCCACGCGACGGGCTCGTTGGCCCGTAGATAGGCGAGCGCCGTGTGCAACCGGTCGTTGTCGGCGTATGCCGTCGGGTCGGCCAGTACTTTGGCGTGCTCATCCATGGTGGGTGTGGTCATGCCATCTCCTCGTTGGGGCTGAAGGAAATTTGACGGGTGTCAACTACCGACAGTCTATGTGACGGTCGCCACTTCGCCAACGGCGGCTCCGGGTAAGTCACCGTAAGCTCGGGACTCGTGCGCGTCGTGCTCGCCGTGGTGGCGCTTCTTCTCGTCGCCGGGTGTAGCGGATCGCGCGAGGCCGATACCTCGGCGTCGGTGTCGACGGACCCCGCAGTCGTGCAGACCGGCTCGGGCACCCTCCGCGGCGTCGTCGCGCCCGATCATCGTCTTTTCGCCGGGATTCCTTATGCCGCACCGCCGGTGGGTGCGCTGCGCTGGCAGGATCCGGAGCCCGCCCCGCCGTGGGACGCCGTACGTGACGCCACCGCGTTCGGGCCGCGCTGCATGCAGGACCTCACCGGGGACATCGAGCTCGGCAGGCAGACCGATGAGGACTGCCTCAGCCTCAACGTGTGGACACCTCCGGTATCCGAGGACGGAGCTCCCAAGCCCGTCATGGTGTGGATCCACGGAGGCTCGTTCGTGGCGGGCAGCGGCGGAATCTACGACTCCCGGCGCCTCGTGTCCCGCGGTGACGTCGTCGTGGTCACTCTCAACTACCGGCTCGGTGCCCTCGGATTTCTGGCCCATCCCGCGCTCGGGCCGCCCGGCGCCGTCGGAAACTACGGGCTGGCCGACCAGCAGGCCGCCCTGCGCTGGGTGCGCGACAACATCGCGAACTTCGGCGGCGACCCAGGCAAGGTCACGGTCGCGGGGGAGTCCGCAGGCGGCATGTCGGTGTGCGACCACCTGGTGGCGCCCGGTTCGGAAGGCCTCTTCGGTGCGGCCGTCGTGATGAGCGGCCCTTGCCAGTCGCAGCTCGCGCTGCCAGCAGCGCAGGACCGCAGCGTCGCCTACGCCGCCGACCTCGGGTGCGGCGATCCCGAATCTGCAGCCGAGTGCCTACGCGCGCTGCCGGCCAACAAACTGCGCACCCCGATCTGGTACTACGGCATCGGCGACGACCAGCTCAGCGGTCCGGTGACCGGGACGGCCGCCCTGCCGACCGATCCCGTCGCGGCATTCGGCGAGGGCAAGGCGGCAAAGGTTCCGGTCCTGATGGGCACGACGCGGGACGAATGGACGTTGTTCGTCGCGCTGCAGCGCATCCGCGACGGCAGGGATTACACCCCCGAGGAGTATCCGCGCCTGCTGTCCGACACGTTCGGACCCGACGCGGCCGCGGTGGCGCAGCGCTATCCACTCTCGGACTTCCCGAATGTGGCGCTCGCCTACGCGGCCACCGTCACCGACGGAGTGCTCGCCTGCCCGGGAAAGCGCTGGGCGCGCGAGCTCGCGGCTGACGAGAACGTCTACTTCTACGAGTTCAACGATCGCAACGCCCCCGCCCCCGATCCGTTGAAGGCCCTGCCGTTCCCCGTGGGGGCCAGCCACTCCCTGGAACTGCGCTACCTGTTCGACGTCGGGGGCGCGTCACCGCCGGATCCCGCGCAGGTCGAACTCGGCAACCAGATGGTCGACTACTGGGCGAGATTCGTGAAGGCGGGAAGCCCCGGCGGCGATTGGTCCGTCGTGGCCGACGGCGTCATGTCGCTGCAACCCGACGGAAGCCGCATGATCGACGACTTCGGCGCCACCCACCGGTGCGAGTTCTGGGACGGCCTGCAGTAGCTCAGGCCGGCGTCACCCAGCAGGTGATGTCGGCATGCACGACCTCGGTGCCGTGGTCGTCGACGACGCTGACCGGGATCACGAACTCCACGCCGTCGGTGATCTGCGTGAAATCCGGGGGGTCCAGCCGCGCGGTCGCGCGCAGTGACGTCGTCGCCTTCTGCAGGTAGGCGACGGTCATCGACTTCGGAATCCAGCGGTGCGACCTCGGCACCGTCGCCTCCATCAACATGCCCATGGCGGCTTCTGCCGCGTTGCATGACGCGATGGCGTGCACCGTGCCCAGGTGGTTATGGAGGAAGAACCAGTTGGGGACCGACACCTCGGCCATGCCGGGCTCCATGCGCCGGACGTGCGGGAGGATGGACGCGAAATACGGCACCCTGGCCATTGCGGCCATCGAAAACAGCCTGGATCCGGCGGGTATGCCAGAGAGCCGCTGCCATGCCCGATACGTCGGCGAACTCGTCACGGCGATGACCTTACTCGTCGGTAAGTTCGACGGCGGCCCCCGAGCATGCGATGGTGGCGGGAAATGGGCGAGTTTCGGGCCCTGGAAGCACGTTCGCGGCGGCGTCTAGGCCTCCACCAGGGATTTGGAGCACGCCGCGATCTGAGGCATACTGTTCGGGTTGCCTTCAGCCGGGTTCGCCTGGCTGGGCATGCGACTGGCGCCCCTTGCGGGGCGCATCCGGTTCCCACCTCGATCGCGACGAACTTCCGACGCGGACGAGTGCGCGTACGGGCGACACACCCGACCGCGGGGACCGGTGAACCACAGACAGGTAAACAGCGGCGGCACAGCCAGGCCCGAGAGCGATTCGGGCCCGTTAGTAGTGAGGTAGGAGAAGGCGTGGCGGGACAAAAGATCCGCATCAGGCTCAAGGCCTACGACCATGAGGCGATTGACGCCTCTGCGCGCAAGATCGTCGAGACGGTTACCCGGACGGGCGCGAGCGTGGTCGGCCCGGTGCCGCTGCCGACCGAGAAGAACGTGTACTGCGTCATCCGGTCCCCGCATAAGTACAAGGACTCGCGGGAGCATTTCGAGATGCGCACGCACAAGCGGCTGATCGACATCCTCGACCCCACGCCGAAGACGGTGGACGCACTCATGCGCATCGATCTGCCGGCCAGCGTCGACGTCAACATCCAGTAAAGGAATTCCAGAACGATGGCTAGAAAAGGCATTCTGGGCACCAAGCTGGGCATGACGCAGGTGTTCGACGAGAACAACAAGGTCGTGCCGGTGACGGTCGTCAAGGCCGGGCCCAACGTCGTGACGCGCATCCGCACCCCGGAGCGCGACGGTTACAGCGCTGTGCAGCTCGCTTACGGCGAGATCAGCCCCCGCAAGGTGACCAAGCCGGTGACGGGGCAATACGCCGCCGCCGGTGTGAACCCCCGCCGCCACCTCGCCGAGCTTCGGCTCGACGACGAGGGCGCGGCCGCCGAGTACGAGGTCGGCCAGGAACTGACGGCGGAGATCTTCGCCGACGGCGCCTATGTCGACGTGACCGGCACCAGCAAGGGCAAGGGCTTCGCGGGCACCATGAAGCGCCACGGCTTCAAAGGCCAGGGGGCGTCTCACGGCGCACAGGCCGTGCATCGCCGGCCCGGCTCGATCGGTGGCTGCGCCACCCCGGGCCGCGTCTTCAAGGGCACGCGCATGTCGGGCCGCATGGGCAACGACCGCGTCACGACCCAGAACCTGAAGGTGCACAAGGTCGACGCTGAGAACGGCGTGCTGTTGATCAAGGGCGCCATCCCCGGACGCAACGGTGGTCTGGTAGTTGTCCGCACCGCAATCAAGCGAGGCGAGAAGTAATGGCTGACAAGACAATTGACGTGTTGACGCCGGCAGGCAAGAAGGACGGAAACGTCACCCTGCCTGCAGCGCTGTTTGATGTGGAGCCCAACATCGCGTTGATGCACCAGGTCGTCAATGCGCAGCTGGCCGCCAAGCGCCAGGGCACCCACTCGACCAAGACGCGCGGCGAGGTCTCCGGCGGCGGCAAGAAGCCGTACCGGCAGAAGGGCACCGGCCGCGCCCGCCAGGGCTCGACGCGTGCGCCGCAGTTCACCGGCGGCGGCGTCGTCCACGGCCCGCAGCCGCGCGACTACAGCGAGCGGACCCCGAAGAAGATGATCCGCGCCGCACTGCGCAGCGCGCTCTCGGATCGGGCCCGCAACGACCGCATCCACGCCGTCACCGAGGTCATCGAGGGTCAGACCCCGTCGACCAAGAGCGCCAAGGCGTTCCTGGCGACGCTGACCGACCGTCGGCAGGTGCTCGTGGTGATCGGCCGCGCTGACGAGACCAGCGCGCTGAGCGTGCGCAATCTGCCTGGCGTGCATGTGATCTCGCCCGATCAGCTCAACACCTACGACGTGCTCAAGGCCGACGACGTGGTGTTCAGCGTCGAGGCGTTGAACGCCTACATCGAAGCGAACACGAAGACCGAGACGACTGAGGAGGTGTCGGCCTGATGGCAACCGTGACCGATCCCCGCGACATCATCCTGTCCCCGGTGATCTCCGAGAAGTCCTACGGACTCATCGAGGACAACGTCTACACGTTCATCGTCCACCCGGACTCGAACAAGACCCAGATCAAGATCGCGATCGAGAAGATCTTCAAGGTCAAGGTCGATTCGGTGAACACGGCCAACCGGCCCGGCAAGCGCAAGCGCACCCGCACCGGCTACGGCCAGCGCAAGGCAACCAAGCGCGCCATCGTCACGCTGGCCGCGGGAAGCAAGCCCATCGATCTGTTCGGAGCGCCGGCCTAGTCCGGCAGGGAGATTTAGAAGATGGCTATTCGCAAGTACAAGCCGACCACCCCGGGCCGCCGCGGCTCGAGCGTGTCCGACTTCGCCGAGATCACCCGTGATCACCCGGAGAAGTCGCTGATCCGCCCGCTGCACGGCAAGGGCGGGCGCAACGCCCACGGCCGCATCACCACTCGGCACAAGGGTGGTGGCCACAAGCGCGCCTACCGCGTCATCGACTTCCGTCGCAACGACAAGGACGGCGTCAACGCCAAGGTCGCGCACATCGAGTACGACCCGAACCGCACCGCGAACATCGCGCTGCTGCACTTCGTCGACGGCGAGAAGCGCTACATCATCGCGCCGCAGGGCCTCAAGCAGGGCGCGGTCGTGGAGTCGGGCGCCAACGCCGACATCAAGCCGGGTAACAACCTGCCGCTGCGCAACATCCCCGCGGGCACGCTGATCCACGCCGTGGAGCTGCGTCCCGGTGGTGGAGCGAAGCTGGCGCGTTCGGCGGGCGCCTCGATCCAGCTGCTGGGCAAGGAGGGCACCTACGCCTCCCTGCGTATGCCCAGTGGTGAGATCCGCCGCGTCGACGTGCGCTGCCGCGCCACCGTCGGCGAGGTCGGCAACGCCGAGCAGGCCAACATCAACTGGGGCAAGGCCGGCCGTATGCGGTGGAAGGGCAAGCGCCCCACCGTCCGTGGTGTCGTCATGAACCCGGTCGACCACCCGCACGGCGGCGGTGAGGGTAAGACCTCCGGCGGCCGTCACCCTGTGAGCCCGTGGGGTAAGCCCGAGGGCCGTACTCGCAAGCCGAACAAGGCCAGCGACAAGCTCATCGTCCGTCGCCGGCGCACCGGCAAGAAGCGCTAGGGAGTCAACCGATGCCACGCAGCCTGAAGAAGGGCCCGTTCGTCGACGACCATCTGCTCAAGAAGGTCGACGTCCAGAACGAGAAGAACACCAAGCAGGTCATCAAGACCTGGTCCCGTCGGTCCACCATCATCCCCGACTTCATCGGGCACACCTTCGCCGTCCACGACGGTCGCAAGCATGTCCCGGTGTTCGTCACCGAGGCGATGGTCGGGCACAAGCTGGGCGAGTTCGCCCCCACCCGCACGTTCAAGGGTCATATCAAGGATGACCGGAAGGCGAAGCGGCGATGAGCGCTTGCGCGAAGAGCAAAGGACTCAGCTAATGACTACAGCGATTGAATATCCGTCCGCGACGGCAGTTGCCCGCCACATCGGCATCTCCGCGACCAAAGCGCGCCGCGTCATCGACCTGGTCCGCGGCAAGAGCGTCGAGGAAGCCCTCGACATCCTGCGGTGGGCTCCTCAGCAGGCCAGCGATCCGGTTGCCAAGGTCATCGCCAGCGCTGCCGCCAACGCGCAGAACAACGAAGGCTTGGACCCGACCACCCTGGTGGTCGCGACGATCATGGCCGACGAAGGCCCGACCGCCAAGCGCATCCGGCCCCGCGCGCAGGGTCGCGCGTACCGGATCCGCAAGCGCACCAGCCACATCACGGTGATCGTCGAAAGCCGGCCTCCCAAGAACGCGGGGCAGGGCTCCGCCGGTACTGCCAGGGCGCGTCGTGCTCAGGGCAGCAAGGTGGCCACCAAGAAGGCCGGAGCCGCGCAAGCGGCGACATCGAAGGGAGGCTCGGAGTAGTGGGCCAGAAGATCAATCCCCACGGCTTCCGCCTCGGTATCACCACCGACTGGAAGTCCCGCTGGTACGCCGACAAGCAGTACGCGGACTACATCAAAGAAGATGTCGCGATCCGCAAGCTGCTGGCCACCGGCCTGGAGCGCGCCGGCATCGCCGACGTGGAGATCGAGCGCACCCGCGACCGCGTGCGTGTGGACATCCACACCGCTCGTCCGGGCATCGTGATCGGTCGCCGCGGCACCGAGGCCGACCGCATCCGCGCCGACCTGGAGAAGCTCACCAAGAAGCAGGTGCAGCTGAACATCCTCGAGGTGAAGAACCCCGAGAGCCAGGCGCAGCTGGTCGCCCAGGGTGTCGCCGAGCAGCTCAGCAACCGCGTGGCGTTCCGCCGCGCGATGCGCAAGGCGATCCAGTCCGCGATGCGTCAGCCGAACGTCAAGGGCATCCGCGTGCAGTGCTCCGGCCGCCTCGGCGGTGCTGAGATGAGCCGCTCGGAGTTCTACCGCGAGGGCCGCGTTCCGCTGCACACGCTGCGCGCCGACATCGACTACGGCCTGTACGAGGCGAAGACGACCTTCGGCCGCATCGGTGTGAAGGTGTGGATCTACAAGGGCGACATCGTCGGTGGCAAGCGCGAGCTGACCGCCGCCGCACCCGCGGGCGCCGACCGTCCGCGTCGTGAGCGTCCGTCCGGCACCCGGCCGCGCCGCAGCGGTGCCTCGGGCACCACCGCGACGAGCACCGACGCCGGCCGCGCCGCGTCCGAGGAAGCGCCCGCCCCCGAAGCCGCCGCCGCAGCGCCGGCAGCTGAGAGCACGGAGAGCTAAATCATGCTGATTCCCCGCAAGGTCAAGCACCGCAAGCAGCACCACCCCCGCCAGCGTGGCATCGCCAGCGGCGGGACGTCGGTCAGCTTCGGTGACTACGGCATCCAGGCGCTGGGCCATGCCTACATCACCAACCGGCAGATCGAGTCCGCTCGTATCGCCATCAACCGGCACATCAAGCGTGGCGGCAAGGTGTGGATCAACATCTTCCCGGACCGCCCGCTGACCAAGAAGCCCGCCGAGACCCGCATGGGCTCCGGTAAGGGTTCCCCGGAGTGGTGGGTTGCCAATGTCAAGCCCGGACGCGTGCTGTTCGAGCTGAGCTACCCCGACGAGAAGGTCGCCAGGGAAGCCCTTACCCGCGCCATCCACAAGCTGCCGATCAAGGCACGCATCGTCACGAGAGAGGAGCAGTTCTGATGGCAGTCGGAGTTTCCACCGGCGAACTGCGCGAGCTCACCGACGAAGAACTGACCGACAAGCTCCGCGAGTCGAAGGAAGAGCTGTTCAACCTGCGCTTCCAGATGGCGACCGGCCAGCTTGCCAACAACCGCCGGCTGCGCACTGTCCGGCAGGAGATTGCACGCGTGTACACCGTGCTGCGTGAACGTGAGTTGGGTCTGGCCGCCGGACCCGGAGGTGAGGATTCCTAATGGCAGACGCAAAGACGGAGAAGGGCCCCAAGCACACTCCCCGCACCGAGACGCCGCGTGGCCGTCGCAAGACCGCCATCGGATACGTCGTGTCGGACAAGATGCAGAAGACCATCGTGGTCGAGCTCGAGTCCCGCAAGTCGCACCCGTTGTACGGCAAGATCATTCGGACCACGACGAAGGTCAAGGCCCACGACGAGAACGGGGACGCCGGTGTCGGCGACCGCGTGTCGTTGATGGAGACCCGGCCGTTGTCGGCCACGAAGCGCTGGCGCCTCGTTGAGGTGCTCGAGCGGGCCAAGTAAGTACCGTTCTCGAAGAAGCCCCCGCGCCCTATTGGCGGCGGGGGTTTTCTCGTCTGCAGACCGTCACTTTTCGATGCGGGTGCGCACACCGTCGAGCAATTGGCGCAGACCGGAGTGGAAGTCGGCCATCCGATCCCCGTCGCCGTCGAAAGCCCCGGCCCGCACCGCCGCAGACAGCGCGGGGAAACGCTCGGATTCGACAAGCTCGTGTAACTGTGCCGTGAACGGGGCCTGCTTCGATCGGGTGGCATCGATGTCGAGTGCGGCGGCGCCTCGGGTGTAGTGCAGGACAGCCATCACGGCGGCCACCTTGTGGTGCTCGGCCAGTCGTGCCGAGGACAGCGCTGCCAGACCTGCGTCGAGCCAAGCCAGCTGACCCGGATCGACCGGCGGGTAGGCCGCGGTCACCGCGAGGATCCACGGGTGCCGGTGATAGACCTCCCACAATCCGTCGGCCCATTCGGAGACAGCGGCCTGCCAGTCGTCCCGGCCTGCTACCGCGGGAGGCGCTCCGACGGCAACCGAGGTCATCAGCATCTGCAGTTCGTCCTTGGTGGCTACGTGCCGGTAGAGCGACATCGTGCCGCAGCCGAGCTTGTCCGCGAGCCGCGCCATCGACAACCCGGCGAGACCGTCGGTGTCGGCCAGCTCTATCGCGGCGTCGACGATGCGGGTGCGGCTGAGATTTCGCGAACGGCCAGGGCGCGGATTCATCGAGGTCACTGTAGCTCTGGACGCCGTTATGCGTATGCCATACGCTTTTGCGTATGCCATACGCATTCCTGGGTGTGCTTGTCGTCGGCTTCCTGGCGTTCTCGCTGCCGCCCTACCTGAGCGGCGGTAGTCGCGTACCTCCGACATTCGGTCTGCACTACGAGCTTCTGGTCATGCACGTGCTGCTGGCCGGCATCGCCATGCTCTGCGCAGTCGTGCAGTTGCTGCCCGGCTCGCGCGGCAGGTGGCCTGCTCTGCATCGCCGGACGGGGCGCATCTACGTATTCGCCGCCGTCCCTGCGGCGCTGTCGGCGTTGGTGATCGGCGCTGCCACACCCTTCGGTCCGCTGTTGGCCGCGAGCAACGTGGTACTCGGTGCGCTGTGGTTGTGGTTCACCGTCGACGGATACCGCGCCGCGCGCGCAAGGCAATTCGCGCGTCACCGCCGGCAGATCACGCGCAGCGCCGTGTTGGCACTGTCTGTCATAACAAACCGTGTGTGGACGCCGGCGCTGTTCCTCGCGTTGCAGCCCTTGCAGCACAGGCTGTTCGGTGGCAACGAAGAGCACTTCCTCTGGCTCGTCGCGGGCCTCGGCGGATGGCTGGGCTGGACTGTGCCGCTGGTGGTGACGCAGGTGTGGCTGCGACGCAAGCCCGGTGTGCCACCGGCAGTTTTGCGGGCCTACCGTGCTCAGCGGGTGTAATCTCCGGGCGTGGCGACGGAATTCAACGGCAAGATCGAACTCGACATCCGGGATTCCGAACCGGACTGGGGGCCGTTCGCGGCGCCGACGGCGCAACCGGATGCGCCCAACGTCCTCTACCTCGTCTGGGACGACATCGGCATCGCCACCTGGGATTGTTTCGGCGGGCTCGTGGACATGCCCGCGATGAGCCGTATCGCCGAACGAGGAGTTCGGCTTTCGCAGTTCCACACCACCGCGCTGTGCTCACCCACCCGGGCCGCGCTGCTCACGGGGCGAAACCCCACGACCGTCGGCATGGCCACGGTCGAGGAATTCACCGACGGTTTCCCCAACAGCAACGGGCGAATTCCCTTCGACACCGCCCTGCTGTCGGAGGTGCTCGCCGAAAACGGCTACAACACCTACTGTGTCGGCAAGTGGCACCTGACGCCGCTTGAGGAGTCCAATCTCGCAGCGACGAAACGGCACTGGCCGTTGTCTCGCGGCTTCGAGCGGTTCTACGGGTTCATGGGCGGCGAGACCGACCAGTGGTACCCCGATCTCGTCTACGACAACCACCCCGTCGCTCCGCCCGCCACGCCGGAGGAGGGCTACCACCTGTCAAAGGACCTGGCGGACAAGACGATCGAATTCATTCGCGATGCCAAGGTGATCGCACCCGACAAACCGTGGTTCTCCTACGTGTGCCCCGGCGCGGGGCACGCGCCGCACCACGTCTTCAAGGAGTGGGCAGACCGCTACGCGGGGCGCTTCGACATGGGGTACGAGGTCTACCGGGAGATCGTGCTGGAGAACCAGAAACGTCTCGGCATCGTGCCACCGGATACCGAGCTTTCGCCGGTCAATCCGTACCTGGACGTCAAGGGTCCCAATGGCGAAGAGTGGCCGACGCAGGACACCGTCCGGCCGTGGGAGTCGCTGAGTGACGACGAGAAGCGGCTGTTCTCGCGGATGGCCGAAGTTTTCGCCGGGTTCCTCTCCTACACCGACGACCAGATCGGGCGCGTCCTCGACTATCTCGAAGAGTCGGGGCAGCTCGACAACACCATCATTGTCGTGATCTCCGACAACGGGGCCAGCGGCGAGGGCGGACCCAACGGATCGGTCAACGAGGTCAAGTTCTTCAACGGATACATCGATTCGGCCGAGGAAGCCCTGAAGGTCTTCGACGAACTCGGCGGTACGTCCACCTACAACCATTACCCGATCGGCTGGGCGATGGCGTTCAACACCCCCTATAAGCTGTTCAAGCGGTACGCATCCCACGAGGGCGGCATCGCCGACACCGCAATCATCTCGTGGCCCAACGGAATTGCCGCCCACGGCGAGGTGCGAGACAACTACGTCAACGTCGCTGACATAACGCCGACGGTGTACGACCTGCTGGACATCACCCCGCCGGCCACCGTGCGCGGAGTGGCGCAGAAGCCGCTCGACGGCGTCAGTTTCAAAGTGGCACTGGAGAATCCGACGGCCCCGACCGGTAAGGAAACCCAGTTCTACACGATGCTCGGCACTCGAGGCATCTGGCACAAGGGCTGGTTTGCCAGCGCCGTCCACGCGGCGTCGCCGGCGGGTTGGTCGCACTTCGACGACGACCGGTGGGAACTGTTCCACATCGAGGCCGACCGCAGTCAGTGCCACGACCTGGCCGCCGAGCACCCGGACATGGTCGAGGAGCTCAAGGCCCTGTGGTTCAGCGAGGCCGACAAGTACAACGGGCTTCCCCTGGGCGACCTCAACGTGCTCGAGACGATGTCGAGGTGGCGGCCGTATCTGGCGGGGGAGCGGCAGTCCTACACGTACTACCCGGGAACAGCCGATGTCGGCATGGGCGCGGTCGTCGAGATCAGGGGCCGGTCGTTCGCGGTGCTGGCCGAGGTCACCATCGACGACGACGGCGGCGCCGACGGCGTGGTGGTCAAACACGGTGGCGCACATGGTGGTTACGTGATGTACCTGCAGGGCGGTCGCCTGCACTTCTGCTACAACTTCCTCGGCGAGTACGACCAGACGTTGGCGTCCGCAGATCCGGTCACCGCCGGCCACCACACCCTGGGGTTCACCTTCACCCGAACCGGAACCGCCGAGGGAAGCCACACCCCCGTCGGTGACGCGGCCCTGTACATCGACGAGGTGCAGGTGGCCGGTCTAGCCGAAATGCGGGCCCATCCGGGCACTTTCGGGCTCGCCGGGGCGAGCCTGAGCGTGGGACGGAACTCCGGATCGGCCACCTCCAACGCCTTCCATGCTCCGTTCCCGTTCACCGGCGGCACCATCGCGCGCGTCAACATCGACGTGTCCGGGGCTCCGTACACCGATCTGGAACGCGACTTCGCCCGGGCGTTCGCGAGGGACTGACGGCCGTGGTCCGCGCCGCAGTCGCGATCGTGCTCGTCGGTGTCGCTCTCGCCGCACCGGCCTGCACGCGTCTGGACGACGGTGCTCCGGTGGCCGACGGCAGCCCGCCCGCAGCGCAGCCATCGGAACCGACCGAGACGACCGGGACGACCGAGACAACCGAGGCGACTGAGACGACCCCCGTTCCGGCGGGGGCGCCCTGTGCGCCCGCCGACGTTCCGCCGGTGCGGGTGGCCGCCGAGATCCCCGACCCCGCCGCCCCGAAGGCCATCGTCGGCGTGCCCGACGGGTGGTCGATGGCCTCGGCCCCCGGCGGCGCGCGGCTGGAGGGGTCCGACGGCATGTGGGCGACCGTGACCATCGCCCCCACCTCGCCCGAACCGCAGGAAGCCTTCCGTGACTACACCGACGACCTGACCGAAGAGACGACGGTCAGCACGGTCAGCATGCTGCCGGCGGACCTGTGCGGGTACCTCGGCCAACGGCTGATGGGCGTGCTCGAGAAAACAGATTCGCCGCAGACCGTGGAGTACAAGGCCCGGATCGTGCACGTGCCAAGCGCGGGTCAGGCCTACCTGATCGCCGTGTACATCGAGGCGCCCGGTGAAACGCCAGGATTCGACGAGGCCGCGACGCTGGTGACCGGCGACTTCGAGATCGCCCTACCCTGAAACCATGCTGACCGATCTCGTCGGTCTCGACGGCGGGACGTTCCGGATGGGCTCCACGCGGTTCTATCCCGAAGAGGCCCCGATCCACACCGTCACGGTCGCGCCGTTCGCGATCGAGCAACACCCCGTCACCAACGTGCAGTTCGCCGCGTTCGTCGAGGACACCGGATACCGCACCGTCGCCGAACAGCCGCCCGATGCGGCGCTGTATCCCGGAGCCGCACCCGAAGACCTCGTCGCGGGCGCCCTGGTGTTCCGTGCCACCGCCGGGCCGGTCGACCTCAGAGACTGGCGCCAGTGGTGGCAGTGGATGCCCGGCGCGTGCTGGCGTTACCCGTTCGGACCGGACAGTTCCGCCGAGTCCGTTCAGGACAAGCCCGATCATCCCGTGGTCCAGGTCTGCTACGCCGACGCCGCTGCCTACGCGCAGTGGGCGGGTCGGCGCCTGCCCACGGAAGCCGAATGGGAGTTCGCCGCCCGGGGCGGCTCGACAGCGACCTACGCGTGGGGTGAGGAGCCGACGCCCGGGGGCCAGCTGATGGCCAACACGTGGCAGGGCGCGTTCCCGTACCGCAACGACGGTGCGCTGGGCTGGGCCGGCACCTCACCGGTCGGCGCATTTCCGGACAATGCGTTCGGTCTGGCCGACATGATCGGAAACGTCTGGGAATGGACGACGACGCGCTTCGCCGGGCACCACCGGCCAGACGGCGCGACGCAGTCGTGCTGTCCTCCGCACGGGCCGGATCCGGCCCTCAACCAGGTGCTCAAGGGCGGCTCGCACCTGTGCGCGCCGGAGTACTGCCACCGCTACCGACCCGCCGCAAGGTCCCCGCAGTCGCAGGACAGCGCGACCACGCACATAGGCTTCAGGTGCGTCGCGAGCGTCGTCTGACCTGCGATTTGGAGCATTCCCCGAGCTCACCTAGTATGTAGGGGTTGCCTAGGGCAGACCTCGGTCATCTTCTTCGGATTTTGAGTGATCCAGTGAGAAGACCCTGCGTGCTCTTGGGTGACAAAGACCGCGCACGACCAGGTCGGTATCTGGCGTGCATAAAAACCCAGGTCGAGGAGATCTAGTGATTCAGCAGGAATCGCGGCTCAAGGTCGCCGACAACACGGGTGCCAAGGAGATCTTGTGCATCCGGGTGCTCGGCGGCTCGTCGCGGCGCTACGCGGGCATCGGCGATGTCATCGTGGCGACGGTCAAGGACGCCATCCCCGGCGGCAACGTCAAGCGCGGCGACGTCGTCAAAGCCGTCGTGGTGCGCACCGTCAAGGAGCGCCGCCGCGCCGACGGCAGCTACATCAAGTTCGACGAGAACGCCGCCGTCATCATCAAGAACGACAACGATCCGCGCGGCACCCGCATCTTCGGGCCCGTCGGCCGCGAGCTGCGCGAGAAGAAGTTCATGAAGATCGTCTCGCTCGCCCCGGAGGTGTTGTAGATGAAGGTCCGCAAGGGCGACACGGTGCTCGTCATCTCGGGCAAGGACAAGGGCGCCAAGGGCAAGGTCCTGGTGGCCTACCCCGACCGCGACAAGGTCCTGGTCGAGGGCGTCAACCGGATCAAGAAGCACACCGCCGAGTCGCGCACCGAGCGCGGTGCGGCCTCGGGCGGCATCGTCACGCAGGAGGCGCCGATTCCGGTGTCGAACGTGATGCTCCTGGACTCGGACGGCAAGCCGACCCGCGTCGGATTCCGCGTCGACGATGAGACCGGCAAGAAGGTCCGCATCGCCAAGACCAACGGCAAGGACATCGTCTAATGACCACAGCAGAAAAGACCCTCCCTCGCCTCAAGCAGCGCTACCGCGAAGAAATCCGCGACCAGCTGCTCAAGGAATTCGGCTACGCGAACGTCATGCAGATCCCCGGCGTGGTCAAGGTTGTCGTGAACATGGGTGTCGGCGACGCCGCCCGCGACGCCAAGCTGATCAACGGCGCGGTCAACGACCTCGCGCTGATCACCGGCCAGAAGCCCGAGATCCGCAGGGCCCGTAAGTCCATCGCGCAGTTCAAGCTTCGTGAAGGCATGCCCATCGGCGCCCGCGTCACGCTGCGCGGCGACCGCATGTGGGAATTCCTGGACCGTCTGATCTCGATCTCGCTGCCCCGTATCCGCGACTTCCGCGGCCTGAGCGCCAAGCAGTTCGACGGCACCGGCAACTACACCTTCGGTCTGACCGAGCAGTCGGTGTTCCACGAGATCGACGTGGACAGCATCGACCGCCCCCGCGGCATGGACATCACCGTCGTCACCTCGGCGACGAACGACGACGAGGGACGTGCGCTGCTGCGGGCGCTCGGCTTCCCGTTCAAGGAGAACTGAGCACATGGCAAAGAAGGCTCTGGTCAACAAGGCCAACAAGAAGCCCAAGTTCAAGGTGCGTGGCTACACGCGTTGCAATCGCTGCGGCCGCCCGCACGCGGTGTTCCGCAAGTTCGGCCTGTGCCGGATCTGCCTGCGCGAAATGGCGCACGCGGGCGAACTGCCCGGTGTGCAGAAGTCCAGCTGGTAAGCCGGAAACCCAAACTTCCATCCACGAAAAATGTTGCGGTAGGCCCCAAAAGGGATTCAACCCAGTGGGAACCGCCGCGAGAAAGGTGAGCCGGCTGTCATGACCATGACGGATCCGATCGCAGACTTCTTGACGCGTCTGCGCAACGCCAACTCGGCGTATCACGACGAAGTGACCTTGCCGCACAGCAAGATCAAGGCGAACATCGCCGAGATCCTGAAGTCCGAGGGTTACATCTCCGACTACCGCACCGAGGACGCCCGCGTGGGCAAGTCCCTTGTGGTGCAGCTCAAATACGGGCCGAGCCGGGAGCGAAGCATCGCCGGCCTGCGCCGCGTGAGCAAGCCCGGTCTGCGGGTGTACGCCAAGTCCACCAACCTGCCGAAGGTGCTCGGCGGGCTCGGTGTGGCCATCATTTCCACGTCGTCCGGTTTGAGGACCGACCGCCAGGCATCCCGCGAGGGTGTCGGCGGCGAGGTCCTCGCTTACGTGTGGTGAGGGAGGGTTAGAACATGTCTCGCATTGGAAAGCAGCCGGTACCGGTTCCCGCCGGGGTCGACGTCACCATCACCGGACAGAACGTGGCGGTCAAGGGGCCCAAGGGCACGCTGACCCTCGATGTCGCTGAGCCCATTGAGGTTTCGCGCGACGACGACGGCGCCATCGTGGTGACCCGGCCCAACGACGAGCGTCGCAACCGCTCGCTGCACGGCCTGTCGCGCACGCTGATCGCCAACCTGGTGGAGGGCGTGACCAAGGGCTACACCACCAAGATGGAGATCTTCGGCGTCGGTTACCGCGTCGTGGCCAAGGGCAGCAACCTGGAGTTCGCCCTGGGCTACAGCCACCCGGTCCTGATCACCGCTCCTGAGGGCGTCACGTTCGCGGTCGAGACCCCCACCAAGTTCTCGATCTCCGGTATCGACAAGCAAGCTGTCGGCCAGATCGCGGCGAACATCCGCCGCCTCCGTAAGAGCGATCCCTATAAGGGCAAGGGAATCCGCTACGAGGGCGAGCAGATCCGTCGCAAGGTCGGAAAGACGGGTAAGTAACACATGGCTACCAAGAGCGCAGAAGCCGCCGGGCACACCCCGGTCGGCAAGAACATCAGTCAAACCCGCCGCACCGCGCGGCTGCGTCGGCACGCACGCCTGCGCAAGAAGGTCTCCGGTACCGCCGAGCGTCCGCGCCTGGTGGTCAACCGTTCCTCGCGGCACATCCATGTGCAGCTGGTCGACGACCTTGCGGGCGTCACGCTGGCCGCGGCGTCCTCGATCGAGGGCGATGTGCGTGCGGTCGACGGCGACAAGAAGGCCGCCAGCTCGCGGGTCGGTCAGCTGATCGCCGAGCGCGCCAAGGCCGCAGGCATCGAAGAGGTCGTGTTCGACCGCGGTGGGTACACCTACGGCGGCCGTATCGCGGCGTTGGCCGATGCCGCTCGCGAAGGCGGGCTGAAGTTCTGATGACTTACAACGAGAGGACTGCATGATGGCCGAGCAGGCTGGCGCCGGTTCGGCGCAGGACAATCGCGGCGGCGGTCGTGACGATCGCGGTGGCCGGGGTCGCCGGGACGACCGCGGCGGCCGTGGTGGGCGCGACGACCGGGAGAAGAGCAATTACCTGGAGCGGGTCGTCACGATCAACCGCGTCTCCAAGGTGGTCAAGGGCGGTCGCCGGTTCAGCTTCACCGCGCTGGTGATCGTCGGCGACGGCAAGGGCATGGTCGGCGTCGGTTACGGCAAAGCCAAGGAAGTTCCCGCGGCGATCGCCAAGGGCGTGGAAGAGGCGCGCAAGAACTTCTTCCGCGTGCCGCTCATCGGCGGCACCGTGACCCACCCGGTCCAGGGTGAGGCTGCGGCCGGCGTCGTGATGCTGCGTCCGGCAAGCCCCGGTACCGGTGTCATCGCCGGCGGCGCGTGCCGTGCGGTGCTGGAATGCGCCGGCGTGCACGACGTCCTGGCCAAGTCGCTCGGCAGCGACAACGCGATCAACGTGGTGCACGCCACCGTTGCCGCGCTGAAGCTCCTGCAGCGTCCCGAAGAGGTCGCGGCGCGCCGCGGCCTGCCGATCGAAGATGTAGCGCCCGCGGGCATGCTCAGGGCTCGCCGTGAGGCCGAGGCCCTGGCCGCCAGCGCAGCGCGTGAGGGAACGGCTTAACCAATGGCAGAGCTCAAGATCACCCAGGTGCGCAGCACCATCGGTGCGCGCTGGAAGCAGCGCGAGTCGCTGCGGACGCTCGGGCTGCGCAAGATCCGCCAGTCCGTCGTCCGTGAGGACAACGCGCAGACGCGCGGTCTGATCAAGACCGTGCACCACCTCGTAGAAGTTGAGGAGGTTTAACCATGGCTCCGATCAAGCTTCACGACCTGAAGCCGGCCCCCGGCGAGAAGACCGCCAAGACCCGCGTGGGTCGCGGTGAGGGCTCCAAGGGTAAGACCGCCGGTCGCGGCACGAAGGGCACGAAGGCCCGCAAGAACGTCCCCGCGACGTTCGAGGGTGGCCAGATGCCGATCCACATGCGGCTGCCGAAGCTGAAGGGCTTCCGCAACCGCTTCCGCACCGAGTACGGCGTCGTCAACGTCGGGGACCTGAACAAGGCCTTCCCCGAGGGCGGCACGGTCGGCGTGGACGAGCTGGTGGCCAAGGGACTCGTTCGCAAGAACATTCTGGTCAAGGTGCTCGGCGACGGCAAGCTGACCGTCAAGGTCGACGTGACCGCGCACAAGTTCAGCGGCAGCGCCCGCGAGGCCATCACGGCCGCAGGTGGCTCGGCCACCGAGCTCTGATCTCAGACGACAAGAACCCCCGCCTCGGCGGGGGTTCTTTCGTTGGACCGTCCGTAACAGCGCAGCGGCGCACGACGATTTAGAATCTGCATGCCGACACACAAGGAGCACGCCATGATCCGCCGCCGCCGGACCATCACCGTCGCGATGGTCGCCGCCGGTCTCGCAATGTTTGGGGGAGCTGCGACCGCCAACGCCCAGACGCCGGATGAGCAGTTCGTCAGCGCGATGACGAAAATGGGCATCCCGTTCGCGCCCGATGAGGATCTGCCCGCGGTCGGGCACAAGGTGTGCGACATGCTGACGGCGGGGTTGACGGGCAACCCCAATCCCGTTCCCGCGGTGCGCGGCGTAGTTCAAACGCTGGAAAGCAATACCGAGCTCACCAAGCAACAGGCCGTCGGCGTGATGCAGGCGTCCACCTACATCTACTGCCCGCAGTGGGCACGCCTCATCGGCCGCTGAGCTCTTCCCGGGCGTCGGTACGCTCGGTTTCATGTTCTCTCTGCTGTCCGGGGTTCCCGGGTTCGACGAAGTTCGTCAGTTCGCCCGCAAGGTCGACACGGCCCGCCATCAGGGCGTGCCCGACGGCTGCATCCTCGAGCTGGATCTGCAGAGCGCGCCGCCGGAAACCGCCGGCTTCGACCCGATGGCTCTCCTCAGCGGCGCCGGGCGGCCCCTGCTGCTTCGTGAAGCGGTCTCCGCGCTGCACCGGGCCGCCGAGGATCCCCGGGTGGCGGGCCTGATCGCACGCGTACAGATCGACGCCGCCCCGCCGGGGCCCGTGCAGGAGTTGCGCGAGGCGATCGTGGCGTTCACCGCGAAGAAGCCGTCGCTGGCGTGGGCCGAGACCTACCCGGGCACGCTGTCCTACTACCTGGCCTCGGCTTTCGGTGAGGTATGGATGCAGCCGTCGGGGTCGGTCGGCCTCGTCGGCTTCGCGACCAGTGCACTGTTCCTGCGCGATGCGCTCGACAAGCTCGGCGTCGAGGCCCAGTTCGTGGCGCGCGGCGAATACAAGTCCGCAGCAAACCTTTTCACGCAGAACCACTACACCGAAGCCCATCGCGAAGCCGACACCGCTCTGGTCAACGGGCTTCGCGGACAGGTGTGGGCGGCAGTGGCGGCCTCTCGCGGCATCGACATCTCGACGCTTGACGGGCTGGCCGACCGGGCGCCGCTGCTGCGCGACGACGCGGTGACGGCGGGTCTGGTGGACCGAATCGGCTTCCGCGACGAGGCCTACGCGCGGATCGCGGAAAGGGTTGGCGCGGAGGGTATTTCACCGGAAACCGGGGACGCTGACAGCGAGGATGCGCCGCCCCGGCTCTATCTTTGCCGGTACGCCCGTGCCAAGAAGCCGGCGGTCCCTACGCTGAAGAACCGCCCGCGGTTAGCGGTGGTGACGGTGGCCGGGCCGATCGTCGGCGGCAAGGGTGGACGGCAGACGCCGATCGGCGGCTCCAACGCCGGCGGCGACACCATTGCCGCCGCGCTGCGCCAAGCGGTGTCCGATGACGACATCGCGGCGATCGTGCTGCGCGTCGACAGCCCCGGCGGCGCAGTGTCCGCATCGGAGACGATCTGGCGGGAGGTCGTCCGCGCGCGCGAACGGGGTAAGCCGATCGTCGCATCGATGGGCTCCGTCGCTGCCTCGGGTGGTTACTACGTGTCGATGGCCGCCGACGCGATCGTCGCCAACCCTGGCACCATCACGGGTTCGATCGGCGTCGTCACGGGCAAGTTCATCGCCAAGGATTTGAAGGACCGGCTCGGTGTGGGTTCGGACTCGGTGCGCACCAACGCCAATGCCGATGCCTGGTCGATCGACGCACCGTTCACCGAGGAGCAGCACGCGCACGTCGTTGCCGGGGCCGACGAGATCTACACCGACTTCGTGGAGCGGGTCGCCGAGGGGCGAAAGATGACCGTCGAAGCCGTCGAGCAGGTGGCGCGTGGGCGGGCGTGGACGGGCGCTGATGCGCTCGAGCGCGGTCTTGTCGACGAACTCGGCGGGCTGCGTTGCGCGATCCAGCGGGCCAAAGTGCTGGCTGGCATCGACGCGGACGACAAGGTCGAACTTCACTACCTGCCGGGCTCGTCGCTACGGGATGTGTTGCGGCCCAAGCCTTCTTCGCAGCCGGCGGCGGCGTCGCTGCCCGACCTGCTGGGCGCCGTGGCGATTCGGTCGCTGATCGGTGTGGTCGACCAGACCCAGCGGTCGCTCACCGGGGTCAACGTGTTGTGGCTGGGGGAGACCCGCTACTGAGGTGAGCGATGATCCGTTCCAGGAGCTGGGCTGGGGCGTCTTCCGGTAGGAGGTGCCCGGCATCGTCGATCCATGTCAGACCTCGGTTGGGGATGCGCCCTGCGATCCACTCCCCGTGGGGCGCAGGGAGAATGCGGTCTTCACGGCCCCATGCCAATGTCACCGGGATGTCGACTGTGGCGAGCAGGTCCTCGTAGTCCGCGGTGTCGCTCTGGCTGAGCTGGCGGTACTGCCGGTAGAAAGCGGCCTGTCCGGCTGCGCCCAGCCACGGTGCCAGGTAGGCGTCGAGGACCCCCGGGCGGTAGTCAGCATGGGTGCCGTTGCGCAAGTGCGCGGTGACAAGGGCCTCGTGGGCGTAGGCGGGTAGCTGGCCGAAGACCTCGTGGTGTTGACGGATGAGTCCGAACAGGCCGTGTTCCCAGGTGCCCCCGGTGACGGCGTCGAAGAGGAAAAGATCTGAGTACTGCGCCCTTTCGAGCAGTAATGCGCGCAGCACGATGGCGCCGCCGATGTCGCAGGCGATGACGCTGGGACGGTCCAGCTTCCAGTGGCCGAGCAGCTCGGCGAAATTATGTGCCTGGGCCGCGAGGGTCAGGTCCTGGCCATCTTGCGTGTCGGACTGCCCGTAACCGAGATGGTCGAAGACGTACACACGCCGGCCGGCCCTGGCGAGGGCCGGGGCCACGTCGCGCCATAGGAACGACGAGTACGGCGTGCCGTGTACGAGGACGACAGCAGGGCCATGGCCGATCGAGTTCCAGCGCACCACCCCGTCGGCAAGCTCGGCTTCTTTCGGCAGAGTCCACGTCGTTCGCGTCAGGTCCACACCCGACGGTGTACCCACCTTCGGCCGGAATTTGTCGGACCCGCCTGGCATGGTGGCGTTATGTCCTCGACGGCAGCGTCTTTCGTTCCCAGTCCACCTCGGATGGCGCGGCTGGAGGAGCTGTTCGACGAGCTGTCGGAGCTGGCCGGGCATCGCAACGCCATCGACGGGCGCATTGTCGATATCGTCGCCGAGATCGATCGTGACCGGTTGTGGGGGGCTACCGGGGCGCGCACGTTGGCGGGGTTGGTGGCCTGGAAGCTGGGCAGTGCGGCGCGCCACGCCAAGAGTGTCGTCGCGATCGCGGATCGTCTCGAACAGTTCCCGCAGTGCGTCCAGGGCATCCGCGAGGGCCGCCTGTCGGTGGATCAGGTCGGGGTGATCGCCGAACGCGCCGCCGACGGCTCCGATGCCCACTACGCGCAGCTGGCGTCGGTGGCCACGGTCAACCAACTGCGCACCGCGGTGCGGCTAGAACCCCGCCCGGAGCCCGAGCCGCGTCCCGAACAGACCCGCTCGCTGTCCAAAACCGCGGGTGCCGAGTACACCACGTGGCGCATCCGGCTGCCCCACCTCGACGCCGCGAAACTCGAGGCGGCCTTGGCGTCGCATCGCGACACCCTGGTCGCGGACTGGAAGCGTGACCACGATTCCGAAGCGCCCGACTCGGATCAGGTGCCGCCGTTTCCTGATGCGGTGGATGCGTTCATGGGGTTGGTCGAGGCGGGCTGGGACGCCGAAGCCGCGCGCCGTCCGCATGGTCAGCACACCACCGTGGTCGTACACGTCGACGTCGAGAAGCCGATCGGATCTTTGCATCTGGGTCCGCTGCTCACCGACGCCGAGCGCCAGTATCTGAGCTGTGATGCCACCTGCGAGGTGTGGTTCGAACGCCACGGTCAGCCCCTGGGCGTGGGCCGGGCCACCCGCACCATCAGCCGGCGGCTGCGTCGCGCGCTGGAGCATCGGGACCGCTGCTGTGTGGTGCCCGGCTGCGGGGCCACCCGTGGCCTGCACGCGCACCACCTCCGCCATTGGGAAGACGGCGGCCCCACCGAGTTGTGGAACCTGGTGCTGGTGTGCCCGTTTCATCACCGGGCCCATCACCGCGGCCTGATCATCCTCATCGGAACCGCCGATCGGCTTGTGGTCACCGACCGCGACGGTGACCCACTGACCGGGGGATCACTGGCCCGCCCACCGACCACGCCCCCACCGGCAGTCCCACCAGCACCCGGCCCTACCGGCGAACGCGCGCAATGGAAGTGGTACCACCCCTTTGAGCCACCGCCACCGACAACCAACTAGGCGCGGACCTCGTCGGGCTGTAGCCACTCGGTAGGTCGCAACAGGACAACCTCGGGGACGATGCACGCCGTCGAGAGTCGGGTGGTCATCCGAACGACTTCGGCAACGTCGCGCGGGCTGATCATCGTCGAAGCGTCGACCTGGTCGCGGTAGGCGTCGGCCATCGCGGTGTCTACGAGTCCGGGACACAGGGCCGTGGCCTTGATGCCCGCCGTGGATAGTTCGTCATGTAGAGCTTCGGTGAATCCGACGACGGCGAACTTGGTCGCCGAGTAGGTGGACAGCGTAGCCTCGCCCCGCTTGCCCGCATTGGAGGCAGTGTTGACGACCTGAGCCGAACCTCGGAGTCGGACAGCCTCCTTCAGCAGCGGCAGGCACTTGCTGGTGAGCAGTACGACCGCGCGAACATTGACTGCCAGCTGGGCGTCCAGCAGCTCGGCCGTGATGTCGCCGACCGCGCTGTTACCTGCGATCCCGGCGTTGTTCACCAGCAGATCCAGCGAGCCGAAGGCTCGGCGGTGTCCCTCCGCAATCGCGTCGAGGAAGTTCTCGTCGGCCACCGATCCCGCCACTGTGTGTAGCTCGGGGCCGGGCTGTGCACGAATCGATTCCGCTTCAATACTCAGCTTTTCAGGGTTGCGGGCCACCATGGTCACCGCGAACCCCTCTTCGCGGAGCGCGGATGTAACGGCGAGGCCGATGCCACCCGAGGCCCCGGTGACTATCGCGCTGCGTGGTTGGCTCTTCATCCGACGATTGTGCGTGGAAAGCCCCGATGCCGCGCGTTGTGGTCGGCGATCAGCGGCGCCGCGCAGCAGGTAGTAGCTCGTGAGCTCGGTAGCTGTTGTCGTCGGGGTTGATGGTCACTCCCGGTGCGACGATCTCGTCGATGCGGTCGAGGATGTCGGCCGACAGGATGAGGTCGGCGACGATGTCGAGCTTGCGCTGATTCGCCGGGGTGGACATGTCGAAGCGCGCGGTCGGCCGCGCGGACGAGGTGGCGGTGGGGGCCACCCCTTTGCGCCACTTGCCGGACAGCCGGCCGCCGGCAATGGGGGAGTACACCAAAGTTCCCATGCCGTAGCGCTGCACCGTCGGTAGGACGTCTTCTTCCATGCCGCGCACGAGTATCGAGTAGGGCGGCTGCTCGGTGACGAATCGGGAATACCGGTTCTCTTCGGCTGCCCACTGCGCCTCCACGATCTGCGAACCGGAGAACTAAGACGAGCCGATGTAGCGCACCTTGCCTTGGTCATCGTTCCCGGCGGCCATACCTCACGGTCGGTTGTCGTTCACTGCGGGACGTGTAACTACCGGCGTCCGCAGTGACGAAACCGCGCCGTCGCCGTGGTCAGGCGAGCGCGGCAACCAGCGCGGCGGTTACCTGGGCTGTGGATGCGGTGCCGCCGAGATCGGCGGTACGCGTGCTGGAGTCGGCGAGGCTGGCTGTCATCGCAGCCAGGACATCGTCGGCCGCCGCGTGGTGGCCGAGGTGGGAAAGCATCATGGCTGCCGACCAGACCGCGCCGACGGGGTTGGCGATGCCGCGGCCTGCGATGTCCGGTGCCGAACCGTGGACAGGCTCGAACATCGACGGGTATTGCTTTGTCGGATCAAGGTTCGCCGAGGGCGCGATCCCGATGGACCCGGCCACTGCAGCGGCGAGGTCGGAGAGGATGTCGCCGAACAGATTGGACGCCACCACCACGTCGAATCGGGAGGGCTGGAGAACAAACTTCGCCGCCAGGGCGTCGATGTGTTCACTGTCGATCCGGACATCGGGGTACCGCGCGGAACGTTCGGCGACGACTTCGTCCCAGAACGGCAGGGTGTGCACGATGCCGTTCGACTTCGTCGCCGACGTCACGTAGCCGCGTCGGGTCTGTGCGAGTTCGAAGGCGTAGTCAGCGATCCGCGACACACCGGCGCGCGTGAATACGGATTCTTGGACCGCCATCTCTTCGGGGAATCCCCGGTTGAGGCGTCCGCCGATCTCGCTGTACTCGCCTTCGATGTTTTCCCGCACGACTACGAAGTCGACGTCCTCGGCACCGCGAAGGGGGCTCTGGACGCCGCGAAACACCCTGATGGGCCGCAGATTAACGTACTGCCGGAAGGTCCGGCGGATCGGGATGAGGAGACCCCACAGCGACACGTGGTCCGGTACTCCCGGCCATCCGACCGCGCCCAAAAGAATCGCGTCGAACTCACGGAGCATGTCGAGTCCGTCGGCGGGCATCATCGCGCCCTCGCGTTCGTATCGCTGACACGACCAGTCGAATTCTCGGTACTCCAGTTCGATTCGGTGTTTCGCGCACACCGCGTCGAGGACGGCTCGGGCGGACTCGATCACGTCGACGCCGATGCCGTCGCCCGGGATGACGGCGATACGTTGCGCGCTCATGCGCCCAGGCCCAGCAGCGCGATCAACAGGGGCAGGCAGATGACGATCAGGATCGCGCCGGCGATGTCGAACGAGATGCCCGAGCGGATCATCGTCGTGATGGGCACTGCGCCCGACCCGTAGACGATTGCGTTCTGCGGGGTCGAGACCGGCAGCATGAAGCCGAACGATGCGGCAAATGTCGCGGCGAGTGCGGGCACGAACGGGTTGACGCCGGCGGCGACGGCAATCGGGATGATGATCGGTACGACGACCGCAGCCGAGGCCGTGTTGCTCGTCGTCTCGGACACGACGATCGCCAGCAGCACGGCGAAGATGGTGATTGCCACGACGCTGGTGAGTCCCAAAGCTTCTGCCACCGAGGTGCCGATGGTCTCGGCCAATCCTGTGTCCGCCAGTAGAGAACCGAAGATGATGCCGGTACCGAACAAGACCACAGTTCCCCAGTCGATGGCGGCGGCGTCTTTCCATCGCAGCGTGAACTCACGCTGGGGCCAGTCCGTCGGCAGCAGGAACAGCAGGGACGCCCCGAATACGGCGACGGTCCCCTCGTCCAGTCGGTCGCTCACCGCGGTGTAGATGTCGGATTCGTTGCCGAAGACCAGCGCAAGGATTCCTGGCAGGATCCACAGCGACACGGTGACACCGAACGCGAGCAGCGTGTTCTTCTCCGCACGTGACAGCCCGCCCATCTCGGCGCGCTGTTCGGCAACGTACTCCGACACGCCTTCGATCTTCTTGAGCTCCGGCTTGTTGAGCTTGATGAGCAGGAACGCCAAAACGCAGAACATCAGGAGGCAGATCGGCGCGGCCAGAACCATCCACTGTCCGAAGCTGATTCGCTCGCCGGTGGCCTCCTCGATCAGGCCACGTCCGATCAGGTTCGGCGGGCTCCCGACGGGGGTGAGTAGGCCGCCGACGCTGGCCGAGTAGGCGAGCATCAGCATGAGGGCGGCGCCGACCCTCAACCGCAGCGGATCGAAATCTTCTTCCACCTTGCCCTGCTTCTGCAGCAACTTTGCGATCACCCCGAGGATGCCGAGCGCTGTCGGCAACAGCATGGCGACGGTGGCGGTGTTGGAGACGAACGCCGACAGCAGCGCCGTGATGGCGCCGAAGGCGATGATGACCCCTGTTGTCGATTGGCCGGCACGGGGTAGCGCGAGGATACGGAATGCGAAACGCCGCGCCAGCCCATGCTTGAGCATCGCCTGAGCCAGGATGAAGGCGCCGATGAACGTGAAGACCGTCGACGATCCGAAGGGGCCGAGGACGTCGTCGGCCGGGGCGACGCCCAGGAAGACGATGACGGCGACGCCGAGCAATCCCCCGATCGGTATCGGTACGGGCTCGGTGACCCACAACACGATGACGCCGAGCAGCACGCCGGCCAGGGTCTGCTGTTGTGGCGGGATGTCGAGCGGAAGGAGAAGGAACACGATGGCAACGACAGGCGCCAAGAAGAGACCGACGGTCCGGCGCCCCTTCTCGAATCGCTCTTCGGCCGGGCTCAGTTGCTGCTCGCCCAGGCTGCGATAGGTCCCGCCGCCCAGCAGTGACTTGTCGACGTCGGTGCGCTTCACCGGATTGTCCGCGGTCATCGGCATCTCCTGACCCAGGGGACGCCGCCAGTGTGGCGCGCGTCACTCGACCCCTGCGGGACGGGAGTGCCCTGCGCTCGCAGAACTTAATCCGCGGCCGTGAATTTCTTCCGGATACCGGCTAGTCAGCCAAGGTCGCGCTGACGTAGACGATCTCCCCGAGCGGGTCGGTGTCCTCCGACAGCACGGGTTTCGGACGGCCATAGCGCGTGAACAGCTCATCGCGGGCTGCGCCGCTGACCTGCCAGCCCTTACTGCTGAGATAGTCCATCACGTGGCTGCGCGCCCCGGCGTACACGAGCGAGGCCATGTCGATGTCGAAACCGTGCTCGCGCAGCGGTTCCGACATCGCGCTCGCCTTGTCGGCGTCGAAATCGACGATGCCCGGCGCATATTCGGTCGCGATGGTGCTTCCCAGCGCCGACAGCTCGGTGATCTGGTCGAACAACCTGTCCTGGGCCTCGGGCGGAAGGTAGATCAGTAAGCCTTCGGCCAGCCACGCGGTGGGTTGGGCGGGGGAGAACCCGGCCTCCCGCAGGGCCGTCGGCCAGTCGTCGCGCAGGTCGATCGGAACCGGCCGGTGGGTTGCCGTCGGCTCGGCGCCGATATCGCGCAGCGTGCGGGTCTTGAACTCGATGACCTGGGGCTGATCCAGCTCGTAGACCACGGTTCCCGGGGGCCACGCCAGTCGATAGGCCCGTGCATCCAGCCCGGACGCCAGAATCACCACCTGTGCGATGCCTGCCGCCGTCGCCGCGAAACAGCAGTCGTCAAAGAACTTGGTGCGCACCGCCATTCCGTCGATCATCGCCTGCGCCCGCTCCGCGGAGCTGTCGGGGAACTGGGACAGATCGATCTCGCCGTCGAGCAGCTTAATGAAGAAGTCCAGGCCGACGGCCCGCACCAGCGGATCGGCGTAAGGATCGTCGATCAGGGGGTCGGGACTTGCGCTGGCCACCGCACGGCCTGCGGCCACCAACGTCGCCGTCGCACCCACACTGGAGGCCGGGTCCCAGGAATCGTCGTCCGTGCGCGCCACCCGGCTATCCTAACCGCGCTGACAGATACCCGGAGTCCCCGACCATCACGGCCAGCTGATCGTTGGGTGGTTCGAAACCGTTGGCGGCGTAGGCCTCTGCATTGGTTAGCACGGTGACCTGCCAGCCCTGCCCGCGAAGGTGGTCACTCGCCGACGTCCTCGGTCCGCTGTAGAACAGCTCGGTCAGATCGATGTCGCTGCCGTAGCGGCGACCGCGGTCGCTGAGCTCCTTGGCCCAGTCGCCGGTCAGGGCTTTGGCATCCATGTGCTCGGTCGCCAGCAGGCTTCCCGGCGCGCTCAGCGACGTGATGTTGTCAAGCAGTCGGTCCTGCGCGTCCGGCGGCAGGTAGATCAGCAGCCCTTCGGCGATCCACGCCGTCGGCTGAGACGGGTCGAAACCGTTCTCGCGCAATGCCTTCGGCCAGTTGTCGCGCAGATCGATGCCCACCGTTGCGCGGCCGGCCGCGGGTGTGGCCCCGGCCTCGGCAAGCACCCTCGTCTTGAAGTCGATCACCGCCGGCTGGTCGATCTCGAACACCACGGAGCCGTCGGCCCACGGCAGCCGGTAAGCGCGGGTGTCGAGGCCCGACGCAAGGATCACCGCCTGCCGGATTCCCTGATGTCCTGCGGCGGTGAAGAAGTCGTCGAAGAACCGGGTGCGCACGGCGATGTGTTCGCGCATCTGCTGGGCTCCGAACAGGGGATCGGCCTCGTCGCCGAGTTCGCCGTTGGCCACCTTGATGAAGTGCGGTAGGCCGACGGCCTCGACGAGGGCTGCGGCGTAGGGGTCGTCGATCAGCGGGTCGGGGCCGCGGCTGGCCAGTGCCCGGGTGGCGGCCACCGACGTGGCGGTCGCACCGACGCTGGAAGCCAGGTCCCAGGTGTCGCCCTCAGTGCGCGCCATCTGCGTTCCTTTCGCGTAGTACTGCCGTCAGCGCTCTCGAATCGCGGAGCGCGGCAAGGCTTTCGGTGACAGAGAACTCGCGGCCGTAGTGTGCGAAGACCTCGGGCCGCGACCGGCCGCTGACTTGCCACCCCAGTGCGCCGAGGTAGTCGGCCGCAGGTGTGCGCTCGCCGGTATGGAACAGGCTCGCCACATCCGGGATGTCGGCTTCGAACCCCTGGCTCTCCCACTGCGCGCGCAGAGCGCGGCTGCGCTGACCGATGCTCGCTCCCGCATCGGGATGGAATTCGGTGGCCAGCCGGCTTCCCGTAGCGCTGAGCCGGGTGATCTCGTCGAACAGCCGGTCCTGCGCATCCGGGGGCAGGTAGACGAGCAAGCCTTCGGCGATCCACGCAGTCGGCGCCGTCGGGTCGAAGCCGGCGCCGCGCAACGCGGCCGCCCAGTCGTCCCGCAAGTCCGCTGCGACGGTGTGCAGCCGCGCCGACGGGGCTGCGCCGAGGGCAGCCAGCGTCGCCGTCTTGAATTCGATGACGGCGGGCTGGTCGATCTCGAAGACCGTGGTGCCCGCCGGCCAGTCCAGTCGGTACGCGCGGGAATCCAGTCCCGAGGCGAGGATGACGGCCTGCCTGATGCCGGCGGCCATGGCGTCGGCGAAGAAATCGTCGAAGAACCGCGTGCGGACCGCCATCACATCCGTCATCAGCTCCGCGGTCCCGGACTCGTCGCCGGAGGAGAAGTCGATCTCCCCGTCCACGACCTTGGTGAAGAAGTCGATCCCGACCGCACGCACCAGCGGCGCGGCATACGGATCGTCGATCAGCGGGTCGGCTTCCCGGCTGGCGACGGCACGGGCAGCAGCGACCATCGTCGCTGTCGCGCCCACACTGGAGGCCAGGTCCCAGGTGTCGCCCTCGGTGCGTGCCATCCGTGCCTCCTCGAAACCGGGGCCCGACCTACTTGGCCGCGCTGACGTAGACGACGTCGGCGAAGCCTTCGTCGTTGTCCAGAGGCTGGAGTCCGTAGCGCACCAGGAGATCGTTGGTGGGGGTGCCCTCCACCGTCCAGCCCCGCTCGCGCAGATACTCGACGACGTCGTTGCGGTCACCGAGGAACACCAGCTCGGAGAAGTCGAGATCGAAGCCGTGGCTGCGCCAGGTGTCGGTCGACGCTTGCATCTTCTCGCGCATTTCCTGCTGGTCGGCCTCGTGGTGGGAGGGCACGGACTCGACGGCAAGCCGGCTCCCGGGCGCGCTGAGCTCACCGATGGTGTCCAGCAAACGGTCCTGCGCATCCGGCGGCAGGTAGCCGAGCAGCCCCTCGGCGATCCAGGCCGTCGGAGCGGTCGCGTCGAAGCCGGCCTCTGCCAGCGCAGCAGGCCAGTCGTTGCGAAGGTCGACGGGAACCGTCTTCAACTCGGTCGACGGCCGGGCTCCGAGCCCGGCGAGAGTGGTGGCCTTGAACTCGATGACCTCCGGCTGGTCGATCTCGAACAGCGTCATGTCGTCGGGCCAGGTGAGGCGGTAGCCGCGGGCGTCGAGGCCGGAGGCGAGGATGACGGCCTGACGGACACCGGACTCGACAGCCGCGGCGAAGAAGTCGTCGAAGAACCGGGTGCGCGCGGCCATGCCGTCGGCGAAGCGGCTCATGCCAACCGGCGACTCACCGGAGTTTCCGGTGTCCAGATCGGCCGGGGTCAGCTCGCCACTGGCCAGGCGGGTGAAGAAGTCCACGCCGACGGCTCTTACGAGCGGCTCGGCGAACGGGTCGTTGATCACGGGTTGCTCGGCCCTGGTGGCCACGGCGCGGGCGGCGGCGACCATCGTCGCGGTGGCCCCCACGCTGGAGGCGAGGTCCCAGGTATCGTCTGCGGTGCGGGGCATCTCGTGTCCTTTTTAATTAGATGAATTAACAACCGCCGCCACGGTACGCGCCGAATCTGAGTGCCGTCTGAGACCTTCGGATTCGGGCCAACCAACATGCAACTGTTAGTCTCGTAGACTGTTTGAACGCGCGACTTGGGCAGGCTATTTCTCCTGCTCATGCCGTCGCGCACACGACTTGACCACGACGCTGGTGACGCCAGCTACACAAGCACGCCGCGATCGACACCCCGGCCGTGCAGGAGGAAAGAGTGCTCTCGGCCTTCATCTCGTCCCTGCGGACAGTCGATCTCAGACGGAAGATCCTGTTCACGCTGGGCATCGTGATCCTTTACCGGGTCGGTGCCTCCATCCCGTCCCCGGGTGTCAACTACCCCAACGTGCAGCAGTGCATCGCCCAGGTCAGCGGCGGTGAGTCGGGTCAGATCTACTCGCTGATCAACCTCTTCTCCGGTGGCGCGCTGCTCCAGCTCTCGGTGTTCGCGGTGGGCATCATGCCCTACATCACCGCCAGCATCATCGTGCAGCTGCTCGGCGTGGTCATCCCTCGCTTCGAGCAGCTCCGCAAAGAAGGACAAGCAGGGCAGACCAAGCTCACGCAGTACACGCGCTACCTGGCGATCGCGCTGGCCATCCTGCAGGCCACCAGCATCGTCGCGCTGGCCGCCAACGGCGGCCTGCTGCAGGGCTGCTCGCTCGACATCATCCAGGGGCAGAGCGAAGGCCTCAACATCTGGACGCTGGCGGTCATCGTCATCGTCATGACCGCCGGTGCCGCGCTGGTCATGTGGATGGGCGAGCTCGTCACCGAGCGCGGTGTCGGCAACGGCATGTCGCTGATCATCTTCGCCAGCATCGCCTCGGCGATCCCCGGCGAGGGCAAGAACATCCTGGACAGCCGCGGCGGCATGGTCTTCACGCTGGTCTGCGTGGCGGCCCTGGTCATCGTCATCGGCGTCGTCTTCGTGGAGCAGGGTCAGCGCCGTATCCCGGTGCAGTACGCCAAGCGCATGGTGGGCCGCAAGATGTACGGCGGCACGTCGACCTACCTGCCGCTGAAGGTCAACCAGGCCGGCGTCATCCCGGTCATCTTCGCGTCGTCGCTGATCTACATCCCGCACCTGATCACCCAGCTGATCACCAGCGGTAGCTCCACCCCGAGCACCGGATGGTGGCAGACGTTCGTCGCCGAGTACCTGACCGATCCCAGTAGCCCGGTCTACATCGCGATCTACTTCGGCCTGATCATCTTCTTCACCTACTTCTACGTCTCCATCACGTTCAACCCCGAAGAACGTGCCGACGAGATGAAGAAGTACGGCGGTTTCATCCCCGGTATCCGCCCGGGCAAGCCGACCGCCGATTACCTGAACTTCGTCCTGTCGAGGATCACCCTGCCAGGCTCGATCTATCTGGGCGTGATCGCCGTTCTGCCGAACCTCTTCCTCGAGATCGGCAACACCGGCTCTGTGCAGAACCTGCCGTTCGGCGGTACCGCGGTCCTCATCGCCGTCGGTGTCGGCCTGGACACCGTGAAGCAAATCGAAAGCCAGCTGATGCAGCGCAACTACGAGGGCTTTTTGAAGTGAGAGAGGGTTTCCTACGTTGAGAATCGTGTTGTTGGGCCCGCCGGGTGCGGGCAAGGGAACCCAGGCGCAGAAGCTGGCCGACAAGCTCGGCATCCCGCAGATCTCCACCGGCGATCTGTTCCGGTACAACATCAGCAACAACACCGAGCTCGGTGTGGAGGCGAAGAAGTACCTGGACGCCGGCGATCTGGTGCCGGCCACGCTCACCAACGCGCTGGTCGATGACAGGCTCAATGACGACGACGCCAAAGAGGGCTTCATCCTCGATGGCTTCCCGCGGTCGGTCGAGCAGGCCGAAGCGCTGGCGCAGATGCTCCAGAAGCGCGGATTGGCCCTCGACGCGGTGCTCGAGTTCCGGGTGCCCGAGGAGGAGCTCGTCTCCCGACTACAGGGCCGCGGCCGCGCCGACGACACCGAGGACGTCATCCGTAACCGGTTCAAGGTCTACCGCGACGAGACCGCGCCGCTGCTCGACTTCTACTCCGACGACCTCAAGACGGTCGACGCCGTCGGTGAACTCGACGAGGTGTTCACCCGCGCGCTCAAGGCGCTCGGCCGCTAGATGGTCTCTCTGCCCGGACTGCGCAGCCGCAAGGTCGTTCCGCAGCGCACCGCCGGTGAACTGGACGCGATGGCTGCCGCCGGCGCGCTCGTCGCCGCCGCACTCAAAGCCGTGCAGGCGGCGGCCCGACCGGGCGTGTCGACGCTGGAGCTCGACGCAGTCGCCGAGTCGGTGATCCGCGACGGGGGTGGCACGCCGTCGTTCCTCGGCTACCACGGATTCCCCGGGACCATCTGTTCGTCGGTCAACGACCGTGTCGTGCACGGCATCCCGAGCGACGCGGAGAAGCTCGCCGCCGGCGATCTGGTGTCGATCGACTGCGGTGCGATCCTGGACGGCTGGCACGGCGACTCGGCGTTCACCTTCGGCGTCGGCGAGCTGATCCCTGCCGACGAGATGCTGTCCGCCGCGACTCGCGATTCGATGGAGGCCGGCATCGCCGCCATGGTTCCCGGGAACCGACTGACCGATGTCTCGCACGCCATCGAGCAGGGCACCAAGGCCGCCGAGGCGCGCTACGGCCGCAAATTCGGCATCGTCGCCGGCTACGGCGGGCACGGTATCGGTCGCGAGATGCACATGGACCCGTTCCTGCCGAACGAGGGCTCACCCGGCCGCGGTCCGTACCTGGCCGTCGGTTCGGTGCTCGCCATCGAGCCCATGCTCACCCTCGGCACCCGCAAAACCGCGGTACTCGACGACAACTGGACGGTCGTCACCACCGACGGTTCACGCGCCGCGCACTGGGAGCACACCGTCGCGGTCACCGACGACGGGCCCCGCATCCTGACCGCGCGCTGAACCGAAAGCCCGTCACCGTCGTGTCACTGGCGGAGGATGGCGCAAGTGAACCACCGGGACGACCCCGAAGCCGCGGTCATGCGGGCGCTCTACAACGAGCACGCCGCCGCGCTGTGGCGCTATGCGCTGCGACTTACCGGGGACCGGGCGCGTGCCGAGGACGTGGTTCAGGAGACGCTGCTGCGTGCGTGGCGACACCCCGACGTCACCGCCGACCTGGACCGGTCCGCCAGGGCGTGGTTGTTCACCGTGGCGCGCAACATGATCATCGACGAACGTCGAAGTGCCCGCTTCCGGCACGAGACCGGGGTGCCCGAGCCCGAGCTTGTCGCCGACGTGGCGTCCAATGACGACGTCGACACGGCGCTGGACCGGATATTGCTGGGCACGGCGTTGCGTCAACTGTCCGACGAGCACCGCGCGGTGATTCGCCGCGCCTACTACCAGGGCTGGACGACGGGACAGATCGCAGCCGATCTGCAGATCCCGGAAGGAACCGTGAAGTCTCGGCTGCACTACGCCGTCCGCGCGCTGCGGCTCGGCCTTCAGGAGATGGGGGTGACTCGATGATTCCGCAAGACCACGACACCTACCTGACGTGGGACGCCGCCTACGTGTTGGGTGCGCTGTCCGGCGAAGATCGCCGCGAGTACGAATCGCATCTCGCCGAGTGTGCTCGATGCCGTTCCGCCGTCGGAGAACTCGGCGGCATGCCCGGCCTGCTGTCGCTGCTCGACCTCGGCGAGGTGCGGGCACTCGACGACGAAGATCCCGATCCGCCGTTGCGACCCGAGGTGCTCACCTCGGTGATCGACCGCGTCGGTGTGCGCAGGCGCCGGGCGCGCTGGGCGACGATGACGGCTGTCGGGGTGGCAGCGGTGCTCGCGGCCGTCGCACTGATGGTCGCCGTGCGGCCCGAGATCTTCGGATTGCACACGGCGCCAACACAACAGAGCACCGCGCAGATGCTCGGGATGAGCAAGGTCTCCGAGACCCCGATCAACGCGAGCGTCGCGCTGACCAGCTACGGCTGGGGCACCCGCATCGACATGGAGTGCTCGTACGGCGATTGGGGGCAGAGCCCCCACGGCGCCAAGCCGCAGGATCTCGGCATGGTGGTCATCGGTCAGGACGGCAGCCGACACCAGATCGCCACCTGGCTCGGCGTGTCCGGTGCGACGGCACTGCCGAGCGGAAGCACCCCGATGGACAGGAACGAAATCGCTGCCGTGCAACTGGTTTCGGCCTCCGACGGCTCGGTACTGCTCGAGAAGCAGGTGTGACCCGGGCGAGCCGTTGCGGTAGAAAGACATGCGTGCCATCCGAACGGCGGGACCCGATCGCCATCGCCCGCGACAACTGGGAGCGCTCAGGGTGGGGCGATGTCGCCGACGGCATGGTCGCGGTGACCTCGGTGATGCGCGCCCACCAGATCCTGCTGGCCCGCGTCGAGAACGCGTTGCGGCCCTACGACCTGAGCTTTTCGCGCTATGAGCTGCTGCGCTTGCTGGCATTCAGCCGCACGGGGGCGCTGCCCATCACGAAAGCCTCCGACCGATTGCAGGTGCACGTCACCAGCGTCACGCACGCGATCCGGCGGTTGGAGTCCGACGGCCTGGTCGAACGGCTTCCGCACCCGACCGACGGACGCACGACGCTGGTCCAGATCACCGACCTCGGTCGCTCGACCGTCGAAGATGCGACGGTGACGCTGAACAAGGACGTCTTCGGCGACATCGGCATCTCCGACGAACAATCCCGCACGCTGGCGGCCTCGATCGAGACGCTGCGCCGCAGCGCAGGCGATTTCTGACTGTCGGTGCTCGTCACCGGTTCGGGGGCAGCGGGATCGTCGCCGTCACCGCGGTGCCGTTGCCGGGGCGCGAGCGGATGTGGAGCCTGCCCCCGACGATCTCGGCGCGCTCGGCCATCGACAGCAGCCCGTAGCCACCCATCTCGTCGCCGCCCAGCGGGCGTTCCAGCGTGTCGAATCCGACGCCGTCGTCGACGATCTCCAACCGGGCGACCTCTCCGTTGTCGGTCCTGTCCACGGCGAACGTGAGCCGGGCATGGTCGGCACGGGCGTGTTTGACGACATTCTGCAGGCATTCCTGCGCGATGCGGTACAGAGCCAGCTCGATGTGGTCGGGCACCCGATCCTCGGCCAGCGTGACCTCGATGGTGATCTGTGGGATCGACCGGGCCAAACTGGCCAGCCCGCCGGAGAGCCCCAGGTCGTCCAGCACGGGGGGTCGTAGCCCGCTGATCGCGGCGCGCGCCTCCTGCAGCGTCAGGTCAGCGAGTTCCCGTGCGCGGTCGAGCTGTTCGGTCAGCGCGGCGCGGTCGTCGGGGGACTTCGCGGCCTGCGCGGCCGCGTCGAGGCGGTAGGAGAGCGTGACGAGCCGCTGCGAGATGCCGTCGTGAATGTCGCCCGCGAGCCTGCGGCGCTCCAATTCCTGGGCCTCGATGACCTGCTCGACGAAGTTCTCGTGGGCGCGTTCGCGAGCCACCAGCTGGCGGTGCAGCCGCGCCTGGTGCATGGCGCCGGCAATCAGCCTGCCGATCACCAACAGCAGCTCGACATCGCGGTCGCCGAAGTCGCGCTCGGCAACGGTGTGGACGTTGAGGACGCCGACGAGTCCGCCGGGGTCGGTCTCCATCGGAACTGACACCATCGAGGTGAAATCCCGGCCGCGCAGCGAGCGGAACGGCAGGTAGCGCGGATCGGATTCCTTGTCCTTCCTGATCACCACCGGCTCCCGGTGGCTGGCCACCCACCCCGAAATGCCCTGTCCCAGAGGAAGTCTGATCTTTCCCACTTCCGAGTCGAAGGGCGGGGTCGCCCCGGCCAGCGTCAGCGACCTTTCCGTGTCGTCGAGGACGTGCACGAAGCAGACGTCGCTGTCGGTGGCCGCGGTGATCATCCTCGCGGCCGCGGCCGCGAGCGGTTCGACGCCCGGTCCGCTCGAGGCGGCCTGGATGAGCTCGCGCAGCAGCGCCAGTTCGCGGTCGGCGGTCAGCAGCGGCCGCGTCACTGGAAGATCCCTTCGCGCAGCGCGGTCGCCACCGCGCCGGTCCGGTCGCTGACGGCCAGCTTGCGATAGATCGAGCTGAGGTGCGTCTTCACCGTCTCATCGCCGATCACCAGCTTCGCCGCGATCGCCCGGTTGGACAGTCCGTTGACCACCAGTTCCAAAATCTCGCTCTCGCGCTGGGTGAGCCCCTGCCGGGCGCCTGGCCATTCCACGACGCGGCCGGCCATCGTCGGATCGATCGCGGTCTGGCCGGCGTGCACCAGCTCCAGCTGCCGGACCAGCTCCTCGCTGCTGATGCTCTTGAGCAGATACCCGGATGCCCCCACCCGCAGGGCCTGGAAAAGGTATTGCTCGTCGTCGTAGACCGACAGCATGACCACCTTGCGGCCGGGGTCGCGGGAGCGAAGCTGCTGGCACACGTCCAGCCCGCTCGATCCCTGCATGCGCACGTCGCACAGCACGATGTCGGGCTCGAGGTCGGCCACGACGCTCATCACCCGTTCCGCACCGACCGCCTGGCCGACGACGGTGACCCGGCTGCCGAACGCGGCGAGCATCGCCTTGAGACCTTCGATGACCATCTCATGGTCGTCGACCAGCACAATTCGCACCGGTTCGCGGCCTGCCATGGCCCCACTGTAAGGAATCCCCCACATGGGGGAGGCGCGCGGGGTGTGACGTGGGCCACCATTATCTCGTGCAGCCCTCACAGCAGAAAGCATGGCGTGCCGGTCGCTTCTGGTGGGACTGGCAGTCCGCCCAAACCGAGCCGACACCGCCGCAGCCGTTGAAAAAGCTCAGCGCGGTGATCTTCGACCTCGACGCGCTAGCCGACGTCGAGAGCGCAGGTCACCGGCCCGCGTTCAACGCCGCCTTCGCGTCCCTCGGCCTGGACATCGAATGGTCGGTCGCCCGGTACCGACAGCTGCAGGCGCTCACCGACGAACGCCGGCGGGTAGCCGCCGAACTGCGTAAGCGTGGAGTGAGCACCGAGTGCGATGTGCTCGCCGAGCTGCTCGTCGACGAGATCTGCATGACGAAGGCGATGATCCTCGACGAGACGATCCTCGACGCCGACATCGCGGTGCGTCCCGGGATGCTGGACCTGATCACCGAGGCGTACGGGGCAGGTGTCGGCATCGGCATCGTCAGTACGGGCAACCGCGCGTGGGTGGAGCCGCTGGTGCGGCAGCTGATCGGGGAGGGGATCGCCGGCGCGGTGCTGACCGTCGACGATGCGCCCCGCGGCGAGCTGTATGCGGCGGCGTTGGCCGAGCTCGGAGCCCCGGCCCACGACTCGCTCGCGTTCGCGGGGTCGCCGGCAAGTCAGCGCACCGCCACCGCCACCGGGTTGGCGTCGGTTCTCGTCGAAGGCGACGGCGCCGGCGGTGTGCCGCTGCGCGTGGCCGACTGTCAGCGCGCGTACGACTCCTGGCACGAGACGCATCGGAGACCGACTGCAGCCTGAGCTCCGATCGGGCGGCAAGCGCCTATCCTTGCCCGAATGAGCCCGGGTCGATCGCGCAACGCGCTTCAGACTCGCGCCGACATCCTCGATGCCGCCCGGCGGCGGTTCGGGTCCGAGGGCTACCAGGCGACCACTCTGCGCGGCGTCGCGTCCGACGTCGGCGTCGATCCGGCGCTGATCATCCGATACTTCGGCAACAAGCAGAACCTGTTCGCCGAGGCCGCCGAGTTCACGCTCGAGCTACCCGACCTGACCGAGGTCGACGAAGGCGACGTGGCCGACGTCCTTCTGTCGCGCTTCTTCGCAGTGTGGGAAAAGGACACTACATTTCTTGCACTGCTGCGCGCGGCGATGACCAGTGAATCAGCTGCCGAAACCATGCGTCGGGTATTCGCCACCCAGGTGGCGCCCGCGGTGGCCGCCGTCACGCCGGACCATCCGGCGCAACGGGCAGGAATGCTGGGCGCATTCGTGATCGGTTTGGCCACAACGCGTTACGTGATGGCCAACCCGGCGGTCGCGAATCTCAGCCATGACGAACTGATTCGCTTCGCCCGCCCGGTGATCGTCCAGGTGTTGTTCGGGTCGATCTCGCCCCCGGCCGATGCCGAATCTGAGGATATGCACGAAGGTCGGCCGAAATCCGGTACATAAGCTCAGATTCGGCGACGTCTGTCAGCGGCGCAGCGCCTCGATGACCGCGCTGAAGTCCTTGTCGGCATGCTCTTCGTTGAATGCGCGGTAGATCTCGGCGGCGTGGGTGCCCAGCGGCGCGTTGGACCCGGTCGAGTTCACCGCGTCCATCGCCAGGCCGAGGTCCTTGTTCATCAGGGCTGTCGCGAAGCCCGGCTTGAAGTCGTTGTTGGCGGGCGACGTCGGAACTGGGCCTGGCACCGGGCAATTGGTGTGTACCGCCCAGCAGTTGCCCGTCGCGCCGGTGATGACGTCGAAGAGTGACTGCGCGGGTAGCCCGAGCTTCTCGGCGAGCACGAACGCTTCACCGATGGCGATCTGCTGCACGGCCAGCACCATGTTGTTGCACAGCTTGGCGGCCTGCCCCGCACCTGAGGCTCCGCAGTGAATGATCTTGCCCGCCATGGGCTCCAGCACCGGCTTGGCGCGCTCGAACGCATCGTCCTCACCGCCCACCATGAACGCCAGCGTGCCCGCGGCGGCGCCTTTGATGCCGCCGGAGACAGGAGCGTCGAGCTGGGCGAGGCCGCGCTCGGCGGCCTGGGCGTGGATGTCGCGGGCGTCGTCGACGGAGATCGTCGACGTGTCGATCAGCAGGGCGCCGTCCTTGGCGACGGGCAGGATCTCGGCGTAGGCGGCCTTGACGATCCCGCCGTTGGGCAGCGACGTGATGACGACATCGGCCTCAGCCGCGGCGGCGGCACCGCTGTCGAACACGGTGGCGCCGTGGGCTTGTGCGGCTTCCTTCAGGGCGGGCACCGGGTCGAACCCGTTCACCGTATGACCGGCCGCCACCAGGTTGGCAGCCATCGGACCACCCATGTTTCCCAGCCCCAGGAACGCGATCGTCGTCATTGACATCTCCTCAGTCAGGATGCGCGTGCTTTGGCGGCATCGGTCTTGCTGCGGGCTCGGCCCGCGGCCGAACGGCCGATCACCACGCGCATGATTTCGTTGGTGCCCTCAAGGATTCGGTGCACGCGGAGATCGCGCACGATCTTCTCCAGGCCGTACTCGCGCAGGTATCCGTAGCCACCGTGCAGCTGCAGCGCCTGGTCGGCGACCTCGAAGCACGAGTCGGTGACGTAACGCTTGGCCATCGCGCACAGTTCGACGCGGTCGGGGTGGTCGTTGTCGAGAGCCGTTGCGGCACGCCACAACAGCGCACGCGAGGTTTGCAGGGCGGTGGCCATGTCGGCCAGGGTGAACCGGATCGTCGGCTCGTCGAGCAGTGAACCGCCGAACGCCTGCCGGTCGGCCAGGTACGCCACCGCCTTGTCGTAGGCGGCCTGGGCGCCGCCCAGCGAGCACGCCGCGATGTTGATGCGACCCCCGTTGAGGCCTTTCATCGCGATCCCGAACCCGGTGCCCTCCTCACCGCCGAGCAGCGCATCGGCAGGCAGTCGCGCGCCCTCGAAGATGACCTGCGCCGTGGGCTGGGCGTTCCAGCCCATCTTCTCCTCGTTGGTGCCGAAGCTCAGCCCCGGTGTGTCCTTGGGGACGACGAACGCCGAAATCCCCTTCGGACCTTCGCTGCCCGTGCGGGCCATCACGATGTAGACATCGGATTGGCCGGCGCCCGAGATGAACTGCTTGACACCGTCGAGCACCCACTCGTCGCCGGATCGCACCGCCTTGGTGCGCAACGCGGCTGCGTCGGACCCCGCGCCCGGTTCGGTCAGGCAGTAGCTCGCGATGGTGTCCATCGACGCCAGCCTCGGCACCCACGCCTTGCGTTGCTCGTCGGTGCCGAACGTATCGACCATCCACGCGCACATATTGTGGATCGACAGGAACGCCGCCACCGTCGGGTCGGCGGTCGCCAGCTTCTCGAAGATGCGTACCGCGTCGAGGCGGCGCAACTCGCTGCCGCCGACGTCGTCGCGACAGTAGACGGCCGCCATCCCGAGTTCGGCTGCCTCACGGAGCACGTCGGTGGGGAAGTGGTGGGTGGCGTCCCACTCCAGAGCGTTTGGTGCCAAACGCTTTTCGGCGAACGCCGCCGCCGTCTCGGCGATGACCCGCTCGTCGTCGTCCAATCCGAAGTAGTCCACAGTGCTACTTCATGGTGGGAATGACGAACTCCGCGCCATCCTTGATGCCCGACGGCCACCGCTCGGTAACGGTCTTGACCTTGGTGTAGAACTGGATCGACGCGGGCCCGTGCTGGTTGAGATCGCCGAAGCCGGAGCGCTTCCAGCCGCCGAAGGTGTGGTAGGCCACCGGAACCGGGATCGGCACGTTGACGCCCACCATGCCGACCTGCACACGGGACACGAAATCTCGGGCGGCGTCACCGTCGCGGGTGAAGATCGCGACGCCGTTGCCGTATTCGTGCTTGCTCGGAAGGCTCAATGCCTCTTCATAGTCGGCGGCGCGCACGATGCACAGCACCGGCCCGAAGATCTCGTCGGTGTAGATCGACATGTCGGTGGTGACGTTGTCGAAGAGCGTGGGTCCGATGAAGAACCCCTTCGACAAGTCCTGGTCGTCGAAGGCCAATTCGTCGGTGGTTCGTTCGCGGCCATCGACCACGAGGTCTGCACCGGCCTCGACGCCCTGCGCGATGTAGCTCTTGACGCGCTCCAGCGCGGCACCGGTCACGAGCGGGCCGTAGTCGGCCTTCGGGTCGAGGCTGTGGCCGACGCGGAGCTGATTGACCCTCTCCACCAAGCGATTACGCAGGCGGTCGGCAGTCTCCTTGCCGACGGGAACCGCGACGCTGATGGCCATGCAGCGTTCGCCCGCGCTGCCGTAGCCCGCCCCGATGAGGGCGTCGACGGCCTGGTCGAGGTCGGCGTCGGGCATCACGATCATGTGGTTCTTGGCACCGCCGAAGCACTGCGAGCGCTTCCCGTGGGCCGCGGCCGTGGAGTAGATGTACTGCGCGATGTCCGAGCTGCCGACGAAGCCGACAGCCTGGATGTCGGGGTGGGTGAGGATTGCGTCGACGGCTTCCTTGTCGCCCTGGACCACCTGGAAGACGCCCGCGGGCAGACCGGCCTCCAGGAACAGCTCTGCCAGACGCAAGGGAACCGACGGGTCGCGCTCGGAAGGCTTGAGGATGAACGCGTTTCCGCATGCCAGCGCCGGGCCTGCCTTCCACAGCGGGATCATGGCGGGGAAGTTGAACGGCGTGATGCCGGCGACCACGCCCAGCGGCTGGCGGATCGAGTACACGTCGATGCCTCCACCGGCGCCCTCGGTGAACTCGCCCTTGAGCAGGTGTGGGATGCCGATCGCGAACTCGATGACCTCGACGCCGCGCTGGATGTCGCCCTTGGAGTCGGCGATGGTCTTGCCGTGTTCCACACTGAGCAGTTCCGCCAATTCCTCCACGTGCTGGTTGACAAGGTCGATGAACTTCATCATCACGCGGGCGCGGCGCTGCGGGTTCCAGGCGGCCCACTCCTTCTGCGCTTCGACGGCGGAGGCGACCGCGGTGTCGACGTCGGCTGCCGACGCGAGCAAGACCTCGGCCTGTACCTCGCCGGTGCTCGGATTCAGCACATCGGCCGTGCGGGTGGACGCCAGCTCGCTGCGCTTGCCGTCGATGAAGTGGGGGATCCGTGTGGACATGAGCCGGCCTTCCAAGAGCTACTGAGTAGAGATACTTGGATACCCTAGTAATGGGCTTGAGTGCTTCGCAAGGTTAAGCGAACCGCCGAAGAGCCGCGCTGTTCCTGCGCGATGGGATGAGGCTAGGCTGCCAAGGTGTCTGCGGTCGACGTGCTATGGACAGCGGGTTGGGATTCAACATTTCGAGTCGCTGACCTGCTTTCCACTCCGATGACATAGTGAGGCCGTGGTACGTCGTCGACCCATATCGGCGCTCCGCAACGATCGAACTTGAGACCCAGGATGTGATTCGGCGCGCCCTCGCAGACCTCGATCCCACCGCGACGAGGCGGTTATTGCCGGCGCAGATCGTCACTGTGGACGAAATCCCACAAATCCCCGAAATCACAGAACAGTTTCGGGCATTGCTAGGCAAGCAGTTTCTCGGTGGTCAATACGAATGGTTGGCACGGCTGGCCGAGAGCCGCCGGCTCGTGTTGGAGTTGAGCATTCACCGAGATGACCGTGCCCATAAAGTCCTAGCCGCTGCAGTCGACAACATCGACGGCTCGTATCGCCTGGTGGCGGGCCCAGTCGATCCGGCGCTCGAAATGTTCCGCCGCTTCCGGTTTCCGTTGTTCGAGACCACCAAGCTGGAAATGGGGGACGCTGCTCGTGACGGCGGCTTCTTACGGGTGATGGAACTGACATGGTTCTGCCACTCTCCGTTGCGAGGTAAGCCGTGCGGTTGCTGCAACCCATGTCGTTACACGCGAGCGGAAGGACTCGGCAGGCGCGTCCCGCCCCAGACACGAGGGCGCCTGTTCGAAGTCTGGCTCCGGGATAAGGCGTTGATTGCCCGCGAATGGGGCAGGCGGATCGTTTGGTCGCGTGGAGGCGTCAGAGAGTCCTAACGCGACGCAATACGTCGATGAACGCCTGCGTCTGCTCCCATGTCGGAAGCAGTCCGCGCGCACGCGCTTCGTCCAGAGTGGGGGCGTCGCGGTCGCGGTCGGACAGGATCAGCTCGCGTCCCGGAAGCCACGACGGCCAGTCGATGCCGAGCGCCGGGTCCAGCGGGTCGATGGTGTGTTCGCGCGTCGGATCGTAGGCGGCCGAGCACAGGTAGGCGACCGTCGAATCGTCGCGCAGCGCGAGGAACGCGTGCCCGAGGCCTTCGGAGAGATACACCGCCCGATGCGTGCTGTCGTCGAGCGTGACGGCATCCCAGGTGCCGAACGTCGGTGAGCCCACCCGGATGTCGACGACGACGTCGAGAACCGAACCGCGCACGCACGTCACATATTTGGCCTGACTCGGCGGCAGCTGGGCGAAATGCACGCCGCGCAGCACGCCCGCTTTCGACACCGAGCAATTGGCCTGCCGAAGATCCAGTCGGTGCCCGGCCACCGAGACGAACGAGTCGTCGGTGAACCATTCGAAGAAAGCACCCCGCGAATCCGTGTGCACCACAGGGGTGATCTCCCAGGCGCCTGCGACGGCGAGCTCACGCGACCTCACTGGCGCCTCTCCTCATAGGTGGCTTCCACTGCGTCTTTCAGTGGCCCCCACCAGGATTCGTTGTCCCGGTACCAGGCAATCGTGTTGCGCAGCCCGGCTTCGAAGTCGGTGTGTTCGGGCTGCCAGCCCAGCTCGTCGCGCAGCGGGGTGGCATCGATGGCGTACCGCAGATCGTGGCCTGCCCGGTCGGCGACATGATCGAAGTCGTCGGGGGAGCGGTCCATCAGTCGCAGGATCGTCTGCATCACCGAAAGATTGTCCCGTTCGCCGTCAGCGCCGATCAGGTAGGTGCGGCCGATCGTGCCGTGGGTCAGGATCCGCCACACCGCGCTGTTGTGGTCCTCGACGTGGATCCAGTCGCGCACGTTCGCGCCGGAGCCGTACAGCTTGGGCCGCCTTCCCGTGAGGATGTTCGTGATCTGGCGAGGGATGAACTTCTCGATGTGCTGGTACGGGCCGTAGTTGTTGGAGCAGTTCGACAGCGTGGCTGCCACCTGAAAGGACCGCACCCACGCGCGCACCAGCATGTCGGCGGCCGCCTTCGTCGACGAATACGGACTCGAGGGGTTGTACGGCGTCGACTCGGTGAACCGCCCGGGACTGTCGAGCGGAAGGTCGCCGTATACCTCATCGGTCGATACATGGTGCAAGCGAATGGGTTTCGATTCTGAAGCGTGTCGCACGGCTTCCAGGAGCGTGAACGTTCCCAGCACGTTCGAGCGGACGAACGGCTCGGGATCGGCCAGTGCATTGTCGACGTGCGTCTCGGCGGCAAAGTGCACGACCGCATCGGATTCGGCGACGAGTTTTCCGACGACGGCACCGTCGGTGACGTCGCCTTGAATGAGCCGGATCTCGGAATCCACATCGGCGAGCGCCTCCCGGCTACCCGCATAGGTCAGCGAATCCAGCACCGTCACGTGCGCATCGGGACGCTCACGCACCGCGTTCCGGACGAAGTTGGCCCCGATGAAGCCGGCACCGCCGGTGACCAGCAACCGCATGAGGATTGACCCTATCTAGTGCAATCCGGTCTGAAATCGCATGCCCTGTGTTCTCCTATGTGCGAATCCGTCAAGAAGAGGGGGATGCACATGCGATCTTCGGCGACCATCGGCGCTATCGCAGCAGTGACCGTGGCAATCGGCCTGGCCGTGACCGGCTGTGGATCGAGCGGCGACAGCAGTCAGACGGCCGAATCTTCTACTGCGTCGTCGAGCTCCCCCACCTCCACAGCAGAAACCAGCGCAGCCGCACCCGCCGACGCCCAAACGGTCGGGGAGTACCTGACCGCCAACGGCGTCACCCAGACGATCGTCAAGGCCAACGAGCCGGGCGTGCCGAAAATCGACCTTCCGATGCCCGACGGCTGGGAGTCGATCCCCGATGCCGACCTTCCGCAGGACGCATACGGCGCCATCTTCCTGTCTGCTGCGAAGGGCACGCCCAACCCGCCGGCGATCATCGCGCGGATGGCGCGTCTGGACGGCGACAACTTCGAGGTCGCCAAGATCCTGGAACTGTCCCCGAACGCCGTCATCAAGCTGCCGGGGTGGGAAGGCCCGACCGCCGGCACACCCAGCGAGCTCGACGGCAGCGAGGCGATGGCCATCGCGGGCACCGCGACGGTCGAGGGTGCACCAGGCTTCGTCGCACGCAAGACGGTCGTGATCGACGGTCAGGAGAACACCTTCGTGCTCGCGCTGGACGCCCAGGGCCCCGCCGATCAGCAGCAGGCGCTGCTGGACGCCATGGGTGTCATCGACGAAGGCACCACGATCACACCTTGAGCGGCCCCGCCAGCTCCTCCAGTGTCGACAGCAGTTCGTCTTCCCCGCCGAGCACCTGGATCGCGACGTGGTCGGCGCCCGCGGCGAGATGCTCGGAGAGCCGTGCGGCGATCTGCTCCGGTGACCCGTACGCCACGACCGCGTCGATGAACCGGTCACTGCCCGGGCGCACCAGGTCCTCGTCGGTGAACCCGAGTCGCTTCCAGTTGTTCACATAGTTCGACAGGCCTAGGTAGAAGTCGACGGTCGCGCGACCGATCTCGCGGGCTTTGTCCGCGTCGTTGGTGAGCACCACCTTGTGCTCGGGCGCGATGAAAACCGTCGGCCCGAGTAGTTCGCGCGCCTGGCCGGTGTGCACCGGGGTCGTCAAGTAGGGGTGCGCTCCCGCGCTGCGCTGCGCGGCCAGCTGCAGCACCTTCGGGCCCAGTGCCGCCAGGACCCGCCTGCTGGTCGGAACCTTCTTCGCGTCCAGCTTGTCCAGGTAGTCGACCAGTGCCTCGTATGGCTTCGTGTACTCCTGCGTGTGCTCCGGATGTCCTACGCCGACGCCGAGCAGGAACCGGCCCGGGAATGCCTTCTCGATGCGGTGGTAGGACTGCGAGACCTCGTCGGCGTCGGCCGTCCAGATGTTGACGATGCCGGTGGCCACCTGCAGCGTTTCGGTCTTCTCCAGAATCGGCTCGACGAACGCCAGGTCGGCGGCGGGAGACGCCCCGACCCACACCGTGCCGTAACCGAGTTTCTCGATCTCGACGGCCTGCTCCGGCGAGACCGGCGCCCCGGTCCACACCCCGAACCGGCCCTGTGCGGGCTTCAGCGACGGGCCCTCGGAGTTGATGTCAGCTTCGGTCATCGTTGTCTACCCTTTCACGTCCAGCTTGGCCGGGCTTGTGAACACCTGCACAGGCACATGGTCGGCGTCCCACCAGACCGTCACTACCCGGTTCTGCCACGTCTTGATCACCGAAGCCGAGATGTTTCCAGGAGTTCAGGTAGTTGGTCACGTGCAACCTGTGGCCGGGAGCGCGCTATTCCGCGACGTAGTTCTCCGGGGCGGGCGCCTCCAGCGGCAGACAGATCGAGAACGTGGTGCGGCCGGGCTGCGACTGCACCGACAGGTTGCCGTGGTGTTTCTCGACGACGATGCGCCAGGCGAGATCCAAGCCCAGCCCGGTGCCCTCACCGAAGGGTTTGGTCGTGAAGAACGGCGTGAAGATCCGCTCGATGATGTCCTCGGGGATGCCCGGCCCGTCGTCTTCGATCTCGACCCGGATCGTGTCCTCGTTCTCGCGCATGGTGCGCAGGGTCAGCGTGCCCTCACCGTTCATCGCCTGGATCGCGTTGTCGATGATGTTGGTCCAGACCTGATTGAGATCGCCTGGGTAGCAGAGCAATTCGGGAAGGCTCTTGTCGCAGTCCTTGACCAGCTTGATCGGGTTGTTCTTGCCGATCTTGTCGCCGAACATCATCAGCGTGCTGTGCAGCAACTCGTGCACGTCGGCGCTCTGGTAGGGCGCGCGGTCCATCTGCGAGTACTGTTTGGCGCCCGCCAGCAGCGCCGAGATGCGCTTGGAGGCTTCGGCGATCTGGTTCATCAGCAACTCGTTGTCGATCGTGTACTTCAGCCAGCCGATCGCTCCGGGCAGCGTTGCCGAGCAGTCGACGTCGTCCACCGAGGCCTCGACCCGCTCCAGCCAGTCGACGTCGAGACCGGCCTCCACGAACGTCGGCGCGTAGTCCCACGCGGACGAGATTCCGTGGTCTTCGAGCCAGTCGCCGATCTGGTCCTCGCGGTCGGAGGTCTCCAGCGCAGTGAGCTCCTGGCCCTTCGATTTGGCCACCTGCTCGGCGACTTCGTCCTGAATGCTGACCAGCACGCGCAGTGCCTCGGGGGTGAACTTGCCGTCGGCCAGCATCGCGAGCTTGTGCCGCATCTTGCCGACGCTCTCGCGCAGGTCGGCCACGGCGCGAGCGGTGGCACCCGCCGGATTGTTGAGCTGGTGGGTCAAACCCGCCGACAGCTGGCCGAGGGCGAGCAGCTTCTCCCGGGTGTCGATGATCTGGCGCTGCCGCATCCCGCCGACCATGTGGCCCTCCAGCAGGTGCACCGCCATCGGGAACTCTTTCCGCATGAATTCGGCGAATGCCGCGGCGTCGAGCACGAAGAACCTCGACGGCCGGGTGACCCGCACCGACGCCTGATACGTCTTGTCCTCGCCGGGAACGTAGGCCGACCACGCGCCGCAGTACACGCCGCGCTGCGAGGTCCGGTTGGTCTCGAGGTCGACGCCGCCGGAGCGCTTCGACATGACCAGCTCACCATCGATGAGCACGTAAAAGCACGTGGCCGGGTCACCCTCGGCGCAGATGGGACCGGGCTCGTAGGTCGCGATGTGGCCGTTCTCGCACAGCGTCTGCAATTGCTCGTCGGTCAGCTTCTCGAAAAGGAACAACGTCCGAAGTTCATCGGGCAGGCACTTTTCGCCCATGGCGGGATCCTTCCTATGGCCTGTCTTCGGCGGACGCTCTGAGGTTCTGGGGAGCCTGTAACCGCGGCGCAGTACTGAAACGCATATCGCCGGGGATTGATTCCGCCCGGAGGCTGCCGAAGCCGGTCAGGTCGCATGTGCTCATGTCTCGGCCAGGTACCTGTGCACGAGCATCACCGCCATCGAGCCCTCGCCGACCGCCGCGGCCACCCGCTTGGCGGATTCCGCGCGCACGTCCCCGGCGACGAACACCCCGGGAACGCTGGACTCCAGGTGGTGCGGGGGCCGGTCCAGCGTCCAGCCGCTGACGTCGCGCAGGTCCGGCCCGGACAGGATGAAGCCGTGGTTGTCGCGGACGACGACGCCGTCGAGCCACTCGGTGCGCGGCTCGGCGCCGATGAAGATGAACATCCGTCCGCAGTTGTGCTCCTGGCGCTCACCGGTCTTGGTGTTCTCCAGGCAGATGCCTTCGAGGTGGCCGTCGCCTTTGACCGCGTGCACGACGGTGTTCGGCAGTTCCTGGATGTTGTCGGTGGCTCTGATCTGCTGGATCAGGTAGTGCGACATGGAGTCTTCGAGCGTGCGCCGGATGACGATGTTGACCTTCTTGGCGGTGCGCGACAGATACATGGCGGCCTGCCCGGCCGAGTTCGCGCCGCCGATCACGTAGACCTCGTCGTCATCGCAGTCCGACGCCACCGACGCGGTGGCGCCGTAGTAGACCCCGGCGCCGGTCAGTCCGTCACAGCCCTCGGCCTCCAGTTGCCGGTACTCGACGCCCATCGCGAGGATCACGGCGCGGGTGCCGATCGTGCGCCCGTCGGACAGGTGGATGGTGCGGGCGCTGCCGTCGACCTCGAGCCTGGTGACCTCTGCGGCGGTGATCAGCTCCGCCTCGAACTTTTCGGCCTGCCTGCGGGCCCGCTCGGCCAGCTGTGCTCCCGACAATCCGTCCGGGAAGCCCAGGTAGTTCTCGATGCGGGAGCTCTGCCCGGCCTGCCCGCCGGTGGCGGTGCGCTCGATCAGCACGGTCTTGAGCCCCTCGGAGGCGCCGTACACCGCCGCGGCCAACCCCGCGGGTCCGCCGCCGATGACGACGAGGTCGTAGAAGTCGTCCGAGGGCGTGGTGGTCAGGCCCAGCGTCGCGCCCAGCTCGGCGTCGGTCGGGTCGACCATTGTCTCGCCCTGCTCGGTGATGATGACCGGAAGCGTCAGCCCATCGAGGCCCGCCGCCTCCAGCAGCTGGGCGCCCTTGGCCTCGTCGGAGCGAAACCATGTGTAGTACAGGCGGTTTCGGGCCAGGAACTCGCGCACCTCGGAGGAGCGGGCATTCCACGGGTGCCCGATGATCTTGGTGTGCGGGATCGCCCGGTCCCCGGTGGAGCGCCACGCCTCCAGCAACGCGTCGATGACGGGGTAGAGCTTCTCCTCGGGCGGATCCCACGGCTTGAGCAGGTAGTGGTCCAAGTCGACGACGTTGATCGCGTCGATCGCGGCGTGGGTGTCGGCGTAGGCGGTCAGCAGGACGCGGCGGGCCATCGGGTAGATGTCCATGGCGGCTTCGAGGAACTCGATGCCGCTCATCTGCGGCATCCGATAGTCGGCGACGAACACCGCGACCGTCTCGCCGCGCAGCTTCAATTCGTTCAGCGTCTCCAGCGCATCGGGGCCCGATTCCGCGCGGACGATGCGGTGCTTGTCGCCGTAGTGGCGGCGCAGATCGCGGGCCACGGCGCGCGACACCGCGGGGTCGTCGTCGACGGTCAAGATCACGGGTTTGCGGGGCTGGTGCTCAAGTCCAGTCATCGGTTCAAGTATGCGCCCGCTGTCCAGCGGAAAAGCCGCTCCACCGGACGGCTACGCGGACCCTGCGGGGCCGCTCAGTGCGCGATTTTGGGCATGGGCGCGGGGCGAGTAGCATGGATCAACGGTGCGGCTTCCGCGCCGACTTTTTGCGTGCCCCATCTCCGAGCCCCGTATCCAGGGGAATTCCCGGGACCCGGCCCACGTTTTCAAGTCGGATCGAAGGCTGCTCCGAGCAGGCCAGCAAGCCGGGTACGAAACGAAAGCAAGGATCGTTACAGAGTATGGCCAAAAAAGACGGTGCCATAGAGGTCGAGGGTCGTGTCGTCGAGCCCCTGCCCAATGCGATGTTCCGCATTGAGCTGGAGAACGGACACAAGGTCCTCGCCCACATCAGCGGAAAGATGCGGCAGCACTACATCCGCATCCTCCCCGAGGATCGCGTGGTCGTGGAGCTTTCGCCCTACGACCTGTCCCGTGGCCGCATCGTCTACCGCTACAAGTAACTCGAATACAAGACCTACGAGAAGAAGGATCGACACAGCCGTGAAGGTGAACCCGAGCGTCAAGCCGATCTGCGACAAGTGCAGGGTGATCCGCCGGCATGGGCGGGTCATGGTGATCTGCTCCGATCCCCGCCACAAGCAGCGGCAAGGCTGATCGACAGCCACGCAATAACGACAACTGAATGATGAACTCCCAGCACCACTGAGGGCATAGGGCCCTCGCTTCCGATGAGCGCTTGCGCGAAGAGCATCGGTGAACGCCCGGCACGGAGGCCGGGCCCCGACAAGAGTTTCGGGAACGGGCTGGGACAAGACCTCCGCAGAGAAGAAGGAATGGCACACGTGGCCCGTCTCATGGGTGTGGACCTCCCGCGCGACAAGCGCATGGAGATCGCACTGACCTACATCTACGGCATCGGCCGTACCCGCTCCCAGGAGATCCTGGAAGCCACCGGCATCAGCCGGGAACTGCGCACCAAGGACCTGACCGACGATCAGGTGACCCAGCTGCGCGACTACATCGAGGGCAACCTCAAGGTGGAAGGTGATCTGCGCCGCGAGGTGCAGGCCGACATCCGCCGCAAGATCGAGATCGGCTGCTACCAGGGCCTGCGGCACCGTCGCGGTCTGCCTGTGCGCGGCCAGCGGACCAAGACCAACGCGCGCACCCGCAAGGGCCCGAAGCGCACCATCGCCGGCAAGAAGAAGGCCAGGTAACCCCGGATGGCACAGGCAAAGAAGGCAGGAGCCCCGAAGAAGGGGCAGAAGACCCGCCGCAGGGAAAAGAAGAACGTCCCGCACGGCGCCGCTCACATCAAGAGCACGTTCAACAACACGATCGTGTCGATCACCGATCCCCAGGGCAACGTCATCGCCTGGGCATCGTCCGGACATGTCGGCTTCAAGGGGTCGCGGAAGTCCACCCCGTTCGCCGCGCAGCTGGCTGCCGAGAACGCCGCCCGCAAGGCGCAGGAGCACGGTGTCAAGAAGGTCGACGTGTTCGTGAAGGGCCCGGGCTCGGGTCGCGAGACCGCCATCCGCTCGCTGCAGGCCGCCGGCCTCGAGGTGGGCGCGATTTCCGACGTCACGCCGCAGCCGCACAACGGCTGCCGTCCGCCCAAGCGGCGCCGGGTCTAGGGAGGATCTAGAAAATGGCTCGTTACACCGGACCTGTCACCCGCAAGTCGCGCCGCCTCGGCGTCGACCTCGTCGGTGGAGATCAGTCCTTCGAGAAGCGCCCCTACCCGCCCGGCCAGCACGGCCGCGCGCGGATCAAGGAGAGCGAATACCGCACCCAGCTGCAGGAGAAGCAGAAGGCTCGCTTCACCTACGGCGTCATGGAGAAGCAGTTCCGCCGGTACTACGAGGAGGCCAACCGGCTTCCCGGCAAGACCGGTGACAACCTGCTCCGCATCCTGGAGAGCCGGCTCGACAACGTCGTGTACCGCGCAGGCCTGGCCCGCACCCGCCGCATGGCGCGTCAGCTGGTCAGCCACGGCCACTTCACCGTCAACGGCGTGAAGGTCGACGTGCCCAGCTACCGGGTGTCGCAGTACGACATCATCGACATCAAGGACAAGTCGATCAACACCCTGCCCTTCGAGATCGCCCGCCAGACCGCCGGCGAGCGTCCGATCCCGGGCTGGCTGCAGGTCGTCGGCGAGCGTCAGCGCATCCTCGTGCACCAGCTGCCCGAGCGTGCGCAGATCGACGTCCCGCTCACCGAGCAGCTGATCGTCGAGCTCTACTCGAAGTAACAATCCTGACCCCGGAATCCACCGGGGCTCAGGCCACCTAACGGCATCAAATAGCGGTTGCCGAGAAGGAGAAGAAAACAATGCTGATTTCTCAGCGCCCCACACTCAGCGAAGAGGTCATCGCCGAGAACCGGTCCCAGTTCGTCATCGAACCGCTGGAGCCCGGATTCGGTTACACACTCGGCAACTCGCTGCGTCGCACGCTGCTGTCGTCCATCCCGGGCGCAGCGGTGACCAGCATCCGCATCGACGGTGTGCTGCACGAGTTCACCACCGTCCCCGGAGTCAAGGAAGACGTCACCGACATCATCCTGAACCTCAAGGGTCTGGTCGTGTCCTCCGAAGAGGACGAGCCCGTCACCATGTACCTGCGCAAGCAGGGCCCGGGTGCGGTCACCGCCGGCGACATCGTTCCGCCGGCCAACGTCACCGTGCACAACCCCGACATGCACATCGCCACGCTGAACGACAAGGGCAAGCTCGAGGTCGAGCTCGTCGTCGAGCGCGGCCGCGGCTACGTGCCCGCCGTGCAGAACAAGGCCTCCGGTGCCGAAATCGGCCGCATTCCGGTCGATTCCATTTACAGCCCGGTCCTCAAGGTCACCTACAAGGTGGAGGCCACCCGTGTCGAGCAGCGCACCGACTTCGACAAGCTGATCCTCGACGTCGAGACCAAGAACTCGATCAGCCCGCGTGATGCGCTGGCCTCGGCCGGCAAGACACTGGTCGAATTGTTCGGTCTGGCACGGGAACTCAACATCGAAGCCGAGGGCATCGAGATCGGCCCGTCGCCGGCCGAGGCCGACCAGGCCGCGCACTTCGCGCTGCCGATCGACGATCTGGACCTGACGGTGCGGTCGTACAACTGCCTCAAGCGCGAGGGTGTGCACACCGTGGGCGAGCTGGTGGCCCGCACGGAGTCCGACCTGCTGGACATCCGCAACTTCGGCCAGAAGTCCATCGACGAGGTGAAGATCAAGCTGCACCAGCTCGGTCTGTCGCTCAAGGACAGCCCGGCCAGCTTCGATCCGTCCGAGGTTGCCGGCTACGACGTCGCCACCGGCACCTGGAACAGCGATGCCAGCTACGACCTGGACGACAACCAGGACTACGCAGAAACCGAACAGCTCTAGAGCGCACCCGCTCTGGAGATCCGTCCCGGCCCTACCTGATACGGGGGTCGGCCCCGAATAGGAGATAGTCGCAATGCCTAAGCCCACCAAGGGCCCTCGCCTCGGCGGGTCGTCCTCGCACCAGAAGGCGCTCCTGGCCAACCTGGCCACGTCGCTGTTCGAGCACGGCCGCATCAAGACCACCGAGCCGAAGGCACGGGCGCTGCGGCCGTACGCGGAGAAGCTCATCACCCACGCCAAGAAGGGCACGCTGCACAACCGGCGTGAGGTGATGAAGAAGATCCGCGACAAGGACATCGTCCACGTCCTGTTCGCCGAGATCGGTCCGTTCTTCGCCGACCGCAATGGCGGCTACACCCGCATCATCAAGGTCGAAAACCGCAAGGGCGACAACGCCCCCATGGCGGTCATCGAGCTGGTGCGGGAGAAGACCGTGACCTCCGAGGCCAACCGCGCGCGCCGTGCGGCCGGTGCTCATAAGGTCGCGGCCGCCGCGGCGCCGCAGGCAGCTGTCGAGCCAGAGGCCACCGAAGGCCCGACCGTTGAAGAGGCCGAGGCTGTGGAGGAGACCCCGATCGCCGATGAGGCCGAGGTCGAGACCCCCGGCACAGTGTCCGAGGAAGCCGCCGAAGAGGCCTCGGCCGAGGAGTCGACAACCGAGGACGAGAAGTCTGACGACAAGTAGTCATCGCATGGACGAACCCGCCACCGATTCCGGTGGCGGGTTTGTTCGTTTGCGGCTCGACATCGCCTACGACGGAACGCACTTCGCGGGCTGGGCCACCCAGGCCGGGCAGCGCACCGTGGCCGGCGTGGTTGACGACGCGCTCTCGACGGTGTTCCGGACGCCGGTGTTGACGCGGGCGGCGGGTCGCACGGATTCCGGGGTGCACGCCACCGGACAGGTCGCGCACGTCGACGTGCCCGCCGACGCGCTTGCTCATGCCTATCCGCGCACGGTGCGCGCCGGGGAGGCGGAGTTCGGGCCGCTCGTCCGCCGTCTCGGGAGGATGCTCACCGAGGACGTCCGTGTCCGTCAAATCCAGCGTGCCGCACCAGGATTCGACGCCCGATTCTCGGCATTGCGCCGCCACTACGTGTACCGGCTGACGACGGCGCCGTACGGCGCGGAGCCGGCCGAGTCACGTTACGTCACGGCGTGGCCCCGCCCCCTCGATGTGGATGCGATGGCCGACGCCGCGCGAAACCTGTTGGGCCTGAGGGATTTCGCGGCGTTCTGCCGGCACCGGGCCGGTGCTACGACGATCCGGGACCTGCAGCGATTGGATTGTGTCCGCGAGGGCGACCGCATCTGTGTGCACGTCAGTGCCGATGCGTTCTGCTGGAACATGGTGCGCTCGCTGGTGGGCGCGCTGCTCGCCGTCGGTGAGCACCGTCGTGACGCGGCATGGTGTGCCGGACTGCTTGAGGCGACCCAACGTTCCAGCGACTTCGCCGCCGCACCGGCGCGCGGGCTGACGCTCGTCGGCGTCGACTATCCGGCCGACGAGGACCTCGAAGCCCGCAACGCGGTGACGCGCGACCTGCGGACGGTCATCCTGAAAGACCCAGAAGTCGGCTAGATCCTGGGCGCGACGAAATCGGCAGCCTGGTTGACCATGCCCGCGTTGATGTACGCGGGGGCCAGGTGGTCGGGCCAGTAGTCTTGCCAGTTCTCCGGATCGGTAGGGCTGCAGATCGGGTCGTCGCCGTGGCAGAGCTCGATGGTCCGCTCCCGATACACGGGGTTGAAGTTGGCGATCGGCGCGACCCAGGCGATGCCATTGCCGAACAGGGCGACCGCGGCGATGTGCCGATCCGCGCCCGGCGGCAGCGGCCTCTTGAAGCCGAATGCGGCGAACGGAACGGCGAGCACAACGTCGGTCACCGCGGCACCCAGGGAGTAGCCGCCGAGCACCAACCGGGTGTCGGGACAGTTGGCCATGTTCCACTGAATGCGGTTGCTCATGTCGTTGGCGCCGATGTCGATCTCGGTATCGGCGGGATACTTCACCGCGTAGAGGCTGACGTTCTGGCCGGTCTTGGACCGCAGGGCGCTGATCAACGCATTGCCGATCTGGCCTGCGCCTGGGGATTCCACGCGGCCGCGGGCGAAGATGAGCTCGGCGTCGGGGCACGACTGCGCCGAGGCGGCCGGCGGCAGGATCAGCGCCGCCGCGCCCAGAACGAGCGCGGCGAACAGCGTCGGTAGGCGAAATTTTCGCAGCTGACGAATCACTGTGCCGATCTTAACTGCCTGTGAGCGTTCAGACCCGCCCTGCGGCAAAGCTGGCCGCCTGGCCGATGAATGGGGACCGTTCGTAGCTGGTATGTGCAAACGGATTCCGGCCGTCCGAGCAGATCGGGTCACCGTCGGCGCACAGGTCGACCGCTTTGCCGGTGAAGGAGCCGCGGGCTGAGATCGGGTTGCCGAACTTGGTGGCCGGATTGCCGAACACCGCCACTGCCGCGACGTTGCCGTTGAGGCTGCCGGGCAGCGGAGGTGCGGAGCCGATGTCGCCGATGCGGTTGCCCAGCGGTGGCACCCCGGCCAGCATGTCGACGACGGCAGCGCCCTGTGAGTAGCCACCGAGCACGATGCTGGTGTTGGGGCATTGTGCGGCCATGGTGGCGATGCGGGCCGCGGCGTCGTTCGCCCCGTCGGCGGAGGTGAAGAAGTCGTAGCTGGCGGGGTAGTTCACGCCGTAGGTGGTGACGGTGCGGCCACCCAACTGGTTTCTGAGCTGGTCGGCGAGCGCCAGGCCGACGCGGCCGACGCCGGGCGGCTCGCTGGTCCCGCGGGCGAACACCACCTCGACGTCCGGGCAGGGCTGGGCGTTCGCCGTGGCGGCGGGCAGGATGGCGGCGGACGCCATCAGGGACATCGGCACCATCGCGGCTGCGGTGGTCGCGAGAATCCGGCGGCTCATGCGGTCGAAAGGCACAAGACACCGTAACGCATAGCTGAGCTAGACGAGACCGGCGACGAAGGCCGCGGCCTGGTTGGTGAAGCCCGCGGGTCCGTAGTTGCTGTGGGCCGGGACGTCATCGCCGCCCGAGCAGACGGGGTCGCCGACGTTGCACAGGTCAATCGAGCGCGAACCCCATACCGGGCTCGCTGTGATCGGCAGACCGACCTTGGTGGTCGGGTTGCCGAACAGCGCGATGGCCCTGACGAAATCCGGGGCGTTCGGCGGCAGCGGGTTGTTGAACCCGACGGCCGGGAACGGCACCGCGGCGATGACGTCGATGACCGCGGCGCCCTGCGAGTAGCCGCCGAGCACCAGCCGGGTGTTGGGGCAGTTGGCCATCATGTACTGGACGCGTGCGCTGGCATCGTTGGCGCCGCCGGCCGCCGCGAGGAAGTCGAAGGTCGCCGGGTAGACCACGGCGTAGGAGCCGACCGACCGGCCCCCGACCCGACCCTGCAGTGAGTCGACGAATGCCGACCCCACCCGGCCGAGGCCCGGCGGCTCATCGGTGCCGCGGGCGAAGATGACCTCGATGTCAGGGCAGCCCTGCGCGTTGGCGACGGGCGCTGTGACGGTGGGCGCGATGAGCAGGGCGGCAGCGGTCATGACGGCGGCGACCACCGCCGAGAGCCGGCGGCCGACTTCAAGATCGATCTTCACCCGCCCGATGTTAGCGGGACTACCGGGTGGTTGCCGGTGCGTTTTCGGGCCACGTCACCAAGTCGTTGTCGTCGAGTTCGCTGCGGTCACCCTGGCGAGCCAGGGCCAGTCCGAAGAGCATGATCGCTGCACCGACGGCCTGCAACGCGGTCATCGCCTCGCCGAGCAGCACCCACGCCGCGATCACGGCGAACATCACCTCGGACAACCCGACCAGCGAGGCGAACCGCGGACGCAGCCGCGCAATGCCGATGATCCCGAGCGTGTACGCGATGGCCGTCGGGATCACTGCCAGTGCCACCACCGGAACGATCCACGAGGTGGTCCAGCCCGCGATGACCGTGTCGCCGGACGTGAAGGTCAACGGCATGACGCCCGATGCGCCCAGTGCGGCCACCGCGAAGGCGCCCACGATGAGGCCGCCCGCGGCCAGCGTGATGGGGTGGACGGGCGCCTGCCCGTCAGGTCCCTCGGCACCGGCTTTGTCAGACATCAGGAAGTAGCACGCCGCGCAGACCGCCGCAGCCAGCCCCCAGCCGACGCCGACCAGGTTGATGTTTGCACCGGCCAGCCCGTGGGGCCCGACGATGCCGAGCACCAACATGATTCCGGCCACCGCGAGCACCACCCCGGCCAGTGTCAGGTTGGTGGGGCGCTTGCGCGTGGTCGCCCATAGCCAGCCCACCACAAGGATCGGGGCGGTGTATTCGAGCAGCAGTGCCACACCGACCGACAGGTGCGAGACGGCGTTGTAGTAGAAGAGCTGTGCGCCGGCGATCGGAACCAGCCCATAGAGGACCACGGTCCTGACGTGCGTGGTGGCTTCGCGCAGCCAGCCGGGACGGACCACGAACGCAAAGACCGCCATTGCCAGTGCGCCGCCGGCAAGTCGTGCCGTGACTGCCGCGGTCGGGGTCCAGCCCGCCTCCATCAGAGATTTCGCGAACGGACCCGACGATCCGAACGCAAACGCGGAGCCGATCGCGAAGAGTAGACCGGTACGGAAGTGATCGACCTGCTGCCGGGTCGTCTCGAGCGCAGCCATAGGAACACCTCCGGGGTTCAGACAAGGAATGTCATGAGTAAAATCAGCTTTGGTCATGACGCTAGCCGAAGGAGGAGTCATGAGTCAAATGCTTTTCACTCATGACACCGAGCTCACATTGCGGGCCGCCAGTGTCCTCATCAACAGCAATCGGGTGGACGGGGAGCAGATGCCCGACCTCGCGGCGCTCGACGAGTACCTGGACGGGTTCGGGTGGACGGGCAGGCGTGACCACGACGACGCCGAGCTCGCCGCGGTGCACCAGTTGCGCGACCGGCTGGGCCGGATCTGGGCGACCGCCGGCGACGAGGTCCGCGCGGTCGAACAGGTCAACGCACTGCTGTCGGATACGAAGGCGTCGCCGTGGCTGACCCGCCACCCCGAGATGCCGGAATGGCATCTGCACCTCGCGTCGATCCACGACCCGCTCTGGCAGCGGATGGGCGCCGAGATCGCGATGGCGCTGGCGGACCTCATCCGTGGGGGTGAGCTGCGGCGGCTCAAGATCTGCGCGGCGCCCGACTGCGAGGCCACCCTGGTAGACCTGTCGCGCAACCGGTCGGGCAAGTTCTGCGACACCGGCAACTGCGGCAACCGCCAGCACGTCGCCGCCTATCGGAACCGCCGCTCCAACAAGTGATCTGACCCCTGCGCCCGCGTCGTTACGCTGGCCACGGGGGGCTGGCACGGGGGAGTGATGGGGCAACCGACGACACGGCTGCAGGTCAGCGGCCACCGGTTCATGGCGCGCCGGATGGAGCATGCGCTCGTGCGCGGTGACACCCGCATGATCGACGATCCGCTACGCGGGCAGAAGCTTTCGCTGATCTCCGGCGCGGTGCTGGCTGTCATCGCGGTCGCCGTCTGTGCCGTGCTCGCGTTCGTGCGTCCGGGCGCAAGTCTCGGGGACGCGCCCGTCGTCGTGGTCAGGGAGTCCGGAGCGATGTACGTGCGTATCGACGACGTCCTGCACCCGGTGTTCAACCTGGCCTCGGCCCGCCTGATCGTCGGCGAGGCCGTCGAACCCCGCGTGGTGTCTGCGCGGGCGGTCGAACGTGCCGAGCTCGGAGCACGAGTCGGGATACCCGAAGCGCCTGAACAGATTTCGCCGCCGCTGAGCGCCGAGGAGTCCCGCTGGACGGTCTGCGACGACCAGCACGCCACCACGGTCTTCGCCGGACCCGTGTCCGCCGGCGGTCTCGAGCCAGGCCGCAGCGTGCTGGTGACACCGCGTGGTGGAAGTGCCGCGCTCACCTACCTGCTGCACGGCGGTTGGCGGTCGCGGGTCGACCTTCGCCACGCCGCCGTGGTCCGGGCTCTGCGCATCGACGGCGTTGTGCCACAGTCGGTGTCGCCGGAGATGCTGGCAGCGATCCCCGAGGCCCCCGCGATTGTGCCGCCGCACATCGCCGACGCGGGCCGCCCGGGGCCTGGCATCCTCCGGAATCACGCTGTGGGCAGCGTGGTGGCCTCGGGCGAAGACCGCTTCGTCGTCCTCGCCGACGGGCTGCAGCGGATCGGCGAGGTCGCCGCGGATCTGATTCGCTACACCGACGCTCGTGTCGGCGCCGAGATCCCGACCGTGTCCAGCGCTGCCGTCGGGGCGGTGCCCGTGGTCACCTCCCTGCCTGTGAGCACGTATCCGCGGCACGGCGGTGTCGTCACAGACCCGGTCGTTTGCGCGCAATGGGCGCCAGCCGATGGCGAAACAGGCTCGCGCACCGACGTTCTCGTCGGTACTCAGCTGCCGAAAGCTGCGCCTCCCATCGGCGGGGTGTCCGTGCCCGCGGGGCGGAGTGTGTTCGTGCGGTCGGTCGGACTGACCGGCGGCGGACGCAGTGCGGGTTCGCTTTTCCTGCTGACAGATTCGGGCCTGTTGCACGGAGTGCGTGACGACGAGACGGCCGCCGCGCTCGGTCTGGTGGGGCCCGCTGTCTCAGCGCCGTGGCCTATTCTCGCGCCACTGCCCCGGGGGCCCGAGCTGAGCCGTGACGCCGCGTCAGCCGCCCCATAATCACAGACAGGGCTGCGACGCACGCCGTGAGTGCGAAACAGAGGGCGGCGCCGCGAAGGGCCGTGCGTGTGCTCGCCGGCTCCGCCACGGATTCGACGGCGTCGATCGGTGCTTTCGTGCGGGCTGGTGCGGGGCGCAGACCGCTGTCGCTGACCGCGGCCATCGGATCGATCACGCCGTGTCCGACCACCGGGTTCCACCCCGAGGAGGACGACTGGGCGGTGTCTTCGATGCGCCGCATCACCTGACGTGCGGTCAGTTCCGGTGATCGGGCCCGTACCAGGGCGGCGACCGCGCTGACGACGGGGACGGCATAGCTGGTCCCGGACAGCGGGGCGCCGGAGGGGGACACATCGACAAGACCGTCGCCCGCGGATGCCAGGGACACGACGCCCTCACCGGGTGCTGCGACGTCCACCCAGGGGCCCGCGAGGCTGAAGTCTGACGGAGTTCCATCTGCGGCGACCGACCCGACGGTCAGCACAAGGTCGTCGTACCACGCCGGACTCGCGACCGTGCTCACCTGTTCGGCACCCGCGGCGCCACGGGGGTTGTGGTCCCGGCACTGACCCGGTCCTCCCACATTGCCTGCCGCCGCAACGACCACGACATTCTTGACGTCGACGGCATACGACAGCGCGGCACCCAGCGCCTCGTCCGCGAGGACGGTGTCGACCGGCACGCACGCGACCGTGGAGATGTTGATGACCGTCGCCCCCAGGTCGGCGGCGGTACGCACCGCCGCCGCCAGTGTCGCTACGTCACCGACGCCGGTGCCTCCGGGTTCGTCGATTGCATGAAACTTGTTGCTGGACTGTCTGATCGACAACAGCGAGACATCCGGTGCGATTCCGGAGAAGCCCTCGGGGTCGCCTGTGTCCGGCGTGGCGCCGATGATCCCGGCGACGATCGTGCCGTGGCCGTCGCAGTCATTGGTCCCGTCATGCCGCGAGACGTAGTCGCCGCCAGGGACGAGGTGCGGCAGCCTGCGGTGGCGGGTGACGCCGGTGTCGATCACCGCGACGGTCTGGCCCGCCCCGCGTGTCAGGGCCCACACACTCGATAGGTCCATGCCGCCGAGCTGCCCTGGCTCGGCGGTGGCCGCCGGCGGTGCGGTGGCGCACTCGTCGTGCTGAGCGGTCGGATGCGCCGGAGCGGGCGGGCCCGCGTCAGGAAGCCGACGTTCATCCACAGCAGGTGGGCTCACGGCGAGGGCCGCCGGCGCGGACTGCGCGAGCGCGACGGCCGACACCGCAAGGACTCTCAGCGCTCGACCGGTCACGACAGGCTCGCTTCCCGGACGAGCCCGTAGAGGCCGGCGACCCAGAACGCCAGCGGAATCACCGACACCAGCGCCGCATACTCGACGACCTGAATAGCGTTACGCAGCAACGGGCTGAGTTCGATCGGGCGGCTGAAACACCAGCTGCAGGCGGCGCATCCGACGGCAGCTGCCACGCATAACCAGTGCGCCAGCGCAGGGGCTGCGGCGACCGCGACGGCGAAAGCCGAGAGCAGAGCCGCGATTCCCGCGATGAACAACCACACCCGTCTGCAGGGGTCGACGTGAGAGCGTTGGCGCAGGACCAGCAGCACGCCGAGATCGGCGGCAAAGCACGCGGCGAGGATCATCGGCGAGCCGTGGTGCACTGCCGCTCCCCCGACAGCGAAGGCGCCCAGCATCGCCGACACCGACCACCCCGCCACCAGTGCGGACAGGGTCCGGTGCGCCGCGGCGGCGCGCTGTTCGTCGACGTCGAGGTGTGCGGGTCCGAGGCGCGTGGCGAGTGCAGCGATTCGCGGCGCGGCCGACAGCCCCACGAGGGAGATGATTGCCAGGGCGGCGCCCGCCACGACGAGTCGCGGTCCGACCGCGATGCACAGCGCGACCGCGGCGGACACCGCACCGCCCGCCGCCGCGCACGCCGTCATCAACCCACAGTCGTCGGTCATCCTCAGCAGCAGCGTGGACATCGCCATTGCCGAGGCCGCCGCGAGTAGTGCGGCCGCCACCCACCCCGCGCCCGGAACCGCGAGAATGCCTGTCGCGCTGACGAACACCACGGCACCAAGACTCAACAGCTCGGTCGACTCCCGGTCCGAGCGGCCGACCGCGACCGCCGCCGTAGCCGCAACTGCGGCGAGCGTTGCTGCCGCACCCAACGGCCATATGGTCGCGGCATGCAGACCCGCCCAGACCAGTAAGACGGCCGACAATAGAGTGCCTGCCGCGGCGGCGGACACCAGGACGCGGCGAGTCAACGGAGCGGTTGCCGCTGTGCGCGCGACCACCCCGCACGGCTCGGTGGGCGTCAGCCGTGGGCGTGGCAGCGGAGCCGTCGAGAGGATGACGATGTCACCATCCTGAATGCCGTTGTCCTGTAGTGACACTGAGGTATCAAGCGCTGCTCCTGCTGCACGCGTCAGGTGCCACCGCTGCGGCGCGTCGGCGGTATCGCCGAAGATCGCGCACACGATCGGCGGTATCAGCTCGCCGAGCGGACACTGCGACGGCAGAACCAGATCGACGCTGCCCGACTGATCCGCACCCGTCACCTCGACGACCAATCGGCACAACGTATCCGGCACCGTCTGAACCTAACGCGGCCTCACCGGAGCAGGGCGCACCATTTTGCTGCCCTGTGGATGGAACGCGACGGGCGTCCCGTGCGTCTACTCACACATGGAAACCGGTCGGGTTGTGATCGAGGCGCCGCCCGAACCGCCTGTGCCGGCGCCGGTCAGTCCGCTGGCTCGATTGATGCCCGTGGCGATGATCGTCGCGATGGGCGGAATGACGGCGCTGTACTTGACGTCGACCGACACCGCGACGCGCAGCCCGATGTTCCTGTTCTTCCCCGCCATGATGCTGGTATCCCTGATCGGCACACTCGCCTACGGAGCGCGCGGTGGTGCAGGCCGCACCGGGGAGCTCGGCGCCCAGCGTGCCGACTATCTGCGGTATCTCGAGGCTCTCGACACCTCGCTCGCGGAGTCGGCCGATCAACAACATCTCGATCTGCACACCGCTCATCCCGACCCCGCGTCCCTGTGGTTGCTGGCGGGTCGCGGCCGCATGTGGGAACGAGGCGAGGAGCACCCTGACTTCCTCGTCGCGCGCATCGGAGTGGGGTCGCGACCGTCTGCCGTCGAGGTCGTCGCACCGGATCTGGGCTCCGATGCCGATGCAGACCCGGTGACCGTCGAAGCCCTCCGGCGGTTGGTGACCAATCGTGCCGTGGTCGACGGCGTGCCACTGACGGTGACGCTGCGCTCGTCACCGCACGTCACTCTGCCGCGGCCCGCGGCGCGGGCGCTGGTGTGCCAGGTGGCGATGCTGCACCACCCCGATCTCGTGGCCATCGCTGCTCCGCCGACGCGGGAGTGGGAATGGGTGAAATGGCTTCCGCACCGCCGCAGTTCGCGAGTGGTTCACCGGGTCGAGATCGTCGACGGTGGAACACCGCCGGCGCCGCGGGAGTCGACGACGTTCCTCGTGGTCGGCCCCGGCGGCGGTGAGCCCCGCGACGGGCTTGCGCTCGCTGACGCGGTGGCGTGCGCGCGGCGGATCGCGCGCTACCGGCCGGACCATACGTCAGCGTTGCACCGCGCGCGGGACTGGCCCGCGCTGATGGGGATCGACGATCCCGAGACGATCGATCCCGATCAGCTGTGGTCGCGCGCTGCCGGGCCCTCATCGCTGCGAGTGCCGATCGGGGTGGCAGAGGATGGCTCCGTCGTCGAACTCGACATCAAGGAGGCCGCCGCCGACGGGATGGGCCCCCACGGCTTGTGCGTGGGGGCAACGGGATCGGGTAAGTCCGAATTTCTCCGTACGTTGGTTCTCGGGATGGTCGCGGCGCACTCCCCGCAAGCGCTGAACCTCGTGCTGGTCGATTTCAAGGGCGGTGCGACGTTTCTCGGACTGGAAAAGGTCGCCCATGTTTCGGCGGTGATCACCAACCTTGCCGACGAGGCTCCGCTGGTGTCCCGGATGCGCGAGGCTCTCTCCGGCGAGGTCAACCGGCGTCAGGAACTGTTGCGGGCGGCGGGCAATGCCACCAACATCGCCGAGTACGCGCGGGCCCGCGCCGAGGGGCGCGCCTTGGCGCCGCTGCCTGCGCTGTTCATCATCGTCGACGAGTTCTCCGAAATGCTCAGCCAGCATCCTGATTTCGCCGAACTCTTCGTCGCGATCGGACGGCTTGGCCGGTCCCTGGGCATGCATCTGCTGCTGGCGACCCAGCGTCTCGACGAGGGCAGGCTGCGGGGGCTGGAGACCCACCTGTCGTACCGAATCTGCCTCAAGACGTTCTCGGCCAGCGAGTCCCGCGCCGTGCTCGGCGTGCCGGACGCATACCATCTGCCGTCGCAGCCCGGTGCGGCGTACCTCAAGACCGCCGCGGGCGCGCTGACCCGATTCCAGACGGTGTTCGTCTCCGGGGATTACACGCCACGTCTGCGACACGACGAAACGCCCTGTGCTGTAGCGCGCTTCACGCTCACCGAAGAATCCGAACCGGCGGCCGCAAAGCCCTCCGGCAAAACACTTCTCGACGCGGTGCTTGCCCGGCTGACCGGGCGTGGCACGCCCGCCCATCGCGTCTGGTTGCCGCCGCTGGGAGCGTCGCCGCACTTGAACGACCTCCTGCCGCCCGAGCCGATGCGCCCGCTGCAGGTGCCGATCGGTGTGGTGGACCGCCCCTTCGAGCAGCGGCGAGATCCGTACATCGTCGACCTGTCCGGTGCGAGCGGCAATGTCGCCGTGGTCGGCGCACCCCGGTCTGGCAAATCAACGGCGCTGCGGACGATCATGTGTTCGCTGGCCGCCGCGCACGACGCCGCGGCAGTGCAGTTCTACTGTCTGGACTTCGGCGGCGGCCAGCTCGCAACCCTGCAGAACCTGCCCCACGTCGGGTCGGTGGCCAGTAGGCGCGACACCGACTTGTGCCGTCGCACCGTGGCCCAGCTCGAATCACTGCTGCGGAGCCGGGAGTCTTCGGCTTCCGATCCCTATGGCGAGGTGTTCCTCGTGGTCGATGGCTGGGCTACCCTCCGCCAGGATTTCGACGGGCTGGAGTCCAAGATCACCGCGATTGCGGCGCAGGGACTTTCGTACGGGATCCACGTGATGATCGCCGTGTCGCGGTGGGCCGACCTGCGGCCTGCACTCAAGGACCAGATCGGTACCCGCATCGAGTTGAGGCTCGGAGACCCCGCGGACTCGGAGATGGACCGCAGACGTGCGCGTGAGTTGGCCGACCGCCCACCCGGGCGGAGCCTCACCCGCGACGGCCGGGAGACCGCGATCGCGCTGCCCAGCGTCGACGCCGTCCGCGGCGGAGGTGTCGCACCGCCCGTCGAGCTGCTGCCCGGTCGGGTGGACCGCCGCGCACTCTCGGTCCGCAGCGGTCGCGGCGAGGTCGTTCTCGGACTGGGGGAGCGGGACCTTCGGCCCATCGCCATCGATTTCGCCGAACACTCGCACCTGCTGGTGCTGGGCGACAACGAGTGCGGTAAGACCGCGGTGCTGCGCCTCCTGTGCACCGAGCTCACCGAGTCCGACGACGACATCCGGCTCGAGATCGTCGACTACCGACGCACCCTGCTCGGCGTCGTCGAACACGGCGACCTCACTGGCTATTCGGTATCAGGACCCGCGGTCACATCCCGGATCGCGGCGCTCGCCGAGACCCTGAATGCCCGGATGCCCGACGAGTGCGTCACCCAGCGTCAGCTGCGAGACCGCTCCTGGTGGACGGGACCCGACATCTTCGTCATCGTCGACGACTACGACCTCGTTGCGGGCGCCACCGGAAACCCGCTGACACCGCTGGCCGACTTTCTGCCCCACGCCAAGGATCTCGGATTGCACGTCATCGTGGCCCGACGCTCCGGCGGCGCGGCACGTGCAATGTTCGACCCGGTGCTGGCACGGATGCGCGACATGGGCTGCGCGGGTCTGATGATGAGCGCCACGCCCGACGACGGTGTGCTGCTGGGCACCGTCAGACCGGCGTCGCTTCCGGCCGGGCGCGGGACACTGGTGATGCGAGGCAGGCCCGACGAGCTGGTCCAGGTCGGCTGGGTCGATCCGCCACCATGACCGCGTGTGTCGTCGAGGTCGGTCCCGAGGCGGTGTGCGGCCCCGGTTCTGTTTCCTTACAGAAGGTTTCAGTGGCGCTGGAGTGTATCGACGATCGGCTCGCGCTAATGGACGACGGTGTCATCGCCGTAGACGACCTGTGGCGTGACGTTCTCGGTGCCGCGGCGGACGGTGTCGATGGGCCGGTGGTGATCGTCGTGCCGACATGGTGGTCGGCGGGTCGTCTCGACGTGGTAGTCGCGGCCGCCCGCACCGTGTTCGCCGATTGCATCGTGGTGCCACGGTCGGTGGTACTCAGTAGCGAGGCGACGATCGTCGAGCTGTCCACGGACTGGATCGTCGTGACGTCGGCGTCGTCGGAGCCGCAGGTATTCCCCCGCGGTTCCCTCGACGTCGAAGCCCATCTGGCGGGCTCGAGTTCGCTGGTCATCGACACACCGTCGGGTGTCCAGCCACTGCCGACCGATGTGATCGCGACTCTGCGACGCCGCGGAATCCCGTTCTCGCACAGTACTCGTCAACGACTAGCCTCTGCCGCGGCTGCGATGTTTCCGGAACGTTCACCGCGCATCCGCGTCCGCCCGGGGCGGCGGGCCGTCGCGGTGATGGCGGGGCTCGCGCTGACCGCGGGCGCGGCGGGTGGTAGCTGGGCGGCGCAGGCGCTCACCGCGCAACCTGATTCGGGTGATGCGACCCGGTTGCTTACCGACGGCCGGGTCGAGGTCAGGGTTCCCGCCACGTGGGCTGCCGAACGGGTCACGTCGGGCGCTGGATCGGAGCGGGTGCGGGTGGCTCCGCCGGCAGGCATTCCTGCCCTGCACATCACGCAGTCCGTCCGCTCGGGGACGTCCCTGCCGAGGATTGCCGAAACTCTGCGAGCAGCAATCGATTCCGAGCCTTCCGGGGTGTTCTTCGATTTCCGTCCGGCGGGGCAGTTCGGCGGGAGAGCCGCCGTGACCTACGTGGAGCGGCGAGGCGACACGGAGACGCGCTGGGCGGTCCTGATCGACGGGACGACTCGTATCGCGATCGGTTGCCAGCACCCGAGCGGTCACCCCGAGCGCGTCGAGCAAGTTTGTGTCGAGGCGGTGCAGTCGGCCCGAGCGCTGAAATGAAATCTGAATCGGTGGAACCGAATTGGTGCCTGCTGCGTCCTATCTACAGAAGCGTTTGAACAACTTTCGAACATGTCGAGAAAGGATCCACATGCCGACACCGTCAGGTCCGCCCGGGCCCGCGCTGGCCACCGACTTCGACCTCATGGTGTCGGTGGCGAACAAGACCGACAACCGCAACGAGGAGATCCGCGCGATGTTGCAGTCGTTCATCGGCGCCATGGCCAACGTGCCGCCGTCGGTGTGGGGAGGCGTCGCGGCGGTTCGATTCCGCGAGGTCATGGAACGCTGGAACGCCGAGTCGCTCAAGCTGCACTCCGCCCTGCAGCGCATCGCGGAGACCATCCGCGACAACGAACGGGTGCTGCGCGAGGTGGCCGACGGCCACTCTCAGCGCATCGGATCCGTCGCGGCGAGTCTGTAGGAGGCACCGGTGACCGAGACGCTGTCCTACGACTTCGGCGAGATCGAGTACACGGTCCGTCAGGAGATCCATTCGACATCGGCGCGATTCAACGCCGCGCTCGAGGACCTGCGCGCACAGATCGCGCCCCTGCAGGCGACGTGGACCCGCGAGGCCGCCGACGCCTACCGCGTCGAGCAGACCCGATGGGAGCAGTCCGCTGGTGCGCTCAACGAAATCCTCATCAGCCTCGGCAACGCGGTGCGCGACGGTTCCGACGACGTGGCCGACACCGACCGAAGGGCCGCCAACGCCTGGGGCTTCTAGAAGCCCCGCCCCGAGTCTGTGCGGCCCCCGCGAGGAGGGGAGCCGAACGGGGGCCGCACAGTACTCTCGGCACGCCGACCAAACATGGCGTCAATCGCGCTACTCTGGCACCACGTGTGATGGCGGACACCACGTGGACAAAGGGAAAACGCCGGGTGGCAGCTTCGAACACCTCAGCCGGACGGGCATCGGCCCGCCCGTCGCCGTCGCGGCTCCGCGCCGTCCACGAGCTGTTCATCACCGGCGAGGTCGACGCCACCTACCTCAACTCGAACGAGGTGCGTCCCATCGTCGCGCAGAGCTGGGAACGAAGCCTCGCGGGCGGGGTCGATCCCGATCAGGACGCGGCCCGCGCGGCAGCCGCCATCACGGCGGTCGAGCGGTTGAGAGAGACGCATCCGCTCGCCCCGGCGCTGCCGGTGATCCGCAGGCTCCTCGTCGACGACGCCGTCGACTCCGGCGTGGTCGTCGCGGTCAGCGCCGCTGACGGCACCTTGCTGTGGGTCGAAGGTGACCCGACCGCGTGCCGCAGGGCCGAGGCGATGAACTTCGTACCGGGCGCCGACTGGAGCGAACGGGGCGCGGGAACCAATGCCCCCGGCACCGCGCTGGCGCTCGATCGCGAACTGCAGATCCACGGCTCCGAACACTTCTCCCGCGTCGTCCAGACCTGGAGCTGCACCGCCGCGCCGGTGCACGATCCGACCACCGGTGCGCTGCTCGGCGCCATCGACCTCACGGGCGGAACCCCCGTCGCGACCTCGCAGACGCTGGCCCTGGTGCGGGCGACGGCCGTCGCCGTCGAGAACCACCTCGCGCTGCTTCGGCTCGCCGGCATCAACGCCGAACCGGCCGCCCGCAAGCCACACCTCGTCGTGCTCGGCGGGGACCGGCCGCGTTGGATGACGACCGACAGCTACGGGCACCTGCAGGCCACCCACCTCACCGGCAGGCACGCCGACATTCTTGTGCTGCTCAGCCGTCACCCCGAGGGCCTGTCCGCCGACCATCTCGCCGTGCTGCTCGACGACAAAGACCTCGACGTCGTCACGGTGCGGGCCGAAATGTCGCGGCTGCGCAAGGTGATCGGTGCCGAGAACCTGGGCTCGCGGCCGTATCGGCTGCTGACCTCGATCACGAGCGACATCGGCGAGGTGTTCGAGGCGCTGGACGCGGGCGACGTCGAAACTGCCCTGACCCGTTACTCGGGGCCGCTGCTCACACAGTCGGTGTCACCGGCGATCGCGCGGCTGCGCACCCAGCTGTCGGCGACACTGCGCGACGCCGTACTTGCCGAGAACACCCAGGGCCGCACCGATCTGCTGCGCCGCTGGCTCGACCTCCCCGAGGGGCGCGACGACCGTGACGGCTGGCAGGCGCTGCGCGACAGCGCGATCACCCCGGTGGCCCGCGCGCAGGCGCGCGGTCACCTCGCGGGCCTCGACTACGAACTCGGCTGAAACCTGAGCAGCCCGGCAAAACTCCAGCACAGCCCCATCGTGAAAGCGAGTTGCCAACGACGGCAGTCACTTTCACGCTAGAGATGTGGACTTCCGCTCATACGCCCAGTTCGTCCCCGCCGCCTACACCACCGCGCTCACCCCGCCGGTGAGCACCTGGTGGCCGTGGCGCGGCCGCACCGTGCACATCGCCCGCGGCGTCGTGGGCGATGCGCCAGTGCGCGCCATGATCATTCACGGCGGCGGGGGATACAGCAGCGCGCTCTGGCCCGTGGCGGCCGCCGCGCTAGGCGACGGCATCGACGTCTTCGCCCCCGACCTTCCGCTCTACGGCGACACCGTCGAACCACATCCGTCCCGCGTCCGCTACCACGACTGGGTCGACCTGCTGTGCGATCTCGTCAATGCGGAGCGGGCGCAGGACCCGCGCCCGCTCGTGCTGTTCGGCGCCAGCATGGGCGGCATGCTGGCCTACGAGGTTGCGGCCCGGACCAGGCAGATCGCCGCAGTCGTCGCTACCTGCCTGCTGGACGTGTCCGACCCGAGGGCTCGCGCGGCCGCCACCCGCGTCGCCTGGATGGGCCGTCCCGCGCCGGCCGTGCTCCGTGCCGTCGAGCCGTTACTCGGCCGTGTCACAGTGCCCATCCGATGGCTCGCCGACATGGGCAATATGAGCACCGACCCTCGCCTGTCGAAGCTGTGCGCGTCGGATCCCCGCGGTGGTGGCGTCTCCGTCCCGCTGGGCTTTCTGGCGAGCTGGATGAACTACCGGCACACCGCCCCCGAGGACTACAGCGGCGCGCCCGTGACACTCGTCGCCCCCGCTGCCGACAGGTGGACTCCGCCCGAGGTGAGTATTCGCTTCCTGCAACGTATTTCGGCCCCCACCGAGCTGGTGATGCTGGAGAACTGTGGGCACTATCCGATCGAGGAACCCGGCCTGACCCAGCTGCGTGACGCGATGCACGACGTCCTCAGCCGGGTGCAAGCCGATCGACGGTGACCATCAGCGCGGCCACGACTTCCCGGGGGTCGAAGCCGGTGCGGGTCATCACACGGTGCAGTTGTGCGTCGATCGCGTGCACGAGCGTCTGCGCGGTCAACTCCACATCGTCGCCGCCGCGGTCGCAGCGCTTCAGGTGAAACGCGACCTCGTCGCAGATGCGGTCCTCCAAGCCGCGCAGCTCGTCGAGTTGACCGAGCGTCGGCTGCGCCAGCCGGTGCAGCAGCGCGTGCAGCCGGGGCCGGTCGACGTGCAGCTCCACCAGCGCCTCGAGCAACACCCGCATGGTCGTGTCGAACGGGGGAGTGTCCTCGCGAAGCCGCGCGAACACGACCGTCAGCTGCCGGTCGGCGTCGCGTACGTGCCGCTCGGCCACCGCCTGCAGCAGCGAGAGCTTGTCGGGGAAGTACTGATACAACGTGCCGATCGAAAGGCCCGCGCGCGCGGCGATCCGGTTGGTCGTGGCGTCGGCGCCCTCGCGCGAGAACACCTGCGCGGCCGCCTCCACCAGCGTGTTCACGGTCTCCCGGGCGCGCTGCTGGCGGGGCTTGCGGCGTGGTTCGGTGATGCCTCAAATTCTGCGGGGATATCGCCGAACGATGCAACTGTGGTGCAACGGTGGTCCGCGTAGTTTCAGTGACGCACACCACACGAGCAGGAGACTCACCATGACTGTGTATGCCCGCCCCGGGGCTGACGGCTCCCTGATGTCGTTCAAGCCCCGCTACGACAACTTCATCGGCGGCGAGTGGGTCGCGCCGAACGCCGGCCGCTACTTCGAGAACCCGACGCCCGTCACCGGCCAGCCGTTCACCGAGGTGGCCCGCTCCGACGAGAGCGACATCGAGAAGGCCCTCGACGCCGCCCACGCCGCTGCACCCGCCTGGGGCAAGACCTCAGCCGCCGAGCGCGCGGTGATCCTCAACAAGATCGCCGACCGTATCGAGGAGAACCTCGAATCGATCGCGCTGGCCGAATCGTGGGACAACGGCAAGCCGATCCGCGAGACGCTGAACGCCGACATCCCGCTGGCCGTCGACCACTTCCGCTACTTCGCCGGCGCGATCCGCGCTCAGGAGGGGTCGCTGAGCGAGATCGACGACGACACCGTCGCCTACCACTTCCATGAGCCGCTCGGTGTCGTCGGGCAGATCATCCCGTGGAACTTCCCGATCCTGATGGCGGTCTGGAAGCTCGCTCCGGCGCTGGCGGCGGGGAACGCGGTGGTCCTCAAGCCCGCCGAGCAGACCCCGGCCTCGATCCTGTACCTGATGGAGGTCATCGCCGACCTGCTGCCCGCGGGTGTCGTCAACGTGGTCAACGGATTCGGCGTCGAGGCGGGCAAGCCGCTGGCGTCGAGCAACCGCATCGCCAAGATCGCGTTCACCGGCGAGACCACCACCGGCCGGCTGATCATGCAGTACGCATCGCAGAACCTGATCCCGGTGACGCTGGAACTCGGCGGCAAGAGCCCCAACATCTTCTTCAACGACGTGCTGGCGGCCAATGACAACTACCAGGACAAGGCGCTCGAGGGCTTCACGATGTTCGCTCTCAACCAGGGCGAGGTCTGCACGTGTCCGTCGCGCTCGCTCATCCAGGCCGACATCTACGACGAGTTCCTGGCTCTGGCCGCCATCCGTACCAAGGCGGTCCGGCAGGGCGATCCGCTCGATACCGAGACGATGATCGGCGCGCAGGCGTCCAACGACCAGCTCGAGAAGATCCTGTCCTACATCGAGATCGGCAAGAGCGAAGGCGCGCAGGTGGTCACCGGCGGTGAGCGTGCCCAGCTCGGCGGCGATCTCAACGGTGGTTACTACGTCGCGCCGACGATCTTCACGGGCAACAACAAGATGCGGGTGTTCCAGGAGGAGATCTTCGGCCCGGTCGTGGCAGTCACGTCGTTCACCGACTACGACGACGCGATCAGCATCGCCAACGACACCCTGTACGGCCTGGGCGCCGGTGTCTGGAGCCGCAACGGCAACACCGCCTATCGCGCAGGCCGCGACATCAAGGCCGGCCGGGTGTGGACGAACTGCTACCACCAGTACCCTGCGCACGCCGCGTTCGGTGGCTACAAGCAGTCCGGCATCGGCCGCGAGAACCACAAGATGATGCTCGACCACTACCAGCAGACCAAGAACCTGCTGGTGAGCTACAGCGACCAGGCGCTGGGCTTTTTCTGACGAGCGCTTGCGCGAGGAATCGACAAGCACTGATCGGCTGCCTGTGCCCGGCGTCTCAGGACGCCAGGCACAGCGCGTCGCCGGAGATCTCCAACCCATCTACTACTGAAGGATCCTCGTCGAGCGCGATGAGCTTGGCTGCGAGTTGACGCACCGAGGTGGCCCGCGCGTACGACGTCGTGCCGTGCGTCTGGAGCCATTCGACGCCCTCGGCTGCCGAGCTGATCCGCCCGGCGTCGTACAGGTTCTTCACCTCACATGCCTCCTCGTACACCGAGGGCTGTTCTTCGCGCGCCACAGTGGAAAGCGACGGGTTCAGTTCGGTTTGGAGCCTGCGGACGACGGCGCCCTCGTCGACGGCGCCGGCACTGCTGCGCAGTGCGAGCAGGTTGCGCGCGACGTCGTCGTACGCCGACGGTGACGCCGCCGTTCGACACCCCACCAGGGCCCCCGTGGCGGCGACTGCCGCCAGGACGATACTCAGTGTTCGGCGGTATCCGGTTGAAGTGTTCATGACGTTCCCCCTTACGGGAGTCAGCGTCACCGCCGGCGTCGCCCGCCGCACGCGTAGCCGACTACCTGTTTGTGTGAGGGTGAACCGCGTTTTGACCGGTGCGGATATCCGCGCGTAAGCTGCGACGTTGGCGTGCGCTGGCTTGCCGGAACCTTGGGTCCCTGCCGGTCGCCGAGGCAATTCCAACAGCTCACGCCGGACCGGCCCCCGGGGCACCCGGGATCCAACCCGAGAGAAGAGAAGGTAGCGCTGTGTCTACGTACACGCCGAAGGCGGGTGACACCACGCGTTCGTGGTATGTCATCGACGCCACCGACGTGGTGCTCGGCCGGCTCGCCGTCGAAGCAGCCAAGTTGCTGCGCGGCAAGCACAAGCCGACATTCACGCCGAATGTCGACGGTGGCGATTTCGTCATCATCATCAACGCCGAGAAGGTCGCCGTCAGCGGCGACAAGCTCACCACCAAGTTCGCTTACAGCCACTCGGGTTATCCCGGCGGTCTGCGCAAGCGCACCATCGGTGAGCTGCTGGCCAAGCACCCGACGCGCGTCGTCGAGAACGCGATCGTCGGCATGCTCCCGCACACCAAGCTGTCGCGCCAGGTGCAGAAGAAGCTCAAGGTCTATGCCGGCCCCGAGCATCCGCATGCCGCGCAGCAGCCGGTTCCGTTCGAGATCAAGCAGGTGGCGCAATGAGCGAAACTGACATCACCGACGTCGAGGGCACCGACGCCCCCGAGGTCGTCGAGACCGTCGAGACCGAGACCTTCGTCGAGACCGCTGCCGACACCGATGCGGCCCCGCGCGAGCCCGTCATCATCGACCGCCCGATTCAGACCGTCGGCCGCCGCAAGGAAGCTGTCGTGCGCGTGCGCCTCGTGCCCGGCACCGGCCAGTTCCACCTGGACGGTCGCACGTTGGAGAACTACTTCCCCAACAAGGTGCACCAGCAGCTCATCAAGGCGCCGCTGGTGACCGTCGACCGCCTCGAGCAGTTCGACATCTACGCCCACCTCGACGGTGGCGGCCCGTCGGGCCAGGCCGGCGCGCTGCGTCTAGCCATCGCCCGCGCGCTGATCCTGGTGCAGCCCGAGGACCGACCCGCCCTCAAGCGTGCCGGGTTCCTTACCCGTGACCCGCGTGCCATCGAGCGCAAGAAGTACGGCCTCAAGAAGGCGCGCAAGGCGCCTCAGTACAGCAAGCGCTGATACGACTACGACGGACGCCCGGTCTGCTCGCACTGCGAGCAGCCGGGCGTTTGTCGTTGCGCTGGGTTGGCCGAGAAATGTGGTCCGTCCCACACATGCCGTTTCAGGAAATGTTTGCGGCCATATGTCCTGGATCGACGGTGAAATAGTTACTTAGCTGCTCATGCCTTTCCGCATTCATATAGGGAGGCAGTTTGAAATTCGCCGGCGGGCTGGGCAACGCTCGACTCCGAAGCCAGGACGCCTGCGGGCGTCGGTAGGAAATTCCTGCCCCATGGCTTCGTGACTGCAAAGGAGTGATTGGTGAGCTTCGTCAAAAACGCCACAGCGGGTGCTGTCCTCGGTGGGTCGCTGCTTTTCACCGTGGGACTCGGAATGGCGCAGGCGCAGCCTGTGGACTCTCCGGATGGTCTCGTGAATCTTTCGGTCGGTGACGTGACGCTGCTGGAGAGCGTGACCGCCGACACCGCTGCGACTGCGGCGAGCGCCCTGTGTGCCGAGGTGCCCGCAGACGTCGGTGCGCTGGTGACGCAGGTCGACGGTGAGGGCACGCCGCAGACGCTGTGCTCAGGTCTGCCCGGTGGCGACCTGATCGTCGCCCAGAACGCCGCGGTGACCGCGCCGGCCCCGGCCGCGCCCGCCCCGGTGCCCGCGGCACCGGCTCCGGTTGCCGAGGCGCCCATGCCAGAGGCTCCCGCCCTCGGCGCCGAGGGTGAAACCGGTAGTGGCGAGGGCCTCGGAGCGCCCGAGGGCACCGGTCAAGCCGAGGGTGGCACCGTGCCGCTGCCCAGCGACGCTGGATAATTGAGCCACACTCACCGCCCGCATCCACGCCCGGGTGCGGGCGGTGAGCCGTTTTCCGGCCGAGACGGGCGATAATTCACGCGGGGCGAGATTTGGCTCGCGAGCCCCCACGTGTGAGAGGTTGTCACGATGGCTCGACTGTTCGGCACCGACGGCGTACGAGGTGTCGCCAACCAGGAACTTTCCGCCGAATTGGCGATGGCTCTGGGTTCGGCGGCGGCTCGCCGGCTCGGCAGGCCGGGGGAGACCCGCCGCCGCGTCGCTGTGGTGGGGCGTGACCCCCGGGCCAGCGGCGAAATGCTCGAGTCCGCCGTCATCGCCGGGATCACCAGCGAAGGCGTCGACACGCTGCGGGTCGGGATTCTGCCGACGCCCGCGGTTGCTTATCTGGCCGGCGCCTACGACGCCGACTTCGGCGTCATGATCTCCGCTTCGCACAACCCGATGCCCGACAACGGCATCAAGATCTTCGGCCCTGGCGGACACAAACTCGACGACGACACCGAAGACCGCATCGAGGAACTGGTCCAGCAGGGTCCCGGTAACCGACCGACCGGGGCGGGCATCGGCCGCGTCGTGAGCGCCGACGACGCCCTTGAGCGCTACCTGCGCCACGTCGGCAAGGCGGCCACGACGAGACTCGACGCGCTGACCGTCGTCGTCGACTGCGCGCACGGCGCCGCTTCGGTGGCAGGACCGCTGGCCTATCGGGCCGCGGGAGCCAACGTCATCCCCATCCACGCCGATCCCGACGGACTGAACATCAACGACGGCTGTGGCTCCACGCACATGGAGGCGCTGCGCGCCGCGGTGGTCTCCTACGGTGCCGACCTCGGGCTCGCCCACGACGGTGACGCCGACCGTTGCCTCGCCGTCGACTCGCACGGACGCGTCGTCGACGGCGACGCGATCATGGTCGTGCTCGCGCTGGCCATGAAGGAGGCCGGCGAACTGGCGTCCGACACGCTGGTCACCACCGTGATGAGCAACATGGGCCTGCACCTGGCGATGCGGTCGGCCGGCATCGACATCCGCACCACCGGTGTGGGTGACCGCTACGTCCTCGAGGAGCTCCGGGCGGGCGACTTCTCGCTCGGCGGCGAGCAGTCCGGCCACATCGTGCTCCCGAACTTCGGCACCACCGGCGACGGCATCGTGACGGGTCTGCGGTTGATGGCGCGGATGGCGCAAACCGGACGCAGCCTGGCGAGCCTCGCCGAACCGATGCAGACCCTTCCGCAGGTGCTCATCAACGTCGAGGTCGCCGACAAGGCGACCGTCGCCGAAGCGCCGTCGGTGCGCGACGCGGTCGCTCAGGTCGAGGAGGAACTGGGCGACACCGGCCGAATTTTGTTGCGGCCGTCGGGCACCGAGCAGGTGGTTCGGGTCATGGTCGAGGCCGCTGACGAGGACACTGCGCGGCAGATGGCCGTGCGCGTCGCGGAGTCGGTCAGCGCCGAAAGCTGATTCGAGGGAACCGCACGGCGCCCGCCTGCGTCCTATCTCATATGGGAACGGCAGTGGCACGCGTCGATACGGTCGCGGTGCGCGCGATGGCACAGGAGTTCACAGCGGCGGCGGTCATCGTCGCCGAGGCTGCGCGAAAACATATGGCCCACTTCGACTTCGGAGGTGCCACCGCGGGGCGCGCGTATGGCGGCCGTGGTGAGGCGCTGCGCGACGCGCTGCTCGAGGTGGCGTCGTCGATGCGGGAGTGGTCCCGCGCGGCGGCTGAGATCGCCACGGTATTGAACGTGTCGGCCGACCGCTACGAGGACTCCGATGCTGCTGCGGCCGGCCGGTTGAGGTAGCAGCGATGTCTGAAAACCACGACTTCTCTCAAAACTACGGCTTCTCTCAAAACTATGACGTCACTTCATATTTGGCCCAGGGACGCCCAGCGGTGGACACCGTGCAGGCTTACGTATGGGCCTGTCATCAGCTCGGGTTCGACCATCAGGACCTGACGCTGAACGAGTCACAGGTCGACGACTGGTACCGCACCGAGGACGGGATGGATCTGGCTGCGCTGCAGCGGGGGTGCCTAGCGCTGGAGGCTGCGGTGCGGTCGTCGCAGGATGCGCTGGCCGTCCAGTCGCGGCAGCTCGATCGGTTGCCCACGGCGTGGCAGGGCGTCGGCGGGCAGGCCGCGCACGAGTTCCTCAGGCGGCACGGTGATGCGTCGGCCGGCGTCGCTGCGGCAGTACAGACCGCCGCGGAGGCGCTGGTTGCTCTGCGTGAGGAGCTGTGGCGGGCCGTGTCCGCGAAGGTCGACACCGTCGTCGAGATCGAGGCACGTGCCGCCGGAGCACGCGACGAATGGACGGCGGCCGCACACACCGTGATGACGGGAGTGGGGGATCGGGCAGCGGCCAGTGAACTGATCGACCACGCGGTGAAACCGTTCGTGCACACCGCGATCAGCTCGGAATGGGTCACGGCGATGCGGACCACGGTGGGTTCGGTGACCGCGTCCTACGATCGCGCGATCGCCGAAATCGCCGCTGAGTCTTCGCCGGTATTCGATATCCCCGGTGATTTCGGCCCGGTGTGGACGCCCACTCGGCCCGAGTGCGACGACGAGCCCCGTTGCGCACCGGCCGCCGCCGTGGTTCCGGACTCGGCGCCGCCCCCTGCCGTCACTGCACCCGCCGCGTGGAGCGCGCCTGCGACTCCCGCGCCCGCGCCCGCGCCGGCGCCGGCGCCGGCAACTGTCGCGGCTGCGGAGCCCGTCGTCCCACCGTCGCTTCCCGCGCCCCCTGCGGCCGCGGCGCCGGCGCCGCCGCTGGGATCGATGGGCTCGGCACTGCCCGATATCGGGGGTGGCATGTCGGGTCTCGGCCAGCAGTTCGCCGACTCGCTGGGGGGACTTCTCGATGGTCTGGGAGGCGAGATCCCCCAGCTTGCAGAGCCCGACCTGCCAGAGCCCGAGCTCGACGAGCTGGAGCTCGAACCCGAGGAGGAAGAGCTGGAGGAGGAAGAGCTTGAGGAAGATGAGCCCGAGCCCGGCGAGGAGGAACCAGAGGCGGAACCGGTCGAACCGGTGGGGTCCGTTGAATCGGTAGAGCAGGTAGAACCGGTTGAGGAGCCCTGCGAACCTCCTGCCGAACCGGTGGCGGCGCCGGCACCGGAACCTGCGCCCTCGCCGGCTGAACCACTGCCGCCCGCCGAGCCGACTGCAGCAGAACAGACCCCGTGCGAGATCGCCGCCGACGAAGTGCCGCAGGTCGGCGAGCCCCAGCAATAGCGGGGAGTAGCGTCACGCGACGTGAGGCTGCGAATCCCGGAAGCGGTGGTCCTCTTCGTCGTCGGTGGGGTTGCCGCGCTGATCGGCGACCACAGCCACGTCGTCACCGGCACCACGGTGTATTACACCGACACGGTGCCCTTGGTCTGGAGCAGTCCGTTCTGGTTCCCGCTGTTGGTCGGTGCGGCCACGGTATCGCTGGCCGAGCTACGGCTGCACCTGCCCGCGATCCGCGCCGGCGTCACGGCCAGGCAGGCGCTGGCCGGGGTGGCCGCCGTCGTCGGCATGTACGTGACGACCGCGCTGCTACACGGCGCACCGGTCGTCCCCGCCACCGCGCTTCTGGTGGTCGCAGCCGTCATCACCTGGTGCGTACTCGGTGACACCGCCGGCGCCCTGTGCGGCGCGGTCATCGCGGTCGTCGGGCCTGCTGTCGAGATCGGGCTCGTCGAGGCCGGGGTGTTCGCCTACAACCCCGGCTCGGACGGACTGTTCGGGGTCGGGCCGTTTCTGGTCCCCCTGTACTTCGCGTTCGGTGTCGTGGTGGCGCTGCTCGGCGAACTGGCGGTGGCGCGGCGGCCCGGGGTCGCAGCCCCGGTGTGCGACACGGTCAGCCGCGTGCCAGGTGCCGGCTGATGACCAGCCGCTGAATCTGGTTGGTGCCCTCGAAGATCTGGGTGATCTTGGCTTCGCGCATGTACCGCTCGACGCGGTAGTCCCTGGTGTAGCCGGCGCCCCCGAGGACCTGAACGGCGTCGGTCGTCACCTTCATCGCCGCGTCTGTCGCGACGAGCTTGGCCACCGAGGCCTGCCGCGAGTACGGCAGTCCCGCATCGCGGCGGCGGGCCGCATCGAGGTAGGTGGCCCGCGCCGAATCTACGGCGGCTGCCATGTCGGCAAGCAGGAACGCCAACCCTTGATGATCGATGATCTTGCGGCCGAACGTCGTTCGTTCCTGGCTGTAGTTCACGGCGTCATCGAGGGCAGCCTGAGCGAGGCCCACGGCCACTGCGGCAATGCCGAGGCGGCCGGAATCCAATGCGCTGAAGGCGATCTGGAGGCCCTGTCCTTCGGCGCCGATGCGCCGATCGGCGTCGAGGAACGCATCGTCATAGTGTGCGGTGGTCGTCGGCACCGCGTGCAAACCCATCTTCTCCTCGGGTTTACCGAACGTCAGCCCGGGAGTGTCCCCGGGCACCAGGAAGCACGAAATGCCTTGTGAGCCTTCGCCGGTGCGGGCGAACAGGTTGTAGAAGTCAGCCACACCGCCGTGGGTGATCCACGCCTTCGACCCGGTGACGCGGTAGCCGCCGTCGACGGCCGTCGCCTTGCAGGCCAGGGCCGCCGCGTCCGAACCTGCCTGCGGCTCTGAGAGGCTGTAGGCGCCGATGGTGGACCCGCCCAGCATGTCGGGGAGCCAGCGCTGCCTCTGCTCGTCGGATCCGAAGCTCATCAGCGGATGGCACGACAGACTGTGCACGCTGACGGCCACCGCGACCGCGGCCCACCGCGCGGCGAGTTCCTCAAGTACCTGCAGGTACACCTCATAGGGCTGGCCGCCGCCGCCCCATTCCTCGGGGTACGGCAGGCTCAACAGCCCGGCCTCACCGAGGGTCGCGAAGACGCCCTCGGGATAGGTCTCCTCCTTCTCGTGCTGATCGACGATCGGCGCGAGCACCTTGTCGGCGATCTGGCGGGCGAGGTCGACCAATTCGCGGGACTCGTCGGTGGGGAGAAGGCGATCCACGGCCATACGTAGGACAGTACTACAGGACGGTTCACAGTACTATGAGCCGGTGGCCAAGCCTGCCTTCGCGACTGCGCGCCAGACCGAGCTGTTCGACTCGCTCGTCGCCCTGTTCCTGGCAGACGGCTTCGCACACCTGACCCTCGACGAGATCGCGGCGCGACTGCGCTGCTCGAAGTCCACGCTGTACGCCCTGGCGGGCAGCAAGGAGCAGCTGGTCCAGGCGGCGACCGTGCACTTCTTCCGCGCCGCGACCGAGGCGGTCGAGGCCCGCGTCGAGGTCGTCACGGGCGCTCGCGAGCGCATTGCAGCCTACTTGGAGGCCGTCGGCACGGCACTCGATCCTGCATCGGATCGGTTCATGGCCGACCTGGACGGGTTCGCACCCGCCCGCGCCATCTACGAAAAGAACACCCGGATCGCCGCTCGCCGGGTGCGGGAGCTAATCGCCGACGGTGTCGCGGCGGGAGAGTTTCGCGACGTGCACGCCGCGTTCGCTGCCGATCTCGTGGCGACGGTGATGGTGCGCATCCAGCAGCGTGTGGTGCGAGACAACACGGGGTTTGACGACGCCGCCGCTTACCGTGAGCTGGCCGCGATCCTCACCGGCGGCATCCAAGCCTGACCAATTTTCATCCGCACCCATCCGCCTCGGGCACGGTTCCGAATAGCAGCTATGGCGCAGCGATACGACGTGGCAATCTCCGGCGGAGGGCCCGCGGGCTCCGCGGCCGCATGGCAGGCCGTGCGCACCGGTGCGCGAGTGATCTTGTTGGACAAGGCTGAATTCCCGCGTGACAAACCCTGCGGTGACGGTCTGACGCCGCGCGCTGTCAGCTTCATGCAGAAGATGGGCCTGGCCGACGAGGTCGCCAAGTTCCATCGGCTCAACCGCGCGACGATCTACAGCCCCACCGAATGGGAGCTGTCGTTTCCGCGCCGACCGGGTATGCCCGATCACGGGCATGGCATCCGCCGCACCCAGCTGGACACCATGCTGCTCAAGCACGCCGAGGCCGCGGGTGCCGAAGTTCGGCAGGGCGCCGAGGTTATCGGCGCCTCTGTCGACGACGACGGGCGGGTGAACGGCCTGACGCTCCGCGGTGGAGAGGTCATCCGCGCGGACGCGGTGATCGCCGCGGACGGGACGTACTCACCGGTCCGGCGGTCGCTGAAGTTGACGTCCAAGTACAACGGCTATTCGGCGATCGCGATCCGCGCCGAGATGTCGGCGAATCGGCCTGATTCCGACTCGTTGGACATCCACCTCAAGATCTCGCACGAGGGGCAGCAGTTGCCCGGCTACGGCTGGGTGTTCCCGCTCGGCGACGGCCGGGTCAACATCGGGGTCGGCTACGTGAACAGCTTCAAGCGCTGGCATGACATCAACGCCGCCCGGCTCCTTGGCGACTTCATGGACGGGCTGCCCCGCGACTGGAATCTGCCGTCGGTCGCCGAGCTGCAGAGCTCCAAGGCGCTGCAGGCGTGGCGCCTGCCGATGGGGTTCACGGCGTGGCCGCCGTGGCGGCCCGGAGTGCTGTTCGCCGGCGACGCGATGGGCGCCGCCCGGCCGGTCTCGGGTGCGGGCATCTCCAAGGCCCTGCAGTCAGGGCTCGCTGCGGGGGAGAGCGCCGTCGCGGCGCTGACCAACGGCGGGCCGGACGACTTCACCAACTACCAGCAGCAGGTCGACGGAATCTGGGGCAGGGAGTACCGGCGCGGACGGCTGTTCCACCGCCTGGTCGGGATCCCGGCGTTGACGACAGCCGGCCTGAAGGTGCTCGACAACCTGAGCAACCCCAGAGTCCGTGCGCGCCTGCTGTTTTGGGAGGACACCCTCTCGGGTAGCTGAGGGGTTCGATGGGCCCTCGGTTCAATCAGCTCCCTCGGTTCAATCAGCGATGTCGAACGCCGCGATCACCTTGGTCGGCGTCACGCGGACCACGAGCTCGCCGGGAACGCCGTTGCGGCGGCCGAACTCCTCGGCGCGGTCGGCACCCATGTAGCGGCCGCCGATACGCGTTGCGGTGTTCACCAGCTCGTCGGCGTCCTCGCTGAAGGCGACCGTCCCCTGGATCTGCACGAACGAGAACGGTGGACGCTCATCGTCGACGCAGATGACCACGCGCGGATCACGGGCCAGCGCCCGTCCCTTGGCGGTGTCTTTACCGGTGTTGAAGACCAGCTGCTGGCCGTCGACGACGAACCACACCGGCGCGATCAGCGGTCTGCCGTCCTTGGCGAGGTAACCCAGTTTGGCGGTGCGGGTTCCATGAGACAGGAAGGCGATGACGTCTTCGGTCAGTTCCGTCATACCAGCGACTGTAGTTGCTCCACGAACTTGACCGTCTCACGGCGATCTGCGGCCAGCGGGTGCACGAGCATCGTCGTGACCCCCGCTTCGGCGTAGGCGGCGAGGCGTTCCTTGACGAATCCCGCCGGGCCGACCAGGGATACCTGTCGCACCAGCTCGTCGGGCACTGCGTCGATGGCCTCGGCCTTCTTTCCCGCCAGGTAGAGGTCCTGGATGTGGTCGGCGACTTCGCCGAAGCCGTACCGGGTCGCGAGGTTGTGGTAGAAGTTCTTGCCCCGCGCGCCCATGCCGCCGATGTAGAGCGCCAATTGCGGCTTGGCCCAAGCCAATCGGTCTTCGACATCATCGCCGATCGCGAGGCTTGCGCTGACCATGACGTCGAGGGGGCCCAGCTTCGGGTCGCGCCGAGAGGCGCCGGCGCGCAGTGCGTCACCCCAGACCTCGTCGGCCTTCTCGGGGTAGAAGAACACGGGCTGCCAGCCCTCGGCGATCGCGGCGGTCAGCTCGACGTTCTTGGGTCCCAGCGCGGCGATGGTTATCGGGATCTGTTCGCGCACAGGATGATTGATGAGCTTGAGTGGCTTACCGAGGCCCGTGCCGCGATCAGCGGGCAGCGGCAGCTGGTAGTGCTTGCCGTCGTAGCTCAGACGTTCGCGCCGCCACACCTGCCTGCAAATCTCGACGACTTCGCGAGTGCGGCCCAGCGGTGCGTCGAACGGCAGGCCGTGGAAGCCCTCCACCACCTGGGGGCCCGACGTGCCCAGGCCCAGCCGGAACCGGCCGTCGGACACGTAGTCGATGCCGGCGGCCGTCATCGCCATCAGCGCGGGGGTGCGGGTGTAGATGGGTACGACGCCGGTGCCGAGTTCGATCCGCGACGTCTTGGCGGCCAGGAAGCCGAGCTGGCTGATGGCATCGTAGGAGTACGCCTCGGCCACCAGCGCGATGTCGACGCCAAGCTTCTCGCATTCGACGACCTCGTCGACCGCCTCGAGGAAGCCGCCCGCATAGCTGAGGAAAATCCCGGTACGCATGAACCAGGTATACACGGCCAACCAGTTGGTTGGGAAGTTCTCGCTCTAAGGCTTCAAAAGAGCGACGACCTTGTTCTCCAGCGAGACCGGGTCGTCGGCGAAAGGATCGACGATGTCCGCCTTGGGGAGTTCGGCGTCGGCATCTGCGAAGTCCCGGTACGTCTTGTCGCCGGCCAGCAGGTGCAGCAGGTAGCCCGTCATGAGCGCGCGGACGATCTTTTGTGTGCCCCTGTCGGCGCCGGGGAGGCCGACAACTTTGGCGAGGCTGCGTCCTTCGACCAATCCGCCCGACTTGGTATCCGACGTCGCGCGCAACGTGGCGGACTTCCACGAGCGAGCCAGTTCGACGGCGTTGGAGCGCAGTGTCATCGGATCCCCGGGATCGGACAGGATCAGGCCGGGCACCGACAGTCCCGATGCAGGAGCCTCGGCGGGCGGGCTGGAGATCGTCGGATATGCCGCGACCACTGCTTTCGGTTTGACAGGTAAGCCCGCCGCGGCGAACACCGCCGCCGAGCCGCCGAACCCGTGGCCGGCGATGCCGAGCTTGGCGGGATGCACGCTGATATTGCCCTCCCCGAGTCGGACCCCGGTGATGATGTCCAGCGTCGTGCCCAGGTCATAGGCGAAATTGAGCACCGACGGTGCGAGGCCGGTTTCCGTGTTGGGCGCGGCGGCGACAATGCCCCATGACGCGAGGTGCTCCAGCGTCCCGTGGTAGCGATCCGCCGATGTGATCCAATCGTGAGCGAACGCAACGCCGGGCAGATTCGTGCCTTCGGCGGGCGTGTAAACGACACCCGGCTGGCCGGCAAAGGCGAGGTCACCGCGCAAAACTCGGTGCGGTCCGCGGCGGGTCAACGCGGCAAAGAGCTTCTTCGTGCTGGCCACCTGATGACCGTAGCCCAACCGGGTCGAGGCGTCTTCTGCCGTACCCTGGATGGCTATGTGTGGAATCGTCGGCTACGTCGGGCAGCGTCCTGCCTGCGACATCGTCGTCGACGCGCTTCGCCGCATGGAGTACCGAGGTTACGACTCATCCGGCATCGCGCTGCTCGACGGACACGGTGGGCTGACGGTCCGCCGCAAGGCAGGCAGATTGGCCAACCTGGAGGCGGCGCTCGCCGAGTCGGGTGCGGAGAGCCCCGCCGGCGCGACGGGCCTGGGTCATACCCGCTGGGCGACCCACGGCAGACCCACCGACCGCAACGCCCACCCGCATCGCGACGCGTCAGGCAAGGTCGCCGTCGTCCACAACGGCATCATCGAGAACTTCGCAGTGCTACGCGCCGAGCTCGAGGCTGCCGGAGTCGAATTCGCCAGCGACACCGACACCGAGGTCGCCGTGCACATGGTTGCCCGCGAGTACCTGCACGGCCAGACGGCAGGGGATTTTCCCGCGTCGGTATTCGCCGTCCTGCCGCGGTTGGAAGGCCACTTCACGCTGGTGTTCGCCCACGCCGATGACCCGGGCACGATCGTCGCGGCCCGCCGCTCCACTCCGCTCGTGCTGGGCGTCGGCGACGGGGAGATGTTTGTCGGCTCCGACGTCGCGGCGTTCATCGAGCACACCCGTGATGCCGTCGAGCTCGGTCAGGACCAGGCCGTCGTCGTCACCGCGAACGGCTATCGGGTCACAGACTTCCACGGCCACGACACTCACGATTACCGTGAATTTCACATCGACTGGGACATGTCGGCCGCCGAGAAGGGCGGCTACGAGTACTTCATGCTCAAAGAGATCGCCGAGCAGCCCGCCGCCGTGTCCGACACGCTGCTCGGCCATTTCGCCAACAACCGCATCGTGCTCGACGAGCAGCGTCTCTCCGATCAGGAACTGCGCGACATCGACAAGGTCTTCGTCGTCGCGTGTGGCACTGCCTATCACTCCGGGCTGCTGGCCAAGTACGCGATCGAGCATTGGACGCGGCTGCCCGTCGAGGTCGAGCTCGCCAGCGAATTCCGTTACCGAGATCCGGTTCTGGACAGTCACACGCTCGTCGTCGCGATCTCGCAGTCGGGAGAGACTGCCGACACGTTGGAGGCGGTACGGCACGCCAAGGAGCAGAAGGCCAAGGTGCTGGCCATCTGCAACACCAACGGCAGCCAGATTCCGCGCGAATGCGACGCGGTGCTCTACACCCGCGCCGGGCCGGAGATCGGTGTCGCCTCGACCAAGACGTTCCTGGCCCAGGTGGCGGCCAATTACCTTGTCGGCCTGGCGCTTGCGCAAGCGCGAGGCACCAAGTACCCCGACGAGGTCGCCCGCGAATACCACGACCTCGAGGCAATGCCGGATCTGATCTCTCGCGTGCTGGCGACGTCCGAACCCGTGGTGCAACTGGCCAAGCAGTTCGCGACGTCGCAGACGGTGCTGTTCCTGGGCCGCCACGTGGGCTACCCGGTGGCACTCGAAGGCGCCTTGAAGCTCAAGGAATTGGCGTACATGCACGCCGAGGGCTTCGCCGCGGGAGAGCTCAAGCACGGCCCGATCGCGCTGATCGAGGACGACCTGCCGGTGATCGTGGTGATGCCGTCGCCGAAGAACTCGGCCACGCTTCATTCGAAGCTGCTGTCGAACATCCGGGAGATTCAGGCCCGCGGCGCGGTCACGATCGTCATCGCCGAAGAGGGCGACGAGACCGTGCGGCCCTACGCCGACCATCTGATCGAGATCCCGGCGGTGTCAACGCTTTTCCAGCCGCTGCTGTCGACAATCCCGATGCAGTTGTTCTCGGCGGGAGTGGCCCAGGCTCGCGGCTACGACGTCGACAAGCCACGCAACCTGGCGAAGTCGGTCACCGTCGAGTAGTGCCCACCCCGCAGGTCGGTCACTTCCGCGACCAGGCTGGACGTGGGCGCTTTCTCGACGCCTACCGCAGATGTCTGGCGGCGTTGCCACCGGTCGCCGAGACCATCGATGTGCCAACGAGTTTCGGCACGGTGCGGGTCTATCGTTTCGACGGTGCCGGCGGACGCCCGGTATTGCTACTTCCCGGCCGTAACGCGTGCACACCGATGTGGGCGGAGAACCTGCCGGGTCTACTGCGCCATCGCAGCGTGTACACCGTCGATCTGCTGGGAGAGCCCGGACTTTCGGTGCAGCAGCGGCCCATCGCCGGGTCAGAAGACCAGGCGCAGTGGTTCGGCGAGATGCTCGCCGGTCTGGGGTTGGACGCCCCGCACCTGATGGGGGTGTCCTTCGGCGGATGGACGGCGACCAATGTCGCGATACGTAGGCCGGGAAAGGTGGCTTCGCTGACGCTGCTGGATCCGGCGGTGACGTTCGCGCCCATCGCCGTGCGGATGGTGCTGGCCTCGATCCCGCTGGCCGTGCCGGTGACGCCGGACCGCTACCGGCGATGGGTGTTGCGGTGGATCGCCGGTGGCGCCGCGGTCGACGAATCTGATCCGGTGGCGGCGCTGATCGATTCCGGTACAAGCGATTTCGTGCTCAGTCAGCCCCTCCCTGAGCGCTTTACCGACGATCAGCTGCGGCGTCTCGACCTCCCGGTACTCGTGGTGCTGGCGGGACGCAGTGTGATTCACGATGCGCGACGTGCAGCTGTGACGGCGCGGAAGTTGTTGCCGCAGGGCCGAGTCGAATTGTGGCAGGACGCGTCACATGCGATCAGCGGAGAATATCCGGAAGAGGTCGCCGCAGTTGCGGGGGCATTCTGGTCGGAATTTTCGTCGGATTGATAACGCTTTTGGTTTCGCAGGCGATAAATAGTGAAATGAACCGTTGTGCAGCAACGGCCGCCTGAAGCGGCTGTGGATGCAGGGTTCCAGCAGCGGGACCAGGTTGTGCACGTGTTGTGCCTTGCTGCCTAAGACCACCCCGGGGGTTGGCGATGATTTCGGCTGGACAGGCGCGTAGTGGCAGATTCACTGTCACGCCGCGTCGCGATGAGGATTTCTTGGTGTTGCACGTGTGCGGCGACCTCGATGTCCTGACCGCACCCACTTTGGGAACCCATCTCGATGTGGCTTTCACCAATTCGCCACCGGTGTTGATCGTCGACATCACCGACGTCAGCTTCTTGTCGTCTGCCGGGATCTCTCTGCTGGTGGAAACGCACCGCCTCACCGAGCGGGGCGGCATCTCGTTGCGTGTCGTCGCCGACAGCCCCGCCACGAGTCGCGTTCTGCGCATGATGCGCATCGACGAGGTGATCGATCTTTATCCCACGCTGGCAGAGGCCAGACACGCACAGCAGCTCTAGTCAGCTTTTCGCGGACTGCTGATACAGAGCGAGTTTCCAGCCGTCGGCGGTTCGGCGGTAGACCGACGACATCGCGCCGACGAACGGCTCGTCGGCGCCGTCTCGCCAACCTGTTCCCGTGTAGACAAGCGCGGCGGCATCGCCCGAGATCTCCACGAGTCGGACGTCGGTGATCTCGTAGCGCGCCCACGGCGGCGATTCGCCGAGCGCGGACGCGACGGTCGCTCGGTCCATCACCATGCCGTTCGCCAGCACCATCACGGCGTCGTCGGTCATCAGAGCGCCGTAGAACTGGTCGCCGCTTCCGTCGCACAAGGACTTCCAGCCGGCGTGTTCGAGCTCCAGGAGGTCGTCGATGACAGTCATGGCGAGTGGATACCCACGTACCGTGGGCACTATGCGGTACTTCTACAGCGCCGACGCGATCCGTGATGCGGAAGCACCGCTGCTCGCGTCGCTCCCCGAGGGGAAGCTGATGCGGCGCGCGGCGTTCGGACTCGCCACCGCGATTGCCCGGGAGTTGGGTTCTGTCTCTGGTAAGACCGTCTGTGCGGTGGTCGGCTCCGGCGACAACGGCGGTGACGCGCTGTGGGCGGCGACGTTCCTGCGGCGGCGCGGCGCTCGCGCCGTGGCGATCCTGCTCAAGCCCGACAAGGCCCACCGAGCCGGGCTGCACGCATTTCTGCGCGCCGGTGGTCGAATCGTCGAAAATATACCGAGCGCAACGGATCTGGTGATCGACGGCGTCGTCGGTATCTCGGGATCCGGACCGCTGCGGCCCGATGCGGCAGCGGTGTTCGAGTCTGCGGACAGCCTCGGCGTCCCCGTCGTCGCCGTCGATCTGCCCAGCGGGGTCGACGTCGGCACCGGCGCCACCGAAGGACCACACGTCCGGCCCGCCGTGACCGTCACCTTCGGCGGGCTCAAGCCCGTTCATGCCCTGGGCAACTGCGGCCGCGTGGAGCTCGTCGACATCGGTCTCGATCTCGCGCCCAGCGATGTCCGTGCCATGGACGCCGTCGACGTCGCGCAGCGCTGGCCGGTCCCAGGGCCAAAGGACGACAAGTACACCCAGGGTGTCGCCGGTGTCATGGCCGGCTCGGCGACCTACCCCGGCGCGGCCATCCTGTGCACCGGTGCCGCCGTCGCCGCCACCTCCGGCATGGTGCGCTACGCGGGAACTGCTGCGGCTGAGGTGGTTTCACACTGGCCCGAGGTCATCGCCACCTCCAGCCACGCGACCGCTGGCCGGGTGCAGGCATGGGTCATCGGCCCCGGACTGGGCACCGACGAAAGCGCTGCGGCGGCCCTGGTGTTCGCGCTCGAGACCGACCTCCCGGTCATCGTCGACGCCGACGCCCTGACGATCCTGTCCGCGCACCCCGAACTCGTGGCCGGACGTCAGGCCCCCACCGTGCTGACGCCCCACGCGGGCGAGTTCACGCGCCTGGCCGGCACCGCGCCGGGCGACGACCGCATCGCAGATACCCGCAGGCTCGCCGACCAGCTCGGGGTCACGGTGCTGCTGAAGGGCAACGTCACCGTCGTCGCGGAGCCCGGTGCAGGTCCGGTCCATCTCAACGTGGCAGGCAATTCGTGGGCAGCCACGGCAGGCTCGGGTGACGTGCTCTCGGGCGTCATCGGCGCACTGCTCGCCGCGGGACTCCCACCGGGTGAGGCGGCTGCGGCGGCTGCCTACGTCCATGCACGCGCCGCCGATCTGTCCGCGGCAGACCCGGGCCCGGCGCCCGCACCGACATCTGCGTCGCGCATCCTCGCGCATCTACGGACGGCGCTGGCTTCGATCCTCTAGAAATGAGGGCATGCCCAACATTTCGCACCACTCGTCGTTGACCCCCGCCTACTGCGGACGGCTGTCGACGTCGCCCGTCCCGGCCCTGCGGCTGCCCGACGAGTCGATGGAACCCGAACAGACGTACCGGTTCATCCACGACGAGCTGATGCTCGACGGCAGCTCCCGGCTGAACCTGGCGACGTTCGTCACGACGTGGATGGATCCCGAGGCGGGCCAGCTGATGTCGGAGACGTTCGACAAGAACATGATCGACAAGGACGAGTACCCGGTGACCGCCGCGATCGAGCAGCGGTGCGTGTGCATGGTGGCCGACCTGTTCCACGCCGAGGATCTCCGCGACGACGACCCGTCCACTGCGATCGGCGTGTCGACCGTGGGGTCCAGCGAGGCCGTGATGCTGGCGGGCCTGGCGATGAAGTGGCGCTGGCGCGATCGGGTCGGTGAGGGTTGGAAGGGCCGCACGCCCAATCTGGTGATGGGTTCCAACGTGCAGGTGGTGTGGGAGAAGTTCTGCCGTTACTTCGACGTCGAGGCGCGCTATCTGCCGATGGAGGAGGGGCGCTACGTCATCACCCCGGAGCAGGTGCTCGACGCCGTCGACGAGGACACCATCGGTGTGGTGGCGATCCTGGGCACCACCTTCACCGGCGAGCTCGAGCCTGTCGGTGAGATCTGCGCTGCGCTCGACACGCTCGCGAAAAGCAAGGGGCCCGACGTTCCCGTGCACGTCGACGCCGCCAGCGGTGGCTTCGTGGTGCCGTTTCTGCACCCGATGCTGGTATGGGATTTCCGGCTGCCACGAGTGGTGTCGATCAACGTCAGCGGCCACAAATACGGCCTGACCTACCCCGGCATCGGGTTCGTGGTGTGGCGCAACAAGGACCATCTGCCCGAGGACCTGGTGTTCCGGGTGAACTACCTGGGCGGGGACATGCCGACCTTCACGCTCAACTTCTCGCGTCCCGGCAACCAGGTGGTAGGGCAGTACTACAACTTCCTGCGGCTGGGCCGCGACGGCTACACGCAGGTCATGAAATGCCTCTCCGAAACCGCGACCTGGCTCGCGCGCGAGCTGGCCGGGATGACGGGGGCGAACAGCAAGCCGGTGTTCGACGTCATCACCGACGGCTCTGCGATCCCTGTGGTCGCGTTCAAGCTCGTCGAGGGGACCAGTTACACCGTGTTCGACGTGTCGGCGATGCTGCGCAGCTACGGGTGGCAGGTGCCCGCGTACACGATGCCCGACAACGCGAGCGACGTGGCGGTGCTGCGCATCGTGGTGCGTGAGGGCTTCTCGGCGAACCTGGCCCGTGCCCTGCGGGACGATCTGGTCGAGGTGCTGGGCAAGCTCGATAAAGCGGGCATCGGCGGCTTCGCCGACGAGGAGCATTTCGCCCACTGAACCCCCGCCTGGGAGAATCGAGGGCGATGAACACGCCCAGCGCTGTGATCGACCTCGACGCCATCGCCCACAACGTGGGTGTCCTGCGCGAACGTGCCGGTTCGGCGGCGGTCATGGTCGTCGTCAAGGCCGACGGCTACGGGCACGGCGCCACCCAGGTGGCGGGCGCTGCGGTGGCCGCAGGTGCCGCCGAACTCGGTGTGGCGACCATCGACGAGGCGCTCGCGCTGCGGCGCGACGGTGTCACAGAGCCCATCCTGGCCTGGCTGCATGCACCGGGCACCGACTTCGCGCCCGCACTACGGTGCGGCGTCGAGGTGGCGGTGTCCTCGCCGCGCCAGGTGGCCGACCTGCTCGACGCGGCGACACGGACCGGGCAGACGGCGGTCGTCACGGTCAAGGCCGACACCGGACTCAGTCGCAACGGTGTCAGCCCGCAGGACTACCCCGCGGTTCTGTCCGCGCTGCAGAAGGCCGGCGACGCGGTCCGCATTCGCGGCCTGATGTCGCACCTCGCGCACGGCGACGATCCGCATCACCCTTTCAACGACGAGCAGGCCCGCAGGCTCAAGGACCTCGTGGAGCAGGCAGGTGCGGTCGGTGTCAGCTTTGACGTTGTGCACCTGAGTAATTCGCCGGCGGCCCTGACCCGGCCCGACCTGGCCTTCGACATGGTGCGCCCGGGCATCGCCGTGTACGGCCAGAGCCCCATCCCGTCGCTGGGTGACTTCGGGCTGCGCGGCGCAATGACGGTGAAATGCCCTGTCGCGCATGTCCGTTCGGTGCAAGCCGGCGACGGGGTGTCCTACGGTCACACGTGGACCGCGCCACGCGACACCACGCTGGCGCTGGTGCCCGCCGGATACGCCGACGGTGTTTTCCGAGCGCTGAGCAATCGGTTCGAGGTCTCGATCAACGGCCGCCGCTACCCCAACGTGGGACGGGTGTGTATGGATCAGTTCGTGGTGGATCTCGGGCCGGGCCCGGTGGACGTCGTCGAGGGCGACGACGCGATCCTGTTCGGGCCCGGTGGCGACGGTGAGCCGACGGCGCAGGAGTGGGCGGAATTGTTGGACACCATCAACTACGAGGTGGTGACCAGTCCGCGCCGGCGGATCGGGCGGACATATGTCGGCGGATCTGTAGGGGGTGCCCTGTGAGCCGCACGGGCGCGGGCTGGCTCGCCGGAGCGGCGGGCGTGGCTGCCGTCGGTTCGGCGGCGGGCGTCACGGTCGCACGGTCGCTGCGGCGGCGACTGACCGACGACGATCCCTACCGTGATGAGGATTTCGAGCTGCTCGACGCCGACCGCGGTTGCGTGGTGACCACCCCTGACGGCGTCCCGCTGGTGGCCCGCGAGGTGGGTCCGGCGAGTGCGCCGCTGACCGTCGTGTTCGCGCATGGCTTCTGTCTGCGGATGGGCTCGTTCCACTTTCAGCGCGCCCGGCTGACCGAGCAGTGGGGCGATCAGGTGCGCATGGTGTTCTACGACCAGCGCGGCCACGGGCAGTCGGGCGACGCGCCGCCCGAAACCTACACGGTCGAACAGCTCGGGCAGGACCTCGAAAGCGTCCTTGCTGTCATGGCGCCCCGCGGACCCGTTGTGCTGGTGGGGCATTCGATGGGCGGTATGACGGTGCTGTCCCACGCGCGGCAGTTCCCGCAGCGCTACCCGACCCGAATCGTCGGCGCGGCGCTCATTTCATCAGCGGCAGAGGGTGTTTCACGGTCACCGCTGGGTGAGATCCTGAAGAATCCCGCGCTGGAGGCGGTGCGGTTCGCCGCCAGGTACGCGCCGAAGACGGTGCATCGGGGCCGAGGCGCGGCCCGCTCGATCATCGGCCCGATTCTGCGGGCGGCGTCCTACGGCGACGAGAAGATCAGCCCCAGCGTCGTCGCGTTCTCCGAGCGGATGATGCACGACACGTCGATCACCACGCTGGTGGAGTTCCTGCACGCCCTCGAGGTACACGACGAGACCGCGGGACTCGAGACGTTGAACAAGATCCCGACCCTGGTGGCGTGCGGTGACAGCGACCTGTTGACACCGATGGAGTACTCGCAGGAGATGGCGGATGCGCTGGCCAAGTCTGAACTCGTGATCGTCGACGGCGCAGGCCATCTCGTCCAGTTGGAACAGCCCGAGGTGATCGACGATGCGCTGGTGCGGCTTGTCGAGCGGGCGACACCGTCGAAGCTGGTCGCGCTGACCCGGCGTGTCAAGGACCGGGTGCGATCCCATGGCTGACTACCCAGAAACCCGGGGTGCCTCGGGTACTGCGGAGCTGTTGACCGCCGAGGACACGATCGCATTCGGTGCCTCGCTCGGCCGAGAACTCCGCGCCGGTGACGTCGTGGTGCTCTCGGGTCCGCTGGGTGCCGGGAAGACGGTGCTCGCGAAGGGGATTGCGCAGGCGATGAATGTCGAGGGTCCGGTGATCTCGCCGACGTTCGTGCTGGCCCGGGTGCACCGACCGCGAGTGGAGGGTGCTCCCGCGATGGTGCACGTGGATCTGTACCGGTTGCTGGACCAGGCTTCGGTAGACCTTCTGGCGGAACTGGATTCGCTCGACCTCGATACCGATCTCGACGATGCCGTCGTCGTGGTGGAGTGGGGCGAGGGTATCGCCGAACGGCTCTCCGAGAGCCACCTCGACATCCGGCTGGAGCGATCCGCGGACAGCGACGCGCGAACCGCCATGTGGACGTGGAGCCGACCATGAGCAGACTGGTGCTGGCAGTCGACACCGCGACGCCCGCGGTGACCGCAGGTGTGGTCCGGCTCGACGGTGACACCGTCGAGGTACTGGCCGAACAGGTGACGGTTGATCCCCGTGCGCACGCAGAACAGTTGACGCCCAACATCGTCGGTGCGCTCGCCGACGCCGAGGTGTCGACCGCTCAGCTCGATGCGGTGGTCGTGGGGTGCGGTCCGGGGCCGTTCACCGGGCTGAGGGTCGGGATGGCGACGGCGGCTGCGTTCGGGCATGCGCTGGGCCGCCCGGTGCACGGTGTGTGCAGCCTGGACGCGATCGCGGTGGGGACCTCCGGTGATGTGCTCGTGGTCACCGACGCGCGGCGCCGCGAGGTGTACTGGGCGCGCTACCGAGACGGTGTCCGGTTCGACGGCCCCGCCGTGAACGCCGCCGTCGATGTGCCCACGGGCGCCCAGGCCATCGCCGGGTCTCCCGACCACGTGTCGCTGTTCGAACTTCCGCGGCTGGCGCCGGTGTATCCGACGGCGGTGGGACTGGTTGCCGCGGTGGCTGATTGGGATGCCGAGCCTGCGCCGCTGATACCGCTGTACCTACGCAGACCCGACGCGAAGCCACAGGTGCCGGCCCCGGGTGTTGGACGTGCACCGTGACCGTGGAGTACGGCCCGCTGAAACCGACCGACGCGACACGGTGCGCCGAGCTGGAGGCGCAGCTGTTCGACGGGGATGACCCGTGGCCGGAGCGCGCGTTCCTGGCCGAGCTCGCGGCCAAGCACAATCTCTACGTGGGCGCGCGCGTCGATGACAAGCTCGTCGGTTATGCGGGGATCGCGCGGCTGGGCCGGTTCAAGCCGTTCGAGTACGAGATCCACACGATCGGCGTCGACCCGGCGTTTCAGGGCCAGGGGATCGGGCGGCAGATGCTGCATCGGTTGTTCGAGTACGCCGATGGGGCAACGATTTTCCTCGAGGTTCGTACCGACAACGACGCGGCGATCGCACTGTACGAGAGCGAAGGATTTGTGAAGATCGGCGTGCGCAAGCGGTATTACCGCGTCAGCGGAGCAGACGCCTACACCATGAAGCGCGAGAAGCGAGAGCTGCCATGATCATTTTGGCCATCGAGAGTTCGTGTGACGAAACAGGTGTCGGTATCGCCGAACTCGGCGACGACGGATCGGTGACGCTGCTGGCCGACGAGGTCGCCTCCAGCGTCGACGAGCACGCCCGGTTCGGCGGCGTCGTCCCCGAGATCGCGTCCCGCGCGCATCTGGAGGCGCTGGGACCGACGATGCGAAGGGCGCTGGCCGCGGCGAGGGTGGACAAGCCGGACGTGGTGGCGGCCACCATCGGGCCGGGTTTGGCGGGCGCGCTGCTGGTCGGAGTGGCTGCGGCGAAGGCATATTCGGCCGCATGGCAGGTGCCGTTCTATGCGGTCAACCACCTCGGTGGGCACCTGGCCGCTGATGTGTTCGACCATGGGCCCTTGCCGGAGAGCATCGGCCTGTTGGTGTCGGGCGGGCATACGAACCTGCTGCACGTGCGCTCGCTGGGCGAGCCCATCGTCGAGTTGGGTTCGACGGTCGACGACGCCGCGGGGGAGGCGTACGACAAGATCGCTCGTCTGCTCGGGCTGGGGTATCCCGGCGGCCGGGTGCTCGACGAGCTTGCGCGCGAGGGTGATCCGTCGGCGATCACGTTTCCGCGCGGGATGACGGGGCCACGCGATGACCCGTACGCGTTCAGCTTCTCGGGGCTGAAGACGGCCGTGGCGCGGTATGTCGAGAGCCATCCGGAGGCGTCGCAGGCCGATGTGGCGGCCGGCTTCCAGGAGGCGGTCGCCGACGTGCTGACCGCGAAGGCGGTGCGGGCGGCGAAGGACCTCGGCGTGTCCACGCTGCTGATTGCCGGGGGAGTGGCGGCGAACTCGCGGCTGCGGGAATTGGCGGCGCAGAGGTGTGAAGAGACGGGCATGACATTGCGGATTCCAAGGCCGCGGTTGTGCACGGACAACGGCGCGATGATCGCGTCCTTCGCGGCACACCTGATCGCCGCCGGTGCCGATCCGTCGCCGCTGGATGCCGCCAGCGATCCCGGGTTACCGGTGGTACAGGGGCAGGTCGCCTAAAACGGCGGTGGGTCGTTGCCATACTCGGCGGCGACATCGCGCACCGTCTCGGAAGCTCGTTCCTCGGCGCTGCGGCGTCGTTCGGCAGCGATGCGTCGTCGTTCGGCGGCGATGTACGCGGCGCGGTTCTCTGCCCGGGTGCGTCGGCGTCGGGGCATCTTCATGTCCCGATGTTCCGAGAGCGCAATCTCGGGCGGATCCCCGTTCCACAGCGTGGCGGTGGGCAGGCACAGCGTCGGGAACAGCAGGCGGCTGCCGGGGTGGGTGGTGTATGTGTGACCGGTGGGCGCGGTCCACACGACGGTGCCGTCGGGATGCTGACGGTCCCGCCATCCGTTGGGACCACCCCAGAAAGTTTTCAGAAGATGATGAAAACGGCACAGGCACTTAAGGTTTGAGGCGTGTGTCGGGCCGACGGGATCGGGCACGGTGTGGTCGATGTCGGCCTCGGTTGCGGGTTTGTCACAACCGGGGAAGCGGCAGGTGAGGTCGCGGCAGCGGACGAAGTCGGCCAGGGCGCGCGATGGGAACCGGCCCGCTTCGGGCCCTGCCTGCCCGGGGTGGATGACCCCGCGCACTTTCGCGTCGTTGAGCATCGCCGCGAACAGCGGCGCAGGCATGAACCCTGAGCCGAAAATGTAGCCGGGGCGGCTGTGGCGCACGGTGGCCCGGGTGCGGGGCGATGCGGGCTCTGACTGCGCCGGTGTGTGGTCAGCCGGCGTGGTCTGATCGGTGACGGCGAAGACGGTGATGTCGCGGAGCGGCCTGGGGTTCGCGGCCGCCTCGCAATCGGGGATGCCGCACTGGCACGCCAAGGTGCTAATGCCTGACATCAGAGCGGTGAATGCATCATTGCGCCGGTCGTCGAGGCTGCGCGGATCGGCCTCGCACACGCTGTAGGCCATCGCCAGCAGGGTGCGTTCGCCGGCGGCGGCGTCGCAAGAGAACATCCGGGCCTGCACGCTGGTGAAACCAGGGGCGTCGCCGGGCATGCCGAACTCGATGCCGCGTGTGGTCTCGCAATCCCGGGGTTTGCGGAGTGCATCGGGGTCGTGGCGCACGACGATGGTGTCGATGGCGGCGTTCGTCTTTCTCACCGACAACGCTCCCCAGCCGAGGATCTCGGCTTCCAGGTCGGCGTCGACGGCGGCGATCAGGTCCGCGTCGACGATCATCGAGGTCCGGCTGACGATGGCCCGTACCAGGAGATCGCTGATCAGACCCTGCAAGAACAGCCGGCCGACTTTGGGGAGGCGGTCGCGCAGCACCACGGCGCGGTAGGTCTGGTGGAGTGCCAACCCCTGCGTGATGTTGTAGGCGGCGGCGATCTCCGCGGTGACGGCGGCTTCCGGGTCGATCCACCAGTCCAGACGATCCTCGGCAGGTAGCCCGGTGCGGCGCACTAACAGTTCGGCCATGCCGGCCAGCTTGCGGGCACAGGCGGCGTTCTCCGCGCGGGTGCTTGCCCTGGCGGCGTCGACGAGCTGCGCCGCAGTAAGCCCAGCCAGCTGGTCGGGCTCAGGGATCAAACTGTCGAACATGTGTTCGATTATGCCATCGGACCACGACAAGTCTGCGCGCTGAATTGTTCGCTCAGGGATGAAGTGTTCGCCCCTGATCTTGAGTGCTAGCACTCTCGTGTATAGAGTGCTAGGCGGCAGGTCGGTTCACCCCTGTGTCGGCACCCGCGACGACGGCGCGAGGGTAGGCACCGGCCACCGAGTAAGCAGACACCCGAGAATCAATAGAGTGAAGGGGCTCCATCGTGGCGAGCGTGAACATCAAGCCACTCGAGGACAAGATCCTCGTTCAGGCCAACGAGGCCGAGACCACGACCGCTTCCGGTCTGGTCATCCCCGACACCGCCAAGGAGAAGCCGCAGGAAGGCACCGTCGTCGCAGTTGGCCCCGGCCGCTGGGATGAGGATGGCGAGAAGCGGATTCCTCTGGACGTGTCGGAGGGCGACGTGGTCATCTACAGCAAGTACGGCGGCACCGAGATCAAGTACAACGGCGAGGAGTACCTGATCCTGTCGGCTCGCGACGTGCTGGCTGTCGTCTCCAAGTAAACGAATCGTGTTCCGCCCCGGACTTGCCGCATCGACGGTGATGTCCGGGGCGGTGCGCGTTCCACCCCGTCCCTAGGGAAAGACACTCATGAGTAAGCAGATTGAATTCAACGAAACTGCGCGTCGCGCCATGGAGGTCGGCGTCGACAAGCTCGCCGACGCGGTCAAGGTGACGCTGGGGCCGCGCGGACGCCACGTGGTGCTTGCCAAGGCTTGGGGCGGACCGACCGTCACCAACGACGGCGTGACCATCGCCCGCGACATCGATCTCGAGGATCCGTTCGAGAACCTCGGCGCCCAGCTGGTCAAGTCGGTGGCCACCAAGACCAACGACGTCGCAGGCGACGGCACCACCACCGCGACGGTGCTGGCCCAGGCCTTTGTCAAGGCCGGCCTGCGCAACGTCGCTGCGGGCGCGAACCCCATCGCGCTCGGCTCCGGCATCTCCAAGGCCGCCGAGGTCGTCTCGGAGGCACTGCTGGCCGCCGCCACCCCCGTCAAGGACGCGAAGTCCATCGGTCAGGTCGCCACCGTGTCGTCGCGTGACGAGCTGGTCGGCGAGCTGGTCGGCGAGGCGATGACCAAGGTCGGCACCGACGGTGTCGTCACGGTCGAGGAGTCTTCGACGCTGAACACCGAGCTCGAGGTCACCGAGGGCGTCGGCTTCGACAAGGGCTTCATGTCGGCGTACTTCGTCACCGACTTCGACTCGCAGGAAGCCGTTCTCGAAGACGCGCTGGTGCTGTTGCACCGCGAGAAGATCAGCTCGCTGCCCGACCTGCTGCCGCTGCTGGAGAAGGTCGCGGAAGCCGGCAAGCCGCTGCTGATCGTGGCCGAAGATGTTGAAGGCGAAGCGCTTTCGACGCTGGTGGTCAACGCGATCCGCAAGACGCTCAAGGCTGTCGCAGTCAAGGCGCCGTTCTTCGGTGACCGCCGCAAGGCGTTCCTCGACGACCTCGCGATCGTCACCGGTGGTCAGGTTGTCAACCCCGACGTGGGCCTGGTCCTGCGCGAGGTCGGCCTCGAGGTGCTCGGCACCGCGCGCCGCGTTGTCGTCGACAAGGACAGCACCGTGATCGTCGACGGTGGCGGCACCCAGGACGCCATCGAAGGCCGTAAGGCTCAGTTGCGTTCCGAGATCGAGGCTTCCGACTCCGATTGGGATCGCGAGAAGCTCGAAGAGCGGCTGGCGAAGCTGGCCGGCGGCGTCGCCGTCATCAAGGTCGGCGCGGCCACTGAGACGGACCTGAAGAAGCGCAAGGAAGCCGTCGAGGATGCGGTGGCTGCAGCCAAGGCTGCGGTCGAAGAGGGCATCGTCGTCGGCGGTGGCGCAGCACTCGTGCAGGCGCGCAGCGCTCTCGACAAGCTCCGCTCGGAGCTCAAGGGTGACGAGCTGCTCGGCGTGGAGGTTTTCGCGTCCGGCCTGTCCTCGCCGCTGTTCTGGATCGCCACCAACGCCGGTCTCGACGGCGCCGTCGTCGTGAACAAGGTCGCGGAACTGCCTGCGGGACAGGGTTTCAACGCCGCGACACTGGAGTACGGCGATCTGATCGCCGACGGCGTCATCGACCCGGTGAAGGTCACCCGCTCCGCGGTGGTCAACGCGGCATCGGTGGCGCGCATGGTGCTCACCACCGAGACCGCGGTTGTCGACAAGCCGGCTGAGCCGGAGGACGACGGCCACGGCCACGGACATGGCCACGGTCACCACCACCACTGACACCGCTAGCCCCCGCTAGTCGGCGCACGACGAAACACCCCCGGTCCGGTTGGGCCGGGGGTGCTTTCGTTGGAACTGGTGCCGCCGTGAGGCCACGCCCGCTCGGTTGAGGTGTACTGACGACATGGACAACGACCCCGCTCACATCCCGGGCAATCTGGTGCTCCAGGAAAGCGAATGTCGGATCACGAGCTGGAACGACCATCGTGGTCGCCTCTCGTTTCGCACGGTCTTCTCGTCCGACTCGACCGATACGGAGCACCTCGTGACGGGAGTGGCGGAACTTGCCGAGGGTGGGTATCTCGCCCTCCATCGCCACGCGCAGGCGGAAACCTACTTCGTGTTGTCGGGCAGCGGTGTTGTCACCCTCGACGGTATCGAGCATGCGGTGCACGCAGGCTCCAACGTCTTCATTCCCGGTTTCTGTGAGCACGGCATCGCGAACACGGGTCCGCAGCCATTGCGATTCTTCTATGTCCTTGCCGCCGATGCCTTCACGGACATCGAGTACGTCTTTTCCTGACTTTGCCCCTCCGTCGCGCCTTGAGTAGGCGTGCTTGAATCACAACATGGGGGAGCCAGTTATCTACGGTTCAGGCGAGCCGGAGCCGCAACTTGCCGCGATCGGTGACATCACCATCTCTCAGCACTGGGTCATGACGCCGACCGGACCGCACCCTATCCGCGGCTCGGTGTGGACCGTGACCGACATGTCGCAGTGGAACGAAAGCATCTCAACGGCGGGCGTTGTCCTGTGCATCATATTCGTCTGGTTCTGCCTGCTGGGCCTGCTTTTCTTACTCATGAAGGACCGCAAACTCACCGGCTACATTCAGGTCACCGTGCAGGGCAGCGGGTTCTACCACCAGACCCTGGTGCCGGTGCGGGGCCCACAAACCCTCATGCACGTTCACCAGTCGGTGAACTATGCCCGTTCGCTGTCCGCTCTGGCGTAAAGCCGATCGGCCTCAGTGCGCCGAGCCGGATTCGTGTCAGGCCACCGGCTGAATCGAGACAAGACCAAACACATTGGGTTGCGGCTCGTCTGACGTGAAGCGGACCACCAGGCTCTCCGGAGGGAACTGGGTGGCCAGGCCATTCAGCGTCCGGGACAGGAAGACTTTGGCCTTCGCATTGCCGTACCAATTGGGATCGGAGGGATCGGTCGAAAGGCCGGCGGTCTGGTCGATGGAGGTGTCCCAGTTCTTAATGGCCTCGGGCGGCGTGGTTCCGAAGCCTTCCGATTTCAGGTACGCGTCCGCCTGTCCGGCGAGGGAGATGGCCGCGCCGCCTCCTATCGGAGTCCCGGTGATCGTTCCGTTGACAACGTCGGCGGTCACCGATACCAGGCGCGTCGTGCACACGCCGTCGACAACGACGGCAGGCACGCAGACGTCGGGCAGCGGCGCGGCGTGGGCCGGCGCTGTGCTCAGGACGCCGGGCACGAGGCTCAGGACGGCCGGCGCAGCCAGGGTCGCGATAAGCGGGCGATATGACCTCACAAAAGGTAATCGGCACTCATCTCCCAAGAGTTACGCTGCCTCATGCGTCGCGTGATCACCGGCATCGTGGCTTCGGGAGCCGCGATCGCGTGCGCCTCACCGGCCGCTGCCCAGCCGCTCAACCCCATTCCCGGCAATGGCTTCTTCGTCGTGGGTCGCGACATCGAGCCGGGCCTCTACCGGACCGGGGGGTCGGGCTCGGTGTTCGGCGTCTGGATCAACGACGTTCCCACCCAGGATTCGATGTGCCTGTGGTTCACCTACAGCACGCCGGATGCGAGCAAGAACAACGTCGTCGCCACCAACATGTCGATCGGGCCGATGTACACGACCATCAACGAGACGGTGAAGGCGTTCGAATCGCGCAACTGTCAGCCGTGGATCCGGGTCACCTGACCCGGTTTGGTGCGACCGCGCACCCCGGTATACCCTCGACCGCGTGAACATCCGCGTGTGCGCCGGCTATTGGCGCTTTATCGAGGCTCCGGGCGGAGCCGATAAAGCGCAGCGCTAAGCAACGCATCCACCCGGAGCCCAGGCAGTGACCATCAGGTCGCTGCCTTTCGTCATTCAAGGGGCACCGGATCCACAGGCAGGTGCCCGAACCAGAAAGGCACCCTCGTGAACATGGCGCAGATCGCCACCCCGGAAACGACGTCCGACCGGCGTATCCGCAGCTTCAGCGACATCCCCAGCCCGCATGCCGTCCTATCCGAGTTCCCGCTCGGGGCGCGTCGCTCGGAGCGGGTGGCCCGCGACCGTGACGAGATCGCCGACATCCTCGCCGGTCGCGATGACCGGCTCCTGGTCGTCGTCGGACCGTGCTCGGTGCACGATCCCGCGGCGGCGCTGGACTACGCCAGCCGCCTCGTCAAGGTCGCCGACGAGCTCAGCGACCGGCTGAAGGTCGTCATGCGGGTGTACTTCGAGAAGCCTCGCACCACCATCGGCTGGAAGGGGCTCATCAACGACCCGGGCATGGACGGTACGTTCGACGTCGCCCGCGGCCTCCGCGTCGCCCGCCAGCTGCTGCTCGACATCATCGACATCGGCCTGCCCGTCGGGTGCGAGTTCCTGGAACCCACCAGCCCGCAGTACATCGCCGATGCGGTGGCGTGGGGCGCGATCGGCGCCCGCACCACTGAGTCTCAGGTGCACCGTCAGCTGGCGTCGGGTCTGTCGATGCCGGTCGGATTCAAGAACGGCACCGACGGCAACATCCAGGTGGCCGTCGACGGCGTCAAAGCGGCTGCCGCGCCGCATGTTTTCTTCGGCATGAACGACCTCGGCCGCGGCGCTCTCGTGAGCACCACCGGCAACGAGGACTGCCACGTCATCCTGCGCGGCGGCACCGACGGACCCAACTGCGACGCCGATTCGGTCACCACGGCGGCCGCGAAGTTGACCAAGGCCGGCCTCCCCGGTCGCGTCGTCATCGACTGCAGCCACGCCAATTCGGGCAAGGACCACATCCGTCAGGCGCAGGTCGCGCTGGACGTCGCGAAACTGGTGCGCGACGGACTGCCGGTCAGCGGCGTGATGCTGGAGAGCTTCCTGGTCGCCGGAGCGCAGGCGCCCGAAGCCCGTCCGCTGGTCTACGGCCAATCGGTCACCGACAAGTGCATGGACTGGGGCGCAACGGATCTGGTGCTGCGGGAGCTAAGCCTCCAGGCGGGCCCGCACGCTCTGTAACCGTTCCTGCAGCGTCGCCTCGTCGATCACCCCGCGCGCCAGCAGCGAGTGCGCCAGCGCCACGAGTTGGCTTTCGGGGTAAGGCAATTCGGCATACACCGTGGCCGACAGCTCGTCCTCCTCGTCGCGGCGCTGCTGGAAATCCGGCACGTCGGCATCGCAGGCGGCACGGTCCAAAGCGTCGCAGAGCCCATCCAGGCTGGTCTTCCACGGCGGAGTCGGGTTCTCGACGCCGTACTTGGCGGCCATTCGGCTCCACACCTGATCCCGCTCGACGATCTCGTCCAGAACAGGGATTCGGCGCGGCGTCACGGGTGCACCGCCGGCCGGGTGTCGACAATGACGTTGGTGGTCACGCCCGCCTTGGGCAGCGCGACGCCGATGAGGCAGTCGCGCGTGACGATCTCGGCCAGCTGCGCCTCGGTCCAGCCGTCGGTGCCGTCCGGACGCATCGGCATCACCATGAACCGGTGCTTCTGGTTGGAGTCCTGCACACGGACCTCGACGTCGTCGGGCAGGTAAAGCCCGAACTCGGCCAGCACCTGCCGGGGCCAGCGGACGAGCCGGCGACGATAATTCGGCGTGCGGTACCACTCGGGCGAATTGCCGAGAATGGGGCGGGGGTAGCAGGAGCAGAGCGCGCAGACGATCACGTGGTGCAGCGTCGGGGTGTCCGCAAGGATCTCGAATGCGGTGAAATCGCTGGGCGTGCCGAAGCCGGTGGGCTCCATCCAGTCGACACCGACCTCCTTGCTGGCGGTCATCGGCTCTGCCAGTGCCAGCGCTTTGAACTCCGGATCCAGCCACGCCTTGGCCACGAGGGTGGCCGCAGGGGTGGGGCCGATCTGTTCGGCGAACTCGGTGAAGTGGCGATGGTCCTCGGCGGTGAATATGCCCTTCTCGATGCAGAGTTCCCGCAGCGCGATCTCCAGGACTTCGAAATCGGTGATCTCGTCAACCATCGGCTTGACCGTCCGGTCGTGGTCGTGGTCGTGGTCGTGTGACACGGGACCTCCTCAGGATTCGAGTTGTCGGCTCTTCGCGCAAGCGCTCATCTCAGCCAGCGCTCCGGCAGTTCGGTGCGCAATGTGTCGTTGGCTGTGCCGGTGTAGCCGTGCCAGAGCTCGGACATGTTGAACTCGACGACGTAGAACCATTCCGGCTTGGCGTCGGGGCGATCCCAGGTCTCGTCCTCCGCCGCAGGGCTCTCGTAGGCGACGGTGGCGATCGTGCCCGTCGCGCCGCGCACGTATTCGGGGGTGCGGGTGTAGAAGACGACGGGAAGATCTCGCACGGTCACCGTGTCGCCGACGCGGAACTTCGGTTCTCCGGCCTGCCCGGCATAGACCTGCGGATCACCTTTGCCGACGGCGTGCTTGTGGTGGGCGTTGCGCGGGACCCCGGACCCGTCGCCCTCCGATTTCGGTTGCGCTTCAGGCTTTTTGCCGTTCAAGCCGCCGGCGTAGCGCTCCTGGACCTCGGCCATGCGTTCGCTGAGCTCGCCCAGCGCGATGAGGTGCTTCTCGACCAGAACCCGAGCGACGGCCAGCAGCCAGCGACCGTAGTAGGGCAGCCCGAGGTATTCGGCCCGGCCGACGTCGACATTGCCGATTCGGCGCCGTTCCTCCGAGAGCCAGATGCCGCGCCACGCCAGCACCTCGCAGATGACGTACGTCAGCTCTTCCCACGCCTCGTACTGCTTGTTCTCGTACTTCATCGGAGCATCAGGTTCGCCGCCGACGTCGTGAACGGGTTTCAGGTACGCCTTGATCCGGGCATGGTCGAGCAGGTCCGGAGTGGGAGCGTCGGGAAGTTCGGGATAGGCGGACTTCAGTCGTGCCACCAGGTCGAGCTGAGCTGCCCGCTCGGCTGCTGTGCTCATGACGGTCCTTTTGGATGCGGCGTGAAACCATGTGTGCAGCAACGTTTCTGACGCGCCCTCGGGCATCACGCACTTTCCGGGAGAACGTCAGATTAACACCAGAATGTGGTGGTCATCAACGAATTGCCGCAGATTCAGTGTCGACGACACCCAGTGTTATTGACGTTGTCAGCAAACGGACAATCCTGTTCGCAACTGTGCCCGGTCGCCGTTGCGTACATTTTGATCATGAACCAGGTATCTCGTCCGATGGCGTTGGCGGTAGCCGGTGTTGCGGCGCTGGGAATCGTGACCGGCTGCGCCGGAGCGGATGGGCCACGCAACGAGGCGCCGGCCGCCCCCGTGATGCCCTCCAATAACGCAGGGGCCGTTGCGGATTCGGCGACCGGAACGGCGCCGGAATTCGGGCCGCCCCAGGCGCCGCCCGAGGAGAAACGGGACGTCGTCAGGACGGCGTCGGTGACGATGACCGTGCCGGATCCGTCCAAAGCGGCCGACGAGGCCGCCGTCATGGTGGAGAGAGCCGACGGCCGGGTCGACAGCCGCACCGAGGACGCCGGATCGGGCAGCGGACGCGCGGTCACGTCGGTCGTGCTGCGAGTGCCCGCGGCCACACTCGACGAGGTGGTGCGGGAGCTCAAGACGCTCGGCACCGTAGAGACGGCGTCAACCACCGCCGAGGACGTCACGGCTGCGCGGGTGGATCTCGATGCCCGGATCAAAGCCCTACAGACATCCGTCGACCGGCTGCTGGCGATCATGGGCGATGCCAGGGATCCCGAAGCGCTGATCGCCGCCGAGAACGCGCTGTCGCAGCGGCAGGCCGAGCTCGACAGCCTGCGGGCGCAGCGCGAGGAACTCGGCGACCAGGTCGCTTACAGCACCATCGACGTCAGCTTCTACGCCGAGACCGTCGGCGGGCCTGCGCCGAAGAAATACGAGGGGTTCATCGGCCAGATCGAGCGGGGTTGGGACGCGCTGGTCGCGGTGGCCACAGCTGCGGTATTGCTGCTGGGACTGATGCTGCCGTGGCTTGGCCTGCTGACAGTCCTCGGCGTGGCCGCCTACGCCGCGGTCCGGTGGGCGCAGCGGCGGACAGCCCCGGCCGCTCCGAGCGAGAACGCGGACGTCGAGGCCGACGCCACGAGCGATACGTGAACTGTCGGCGATCAGGCGGTGCGGCGGATCCCGCGCTTGAGGAGAAGCTCGCGCTCCGACTCGCTCAGTCCGCCCCAGATTCCGTACGGCTCGCCGACTGCCAGCGCATGCGTACGGCATTGGGTGATCACCGGGCAGCGGCGGCACATTTCCTTGGCTCGCATCTCGCGCTGCGCACGGGCGCGGCCACGTTCACCGTCAGGGTGGAAAAACATCGACGAATCTACGCCCCGGCAAACACCCTGCATCTGCCAATCCCAGATGTCAGCATTCGGTCCCGGAAGCTGTTGCGGCTGTGGCAATGGAAACCCCTCCCTCAGACCCGATACGCGTCGCAATCGATGCGTGAGTCGTGGAACAAATCCGAGCACAGTCGCCGATGACCACTCGTGCACACAACGTAGAAGGGCTTCCGAATTCTCGTCAATAGCCGTCCGGTGTGCTGAACCACATATGAGCAGGCAGAAAATTTACATCACGTTCATCGAAGAAATGTTTTGCCAACGGATCTGGTGCTACGTGGCTGCAATCGTTCTCGGGAAATGCCGTGGTTTCGGCATTGCACGATTTTCCCGAACTGACAATCTCTGAACTTTGTCCGGTCGCCAGTTGATCTCGTTGTAACGAATGGTCCATCAACTGTTAACTAACGTGATTTTCAAAACAGATCGCAGTTGATACGGTCGCGGTCCGATGAGCACATCGTGTGCGAATACCGCAAACGTGTTGGAGCGCGCGGCGTTCGGGAGCAATCCCGACGCGTGGCCCCTTCCACCGGCCGATACCGCCCATGAACTCTGGTTGCGCGCCGTCATCGCCGGCGGGCAAGGGCGCTACGCCAGCGCACTCGCGGATTTGGATCGGCTCCGCCGCTTGGGGGGGTCCGATGCTCGGGCCTCCCTGGCCTCCCTGGCCTCCCTGGCCTCCCTGGCCTCGAGCACCAGGGCCTCCTTTCTTCGTCAACTCGGCTGGCACCACGTCGCCCGCGGATGGGACGGGCGGGCGGCCGCGCTCGCGCACACCGACGAGGCGTGGGCCGACGCGATGATCGGCCTGGCGGCCGATGCGCTCGGGGTCGGACGCTTCGCGGCATCGGCGCGCGCGCTGGAACTCGCCACCCCACGGGTCGCAGACTCCGGATCCGATCGGCTGCCCATCCGACTGGCCTGGGTATCGGCCGAACTTGCGATGTTCCGCGGCGACGGCGCGGCCGCTGTCGCCCCCGCGGAAAGGGGAGTGTGGCTGTCGTCGGATTTCGGGTCGGTGCGGCATGCGGTCAAGTCGCGGGTGGTCCTGGCGGCAGCGCTGTGTAGTGCCGGCGACTTCCCGTCCGCCCGTAGAGAGGGCCGAGAGGCGCTCGATCAGGCCCTCGGATCGGGCCTCGTGCCGCTGCAATGGGCGGTCGCCAGTCTGCTCGCCGACATCGCCGACGACGCGCGTTCAGCATCGCGATATCAGGCTCTGCGAGATGAGTCCGCCGAGAAGGTGATCAGATGGGGCGGCGTGTGGCGCCCGCGGTAACCGGGTTGTGCCCCTCTTGGTCGTTATTGTTTAGCTGAGCCACACCAAATTCATACCGACCCGGTACCGACTGAAGCTGCCACCACCCCTCCGGGATGTGGGTCCCGACGTAACGCTGGAGAGCCTGTTCACGATGACAATTTCGGGAGAACGTCTCGATGCTGTCGTTGCTGAAGCGGTGGTCGGCGATCGGAACGCACTCCGGGAGGTGCTGGAGATCATCCGCCCCCTCGTTGTCAGGTACTGCCGGGCAAGGGTGGGCACTGCGGAACGCAGTGGTCTCTCAGCTGATGACGTAGCTCAGGAGGTGTGCTTGGCCGCCATCACGGCGCTGCCGCGTTACAAGGATCAGGGACGACCATTCCTGGCCTTCGTGTACGGGATTGCAGCGCACAAGGTTGCTGACGCGCACCGGGCAGCTGGTCGCAACCGGGCCGATCCGATGGATGTGGTGCCGGAGCGTTTCTCCGGCGAGGCCGGCCCCGAGCAGATGGCGATCGATTCGGAATCGTCGGCGCGAATGGCCGCGCTGCTGCAGGTTCTGCCTGAGAAGCAGCGCGAGATCATCATCCTGCGTGTCGTCGTCGGTATGAGCGCAGAGGAAACCGCGGAGGCCGTCGGAAGCACCGCGGGGGCGGTGCGCGTGGCGCAGCACCGCGCGCTGTCGCGGCTGAAGGCGGAGATCACGTCGGCGGGGCAGGGGCGTGACTATGCCTGATTTCGGACGATGGAATACCAACGGCGGTGATCCTTCGCTGAACGAGATCAACCGCACCGATCAGTTCCTGGACGCTCTCGCTGCGCAGCAGCAGCCGTATGTGACGGACCGGGAAGAGGCTGAGCTGGCGCAGTTGCTCGCCGGCTGGCGCGACGACGTGCGCGAGACCCCGATGGGTCACGTGCTGACCCAGCAGGACGCGGCGGCCGCTCTTGACCGGGTGACCCGCCCCGCCCCCAAACGACGCTTCTCGCTGGCAATCGTCGGTTCTGCGGCCGCGGCGATGCTTGCCATCGGTGGTTTCGGCGCCGTGATCGCGGGGTCCGGACCCGGAGATGCGCTCTACGGGCTGCGCACGGCACTGTTCGGTGAGCAGGCGCAAACCCGCGACGACGCCGTGATCCTGGCCGCCCAGACCGAGATGCAGCAGGTGCAGCAGCTCATCGAGCAGGGCGACTGGCAGGGTGCGCAGGAGAGACTGCAGGCCGTCACCACGACGGTCGCGACCGTGGGCGATGTCGAGCAGAAGCAGGAACTGATTGCCCAATGGCAGGAGCTGACCGTCAAGGTCGAGGCCCAGGACCCCGTGGCCACTGTGCCGCCGGGTGCTCCGCTGCCCACGTTCCCGGACATCCCCACCGAGCTGCTCGATCCCGGCACGGTGACACTGCCGTCCAGCAGTGAGACCCCGCCGTCGGACACCAGTGCCTCGACGACCCCGTCGTCCTCATCGGAGACCACCAGCGTGACGTCCCCGTCGTCGGAGACCACCGGCGCGACGTCCCCGTCGAGCTCGGCGCCGGCGACGACCCCGTCGTCAACGGTCCCGTCACCGACGTCGACGACGCCGCCACGCGCGTCGACCACGTCACCGACGACCGTTCCGCGGTCGACCACGACGTCCAGCGTGCCGTCGCCGACGTCGACGACCGTGGTGGTCCAGTCGACGACGACCACGCGCGCGCCGCTACCGACCTCGACCTCGGCGGCTGCGCCGTCACCGACGACGCAGGCACCCAGGACGACGCCGCAGCCGACCGTCGAGCAGGAGGAGCCGCAACCCACGCTGACGCTTCCGACGACGACGACGCCGGTGGTGCTGTTGCCTGTTCCTGCGCTACCCGCAGTGCCTGAATTGCCTGCGCCCGCGCTGCAAGTACCGGATCAGCCGAACTGATCAGCCGGGCGAAATTGCGCTGTCAGCGATAACCGTCGGACTCCGACGTCGCCTCGTTCAGTGAGGCGTCGGCGTAGCCGCGGCAGTAGTCCCACGTGACGTAGGAGTCGGGTTCGGGATCGTAGGCGGGCTCGTGCGGGCGGACCGTTCCGTCCACCAGCAGCTGCAGCAGGTTGGCGCGCAGCATGTCCCAGTCGTGATAGTGGTCTTGCTGGCACTCGTCGCAGCAGACCACGAGGCCGCGAATTCCCTTGTGCGCCAACAATGCTTCGTAGACGGCGAGGTCTGCCAGATCGGCTTCGACAGCGGTGCGTTCCTGCGGGTCCAGCGGCTGCCCCGGCTCCAGGGCATCGAGCGCCGCCGACGGATCGCTCGGGTCGTCGGCGAACGGGTCAGGCGGCAATCCTGGTGGCAGGTGGTCTCGCACGCCCCCAGACTACGCAACCGCCCAGGTATCCCGCCAGCGGTCGCGCGGCACGTCGCGGGGAACATAAAGCACAAGCTCTGAGCCGATAAGATGTTCCTTTCAGGCGTCCCGGGAGGCTACATATATGTCGATCACCGAAACCAGCATCCCCATCGCCGTTCCGGTCCCTACCGGCGGCGACGACCCCACCAAAGTCGCGATGCTGGGGCTCACGTTCGACGACGTCCTGCTGCTGCCCGCCGCATCGGATGTGATTCCGGCCACAGCGGATACGTCCAGTCAGCTCACGCGCAGAATCCGGCTGAAGGTGCCGCTCGTCAGCTCGGCGATGGATACCGTCACCGAGTCGCGGATGGCGATTGCGATGGCCCGCGCGGGCGGCATGGGCGTACTGCACCGCAACCTGCCGGTAGCCGAACAGGCGGGACAGGTCGAGACCGTGAAGCGATCGGAGGCCGGCATGGTCACCGATCCGGTGACGTGCTCGCCCGACAACACCCTCGCCGAGGTCGACGCCATGTGCGCGAGGTTCCGCATCTCGGGTCTACCCGTCGTCGACGAGATGGGTTCTCTTGTCGGGATCATCACCAACCGCGACATGCGGTTCGAGGTCGACCAGTCCAAGCCGGTCTCCGAGGTGATGACCAAGGCTCCGCTGATCACCGCCCAGGAAGGTGTGTCGGCCGAAGCGGCGCTGGGACTGTTGCGCCGCAACAAGATCGAGAAGCTCCCGATCGTCGACGGCCACGGGAAGCTCACCGGGCTCATCACCGTCAAAGACTTCGTCAAGACCGAACAGTTCCCGCTGGCCACCAAGGACAGCGACGGCCGCCTGCTGGTCGGAGCCGCCGTCGGTGTCGGCGAGGACGCGTGGACGCGGGCGATGACGCTGGCCGACGCGGGGGCCGACGTGCTGATCGTCGACACCGCCCATGCCCACAACCGTGGCGTGCTCGACATGGTGCATCGACTGAAGATGGCCGTGGGCGAGCGCGTCGACGTCGTTGGCGGCAATGTCGCGACGCGCGCCGCGGCCGCCGCGCTGGTCGATGCGGGTGCGGACGCGGTGAAGGTCGGCGTCGGACCCGGTTCGATCTGCACGACGCGCGTGGTCGCCGGCGTGGGCGCGCCTCAGATCACTGCAATCCTGGAAGCCGTGGCCGCCTGCGCGCCGCACGGCGTCCCGGTGATCGCAGACGGCGGCCTGCAGTACTCCGGTGACATCGCCAAGGCGTTGGCCGCGGGCGCGTCGACGGCCATGCTGGGTTCGCTGCTCGCGGGCACCGCCGAATCGCCGGGTGACCTGATCTTCGTCAACGGTAAGCAGTTCAAGAGCTACCGGGGCATGGGCTCGCTGGGGGCCATGCAGGGCCGGGGTGCGACGGGCAATCTGCGCGGCAGCTATTCCAAGGACCGCTACTTCCAGGACGACGTGCTCTCCGAGGACAAGCTGGTGCCCGAGGGCATCGAGGGCCGGGTGCCGTTCCGCGGTCCGCTCTCGACCGTCATCCATCAGCTCACCGGCGGGTTGCGGGCCGCGATGGGGTACACCGGTTCGCCCACCATCGAGGCGCTCCAGCAGGCGCAGTTCGTCCAGATCACGGCGGCCGGCCTCAAGGAGAGCCACCCTCACGACATCACGATGACCGTCGAGGCCCCCAACTACACCACCCGCTAGGGTCTGCTGGGGGCCTAACAGGGGAGTGAACATGCGAGACATGGTGGAAATCGGCATGGGCCGGACCGCCCGTCGCACCTACGAACTCAGTGACATCAACATCGTGCCGTCGCGGCGCACACGGTCGTCGAAGGACGTCTCGACCGCGTGGCAGCTCGATGCCTACCGATTCGAGATCCCGGTGTTGGCGCACCCGACCGATGCCTTGGTGTCTGTGGAGTTCGCGATCGAGCTCGGCCGTCTCGGTGGGCTCGGTGTGCTCAACGGCGAGGGGCTGATCGGACGGCACGCCGATGTCGCCGACAAGATCGCCGAGGTGATCTCGGTCGCCGAGAAGGATCCCGACCCCTCTGCGGCCACCCGGCTTCTGCAGCAATTGCATTCCGCGCCTTTGGATCCCGACCTGTTAGGGTCGGCCGTCGCGCGTATCCGGGAGGCCGGGGTCACGACGGCCGTGCGTGTCAGCCCGCAGAACGCGCAGGCGCTGACGCCGACCCTGGTGGCCGCGGGTATCGACTTGCTCGTCATCCAGGGCACCATCATCTCAGCCGAGCGGGTCGCCAAGGATCACGAGCCGCTCAATCTCAAGACCTTTATCTCCGAGCTCGACGTGCCCGTCGTCGCGGGCGGCGTGCTCGACCACCGCACCGCGCTGCATCTCATGCGGACCGGTGCCGCCGGCGTGATCGTCGGGTACGGCTCCACTTCGGGGGTGACGACGTCGGACGAGGTGCTCGGCATCAGCGTGCCGATGGCCACCGCGATCGCCGATGCGGCCGCGGCGCGTCGCGAGTACCTCGACGAGACCGGCGGTCGGTACGTCCACGTGCTCGCCGACGGCGACATCCACACCTCGGGAGACCTGGCCAAGGCGATCGCCTGCGGTGCCGACGCGGTGGTGCTCGGAACGCCGCTGGCCATCTCGGCCGAAGCGCTTGGCGGAGGTTGGTTCTGGCCCGCCGCGGCGGCGCACCCGTCGCTGCCCCGCGGCGCCCTTCTTCAGGTGGCCGACGAAGATCGGCCCTCGCTGGCGCAGGTGCTCGACGGTCCGTCGGACGATCCGTTCGGCTCACTGAACCTCGTGGGCGGCCTGGCCCGGTCGATGGCCAAGGCGGGCTACTGCGACCTCAAGGAGTTCCAGAAGGTCGGGCTCACCGTAGGAAGCTGACGCTCACTGCATGCTGCGCAGCGTGCGGGTCAGATAGTCGTCGACCATCGCGGCGCGGTCTCTGGACTCGCCGGTGGTGATCAGCAGCGCGTAGAGGCCGAGTAGGAAGTAGATGGCGCTGTTCATCGGCGTCACGTCCTCGGCGGTCTTGCCATCATCGCGCGCTTTCGCTATCTGTTCGGCGACCAGGACGACCAGGGGGTGGTCGTCGCCATCTTCGGCCAGTGGCCGGGTCGGTGAAAAGTGCAGTGCGAGAAAGTCTTTGAATAGAAGGGCGCCGAGTCGGCGTTCCAGGCTCAACACCAGGTCGGCCGCCTCACGCAGCTGTGACGGCAGGTCGGGGTGCGTCTTGGCATAGGTGGCGAAGCGCTTGGCCATGCGGCCCTCTTCACGGCGTTCCAACTCGAGCAGAACGTGTTCCTTGGTCGGGAAGTGGAAGAAGAAGGTGCCGTGCGCGACGCCTGCGGCTCCCACGATCGCGCCCACATCTGCCTCGGCCATGCCGGCGCGCTTGAACTCCGCGATCGCCGCACCCAGCAACCGCTCCCGGGTCTGCAGGCGCTTCGCCTCGCGCGCTGTGATGCCGTCGGCCACGCCCCGAACAGTAGACGCTGACGAAACTACCGAACTTAGGGTCACCTCCCTGGCAAGTTACCGATGGGTAAGTTCATAATGTTGCGATGAAGCCTGACTATGACGTGCTGATCATCGGCTCGGGGTTCGGCGGCAGCGTCAGCGCGCTGCGACTGACCGAGAAGGGCTACCGCGTCGGCGTGCTGGAGGCGGGCCGGCGTTTTGCCGACGAGGAGTTCGCGAAAACCTCGTGGAACCTTCGTAAATTCCTCTGGGCCCCGCAGTTCGGCATGTACGGAATCCAGCGCATCCACCTGCTGCGCAACGTCATGATCCTCGCCGGCGCCGGCGTCGGCGGCGGCTCCCTGAACTACGCCAACACGCTCTACGTGCCGCCGGAGCCGTTCTTCAACGACCCGCAGTGGCGAGACATCACCGATTGGCGTGCCGAGCTGATGTCGCACTACGACCAGGCGCAGCGGATGCTCGGTGTCGTCACCAACCCGACGTTCACCGACGCCGACCGCATCATGAAAGAGGTTGCGGAGGACATGGGTGTCGGTGACACCTTCGTGCCGACGCCGGTCGGCGTGTTCTTCGGGCCCGATGGCGAGAAGACGCCGGGCAAGACCGTCCCCGACCCGTACTTCGGCGGGGCCGGTCCGGCGCGCACCGGCTGCATCGAGTGCGGATCCTGCATGACGGGCTGCCGCTTCGGCGCCAAGAACACCCTGTTGAAGAACTACCTGGGGCTGGCGGAAAAGGCAGGTGCACAGGTACACCCGCTGACCATGGTGACGAGCTTCGAGCAGCGTGCCGACGGGGTGTGGGAAGTGCGGACCGCGCGCACCGGCGGCAAGCTGCGCCGCCGCCGCAAGACCTTCACCGCCAACCAGGTGATCCTGGCGGCGGGCACGTACGGCACCCAGAAGTTGCTGTTCAAAATGCGGGACACGGGTCGGCTGCCGAAACTGTCCGACAGGTTGGGTGTGTTGACCCGGACGAACTCCGAATCCATCGTCGGCGCAGGACGACTGACGGTTGGCGACGACCTCGACCTGACCCACGGGGTGGCGATCACGTCGTCGATCCACCCGACGTCGGACACCCACGTCGAACCCTGCCGCTACGGCAAGGGTTCGAATGCGATGGGATTGCTCCAGACGCTGATGACCGACGGTGCGGGCCCGGAGGGCACCGACGTGCCGCGCTGGCGGCAGCTGGTGCACACCGCGCGCACCGATCCGCGGGGCACAATGCGCCTGCTGAATCCGAGGCGATGGAGTGAGCGGACGATGATCGCGCTCGTCATGCAGAACCTCGACAACTCCATTACGACGTTCACCCGAAAGACCCGGCTCGGCTTCCGCATGCTCGACAGCAAGCAGGGCCACGGCGAACCCAATCCGAGCTGGATCCCGGCCGGCAACGAGGTGACCCGGCGCATCGCCGAGAAGATCGACGGCGTGGCGGGCGGAACCTGGGGTGAGTTGTTCAACATCCCGCTGACCGCGCACTTTCTCGGCGGCGCGGCCATCGGGGACAGTCCCGAAAAGGGCGTCATCGACGCGTATCAGCGGGTGTGGAACTACCCGACCCTGTCGGTGATGGACGGTGCCGCGATCTCGGCGAATCTCGGTGTCAACCCGTCGCTTTCGATCACCGCGCAGGCCGAGCGGGCGGCGGCGCTGTGGCCCAACAAGGGCGAAGAGGATCTTCGACCCGCGCAGGGCGAGCCCTACCGGCGGCTCACGCCGATCGAGCCGAAGAGTCCTGTCGTTCCGGCGAACGCCCCCGCGGCGCTGCGCAGAATCCCGATCGAACCGGTCAGCTCGGCGGGCTGATCACACACCAGAGTTCGCGGCCGGCCGCGACGACCTCTGCGCCGTCCCACGCGACGGAGCAGTCATCGTCGTGAGTGTCGACGACGGCGCTGATTTCGACGCGGTCGTCGGTGCGGGTCACGACGATGCGCGCCGACGACGCGCACAGATCGAGCACGTCGGACAGGATTGCCACGAGGCGGTTGATGTCAGCGTCGGCGACATCGGGGAGCGCACCGTCGACGTCGATGACCACGTCGACATGTCTGGCCTCCGCCCTGTCGATCAACGGCCGGATGCGTTGCATGAGTGGATGATCGAAAATAGTCGCCTGGTCGAACAGAGTGCGCAGCCTTCGGCATTCGGCCCGGGCCCGAAGCTGCAGCGCCGAGTCGAGACGCTCCCCTCGGGTCAGTTCGTCGAGCAGAGGCACGACGTTGGCGACGATGGTCGCGTAACGACGCTGGTATTCACCGCGGAGCGCCTGCGAGATCCGATCCCGCGTGAGGAGGCGCTGACGGGCCGCGTTCTCCGATTCGACCACTTCGGCGGCTTCCCGCATGAGCCCGTTGAACATGAGGGCGAACAACTGCACCCCGAGGATGCTTGCGCTGCCGAGGCCGACGTTGACCAGAATCGACGACGACGGATCGCGTATCACGATGACAGCGCTGTTCAGCACCCAGTAGCCGATGACCACGGCGGCGCCGATCCGCGTCGGCACGGCAAGCATGAGCGGAACCAGGCACCAGCCGATCGCGCCCTGAGCCCAGTGCTGATAACCGAGCAGCGCGTCAAGGGGTAGCAGCGCGGGTTGGGCGATCGCGACGACCAGCACCGCGCATGCTGCGGGGAGGGCGAATGTGTAACGCTGCCAGAGGATTCCGGGCACAGCCGCGAGTGTGGCCACCGCGGCGAGCAGCCCTAGCGCAGCATCGGCGGGTTGTACGGTGATCGCGAGGTTCACCAGCGCGTACACCGTGAGCGCGAGGCCGTACCGGGCCCTGGTCCGTTCGATCAACCGGTCGGGATCGACCGCCGGTGTCTGGGCCTCGGATTGCGCTGATGTCCAGCGCAATTCGATGGCGGTGCCGACCCCGGGCTCAGCGCTCACCCGGGCCTCGCCGTCGGCCCGCAGCATTCGCCCGAGGATGGAGTCGTCGATGCCGTGTCCGTCACGTCGCTTGTCCGGGTCGAAGCCGATCCCGTCGTCGGACAGCAGGACTGACGTGTCTGAGACGGTGACGCGCAACAGCGAAGCTCTGGCGTGCCGTTCGACGTTGTTCATCGCTTCCCGCGAGGCGGCGATCACCGGATGTGCGGTCTTGCCGGGTAGCCACAGCTCGTCGCGGCCCTCGAACAGGACCGGTGTTGTGAGATGGGTGGCGCAGTCACGCAGTGCGGCAACCAATTCCACGCGTGGTGGCGGCGCCTCCCAGCTGCTTGCGTTGAGAAGGTGAAGGTCGCGACGAGCCTGCGCGGCCAGGCGCCCGGGGGGAAGGTCGGTGCCCTGCCCCACCATGAGCAAGGTCGACGCGGCGGTGTCGTGGAGTAGCGCGAGTTGTTCGTGCTCATAATCGCGTACGGCGTCGGTGACACGTTCGGCGACCTCGGCCTCTGCGCGGTCGCGGCGCGCCCTGTCGATTGCTCCTGCCACGTGCAGCAGCATCAGTCGGATGATCGACGCGGTCGCGCACTGAACGGCGAAGTAGTACAGCGCGGTGACGGACGTGAGGTTCTCCCAGCCGATGACGGTCGCCGCGCCCACGGCGTAGGCGACGGCGATACCTACGGCCATCGGCACGGCGGCGAGCATCGATACCGACACGGAGATGCTGATGACGGCGGTCCCGGCGATCGCCTGCGGCGCGGAGTTGGAGGCGTAGAAGTCGGTGGCCGGCGCGAGCACCGGGATGGCCAGGCACACGACGAGCGCCGCCGCATAATCGATGGCCAACCATCCGGTGCCCTGCGACCGCGTCAGCAGACGGTAGAGCGACCACGCAGCCAGCGTCCCGAGGAGCCACCTGCCCGAGGGCAGGGCGAGCGAGTTCGGGTCCGCCAGCGCGATCAACGACACCCCGAGATTGACGGTGCAGCGCATCAGCAGCCCGACCATCGCCGCCCGGTTCATCAACTGAAGTCGGGCGGCAGTTTCCCCGAACGTCGCCACGGTCCTCCCCAGCTCACGTGTCGGTCGAACGTATCAATTCAGGGTGATTCGCCGATCTCGGCTTTCCTCCCGAGCGGCGAGCTTCCTAATCTCGAGCAGCACTTGTTGTGATGTACCGGCGCCTGGGTAACTCCACGGAGTTTTCCATCGCAACGGTGCGGGGCTGCGATTAAATATCGGCAAGCGAGGCAGACACCTGTCGCAAAGTGTCTACCAGGTGGGAGGTGTGGGGGGATGTCCCGCGAGGGGGATGCGCGGACTCCGGTGCGGATCGCGATCATCGATGATCACGATGTCGTGCACGCAGGGATCCAGGCGTGGTGTGCGGATGCCGATCCACCGATCGAACTGGCGGACAGCTTCGCCCGTCCCGCCGAGTACTTCGCCAAGTTTCCCGGCGCGTCCGATGATGTCGACGTCGTGCTCCTCGATCTGCAGATCGAGGGGAACCGTCCCGACTTCGAGACCCTGTCGCACCTCAGCGATCGAGGGCAGCGGGTGATCGTCTACTCCCACATCACCGCCGACGAAGTCATCCTGAAATGCCTGGAGCTCGGCGCGGTGACCTACCTGGTCAAGTCGGAGGGGAAGCGCCATTTGATCGAGGCGATTCACTCCGCGCACACAGTCACGCCCTACGTGGGTCCGAGGATGGGCAAGGCCATGCTCAACGACGGCACCATGGGTCGCATCAAACTGACCGAGCGTGAGAAGCAGGTGCTGATCGCCTGGTTCCAGACCGAGAGCAAGGATCTCGTGGCCAAAAGACTGTTCATCGCACCCACCACGGTGCGGACCCACCTACAACGGGCGCGCGCCAAATATGCCGGCGTCGGTAGGCCGGCGTCGACGAAGTCCGCGCTGCTCGCGCGCGCAGTCGAGGACGGAATTCTCAGCTTGAAAGACCTGTACTAAGGCGAAACTGGACAGAATCGTCCGTTCGGTCGACTGACAGCGATCCGGACCGGCCACTAACGTTTGCGACGCGGGGGACCGGGACGTGGTCGCCGGCAGCGCTATGGCATCGAATCGGTGGCAGGGGGTACGCCGAATCGCCAGGCGCTCCGGCGATCACGATCCTCGAGCGGCCAAACTAGACTGTCCCGGTGGAATCAGCAGCTCCCCGTCCCGTGTTGGTCGTCGACTTCGGCGCGCAGTACGCGCAGCTCATCGCCCGGCGGGTTCGTGAGGCGCGGGTGTTCTCTGAGGTCATCCCGCACACCGCCAGCGTCGAGGAAATCAAGGCACGCGACCCGCGGGCGGTCGTACTCTCCGGTGGGCCCGCGAGCGTCTATGCAGAAGGGGCGCCCCAACTCGATCCCGCACTGTTCGACCTCGACGTGCCCGTGTTCGGCATCTGCTACGGGTTTCAGGCGATGGCACAGGCGCTCGGCGGCACGGTCGCCCACACGGGCACCAGCGAGTACGGCCGCACCGAGTTGAAAGTGACTGGCGGAGAGCTGCATTCGGACCTCCCCGACACCCAGCCGGTGTGGATGAGCCACGGCGACGCCGTCACCGAGGCCCCAGAGGGGTTCGAAGTGGTGGCCACCAGCACTGGCGCGCCCGTCGCAGCGTTCGAGAACCGCGGTCGCAGGCTGGCCGGTGTGCAATACCACCCCGAAGTGATGCACAGCCCACACGGACAGCAGGTACTGAGCCGCTTTCTACACGAGTTCGCCGGTATCGATGCCGCGTGGACGCCGGCCAACATCGCCGATGCCCTCGTCGAGCAGGTGCGCAGCCAGATCGGCGACGGACGGGCGATCTGCGGCCTTTCCGGTGGTGTGGACTCCGCGGTGGCCGCCGCGCTGGTGCAGCGTGCCATCGGCGACCGGCTCACCTGTGTCTTCGTTGACCACGGCCTGCTTCGGTCCGGTGAGCGCGCGCAGGTACAGCGCGATTTCGTCGCTGCGACCGGCGCCAATCTTGTAACAGTCGACGTGGCCGACCGCTTCCTCGAGGCGCTGTCCGGGGTGGCCAATCCCGAAGGCAAGCGCAAGATCATCGGCCGTGAGTTCATCCGCGCCTTCGAAGGCGCGGTGCGTGACGCGGTCGACGTGTCCGGTGGGGAGGTCGACTTCCTGGTTCAGGGCACTCTGTACCCCGACGTGGTCGAATCCGGAGGCGGGTCTGGCACGGCGAACATCAAGAGCCACCACAATGTCGGCGGTCTTCCCGACGACCTGAAGTTCAGGCTCGTCGAGCCGCTGCGGCTGCTGTTCAAGGACGAGGTTCGCGCGGTCGGTCGCGAACTGGGTTTGCCCGAGGAAATCGTTGCGCGCCAACCATTTCCAGGTCCCGGCTTGGGGATCCGGATCGTCGGCGAGGTCACGGCGGAACGCTTGGATACGCTGCGCCGCGCGGACGCCATCGCGAGGGAGGAACTCACGTCGGCCGGACTGGATCACCAGATCTGGCAATGCCCGGTGGTGCTGCTCGCCGACGTCCGGTCGGTGGGTGTGCAGGGCGACGGCCGCACCTATGGGCATCCCATCGTGTTGCGTCCCGTGTCGAGTGAGGACGCGATGACGGCCGACTGGACGCGGGTGCCCTACGAAGTGCTGGAACGCATCTCGACGCGAATCACCAACGAGGTCCGCGAGGTCAACCGGGTGGTCCTCGACGTCACGAGCAAGCCGCCGGGCACGATTGAGTGGGAGTGAACACGAAGTGGCATTCACACGCATAGCCTTGCTGATTTTAGAGAGTGACTACATAATCAGCCGATGATCAGGTCGACGCGCCGAGGGCGTGCGCTAGCTGTGGCGTTGGTTTCTGTACTGACGTTTCTGCTAGTGCCCGCGCTTCCGGCGGCCTCTGCGCAGCCGCAGGGCGCGCACATCACCGGCATCGAGCACGTCAACGATCGCTGGGACAAGGTGTCGGTGTTCTCGCCATCGATGAACAAGGTCGTCGTCAACGACGTGTTCAAAGCGGGCAAATCGGGCGCACCCACGTTCTACCTGCTGCCGGGCATCGACGGCGGCGACGACATCGCAGGCGGCGGCATCGCTCCCGGCATGAAGAGCTGGTTCGGAATGACCGACATCCAGGGCTTCTTCGCAGACAAGAATGTCAACGTGGTCTCCCCGCTGGGTGGTCAATTCAGTTGGTACACAAACTGGGTCGCCGATCCGAGCAAGCAGTACCAGACCTATATGACGCAGGAACTGCCCCCACTGATCGACGCCGAGTACGACACCAACGGCCGCAACGGCGTCGGCGGGCTGTCGAGCACCGGCGGTACCGCCCTTGACTACGCGGTCCAGGTGCCCGGTCTGTATCAGGGTGTCGGGTCCTACAGCGGCATCCTGAACCCGTCGGACAACGCCCAGCAGGTGGCTTTGACGCTCGGCAGCGGTGGCGCCAGCGCAGACGCGATGTGGGGCCCGCCGGGCGGTCCGCTGTGGGTGGCGCACGACCCGTCGAAGAACGTCGAGAAGCTACGCGGTGTGGCGGTCTGGGTCGGAGCGTCCGGATCGGGCAACGTCGGTAACGTCGACCGGCTCCCCCCGGGCTTCGGGCCGAACATCACCGGCGGCTTCATCGAACGTATCGTCGCCGACAGCACCAGGGTCTTCGCCGATCGGGCCGCCGCCGCCGGTGTGCCTGTCACCTATGTGGTTCGGCCCGATGGCTCCCATACGTGGGGCCTGTTCGAATCGGAGATGCAGGAGTCGTGGAACACCACGATCGGACCCGCGCTGGCAAGTTAGCCGGCGTCGGTCAGATAGTCGTCGAAGCCATGTCCCAGAACGCGATTTCGTGAGACAGCACTTCGGCGATCACCTGCTCGTAGGCTGCCGGGACTGCTAGGTCCCGCAGGGCCCCAACGTAAGTGGCAAAGCCGGGATCGGTCCAGTGCTCGACGAATTCGCGGTACGGCGACGAGTCCGACGCCGCGGTGGTCCAGGCGCGCAGATAGACCTCTTCGATGACCCACAGCGCGGTGACGGCGGTGGGATAGTCCTCGGTGTCGAGTCGCGCGAGCAGGTCGCGGTAGGCGAGCGTCGCAGGCAGTGGCGCCTGGTTCATGGTGATGCCTGCGGCGGTGGCCTGCTCGTCGAACCAGTCGAGTTCGGCGACCAGCGCGACGCACCCTGCGGCGAGCGTGGATTGGGCGTCTCGGTGCGCACGGGCCAGCAATCGCGCCTGGAACGCGAGCAGGTCGGTGACGAACACGGCGTCCTGCGCCAGCCACCGGTGGAAGTCGGAGGGCGCGATGGTTCCGTCGCGCACCGAGTAGAGGAATTGATGTCGGGTGGCCGCAGCCCACAGATCGTCGAGCACGCGCCGAAGGATAGTTCAGGCGGGATCGCCGGTGGCGTCGGCGCTCTTGGTGATGAGGTCGCCGAGAAGCTGGGCCACCACGGACTCGACGGCTGTCTCAATCGAAAACGCCAGCGTCGCGCCTACCGCCGACACTGCCTGCGTGCGGAACCGCACCAAAGTCGTTATGAGCCCTGCGACTTCGACGTCGTCGGGCATGGCGGCGCCGGGGTTGATCTTGTCGACGACTTCGTCGAGGCCGGCCTGCACGAGAATTTCGCTGATCTGATCGAGCAGCGGGCTCACCTGGACATGGATGTCGATGAGTTTGTCGAGGGCGACGCCGTGCTTGCGGATCTCGGTGAACGCCTCGACGAGGGTGGGCCGCACGATCGTGGCGTATCCGTGGTCGGCCTCCTCATCGACTCGGATGATTCCGAGGCTGACCAGACGGTCGAAGCCCGCCGGATCGTCGATCAGCGTGCGGGCCTGCGCCGTGGGCATCCGCTGCGGTTTCTCGGTCGCCCAGCTGCCGGCGATCGCCGATTCGAGGCCCAGCATGTCGCCGAGATCTTTGCCCTGCTCCCACGCCGACAGCATCTCGTTGACATGCGCGATGTTGTAGCCGCGATCCAGCATCGACGTGATCAGGCGCAACCGGGTCAGATGCGTGTCGTTGAACAGTGCGATACGGCCCACCCGAAGGGGCGGATGCAGCAGACCCCGATCGCGATACACCCGGATGTTACGGGTCGTGGTCCCGGCCAGCTGGGCCAGCTCGTCGATGCGGTACTCGCCGGATTCGGCGATGTCATGCGGCTGTACCGCGGCATCGAACAACTGCGACACCGCGTTTTCGATCACATCACGCGAACCGCGCCGGATCCGTCGCAGGATGGTCGGGATCGGACCAGACACGGTCAGGCCGTCGAGATCGTGACAGGCGGTGACGCGGCATGCGCTGGATCTGATTCGCTCCTCGCGCGCGCCACCGCTTCGTAGTCCTCGAACTGGATAGTCCGCATCTGTCGAAGATACTGTGTCGCGAATCCGGGGTACATCGAGGCGTTGAATCCGTCGGCCGTCAGATACCAGCTGTTGCAGCCCGACATCCAGGTGGTCTTCGTGAGTCGCCGCTGAATGCGTTCGTTGAAGCGACGCTGGACGTCGGCGCGCACGTCGAGAGAACGCAGGTTCTGGTTCAGGATCGTCGTGATCCCGGCGACCGCGTAATCGATCTGCCCTTCGACGTACACCAGCAAGGAGTTATGGCCGGGCCCCGAATTCGGCCCCGTCATGAAGAAGAGGTTCGGGTAGCCGTGGACACTGGCGCTCTTGTAGGCCTCGGCATGATCGGCCCATTCCTGTTGGAGCGATCTGCCTCCTACTCCGGTGACGGGGAACGGTGGGCCGGACAGGTGCACGTCGTACCCCGTCGCGAACACGATCGCGTCCAGGTGGTGCTCGATGCCGTCGCTGGTGCGGATCCCTACCGGGCTCAGCGTGGCGATGGGCCAATCGATGAGTTTGCAGTTCTCGCGCTGCAAAGCGGGGTAGTAGTCGCTGGACATCAGCATGCGTTTGCAGCCCGGGGTGAACTCCGGGGTGAGCTGGCGGCGCATCCACGGATCCTTGACCTGTTGGCGCAGATGAGCTTTACCGAGCTGTGCCACGAGACGGCTCATCGGCGTGTCCCACACCAGCGCGGTCGCCGCGGCCTCATGTCCCCAGTACAGCGCTTGGCGTGCGATGTGCTGTGTCACAGGCAGTTTCGCGAACAATGACTGGACCGCCGCCGGCATCGGCACATCGAGACGGGGCAGCACCCAGCCTGCAGTGCGCTGGAACACCTTGACGAACTCGGCGGTCTTGACGAGCTCGGGGATGATCTGTACCGCGGTGGCGCCGGTCCCGATCACGGCCACCCGTTTTCCGGTGAAGTCGTAATCATGATCCCAAGATGCGCTGTGAATCTTGTGTCCCTCGTAGGAGTCGATGCCACGGATCTCCGGGAACTTGTGATCAGCCAGTGGTCCCGCCGCCAGCACGACCGTTCGAGCCCGAAACCGCTTGCGCCCATTAGTTTTTACTGTCCACACGCCGGTCTTTTCGTCGAAGCTCAGCCCGGTGACCTCGGTGTTGAACCTGATCAGCGGCCGGAGGCCGTGCTGATCGGTCATCGCCTCGATGTGCTCGCAGATCTCGGTGCCCGAGGGGTAGGCCCGCGACCACGACGGGTTCTTGACGAACGAGAACGAATACAGCAGCGACGGGATGTCGCACGCGACGCCGGGGTAGGTGTTGTCCCGCCAGGTGCCGCCGACGCTGTCGCCGCGCTCGACGATGACGATGTCCTCGACACCGGCCTGTCTGAGTTTGATCGCGGTTCCCAGCCCGGTGAAGCCGGCTCCGACAATGAGGGTTTGGTGAACGCGGTTGGCAGCAGGCATGTGTCAGGCCGCCGGCTCGTGGGTCAGTTCCTTGAACCAGCTCGGTATCGGCTTCAGTAGCGCCTTGGGGTACAGGTCCGACACCCACACCAGCGAGTTCGCCAACAGATGATAAGGATGACGGGGGTTGACCACCGCCGAGGCATGCCGCTTGAGGACCTGGTAGGTGGGCACCCGGTGGGTGAATTCGCCACGCTCACCAAGGGTCTGGAACCGCTTGACCGCATTGTAGAGGCGTTCGGGCTCCAGACCCATACCGACGATCTCGTTGCGGATCCGGTTGAGCAGCGGGACATACATGATGGCCCCGATGATCAGGCCGGGTGTGGCGACGTTGCCGACGAATTCGATGGCCAGCCGGCGTAGATCGGCGTGGCCGATCATGTTCAGCACCTCGAAATCGACGGTGATGTGCCGGGATTCGTCGTTGTTGATCTTCTCGAACACCTGATGGCAGACGGGATCGTCGACCTCTTCGAGCAGGAATTTCAGCAGCGCGCCGTCGAGGGCGACCTCGAGCATCGGGATGACGGTGCCCAGGATCGACAGCGACATGTCGTCGGCGTAGGTGTCGAGCCAATCCATCGCCATCCGGATGTTGACGTTGGGCTCGGGCATTTCCCCGTCATCGAGCATGCCCCAGCGTTTCATCAGCGCCAGTTCGGCGTTGGCGTGCCGCTGCTCCTCGGCATGGAAGTACCGGTAGATCTCTGCGATCGTCGGGGTGGGCGCTTTCTTGGCCAGCGCCGCGAAGCCGCGGGCCCCGATGTTCTCGATCCAGCACAGGTCGGCCATGAATGCCTTGAGCTTGGGTCGCTGCTCGTCGGTGATCCTCTCGGCCCCTGGTGCCGTCCAGTCGATGTCGGCGAGCGCCCACTGGCGGTCCTTGATCTTCGCCAGCATCGCGTCCATGTCGATCGCCATTGATCCTCCCTCAGGTTGTCACACGGGTTGCCAGTCCGGCGGCGCGGGTGTACACCGTCGGGGTGAAACGTTTGATGCCCCAGCCGATCCGGGCTTCGGGGTTCGGCATGCAGTAGAGACCGCCGCGATCGAGGGTGTCCAGGCAGGTGCGGGCGACGCGCTCGGGCGAGAATCCCGTGATCCGCATCAGCCGATCGGCCAGCTGTGTCGTTTCCTCGGGGATGCGGCCGGCGTTGACGATGTTGGTCTTGACGAACGTGGGACACAGCACCGTGACGTTGATGCCTGTACCGGCGAGTTCGGCAGCCAGTGTTTCCGACAGCGACAGCGTGCCTGCCTTGCTGACGTTGTAGGCGGCCATTCCGGGGGCGGCGCCGAAGGCTGCGGCGGAGGCGACGTTGATGATGCCGGCGGGGCGACCGGCCTCACGCAGAATTGGCGCGAACACGTGGCAGCCGTGGATCGGGCCCCACAGGTTGATGTTGAGCACCCACTCCCAGTCGGAGAGTGCGGATTCACCGATGACTGCCCCGCCCGCACCGACGCCCGCGTTGTTGATCACGAGTGTCGGTGCACCGCCGAACCACGACTGTGCTTCCTGTGCCAGGCGATACACCGCATCGATGTCGGCGACGTCGCACTGCACGGGCAGCGCCGAGGTTCCGATCTCGTCGGCGACCGATTGCGCTGCGCCGGCGTCGATGTCGCTGCACACCACCCTTCCGCCACGGTGGGCGAGCTCTCTGGCGAACGCGGCGCCGATGCCGCTGCCCGCACCGGTGATCACGGCGTCAGCCTCGTGGGTGCGTTTCGTTCCGAACGGCCACATGTGTCAGCCCACCTGTTCGATGCTGTTGTCGCGCAAAGCGTCCGCGATGAACGCGGCGACGGTGCGCATGGCGTGCCCGGCTTCCGGGGAGAGTCGCGGCAGCGCTTGGAAGACGTGCACCTGGTCCGGCCAGATCTGCAGGTCGCATCGAGTTCCTTGCCGGCGGAGATCCTGTGCGAGTGCGACGGCGTCGGCGGCGAGCATCTCCGCTCCACCGGCCTGGATCAGCGTCGGCGGCAGTGGGCGTCCACCTGCCACATCGAGCCGTAGTCGGGGATGTCCGGATTCGATTCCAGCGCAGTACAACTGGACCAGGCGGGCGGCGTCGCGTGACCTGATGGCGGGGTCAGGGCGATCCAGTTCGCGGGTGCGGGCCAGGCCGAAGGTCAAATCCACCAGCGGCGACATCAGAACCACGCCGGCTGGGTGACTCATGTCGGGTTGCAGCAACAGGTCGACGGCGAGATGCCCTCCGGCCGAGTCGCCGGCGATCACGATCTGCTCGGGTGCGATGCCGCACCTGCGGGTGAGCCAGTCCCAGCCGTTGCGGACATCGTCTGCGGCAGTGGGGAAGCGGTGACGCGGCGCCAGTCGGTAGTCGACGCTGAAGACGGGCAGCCCGGTCAGCTGGGACAGCCACGCGGTGAGCCGCCGGTGCGTGCGAGGTGAGCACAGGGCGTAGCCGCTGCCGTGGACGAAGTAGATCGCCTGGGTGGTGCCCGCTCCGGCTGCCCCACGGCGAGCCACGTCTTTGCCCCAGACCCATTCGCCGACGACGCGGTTGCGGTCCGGGGTGGTGGTGTCGACACGTACTGCCTTGGCCCCGGTCAGGGATGGTCCGAAGGTGTCCATGATGCGGGCGACGATCTGTCGGGAGGTCCACAGACCCCAGGCCTGATCGGGTGGGAGCACGCTGCTGATCTGTCGCAGAGTCAGGCTGCTGACGAATGCGGCGCTGCGTGAGCGGAACGATCCGCGGGGCTGGATCTCATCGGTCGTCCAGCCCGTCTCTTCGTTGAGCACGAGATGGATGCAACCCCGAATGATGACATTTGTCAATGTCACTATTTGGCAGTGTCATTGCCCTGTGTCGGTGGTTGCGCCCGTTCGTGGTTGACGCTGTCGGTGGGTGGGTGTTTACTGGCGGCATCGAACAAAGTTTCGAAAAACGGATGTGTCAGATGGTGTGAAAGGTACTGCTGTGACGACGCCAAACAGCCTGAACCGGTGTCCCGTCACGCGGGCTGAGCAGGTAGAACAGTTACGCAAGCAGATGGCGTCGGTCTCCAGCAAGGTGGGCGGCAACCGGCGGGTGGTCGCGCCCGTTCCTGAGCGGTCGGTCACCCCGGATTCTTTGCTGCCGGTCCCGGATTCGCTGTCTGAGGTGCTTCCGGATTCGTTGCCGCGCGGAACTGTGGCGGTGGTTTCCGGGGCTCGTTCGTTGCAGTTGAGCATGGTCGCTGCGGTGACGGCGGCGGGCGGCCATGTGGCGATCATCGGCCAGCCCGACGTGGGGCTGCTGGCCGCGGCAGAGATGGGTGCCGATCTGAGCAGGATTGCAGTGATCCCGCAACCGGGTGCCGATCCTGTCGAGGTGGCCGCGGTCCTGATGGACGGAATGGACCTGGTGGTTCTCGGCCTGGGCGGTCGGACGGTGCCGGCGACCAGGGCCAGGGCGGTGGTGGCCCGCGCCAGGCAGCGGGGATGCACGCTACTGGTCACCGACGGTGACTGGCAGGGGGCCTCCGCGCGGCTGGACGCTCATGTCAGCGGCTACGAGATCGCCGGCGGACGGGACGGGGTGCCCACCCCGGGGTGCGGGCGGATCAGCAGGGTGCGGCTGGCCATGCGCGCCAAGGGCCGTTCCGTCGGGCATCCGGCGCGCGCGGTGGGCGGATGAGATGGCGGGCAGGGTTCTGGCGCTCTGGTGCATGGACTGGCCTGCGGTCGCCGCGGCATCGGCGGCAGACCTGCCACCGACAGTGCCGGTCGCGGTCACACTGGCCAATCGAGTCATCGCATGCTCGGCGGCAGCCAGGGCTGTGGGGGTGCGGCGGGGCCTGAGGCGGCGGGAGTCGCAGGCTCGCTGCCCGGAGTTGCATGTCGTCGCCGCCGATCCCGCCCGCGACGCCCGGCACTTCGAGAACATCACGCTCGCCGTCGACGAACTGGTGCCCCGCGCGGAGGTACTGCGACCCGGACTGTTGGCGCTGTCGGTCCGCGGTCCCGCCAGGTACTTCGGTTCCGAGCAGGCCGCGGCGGAACGGTTGGTCGACGCGGTGGCCGCGGCAGGCGCCGAATGTCAGGTCGGGGTAGCCGATCAACTGCCAACAGCCGTCTTCGCCGCCAGGGCGGGCAGGATCATCGATGTCGGTGACGACGCGTCCTTCCTGTCGGGGCTGTCCATCAAGCAGCTGGCCACCGAACCCAGCCTCGCTCCTGCCGCTCGCGTGGACTTGGTAGACCTGCTGTGGCGCATGGGAATTCGTACAGTCGGCCAGTTCGCCGAACTGTCCCGCAGCGATGTGGCATCCCGGTTCGGGGCCGACGCCGTCGCCGCGCATCAGGTGGCCCGCGGGGAACCCACCCGCGGGCCGTCCGGGCGGGAGCCCGAAGCCGAGCTCGACGCGGTGATGGACTGTGATCCGCCCGTCGACCGGGTCGACGCCGCCGCCTTCGCGGGGCGGTCGCTGGCCAGCGTGCTGCACCGCAGCCTCGAGGCGGCGGGCGTGGGGTGTACCCGGCTGGCCATCCATGCCATGACCGCCAACGGTCAGGAGCTGGAACGTGTCTGGCGGTGTGCGGAACCGCTGACCGAGGATGCCACCGCCGACCGGGTGCGTTGGCAGCTGGACGGATGGCTGAACCGGCGCAATCCGGGCGACCGTCCTGCCGCGCCGATCACGGTGCTGCGCCTGCGGCCGGTCGAGGTGGTCTCCGCCGAGGCGTTGCAGTTGCCGCTGTGGGGTGGGGTGGGGGAGGAGGACCGGTTGCGGGCGCGTCGGGCGCTGGTGCGGGTCCAGGGGCTGCTGGGTCCTGATGCCGTCAAGGTTCCGGTGCTCAGCGGGGGTCGTGGTCCCGCTGAGCGCATCACCTTCATTCCCCTGGGCGATGAGCTTGTGCCACAGGCGAATCCCGATCAGCCGTGGCCGGGGCGGTTGCCGGAGCCGGCACCGACGGTACTCCTCGACGACCCGGTCGAACTGCTCGACGCCGAGGGTGCACCAGTGCGGGTCACCGGTCGCGGACTGTTCTCCGCCGATCCGTTCCGGCTGCACGCGCCAGGGCGGTCCGGCCGGCTGTCGTGGTGGGCGGGCCCGTGGCCGGTCGACGAACGGTGGTGGGATCCGGTGCACGCGACGAGCAGCAGGACGGCGCGGGTGCAGGTGCTGCTCGATGCGACGCACGCCCTGCTGCTGTGCTACCGGCAGAGGAGGTGGTATTTGGAAGGTGTCTACGAGTGATCGAGCTGCCGTGCGAACGCACCGACTCGCTCGATGAAACGGTCGAAGAACATCGTGGGGTCGACATCGACACCGATGAGCGCGTTGGGTTCTCGGCCCCAGTGCTTGCTCCAGTCGGCGATCGTCATGCCGCGGGTCAACGTACCGGTCAGTTCGACGTCGATCGCCGCGGCGCGATACCGCACCAGCCCCGGGTCGAGTGCGACCGCGGCGGCCAACGGATCGTGCAGATGTGCCAGGTAGCCCTCGCCCTGGTCGTGGTGGAATTCGAAGTAGAACCGCATCGCATCCTCGAGCGTCCGGATCAGCGGGTTGGACGCCGTCGACGCAGTACCGCGCGCGTCGGCGATCGACATTGGACTGGACGTCGATCCCGCGGCGGCCGCCAGCCGGCTCAGCAACTCCGGGGTCATCGCGGCGTGCTCGGTGAGGTTGAGCCCCAACACGATCGGGATGCGGTCGTCGCCTAGTCCGCTCCACGCCGCGAACACCTCGGCGGCTGATTCAGGGTCGACATGGGTGTTCCACTCCGCCACCGGCGTGGTGTTGCCGCGATAGTCGAAGGCGCCTCCCATGATCACGAGCCGCTTCAGCAAGCCGGGTAGTTCGGGTTCGGCGCGCACCGCCAGCGCGAGGTTGGTCAGTGGGCCGGTCGCGATGCCGATCAGCTCACCGGGATGGGCACGGGCGGCGCGCACCCAAGCTTGCGCGGCGTCGTGATCGGTGAGCTCGCTGGTCGGCGCCGGCAGTTGTGCGTAGCCGAGACCCTCCGGCCCGTGGGTGTCCTCGGCGGTGCACAGCGGCGCCGTCAGCGGTGTCTCGGAACCCCGGGAAACAGGGACGCCGGTGATCCCGCACAGCTCCAACAGTGCCAGGTTGTTGCGGCAAACGGCATGAACGTCAACGTTTCCCGCGGTCGAGGCGATGCCGACCAGCTCGGCCTCCGGGCTGGCGAACAGGTAGACCAGTGCCATCGCATCGTCGACGCCGGTGTCGACGTCGACGAAGACCGGAGCCGGGCTCACCAGTGCACGCCGGGCACCAGCCGCACCGCACGCTTGACGGGGCCGGGGACTCGTAAGGGCGGCGCCGGCCGGCCCAGATGTCGGGGCCGCCTCGGCACGCGCGTGGGTGTCTCGGAGATCCCGCGCGCCGCAGCGGAATCCGGGTATCCCAGATACACCTGGTGCAGCACGCGTCGGGACAGCCTAGGGGTGAAGTACATCCCGATGTCGGCCAGCGTGCCGACCGGGGTGTCGATACGCGCGGGCTTCTCGATCAGCCCGCGGACCACCATCGCGGCGGCGTGTTCGGCGGTGATCGGTGGCATCGGGTTGAGCCTACGCGACGGCGCGATCATCGGCGTCTCGACCAGCGGCATGTGGATGTTGGTGAACGTGATGTGATCCGAAAGTGTCTCGGTGCCAACGACTTCGGCGAACGCGTCCAGTGCCGCCTTGCTGGGGACATAGGCGCTGTACTTCGGGCTGGCGGCCTGAACCCCGGCGCTGGACACATTGACCACGTGCCCGAATCGGCGTTCCCGCCAGTGGGGCAGCAGGGCCAGCACCATGCGTACGGGCCCGAAATAGTTGACCGCCATCACCCGCTCGTAGTCGTGCAACCGGTCGGTGGATGCCGTCACCGAGCGTCGGATGGAGCGTCCCGCGTTGTTGACCAGATAGTCGACGTGGTCGAAGCGGCCGAGGATGTCTTTGATCGTGTGTTCGACGGCCGCCGAATCCGTGACGTCACAGGTGAATGCATGCGCGTCACCACCGGCCTCGCGGATTTCCTCGACGAGGTCGTCGAGCGCTTCGGCGTTGCGGGCCAGGGCGAACACCGTCGCCCCGCGCGCGGCGACCGCGACCGCCGATGCGCGGCCGATCCCGCTGGATGCGCCGGTGATGATCACGTGCTTGCCCACCAGCGGACCCGCCGGGTCGTCGCGTCGGGCGCGGTTCGGATCGAGATGTTCGGCCCAGTACCGCCAGAGCGCAGGAGCGTAGGACCTGAATTCGGGCACGCGGATCCCGGTCCCGCGCAACGCGTCCTCGGTGCGATCGCAGGTGAACGTCGGCGCGAGCTCCACGACGTCGAGAATCTCGCCGGGCACGCCGAGCTGCGTGGCGGCCATATTGCGCAACACCTTGGCGCGACCGGTCACGGGAAAGAGCGGAGCCGCGGCGGCTCGGGGCAGTGACCCCACCAGCGGTGGCAGACCTGCCGCCGGCGCGACACCGCGATAGATACCCCGCAGGCCGATCGTCTTCGGTGCGGTCAGGTGGAACGTCTGCCCGTCCCGCCCGTCGAGGCGCATGAGCGCCACCATGGCTTCGACCACGAAATCCACCGGCACGATGTTGGTTCGCCCGCTGTCGGGCAGCATCATCGGCGTGAATCGGGGGAGGCTTGCCAGCGTCGACAGAATCCCGAAGAAGTAGTAGGGCCCGTCGATCTTGTCGATCTCGCCGGTGCGCGAGTCGCCGACAACCACGGCGGGGCGGTAGATCCGAAACCGGAGCCGCCCTGCCGAGCGGACCAGCAGCTCCGCCTCGAACTTGGTTCGGTGATACGGGGTGGGAAGGTTCTGCGCGACGTCGAAGTCGTCCTCGGTGAACACCCCGCGGAAGGTGCCTGCCACCGCAATGGAGGACACGTGGTGCAGCGTCGCGTCGAGTCGCTTCGCCAGGGCGATGACGGCTTTGGTGCCCTCGACGTTGGCGGCGCGCTGCCGCTCCTCGGGGGCGGTGATGTCGTAGATCGCCCCGCAGTGCACGACATGGTCGATGTCACCGAGGTCGGTGACGGTGGCATCGGTGAGCCCGAGATCGGCTTCGACGAGATCGCCGACGAGGGGATGTGCCCGTTCGCCCCACTGCTGCGCGAGCTGTTCGAACCGGCCGAGCGAGCTGCGGCGGACCAGCACGTGCACCGCCTCGGTCTCGGGGAGCGTGAGCAATCGGGTGATCAATCGGCGCCCGATAAACCCGGTACCGCCGGTAACGACATAGCGCATGCGACACATGGTCACCCGCACCCGACCGACTGTCAACGAGGAGTCCGGCACTGCGGTTACTGTCTGGTCATGCCGATCGATCCGAACGCCATTGGCGAGACCACGCAGGCGCAGCTGTTCACCTGGAGCGACCGCGAGACGCTCCTTTACGCCCTGGGCGTCGGCGCGGGCACCGACGATCTCGCGTTGACGACCGAGAACAGCCACGAGGTGACTCAGCAAGTCCTTCCGACCTATGCCGTCATCGCGTGCTCGCCATTTGCGGCCTCAGCCAAGATCGGATCGTTCAACTTCAGCAGACTCCTGCACGGCTCCCAGAGCATCCGTGTCTTCGCGCCGCTGCCTGCTACTGGCAAACTCAGCGTGGTGTGCGAGGTGGCCGATATCCAGGACAAGGGAGAGGGTAAGAACGCGGTTGTCGTGCTCAAAGCGACAGGCAGTGATCCCGAATCCGGACAGGCTGTCGCCGAGACGTTAACGACCCTGGTGATCCGTGGCGAGGGTGGTTTCGGTGGCCGGCCGGGCCAGCGCCCGCCGGCGCCGGAGATCCCCGACCGGGCGCCGGATGCCCAGATCGCGCTGCCGACGCGGGAGGATCAGGCGCTGATCTACCGCCTGTCCGGGGACCGCAACCCGCTGCACAGCGACCCGTGGTTCGCCCAGCTCGCCGGCTTTCCGAAGCCGATCCTGCACGGCCTGTGCACCTACGGTGTCGCCGGGCGGGCGCTGGTCACCGAACTCGGGGGTGGCGACGCCACGAAGGTGACAGCGATCGCGGCCCGCTTCACCTCGCCGGTCTTTCCCGGCGAAACCCTGACGACATCGATCTGGCGCCTCGAATCCGGCCGGGCGGTGTTCCGCACCGAGGCGGCCGATCCCGACGGATCGAACGCCCGCTTGGTACTTGAAGACGGAGAAGCGGAGTTTTCCGCTTAATAGTGGCACCCGTCATAGTGGCACCCGTCAGCAAATATTGACGCTGGGAAAATGTTTGCTGGGCTGGTAGCCTTCCCGATGCGCGGGGGTTTTGATCTGGACCTGGGACACGTGCGACAGGGGTGGGCCGATGTTCGAGGGTTTGCGGAATTCGTCCGCTGCCGCACTCGGCCCTGCATTGTGGCGCTTCGACCAGTACTACTGGTTCACCGCTGTACTCGCGGCGCGCGGTTTGCAGACCGCGACATGTCGCCTGGTAGCGCTGTGTATCACGGTGCTGGGACTGTTGCCCGTGGGCCTGATGGCCAGCGCGTACGGCCCCGACTCGCGAGGCGCCTGGATCGCCGCGTCCGTCATCGCCGTCGGTTCGCTGGCATTGGCTGTTATGTGGTTGCGCGACAGCTGGCCGACCCGGCTGCAATCCCTGACGTCGGTCGTCGCCGTCTCCCTCGGGGTCGGGGTTTCCTCGCTGATGGTCGACAACCCCGTCATCGGGTTCCTCGGTACCGCGACGTACGTGGTGATCACCGTGTTCGTCGTGTGTTTCCATGCAGTCCGGCTCCTCACCTTCGCGTGGGTGATCGCCGCGGTCGTGCTCGGCATTCTGTTCTTGGAGCTGATGGCGACCGACCTTGCGGTGGCGATCTGTGCGTTGGTCATCGTGGTGTTGCTCAACGTGTTCGTGGCGATCTCGTGCCGCGCAGTGATCAAGCTGCTGCAACCCAACGCCCACCACGGTGACATCGAGCAACTCACCGGCCTGCTGCACCGCGACGCGTTCTACAGCTCCGTCGCGACCCTGTTGGCGTCGCGCAGCCGCAGCGACGACAAGTATCTGGTCGTCCTCGCGGTCAACATCGACAGCTTCTCGCTGCTGCTCGGACTGTCCGGCTCGGGAGGCGGCAACCGGGCCCGCGTCACGGTCGGGCAGGCGCTGCGCGAGACGGTGCGGCACAACGCGATCGTCGCGCATGTCGCCGATGACGACTTCCTGATCGCCGACACCTTCACCACCGCCGACGCGTCACCTCTGGTGGAACGTATCCGCGGGTCCATCGCCGCGACGCCGCAGCGCCTCACCGCCAGTATCGGAGTGGTCGTCACTCCGCTGCCTCCGCTGGCCGCCGAGCCACCCGACGAGGTCCTCGACAAGTTGATTCGCATCGCCAGACAGGCCATCGAGCAGGCGCGGATGACCGGCGGCAACCAGGTCCGCTACGTGCTGCGGCCCAACCTCGACGAAGAGGAAGAAGACCCGGGCAACGCCGGGGTCGATGACACCGGCAGGACCGCCTGACTATCGAACATTTGTTCGATAGACTGCGGGGGTGGGTTGGCATACCGGTCCCCCGAGCTGGGGTGAAATGCGGCGCGTGCTGGAGGGCAAGCCGCGCCGTGCCGGCTGGCCCATCGACGCGCAGGTCGGTGATGGCGGGGACAGTCCGGCCTGGTCGAGCAAGCGGGGAGAATACGAGGCTCCGGAGGTCCGGGGCCCCAGCATGCGTGGCGCGGTGCCCTATGCCGAACTGCACGCACACTCGGCCTACAGCTTCCTCGACGGTGCCAGTACGCCGGAGGAGCTGGTGGAGGAGGCGGCCCGGCTGGATCTGAAGGCCATCGCGCTCACCGACCACGACGGGCTATACGGGGTGGTGCGGTTCGCCGAGGCGGCCAGAGAGCTCGACATGGCTACGGTATTCGGTGCCGAACTGTCGCTGGGTGGTGGCACCCGCACCGACGTTCCCGATCCCCCCGGCCCCCACCTTCTTGTGCTCGCCCGCGGGCCGGAAGGCTACCGACGGCTGTCGCGGCAGCTGGCCGCAGCGCATCTGGCCGGGGGTGAGAAGGGGGTGCTGCGCTATGACTACGACGCGCTGACCGACGCGGCGGGCGGGCACTGGCAGATCTTGACCGGGTGCCGCAAAGGTCATGTCCGTCAAGCGCTGTCGCGAGGAGGGCCCGAGGCTGCCGAGGCGGCACTTGCCGACCTTGTCGACCGGTTCGGCCCAGACCGCGTCACCGTCGAGCTCACCCATCACGGGCACCCCCTCGACGGCGAGCGCAATGCCGCACTGGCGGCACTCGCGCCGCGGTTCGGTGTCGGCGTCATCGCCACCACCGCGGCTCACTTCGCCGAACCGGGGCGGGGCAGGCTCGCGATGGCGATGGGAGCCATCCGCGCCAGGAACTCGGTCGGCGAGGCTGCGGGTTACCTTGCGCCGCTCGGTGGTTCGCACCTTCGGTCGGGGGAGGAGATGGCGCGGGTGTTCGCGCACTGTCCCGAGGTGGTCTCGGCGGCTGCCGAACTGGGGGAGCAGTGCGCGTTCGGTCTTGCGCTGATCGCTCCGCAGCTGCCGCCATTCGACGTGCCCGAGGGGCACACCGAGGACAGCTGGCTGCGGCACCTGGTGATGCAGGGTGCCCGCGAGCGGTATGGGCCGCCGGAGCACGCCCCCCGCGCCTACACTCAGATCGAGCACGAGCTCAGGGTCATCGAGCAGCTGAACTTTCCCGGCTATTTCCTGGTGGTGCACGACATCACCCGGTTCTGCCGGGAGAACAATATCCTGTCCCAGGGCAGAGGTTCGGCCGCCAATTCGGCGGTCTGCTATGCGCTCAAGGTCACCAACGTCGACCCGATCGCCAACGAGTTGCTGTTCGAACGCTTCCTGTCGCCTGCCCGCGACGGGCCACCCGATATCGACATCGACATCGAATCCGACCTGCGTGAGGAGGCGATCCAGTACGTCTATCAGCGGTACGGGCGGGAGTATGCCGCCCAGGTGGCCAACGTGATCACCTACCGGGGCCGCAGCGCCGTCCGCGACATGGCCCGCGCGCTGGGATTCTCGCAAGGGCAGCAGGACGCCTGGAGCAAGCAGATCAGCCAGTGGGGCAACCTCGCCGACGCCACCCACGTAGAGGACATCCCCGAGCAGGTGGTGGACTTGGCCAAACAGATCTCGAACCTGCCGCGGCACATGGGTATCCACTCCGGCGGCATGGTGATCTGCGACCGCCCGATCGCCGACGTGTGCCCCGTCGAATGGGCCCGGATGGAGAACCGAAGTGTCCTGCAGTGGGACAAAGACGACTGTGCGGCAATCGGTTTGGTGAAGTTCGACCTGCTCGGCCTCGGAATGCTCTCGGCACTGCACTACTGCATCGACCTGGTCGCCCAGCACAAGGGGCTCGAGGTCGACCTGGCCAAGCTCGACCTGTCCGAGCCCGCGGTCTACGAGATGCTGCAGCGGGCCGACTCCGTCGGGGTGTTCCAGGTGGAATCGCGCGCCCAGATGGCCACGCTTCCTCGGCTCAAGCCACGGCAGTTCTACGACCTGGTGGTCGAGGTCGCCCTTATCCGTCCCGGACCGATCCAGGGCGGATCGGTGCACCCGTACATCAAGCGGCGAAACGGGCAGGAAGAGGTCACCTACGACCACCCGTCGATGGAGTCGGCGCTGCGGAAAACGTTGGGAGTGCCTCTTTTCCAGGAACAGCTGATGCAGCTGGCCGTCGACTGCGCAGGATTCTCGGCGTCGGAGGCCGACCAGTTGCGTCGCGCGATGGGCTCGAAACGTTCGACCGAGAAGATGCGACGGCTGCGCAGCAGGTTCTTCGACGGCATGGCCGAACTCCACGGCATCACCGGAGACGTGGCCAGGCGGATCTACGAGAAACTGGAGGCGTTCGCCAACTTCGGATTTCCGGAGAGCCATTCGCTGAGCTTCGCGTCGCTGGTGTTCTATTCGTCGTGGTTCAAGCTGCACCACCCCGCGGCATTCTGCGCGGCGCTGCTGCGGGCCCAGCCGATGGGGTTCTACTCACCGCAGACGCTGGTCGCCGATGCCCGCAGGCACGGCGTCGTCGTGCATGGGCCCGACGTGAACGCCAGCCTCTCGCACGCCACACTGGAAAACGCGGGCCTGGAGGTGCGGCTGGGGCTGGGCAACGTCCGCCATATCGGCACCGACCTCGCGGAGCTCCTGGTCGAGGAACGAAAAGCGCACGGCCTCTTCAGGACTCTCACCGATTTGACCAGAAGGGTGCAGCTGTCGGTGCCGCAGACCGAGGCGCTGGCCACGGCGGGTGCGCTGGGGTGTTTCGGGATCACCAGACGTGAAGGCCTGTGGGCGGCAGGGGCGGCAGCGACGGAACGGCCCGACCGGCTGCCCGGTGTCGGATCGTCGTCACATGTGCCGTCGCTACCCGGCATGACCGAACTCGAGCTGACGGCCGCGGACGTCTGGGCGACCGGGGTGTCACCGGACCGCTATCCGACGGAGTTCCTCCGCGAGGATCTCGACGCGATGGGGGTGGTGCCCGCCGATCAGCTGCTGTCGGTGCGCGACGGTACCCGGGTGCTGGTGGCGGGAGCGGTGACGCACCGGCAGCGGCCTGCCACCGCGCAGGGGGTGACGTTCATGAATCTCGAGGACGAGACCGGAATGGTCAATGTGCTGTGTTCCCAAGGGGTGTGGGGCCGTCATCGCAAGCTGGCCCAGACCGCTTCAGCCCTGGTGGTCCGCGGCATCGTGCAGAACGCCACCGGTGCGGTCACCGTGGTGGCAGACCGGATGGGTCCGATCAACCTGCGGGTGACGTCGAAGTCCCGTGACTTCCGTTGAGCCCCCCTCACCGCGACCGTGCGCGTTTGCACGGCGACACGCCGAGCAATCCGCGAATTTCGCGCACGCTCGCCGATCTAACTCGGGTGACCTCGGCGAGACGATCGATTGCCATCGGCCGAATGTAGTCTCGGCATAATGACGTTGAAAAAGAGCGAGACGCTCAACCTGTCTGCTGATGAAGTTCTGACGACGACCCGCTCGGTGCGCAAGCGCCTCGATTTCGACAAGCCGGTGCCGCGTGAAGTGCTGATGGAGTGCCTCGACATCGCGCTGCAGGCGCCGACGGGATCAAACGCCCAAGGCTGGCAATTCGTGTTCGTCGACGACCCCGAGAAGAAGAAGGCGCTCGCCGACATCTACCGAACCAACGCGACCCCGTACCTCGAGCAGGAGAAGCCCACCTACGGCGATATTCGGGACGAGCGCACGCCCCTGGTTGTCGACTCCGCCAAGTACCTCAACGACCGTCTGCACGAAGTGCCCGTCATGTTGATCCCGTGCCTGGAGGGCCGGCCGGACGGTGCCCCGGCGGGCATGAGCGCAGGATTCTGGGGATCGCTGCTACCCGCCGCGTGGAGCTTCATGCTCGCGCTGCGCTCGCGAGGTCTGGGCTCGGCGTGGACGACACTGCACCTGCTCGGCGACGGTGAGAAGCAGGCCGCCGACGTCCTCGGTATCCCGTTCGACAAGTACTCACAGGGCGGGCTGTTCCCCATCGCCTACACGGTGGGCACCGACTTCAAGAAGGCCAAGCGGCTGCCCGCCGAGCAGTTGACGCACTGGAATGAGTGGTGATGCTCAGACTGCGCCCGTGAACCCGTGCTGGCGCCACGCCTCGTAAACGGCGACGGCGGCTGCGTTCGACAGATTCAGCGAGCGGCGACCGCTCAGCATCGGAATGCGTACCCGCGACGTGACGTGCGGGTCAGAAAGGGTGGCCTGGTCGAGGCCGGTCGGTTCCGGACCGAACATCAGGACATCGCCCGGCTGGTAATCGACGTCGGCGAACGAGGTGCTGGCGTGCGCGGTGAACGCGAACACGCGGGCGGGCATCAGAGCCGACCACGCCGACGTCAGGTCCGGGTGCACGGTCACCGAGGCGAGGTCGTGGTAGTCCAGGCCGGCGCGACGGAGCTTGGGCTCGGAGAGGTCGAATCCGAGCGGCTCCACCAGGTGCAGCTCGCACCCGGTACCTGCGACCATGCGAATCGCATTGCCGGTATTGGGTGCGATGCGCGGCGAGAAGAACAGCACCCTGAACACCTAGGCAGGGTACGTCTGGTTGGAACTGTGTTTCAGTCGAGGCAGGTTTCGTAGCTGGCGATGGCAACCAGGCTGTCAAGCGTGTCGATGTCGACCACTTCACTGCTCATCGCCCGCATCATGGGCGAGTCGCCGATCTCCGAGGCATCGGCCAGCATGGCCACCTCAACACCATTTCGGACCATCATCGCACCTCCATTGTGCAACTTGGTTTCCCGTAGCAACGCCGCCGAAACCGGCGTGTTCCTCTTAATTCTTCCTAATTCTTCCCTACCACTCGGCGCCCTCAACGTCGAAGCGGTAACGATCGTCTACCGGTTCGGGTGTTTGCTGCTCGCCGAAAATCGGGCCGGGTCAGCGCGTTTGCCGACTCGTGGCGCACAGTGCCAGCTGTGGAAGGCGTGTCGCAGGGCTGGCATACTCGTCGAATTGCCAGGCCCATTTGTCGGCCCATCCGCAGGAAGCCTTTATGAACGACGCTCGATCAATGATCTGCGCGCGCCCGAGTCACGTCGCGAGCACCCGGTGAGCCTCGACAGGCGACCGTCGCGGTGGGCGCCGTCCAACTGGCCCGTCCGAGCGAAGGTGCTCGCCATCGTCATCGTCCCGCTGGTTTTGGCGTGTGCGTTCGGAGGGCTGCGCGTCTGGTCGAGTACTTCGGAGGCGCTGGATCTACGCCGAGCTGCCGATCGCGCCGAGATGGTGCCCGCCGTCGTCGACTACATGGCCGCACTGGAGAAAGCGATGGTGACGGCCACCGAGGGTGGCGACACCGAGGCGGCGGTGCGGGCATTCGACGCAGGCAAGTCCGAGTTACAGCATCTGCTCGGCGCCACCGAGGTCGACGACAGCGTGCGGCTGGCCACGAACACCCTGATCGATTACGGGCAGGACCTGATCGACAAGGTCACGGCCCGCTCCGTGGACCTCCGGGCGCGGGTGATGACGTATGCGCCGCTGCTGATCACCGCTGAGACGGCGATCACCGGCCTCGTCGGCGACGACGCCGCGGTGCGGGCCGAAGGGGAGGTGCTGTCGCGCGCGGTCGGAGCCCGCGGGCAGATGGCGATGCAGCGCATGTTGGTCACCCGCGGAGGTGAGCTAGCCGAACCCGCGCTGCGCTCGGCGATCGTGACGATCGCAGGCACCGAACCCGCGACCGTCTCGGCGATCGGCGCTTTTCTCGGCGGTGCCACCGACCAGGCGGCGTCGCTGCGCTCGGAGATGGTCAAGCGGCTGGCAGTCATCTCCGACCCCGCCTCGGTTCTGGTCGGAAACCCCGAGCTGTTGGCGTCACAGCAGGTCACGGCGGATATCGCCGACGGCGTCATCGCCCAGACCACGAATGCCATTCCGGCGACGGTGTCACAGCTGGCCGACGACGCCCGCGCCGCGGCGATCCGGGACGCGGCACTGGTCGGCGCCGCGATCCTCGTCGCGTTGATCCTCGTCACTCTCGTTGCCCGCTCGCTGGTGCGACCGCTGCGGACATTGCGCGACAGCGCCCTCAAGGTGGCCCACGAAGATCTGGCCCGCGAGGTCGAGCATGTGCGCAGCGACGGCAAGGAGTTCCCGGTACAGCCGATTCCGGTGCACACCACCGAGGAGGTCGGCCAGGTTGCCCACGCAGTCGATGAGTTGCACCAGCAGGCGATCATGCTCGCCGGTGAGCAGGCCCGCCTTGCGCTCCAGGTGACCGACATGTTCGAGACGTTGTCGCGACGCAACCGCTCGCTGGTCGACCAACAGCTCTCGCTCATCGATCAGCTCGAACGCGATGAGCAGGACCCCGGCCGGCTGGAGAGTCTCTTCCGGCTCGACCACCTGGCGGCGCGCATGCGACGCAACGGCGCCAACCTGATGGTGCTGGCGGGGGCGCAGATGTCACGGGAACAAGCCGACCCGGTGCCCGTCGCCGCACTCGTGAACGCCGCCGCATCCGAAGTCGAGGAGTACACCAGGGTCGTCACGGCAGGCCTGCCCGACAACGGGATCGACGGTGCGGTCGCCGGTGACCTCGCGCATCTGCTGGCCGAGTTGATCGACAATGCGCTGCGCTACTCGCCGCCGAGCACGACGGTTCAGGTGTCGGCCGTGCCCACAGGCAACAACGGCCTGGTGATCGAGGTCAGCGACACCGGTCTGGGGATGACCGAGTCAGACCTGCGGGTCGCCAACACTCGCCTGGAATCCGGCGGTGAGGTCAATCCGTACACGGCGCGACACATGGGCCTGTTCGTGGTGGGGCGTCTGGCCGCCAAGCATGGGCTTGTCGTTCGGCTGCGCAGCACTGTGGCCGGGCAGGCCGACTCGGGGACCACCGCGGGCGTGTACGTACCGAGTCGTCTGCTGACTGGCGCCCGCTCCGTTGTGCGCGGCAGCACTGACGAGCAGACCCGTGCCGATGCGCACGCCGGCCAGGCCGCCGCGCCCTCACTGGAAGGCGCCCGCCCCGCAGCCGTCCAATCCGTCATATCCGGTCCCGCTGCGGCCCCGGCCATCGCACCCGTCGATGCGGCGCTGCCCCAGCGACGCCCTGGGGCGAGCGGGATCGTCGAGCCGACGCCCGCTGCGAAAGTGACGCCGCCCGAGCCCCGCCCGGCTGAACCGCCCCGGCCGAGCGTCGCCTCATTCTTCACGGTGCGCCCGCAACCGCCGGCCCCGCCGGAACCCGAGGCGCCGCGCGCGGGGCACGCGACCCTCGACGATGACGACGACGCGATCTACCAGAAGATGCTGTCGGAATGGCTGGTCGACCCGCACGAGCTGTCCCACAGCTCCGACCTCAACTGGAAGTCGGTGTGGGACAACGGCTGGTCGGCGGCGCAGGCCGCGGAGGCCACCCCGGTGCGTGAGCGAACCGTCGACGGGCTGCCCGTCCGGCAGCCGGGTGCCCGTCTGGTCCCCGGTCACGCCGACGAGCGGTCGTTAGCATCGGCGGACGGGCCCGAGAACGGGCACGCGCTGCCCGTCCGCGATCCCGACGCCGTGCGAACCAGCATCGGTAGTCACTTCGGTGGCGTGCACGCCGGGCGCCGCCGGGCCCAGGAAGCGGGAGGAACCGACAACCAGTGACTGCTCAGCCTGCGCCGTCGAACTCGGAATCCTCGCTGGACTGGCTCGTCGCCAGGTTCGCGAACGACGTCCCAGGGGTGTCGCACGCGATCCTGGTGTCGGCGGACGGTCTACTGGTGGCTGCCAGCGAGCACATCCCGGGGGAGCGCGCCGATCAGCTCGCTGCTGTCGCGTCGGGCCTGGCCAGCTTGTCGACGGGTGCCGCGCAATTGTTCGACGGCGGACACGTACTGCAGTCGGTGGTCGAGATGGAGAACGGTTACCTGTTGCTGATGCGGGTCGGCGACGGGTCCAATCTCGCGACGCTGGCCGCCCGGCACTGCGATATCGGCCAGATCGGTTACGAGATGGCGATTCTCGTGGAGCGGGTCGGCGCAGTCGTGCAGTCGCAGCGGCGCCGCCCGCAGCACCGGTGAGTGGTCGATGGGTGCGCACGACAGGCCCGAGCAGGCGCATGCGACGCCCAATCTGGTACGTCCGTACACACTGACGGCGGGTCGCACCGATGCGGGCGTGCAGCTTCCGCTGGAGGCTCCGGTGGGTATCGTGACCCCGGCCCGGCTCACGATGTGGCCGGCCGGCGACGTCAGGAGGCAGATCGTCGCACTGTGCGCCGAACGTCCGTCGGTCGCCGAGATCGCCTCGCGTCTTTGTCTGCCGCTCGGCGTGGCGCGGGTGTTGGTGGGGGACTTGGTGGTGCAGGGTCATCTACGGGTACACGCCACCCTGGGTGAGGCCGCGACGGCCGACGAACGGCGAGAACTGATCGGAAGGACACTGCGTGGCCTCAGGGCACTCTAGATCGGCGTCGACCAAGATCGTCGTCTCCGGTGGGTTCGGCGCAGGCAAGACGACGTTCGTCGGCGCGGTGTCGGAGATCGTGCCGCTGCGGACCGAGGCGCTGGTGACCAACGCGTCGCAAGGTTTCGACGGTCTCGAGGCGACACCGGACAAGTCGACGACGACGGTCGCGATGGACTTCGGGCGCATCAGCCTCGGCGACGATCTCGTGCTGTACCTGTTCGGTACGCCGGGGCAGCGTCGCTTCTGGTTCATGTGGGACGACTTGGTTCGCGGCGCGATCGGCGCGATCATCCTGGTGGACGTCCGCCGTCTCGAGGACAGCTTCGCGGCCGTGGACTTCTTCGAGGCGCGCAAGTTGCCGTTCCTGGTTGCCGTCAACGAGTTCGACGGCGCACCCCGCCATGCGCTGGCCGCGGTGCGGGAAGCGCTCGCACTGGGCGAGCACATTCCGGTGATCTCCGTCGACGCCCGCAGTCGCGAATCGGCCAAGGCGGCATTGATCGCCGTCGCGGAATACGCGTTGAGCCGGCTCTCGCCGGCGGGCTGAGCGCATGGACGCCTACGTCGCCGATCGCGAGTTCGAGGGGCAGAGCTTCCGCGACGAAGATCTCAGCCGGCTGCGCACCGAGCGGGTGATTTTCACCGAATGTGACTTCACCGGTGCGGACCTGTCCGACTCCGAGCACACCGGATCGGCGTTCCGTAACTGCACGTTCCGTCGAACATCACTGTGGCACAGTACATTTCGACACTGTAGCTTCCTGGGCTCGACCTTCGCCGAATGCCGTTTGCGACCGCTGACAGTCGTCGAGTCCGATTTCACGCTTGCCGTACTCGCAGGCGCCGATCTGCGCAAGGCGGACCTGTCGGACTGCAGGTTGCGCGAAACCAGCCTGGTGGGAACCGATCTGCGCGAGGCGACGTTGGCGCGCGCCGACCTTACCGGGGCCCGCGTTCAAGACGCCCGGCTGGAACAGGCAGACCTGCGTGGTGCCCGCGCCGACCCCACGTTCTGGACGACCGCCAAGCTGCGTGGCGCCAAAGTCGACATCGAACAGGCGATCACATTCGCCGCGGCGCACGGCCTCGACATCGGCGGCTAGCGGTTAGTTCTCACTGATCGCGCGGGTCACCAGGGTCGCGATCGTGCGGCAGTAATCCTGGCCGATGGGGCCGTTGGAATACAGCGCGAAGGTGTGCAGCGGCGAGGTCAGCAGTTGCAGCGCGACAGTCGGTTTGACGTCGCCGCGCAATTCGCCTCGTTCAGCGGCACGTCGGAAGATGCCTTCGACCTTCTCCCGCCTGATCTCCCAGAAATGGCCCCGGGTGTTGGGATCGACGGCCTCGGACTTGCTGTCGATGACCAGCATGCGCGAGATCCTGCGTCCGACCGGCTCGTTGAGGTACCTGGCCAGCGCCAGGGCGAGCTCGGTCAGGTCGCCGTGTAAGGAACCTGTGTCGGGAAGTTGGATCATCGTCTGGCTGTAGCTCAGCAGCGCCTCGGCGATGAGTTCGTGCTCGCTGGCCCATGTTTGCCGCACATAGTCGGGGTCGAGCCGGGCGCGGTGTGCCACGCCTTCGAGCCGGAATCGGTCGACACCCCACTGCTGCACTTCTGCGAGGGCAGCCTCCAGTACCGCCGCGCGCTGTGTGGCCTCGGTGTCCGACATGCGATCCCCCCTTGCCCGAGGCAAAGCGTACGGAAATGGGGCAGATGTGCTGTGCATTTCAACGATTTTCGTGGCCACAGCAGTCTCACAGCGGCGTATCGGTTGGTCGGTCCGACGTGTCGGTGTTCGCCTAGCCCCGAGGGTTAGGCGGCTTTCAGGCGGATGCGCCACCGCACCAGCGCGAGGTAGCCGATGCTGATCGCCAGCAGCATGCCCATGTCGAAAAGCCAGGCGCCCGAGGTGTGTTCCCAGTGGCGGTCCTGCGGCGTCAACGGACCCGGTACCAGCCTGATGAGGTCGACGGTCGACGCCGACGCGGCGAATCCCCACCGCGCCGGGGTGAACCACGACATCTGATCGAGGACGATGCGATCGGTGACCGGGATCATGCCGCCGGAGAACACCAGCTGCGACATGATCGCCACCACCAGCAGCGGCATGATCTGCTCGGCGGACTTGGCGATCGCGGACAGGGCCAGACCGACCATCGCCGCCGCCACACATGTCACCGCGATGTCGACGAACAGTTCGACGCTGCGGTTGCCGATCACAGCGCCGCGCTCGACCGCGCCTGGGCCCCAACCTTTTCCGACGATCGCGATCGACGTGACGATCGCCGCCTGGATGATGGCGAAGGCCGTGAACACGACCACCTTCGCCAGCAGGTACGCCGAGGTGGACAACCCGACCGCCTGCTCACGCTTGAAGATCGCGCGTTCACCGATCAGCGCGCGGATCGTCAGCGCCGTGCCCATGAAGATGGCGCCCACGTTGAGCATCACCAGGATCTGCCCGGGTTCGTTCGGCGCCTCACCGCCCTCCAGCGCGGTCTTCGGGACGCCGAACCCGACGTCGCCTGGCACCGACAGCGACAGCACACCCATGATGAACGGCAGCAGCATCAGGAACAGGAAGTAGCCGCGGTCGGACACCACCAGCCGGATCTGGCGCCGCGCGATCGTGGACAGCTGGCGTCGCAGACTCGTGCGTGTCGGGTTGCCCAGTTCCGACGGCGTGAGTGCCGGCGGTTGGGGCGGCGGCGGCCCGTGCTGGGCGAGATAGCGCTGCGCTGCGGCGTCGGGATCGCCTGCCACCGAGCTGAAGATGTCGGCCCAATTGGTCGTGCCCATCGACGGGCCGATCTGGCTCGGCGGCCCGTAGAAGGCCGTCTTGCCGCCGGGCGCCAGCAACAGCACCTGATCGCAGACGTCGAGGTAGGTCAGCGAGTGGGTCACGACGAGCACGACGCGGCCGGCGTCGGCCAGCTGGCGCAGCATCGTCATGACCTGGCGGTCCAGCGCCGGGTCCAGACCCGAGGTGGGTTCGTCGAGGATCAGCAGTGACGGCCCGGTGAGCAGCTCGAGGGCTACGGACGCACGCTTGCGCTGGCCGCCGGACAGCTTGTCGACGCGGGTGTCGAGATGCTTGGTCATCTCGAGCTCCTCGAGCACCTCGCTGACGACCTGCTCGCGGTCGGCTTTGGTGGTGTCGGGCGGCAGCCGAAGCTCGGCGGCGTACATCAACGCCTGGCGGACGGTGAGCTGGCCGTGGACGACGTCGTCCTGCGGCACCATGCCGATGCGGGAGCGCAGCGAGGCGTATTCGGCGTGCACATCGTGGCCCTCGAACGACACCTGCCCCGTCGTCGGGCTGGTGTAGCCCGCGACGAGCCGCGCGAATGTCGACTTACCTGCACCGGAGGGGCCGATCACCGCGGTCAGCGTGCCGGGTCGCGCGGAGATCGAGATGTTGTCCAGGAGTGTCTTGTTGTTCTCGATCGTCCAGGTGACGCCGTGGACCTCGAGGCCGCCGGTGGCGGTCGCCGCCGCGGTCTCGGTGCGGCGGACCAGCGTGCCGTCGCGGAACAGCAGGTCGACGTTGCCGATGGTGACCGTGTCACCTTCGGTGAGCTGCGCGCTGTCGACGCGGGCGCCGTTGACGAATGTGCCGTTGATGCTGCGGTTGTCGCGGATCTCGGCGCCGCCGGGGGTCGGCACCAGGGTCGCGTGGTGGCGTGAGGCCAGCACGTCGGGGATGACGATGTCGTTGTCGCTGGAGCGGCCGATCTTGATCGACCCGGGCGGCGCCTTCGGCGGGCTGCCGGGCCGCAGGATCTTCAGCATGCTGGTGGCCAGGTTGCCGTCGCCGCCGGACCGCGGCGCCGCGGCGGGGCCCATCACGGTCACCGGATCCATTGCCGGGGCGGAGATGGGTTGCTGGACCGGAGCGGAGTGGGACTGCGCCACCGGGCGCGGCTGGCTCGGCGGCGGAGGCGGCACGTACTGCGGCTGACTCGGCGGGTGCGGGGCCTGCGTCGGTGGTCGGTACGCCGGCGGACGACCCGTCGGTGGCGGCTGATGCGGCGGCTGATGGGACGGCCACGTGGTGCTCGGCCGGCCCGGTGACGCCACTGGCACCGCGACCGTCGGCGGCGGCGTGCCCGCTGAACCCTGGTGCCTGCCGACCTCGAACGTCAGCAGCGGGCCGTCGGGGTTTCCGACATGGATCTGGCCCCCGTCGGCGATGTCGGCGGCGGGAACTCGCCTGCCGCCCACGAACATGCCGTTGAGGCTGCCGTTGTCGATGGCGACCCACCGGCCCTGATCGAATCGCAGTACCAGGTGGGCGCGCGAGATCAGGGGGTGGGCGATCCGCACGTCGGCCCGCAGGTCGCGGCCGACGACGACGTCGTTGCCCGCGGCGAAGGTGCGGGTGGATCCGTCGTACCGAACGGTCAGCGCGGGGGATGCTGGTCGGCTCACAGAGCCGCTCCGGCGGCGACAATAGACATCGCGGACAACTGTATCGGTATCGGCCTACGCGGGGATGCGCCACCTGGCGGTGTCGGTGATCTGTTGCAGCGCTGTTATCTGGCCGTTCTTCACCGTGATGACGTATGCGAACGCCGCGTCGACGCGTTCGTCGGCACCCCGTGCAGATCCGCGGTAGGTGCCGAGAACGACGACCTGGTCCCGATGCTCGGTCGTCAGATACTCACGGGGCACTACCTCGATGTCGTAGGCCGCGTCGATGCGTCCCCACACCTCGGTGATCATCGCGACACGCCCATGGTGTTCACCACCTACCCCGTGAGGCATGCCTGCGCTGACGACCCCTTCGAAATCGTCTGTGAGCAAAGCGAATAGCGCGTTTCCGTCGCCGTCGGAAAGTGCGCGATAGAAGCTTCCCGCGACGTCTTGAGCCGTTCCCATGGCGTCTCCTCTCTTTTTAGAGATTAACCTCTATTTTAGGGTGGAGCAATGCCGCGGCCCGCCAGATACACCGCTGACGTCCTGCTCGACGCAGCCGCGGAGCTCCTCGCCGCCGAAGGGCCTGGGGCCGTGACGATGTCGGCCGTGGCCCGCAGCACCGGCGCACCCAGCGGCTCGGTCTACCACCGATTCCCGACGAGAGCGGCGCTGTGCGGCGAGCTGTGGGTGCGCACCGAGGAGCGCTTCCAGGAGGGATTGCTCGAAGCGCTCTCCGGCGATGACGACCCGCAGCAGCGTTGCGTGGCCGGTGCGCTGCGGATCGTGCAATGGTGCCGCGACCATCCCGTCGAGGCGCAGGTGTTACTCGCCGGCCCCAACGACCTCGGCATGAGCGAGTGGCCCGAGACGGTGGCTGGACGGCGGAAACGCTTGCAGCGCAAGCTTCGCAAGGTCCTCGCCGAGCTCCCCGACGAGGGCGGACGCGTCACCGCCGCGATCATGGACGTGCCCGCGGCGGTGGTGCGGCGCCACTTGCGGGCGCGTCAGGCCATTCCGCCGAGCGCGGACGAGATCGTCGCCACCTGCGCCCGCGCGCTCATATCCCCGAATTGACCGGGGACGGCGAGCCCGTCACGACACAGTGGGTGTGGCTGTAGATCGTCGCCATGCACTGGTTGCAGTGATTACAGATCGAGCGGGCAGCGCCGTCGGCCCGGATGCGGTTGATCAGGTCCGGCTCGGCCAGCAGCGCGCGCCCCATCGCCACGAAGTCGAAGCCCTCGGCCATCGCGAGATCCATCGTCTCGCGGTTGGTGATACCGCCGAGCAGGATCAGCGGCATCTTCAATTCGGCGCGAAACAGCTTGGCGTCACGCAGAAGGTAAGCCTCCCGGTACGGGTACTCGCGCAGGAACTTCGTGCCCGTCATCCGAATGCCCCACCGCAGCGGCGGCTTGAAGGCGCCGGCGAACTGCTTGATCGGGGCGTCGCCGCGGAACAGGTACATCGGGTTGACCAGTGAGCTGCCTGCGGTGAGTTCGATGGCGTCGAGCCCGCCGTCGGACTCCAGCCACGTGGCCGTCTGCAGCGACTCCTCGGTCGAGATGCCGCCGCGCACGCCGTCGGACATATTCAGCTTGGCCGTCACGGCGATCGGCGTTCCTGCCTTCTCGACCGCCCTCCGCACCGCGAGCACCGTGCCGCGCGCCACCTTGGCCCGGTTCTCCAGCGATCCGCCGAACTCGTCGGTGCGCCGGTTGATCAGCGGGGACAGGAACGAGCTCGCGAAGTAGTTGTGCCCGAGGTGAACCTCGACGGCGTCGAATCCGGCGTCGATGGCCATCCTCGCCGCATTGGCATGGGCCTCGATGATGTCGTCGATGTCGTCGCGGGTGGCGTGCTTGGCGAATCGCATCGACAGCGGGTTGAAGAACCGCACCGGCGCGTAGGCCTTGGCCTTGTTGGACTTGGCGTTGGCGACCGGCCCGGCGTGACCGATCTGCGCGGAGATCGCAGCACCCTCGGCGTGGATGGCGTCGGTGAGCCGCCGCAGCCCCGGCATCGCCTCCCGACGCCAGTAGATCTGCTTGCCCTCGGTCCGGCCTCCCGGGGATACGGCGAGGTAGGCGACGGTGGTCATGCCGACACCGCCGGCCGCCGGCAGCCGGTGATAGGTGATCAGATCGTCGGTCACCAGCGCATTCGGAGTGGACGCCTCGAACGTGGCGGCTTTGATGATGCGGTTGCGCAGCGTTACCGGACCGAGGGTGGCCGGGGTGAACACATCGTGCTGGGCTGTCATGTCACGGAGCCTGTCACAATGAGGCCCGTGGGTGCGATCACTTTGGACGGCAAGGCCACGCGCGACGAGATCTTCGTCGACCTCAAGGAGCGCGTCGATGCGCTCACCGCGGCGGGACGGACGCCGGGACTAGGCACGGTGCTGGTCGGGGACGACCCGGGCTCGCAGGCCTACGTGCGCGGCAAGCACGCCGACTGCGCCAAGGTCGGTATCAACTCGATCCGCCGCGACCTGCCCGCCGACATCAGCCAGGCGACGCTCGACGAAACCATCGACGAGCTCAACGCCAACCCCGAGTGCACCGGCTACATCGTGCAGCTTCCGCTCCCCAAGCACCTCAACGAGAACGCCGCGCTGGAGCGCATCGACCCGTCCAAGGACGCCGACGGCCTGCATCCGACCAACCTGGGCAGGCTGGTGCTCAACGAACCCGCGCCCCTGCCCTGCACCCCGCGTGGCATCGTGCATCTGCTGCGCCGCTACGAAGTGGAGATCGCCGGCGCGCACGTCGTCGTGATCGGGCGCGGGGTCACCGTCGGCAGGCCGCTCGGCCTGCTGCTGACCCGGCGCTCGGAGAACGCGACGGTCACGTTGTGTCACACCGCAACTCGGCACCTGCCCGAGATCGCCAGGGAGGCCGACATCATCGTCGCCGCCGCGGGCGTACCCCACATGGTGACCGCAGAGATGGTGCGGCCAGGCGCGGCCGTCGTCGACGTCGGGGTGAGCCGCGACGATGCGGGCAAGCTCGTCGGAGACGTCCACCCGGGCGTGTGGGACGTCGCGGGTCACGTGTCGCCGAACCCCGGTGGCGTCGGCCCGCTGACACGGGCATTCTTGCTGACCAACGTCGTGGAACGGGCCGAAGCAGGCCGATGAGGTTGGCCCGCAAGGTGTTCGCGGGCCAGTGGCCCATCCTGGTGGTCGCGCTGTTCCTGATCGCGGCGTTCGCGCTGGTGGCCGCGGGCTACTGGCGTCGCGGCGCCCTCGTGATGGCGATCGGCGTCGCGGTGGCTGCCGCGCTGCGGCTCACGCTGTCCGAGGACCGGGTCGGTTTGCTCGCGGTGCGCACGCGCACTGTCGACTTCGTCACCACCGCGTCGGTCAGCGCCGCGATGCTCTACATCGCGTGGACGATCGATCCGCTCGGCACCAGCTGACGCGCCGTCTCGCGAAAGCGCCACCAGGGTAGCCGCGGGGGCCTTTTGGCTACCGTGTGGGCGCTCTCGCGAAACCGCCAGCCGGGGCCGGGCCGTTGCGCGTGTTCAGGCCAGCGTCGCGCGGATGCACACCGTGACGTAGGGCAACGCCAGTCCACTGCTGTTGGCCAGTGCGGGATGGGTGGCGAGCAGCTCGCGCACCCGGTCCAGCGTGCGGGTGCGCACCTGTTCGGGCGAGGTGATGCAGTAGCTTCGCGAGGCCACCAGATCGATTAGCGCCTGCGGTGTCAGGTAGTTCGTCCATTCGACGAGATGCCGCTCTGAATCCGCGAAGGGCGGGGCGGACTCGACCATCTGGCTGAACGGGTCCACCTCGTGGCCGATGACCTGGCCGAGATCTTTGACCCAGCCGAGCCGCTCGTCGCGGTTGTTCCATACCAGGCCGAGGCGTCCGCCGGGGCGCAGCACGCGCGCGATCTCCTTGACCGCCCGTTCCTCGTCGAACCAGTGCCACGCCTGGGCCACCAGGACGGCGTCGACGCTATCGTCGGGCAGCGGGATCTCCTCGGCGGTGCCCAGTAGTGCCGGGGTCTCGGGCAGCGACGAGGTCAGCAACTCGAGCATTTCCGGGATCGGGTCGACGGCAAAGACATTGAGGCCGCGTTCGACGAGCCGGGTGGTCAGCTTGCCGGTGCCGGCACCGAGATCGAGCACGTCGCGAGCCCGGTGGGGGAGCAGCCAGTCGATGGCCTCGGGCGGGTACGACGGCCGGCCCCGCTCGTACGCGGCCGCCTCCGCGCCGAACGACAGCGGGCGGGGGTCCGGTGAGCGACTCACCGTGACGCCAGCTCCAGCGTTCGCCGGATCAGCTTGTAGACGGCGTCGGTCTCCACCAGGAACCCGTCGTGTCCATACGCCGACTCGACCACGTCGAGTCCGTCGCAACCGGGGAGCAGCTCGGCGATCTCGTCCTGTAACCGTAACGGGTACAACCGATCCGAGGTGATTCCCCCGACGACCGTCGGAACCGTGCACCCGCGCAGCGCCGCTTCGATTCCGCCCCGGCCGCGGCCCACGTCGTGGCTCGACAACGCATCGGTGAGCGTGACGTAGGTACCTGCGTCGAAGCGCGCCAACAGCTTTCGACCCTGGTACTCCAGATAGCTCTGCACGCAGTACCGCCCGCCACTGCCCGGGTCTTCGCCGGGCTGGGCGTCGTTGCCGAAACGCTCGTCGAGTTCTACCTCGCCGCGGTAGGTCAGATGCGCGAAGCGGCGGGCGATCTCGAGGCCGGCGTCGGGGGACCGGCCGGTGTCGTGGTAGTCGCCGCCGTTCCAGTTCGGGTCGGCCTTGATGGCCGCCACCTGGGTGCTCTGCGTACCGATCTGGTCTGCCGTCGCCCGCGCCCCGACCGCCAGCACCAGCGCGGCGCGGACACTCTCGGGATAGCTGATGGCCCACTCCAGGGCCCGCGCACCACCCATCGACCCGCCGATCACCGCGGCGACCTCGGTGATGCCCAAACGCTCCAGTGCGGCCACGTCGGCAGTCACCTGGTCGCGCACCGAGATCGTCGGGAACCTTGAGCCCCAAGCCTTTCCGTCGGGTGCGACAGAGCTCGGGCCGATCGAACCGCGGCAGCCGCCGAGGACGTTGGTCGAGATCGCGCACCACCTGTCGGTGTCGATCGGCGCTCCGGGGCCTGCCACGCCGTCCCACCAGCCCGGCGTCGGGTGGTCGGGTCCGGCGGGACCGGTGATGTGGGAATCGCCGGTCAGTGCGTGCAGTACGACGACGACGTTGTCGCGGTCGGGGGAGAGCTTGCCCCATCGCTGCACGGCGATGAACGCGTCTTCGATGACCTCGCCGTTCTCCAGCGTCAGGTTGCCGATCTCGACGATGCCGATTTCGCCTTCCGGCGGGAGGGTCACGAGATCCGTTGTCAGATCCACAATGGTCACGTCACAGAATCCCTAGAACGACGCAACCGCATGCGGATCCGTCTTGGCGGCGAACGGTTTGGCCGCCGCGAAGCCCTGTTCGAGGTCGGCGAGGATGTCGTCGATGCCTTCGATGCCGACGGCGAGACGCACCAGGCCCGGCGTGACACCGGTGGCGAGCTGCTCCTCGGGGGACAGCTGCTGGTGCGTGGTCGACGCCGGGTGGATCACCAGCGACCGTACGTCGCCGATGTTGGCGACGTGGCTGTGCAACGTCAGCGCGTTCACGAACGCCTTGCCCGCCTCGATGCCGCCGGCCAGCTCGAAGGCCAGCACGGCCCCGGTTCCCTTGGGCGCCAACTTCTTCCCCAGCTCGTACCACGGTGAGGACGGCAAGCCGGCGTAGTTCACCGAGGTCACGTCGGGGTGGGCTTCGAGGTACTCCGCGACCTTCTGCGCGTTCTCCACATGCCGCTCGATTCGCAGGCTCAACGTCTCGAGGCCCTGCGCGATGAGGAATGCGTTGAACGGGGACGCGGCCGAGCCCAGATCTCGCAGCAACTGGACGCGCGCCTTCAATGCGTATGCGGGAGGGCCGAGTTCGGCGAACACCACGCCGTGATAGCTCGGGTCCGGGCTGGTAAACCCAGGGAAGCGTCCGCTGGCCGTCCAGTCGAACGTGCCGCCGTCGACGATGACGCCGGCGATGGCCGTACCGTGTCCGCCCAGATACTTGGTCGCCGAGTGCACGACGATGTCGGCGCCGTGGCTCAGCGGCTGGATCAGGTACGGCGTGGCGATGGTGTTGTCGACGATCAGCGGAACGCCTACCTCATGGGCCACGCCGGAGACACCGGGGATGTCGAGCACATCGATCTGGGGGTTGGAGATCGTCTCGGCGAAGAACGCCTTCGTGTTCGGCTGGGCTGCCGCGCGCCACGACTCCAGGTCGTCGGGGTTCTCCACGAACGTGACCTCGATGCCGAGCTTGGGCAGCGTGTAGTGGAAGAGGTTGTAGGTGCCGCCGTAGAGTCGCGGGCTCGACACGATGTGGTCGCCGTTGTTGGCAATGTTGAGGATCGCGAACGTCTCCGCCGCTTGGCCGGACGCCAGAAACAGGGCCGCGACTCCGCCTTCCAGCGCGGCGATGCGCTGTTCGACGGTGTCCTGCGTCGGATTCATGATGCGGGTGTAGATGTTGCCGGGCTCGGCGAGCCCGAACAGCGCCGCGGCGTGCTTGGTGCTGTTGAACGTATAGCTCGTGGTCTGGTAGATCGGCAGGGCGCGCGCATTGGTCGCGATGTCGGGGGTCTGCCCCGCATGTACCTGCTTGGTCTCGAACGCCCAGCCTGACGTGGGGTCGGGTTCGGTCATCGACGTACTCCTCCATGAAACCGGGGGGCCCGTTTCACGGCGGACCCGCGCTTGCCTTATAGCCGGGATCGGCTACTCAACCTGGTCGTCTCCCGGGGCACCCCACCGCGGTTGGAGGGTTGCCGGCCAGCAAGCCGGGGCTATTCGCTGGCACTCATGACCGAGTCGAACTCTAGCGCACGCAGCGCGGACCGTGCCACTAGGTGGCTTCGCCGTCAGCTGATGGCTTTGGAATCCGGGGTCGTGTGTTCGTCGACGAAGCCCGCGATCAGTTCGGTGATGATGCCGGGGGCTTCCAGCATCGGGATGTGTCCGACCCCGTCGAGGCGCACCACACGGGCGTGGTCGGGCATGTGGTTGAGGAAGTAGCGGTTGCCGCGCGGGGTCGGGAACACCCGGTCCTTCTCGCAGAGCACCAGCTGGGTGGGTGCGCCGAGGTTGGCCAGCTCAAGGAGGCCGGGCAGCCGCAGCGTCTTGACCAGCAGTTGGATGTAGGCACTGCAATGGGTGGCATCCTCGACGAGCGCCAGCAGATCGGCCTCGGACGGACCGTCGGCCGGCCCGCTGACCGGGAGTGTCGCGAGCCTTCGCGCACCGGGCAGCTTCAGGATCCGGGGCCCGAGCAGGCGGGCGGCGATCAGCGCGGGCCCGCCTGCGATGAACTTCAGCACGGTCTCGTATTTGGTGAGCGAGTGCTGTGACCATCCGCCGGCCGGCGCGATCGCGGTCAGGGTGCGGGCGCGCCCGCGGCGTTCAAGCTCGAAGCCGGCCCAGCCGCCCAGCGAGTTCCCGACGATGTGGGCGGTTTCCCACCCCAGCTGATCAAGCCGCCGTTCGACGTCGTCGACGAGCATCTCGGTGTGGAGCATCCACGTCGGCGACTTGGGGCCGCCGTGGTGGCCCAGCATGGTCGGTGCGAACACCTCGAAGCGGCCGGTGTCGGCGAGCTGCCCGCCGACGGCGCGCCAGACGTTCTGTGAGCACAGGAAGGGATGCAGCAAAAGAATTGGTTCGCCGGAACCCTCGTGGATCGGCTCTCGTGGTGCCATGGGGCGACGATAAGGTGATACCGCCGGTACCGCAAGAAGCGGTGACACGGTTCGGTTAGGGTCTGCGGACGTGACGCGTCCCATCACGGTCAGCACGATCAACGTCAACGGCATCCGCGCGGCGGTCAAGGAGCGGTCGTCGGAGAACCTCGGGATGCTGCCATGGTTCAAGGAAACGACGGCCGACGTCGTGTGCCTGCAGGAGACCCGCGCCGACGACGATCAACTGGCCGAGGCTTTGGCGCCGGTACTCGCCGATGGCTGGCATCTGGCGTCGGCCGAGCCGTCGATAAAGGGTCGCAACGGTGTGGCCGTGCTCTCGCGCACCCCGATCGAGGACATCAGGATCGGTTGCGGTGCAGAGGAATTCGTGACGCATGGACGCTATGTCGAGGCCGATACGGCCGGGCTGACGGTGGGCAGCGTGTACTTCCCGACCGGTGAGGCAGAGACGGACCGGCAGCGGGAGAAGGAACGGTTCATGGCGGCCGTGGCGGCGCGGATGGCTGCGCTGCTGGCGGCCGGGAAAGACGCGGTGCTCTGCGGCGATTGGAACATCGCCCACACCGAGAACGACATCAAGAACGGGAAGGGCAACGTCAAGAAGGCGGGGTTCCTACCGCAGGAACGGCAGTGGCTCACCGACCTACTGGATACCGGTTGGGTTGACGTGGTGCGCGCGGCGCACCCCGACGTCGCGGGGCCCTACGCGTGGTGGTCATGGCGCGGCAAGGCGTTCGACAACGACGCCGGTTGGCGCATCGACTACCACCTGGCAACGCCCGCGCTGGCGGGCCGCGTCGTGTCCGTGACCACCGAACGGCCGTCGGCGTATGCATTGCGGTGGTCGGACCACTGCCCGGTGACAGTCGTCTACGGCTGAGGTTCGCACCGCGAGCGCGCGCGTCTGCTCGGCGACGCGCCGCAATTTCTGGCATTTCGCGCGCGCTCACGCAGCGTCGATGGCACCCCGAACCACCTCGAACACCCGCGGATCCCACGTCAGGCCCGTCTCCCAGGGCAGGCCGGCCTCGTTGGACACATAGATGCTGTGCGTGTCATCGAAGGTGAACGTCCGCCGGTTCGGTAGCACGCGCGCGCTGATGTCGGTGGCCAAGGCGCTGCGTTGCGCCACGAGGCCGTCATTGGGCCACACGGTCGGATTCGCCGGGCTCGACGGCGCGGCGAAGCGGTTCCCGGCGATCAGGGTGACCGGTATCCGGTCCAGCACCCCGGCCTGGTACTCGTTCCACCCGTCGGGACCCATCAGGAACGCCTGATTGACCTCGCGCCCGGATCCGGCCATCAACCGCTCGACTTCGGCCTTCATGCCGTCCATCGCGACCTCGCAGAACCGGTCGCCGAGGCAATCGGCTTTCGGCGTGATGCCGTTGGCGTAGTCCGACAGATATGAGCCCTGCCATGGCGTGCCGATCGTCGTCAGCGATCTGATCCGGATCGGCACGCCGAGGCCCTGCAGAACGCGGAACGCCGCCCGCGAGTACAGCCCGCCCATCGAATGGCCGACGACATCGATCTCGTCGACGCCGTAGCTGTCGCGCAGGTAGGTGAGGAACCGGGCCAGATGTTCGCCCGCCGTGTCGATGCTGCCGGTGGAGTTGACGGTCATGTTCTCGGGCAACGTGATCGGGCAGTCACCGAAGGCGCCGAAACCGCCCTGGTCGACGACTGGGCCGCGGCCCGCCAGTGCGGGCGAGGTGAAGACCCGGTAGCCGTGGGCCAGCAGTTCCTGTCGCAAGGCTGTGTCGGTGCCGTCCACACCCCGTCCCGACCTGGCGGCGATGCTCGCGCCCCTGGTGCGAGAACTGATCGCGGCCGAAGAACCGATTCTCGCCAGCCACGGCATCACGATGTGGGGCTATGCGGTGCTTTCGACGCTCGACCGCGGCGCATTCCGCACGCAGGCAGCGCTCGCCGAAGCCATCAATGCCGACAAAACCCGCATCATCCGCACCCTCGACGAACTGCAGGACGACGGCTACATCGAGCGCTATCCCGACCCCGACGACCGTCGGGTTCGGCTGCTGGCGATCACCGACAAGGGGCGCCGGGTCAAGGATGCGGTGCGGGCCGAGATTCAGCGCGGGGAGGAACGATGGCTGGGCGAGTTGACTCCCGAGGAGCGCACCGTCTTTCTGCGCGCGCTGCGCCGTCTGACCCCGGGATGACGGCGCGGATGCCAGTGGAAAGATGGTCTCACCATGAGCAACACACCCAGGCCCGTCGTTTTCTCGGGCGCACAACCGACGTCTGACTCACTGCATCTGGGAAATGCGCTGGGTGCGGTCAGCCAGTGGGTGAGCCTGCAGGACGGTTACGACGCCTACTTCTGCGTCGTCGACCTACACGCGATCACGGTTCCGCAGGACCCCGCGACGCTGCGCAAGCGCACCCTCGTCACCGCCGCCCAGTACCTCGCGTTGGGCATCGACCCGGCGCGGGCGACGGTCTTTGTGCAGAGCCACGTGCCCAGCCACTCCGAATTGGCTTGGGTGTTGGGGTGTTTCACCGGCTTCGGCCAGGCCTCGCGGATGACGCAGTTCAAGGACAAGTCGCAGAAGCAGGGTGCCGAGGCCACCACGGTCGGGCTGTTCACCTATCCCGTCCTGATGGCGGCCGACGTTCTGCTCTACGACACCGAGCTCGTGCCCGTCGGCGAGGACCAGCGCCAGCACCTCGAGCTCGCCCGCGACGTCGCGCAACGGATCAACGCTCGGTTCCCCGACACCTTCGTGGTGCCTGAGGCCATGATCCCCAAGGCCACCGCCAAGATCTATGACCTGCAGGATCCGACGGCAAAGATGAGCAAGTCCGCCGAATCCGACGCGGGCCTGATCAGCCTGCTCGACGATCCGGCCAAAACCGCCAAGAAGATCCGCTCCGCGGTCACCGACAGCGAGCGCGAGGTCCGGTTCGACCGCGATGCCAAGCCCGGCGTGTCCAATCTGCTCACCATCCAGTCCGCGGTGACGGGCGCCGACATCGACAAGCTCGTCGACGGCTACGCGGGACGCGGTTACGGAGACCTGAAAAAGGAGACGGCCGAGGCCGTCGTCGAGTTCGTCACACCGATCAAGGCCAGGGTCGACGAATTCCTCACTGACCCCGCAGAACTGGAGGGTGTGCTGGCCCGGGGAGCGCAGCGGGCCCGCGAGGTGTCTGGGGAAACGTTGCGCCGGGTATATGACCGGCTAGGGTTCCTAGCGTCTCAATAGCCACACAGGGGGTCGGATGACAGCGCAACCCGCGACGGCCGACCCCGAGGAGAAGCCGGGCTTCCTCGACAGGTTGCGGGCACGGATGCCCTGGTTCGACCATGTGATGCGCGCGCAGGGGCGCTACAACGACTGCAAGGGCGATTTCTACGCCGCGGGCATCACGTACTTCACCATCTTTGCGCTGTTCCCTTTGCTGATGGTCGGATTCGCGATCGCCGGTTTCGTGCTGGCCAGCCAGCCCGAACTGCTCGACGACGTGGAGGGGCGGATCCGCACGACGTTCAGCGGAGATCTCGGCCAGCAGATCATCACCCTGATGGATTCGGCGATCGAATCTCGCAGCACCGTCGGCGTCATCGGGCTGGCGACCGCAGCGTGGGCCGGTCTCGGGTGGATGGCGAATCTTCGTGAGGCACTGAGCCAGATGTGGGGCTTGTTCCGCGATGAGGCCCCCGGCTTCATCCGCACGAAGCTCTCGGACCTGGGAGCGCTGCTGTCGACGTTCTTGGCCATCGTGGTCACGCTGGCGCTGTCCGCTCTCGGCAACTCGTCGGTGATGGAAAACGTGTTGAACTGGTTGGGGTTTCCGGACTCGCCGGTGCTGTCGGTGGTGCTGCGGATGGCGTCGATCGCGGTGTCGATCCTGGTGTCGTGGCTGTTGTTCACATGGATCATCGCCAGGCTGCCCCGGGAATCGATCAGCTTCCGCAGCAGCGTGCGTGCGGGGTTGCTCGCCGCTGTCGCGTTCGAAGTGTTCAAGTTGGTCGCGTCGATCTACTTGCGGTCGGTGTTGACCGGGCCGGCCGGTGCGACGTTCGGCCCGGTGCTCGGCCTGATGGTGTTCGCCTACATCACGTCTCGGCTCATCCTGTTCTCGACGTGCTGGGCGGCGACGACGCCGGAGAACATGCGCGAGGACGAGATTCCGGCGCCGCCGCCCGCGATCATCAACAACCGCATCGTTGCGCGGCCGGGTCTGCAGATCTGGCAGGCTGCTACCGCAGCCGCACTGGGAGCACTCGGTGCGCTGAGCTTTTCGCGACGTAAACGCTAGCGGGCCGGGCGCCGGTTGAGCGCCCGTGCGCCCATGATGAGGCTGAACACGATCACTGCCCCGATCACGCCGACGCCGATCCGGACCGGCATCGCGTCGACGTCGGGCAGGACGGCATTGGCATTGGTCTTCGTCGCCGATGCCGCTGTGGCGGCGTCCGCTTCGGTGCCGCGCAGCGACGGGTCCGGCTCGACCAAGGTGCCCACCTTGGTGCCGGGAGGGGACGCGAAGCCGTAGTCGAGCAGGCGCGCTGCCTGCTCCCACGGAGCGATCGGCTGCCGCGTACCGCGCATCAGGACTGCGACCAGGCGGCGGCCGTCGCGGTTGGCGGCACCGACGAACGTCTGGCCGGCGTCGTCGGTGTAGCCGGTCTTGCCGCCCATCGCGCCGGGGTAGTTGGCGAGCAGCTTGTTGTCGTTCTCGATCGGATACCCGGCACCGTCGCGGCCTGGGAACTCCGATGCCCGCGTGGCGACGATGTCGGTGAAGACCGGGTTCTGCCACGCGTACCGATAGAACAGTCCGATGTCGTAGGCCGAGGTGCTCATGCCGGGACCGTCGAGCCCCGACGGGGTGGCGACCCGGGTGTCTTTCGCGCCCAACTTGCCCGCCAGCACGTTGAGTTTGTTCAGGGTGGTCTGCATGCCGCCCATCTGCATGGCCAGCGCGTGGGCGGCGTCGTTGCCGGAGTACAGGAGCAGGCCGTGCAGCAGGTCGTTGACGGTGTACATGCCGCCTTCGCCGACACCCACCTTGGTGCCTTCCTGGGCGGCGTCCTCTGCCGTGCCCGGGACCGTCTTCATCAGCGGCAGGTCCGTGATCGCCTGCATTGCGGTCAGCACCTTGATGATGCTGGCGGGGCGGTGCCTGCCGTGCGGGTCGCGGGCGGCGATGACGTCGCCGGTGTCGAGGTCGGCGACCAGCCACGCTTCGGCGGAGACGTCGCCAGGCGCCGGCGGTGCTCCGGGTGCGGTGATGATGCCGCAGCCGGCCAGCGCGTCGCCGCCCATCGGGGTGGCGGGAACCGGAAGCGGCCCGGGAGTCGGGTCGCCCGGCTTGGGGACTTCGGACGCGTCGACCGCCGGCGGCGTCGACACCCGGTACGGGCAGGTGTTGGCGTCGAGTGCAGGGTCGGGTTGCGCGGCGGCGACCGGCGCCATGGCCAGCATCGACGCGATGACCAGCGCGGATGACCGCGTCACGACAGTCCGTAAGGTGCCCATCGTCTGCGCACAGTAGGCGATGGGCGGCCTTTGATCGGTGAGCCACGCGGTGACTGGTGGGGTCAGAGTTTCAAATGTGACTCACCGGGGTACCGTCACCGCCCGCAGCAATTGGGTCCCAGCAGGCGTTCACTCGCAAAACCCCTGCTGGAATGCAATTCCGGCGCAGGTCGTTAGCCCAACTAGGCTGGTGGTTTCCTGTGAGCCGCGTGAAGGGCGTGCATGTTCATTCTTGTTCTCGGTTCCGTCCTTCTGCTCATGCACGCCTACGTCTGGAAACGAATGGTCAGGGACACCACCCGTCCCGGCCGTTCCCGCCTGCTGCTGTCCGCGCTCGTCGCCGCGCTGCTGCTGCTGCTGATCGCCACGCTGTTCGTGCCCCGCGTCTTCGGTGTCGAGGAATCGGGGTGGTTCGCGTGGCCGGGCTATCTGTGGTTCGGGTTGCTGGCCTATCTGTTCCTTGCGACGCTCGTCCTCGAGCCGGTGCGGCTGGCTCTGCGTCGATGGGTCACGCGCGGCCCGGCCGCCACCGACCCTGAGGCACCCGTGACCTCCGAGGAGCCGCAGCGACGCGCCGTCGACCGGCGAATGTTCCTGGCCCGCACCGCTGCTGTGACCGCCGGCGTGGCCGCGGTCGGAGTGACCGGGTTCGGTGCTGCCCGCGCGCTCGGGCCGCCCGACGTCCTTCGCATCCCGGTACGGCTGCGCCGCCTCGACCCGGCCTTCGACAATTTCCGCATCGCGGTGGTGTCCGACATCCACCTCGGTCCGCTGCTGGGGCGTGCCCACACCGAACGGATCGTGCGGATGATCAACGAGACCGAACCCGACCTGGTGGCTGTCGTCGGCGACCTGGTCGACGGCACCGTGGAGGAACTCGGGCCCGCCGCCGAGCCACTGCAGGATCTGGTGACGCGCGAAGGTGCGTTCTTCGTGACCGGCAACCACGAGTACTTCGTCGACGACACCGCCTCCTGGATCCGGGAGCTCGAACGGTTCGGCCTGGATGTGCTGCGCAACGAGAACACGCGGATCTCGCGGGGCGCAGCCGCGTTCGCCCTGGCGGGCGTCAACGACATCGCCGGCGAGGAACGAAACGATCCGCCCGACTTCGACCGGGCGCTCGACGGCGTGAGCCCGAACGGTCCGACGGTCCTGCTCGCCCATCAGCCGATCCAGGTGACCGAGGCCGCTGCGCGCGGCGTGGATCTGCAGCTGTCCGGTCATACCCACGGTGGCCAGATGTGGCCCTTCCACTACGCCGTCGAGCTGGCTGCGCCGTCGCTGGCCGGACTGTCGACAGTGCAGGACACCCAGCTCTACGTCTCCCGCGGCGCCGGGTTCTGGGGGCCCCCCGTGCGGGTGGGCGCACCGCCGGACATCAGCGTGATCGAACTTGTCGGTGGCTGAGGTTTACATGTGCATTTGAGGGGGCATTTTCTAAGCAACTTCACGGTCAATCCTGGTCATGACGCTCAGGAGCGGCCAGCACCCTTAAAGAACACAGCGTTGCATCAGACACAGCGTTCAATGAGAGGGGCTTGGATGATGACGGAAACAGGCGCCGTTGTTGTTCGACTCGACACCCATCCTGCGTGGAAAGCCGCAGAGCGGCGGTCCCGCGAACGAGAAGAAGCGATGCGACGGCATCCGGCTTTTCAGTCCCGCACGCTGAACCCACCGCTGAAGGTGGTCTAACCGCGCGGAAGGGGCGCCCCAGGTGGTGGGGGCGCCCCTCTTCGTGTCTAGAGGCCGAGAAGGCGCGCGCTCACCTCTCGCATTTCGACCTTGCGGATCTTGCCCGTGACGGTCATCGGGAACTCGTCGACGACGTGCACGTAGCGGGGAATCTTGTAGTGGGCGAGCTTGCCGTAGGCGAATTCGCGAAGCGCGGCGGCGTCAAGTGCGTCGCGGCCCGGCCGCATCCGGATCCAGGCACACAGCTCTTCGCCGTACTTCTCGTCGGGCACACCGATCACCTGGGCGTCCTCGATATCGGGATGGGTGTACAGGAACTCCTCGATCTCCCGCGGATAGATGTTCTCGCCGCCGCGGATCACCAGATCCTTGATGCGGCCGACGATGTTGCAGTACCCGTCGGAGCGCATCACCGCCAGGTCCCCGGTGTGCATCCAGCCGTCGGCATCGATGGCCTCGGCAGTCTTCTCCTCGTCGCGCCAATACCCCAGCATGACCGAATAGCCGCGCGTGCAGAACTCGCCCGGGTCGCCCCGTTCGACGATCACCCCGGTGTCCGGGTCGACGATCTTGACCTCCACGTGGGGGTGGACGCGACCGATCGACGACGTCCGCCGCTCCAGGTCGTCGTCGAACAGGGTCTGGCATGACACCGGCGACGTCTCGGTCATCCCGTAGGCGATCGACATCTCGGTCAGGTGCATCTCCTCGATGCAGCGCTTCATCACCTCGACGGGGCACACCGCGCCCGCCATGATGCCGGTGCGCAGCGACGACAGGTCGCGCTGGGGGAAGTCGACGTGGTTCTGCATCGCGATGAACATCGTCGGAACACCGTAAACCCCTGTGCACCTCTCTTTTTCGATGGTCTGCAAGGTCAGTCCGGGATCGAAGGCTTGCGCCGGGATCACCATGGTCGCACCATGCGTCGTGCACCCCAGATTGCCCATCACCATGCCGAAGCAGTGATAGAAGGGCACCGGGATGCACAGCCGGTCGCCGGGGCCGAAGCGGATCTGCTCGGTGACGAAGAAGCCGTTGTTGAGGATGTTGCGGTGCGACAGCGTGGCGCCCTTGGGGAATCCCGTGGTGCCCGAGGTGTATTGGATGTTGATCGGGTCGGTGTTGGACAGCTCGGCACTGCGCGCGCGCAGCGCCCGGTCGTCGACCGCATCAGCCGCGGTGTGCAGCTTCTCCCAGTCGGCGGTGCCGATGAACAGAACGCGTTGCAGCGCAACGGTATCGGATCGCACCTCGTCGACCATCGCGACGTAGTCGGACGTCTTGAACTGCGTGGCCGAGATGAGGGTCGAGACCCCGGACTGGTCGAGCACGTACCGCAGTTCGTGGGTCCGGTATGCGGGGTTGATGTTCACCAGGATCGCGCCGATCTTCGCGGTCGCGTACTGGACGATCGTCCACTCCGGGCAGTTCGGCGCCCAGATGCCCACCCGGTCACCGCGCTCGATCCCCTGCGCCATCAAACCCTTTGCCACCGTGTCGATCTCGGCATCGAGCTCGGCGTAGGTCCAGCGCCGTCCGCTCGGTGCGTCGACCAGTGCCTCGTGGTCGGGATAGGTGGCGGCGATCCGCTCGAAGTTGGCCCCGATGGTCTCTTCGAGAATCGGGGTCTCGGTCGGGCCCGCGTCGTAGGACTTCATCACTGCACCAGATCCTCGTATCGATATTCGGTGTCGATCGTCTCACCATCGCGATGCGCCTCCTCTTCGCGGCGGCGCAACTCCACCCTGCGAATCTTGCCCGAGATCGTCTTCGGCAAGTCGGAGAACTCGACACGCCGCACCTTGAGATACGGGGCGAGGTGATCCCGTGAGTGCTCGAGGATCGCCCTGGCGGTCTCGACGTCGGCGGCCCATCCTTCGGCCAGTGCGATGTACGCCTTGGGTACCGCCAGCCGGGTGTCGTCCGGTTGAGGCACCACGGCGGCCTCGACGACAGCCGGGTGCTCGATCAGCACGCTCTCGAGTTCGAACGGGGACACCTTGTAGTCCGAGGACTTGAAGACGTCGTCAGTGCGGCCGATGTAGGTGATGTAGCCATCGGCGTCACGGCTGGCGACGTCACCGGTGTGGTAGTAGCCGTCACGCATCACGAGTGCGTTGCGGTCGTCGTCGCCCAGATATCCGGTCATCAGATTCAGCGGCTTCTTCGCGAGGTCGAGGCAGATCTCGCCCTCGTCGGCGAGCTTCCCGGTCAGCGGATCCACCAGAACGACCGGCACGCCGGGCATCGGCCGGCCCATCGATCCCGCCTTGACGCGCTGGCCGGGGGTGTTGCCGATCTGCAGGGTGGTCTCGGTTTGGCCGAACCCGTCGCGAATCGTCAATCCCCAGGCCCGCTCGACCGCACCGATCACCTCCGGGTTCAGCGGTTCGCCGGCGCCGAGCACCTCTCGCAAGCCGGCGGGACGCTCGCCGAGGTCGGACTGGATGAGCATGCGCCACACCGTGGGCGGTGCGCAGAACGTGCTGACGCCCGCCCGCCGGATCTGTTCGAGCAGCTCCCGCGCGTGGAAGCGGCCGTAGTTGTAGACGAAGATCGTCGCCTCGGCGATCCACGGCGCGAAAAAGCAGCTCCACGCGTGCTTGGCCCAGCCGGGGGAGCTGATCGCCAGATGCACGTCACCGGGCTTCACGCCGATCCACGCCATCGTCGTCAAATGGCCGACGGGATAGCTGATCTGGGAGTGCTCCACAAGTTTGGGCTTGCTGGTGGTGCCGGAGGTGAAATAGACGAGCAGTGGATCGTCGACCGTCGTGTTCGGGTCGTGCGCCGCGGCATCGACGGCGGCGGCGTCGCTGTAGGAGTGCCAGCCGGACACTGCGCCACCGACGGCGATGCGCACATAGTGCCCGGGTACGGCGTCGAACTTGGAGGCGTCGCCGGTGTTGGCGATGACGAAGCCCGCCCCGCCCCGCTCGATGCGATCCGCGAGATCAGCGGGGCCGAGCGCGCCCGTGGTCGGCATGATGACAGCGCCCAGTTTGGCCACGGCCAGCATGGATTCCCACAGTTCGGTCTGGTTGCCGAGCATAAGAATGACGCGGTCACCCTTCCCGACCCCGAGGCCGGCGAGCCATGTCGCCACCTGGTCGGAGCGCCGGGCCATCTCATCGAACGTCACCTTCTCCTCGGTGCCGTCTTCTTCGACGATCCACAGCGCGATCCGATCGTTGCCGCGCGCGATCGCATCGAACCAGTCCGTCGCCCAGTTGAACGGGCCGGTCAGCTCGGGCCACGAGAAGGTGGCAACAGCCGTGTCGTAGTCGGCCATGACGTCGACCAGGTGGTCCCGGGCAGAGCGAAAGAGATCGGTGTTGGTGGCCATGCCTAATAGGATCCAGGTCACACTCGTCCGTCCACTACCCCCGAAAGTGGGTACCGGCTCCGTGGCTCTTCTTCGGCCCCGCGACGGCGATGCGCTGCGCGCCGAGCTGCGGCGGGTCGCGGTCCTCGGGGACCTACCGGTGATGTTCGGCGGGGAGGTGCACGGGGACACGCTGTTGATCTCCGAGTACCACGGGGTGCGGACCGGCGGGCTGCGCGGACTGGCGGTCCGGTCGAACTCAGGCCTCGGCGGGGCCAGCATGGTCGCCGGTCGTCCGCTCGCGGTGGCCGATTACCGCACCGCGTCGTCGATCACCCACGACTACGACGGTCCGGTGCTCTCGGAGGGCATCCGGTCGGTGCTCGCCGTCCCGGTCCTGGTCGACGGGCGGGCCCGGGCGATGCTGTACGGCGCGTACCGGACCGGGGCCCCGTTCGGCGGACGCGCGGCAGATCTGGTGGTGGAAGCGGCCCAACGGCTCAGCGACGAGATCCGCATTCGTGACGAGGTCGACCGGCGGCTGCGATGGCGGGAGGCGCATCTGGCCAACAGCGCAGCGGTGGGTGCCGAGCAGATCCGGGAGGTGCACGCCGAACTGCGGCAGCTGGCCGTCTCCGCGCCGGCCGCACTACAGGACCGGCTTCGAGTGCTGGCCGACAAACTGTCCGGAGACGATGACCCGGACCCTGGCGGTCCAGGTCTGACACCGCGAGAGCTCGACGTCCTCGCCCAGGTGGCGCTCGGCTGCACCAATTCCGAAGCGGCCCGGCGACTCTCGTTGAAGCCCGAAACCGTCAAGAGCTATTTGCGCAGCGCCGCAACCAAACTCGGGGCGCACACGCGATACGAATCGGTGTCCAAGGCCCGACGCCTGCGGTTGATCCCCTAGACATGGCAAAGGGGCGCCTCCGGCGGGGGGAGTGGGAGGCGCCCCTTTGAGTCTCGGGATTACCGCACGTCGGCTCGATTGTCCGCTCAGCGGACTTCTGTCGATTGTCCGCTCAGCGGACGTTGACGTAGTAGACCTTGCCCGTGATCGTCTGCTGCTGTGCGCTGCTGTCGCCGGTGCCCTGAACAGTGGAGCGGATGTCGGCGCCCGGGTTCACGCCGACCACCGTGGCCTGCGACAACGGCGTGTCGGACAGGCGGTTGACGATTACGCGGTTGCCGTCGGCCTCAAGCTGGCTGATGGTCTCCTGGGCGTCGCCGCCGCTGGGTGCGGCTGCGGCGGGGGCGGCCAGGGCGAAAAGCCCGGCGGTGAGGGCAGCTCCGGCTGTGGTGGCGATCGCAAAGTTCTTCATTTTGGTTCCTGCTCTTCCCTTTTGATCGGTTCTGCAGTGATAAACCCGCGACCCCCCAGGTTCATTTCACGTGGCAGGATTTGGATGTCTCTTGGCAGTAATCGGTCTGGGGGTTATCCCCTAGATGTGGTGTTCGATGCCGCAGCGGCGATCTCGGGGCTCGAGGTCACGCAGGAAGCGGCACCCAACCGAGGTGGGGCCCGCCGATGCTTCCGAGCCAGAGCCGGCCGTTCGCCTCGACCAGGCCTGTCGCCATGCAGAAGTTGGGATGGGTCATCGTGATCCCCGCGACGGCCTGCCCGCTGTCGGGGTCGAACGCGACGGCCCACACCACGGCCTCCGGCTTGGGCTGCAGACGTTCGGGCAGGCGCCAGATCAGCTTGCGCATCAAGGGTGGCCCCGCAGCGAGCCGGTCGGCCAGCGGACTGGCCGGCGTAACCATCGCACACCAGATCCGGCCATCGGCACCGGTCGACAAATTGTCGGGCATCGCGGGCAGGTGCACGGCCAACGGCGTCACTGATCCGGCCCGGGGTCCGGTCAGCCAGTACTTCGACAACCGGCGGCCCTGCGTCTCGGCGAAGACCAGCGCCGAACCGTCCGCCGTCGGCGTCACGCCGTTGGCGAAATACAGACCGTCGACCAGCGTGGTGACAGTGCCGTCGGAATTGAGGCGGTGCAGTGCGCCGCGGCCCCGCGCCTCCAGGATCGCTCCCATGTACCAGTCGATGGCGAACGCGCTGGTGGACTCAGTGAAATACACAGTGCCGTCGGCTGTTTCGGTGACATTGGAGCAGAACGTCAGCCTGCGTCCCGCGATCGACGTTACGAGCGTCTCGATACGGCCGGTCGCAGTGTCGAGGGCGAGTAGTCCGCGGGGGCTGTCGCAGATCAGAAGTCGGCCGTCGCGCGCGAAGCCGAGGCCGAGCGGTCGGCCGCCGGTGTTGGCGATCACCTCGGGTGCGGTGCCGTCCGGACGAAACCGCACGATGTTGCCGTTGCGGGCGCCGACCCAGAGGTGACCGGCGCTGTCGACGACGACGTCCTCCGGATCGCCGCCGGGCACGTCGATCAGAGCAAGGTCGGCGCCGGGGAACTCAGGGAGCGGTTCGACCGGCGGTGCCTGCCAGCGCACCGGATCGATCGGCGGTTTCGAAGAGCCCACGACAACGACGGTAGAGCCATCAATCCCCGAAACTGCATTCCATGCGGTCCCGAGCGCGTTTCGGCCGCACGGAATGCAGTTTCGGCGGAGGTGCTACATCCGGGCCGAGGCCTCGGTGAGGACGTTGCGCAGGATGTCGTAGATGGCATCGAATTCGGCCTGCCCGCTGATCAGCGGCGGCGCGAGCTGCACGACTGGGTCGCCGCGGTCGTCGGCGCGGCAGTACAGCCCCGCCTCGAACAGGGCGGGGGTGAGGAAGCCGCGCAGCAATCGCTCGCACTCGTCGTCGTTGAAGGTCTCCTTGGTGGCCTTGTCCTTGACGAGCTCGATGCCGTAGAAGAAGCCTTCGCCGCGGACATCGCCGACGATCGGCAGGTCGTAGAGCTTCTCCAGGGTCGCCCGGAAGGCCGGAGCGTTCTGCTTGACGTGGTCGTTGATGCCCTCACGCTCGAAGATGTCGAGGTTGGCCAGCGCGACTGCCGCCGAGACCGGATGGCCGCCGAAGGTGTAACCGTGCCCGAACACCGTCTGCCCGTCGTCGAACGGCTCGAACAACCGGTCGCTGGCGATCATCGCGCCGATCGGCGAATACCCCGACGTCAAGCCCTTCGCGCAGGTGATGATGTCAGGAACATAACCAAAGTCGTTGCACGCGAACATCGATCCGATGCGGCCGTAGGCGCAGATCACCTCGTCGGAAACCAGCAGCACGTCGTATTCGTCGCAGATCTCGCGGACCCGTTCGAAGTAACCCGGCGGCGGCGGGAAGCAGCCGCCGGCGTTCTGCACGGGCTCCAAGAAGACCGCGGCGACGGTGTCGGGGCCTTCGAATTCGATCGCCTCGGCGATCCGGTCGGCGCAATAGCGGCCGAACGCCTTGGGGTCGGTGCTGAACTGCTCCGGAGCCCGGTAGAAGTTGGTGTTGGGCACGCGGAAACCGCCGGGGGTGGGCGGATCGAACGGCGCCTTGAACGCCGGGATGCCGGTGATGGCCAGCGCTCCCTGCGGCGTGCCGTGATAGGCGATGGACCGCGACAACACCTTGTACTTGCCGGGCCTGCCGGTCAGCTTGAAGTACTGCTTGGCCAGCTTCCAGGCGCTTTCGACGGCTTCGCCGCCGCCGGTGGTGAAGAAGACGCGGTTCAGATCACCCGGCGCGTAGTTGGCGATCCGTTCGGCGAGCTCGATGGCGGGCGGAGTCGCGAACGACCACAGCGGAAAGAACGCCAGGGTTTCGGCCTGCTTGGCTGCGACCTCGGCCAGTTCGGCGCGGCCATGCCCGACCTGGACGACGAACAGGCCGGACAGTCCGTCGATGTAGCGGTTGCCTTCGCTGTCCCAGATGTGGACGCCTTCACCGCGGGTGATGATCGTCGGGGTGATGCCTGCGCCGTGGCGTGCGAAGTGACCCCACAGATGGCGATTGGCTGTGGCGCCCATGGCGGAGGTCGTGGACTGATCGGTTTCGGAAATGATGGTCATCGTGTGCCCCAATTGTATTGCTGCTTAACGAGTTTCAAATAGACAAGGGTTTCGGTGGATATCACTCCCGGTAGCGCGCGGATCTGGGTGTTGAGGAGTTCGAGCAAGCTGTCGTCGTCTTCGCAGACGACCTCGACGATGGCGTCGAACGAGCCCGCGGTCAGCACGACGTAGTCGACAGATTCGATCTCGGCGAGTTTCTGGGCGATCTTGGTGGTGTCGCCGGTGCACTTGATGCCGATCATGGCCTGACGCGCGAAGCCGAGCTGCAAGGGATCGGTCACCGCGACGATCTGCATGACGCCCGCGTCGACCATGCGCTGAACGCGCTGGCGCACTGCGGCCTCCGAGAGTCCGACGGCCTTGCCGATACCCGCGTAGGAGCGTCGGCCGTCCTGCTGCAGCTTCTCGATGATCGCCTTGGACAGTTCATCGAGCTGAAAAGCGGCGCCCGGGCGAGACTGATTGACACGGAACGAGACGGGTCCGACGGCATGCGGTAACCCGGGGTTAGCCATGCCTGAGATTGTGCACGGAATCCGTCGTGACAAGCAACCACGACGGCGAAATCAATCGTTCGGTATAGCCGCCGCTGACGTAATGCGTAGCTTCCGGCGGTCGGGCGCGCTAGGTTTGGCCCCATGACCGTGGCAAGCAGCTGGATCGACGGCGCCCTGGTGAAGACCGGCGGCGCGCAGCACACCGTGATCAACCCCGCGACCGGCGCGCCCGTCGCCGAGTTCGCGCTGGCGCAGCCGGGTGATGTCGACCGGGCCGTGTCGTCGGCGCGTGCGGCGCTTCCTGGCTGGGCCGGGGCCACCCCGGCCGAGCGGTCGGCCGTATTGGCCAAGCTCGCGAAGCTGGCCGACGAGGCGTCCGCGGCGCTGGTGGACGAAGAGGTCAGCCAGACCGGCAAGCCGGTGCGGCTGGCCACCGAGTTCGACGTGCCGGGCAGCGTCGACAACATCGACTTCTTCGCCGGCGCCGCACGGCACCTGGAAGGTAAGGCCTCGGCGGAGTACTCGGGCGACCACACGTCGTCGATCAGGCGTGAGGCCGTCGGCGTCGTCGCCACCATCACGCCATGGAACTACCCGCTGCAGATGGCGGTGTGGAAGGTGCTCCCGGCGCTGGCCGCCGGATGCTCCGTGGTGATAAAGCCCGCCGAGATCACCCCGCTCACGACGCTCACCCTCGCCCGTCTGGCGTCGGAGGCCGGCTTGCCGGACGGGGTGTTCAACGTGGTGACCGGCGCCGGCGTGGATGTCGGGACCGCGCTGGCCGGGCATGCCGACGTCGACATGGTGACGTTCACCGGGTCGACACCGGTGGGCCGCAAGGTAATGCTGGCCGCAGCGGCTCATGGGCACCGGACGCAGCTGGAGCTCGGCGGCAAGGCGCCGTTCGTCGTGTTCGACGACGCCGACCTGGACGCGGCGATCCAGGGTGCGGTGGCGGGGGCGCTCATCAATACGGGCCAGGACTGCACGGCGGCGACGCGCGCCATCGTGGCCCGGGATCTCTACGACGACTTCGTGGCGGGGGTTGCCGAGGTGATGTCGTCGATCGTCATCGGGGACCCGCAGGATCCCGACACTGACCTCGGTCCGCTCATCTCGATGGCGCACCGAGCGAAGGTGGCCGGCATGGTGGAGCGAGCGCCGGGGGAGGGCGGACGGATCGTCACGGGCGGGCTCGCGCCCGACGGCCCGGGGTCGTTCTACCGCCCGACGCTGATCGCCGATGTGTCCGAGCAGTCCGAGGTATGGCGGGACGAGATCTTCGGTCCGGTACTCGTGGCACGGTCGTTCACCGATGACGACGATGCGATCCGGCAGGCCAACGACACGAAGTACGGTCTGGCGGCGTCGGCGTGGACGCGGGATGTGTATCGCGCACAACGGGCTTCACGCGAGATCCACGCCGGCTGTGTGTGGATCAACGACCACATCCCGATCATCTCGGAGATGCCGCACGGTGGCTTCGGCGCGTCGGGCTTCGGCAAGGACATGAGCCAGTACTCACTCGAGGAGTACCTGTCGATCAAGCACGTGATGAGCGATATCACCGGCACGGTCGACAAAGCTTGGCACCGAACGATCTTCACCAAGCGGTAGCCTGCATCTCGCGAAACCGCCAACACGGTAGTTGCGAGGCCCGCGGGGCTACCGTCACTGCACCTTCGCGAACGGCGATCGTAACTACTCCTCGTCGCGCGGCACCACGATTACCGGCACATCGACGCCGGCGAGAATCCGCGAGGCCGTCGACCCGAGAAAGATCCGCCGCGGCGCGGCGAAGCGCGACGAGCCCACCACAAGCAGATCGCCGTCGTCCCATTTGAGCTTCTTCAGCGCCGACTCCAGAGTCATGCCGTCGGCGACCAGAGACTCGATCTCCGGGGCATCGGGCAGCGCGCGGGCGGCGACGGCGAGGTTCTCCTCGGCGGCGGCACGCTGCAATGCCCGCACCTCCTTGGCGCTGCCGGCCTCGGCGAGGTTCTCGGCTGACACCAGCGACAGCATCCGGACCCGAAGGCCCGCAGCGCTGGCGAGCGTGATCGTGAACGGCAGCGGGTTGTCGTCACCCGGTCGCGTGGGCACCGCCGCCGTCACCGCGGTGATGGATTCGTCCGGGTCCTCGGCGTAGCCGCGGGGCGCCAATGCCACGGGGATCGACGAGATGTGCAGCAGCGCTCCGGTGACCGGACCGATGGTGTGCCTGCCGAAGAACCCGTCCCGCGCTCCGCCGACCACGATGAGATCGGAGGACTTGCTTTCGGCGAACTCGACGAGCTCCTGGGCGAACGACTCGCCGACGATGACCGTGGATCCGGCCGTCACACCGTCGGCCTGAAGGGAGGCAACGGCTTTGGCCACCCACTGCTCGCCGCGCGCGACGAGCATCTGCTGATACTCCGCGCGGCCGGGATGGCCGTCGGGCAGTTCTTCGCGAACCACGATGACGACGTCCACCGTCGCGTCGAAGGTCCTGGCGAGCGCGCTGGCGAGCGCGATGCCGTCGTCTCCGGTGGGTGTGGCGAGATAGCCGACTGTCAAATGCATTGCGGGACTCTCTCTTTAGAAGTTGTCCAGTACTTTGACCTCGGTCGACGCATCGAGCGTCTCGCCGCGGAAGAATCGTTTGGTGCCGAAGGCGAAGCACGCCAGCATCAGCGGGATGCCCAGCACCAGCATGCCCACTCCGAGGACGAACACGCCGCCGATGGGGCCGAACGCGGTGTAGCCGTAGTCCGGCGAGATCATGTCCTTGGCGCTGATGCCGAATGCGGCGCCCATCGCGATGCCACCGAGGAGCGGGAAGATGCCGCGGAAGAACAGGTTTCGCACGGAGGTGAACAATGTCCTGCGGAAGTACCAGACACAGGCAAATGCGGTGATGCCGTAGTAGAACGCGACGGCCAGGCCCAGCGAGGCGACCGAATCCAGAAGCGCGTTCTCCGACAGGGTTTTGAGCACCAGGTAGAAGAACAGCGCCGAAATGCCCATGACAATCGTGCCGAACGCGGGGGTCATGTAGCGCGGATGCACGCTGGCGAACCGCTTCGGGATCGCCTCGTAGACCGCCATCGACAGCATGCCGCGGGCAGTGGGCAGGATGGTCGTCTGCGTGGAGGACAACGCCGACACCGAGACCGTCAGTAGCAGCGCCGAAGCGGCGATCTGCCCGGCGACGGGTTCCCCGAGCACGGTCAGCACGTCGTCGGTGTTGTTCGGGTTGTTCAGGCCTATGCCGACTTCGCTGAAACCGGCGAACGACTGCAGCGCGTAGGCCACCAGCACGTAGGTGCACACCAGGATCAGCGTGGTGATGACTGCGGCGATGCCCGGCGTCTTGCCGGGATCCTTGGTTTCCTCGCCGACGGCCAGGCACGCGTCCCAGCCCCAGTAGATGAAGATGCACAAGATGACGGCAGCGGCGATCTGCGAGACGTCGAGCCCGCTGGGCCACAGCCATGACCATTCGGGGCTGATGGCCTGGGCTCCGGCGGTATCGCTGAACACCCGCACCAGGGCGATCACGCTGACGACGATGAGCACGCCGAACTGGATCGCGATGAGCACGTTCTGCACGCGCTCGCTCACCACGATCCCGCGTGCGGACAGCAGCGTCATGGCGATGATGAAGAAGCACCCGAGACCGACCGTCGCCGGCACGCTCTCGGCGAGGGAGTCGAGCCCCAGGAACGCGTACAGGTAGATGGCGGCCACCTCGGCGACGTTGGCCAGCACGATGATCGCTGACACCGCCAGCCCCCACCCGCCGATCCAGCCGATCCACGGCCCGAAGGCTTTCGTGCCCCAGGTGAATGTCGTGCCGCAGTCGGGGGTGTCCTGCGAGAGCTCCTTGTAGGCGAAGGCGACGAGCAGCATCGGGATGAACGCCAGGACGAACATGGACGGAGCCTTTTCGCCGACTCCGAGGACGACGTAGCCCAGGGTCGCCGCCAGGCTGTAGGCCGGTGCGACGGCCGCCAATCCGATGACGACGTTGCCGACCAGACCCAGGGCGCCCGCCTGCAACCCCTTGGCGCCGACCGCGGGAGTCGACGGATCCTCCGTGATAGCCATGGGCGAAATATACGGTTCCGGTGGTGGCTATGCGCCGCGTACGCGGAAATCGTTGCATGGAGGAAACTTGGCGACGGATTCCGCCGTCAGGCAGCACCGATCCGTCGGTTCTAGACTCGACACATGACCGCCACCGCGCGCGTCGGCGAGTTCGAGCAGATGCGACCGCACCTGCTGTCGGTCGCCTATCGACTCACCGGCACCGTCGCCGACGCTGAAGACATTGTTCAGGATGCGTGGCTGAGATGGGCGGCGAATCCGGGGACCGCGGTCAACGATTTGAAGGCATGGTTGACGACGGTGGTGAGCCGTCTCGCGCTGGACCGTCTGCGGTCGGCGGCGCACCGACGTGAGACCTATGTCGGCGAGTGGTTGCCTGAACCTGTGGTGACGGGATTGGACAGAGACGACCCGTTGTCCGCGGTGGTGGCTGACGAGGACGCACGCTTCGCGGCGATGGTGGTGCTGGAGAATCTGACGCCGGATCAGCGGGTCGCGTTCGTCTTGCATGACGGTTTCGCGGTGCCGTTCACCGAGATCGCCGAGATTCTCGGGTCGACGCCGGAGTCGGCCCGTCAGCTGGCATCGCGGGCACGGCGGGCGGTGTCGTCGGCTCCGCCTCCAGCTCCTGAGCATGCCGAGGTCGTCGGCAAGCTGCTGGCGGCGATGGCCTCGGGGGACCTGGATGTCGTGGTGTCGCTGCTGCATCCCGACGTGACCTTCACCGGCGATTCGAACCGCAAAGCGCCGACGGCGGCTCGTGTCATCCACGGACGGGACAAGGTGGCCCGCTTCCTGCTCGGCCTCGGCGCCAAGTACGGACCGGAACGCCTGCTGGCCAACAGCGTGCTGGGATTGGTCAACGGCGAACTGGGGGTCTATTCGCCGGGCGCGGACGCCACCGACGACGCGCCGGCCATCATGGCGCGCATCCAGGCGCTCACGGTGCGCGACGGTCGGGTGGTCGCGATCTACGACGTCGCCAACCCCGACAAGTTCACCGGCTCACCGTTGCACTAGCACGCAGTGCGTGCCGCTGTAGACGGTCGGCATGCATTTCATGCAGTGAATGCACAGACCTTCCTCGGCCACGTCGTCGCGGAATCGGTTGACCAGATCGGGCTCCCGTAGCAATGCGCGCGCCATCGCCACGAACTCGAAACCCTCCGCGAGTGCCTGCTGCGCGGTGTCGAGCCGGTTGATGCCGCCGAGGAGCATCAGCGGCATCGACAGCTGCTCGCGGAACTGCCGGGCCAGTGGCAGGAAGAACGCCTCCTCGAAGGGGTAGGACCGGAACAGCCGCTTGCCGATGACGCGTAGACCGAGCCCCACGGCTCGGGGCTGTGAGGCGATGAACTCGTCCATCGGTACGTCTCCGCGGAAGTAGTACATCGGGTTCTGCAGGGAACTTCCGCCGGTCAGCTGAAGGGCATCGAGGTGGCCGTCGGCCTCCAGGAGCCGAGCGGTCGGCACACTGTCGGTCAGCCAGAAGCCGCCGCGCACCCCGTCGTCCATGTTGAACTTGGCTGTGACAGCAACGTTTTCGCCGACGGAGCGCCGGACCTGCTCGGCGACGCGGCGGGCCAGCTCGGCGCGGCGGGTGACGTCGCCGCCGTAGCGGTCCGTGCGCTTGTTGAGCTTGGGGCTGAAGAACGAGCTGAGCAGATAACCGTGGCCCATGTGGATTTCGATCGCGTCGAAGCCGGCGTCGACGGCGCGGGCGGCCGCCGCTCCGAAGTCGTCGACCACCGATTCCAGTTGCTCTCCGGTGGCACCTCTGACCAGGCCCATGGCCGGTGCGCTCAGACGGGTCGACGGCGCGAGTGTCGGCGTTCGGTTCGACAGCGTGTTGGCGACAAGCCCGGCATGGCCGATCTGCGCGCACGCCAACGCGCCCGCATCGTGCACGGCGCTCGTCACTTTCCGCAGCTGTGCTGCACGGTCGGCGTCGAGGACGACGGTGTCCCGGTGCACCCGTCCGCCGGGGGAGACGGCGCAGTAGGCGACTGTCGTCATCGCCGCCCCGCCTCGGGCGACCGCTTCGTGGAAGTCGACGAGGGCCTCGGTGACCTGTCCGCGCGGCATGACTCCCTCGAAGGTCGCGGCTTTGACGAACCGGTTCTTCAGGGTGAGGGGACCCAGCCGCGCGGGGGCGAATGCCTTTTTCGATACCATTGGCACCGTAACTTACCACCACAGGAGGTCGTCCCGTGTACGTCGCAATGACAGGCGCGACCGGATATCTCGGCGCCCATATCGCTCGCGGGCTGCTGACGGCCGGGCATGACGTCCGTCTGCTGGTGCCACCAGGCGAGGACACTGCGCCCGTCATCGGTGCGTTGCGCGCGCTCGGATCCGTGACGATCGTCGTTGGAGACGTCCGACGGGATGCTGACATCGCCAGGCTGCTCACAGGTGTCGACGCCGTGGTGAACGCGGCAGGGGTGGTGGGCACCGACGAGCGCCGAAGCCGATTGATGTGGGACGTGAATGCCTATGCGGCGGAATCGATCATGCGGCGCGCCGTCGAGGCCGGGCTCGATCCGGTGGTGTCCGTGAGCAGTTACAGCGCGCTGTTTCCGCCCGCGAACGGCGTCATCACGCCCGACACCCCTCCGGCCGACGGACGCAGTGCCTACGCCAAGACGAAGAGCTACGCCGATCGGGTGGCGCGCGAATTGCAGTGCGGCGGTGCGCCTGTGGTGGTCACCTACCCGTCGAGTGTCGTCGGCGCCCCCTTCCACACCGCCGCGGGGGTCACCGAACGCGGGTGGGCGCCGCTAATACGCCACGCCGTGGCGCCGAGGCTGCGTGGCGGCATGCAGATGATCGACGTTCGCGATGTCGCCGAGGTGCACGCCCGGGTGATGAGGCCCGGCCAGGGGCCACGCCGCTATGTCTGCGGCGGGGTGCTGCTGACGTTCGACGAGATGATCGATGCGCTCGAGCGTGGCCTGGGCAGGCGGATCCGCCGCGTTCGCGTACCGGTGGGCGCACTGCTGACCGCGGCCCGCGCCGCAGATCTGTTGTCGCGGTTCATCGCGCTGCCTGACGGACTGAGCTATGAAGCCATGACCCTGCTGACCGCGGCGACGCCCACCGACGACAGCGCCACCTTGGGCGACCTCGACCTGCAATGGCGATCCCCGCAGGCCGCCATCGTCGAGTCATTCGCGTCGCACGCCGGCCTGCAGTAGCGCGGTGATGCGTTTACGCAGGGCATCGGAGTCATCCTCGACCGCGATGCTGGTCATGAAAAGTGCTGCGCCCGCTGCCATCACGAGTAGAGCCTTGGCATCCAACGCGGCCCGTCTGCGTTGCGCAGGTGTGCCGGACTCCACGTGCTCGGTGAAAAGTTTGACGGCTGGGCCGCTGAAATCAGCCCACAGAGCGTTGCGCAGGTCGGCGTTCTCCCGAAGCGCGAGCAGCAGGCCGGGGACTGCTTCGCGAACGTCGGGGGCGCTGAACAGCTCGTGGCTGCCCCGCACGACCCAGTCGATCCAGCCGGCGAGGTCGGTTCCCGAGAACGGTGAGAGGTCAGGGGATTCACCGAGGATCGCGTGCAACACCAGTTCGGCCTTCGAGTTCCAGCGCCGGGCGAGGCTCGCGCGGCCGACACCTGCCCGCGTGGCGACCATGCGCACGCTGAGCTCGTCCCACCCGACCTCCATGAGCAGTTCGCGCGTCGCCGACAGCACTTTCTGATCGATCGAGGCGTCGCGCGGCCGTCCACCGGTGCGGGTTTCGTCCTCACTCATCAGGTCGATTCAACCGCATTCACCCGGAGTCCAGGCACCGGCGTCAGGTACGCCAGGGCACCCGGCAGGCATCGCCCGAATTGAAGCCCTGCTCGGTGATCCCCAGCGCGGCGTTCATCCGGGCCCGCATGTTCTCCACACCGATCTGGTAGGTCAGCTCCATCACGCCCTTGTCCCCGAACCGGCGGCGAAGATCGTCGACCTGTTCGTCAGTCACGGTGTGCGGGTCTGTCGTCATCGCCGCCGCGTAGGCGATGGCGGCGCGCTCGTCGTCGGAGAAGTTCGGGGAGGTCGCGTAGTCGTCAATGTCTTTGAGCCGGGCCATGTCCAGGCCGTCCAGGCGCATCAGCATCGCCCCGAAGTCGACGCACCACGAGCAGCCGATCTGCCGGGCAACCCAGTAGACGGCCAGTTCGCGCACGCTGGCCGGCAACTCGGTGGAGGCCCGTTCCAGCATGCCCTCGTGCATGGCACCCGCGATCATCACACCGGGATGGTGGGCGTAGATCGCGAACGGTTCCGGTACTTCGCCGAAACGGCGTTTGGCGTAGCGCCACATCAGCCGGGTCATCAGCGATGCGCGTTGCGGGGGTACGGGTGCGATGCGTGTTGGCGTCATACCCATGAGACGGCGCAGCGCGGCCGAATGTGACAGCCGCGCCGCACCGCCGGGCTCAGCGCTCGCGGACTGCGTGCACCGCCGACCGCGCGACCCGGACGGCCGGATGGCGCTTCGCCGACGCCTTGGCCACCCGATAGGCGACCCAGACAGCTCCCACAGCGAGGGCCGCGGCCCCGATGCCGAAGGCCACACCCTTGCCGTTGACGCTGTCGGCCTTGGCGGCAAGATCGTCGGCGGTGCTGCTGATGGTCTGCTTGACGTCCTGCGCCTTCTCGGCCGCCACCTCCTTGGCGTCGTCGACTGCCTTGGTGACATCGGACTTGACCTGATCGGCTTTGCCCTCGGTCTGCAGCTGGTCGTCCTGGAGGGCTTTGCCGGCGGCTTCCTTGGCGGCTCCGGTCAGCTTCTCGGCACCGTTGGACAGTTCACCCATCGTCGTGTCTCCTTTGCGCCGTCCCTGGTATGCGGGACGGATGTTGGTCGGTTGTATGTACCGACGTGACGAACGGCCGAAACCGAACGCGGCGCAGCTGTGACCTGTCGCACGGCGGGGATGGGCAGCTCACCTGACAGATCGGCCCGTTTGGCGCGCGGTGCACACGTGAAACGGCCGCCGCGGGGTACGAAGGAAGCGTGGACGACAGATCGAGCACGTTGCCCGGCCGCGGTGCGGTCTACGCCAGCCACCTGCGGTCCAGTGCCGTCGTGGCGGTGCAGTTCCTTGCCATCGCCGCGGCGCTGTGGGTGCTGGCATGGGTGGTCGGTGAGACCTGGGTGATTCTTCTGCCGGTGGCGCTGGCACTCATCGTGTGTACCGTGCTGTGGCCGCCGGTGCGGTGGCTGCGCAACAAGGGGGTGCCCCCGGCCGCGGCGGTTCTGCTGGCGCTGCTGGTGGCCCTGGGCGTCGTCGGCGGAGTGGTCGCCGCGATCGCCCCGGCGATCGTCGAGCAATCCACCGAACTGGCCGAGCAAGCTAGCGCGGGCGTCGTCAAAGTCAGGGACTGGCTGGGTGGACCTCCGCTGAACATCAGTGAGGCGCAACTCAATTCGGCGGTCGCCGCCATCACCGACCGACTCAACTCCAGTAGCGCGCAGATCGCGTCGGGAGTGTTCACCGGCGTCGGCGCTGCGACCTCGGCGCTGGTGACCTTCTTCACCGCTGTGGTCGTCACCTTCTTCCTGCTCAAGGACGGGCCCGGCTTCATTCCGTGGCTGCGGCGCGCGGCAGGGCATCCCGCGGCGCCGCATCTGGCCGCTGTGCTGGAGCGGATGTGGACGACGCTGGGTGGTTTCATTCGCACGCAGGCCCTGGTCAGCCTCGTCGATGCGGTGCTCATCGGCATCGGGCTGGTCATCCTCGGTGTGCCGTTGGCCTACGCGCTGGCGGTCATCACGTTCATCGGTGGCTTCGTGCCGATCGTCGGTGCCTTTGTCGCCGGCGGTCTGGCGGTGCTGGTCGCTCTGGTTGCCAACGGTCCGGTGACGGCGCTGATCGTGTTGGGGATCATCCTGGCCGTACAGCAGCTCGAGGGCAATGTCCTGCAGCCGTGGTTGCAGTCGAAGTCGATGAAATTGCACGCCGTGCTCGTGCTGCTGGCCGTGACGCTGGGCGCGTCGGCGTTCGGCGTCATCGGTGCTTTTCTGGCCGTCCCGGTCGCCGCGGCGCTGGCGGTCGTCATCCGCTACTACGACGAGCAGGTCGCCGAACGGACAGGCGAGGGCACCGAGCCCGAGCCTCCCGAGCCTGCCGAGGACGAACCCGACCCCGCAGGCGTCGCGGACCCGAAGAAGGGCGAGTGAGGCCCTAGCCGCGGGAACGGTGATAGTGCCTGCGGGCCTTCATCCGGTTGCCGCAGATCGCCATCGAGCACCACCGGGCGGTGTTCGGCTTGCTCCTGTCGATCAAGAACAGGTGGCAATCGGTGTTCGCACACGGACGTAGCCGGCCGGGGCTGTGCACCCGCAGTCCGTCCCAGGCCAGCACCGCCCGCGCAGCCCCTTCCATCCCGCGCGGCTGCCATGTCACCCCGTCGTCGCCGACGGTCGGTGTCACGACGACGTCGGTCACGAACGGCTGAAGAACCGCGGGCGACGCGTCGCCGCGAACCACCGCCTGCAATGCGGCTCTGGCTTCGACCAGCGCCGCCCACTCCTGGGTGCGCACAGGCACCCCGTGGGCGGCCAACCAGTCGGCGGACGTGGCGAGGTCAGGCAGTGCATCGGTCGGCACGCCGTCGACGACCGGCGTGGTGTTGAGCAGATCGAGCAGGAATGCCTCGTCGGACGCGGTGGTGACACGAAGCTCCATAACTAACCTCCAAAAGACTGTTGACAGGTTACACAACGACGCGGTTAACTGCCTATAACCATCAAAACTACTTATAGGAGTTAGTCGTGCTCGAGGTTCACCATCGCTACGCCACTGTCCGCGGCCGTCAGGTCTTCTATCGGGAAGCGGGCGCCCTCGATGCGCCCGTCGTCGTGCTCCTGCACGGGTTCCCGACCAGCTCGTTCATGTTCCGCAACCTGATCCCGGCGCTGGCCGACCGGTATCGCGTGATCGCCCCCGACTATCTCGGCTTCGGCTATTCCGACGCCCCGACAGTCGACGAGTTCGACTACACCTTTGACGCCCTGGCCGACCATGTCGCCGATCTGCTGACCCAACTCGGGGTGTCGCGCTATGCGATCTACGTCCAGGACTACGGCGCGCCCGTGGGCTGGCGCCTCGCTCTGCGGGACCCGGAGGCGATCACGGCCATCATCACGCAGAACGGCAACGGGTACGAGGCGGGATTCGTCGCCGACGGCTGGCAGCCGGCCTGGGATTATCAGCGGGAGCAGACGCCGGAGACCGAGTCGGCGCTGCGGCAGATCCTGACCTTCGAGACGACGAAGATGCAGTACGTCGCCGGTGTTCCCGACGAGTCCGTGGTCAGCCCCGACACGTGGCATCACGACTATGCGCTGCTGTCGCGGCCGGGCAACGACAAGATCCAGTTGAAGTTGTTTCTCGACTACGCCACCAACCCGAAGCTCTATCCCGCGCTGCACGACTACCTGCGGGCCAGCGGCGTTCCGCTGTTGGCCGTCTGGGGCGACAAGGATCCGTTCTTCGGGCCCGATGGCGCGAGGGCCTTCGCCCAGGACGCGGTGGACGCGGAGATCCACCTTCGCGACGGCGGCCATTTCCTGCTGGAGAGCGACTTCAACGCCGTCACGGATCTGATTCGCGACTTCCTGGCACGCCGCAACCGTTAAGCGGGAGCGGTGGCCGCGACGACGTCGGCTACCAGTGCGTCGTACATCCGCCGCGTGGTGTCGACGTCGTCGCTCATGATGTTGTAGCCGTGGTCGACGCCCGCCACGTCGTAGTGGCGCATCAGCGCGCCGACCTCGTCGAGCTTCGCGGCGTAGCGCACGCCTTCGTCGCGCAACCGGTCGTACTCGGTGGTGACGACGATCGCGGGCGCGATGCCGGAGATGTCGTCGGCATTCGATCCCCAAGCGGGCGAGGCGAATCGGTGCTCCCGGTCCTCGCGGCGCGGAAGGTAGGCGGTGTCGAAGACCTCACCCATCCATGGCGTCAGGATCGCGCGGGAGCCGATCGGAGACTTCTTCTCCGATGTGGGCGTCACCAAATCCAATGGGGCATAGTGCAACACCTGCGCAGAGATACGCGGTCCGCCGGCTTCCAGCGCCATCCGCGAGACCGCCGCTGACAGGTTGCCGCCCGCGCTCTGGCCGCCGACGCAGAGCCGGCTGCCGTCCCAGTCGCGTTCGGCGGCGCTGGCCCAGCGGACCACGTCGAACACCTGCTCCGCCGCGGCCGGAAAACGGCGAGCGGGGGCCAGGACATAGTCGACGTTGACGACGACCACGCCGGCGTGGGCGGCGAGATACCGGCACCACGGGTCGTCCTGCTCGGGATGGCCGACGACGAAGCCGCCGCCGTGAATGTTGACGTAGACGGCGGGGCGGCCGGTGGACGTGGGCGGACGGTAGATCGTGACCGGGGTGGGTCCGTGCCGGGTGGCGACGGTGTCGCTCTCGACGATGCCTTCGATGTCAGGAAACCGAACGGCCGGCTTCGGCGCCGGGTTGACGGTCAGTGCGAACAGCCGCGCCGCCGTGTCGGCGACGGGTTGCCAGGACAGCAGCGACACGCTAGCGCGCGAACATCAACGCGCGCTTGACTTCCTGGATCGCCTTGGTCACCTGGATGCCGCGTGGGCAGGCTTCGGTGCAGTTGAACGTCGTGCGGCAGCGCCAGACGCCGTCGACCTCGTTGAGGATGTCGAGCCGCTCGGCGGCGCCTTCGTCACGCGAGTCGAAGATGAACCGGTGCGCGTTGACGATCGCCGCGGGGCCGAAGTAGGACCCTTCGCTCCAGTACACCGGACACGACGTCGTGCAGCACGCGCACAGGATGCACTTGGTGGTGTCGTCGTAGCGGGCCCGGTCGGTCTGGCTCTGAATACGTTCGCGCGTAGGCTGATTGCCCGATGTGATCAGATACGGCTTGATGGCGCGGAACGCGTCGAAGAACGGCTCCATGTCGACGACGAGGTCCTTCTCCACCGGCAGTCCGCGGATCGGCTCGATCGTGATCGTCAACTGCTTCTTCGGGTTCTTCGGCAGCATGTCGCGCATCAGCACCTTGCACGCCAGCCGGTTCACGCCGTTGATGCGCATGGCATCGGATCCGCACACGCCGTGCGCGCAGGACCGGCGGAACGTCAACGTCCCGTCCAGGTACCACTTCACGTAGTGCAGCAGATTGAGCAGGCGGTCCGACGGCAGGCACGGCACGCGGAAGCTCTGCCACCCGGCGTCGTCAGGCGACTCAGGGTTGAAGCGGGCGATCTTCAGGGTCACCATCACCGCGCCCTCTGGCACGGGCGGCAGCTCGGAATCGCCGGTGCCGGGCTTCTCCAAAACGGAGGTCATCTCGTCTCCTCGCGCAAGCGCTCGTCGGAAGTCATGAGGGTCAGTACTTCCGTTCCATTGGCTCGTACCGCGTTTGGACCACGGGCTTGTAGTCCAACCGGATGTCGCTCAGAAGGTCGGAGCCTTCCTTGTAGGCCATCGTGTGGCGCATGTAGTTGGTGTCGTCGCGGTTGGGGTAGTCCTCGCGGGCGTGTCCGCCGCGAGACTCCTTGCGCTTGAGCGCCCCGACGACGGTGACCTCGGCGAGCTCGAGCAGGAAGCCCAGCTCGATCGCCTCGAGCAGATCGCTGTTGTAGCGCTTCCCCTTGTCCTGCACCGTGATTCGGGAGTACCGCTCCTTGAGGGCGTGGATGTCGGTCAGCGCCTGCTTGAGGGTCTCCTCGGTGCGGAACACCGCGGCGTTGTTGTCCATCGACTGCTGCAGCGCGCCGCGGATGTCGGCCACCCGCTCGTTGCCGTGCTCGGAGAGGATGTCCCCGACCCAGCCGACCACCATCTCGGCGGGGTTCTCCGGAAGTTCAACGAAGTCGTGTCCCAGTGCGTAGTTCGCGGCGGCGATACCGGCGCGGCGTCCGAACACGTTGATATCGAGCAGCGAGTTGGTACCCAACCGGTTCGCCCCGTGCACCGACACGCACGCGCACTCTCCTGCGGCGTAGAGACCGGGAATGACGGTGGTGTTGTCGCGCAGAACCTGGCCGTTGACGGTTGTCGGGATTCCGCCCATGACGTAGTGGCACGTCGGGTAGACGGGGACCAGCTCCTTGACCGGATCCACGCCGAGGTACGTGCGGGCGAACTCGGTGATGTCGGGCAGCTTGGCTTCGAGCACGTCCTCGCCGAGGTGCCGCACGTCGATGTAGACGTAGTCCTTGTTGGGGCCGGCGCCGCGGCCTTCGAGCACCTCGAGAACCATCGAGCGCGCCACGATGTCGCGCGGAGCCAGGTCGACGATGGTGGGTGCGTAGCGCTCCATGAAGCGCTCGCCCTCTCCGTTGAGCAGTCGCCCGCCCTCGCCGCGCACGGCCTCGGAGATCAGGATGCCCAGGCCGGCCAGGCCCGTCGGGTGGAACTGGTGAAACTCCATGTCTTCCAGGGGAAGTCCCTTGCGGAAGATGATGCCCAGCCCGTCGCCGGTCAGCGTGTGCGCGTTCGAGGTGGTCTTGTACATCCGGCCTGAACCGCCGGTGGCGAAGACAATCGCCTTGGCGTGGAAGACGTGGATGTCACCTGTCGCGAGTTCATAGGCGATCACACCCGTGGCCACGGGGCCCGACGACGTCTCGGTCAGCGCGATGTCGAGGGCGTAGTACTCGTTGAAGAATTCGACGTCGTGCTTGACGCAGTTTTGGTACAGCGTCTGCAGGATCATGTGGCCGGTGCGGTCGGCGGCGTAGCAGGCGCGGCGCACGGGCGCTTTGCCGTGATCGCGGGTGTGGCCACCGAAACGGCGCTGGTCGATGCGGCCCTCGGGGGTGCGGTTGAACGGCATCCCCATCTTCTCCAGGTCGAGCACCGCGTCGATGGCTTCTTTGGCCATGATCTCGACGGCGTCCTGGTCGGCCAGGTAGTCACCACCCTTGACGGTGTCGAAGGTGTGCCACTCCCAGTTGTCTTCCTCGACGTTGGCCAGCGCGGCACACATGCCACCCTGAGCGGCACCGGTGTGAGAGCGGGTCGGGTAGAGCTTGGTCAGCACCGCGGTCCGGGCGCGCGGCCCGGATTCGACGGCCGCTCGCATGCCCGCTCCACCGGCGCCGACGATCACGACGTCGTAGCGGTGTTCAACAATCATTGGGCTTCTCCTTCTCAGGAAATCGACGCGTCGAACGTCAGCAGGACGTAGGTCCCGAGCACCAGCGTGAACGCCATGGACAGCGCCAGCAGAGTGTTCAGCCAGAACTTGGTGGAGTCCTTGCGGGTGTAGTCGGCGATGATCGTGCGCATGCCGTTGCCGCCGTGCAGCTGGGCCAGCCACAGCAGCAGCAGATCCCACGTCTGCCAGAACGGCGAGGACCACCGCTCGGCGACGTAGTTGAAGTCGATGCGGTACACACCGTCTTCCCAGAGCAACATGATGAAGAGGTGGCCCAGGGCCAGGAACACGAGCACGATGCCCGAGAACCGCATGAACAGCCAGGCGTACTTCTCGAAGTTCGGCATGCCACCGGCGCGGCGCGGGGCGCGCGGGTTGTCCAGTCCGGGCGGGCGGTCGTAGCTGCGCTGCATGACGGGCGCCGGACCGCCGCGATCGGTGATGTGGTCGTACGGATTCTCAGGCATCTACAGAAACCTCTCCGCCATGTGCATGCCGATGATTCCCAACGAGGTGATGAACACCGCGAGGAAGACGCCGGCCACGACCCAGAGCATCGTGCGCTGGTGCCGGGGACCCTCGGACCAGAAGTCGACGAGGATGATCCGGATGCCGTTGAGCGCGTGGTAGAGAACGGCGGCGACGAGTCCGATCTCCATGAGCCCGATGATCGGCGTCTTGTAGGTCTCGATGATCTCGTTGTAAGCCTGTGGGCTCACGCGCACGAGGGCAGTGTCGAGCACGTGCACGAAGAGGAAGAAGAAGATCGTCGCACCCGAGATGCGGTGCAGTACCCACGACCACATGCCCGGGTCGCCACGGTAGAACGTGCGGCGGCGCGCCGGCTTCGAGCGCGGTGCCGGCACATCGGTATCGGCTGGTGTTGCCGTACTCATAGGTCCCTCCAACGGCATCGGTGGAGGCTTGCGAACACGGTGTTGCTTACCGGCCCCCAAACCTCGGGGCGACTCTAATCCCCTTCGTACTCCTCAACGAACTAGCGTGTGGCGATATGTCACCGAATGAACACCGAGTTAGGGTGCCCTATCTGCAACTTCGTGGTTCTTCGCTGCGGGTTCGGAATGCATTCAGAATGCCTCCGGGCGGTATGTCATGACGACCGATATCGACTGGAAAGTGTTGCGCCGCAAGGCTATTGACGTTTCGGCCAACGCCTATGCGCCGTACTCGCGCTTCCGGGTGGGGGCGGCGGCACTGGTCGACGATGACCGGATCGTGGCCGGATGCAATGTGGAAAATGTCTCATATGGCGTAGGTCTCTGTGCCGAGTGCGCAGTGGTTTGTGCCCTACATTCCGGGGGCGGCGGGCGCCTGGTCGCGCTGTCCTGCGTGGGCCCTGACGGCAACGTTCTGATGCCGTGCGGCCGGTGCCGGCAGGTGCTCCTCGAGCACGGGGGAGGCGAGCTTTTGATCGACCACCCGCAGGGCCCCAAACCACTGCGCGAGCTTCTGCCCGATGCGTTCGGGCCCGACGACCTCAACCGGAACCGTCATCCCCTCGACGAGACCCCATGACGTTCGACGCCGCGGCACCCGTGTCGCATCTCGATGCTCCGTCCATCATCCGGACCAAGCGCGACGGCGGGGTGCTGTCCGATGCGGCGATCGACTGGGTGATCGACGCCTATACCCATGGTCGTGTCGCCGATGCACAGATGTCAGCCCTACTGATGGCGATCTTCCTGCGCGGCATGACCAACGGCGAGATCGCCCGCTGGACGGCGGCGATGATCGCCTCGGGGGAGCGGCTCGACTTCAGCGACCTCCGCCGCGGCGGCAAACCCCTCGCGCTGGTCGACAAGCACTCCACCGGCGGGGTCGGCGACAAGATCACGATCCCCCTGGTGCCGATCGTGATGGCCTGCGGAGGCGCGGTGCCGCAGGCGGCCGGGCGCGGGCTCGGTCACACCGGCGGCACACTCGACAAACTGGAATCCATCCCGGGCTTCACCGCCGAGATCGCGAAATCTCAGATACGCCAACAACTCTGCGACCTCGGCGCGGCGATCTTCGCTGCCGGTGAGCTCGCGCCGGCCGATCGCAAGATCTATGCCTTACGCGACGTCACCGCAACAACGGAGTCGTTGCCGTTGATCGCGAGTTCGGTGATGAGCAAGAAGATCGCCGAAGGCACTCGGGCTTTGGTGCTCGACTCGAAGGTCGGCTCGGGAGCATTTCTCGACACCGAGGCGGAGTCGCGCGAGCTTGCGCGCACCATGGTCGAACTCGGCACCGAGTACGGCGTCGACACGCGGGCGTTGCTCACCGACATGCACGTGCCTCTGGGGCGCACGGTGGGCAACGCCATCGAGGTCGTCGAATCCCTGGAGGTGCTCGCCGGTGGCGGACCAGCCGACGTGGTGGAGTTGACGCTGGCACTGGCGCGTGAAATGTGTGACGCCGCCGGTTTGGACGAGGTCGATCCCGCGGCGACGCTTCGCGACGGGACCGCGATGGATCGCTTCCGCGCACTGGTCGCCGCGCAAGGTGGAGACGCGACCGCTGCGCTGCCTCTGGGTTCGCAGACCGAAACCGTCAACGCCGCCCATGGTGGCACGATGGGAGACATCGACGCGATGGCGGTGGGACTGGCGGTGTGGCGGCTGGGGGCAGGCCGCTCGGTCCCTGGCGAGCAGGTGCAATTCGGCGCGGGGATCCGCATCCATCGCAGGCCCGGCGAACCCGTCACCGCAGGCGAACCGCTGTTCACGTTGTACACCGATACACCGGAGCGTCTCATGCCCGCGCTGCGCGAACTCGACGGCGCGTGGAGCGTCGGCCCGTCGGCGCCACCGGTGCGGCCGCTCATCATCGACCGGATCACCATCTGAGGGGGATCAGTGAAGACACCGCTCACTCTCGACAACATCAGGCAGGCACCGAAGGCGTTGCTGCACGACCACCTGGACGGGGGTCTGCGGCCGTCGACGGTTCTCGACCTTGCCGAGCAGTACGGGTATCGCGAGCTGCCCGTCACCGACGCGGACGGTCTGGCGACGTTCTTCCGCACCGCCGCGCACAGCGGGTCGCTGGTGCGCTACCTGGAGCCGTTCGCACACACCGTCGGCGTCATGCAGAACGCGGATGCGCTGCACCGGGTTGCGCGGGAGTGCGTCGAAGACCTGGCCGCCGACCACGTCGTCTACGCAGAGGTCCGGTTCGCGCCGGAACTGCACATTGACGGCGGACTGTCGCTGGATGCCGTCGTCGACGCGGTGCTGGCCGGCTTCGCCGACGGGGAGAAGGCCGCCGCGTCGGAGGGGCGCTCCATCACGGTCCGCTGTCTGGTGACGGCGATGAGGCACGCAGCGAGGTCGCGGGAGATCGCCGAGCTGGCGATCAGGTTCCGGGACAAGGGCGTTGTCGGCTTCGACATCGCGGGCGCCGAGGCGGGCTACCCGCCCACCCGTCACCTCGACGCGTTCGAGTACATGCGAGGCAACAACGCGCGCTTCACCATTCACGCGGGCGAGGCGTTCGGCCTGCCGTCCATCCACGAGGCGATCGCGTTCTGTGGCGCCGACCGTCTCGGCCATGGCGTGCGCATCGTCGACGACATCGTCGTCAACGACGACGGGGATGCGACGCTCGGCCGGCTGGCGTCCCTGTTGCGGGACAAGCGGATTCCGCTGGAGCTGTGCCCCAGCAGCAATGTGCAGACCGGAGCCGTCGCCAGCATCGCCGAGCATCCGTTCGCGCTGCTCGCGAAGTTGCGGTTCCGGGTCACCGTGAACACCGACAACCGGCTGATGAGCGACACCACGATGAGCCAGGAGATGCTGCGTCTGGTCGAGGCGTTCGGTTACGGGTGGAGTGATCTGCAGCGCTTCACGATCAACGCAATGAAGTCGGCGTTCATCTCCTTCGACGAGCGGCTGGCGATCATCGACGAGGTGATCAAGCCCCGCTACGCCGTGCTGGTCGGCTAGTTGTACTGACCTGAGAGGTTAGGTACGCGGCTGGCTGGTGGTTGACCGCCGAGTGCGGTGTGGCCGCGGTGGT
>NZ_LQPC01000019.1 GCF_002101705.1 Mycolicibacterium iranicum | reverse complement strand
ACCACACGAAAACCACTACCCAACAACACAACTCGGCATCACACCGAACCCACACCAATTACCACGCAAAATCCGGGCTACGGCGCCAAAGCCGTAGTCACAGGCGGTAGCAAGGGCATGGGGCTGGCCATTGCCGAGACTCTCGCAGCAGAAGGCGCCTGTGTAGCTGTCATGGCTCGCGGCGTAGATGCCCTGGAATCCGCGGCGCACCGCATCCGGAAAGCCGGTGCTCCCGAGGTGCTTCCGCTCAGCGTCGACATGACAAGCGCTGATTCCATCAGCGCCGGCTACGCGACAGTAGCCAAGGCGTGGGGGAGCCTGAACATTCTCGTGCACACCGTCGGACCGAATGCAGGCATGTTCGACGAACTCGACGATGCCGACTGGCACGCCGCTTTCGAGTTGGGCACCATGTCGGCGGTGCGCTCAGTGCGCGCGGCATTGCCGCTACTGCGGGCTGCCGATTGGGCTCGGATTGTCACCCTGTCCGCGCACTCCATTCAGCGGCAGAGTCCACGCCTGGTCGCCTACACCGCGTCGAAGGCCGCATTGTCGAGCTTGACCAAGAATCTGTCCAAGAGTCTGGGACCCGAGGGAATCCTGGTCAATTGCGTGTGCCCTGGCACCATCGTGACGGCTAGTTTCACCGAGATTCTCAAGGATGTATTGGCTGCTGATGGGTTCGATTCGGCAGATCCGCACGACGTCATGGCGTGGGTCGAACGCACCTACGGCCATCCATGTGACCTCGGTCGCGCAGGTCTCCCCGAGGAGATCGCCTCAGCCACCGTGTATCTGGCATCGAAGCGCAACGGCTACGTCACCGGAGCGACGGTCAATGTGGATGGCGGTTCGGATTTCATCTGAGCACGGACTCAGCTCTTTTTCGCCATCTGGTCGGCTGCGGTGTCGGCCCACTGCGCATTGTGACGGCCCATCGTCATCGCGCCGTGCCAGCCGCCGTCGGTCCAGAGCACTGTGCCACCGACATAACTCAGCCTTGGGCTGCCCAAACAGACGAGCGGCCAGGCCTGCTCCTCTGCCCTGGAGTATCGGCCGACCGGCCCGATCGCGTCGTCGACGGTCTCCTTACCCATCAGGTCCTGGAAGGCCGGCATCATGGCCGTCTCGGTGGGCCCGGGGTTGATGCAGTTGATGCGGATGCCTTTACGGCCCAACACGGGATACCACCAGCCCACCCAGGCGTCGATGATGTACTTCGAATAGGCGTAACCGCTCCATGACCACTTCTTCTCGTTGGCTTTCAGCCAATCGACCGCCGCCTCGAAACCGTCTGTCTCCAGCAGTGTCGTGATCACCTTGATGTGGTCCTGCCAGCCGATCGCCGCGGACGACGAGATCACGCTGATCGCGGAGCCTTCGCCCATCTTGGGCACCAGCAGCTCTGCGAGATGCCGAGCGCCGACGAAGTTGACCAGGATGGTGTCCCATTCGCTGAACGGTGGACCCGGCAAACCGGCGCAGCTGAACAGTCCGTCGACGGGCCCGTCGATCGAGGCTGCCACCTCTTCGATGCTCGCTCGATCGCGGAGATCGATCTGCATCGCGCGCGCTACCGGAACCGTTGTCGGCTTGATGTCCAGCGCGGTCACCTGCGCACCGAGGTCGACCAGGATCTGGGCCGTGGCCTCCCCCATCCCCGACGCCGCGCCTGTGACGACGACATTCTTGCCCCCGTATCCGAGCACGTCCTCCATGGTCACTTCCCTTCGATGCATCAGCTCAAGGCGGATGAGAACCAAACAAACCCGATTTGAGAGCAAACGTTATCACTCGCAATAGACTGGCTGGCCCACCCGGCCGGCCCTAGCCATCGGCGCAGAGCGATCAGGTGTTGAAGTCAGGCAACGGCGTCTCGGGGGCGACGTCTTCGGTCGGCAGTTCAGTGGCCGGGTCATTATTGGCCCGGTTCTGCAGCTCTGCCGCGTGCCGCAGATTGTCACCGGTGTTGTCGGCGTGGTCGGGTGTGGTCACAGCGATCTCCTTCGCATCCATTCGCGCTCCGTGTACCCGAACAGGCGGTGTTCCAGTCCATGGAGCGCACGTGACACAGAATGAAACAGACTGGCGTTCCAACGCGTTCGTTCCGAATGCGTCGATATGCAGAAGGATTCGTCGGATGGGCGTACCGTCGATGAATGTCCGCCGCAAATGAAATTCCGATTCGGACGACGCTGTGTTCACTTGCCGGTCGGCTCCTGGGACGGACTGCTGTCGCGTACCTCGGCGCTGTCAGTCGAGCCAGCACCTCGATCCCGATCATCGGCACCCATCTGCAGCCAGTCGCCGACGCCGCGGCCATGGGGGCGTGGATGGCGCGCCAAATTCCTGCGTTCCTGCAGCAGCGTTCTGTGGGTGCCGAAAGCGACCGGCCTACACCGACCACTCCGTATTCGCACAGTGAAACTCTCGCGGCCTGCGCAGCTTCGTTAGCCGGGATGGCTCCTGCCATTGAGGAGTGGCCGCCGGCCGCGCGGACGCCTCCGGTGGTTGCCATGGCTCGACAACGCGAGCGCTTCCTCCTGCACTCTTCGGTTCCCTATGGCACCCACCCCGCGCAGGTGCTCGATATCTGGCGTTCTGCGAGCGCACCGCCCAAGCCGGCCCCCGTGTTGGTCTTCGTCCCCGGCGGCGCCTGGTTGTACGGAAAATCTCGACACCAGGGTCATGCGCTGCTCTCCTTCATGGCCGCTCGCGGATGGGTCTGCTACGCAATCGATTACCGCGTTTCGCCGAGACACCGCTGGCCCCGTCACATCATGGACGTCAAAGCCGCCGTGGCATGGGTGCGGGCGAACGCAGCCATTCATGGTGGTGACCCAGGTTTCCTCGCTATCGCCGGCGCTTCCGCCGGCGGGCATCTTGCAGCGCTGGCAGCGATGAGCCGTGAAGACGCAGAGTTCGACGCGGAATTGGGCGACGCGGACGCCAGCGTAGATGCCGCGGTGTCGTTCTACGGCAGATATGACTGGGAGGACAGGTCAAGCGTCGAACGCGATCAGTTCATGGGCTTCCTCGAACACCTTGTCGTGAAGCGGGCGCAAAGCTCCCACCCTCAGATATTCCGGTCGGCATCGCCGATGGCGCGGATCACCACCGCCACACCGCCGTTCTTCGTCGTCCACGGCTCCGCGGACAGTGTCATCCCTGTAGCGCAGGCCCGCCACTTCGTAGACCGCCTACGGCGGGAATCACAGTCCCCTGTGGGCTATCTGGAACTTCCCGGTGCCCAGCATGCATTCGATCTGCTCGACGGGGCCCGAACGGGTCCGGCGTGCCTGGCCGCCGCGACATTCCTGGACGCGATGTATCTCAGGCACAGCGCGCCGGTCGCAGTATGAGCCGGCCCGGCGTTCATGTGCGGCGGAACAGCCCCTTGCCGGACGGCAGCGGGAGGTCGAGCGTCGTAACGATGCCCGGCGCAGCATCGACCACCGCCGGAATGTTGTTCACGACTCGCGATGCGGTGGCGACCATGCCCGCGTGCGCATGGTCGCCGTTGCGGCTGCTGAGGTTGAAGTCCATCGAATACGACGGCTCCCCTGTGATCTCGATGCGGTAGGTGTACGAGCCAGTCGCAGGGCGGGGCCATTCCGGGCACAGATCGTCGCGCATGCGAGTGACGTGTTCTGCCACGATGACAGGCCGACCGTCGACGAGACCTGCCACCTCGAATCTCAGGGCGGCAGCTGTGCCTTCGGCAATGTGCCCCCACGCGGTGTCAAAAGCGTCCGGGGCGGCCACTCGGACCGAGTGCTCGGCGATGTCGTCGAGTTCTACCCCGAGCCATTTGGCTCCCAGCTCCACCACCGAACCCCACGCCATCTTGAGCGCACCGGGAGCGACGACCATCGGGGTCTCCTCGAGCGGCCGACCGAACCCCATCAGATCCCGCATGATGAGGGCACTGTCATAGGTCGAGTAATCGCAGATTTCGATGCAGCGAATCTGTTCGACGCTCTGACACGTGCCGGCGAGCGCGAAGGGCACGATGTCGTTGGCAAAGCCGGGGTCGATGCCGTTGACGTATAGGCTTACTCCGCCCGCTTGCGCCGCCTCTTCGACAGAGCGGTAGAGCTCCTCAGGCACCACGCCCCACGGATTCTGCAGGAATGTCCCGCCCGTACCAACAACATTGACGCCGGACTGAAGGATTGTGCAGTAGTCTCCCAGCGCCTCCAGCATCCGCGTGTCGGCGATCGCCGCGTACACCGCGCAATGTGGCTTGCCCGCCAGCAGTTCGCCGAGGTCAGTCGTGGCGACGATTCCGGTCGTCCGATCGATGCCCGCAAGTTCGCCGGCATCCCTGCCCGCTTTGGCATTGGAAGACACCCAGACGCCGACGACGTTATACGTCGGGTTATCCAGCAGAGCGCGAAGGGCGGGCTTTCCGACACCACCTGTACCGATCACAATGACGTTCAGCGTCATGAGCGCTGCGTCCAGTGCGCCACGAACGGACCTATGGTGGACAGGTCGTAGAGACCTGGGTCGGCATCCAGCACCGCCGGTATCGCGTTGATCGCGTGCATGGCGGTCGCCAGGCAGCCCTGTTGGGCGTGATCTTCGTCGTCAGAACCGATCACGAGGTGAAAGCTCAGGTTCGGCTCACCGACAAACGTCACCTCGTAACCGATGTCGGTCGGCCAGTCTGGCGCGAGGTCGTCGGCCATTCGTGTGAGGTGCTCGACCGAAAGTGTCACCGGACCGCAGTCGGCAGCCACTCCGAAACGCATCGCCCCCACGGTGCCTGCGGGTATCTCACCGGCTGCCACCGTCAATGCCCTCGGCGTCGTGGCAACTTCACGGTATCCACGCACGCTTCGGATCTGCAGACCGAGAGCCTGGGCAAGTACGGTCGCGCTGCCGATCCATGCGCCGGCGGCATACTCGGTGTTGGTAAGCAGCGGCGTAGGGTCGTCGGGCGGAAAGCCGAAACCCATTGCATTGAAGATCAGGTCGTGGCTTGCATAGGTCGAGTAGTTCAGCACTTCGCGAACATCAATGCGGCCGGTGCGCTGGGTGAGGCGTGAGAGTATCGGACCCAGCGACTCGCCGATGAAGCCCGGATAGAGACCGAGGCCCAGGAACGCCGATCTACCCTTTCTACAGGCGCTTTCGATGCCGTCGGCCAGCGAGCTGTCCAATGATCTCGGGTGGATGAACCGGCTGCCGGTGGTGATCACGTTCTTGCCCGACGCGAGAAGATCGCAGACATCGGCGAAGCATCCGGGGGTGTCGGTCTCGACCTTCCCCATGTAGAGCACGACATCGGCGTCCAGGGCCAGCAGAGCCTCGCGGTCATCGGTGGCGGTCACGCCCGTAGCCGGCAGGCCGCACAGTCTTCCCGCGTCGACGCCCGACTTCGCCGGGTCATACACGCGCACCCCGACGAGATCGAGATCCTCGCGGCCTATCACATGACGCAGCGACATAGTGCCGGTGACGCCGGTCGCCCACTGGATGATACGGGTCATGCGCTCAGTCCCAGATCACATCGAGCCGCGGCGGCGACCGGAACATCGTGCCTGTGATGTAGGGCGGCGGCGCGTCGGGGTCCAGGCGCAGGCCGGGTAGCTGGTCGAATAGCGCATTGAAGATTTTCATGCTTTCCAGCCGCGCCAGATGCATGCCCAGACACACATGTGCTCCGTGGGCGAAACCAATGTGCGGCTTCCGATTCCGGAAGATATTGAAGCGCTCGGGCTCATCCCATCGTGATTCATCATGGTTGGCGCTGCCCAAGCTGAGCATCATCGTTGCGCCCTTGGGGATCTGGATTCCTTCCAACTCGGTGTCGCAGGTGACCTCTCGCATGAAGTTCAGTAGCGGTGTCTCCCAACGGATCCCTTCCTCGATCGCCTGTGGCAGCAGACTCCGGTCGCCAAGCACCGCGTCCAGCTGCTCCGGATGTGTCAGCAACGCATAGGCAAGGCTGGCCGTGGATCGCGATGTTGTCTCTGCACCTGCGGGCAACAGGTTCCGCATGAAGCCGTAGATCTGCTCATCGGACATCTTGACGCCGTTGACCTCGGCACCGGCCAGAATCGACACCATGTCGTCGGCGGGCGCTTTGCGTTTCTCAGCGAGGATCCCGACAAAATACTCGCGCATTTCCGCCGAGGCCTTCATCGCGGTTTCCATGTCGCCTCGGAAGCCCAGGATGTCGATCGCCAGGCGATGAAACTGCAGCACGTCGGAGTCAGGGAGTCCGAGCAGTGCTGCGATCACCCGCACCGGGATCGGCATGAACACCGCATCGACGAGGTCAGCGCGCTTGGCATCCTTGAGCTTCGCGAGGGTGCGATCGACCAGCGGCCCGACCAACTCGTCATCCCAGCGCTTCATCGAAGACCGGGCGAACGCGAACTCGTGCAGCTTGCGGTAGACGGCGTGCTCGGGTTCCTGCATTTCCAGGATGGTCGGCCCCTGCAGCGGCCGCACAATGTCCTCGTAGCATCGCGTGCTGAAGGTGATGTTGTCGGTGAACACAGCTTTGACCGCGTTGAAAGAGTACGCGGTGAACGTCGGTGGGCCATCGCCAGAATTGCCGACCACACCCATTTCGGGCCAACCAGGATGCACCGGAGCTTGAGCGCGCAGTTCCTTCAACAACGGGTATGGAGTCGCGTCGCCGTCGGCACCCATGCCCTTGTTGAATCTGTCCTGCGCCTCGCGGATGCTCCGTTCGAGCTCGTCGACTGATGCCGGTTTCAACACCCAAACGCTCCTCACTGCACGACGCCGGTCCAACATACACCCTGTCGGTTGGAACTTCCATCATGTAGCTTGAAAGCCGTCATCAGACGGAATATCGCGAAAGCGCAACCAGGAGAATTCGATTGACGACTCGCGTAGCTCAATGGGCAACAGGTGCCGTCGGCCGGGCCGCTCTCCGCGAGCTCATCGAGAATCCTGATTTTCAACTTGTCGGCGTGTTGGTCTACGATCCGGCGAAGGCGAACAGAGACGCGGCCGAGCTATGCGGCTTAGCGTCGCCAACAGGCGTCCATGCGACTGCTTCGAAAGACGAGATCATTGCGCGCAAGCCTGATGTGGTCGTTCACACCGCCAGTAAGGCTCACGCCGTAGAAACCAATGCAGAGGACATTTGCCGACTCCTCGCGGCCGGCATCAACGTCATCTCCACCACGTCGTACAACCACCTGCCGACGTACGGAGAAGCCACCCACGCCGCCTTCGTCGAGGCGTGCCGCCGCGGCGGATCGCGTTTCCACGCCGCCGGCGAGAATCCGGGCTTCATGTTCGAGCGGCTCGTCGCGACGGTGACCGGGCTCAGCAAGAGCATCGATCGCATCGATCTCTACGAGGCCACCGATGTCTCCGCTGTCGACAGCAGGCCGATGCTCGTGGACCTGATGGGCATGGGCAGGCCACCCGAGGACGTCTCTGTCAACTCGCCGATCATCGCCAAGCTCGACATGGCCTACCGCCAGGCGCTCAACGCGACCGCCGATGTGCTCGGCGTGACTCTTTCGCACATCGATATCGCCGTCGACGCGACTACGCTGCCTCACGACATCAAGGTCAAGGCCGGCACAATTCAGGCGGGAACGGTAGTGGGACAGCGCTTCTCGTGGGTTGGTCACTGGTCCGGTAGACCGTTGCTGGCGATTCACGAGGAGTGGGTTTTGACTCGGGATTTGCCGCAGTGGGGGCTCAAACCTCTTGCGCCGGGCGACCGCGCACCGCTGATCCGCGCCGTCATCGCCGGCAATCCGAGCTTTGAACTGCAACTCGACGTCGGGCCTGAGGACGGCCATTCGGACGGCACACACGCGATGCCCGGGCACCTGATGATCGCCATGGGCGCCGTCCGCGCGATTCCCTATGTGCTCGCCGAGCCACCCGGCATTGTCACCGCGCCTGTGTTCGGCGCGATCCAGCTAGCGTGAGCCCGCACTGACGGCGCGCGCGATGTTCTCACTCGGGGCGGCATGGAAGACATGGGCCGAGCCGTCCGGTGCAATGCGGCGGGCGATCAGATAGTCAGAGCCCAACCAACCCTGTCGGATGCAGCGACCGAACCGCAGGAACGTTCCGGGCGCCCCGCTGGCCGAGGGAATGAGTTTCACCTGTTCGATGCCGTTCTTGACACCCTCCCCTGTTAGCGGGCGGGCCATAGACAGTGCCCGCACGATCACGGTGGCCGCGTCGCGGGCGAGACCAGGCATCGAGTGTCCGGGACGCCTTCCGTACTCCGACTCGAAGCGATCAAGGAACTCCTGGCCGACGGCGTTGCGCTCGTCGTAGCTGTCGAGGCCGATCCAACCTGAGAGGTGCCTCATCCATTCCGCGCTGATGTGCGCCATCTCGAACGCGGTGGTGGTGTATCGCGGCGGATCCCATCCTGCGGCCAGTAGCGCGTCCGAGAACCCCCACAGCCCGTGCCCGAATCCGACGTGGACCAGCGCGTCCGGCTCTGCAGCGCGCAACAGCTCGACCGCTTGCGCTTTGTCGGCTTCAACCTGCGGAATCGCCACCGTCGAGACCACCGTGAGGCCCGCTGTCGAATAGGCTTTCTCCGCGAAGGACAGGTATTCCTTGCCAATCAGAGACGACTCGTAGGCGATGGCGATGCGTGATCGCCCGTCACCGATCATGACCGCGGCCAGCATCACCGGCTCCTCGGCCATCGAACCGTTGTTGAGGGCAAAACACCATTCGCCGAGTGCGCCCTCGGATCCCGAGAGCGTGATGATCGGCGCCTGCGCCGTGGCGTCGACGTGCGGGCGTAGCGGAACGACGTTGTCGGACACCCACGGTCCGAAGATGGCGAGGCAGCCTTCTTCGATCAGCTCGTCGAACGCATGCTCTACAGCCTTGTATGTCCCATTGGGAAGTCCGACCACATTGCGCTGGACCAGTTCGACCGGGCGATCGATCAGGCCCGATGCCAAAGCATCGGCGATAACCAGCTTCAGAGCAGCCACGGTGTCGTTGTCGGTGTCGCCTTTCGTTGGATAGTCATTGAGCAGGCCCACTTTCAGGGGCGCCACTGAGCCGTATGCGCGAACGTCGTCGTCTGCCATACCCGCAACATACAATATGAATGTTGATACGATGCACTCATGGCCAAGCGCGGTGGCACTGACGATGAGCGTCGAGCACGGGGAGACCAGACTCGGCGCGACCTTATCGACGCAGGTCGTTCTCTTTTTGTGGAGCAAGGCTTTTTCGACACCAGCATCGGCGATCTAGTCTCGGCGTCCGGCGTGGGGACTCGCGGAGCCTTCTACCACCACTTCAAAGACAAGGCAGAGCTCTTTCGGGCGGTCTTCGAGGAAGTCGAGCACGACCTCACGCTGCGCTCCATTGCGGCCCCGCCGAGAGGTGCGCATGCGTGGGAGCGCCTCACCCGGGGCCTGCACGGATTTCTCGAAGCCGCACTAGACCCCGAAGTCCAGAGAGTGATGCTGCTCGACGGGCCCGTGGTGCTGGGTTGGCAGACACTACGCGCTATTCAGCTGAACGACAGTTTCGCCATGATCGACGAGGTCATTCGCGAAGCCATCGCCGAGGGCGCCATCGACGAGCAACCGGTGGGCGAACTGACACACATGATCGTCGCGGCGTTAGAGGAGGCCGCCCTCCTCGTGGCGCACGCCGACGACCCGATAGCCGCCCGCAAACGCGCAGCCAGAATCCTTGATCGGATGCTGCTGAGCTTCGCCTCGCAGGCGTTAAATTCGTTGCCTCAATAGGCTTTTCAATGCACGTGACGACGCGCGTCTAATTACTGGAAATAGTCATTTACACATTTGCATACAGTTCCTCTAACTTACTGGTAGCGTCACTCTCGACCTCTGTGCAAGGAGACACATGCAGCCCCACCCCTCGATCCTCGCCCGCGCCGACGATCACCTCGTCGCACCGAGCACCCTCGGACCCCTCCGGGCCGGGCGCGATGTCTGACATCACGGGCCGCAAGGTTGCGGTCATTGGCGCGTCCGCAGGACTCGGACGATGCATCGGAGTGGGCCTGGCCCAAAAGGGCGCACACGTCGCTCTGCTTGCACGCCGATACGACCGGCTCGTCGAGGCCGCCAAGGAAGCGGGCAACGGCGCTCTCGCCGTTGCCTGCGATGTCACCGACGGTGGAGGCTGCCAACAGTCCATCGCGGAAGTTGTTGCCGGCCTCGGGGGCCTCGACGCACTCGTCTACACGACAGGCATGGGTGTTCTCTCGCCGCTGACCGATGTCACGGCAGAACAGTGGGCGCAGTTGTTCGCCACCAACGTCACGGGCGCCTCGCTGGTCACCGCGGCCGCCGCACCACATCTGGCGCAATCCCAAGGGTCAGCCGTGTACCTCTCCTCGCTCAGCGCGTCGTACTCGACGCCATGGCCGCTACTCGGGTCGTACGCCGTCACAAAGGCTGCGCTCGACAAATTGGTCGAGGCGTGGCGCATCGAGCATCCGAACATCGGTTTCACCCGCCTGGCCGTCGGCGACAGCCTGGGCGGCAAGGGCGACGCCCAGACGGAGTTCAACAAGGGCTGGGACCCCGACGCGCTCGAATCCGCAATCAGATTCTGGATGGACAACCGCTACATGCTCGGCGGTCTCGTCGACGTCGACCACCTCACCGACGTCGTGGAGTCCGTGATCGGCTGCGGTAAAAGCAGTTTCATCCCCTACCTGACCCTGGCCCCCCGCGCCTCCGACTCGGTGAAAGAGCTTCGCAAATGGTGAACCATGAATCCCGCATGCTGATCGACGGCAAGCTCGTCGACTCCGAGACGGGCCGGCAGTTCGACAACGTCAACCCCGCCACCGAAGAGGTGATGGGCGGCACGGCCGACGGGACGCGCGCCGACATGGAGCGCGCGGTGGCGGCGGCACGGCACGCATTCGACCACACCGACTGGTCGCGCAATGGTGCGGCCAGAGCAGCGGGCCTGCGGCAACTGCAAGCCGCGCTCGAGGCAGAGAAGGAGGACCTGCGCCGCGAGTTGATCGCCGAGGTCGGATGCCCATTGCTGAGCACGTTCGGTCCCCAACTCGACGTTCCGCTCAAAGAGGCGCTGAGCTGGCCGGCCGACATGATCGACCAGTTTCCCTGGAAGCGTTCGCTTCCCGACAAAGATGCATTCGGCATGGGCACCATGGCCGCACGCGAGGTGTGGAAAGAGCCTATCGGTGTCGTCGGCGTCATCGCGCCATGGAACTTCCCGTTCGAGATCATCCTCAACAAGATCGGGCCGATCCTGGCCATGGGCAACACGTGTGTCCTCAAGCCCGCACCGGACACGCCCTGGAACGCCACCCGGATCGGCCGGATCATCGCGGAGCAGACAGACATACCCCCTGGCGTCATCAATATCGTCACCTCCTCCGATCACCTTGTCGGGGAGGTGCTCTCGACCTCTCCCCTGGTCGACATGGTGGCGTTCACCGGCTCGACGGCAACCGGACGCCGTGTGATGGCGGCCGCAGCCGAGACCGTGAAACCGACCTTCCTGGAGCTGGGCGGCAAATCGGTCTACCTCGTCCTGGAAGACGACGGCGATATGAAGGCTTCGGTGGGCGGGAGCGCATTCATCTCGATGCACGCCGGGCAGGGATGTGCGATGCCGACCCGGCTCCTCGTACCGAACTCCCGGTACGAGGAGGCTGTCGAGATCGTGAAAGTCGCCATGGAGAAGAACAAGTACGGGGACCCCACCGACGCTTCGGTACTGCAAGGTCCGCAGGTATCCAAGCGGCAGCAAGACCGCGTCATGGGATACATAGAGAAGGGCAAGCAGGAAGGTGCCCGGCTCGTCACCGGAGGCAGGATCCCCAAGCATCTGCCCAAGGGCTACTTTGTCGAACCCACCGTCTTCGCCGACGTCGACAACGGCATGACCATTGCGCAGGAAGAGATCTTCGGACCTGTGCTGTCCGTCATCGGTTTCGACGACGACGACGACGCGGTGCGCATCGCCAACGATTCCATCTACGGGCTCTCTGGCGTCGTGTTCGCCAACGACCTGGAACGCGCCAAGGGTGTCGCCAGCCGCATTCGTACCGGCACGCTCGGTATCAACGGCGGATTGTGGTACGGCGCCGACGCTCCGTTCGGCGGCTACAAGCAATCGGGAATCGGTCGCCAGTGCGGCCTCGAAGGACTCGAGATCTTCACCGAAACCAAGACTGTGGGGTGGCCCGCGTCATGAAATCCCGGGCCGCAGTGTTGCGCGGCGTAGGCATCGACTGGGAAGTCACCGACATCGACCTGGATCCGCCCCACGCCGGCGAAGTGCTGGTCAAGATGGCCTATGCCGGCATCTGCCACTCCGACGAGCACTTCTACACCGGTGACAGCGTTCCGAGTAAAGACATGGAAGACCTGATGCGGGCCTCCGGTGTTCCTGTGCCTGAGTGGTTTCCGATGCTCGGAGGTCACGAGGGGTCTGGAATCGTCGAGGAGGTCGGACCCGAGGTCAAAACGCTCAAACCCGGTGATCACGTTGCCGTCTCGTTTTTCCCGGCGTGTGGGAACTGCCGCTGGTGCGCGACCGGTCACACCTACCTCTGCGATGTCGGGGCGGATATCTACAGCAAGGCGATGACCACCGACGGTACCCGGCGGCGTCACCTCGGAAACGAAGACCTCATGGCCATGATGCAGGTAGGGACGTTCTCCGAGTATGTGGTCGCATCAGAACGTTCACTGGTGAGAATCAACGACTGGATTCCGCTGGAAGCGGCATCTCTGGTGTCCTGTGGTGTCACGACGGGGTTCGGCTCTGGATCGGTGGCGGCCGGTACCCAACCCGGCGACACCGTCGTTGTGATCGGCGTCGGCGGCATCGGCATGAACGCGGTGCAGGGGGCGAAGGCGTCCGGTGCGAAACACATCGTCGCTGTCGACCCCAACGAGTTCAAACGCCAAATCGCGCCGACGTTCGGCGCCACCCACACCGTCGCCGATGCAGCGAGCGCCGTGGACCTCGTCAAGGAGATCACCTGGGGTGTGATGGCCGATCGCGTGGTGCTCACTCCTGGCGTCGTGCCCACAGACATGGTGTTCGTCGCGATGATGATGCTGCGCAAGGGCGGTACCTGTGTGATCACCGGGATGGCGAAGGTCAGCGACATGATGGTGCCGCTGGTTCTACCCGATATGGTCAGTTCCTGTAAGACACTCAAAGGAGTGCTGTACGGGGAGATGAATCCACGGGATGCGATGCCCAAGCTGTTGTCGATGTACGAGGCCGGCACCCTCAAGCTCGATGAGCTGATCACTCAGAAGTACAAACTGGACGACATCAACGAGGCGATGCGAGATCTTCGGGCAGGCAACAATATCCGCGGAGTCATCGCGTTCGAATAGCGACGGCGATCGGGCGACAGGGGGATTGTGATCCGACTCAGCGGGTGGGACGCGTCGATGCTCTACTCCGAAACGCCGACTGTTCACATGCATACGCTCAAGGTCGCGATCATCGACCTCGAGGGTATTGGCGAGCATTACGGGATCGAGGAGTTCCGGCACGTGGTCGCCGGAAGACTGTACAAACTCGACCCGTTTCGCTTCGAGCTCGTCGACATCCCGTTGCGGTTTCACCATCCGATGTGGCGCGAGAACGCGCGAATCGACCTCGACTACCACGTGCGATCCGTCCGGGTCGCCGCACCCGGCGGCCGCCGGCAGCTCGACGAGGCCGTGGGTGAGATTGCCGGTACACCGCTGGATCGCACACGACCGCTCTGGGAGCTCTACCTACTGGAAGGCTTGGCGGGCAACCGAGTCGCTGTGGTCGGCAAGATCCACCACGCCCTCGCCGACGGCGTCGCAGCCGCGAATCTGCTGGCCAAGGGTATGGACCTACGGCTGGGCAATGACGACGATCCCGACGGATACCGCGCCGAACCTGTCCCGCCGGCCACCCGACTCGTGGGATCGGCGTTGCGGGACCACTTCAGGCAGATCTCTCGGATTCCGTCGACCGTGCGATACACCGCCGACGGGATTCGGCGCGTGCGCGCAAGCAACCGCGTCCTGTCTCCCGAGCTCGCGTGGCCGTTCACACCGCCACCGTCGTTCATCAACCATAAGCTCGATGCGACACGGCGTTTCGCTACCGCGACGTTGTCGTTGTCTGATGTCAAGCAGACCGCATCCGCACTGGGTTTGACAATCAACGATCTCGTTCTGGGAATTTCGGCGGGCGGCCTGCGGACGCTGCGCCTGCGTCACGACAACAACGCCGACGACCCGCTACTGGCCTCCGTCCCAGTGAGTTTCGACACTGCGTCAGACCGCCTCTACGGCAACCGGTTCAGCGGCATGCTCGTGCCGTTGCCCAGCGATATCGCCGACCCGGTCGAGCGGATGAGAGCCGCAAGTGCTGCGGCAAGAACTGCCAAGGAGAACCACCAGCTGCTCGGACCGGAACTGATCTGTCGATGGTCTGAGTACCTGCCACCGGCACCGGCTGAGGCGCTATTCAGGTACCTCGGCAACCGCGACAGCCGCAACAAGATCTTCACGCTGCCGATCTCGAATGTCATGGGTCCGCGTGAGCGAGGACGCGTCAACGGGCGGATCGTCTCCGAACTCTATTCGGTGGGCCCGCTCACAGTCGGCAGCGGCCTCAACATCACTGTCTGGAGTTACGTCGACCAAATCAGCATCTCGGTACTGTCAGACGGGCTCACAGCTGGAGACCCCCATGACCTCACCGAGGCCATGATCGATGATTTCGTCGCGGTACGGCGTGCGGCGAAACTTTCACCGCAACTTGTCGTGCCCGAAGGAGTCATGGCTCCCTGAGCTCATCCCAGGACCGGGAACCGTCGCGCGGCGGCCAGCTCGTCGAGCGCCGCCTGCATCACCTTACGAACGTGCTCGTCGACCTCGGCGATGTCCGGTTCTGAACCGAAGGTCTCCTGAATATCGATGGGAGGCAGGACTTTCGTGACGATCTTGGTGGGAAGCGGCACGTTGACGGGCAGTACCGACAAGCCGAACGGCGCTCCCAGAGAGATCGGCACAATCTTTACCCGCATCAGCTTGTCCACCCGCAGCGCACGTGCCAAACCCGCGCCCCTGGTCAGGTAGATCTGGTTCTCCTGCCCGCCGATAGACACCATCGGAACAATGGGTACCTTGGAGGCGATTGCCGCCCTGACGTAGCCGGTGCGGCCGCCGAAGTCGATGGTGTTGCGGGCCGAGGTCGGCCGATAGGCATCGTAATCGCCGCCGGGGAAGACGACTACGATGCCTCCGGAACCCAATGCAGCGGCGGCACTTTCATGTGTTGCGGAGATGAAGCCGGCACGCGAGAGCAGTCGTCCGACTGCACCAGTGACCAGCATGTCGTGACTGAGGGTGAAGATGGGCCGCGTGTAACCGAACCGCTCGTAGAAGGCGGCAGCCAGAACGGGTACATCGAGTGCGAACAGACCACCGGAATGATTCGACACCACCAAAACCCCGCCGTCGGGAAAGCTTTCCAGACCGCTGGCTTCGGCCCGGTGATATGCCTTCAGAAACAACCGCACCCACCGCATGGCCTGCTCAGTGAACTGTGGATCCCATCGAGCTATCTCGGCCGTGCTCACGCTATCCATTACCGTCCCTTGAACTGGAGGTTGCCCACTCCAGTCTGCGCGAGGAGAACGCCTATTTGCAAATTTCAATATCGGAGGTTCTTCGATGGCGAGCCGCCACCGTGGCCCACCCGTAGGAGATGCCGACCAAGAGAAAGAGTGTCGGCGCGGAAACACGACCCGCATCACGACAAGCTGCCCCGCGACTATCGCTGCAACCACGGCCGCGACAATCGCGGCTGTACCCATCGGTTCGTCCCCGCGGCTGGATTTGCCGCTAGCAACGGATGGGCACGCCGAACAAGCCCATGCCGCATTCGAATGCCGCATCCGGCGGCATATTCGGACCGTCCCAGACGTTGCCGTTAGGTTCGACGGTCCAGCCCGTCGGCTGATAGGTCACCGGGTCATAGCCCGACGGAACCCTGACTCCGACGTTGCCCATTCCGCCCTTGGCGTACTGCCAGGTGTGGCACACGTTCATGTCCCAGACGTAATTGGCCCCGGGCCCTGACGGCGGGTACATCGACTGCCCGGGGCACCATGTGTGCGGCTCGGACGGCAGCGCTTGCGCGCTGCCGGCCGCCAGGCCCAGGCCAGCAGTGGTGAGGCCCGCAGTCATCATGGTCACGGCGACCACATCCTTGACGCGCATACGTACTTCCCTTCAACTGGTACGCCGCACCGTGTGCGGCGTCATCGAACGGAAGTACACCCCGACCTGTGCACTACCGATCCCAAGTTTGGGAATGGTAGCGAGGCGTCGCTATTTGCGCTGGGGTTTCGGGCGAGGCCAGACCTTGCTACGAGACCTTGGCGGGGCAGCTCACCGAGATCGTCGCGGTCGGCTTCGCCGATTCGTCGACCCCGGTCACCGTGCACAGCGCCAACGGCACGTCTGCGGGTTGCCCGGCATCCCAGTGCATCTGAACGTCGTACCCCTCGCCCACGAGCGTGTAGATCTCGCCGATCGGCGTCCCCGCCAACCCTTCTGGCGAGGCGGCGTGCGCAAGCGGAGCGAACGCCATCACTGCGCTCCCCCCTGCCAAGGACAGTGCAGTCAGAATCCGTCGCGTGCGCGCCATGATCGATCCTTTCGCCAGCGATATCGGGACCGTGACCGAAGCCGACAACTGTGGGCTAACAGTAACCACGGCACCCGCTGCGGCGCCCGGACAAGTCACTGGGAGTTCGCTGTGTCATTGCTGGCCATACGCTGGCGGCCTATCGACTGCTCAGGACTGACTGCGGTTCCACTCGATCCAACCCACGCCGGTTCGGCGGTCGACAGTGGTGACGGTGCCCCACGCTCGCGGAAAACGGCTCACACGACCGTCGGTGGCATTCAACAAGACCGGCGCGTGTCCTTGGACATTGATAGTCGCAGCAATATCGCCTGGGGCATAGTGCAATTCAGCCGATACCGGCAGCCCGTCGCCACCAAACGTCGTCTGCGCTGTCACCGTGGACAATTCGACGAGCTGGTCACCGGCCCGCTGAATGTAGCCGGCCGACAGCGGTGCCATACCGGGAATCCTGATCTCGACCCCGTGGATGTGGGTGCCGTCCTCGAGGTGAAAGGCACTCCACACCCAGTCCATTCCCCACCAGTCGCGCGACGCCCAAGAGTGGTCACGTTGCCCGTCGACATCGGTGAACGTGTAGGTGCGACCGTCTGCGCTCACCGTTCCCGATACCGTGCAGGGAATCTCGTAGCGTGGCGAGACGCGGTACTGGTAGGGCTGGCCGACGCTCGACCACGTCAGGTCAAGGACGAGTTCGACGGGTCTGCCCGTCTCCTCCTGGAGAAGCTGCGCGGGGACGTCGTGGGCCTGGCCGCGCCCGCGCAGGGACACCCGATACGTCCGCAGTGGCTCGGCCACATCTTGATTCAACTCGATTCCGTCGGTCCGGACCCGCGTGTGGTCGGCGGGCAGCGGAGCCGCGAAGTCCAGGACAGCGATCGTCGACAGGCCGGGGCCGCACACGAGCGCATTGATCCAGGCGTGCCCCCGATTGGGGATCAGGCCGAGCCGGATCCAGCCGCCGACGCCCTGTGCCGGATCAGCGAAGTCGAAGTACCAACTTTCACTCCACAGCGGCTCGTCGGTGGCTTCGTGGCGGTATTCGTCATCGGCTTTGGGCTGCAACGGTTCCGGCGTAGTGGCAGCAGGCAGAACCGCCAGGGCATCGGTGTCAAGGACATGCTGGCAATGTCGCGAGATCATCGCCATGAACATCTCGTCGCCGCGGTCGGTACGTGCGACGAGCATCGGCGACACGATCGCCATGAGCACCCCGAAGAAGCTTTGGTGACGGACCCCGTCGCGAACGTCGTCGACCGTGACACCAGAGTCGGGCCCCAGCGCCTCGTGGTAGGCGGCGAGCAATGCGTCGTAGTGGTCGCGACGCCGCTCGACCGGCAACGAACCGCCGAGGAAGTAGGCGACGTCGGTGAAGGCCGGACCCCATGTGACGGTCTGCCAGTCCACGACGGTCAACGGGCGATCCGCACCCGCCTGACCGAAGAGCATGTTGTCGAGCCTGAAATCGCCATGGATCAGGCCGCGCTGCCGCCCGGCCTCGTTCTCGGCGGCCATATAGGCATCGAACGACTCGACGAGCCGCTCGCACACGTGCCGATGTTCGGGAGTGATCTGCTCGCGATACCGCTCGATGTAGCCGGCGTACAAGGCGGTGATCAGTCCCTGGTTCACCGGAGAATCCCGGTCGAGTGACGACGCGTTCCCCGGCGCCCGCTCCCCCAGCAGCGGCCCGTGCACGAGGCCGAGCTGGCTCATCACCAATATGGCCTCTTCTATTGTCGCGCCGCGGATTTCGTCGCCCACGGTGGCTGGCGCCGCATCGGCGAGCAGGATGTCGAAGGCACCGGTATCGGGATCATAGGCGCAGTGATAGCAGGGAGCGACGGGCCCACCCAGGCCCGGCGCGACGTCGGCGTAGAAGCTCACCTCTCGCTCGTAGAGTCCCATCGCCAGGCCGGTCTGCCGACTGCTCGGATCAGCCGCGGCGACCTTCAGCACGACCGAACTGGGACCGGATTCGCCGTCGGCATAGCGGGGTGTGATGCGGTAGCACTCACTCATCTGCCCCGTCCCGATGCGGTCGACGGTGAAATCCGCGACGGCCCCCTGGCCGATCGCCTCGGTCAGCCAATCAGCGGTCAGATCGGTGGGACGTTCAATCAACTGTGGACGCGTCGAAGGGCACACCCGGCCAACGTATAGCAGGCGACCGCGGCTTACAGTCACATCGGCGGAAATACTTGACAGCCGTCAACTCGCCTCGGACCGGGGTGTCGACACGGCCCGCTGCGGGTAGCCTGCGTCTCGGCGTCGAGCGGAGGGCACATGAAGGTACTGATTACCGGCGGCACAGGTTTCGTCGGCGCGTGGACGGCGAAGGCGACCCAGGACGCCGGACACCAGGTCCGATTCCTGGTCCGCAACCCGGACCGCCTCACGACCAGCGCCGCCGAGATCGGCGCAGACATCAGTGACTACGTGGTCGGCGACATCGCCGACGGCGAGGCGACCCGTACCGCGCTCGATGGATGCGACGCCGTCATCCATTGCGCGGCAATGGTGTCCACTGATCCGGATCGTGCCGACGAGATGCTGCACACCAACCTCGAGGGAGCCCGCAACATCCTCGGCGGTGCCGCGCACGCAGGCATCGACCCCATCGTTCATGTCTCGAGCTTCACGGCGTTGTTCCGCCCGGATCTCGACGTCCTCCATGCTGATCTGCCTGTTGTGGGCGGCAGCGACGGCTACGGCAGGTCGAAGGCGGCCGTAGAGGCCTACGCGCGCGGCCTCCAGGACGGCGGCGCCCCCGTTAACATCACCTACCCCGGCATGGTGCTGGGTCCGCCAGCCGGTGACCAGTTCGGTGAAGCCGCCGAAGGTGTGGAGGCCGCGGTGAAAATGCACAGTGTGCCGGGCCGCAGCGCGGCGTGGATCGTCATCGACGTCCGCGACCTGGCGCAGCTGCACGTCGCGCTGCTCGAGCCTGGCCGCGGACCGCGTCGCTACATGGCCGGCGGCCGCCGGGTTCCGGTGGCGGAGTTGGCGTCGATGATCGGTAGCGCTGCCGGACAGACGTTGGTCGTCATCCCCGTCCCCGATGTAGCGCTGCGCAGCGCCGGCCGACTACTCGACGTGGTCGGTCCGTTCATGCCGTTCGAGACGCCGATCAATTCGGCGGCGATGCAGTACTACACGCAGATGCCCGCCTCCGACGACGCGCCGAGCCAGCGCGATTTCGGTCTCACTCAGCGCGATCCAGCGGAGACGATCGCCGACACGCTGGAGGGTTTACGCCAGGTCGGCCGACTCTAGGAGCCGGTGAGCACACCCCGCAGCACGAGATCGGTGAGTTGACGCGCGGCGGTCTCGACGTCGGTCACCTTGCGGACACACACCGCGTACCAGGCAGCGCCGGCGACAACATCCATGACGGTGTCCGCATCGACCGAGGGGCGTACAGTACCGTCCTCGACCCCGTTGGTCAGTTGGTCGGCCAACCGGCGCCGCGCGGCCGCCTCTAGCCGGTCATTGATGAGCTTGCGCATGGCAGGCTCCAACCTCAGATCGTGCAGCAGGCCTGGAACCGCTTCGCGGACAACAGGATCGCCGTACATGACCAACGCCCCGTGACACAATCGGGTGATCTCGGCGACGATGTCATCCTCACACGGCGTCGGGCCCAGATCGGGGAACGCGGCCTCGTGGACGAGGTGGGCCTTTGAGCGCCAGCGCCGGTAGATGGCCGGACGACTCACCTTCGCGGTAGCGGCGATCAAGTCGATAGAGGTGGCCGAGTATCCGCGCGTCACCAACAGCTTGCGGGTGGCTTCGAGAACGGCGTCGTTGATCGCCGGATCGCGACGCGATCCGTGGTGTCTGCGGGCCGGCGACGCCTGGCCTGCATTGTTCACCGATGCCGTTCCCTTCTTCGCAAACCGTCGTTACAGTGTGGCATAGCAAATTGTCGATACAGCGAGTAACTGCAAGGTGGTCAGATGACAGAAAACACCAGGCAGCTGGCGGCGGTGGGCGAGGACGGCCTACACCTGTACACGTGCCCGCTCTGCGAGGCGATGTGCGGCCTTGAGATCAGAGTGGAGGACGGACACGTCGCAGGGATCCGTCCCAACAAGGACGACGCATGGAGCCACGGACACATCTGTCCGAAAGGCGCGTCGCTCGGCGAGCTCCACGAAGATCCGGATCGTATCCGCCGTCCCATGATCAAGGTTGACGGCGAATGGCACGAAGTCGATTGGGACACCGCATTTCGTCGCTGCACCGAACTACTCCAACCCGTCATCGCCGAGTACGGGATCAGCGCGGTGACCGCCTACACGGGCAACCCTCTGGCGCATTCGTTCTCACTGGCCCGCTACAGCGGCATCCTTCTCGGCTTGTCAGGGATGCCGGTCACCTACTCCCCCGGCACCGTCGATCAGTGGCCGAAAAACCTTTCCTCTCATCTGATGTACGGCGGCTGGTGGAGCTTCCCCGTCCCCGACATCGAGCGCACGGATCTTCTGGTGGTGATGGGCGCCAACCCGGCCGCATCGCAGGGGTCGCTGCTCGCCGCGCCCGACGTGATGGGACTGATCGGCGCAATCCGCAAGCGCGGGAGGGTCATCGTCATCGACCCCGTGAAGACCGCGACCGCCGATCGCGCCGACGAGTGGTTACCGATCACCCCGGGCACCGACGCCGCTCTGCTGCTTGCCATTTCGCACACTCTGTTCGACGAGGGCCTGGTGAACCTCGGCGGGCTGGAACCACACCTCGACGGCGTCGACGTGGTGCGCGACGTCGTGGCCGACTGGTCGCCCGAGCGCGTAGCCGATGCGACCGGCGTCGGCGCCGAACGGATCCGGGCGCTGGCGCGTGAGCTGGCAGGCACGCCGCGCGCCGTCGTGTACGGGCGCATCGGCACGTGTAACCAGGAGTTCGGCAGCCTCGCGAGCTGGCTGGTCGATGTCGTGAACATTCTCACGGGTCACTTCGACGTGCCGGGTGGGTCGATGTTCCCCACCCCGGCCGCCTGGTCGATCACGCTGCAACCACTCCCCGGACTTGAGGACGGCGCACCGGTATTCGGCCGCTACCGCACGCGGGTGCGCGGCGCGAAGGAGGTTCTCGGTCAGGTACCGGTGTCGTGCTTGGCCGAGGAGATCGCCACCCCGGGCGAAGGACAGATCAAGGCGCTGATCACCGTGGCCGGCAATCCCGTGCTGTCCACGCCTGCCGGGCACAAGCTCGATGAGGCGCTGCCCAGCCTGGCGGCCATGATCTCGATCGACCTGTGGCTCAACGAGACAACGAGACACGCCGACGTCATCCTGCCGGGTTGCTCGCCTCTCGAGCAGCCCCACCATGACGACCTGATCCTCAACTTCGCGATCAACAGCATCGCGAACTATTCACCGCCTGTGTTCGCCAAACCCGACCCGGACGCGCCCGACGAATGGGAGATCTTGATCCGCCTGACCGGGTTGTGCACGGGCACGCCCGCCGAAGACGTCGACGTCGCGGCGATCGATGACGGTTTCTTCGACTACATGTGCTTCACCCAGGGTCTCGACGGCGCCGAGATCCGGGCGCACTACGCCGGAACCGATCTGACGGGCGGACCCGAGCGCACACTGGATCTGACCTTGCGCACCGGCCCCTTCGGCGACCGCTACGGGCAGAACCCCGGCGGACTGACGCTGGAGAAGCTCAAGGCCGCGCCAAACGGCATCAACTACGGTCCCATGGTGCCGCGGATACCCGAGGTTCTCGGCACATCGGACGGAAAGATACGGCTCCCGCCGGCGTACCTGCTCGACGATCTGCCCCGGCTGGCACGCCGCATCATCCGCGAGCCCGACGATCTGGTGCTCGTGAGCCGACGGCACTTGCGCTCCAACAACTCCTGGCTGCACAACGTCGGGCCGCTGATGAAAGGCCGGGACCGATGCACGCTGCTGATGCACAAAGACGACGCGGCGCGCCGGGATCTGAGCGACGGCGACCTGGTGGCCGTCCGGTCGGCCGGCGGGTGCATCAAGGTGCCTCTCGAACTCACCGAGGCCATCAAACCCGGTGTGGTGTCGATGCCGCATGGATGGGGCCACGGCAAGCCCGGAACCCGACTCACCATCGCCAACGCTTCGCCGGGGGTCAACACCAACGTCCTGTCGCCGCCGGATTTCCTCGACGAGCCGTCCGGTAACGGCGCACTCAACGGCATCCCGGTCGAGGTCACTGCCGTAAGCTAGACAAGCTGCAATCGAAGCGCCGCCGCAGTAGCCGGACCGACGATTCCGTCCACCCTCAATCCCTTTGTCCGACGTTGGAATTCGCGTACCGCCGCTTCGGTCTCGGGTCCGAAGATGCCGTCGATCGCCAGGTCACCCGCGTAGGCGGCATAGGCACGCTTGAGCCGCCGCTGCAACTCGGCGACCTGTGCCCCTCGCGAGCCTCGATAGAGCAGGACATCGGTGTATTCACCGACGGGAACCGGCGGGCGCGGCGACGATGCGCCAGGTACAACGCCGATCTGCTCGGCGATGTCGCTTCGCAGACGATCCATATCGATGGCGCCGGGGTCCCATTTGCCCTGCGCTCGACCTGCATACTCCTTGTGGCCGATCGTGCGCGCGGCCGGTTGTCCGAGCCTGCGACAGATTGCCGCGCAGCTGCCGACCAGGGCGAAGTACTGCGCATCCGGCCAGTTACGTCGGTGCGGCGCAGAAGGATTGGTGCCCGAGTTGGCACACTCGATGCCGATCGTGTGCCAATTGCCCATGTTGGCGGGCAGCCACGGATACATTCCGACGCCGGCGTGCCAGGCCACCCCGGCGGCGACGACCGTCACGGTGCCGCTGCGCGCGATGTGCAGCTGGGAGAGAGGCCCGGCAAGGTCTGGACGACCGTAAGCGATCGACGCTGCGCTCGCGGTGTCGGAGCCCGTGTGGTGTGCCATCACGCCGCGGATGTCTTTGAAGTCGCCGTGGCCCCGATCGCGCCAACCTGCAAATTCGACGACGTCAAGGCCCTCGGCACGTAGGACGTCGGCCAGCCAGACGGGGTCGCCGCGCCACCGGACGGGCTGTGGCATGCCCCCATGAAAACACGACGGCCCGCCCTTTTGCATTTATCGGGCGGCGACGGCTTCCCGTGTTTGTACGCGGCGCGGCCGGGTAGCCGAATCGAGTGGCCGAACCTGACGAAATCACCAGCTCACCGATTGTGCGACGCGAGACCGCCGCGTCGAGACACCAGGTATGGGAGGTGCTGGCCGACGGCTGGACCTACTCCCAGTGGGTGGTCGGCAACAGCCGGATGCGGGCGGTAGATCCCGACTGGCCGCAGCCCGGAAGCACCATTCACCACTCGATCGGGGTGTGGCCTGCGGTCATCAACGACAGCACTGTCGTCGAATCATGCACTCCCGAAGAAGAACTCGTGCTGATCGCCAACGGGCGCCCCTTCGGCAAAGCGCGAATCACGCTCCGATTGCACGACGCCGACGGTGGGGGGTGCGTCATCGAGATGGCAGAGGTACCTGTGTCAGCGCCGATGAAGTGGCTGCCCGATTCCGTCGCCTTAGCCGGGGTCTTCCCTCGCAACCGGGAGACCACGTGGCGGCTGGCCGCGATCGCCGAGCGCCGCACCTCCGAGCAGACTGACACGGGATAAGCCGCGGTCGTCACAGGCCTGAGGCTCTGCTTGGCTTACACCAGAATCACGGAAGACCGCGGTTCGGTGTCTGGTTCGCGACACCATGGCGCAGAGGCGTGTTCGTTTCTGCCGCGGTGGACTCCTGCACCGGCGATCCGCCCGGCGTCGGCTCCACGCCCGGCGCCCGTCGCGGATCCCCCGGTGAGGGTGTCGCTCCGCTGTCGAGCTCGCGGGCTCTCGCTTCGAGGACTTCCAGCACGGGAACCCTGGCGGCGTGCCCGGCCTCGTAGGTGAGCACCGCATCCAACTGTTCGGCATCGAGGGACCGCACGCGGTGCCGCAGATCACCGAGGGTCAATTGGTCGTAGTCGGTCAAAGGGAGGTCACTGGACTCGGTCATCGCTTCGCGCCTCTCTTCACTCGACTACTGGGAACAGCGAGTCGCCGTCCTCCGGCGCGCCGCCCGCGGGATGGGGGTCGATCTCGTTGACCGTGACATCAGGCTCTTCTTCAGCGAGACGCTGGTCGAGGGTTTCGCCCTGACGCTCTTCCTCCGCGGACATGCCGAATTTGTCCGCACCGGTCCAGTCATCGGGCGCATCCACGACCTCGTCGCCGTCAGCATTGTGGACCTCGTCGGAATCGGTGGCTTCCATGGGGCTCAGCATGTCGTCGGCTCCACCCACGTCGTTGGTCGTGGTGCCACCAGCATCGTCTGTGCTCACGTCGGTCTCCTCACTGCGCGGTTCACCCGAGACATAGCCGAAGTGGCCATCGCTAAACCGATCAGCGCCCACGGCGTACCAGCCGGATGACCACGGCTACTGGCCACGGGCCCACCGAGTCAGCCGCCCGGCACGCCCGCGCCTGCGGAGGCGGGACCTTTCACTTCTCCGGTCGGTCGAGCGTCGGAGGACCGCCGCCGGATGCGAACGTTGTCCAGCGCCCATGCTCCCCCGCCAGTGAAGACCAGCAGCAAGAAGGCAAAGCTGTACAGCGCTGCCGTCTCGCCGTCATTCTGAATGGGAAGCAGTCCCGCGGGTTGATGCATCCAGAAGTATGCGACGGCCATCGTGCCCGACGCGAGGAAAGCCGCTGCGCGAGTGAACAACCCGGACATCACGAGCAGTCCTGCTATCAACTCGATGAGGCCCGCCCACCACGACGGCCATGCCCCGAACTCGGCGACCTTGCCGGCGTCGGCAGGCACGCCGAAGATCTTTACCGTTCCGTGCACGGTGAACAACAAGCCGACGACAACGCGGAAGATGAACAGACCCCACGATGCATCGATCGCGGGAGTCGCTGCATTACGTGTCATAGCGCCACGCTAGGTGACCGGGACATGGAACGGGGGCTTACGTTCACGGCGCAGATTGCCAAGCTCACCGCCACAGAAAATTGCCGTAAGAGTCAATGCGGCAATGCATTACGTGGATCACTGCAGTTGACCACAGGTGCCCGCATCGGATCACAGACACGGCATCGCCACTCTTTCGGGCGCACATCGAAGCCCCCTCGACCGAGCCTGCTGCGATAGCCGCGGTACGAAGAGGTACCGTCTGTGCAGCAGCCAGGCGACGGCGCCTGGACTGACAGTCGAGACGAGGTGTGCCATGCATGCATTCAGACAGGCCGTCGAGGCGCGTGACGAGGCTGCGATCGAAGCGCTCTTGGCGGACGATGTTGTGTTCACCAGCCCTGTGGCATTCAAGCCGTATCCGGGCAAGCCGATCACCGCAGCAATCCTGCGCGGCGTGATGCGGGTGTTCGAGGACTTCCACTATGTGCGCGAGATCGCCGACAGCAATGGTCGCGACCACGCCCTGGTATTCGAAGCCACTGTGTCGGGAAAGAAGGTCACCGGCTGCGATTTCCTGCATATCGACGATGACGGACTGATCGACGACTTCGTCGTGATGGTGCGACCACTGTCAGCGGCCACCGCGCTGGCCGAGGCGATGGGCGCACAATTCGAACGTATTCAGCAGGAGGCGGCGGAGCGCAGCAGCTGACCCGCAGATCACGATTCGGTGTCGCCCGAATCCGCGGTGTCAATATCCGCTGCGTCCTCGCCTGCTGCTTCGTCGGCGTCGGCAGGTGAGGGCGCTTCGGTCGCGTCCTGCTCCGTTTCCTCGTCGGCGGGGTCGAGTGCCGGTTCGGTGATTTCGTCGGCGAGGTCGGGTGCCGGTTCAGCTGTCTCGTCGGCCGCCGCACCGGGGCTGTCCGCGTCGTTTGGCTGCTCCCCCATTTCGGATTCCTCGTACAGACCCTCGGCGGGTGGCGTGTCGCCCGCAGGCGCACCGTCGTTGTTCGTATCCGACGAAACACCCACGGCGACAGCAGAATCCCCGTCTTCGTCGGCCGTCGGCACGGCCTGCTCTGCAGAATCGCGGCTGTCTGCTGAAGGGGTGTCCTCATCGGTCACCGAACCTCCGCCGAAGTAGTCACGCTGCGCGTCCAAGTATTCAGCGAAACCATCGGCTGCCTGTCCACCTCGAACAACGATCGACTCCCAAGTGGCTGTGAGCGCGTTGACCGCAGCGGTGACCAGCCCGTGCTGGAAGAGATCGGCGACTGCCTGGCCGCCGGTGGTCAGCAGATCCTTGGTGAACAGCGCCAAGGCTTCGCCCACAGACTGCGCCAGGTCCTTGGCAGCATCGGCCTGGAACTTCAGCAACTCAGCCAGTGAATCACCATGGCGCTGGGCTATATCAGCCTCAGGCACCGCCGTAAGCGTCGCCTCCGCGACAGCGCTTCCACACAACCACGACGGGCACGGCGGGATAGGCGGCAGCGGAGGCAACGGAGGAAGCAACCACGCCAGCTCGTTGTAAAGCAGATTCCAGCCCGCATCCCAGGTATCGGAGATGACGTTGCGCAGACCGTCGAAAAACGGCAGCGGGCCGAAGATCCAATCGTCGAGGTTGAAGACGACGCTTTGAACGATCTGCTCGCCGAAGTTGTACAGAATGGTGATCTGAGGCGCGAAGTAACCGGCGACGGGGATCCAGCCGACTACATATTGGGCTACCTCGAAACCCCAATAGACCCATGGCTCGACAGCGTTGTAGATGTTCTTGATGGCACTGTTGATGCTGCTGGATTCCAGAAACTCACGTACCTGAGGTTCCAGAGCACCGAGATCAATGGGGGCCGACGAGGTCGGTATCAGCGGGGACGACAGCGCGGCCAACGACAATGCCGTTGTCGCGGAGGTGTTCTCGCGATCCTGGCCTGCCGTCGTGGGCGGCATCGACAAGGCCGATGCGCCCACTGTGACCGTCGCCAAGCCCGCCGCAAAGACTCGGCGCATAAAGTTGGCCCCCATGCCCCACCTCCCACTGGTCGCGCATAAATTTACTCGCCCGAAGATCACCATGGGGCGGATTCAAGATCAGCTTGGAACCGCCGCAGCTTGATTGGTGGTAGCACTCGACGCGGCGAGTCTGACTATGGCTCGTCGCCGTCTTCGTCTGCAGGGAGGTCCTCGTCTGCGGGGAGCAGATAGCGTTCGGGGTGGTGATAACCATTGACGCGGTGTTGGCCGGTGTCGAGATCCGGCGGTGGCAGCCATTCCGTCTGTCCTTTGGTGTTCTTGCGGGTGCGCCAACCGGTCTTGTCGAGCATTCGGTGATCGGCGGGGCAGGCGAAAGTCAGCTGATCGATGTTGGTCTGCCCGTCGTCTTTCCAGTCCGCGACCGCGTGATGAACCTGCGCCAGGTAGCCGGAGGTGCTACAGCCGGGGCGGGTGCAGCCCCGTTCTTTGCCGTGCAACACAAGCCGCTGTGCAGCGTTGGCCAACCGCTTGGCCCGACCCAGATATAGCGACTGTTCGGTGTGCTTGTCGAACACGTATAGGTAATGAAACGCTTTGGCCGCCATGCCGATCAGATCGCGCATCGGCAGCAGCGAACCGCCGCCGGTCACCGCTACCCCTGCGCCCCTCTCCAGTTCTTGAAGCGTGGTCGAGACGACGACGGTGACCGGCAACCCATTGTGGCTGCCCAGATCACCAGATTCCAGCGCCCGGAACGCCACCGCTTCGAGGGCGTCGTGGTTGCGCTGCTCCTGGGTCCGCGGGTCAGATCCGCGCGGTTCGGGCCGAGGGTCGTGATCCTGCGACTGAGTGGTGGCGTCCGACGTGTCGGCGGATCCACCGGTATATGTGACCTTGTCGGCATTTCCGCTGCCGTCGCGTTCAGCATCGGGGATGTTGCGCCCGGGCGCGGCCTCTTTGGCCAGGATCGCATCCCACGCCGCCCGACACTTGGCGGTCATCCACCCACTAACCCGACTATAGCCATCAGCTTGTTGAGCCCCGATCCGCAAACCCCGCTTGCGGATCCGCTCTTGATCCGAGGGCGCAGGCCCATCCTGATCGATCTTGGCCAACAGATACCGCGCGACCGCCGCCAAATTCTCTGGATCCAATCCCGCACCCTGGCGGGCCAATTCGGCATCGGCCTGCTCCCGGGTCCCGGCATCAACCCATGTCGGCAGATTCTTGTGAAACGTCGCAATCACGCTCACGTGCTCATCATCGAGCAACCCTTGGGCTTGGGCGGTTGCGGTGGCTTCCCAGAGCGGCGCCAACGGCTCTCCGCCCACAGCGCGGCGCGGTCCCAACGTCTTGGCCCGCACGAGCCGCCGGGCCGCCTCGCGACCCGATACCCGCAACGCCGTCGTCAGGACCTTCTTCCATGACGCCTCCCCGAGATGATGCGGCTCGGTCTCAGCCACCAGCCGCCCCAGCGCCCGATGCTCGACGGCCGGCACGCTGCGCATGACCGCGTTCACCTCGGCCATCAGCCGAATCAACTCCCGATGGGACAACTCGTCGCAGGCCTTCGACAGGATGGCGATCTGCTCGCCCATCACCGCCACTGCCTCCGACACCACATCCATGTATCGAACTCTAGTTCGAACCACCGACAAATATCGGCCATGGAGGTGACCACCGAAACCCAAGTGGCAGAAGAAAGTCAAGAGACCGAAGTGACCGGCGTCGCCGGGCGCTTCCGCTCTCAGGAGCGGATGAACTCGAGCAGGTCCGCGTTGATCACATCGGCATGCGTTGTCGGCATACCGTGCGGAAAGCCCTTGTAGGTCTTGAGTATTCCGTTCGGCAGCAGCTCCGCCGACAGCGGACCGGCGTCGGCATAGGGCACGATCTGGTCGTCGTCACCGTGCATCACCAACACCGGAATCTGGATCTTCTTGAGGTCCTCGGTGAAGTCGGTCTGCGAAAACGCGACGATCCCGTCGTAATGCGCTTTGGCGCCGCCCTGCATGCCCTGCCGCCACCAGTTGGCGATGATGCCCTCGACGGGTTCGATGCCCTCTCGGTTGAATCCGTAGAACGGGCCCTCGGGCACGGCGCGGTAGAAGCCCGCCCGGTTGGTCGCGACCTGCACCTGGAAATCGTCGAACACCGACTTCGGCAGACCGCCGGGGTTGGCCTCGGTCTGCACCATCAGCGGAGGCACCGCTGCGATAATGGCCGCTTTCGCGGCCCGGCCCTCACCGTGCCGCGCGAGGTACCGAACCACCTCGCCTCCCCCTGTGGAATGCCCGACGTGGACGGCGTCGCGAAGGTCGAGATGCTCGACGACGGCCAGGAGGTCATCGGCGTAGTGGTCCATGTCGTGACCCTCGGCTCCCTGACTGGAGCGTCCATGGCCGCGCCGATCGTGGGCGATGACCCGGAACCCCTCACCGAGGAAGAACATCATCTGGGCGTCCCAATCGTCACCGGACAGCGGCCATCCGTGGCTGAAGACGATCGGCTGCCCCGATCCCCAGTCCTTGTAGAAGATGTCGACACCGTCGCGGGTAGTGATCGTGGGCATACGGGGACAGTACGCCTGAACTGCGACGGAAGGGTACCTTCGCACACACAGCCATCGAACAGAAGGGAACAATGTGGCGGCGGCGCAACCCCTCACGGTGATGTTCTGGCCAGAGTCGGCGTATGGGCCGACCAATCAGTGCATCGGCCTGGCCTCGATCCTGCGTGAGCGCGGGCATTCCATCATCTTCGCGGCCGAGAGCTCGTGGGCGGGCAAACTTTCCGCGCTCGGCTTCACCGAGGAACTCGTCGATCTCGCCGAGCCCGAGGAGGGTGCGCAAGACGAAGACCCGGGAAAGTTCTGGACCGACTTCATCGCCGAGACCGCCCCCGAGTTCCGCAAGCCGACGATCGAGCAGCTGTCCACCTTCATTCAGCCCACATATCAAGCGCTGATCGACGGTGCGAAGTACTGCGAACCTCGCTTGCGTGAGATCATTTCGATGCACCGACCCGACGTCATCGTCGAGGACAACGTCGTGCTCTTTCCCGCTCTTGCGACCGCCGGCGTCCCTTTCGTTCGCATCGTCTCATGCAGTCCGCTGGAGATACCCGGACCTGATGTGCCGCCGCCATTTTCGGGACTGCCGAGCGCAGATCGCACCCAGTGGGACTCCTACCGGGCCGAGTTCGAGCGCAGCCACCGAGCGATGTGGGAAGACTTCAACGGGTGGGTGCAGGCTCAAGGGGCCGACGCTCTCCCGGATCTCGAGTTCATGCCGCGCGCCACCGCGGCCAACCTCTACGTCTACCCGGCCGAGGCGGATTACCTGCAGTCGCGGCCGCTTGATGGAAGCTGGACGAGGATGGACTCGAGCGTCCGCGAAACCGACGAGGATTATGTCGTGCCGACCGAAGTCGCCGACCGCCCTGACAGCAGCGCACTGATCTATCTGTCGCTCGGCTCCCTGGGCGGCGCGGACGTTGAGCTGATGCAGCGGCTCGTCGACGTGCTCGGGACGACACGACATAGGTTCATCGTCAGCAAGGGGCCGCAGGCCGACCGAATCACGCTGACCGACAACATGGTCGGCGCACAGATGCTTCCGCAGACTAAGGTCATCCCCCAGGTCGACCTGGTCATCTCGCACGGCGGCAACAACACGGTGACCGAGACGCTGCATTTCGGCAAGCCACTGATCGTGCTGCCACTGTTCTGGGACCAGTATGAAAACGCCCAGCGTGTCGACGAACTCGGATTCGGCATCCGCCTCGACACCTACGCGTTCACCGATGACGACCTCACCGGGGCGGTGGAGCGGATTCTCTCCGACGGCGATATGCGCGACCGGCTGAACCGAATCGGCGAAGCGATACGCGCCCGCGACGGACTCCGAGTGGGCGCTGACGTGATCGAGCGGGCCGGGTTGCAACACCGGACCTCACTTGCCTGACGTCGTCGACGCGCTCGATCTCGGCGACGGCCACCGGCTGTCGATCACGAGCGAGGGCACCGCACTGTCCGCCCTCCCGATGGTCCGCGACGGGGGGCGCTGGCGCCGCGCCGCGCCGCATGACGGCACGTCGGAGGCGCTGCTGGATGTGCTTGCGCAGCAATCCGGTTCCTGGACCAGCGGGAGTTTTACGGTGCGCTCATGGACTGCGCGTAGGGCTGTCGGCGAGCGGGCCATCGGCGTCGACCAGACCAACGAATCGGTGATCGTCGGCGACACCGCGGTGGTGAAATGGGCGACTCATCTGCAGGATGGCCCACACCCGGCACCGTCCCGCATCGCAGTGCTGCGCGACGCGGGATTCACCGGTATGCCCGCTCCGTGGGGTTTGGTCACGTGGCATCCGCCTGACCGTGAGGCCACCCTCGCCGTCTATGTCGACGAGTATCTCCCCGGCGCCATCGACGGTTGGACCTGGGCGGTCGAATTGATGACAGCCGCGGCATCCTCCGGCGATCACGCACCGGTCGCCGCAGCGGCCGCCGACGTCGGCGCGTTGATTGCCCAACTGCACGTGGCGTTGTCATCGACACAATCGACGTCCTCGACAGAAGCTGCCTGCCGGTGGCACCGGAGCGCACTTCACATTCTCGAAAAGGCCTGCGCTCTGACGGATTCCCGGAGTGGCCAGATTCTGCGGTCGCACCGTGATGAAGTGTCTGCCGAACTCGGGTGCCTCAAGGACATGTCCGACGTGTCGGTGATCGACGGCCACGGCGATCTTCATGTCGGGCAGGTGCTGCGCAGTAGCGGTCGGTTTGTCGTCACCGACTTCGACGGTAACCCGGTGCTGCCTTCATCGCAGCGGGTGCTTCCGATCCCCGCCGTGGTCGACGTTGCCGGCATGGCCCAGTCGCTCGCCCACGTAGCGGTCGTGGCGGCCAAGTACACAGTTCTCGAGCCCGAAGAGTTGGCTGCGGTCGACACGGCGGCGCGCAGCTCCTTCCTCGACGCGTACGCACATCGACTTAGTTCTCTGGGCCACGCCGACTTATATGATCCCCGTCCTCTGCGAGCGTTGCGTCTCCAGCAGGTGATGCGCGAAATGATCTATGCAGCAGAGCATCTGCCCCGGTGGATGTATGTTCCCGACGCCGCTTTGCCCGCGTTGTTGGAGGAAGGAACCGACAGGTGAAGCCCCAGGGGTATTTGGAGGATTTACGCCGCAAGCCGGAGCTGCTGCAGCGGCTGGCGCAGACACTGTCAGCAGGTAACCCGTGGTCTGATGTCGTAACCTCCGACACGGCGCGTGTGGTCTTCGTCGGCATGGGTTCCTCGGCGTACGCCGCGGACGTGGCAGCGGCGAGGATGCGAGCACGAGGGCTGACTGCGACGTCCGAACTCGCCTCGTCTCGGTTGCTTCCCGACTGGGGCACAGGGACGTTGGTGGTGGCGACGTCGGCCAGCGGCGGCTCGGTGGAGACTCTTGACGCGATGTCGCGGCTGCCCGCCGGAGTTCGGACCGTTGCCCTGACCAACACCCCGGGTTCGACGATCACCACACGTGCCGAGGCGGTCGTCACGCTGGACGCCGAACCCGAAGTCGGCGGTGTCGCGTGCCGCAGCTACCAGCACACTCTCGCGCTGATGCTCGCCCTCGAATGTCACCTCACCGGCGCAGACACTGACGCGCTGGCCGCGACGGTGCGGGCTGCAGCCGAAGCGTCGGCAAACCTGCTCGACACCGAATCCGATTGGGGCCCCCTGGTCTCCGATCTTCTACTGGGCCCCTCGGGTACTCATCTGGCGGCGCCCGCGCACCGGCTGAGCTCGGCGCGACAGGGTGCGCTCATGCTGCGGGAGGGCCCGCGTCGGCCGGCGGTCGGCTGCGAGACCGGCGATTGGAGCCACGTCGACGTCTATCTGACCAAGACAACCGATTACCGCCTCCTGGTGTTCGCCGGATCCCCGTGGGAACCGCAGATGGCCGAATGGACCGAGGCACGCGGGAGCACTGTGGTCGGGGTCGGCGGCGAGGTGCCGGGCGCGGGACACACCCTGCGCTATCCCCACGACTCGGATGACGATGTCGCGCTACTCACCGAAGTCCTTGTACCGGAACTGATCGCGGCCCGGGCCTGGCTTAACGCCGCGTCGCAGATCTGAGAAGATCTGCCGCCTCGGCCTGGTAGGCGTGTTCAGCCCAGCCCAGCGGGGTGGCGTCGAATCTCGCGTCGGTGATCGTCGGATCGGCCCCCGCGTCGAGCAAGCGGCCGATCAGCTCCAGGTCACCGTCCCACGCGGCGTGGTGTAACGCTGTCGCGCCGTTGTCGTCGAGAGCGTTGGGATGAGCGGGCAGTACTGGGACAACCACTGCCACTCCTGCGGTGTCGATACCGTGTCGGGCCAAAAGTGAAAGCCGTTCGAAGAATCCGTGTTTGGCGGCCCAGTGGATCTGCCGTTGCCACATCTGCGCTCGGGTTTCCATCGCCTCACCGAGCCGCTGCTCCCACGGGCTGGGTCCGGCGTCGGCCAGACCGTGCGCGAACAGCAACTCCAGATGGGAATTGTCACGACGGAGCATCCGGTTGTAGAGGGTCTGGTGATCAACCGGATGTGCACCCCGGTCCAGGAGCAGGGACGCGAGATCGGCGGCGAAGGGATGGCGGGGCTGACGTCGGGGCCCCTGCTCACCTTCACCGAACACCCCTGTCAGCGCGGTGAACGGTGTCGACATCCCTCGCCACAGATAGCCGGCGTTGGGATCGGCGCCGGCGTCGAGCAACAGCGTGGCAGCGGCAAGCGTCTGTTCCCGGGAGGTGGGGCTGCGTGTGTAGCAGAGGTACAGCAGCGGCTCCCAACCGAGCGGTCCGCCCTTCTCGGTAACGTCGGCGCCGGCACTGAGGTGACGTGCCAACGCATTTGGATCGGCCGCCGCGGCGGCGGCCCAGATGTGGGCATTCACCAACTCAGGCGCGGCGCCGAGCGTGTCCGCGGCCGCCGCCCACCGCGGTGGCGCGTCGGCGTCGGTGTAGTGAAGTACCGAGAGGCTGCAGAATCTGTCTGCGGCCGACAGGTCGTCCTCATCGATGCGGGCAGGGTCGACACTGAGGTCCGCTGCTGCCTCAAGGAAGTGCACCAGTGCCGGCCATCCAGAGAAGCCGTAGCGACGGGCGACCGTCAGGTGTGCGTCGTGGAGCGCGAACGTGTCTGCGGCCAGGGCGATGTCGGCTCGCGGGTGATGGCGGCCCACTGTGTCGACGGCGTCGCCTAAGCCGGCGGCGACCTGCCGCTGTAGGGTGCGCGCCTCTGCGCGAAGGTGATTCAGCGACGGATTGTCGGGCAACATGCTGGCCATAGCGGCCTCCTCTCACATGCCCGGCATCCGCGAGGTCGGGCCGAGAAGAGGTCGGCGGCGATCATTCTATGTACAGGGGGGTATCCGGGTTCAAGAGCATCGAGCCTCTTTGAGCGGACGTCGGGCGTTCCTGCACGCCGCCGCGAGTGTAACCTTTGCGGCCCAGTCCCGGCGTTTCCGGCGGTCAGTCTTGGGCCCACCGGTAGGATCCCGACGATGAGGACCGCGCGGGCGATCAGTATGTCGCTGATGACGCTGGGGCTGGCGGTACTGCCGCAGACGCCGACGGCGTCGGCGGACGTCTGCGGTTCGGTCGGAGGACGCCACGTCTCGGTGAACGCGTGCGGCAACATCGCGGATGCGATCGCACCCTGGGTGCCGCCGCCCGCGGCCTACGCGCCACTTCCCGAGGACTACAGCGCCGCGCCGCCCCCTCCTCCTCCGCCACCACCACCGCCGAACGTGAGCGTCTGCGCGAACGTCGGACGGCGGATCTCCGTCAGCGGGTGCATTTAGGCTAGCCTTCCCTAGGTGTCGTTCTCGCATGCCTGGGTCGTCGAGACCGCCCGCCTGAGCAGTCATCTGCGGCGGATCGTGCTGCAGGTCGACGACACCCAGGCGCTGGACGTCAAACACACCGGCGATTCCGCCGTAGGCGTCTACTTCACTCCTTCCGAGCATCCCCATGGCGAAGGCAGAAACTACTCGGTGCGCTACCACGACGGTGGACGGATCACCCTCGACGTCGTCCTCCACTCCCGCGGACCAGGAACCGAGTGGGCGTCGTCGGCGTCCGCGGGCGACCGCGTCGTCCTCGACCACGCGAGATCCTGGTACCGGCCCCCACCCGACGCCGATTGGCAGCTTCTGGTCAGCGACCTCTCGGGACTACCCGCCGCTGCGCGCATCGTCGAAGAGCTGGCCGAGCATACGCGTGCGACCTTGATCATCGAAGTCGCCGCAGCTGAGGACCTCGGCTATCTTCCGCAACGCCCCAACCTGACAGTCGTCTCCACCATCGGCACGGGGAATGGTTGCACGCCAAGCACTCTCGCCGATGCCGTCCGCGCATTCGACATGCCGCCCGGGCGCGGTTACTGCTGGTTCGCCGGGGAGGCCGCCGAATCGCGCGCCGTCCGCAAGTACGTGCGCAGCCTGGGATGGACGATCGATCGCTACGACATCACCGGCTACTGGCGTTTCGACTCCGAAAACTGGGACAACAAATTCGCCGAAGTCGAGGACGACGTGCTCGCCGTCTACCGGAAGGCCCTCACCGACGGCAAAGGCGACAAACGGGCATTCGAGGAATTCGACGAGGCCTGCGAGCGGATCGGCCTCTGACCTCGTGACGCCACAGGCGCTACTCGTAGTTGATGTCGCCCACGCGAAACTCACGTGTCGAAAAGTCAATCTGAGCCGCAGGATTGGCGATCGCCGTCGTCAAACCCGCCCCGAACGCACCGCGGCTGTCGAACAGCGTCGCAGTGCCCACCGCCAGTCCGTCGGCGGCGTGATGAGAATCCGCCTGGATGCCGATCCAGTCGTCGACAGGCAGCCGTGACAACGCAACCGTCAAATCGCCGTTGATGTACCCGACGCCGGCGGTGCCGAGATTGGTCACCAGGCTCGTCGCTTCGGCGAGCATCGCAGCGCGCACGAACGGCGAATTCTGCTCGCTGGCAATCACTCTGATGCCGTCGTTGAAGAACCGCTTGCGCGAGGCGTTCTGGTGCTCGGCCGGCGAACGGGTCCACCCGACGTCGTCGCTGCCGACGAACGGCAGAATCGTGCCGTCGGGGACGGGCATCGCGGAGGCGTCAGCGAAAGTCTGCACCGCCTGCCACAGCGCTCCCGGTGGCGGAGAGGACGGCCGATACTGGACCAGGGTGGCCCTCGCGACCGACCGTCCGTCCTGCATCACGTCGCATTCCGCGCTACGAACTCGGCGGCCGTCCCGAACTACTCTGACATCCACAGTGGTCTGCATGTTGCGGGCGGCGCGGAACAGGTCCACTGTCAACCGGGTCGGACGGAACTCCGGAGATCCGCACTGAGTCTCCAGAGCGCGAGCGGCCAGGCCTACGATCGCGGGACCGTTCAGATGGTCCTCGCCCCAATGACTCTGCGCATACCGGGTGGGCAGGAAGCCCGCACCGGCCTGGATGAAGTGCGCCGCAATCGCGGCGGCGTCGCTGCTCTGCTTCACCGACTCAGTAGATCGTGCCGCCGCGCGGATGATCACGCCGGGGCCGGCGATTGCTCCTCGACCGCTTTGGTGCCGGGATCGTCGCGCCCCGGACGGCGTCCCCGCAAGATGAACGCCGCCAACGCCAGAATCAGCACGACGCCGCCCAGCACGCCGATCTCGACGACGGCTCGCGCGAAGTTCGGCCCGTTGTCGAGGAGAGTGGCGGCCTCGACAGACAGCACGACGATCTCCTTGATGCCCGCCAGCATGCCGACGATCAGAAACGGCTCGACGGCGATCTCGTGGGAGCGCAGCGACGTTCGCACCGCGTAGAGCAACTCGACGAAAATGAAGATGAGCAGCAGACCGTCGAGAATCTCCAGCATGATGGTGTTTGCCGGTGTACTGCGCAACCGCAGCATCGTGTTGAACTGACTGACCAGCAAGGCTCCCGAGCCAATCACCAGCATCACCGCGATGGCCCAGTAGATGGCGTCTTCGACGACGCTCAGGACGCGGTCGGCAAGGCGCTGACGCTCCTCGGGATGCGCGTCCGTGTTGTCGGGCACCGCGGTGCCCTTCAGCGGTTCAACTGCCAGATCCGCGTCGACAACGCGGTCGCGAACCCACACCACAGCGGATAGGCGGCCAGCGCCGCCCCAGCAGACGGGTTGACCGAGCCCGCCCGGCGGGCGAGGTCGGCGCTGCTGACCGTCAGCAGCCCGGACAACAGCGCAGCGGGACCGAGCTTACGTTGGTTGAAGAACACCCAGCTCCAGCCGGCATTCAGCACCAGGTTGGCGGCGAGGGCTCTGGTGTACTGACGGGCCTGCTCGGTGTCACCACGGTCGTTGAGGGTGTCGAGCGTCGAGGCGGAGACCGCCGCGATGTCGGAGTACAGGATGTTCCAAGCGATCGGGAACGCCTGCCGCGGCGGCTGGAAGCTGGGTTTCTTCAGCCGGTCGTACCACGACGACTGCACGGCGGGCCGGGTGGCCAACGCGCCGGCTGCGGCCGCGGCGAAAGATCCGCCCGCCGTTTTCGCAAGAGTCGAGAGACGCATCCGAGTCCTTTCTCCGGCGGGATTTCCGCCAGTGTCAATACCCCGATCGCGGCCCGACGAATCAGGTTGCGACGGGCTCGCTCCGGGTGAGCAGCCGATATCCACCATAGAGTCCGGCGGCAACCAGCCCGTTGACGAAGTACGCGACATCGGCGCCGTGCCACGCCACGGCGACCGGACCCTGGATCAACGAGGTGTTCATGAACGGGATCGCCGCGGCGTAGGCGAGGGCGAACACGATCAGCGCGGCGATACCGTCGCGGCGGCTCGTTTCCTCAAGCGACGGATCGAGCGTGCGCCGGCCGGCGATGCGCGTGCGCCAGTCGATCACCACGATCGCCACGAAGGCCGGGATCCAATAGCTCACCAGCAGCAACACGTCGGTGAACCGTGTGGCCGTGTCGGCGGCGTGCAACCACAGGATCAAGATGAAGGCCAGCACGGTGACGATGACCGCGGAGATCGGGCGCCGAATCCGAACGCCCATCGTCTGTAGCGCCAGCGACCCGCTGTAGTCGTTCATGATTCCCGAGCCGATCGACGCCACAGCGATGACGAGCAGTGCAAGTCCGCCGATGAGCCCGCCGCCCATCACCGTGCGCACGCCCTCGACGGTGTGCTCCCCCACCGCGCTGGCCGCGGCGATACCCACCCCCTGAACGAACACGTAACCCGCGGCCAATCCCGCTGCAGTGAAGGCGAATACGCGGCCGACGGAAACCTGGGCGGGAAGGTAGCGGCTGAAATCGGCGGCATAGGTCGCCCACGAGATCGACAGACTGAACGCGATCGTCACCTCCAGCACGAAGGCGCCGACCAGGTCGGCACCCGTCACCGTGGCGGGAACGACGATCTCGTGGCCGCCGACGAGCTTGGCGGCGAAGACCAGGAACGTCGCGAACAGCACCACGGTCAGCACCGCCTGCAGCCGATGAATGAGCTCGTAACCGAAGAACCCCACCACGCCCTGCACCCCGAGAACGATCAGCACCGCCGACCAGAACGGGATGCCAAGCAGCGCCGACAGTGCCTCGCCGCCGAACAAGCCCACCAGCGCATCCCAGGCGATCGACGAAAGCCATTGCAACGCAGCGGGAACCACCACGGCGCTGCCAAAAGGCATCCGCGCGTTCGGCAGCTGCCCGACGCCGGTGCGTGGGCCGAAGGTCGACAGGTAACCGACCACGAGCGCGCCGAGCACCGTACCGATCACCATGGCGAGCATGCCCAGCCAGAATCCGAGGCCCAGGACGATCGCCAGCGTGCCCGTGAAGATGCCCGTCATGTTCACCTGCGGGGCGAACCACACGGTGAAGAGCCGACTTGCGCCTCCGTACCGGTGCGACCCGGGAATCGGCGCGATGCCCTGCGTCTCGACCGACAGGTCACCCGCACCCGACGGTCGGTGCCCGCTGAACACGTCGTTCGAGGTTCGTTGCGACATGGCCATATTCGACCACGCGGCGCTGGGCTCGACCTGACCGCCCTCGGCGACCATGATTCACCAGGTGACCGGACGAGACTTCGCGACCCACTCCCCCGACGGCAGGCCCCGCGCCCGCGGCGCCGGCATCGTCCTGCCGGGCAGCCCCGGACCGCTCAACGCGCTCACCGACGTCGCAGGCGTCGAGGTCGGGGTGACAACACTCATCGACGGCGACGGACCGCTTGTCGTCGGGAAAGGTCCGGTACGCACCGGGGTGACGGCCATCCTGCCCCGTGGAGTCGCCGGCGTCGGGCAGCCGTGCGCCGCCGGGTGGTACTCGCTCAACGGCAACGGAGAGATGACCGGAACCACATGGATCGATGAGGTCGGCTCATTCAATGTCCCTGTGGTGCTGTCGAATACGCACGCAATCGGGGCTTGCCACACCGGCGTTGTGCAGTGGGTCAACCGCGTCGCCCCGCACGTGGCCCGCCAGTGGCTACTGCCGGTCTGTGCGGAAACCTGGGACGGCTACCTCAACGACATCAACGGCGGACACGTCCGGCCCGAACATGCCGTGGCGGCTCTCGACAGCGCCGACGGCGGGCCGGTCACCGAGGGGTCGGTCGGCGGCGGGACCGGGATGAACTGCTACGACTTCAAGGGCGGCAACGGGACGGCGTCGCGGCTGGTCCCCTACGGATCCCGGACCTACACCGTCGCGGCGTTCGTCCAGGCCAACTTCGGTTCGCGCGCCGAACTGACGATCGCCGGTCATCACGTCGGTCCATCGCTGCTGGACGACAACCCGCTCGACGGCGACTGGTTCGCCCGCGACCTCGCGGGCTCACCGCCGCCGGGCGCCGGCTCCGTCATCGCGATCGTCGCGACGGACGCCCCCCTGCTCCCAGGTCAGTGCAAGGCGCTGGCCCGCCGGGTTCCGTTGGGACTGGCCAGGACGGGAACCACCGGCAGTCACTTTTCCGGCGACATCTTCCTGGCTTTCTCCACCGCGGACGTGCCGGATCTGGCCAGCACCTTTCCTCTCGGTCCGCCTGTCGACGACGAGATCGGGTCGATCGCTTTCCTGCCGTGGGGCCGGATGGACCTTCTGTACACCGCCGTGGTGCAGTGCGTCGAGGAGGCGGTGCTCAACGCGCTGGTCGTCAACGCCGACATGGTCGGCCGCGATGGTCACCGCTCCCCGCGCCTGCCGCTCGACCGATTGGCAGCGCTCCTCGGTCACGCGCCATAATCGACCAGAACTGAAGATCAGCTAACGAACTGGGTTCTCGACGAGCGGAGCGTGAGGTGGGGCAGACAGTCGCGCGCCCCCGTCTTCTGGTTGTCGGACTCAGCATCGTGGTCTTGACGGTGGCGGTGCTGCAGACCGCCGTGGTGCCGGTGCTCGGCGTCATCGCCGATCAGTTGCAAGCCTCGACCGTCGCGGTCAGCTGGGCCGTGACCGCCAATCTGCTGGCCGCCGCCGCAGCCACACCGCTGATTGGGCGGCTGGCCGACCTCTATCGCAAGAAGCAGGTGTTGCTGGTCGTCCTCGCAGTCGTGCTGGCCGGTTCGATTCTCGCCGCCGCGACGTCCTCGCTGGCGCTGCTGATCGCCGCGCGGGTCCTGCAGGCTGCGTCCTTCGCGCTGTACCCGATCTGCATCGCGATCCTGCGCGAGGAGCTCAGTCCCGACCGGATGGTGTCGGCCATGGCGGTGCTGTCGGGCACCTTGGGTTTCGGCGGCGGCACAGGTCTGGTCGTCGTCGGCCTGCTGATGAGCGGAGACGCCGGCTATCACCGGGTGTTCTGGCTGACCACAGCGTTCACCGTGCTCGTCATCGTCATCGTGCTCACCGTGGTGCCCGACCGGCCCCGCGCCGCAACGGGGTCCATCGACTGGCTGGGCGCAATGGGCTTGGCTGTCGGTCTATCGGCGCTGCTACTGGCGATCACCCAGGGCACCTCGTGGGGCTGGGTGTCGCCGCGCACCCTCGCCACCGCGGCGGGCGGTGTGGCGGTATTGATCGGGTGGTGGTTCTGGGAGCGTCGGGCCGCGAGGCCTCTCGTGTCGACTCGGATGCTGGCCCAGCGGTCGATGCTGTTCACCAATCTCGCGACGATCTTCGTCGGAATGGGTCTCTACTTCGCGTTCCTCGGCCTGACGCAGTTCGTCCAGATCGACGACGACGTCGCCGGATACGGCTTCGACGCGTCTGTGCTGGAGGCAAGCGTCGTTTACCTGCTGCCCGGTGCGCTGACAGGATTCCTCATCGCGCTGGTCAGTGGCCGCTTCATCGACCGCTTCGGCGCCAGACCGGTGCTCGTCGCGGCCGCGGTGGCCGGCATCGCGGGCTTCCTGTTCATCGCCTTCGCACACGCAGCGCCGTGGCAGGTGATCATCGCGAGCATCCTCGCCAACGCCTACATCAGCCTCGGCTACGGAGCGCTGCCCGCACTGGTGGTCGCCGACAGTGACGCAGGCGAGACGGGAGTCGCGACGGGCATGAACGCCATCGCCCGAACGATCGGCAGCTCTACGGCGGCTGCGATCGTGGCAGTGCTGCTGAGCCGCACGTCTGCAGCGGGCACGCCGGCTGAGAGCAGCTTCACCGCCATCTTCGTCGGAGGTGCCGCCACCGCGATGCTGGCGATGGTGCTGATCGCGGTGTCCCGGCCGCGCGTACGGGCCACGGAATCCGATGAGGCGCGCTACGAATCACGCGCGATGAACCACGAGTGGGGCTGAACGCCTGTCAGCGGAGTTCGGCCAGATTGCAGACCGACCGGCGCACGTCGCCCTTGATGACCTTGGCGACCACGTTGCCGACAGGCGTGTTCAGCAGACCGCCGGTCAGCTCGGCGATGACGCGGAACGAGGATCCGTCGCGCTCCGCGGGCTCGACCTGGAGCGTCAGCGCAATGCACACACCGCCGCGCCCCCTGCCCACCAGTTCGATCTCCTTGGGTTCGTCGTAGCGGGTCACCTGCCAGTGGATGACGTTGCGGAAGCCCTTCACCCGGATGAGCGACGACACCTGCGTGTCGACATCGATCTCGGCGGGCACCGTACTCTTCCAGCCGCCGAAGATCGTCAGCCATTCGTCGAACCGCTGGAGGTCTGAGGCCAGCGTCCAAGCTCGCTCTGGTGTGAGATCGGACGTCACGGACACATCGACAGTCGCCATGCCCCCTCCCTACCCAGGGCATGCGCGCGCGTAAACAGCGCCGCTGGCGACGGTTTGGCTGCCAAACTTGAGACCGCGACGCGCGGCAGGCCGGGCGGCACAGGTCCGGCGGCGGTCCAGCGCGCCCTCATGCACGGAATCTCTCTGTACATCGTCCGTTAGACAGCGGATTCCATTGTGGAGATGTAAATTCGTTGCGGATTCGCTTGCGCGTAACCGCGGGATCCGCGAAGGTTTATTGACAGCCGGGGGGCAGTAATGAGGAGGATGCGCTCTGACCCGCGCACGCACGACCGCTGACGCACCGACGGGACAGCACGGCGCCACTCGAGCCAAGGGTGGTCCCGTCATCGAGATCGACCACGTGACGAAGCGCTTCGGCGATTACGTCGCCGTCGCCGACGCCGATTTCTCGATCGCCTCCGGCGAGTTCTTCTCGATGCTCGGCCCCTCAGGATGCGGCAAGACCACGACCTTGCGGATGATCGCCGGCTTCGAAACGCCGACCGAAGGCGCCATCCGCCTCGAAGGCGCGGACGTCTCTCGGACGCCGCCGAACAAGCGCAACGTCAATACGGTATTTCAGCACTACGCCCTGTTTCCGCACATGACGGTGTGGGACAACGTGGCCTACGGCCCCCGCAGCAGAAAGCTGGACAAGGGCGAGACCCGCAAGCGCGTCGACGAACTTCTCGAGATCGTCCGCCTGACCGACTTCGCCGAACGCAAGCCCGCCCAACTCTCCGGCGGACAGCAGCAGCGCGTCGCGCTGGCTCGTGCGCTGGTGAACTACCCCAGCGCCCTGCTGCTCGACGAACCGCTCGGCGCGCTCGATCTCAAGCTGCGCCACGTCATGCAGTTCGAACTCAAGCGCATCCAGCGTGAGGTCGGGATCACGTTCATCTACGTGACCCACGACCAGGAGGAAGCGTTGACGATGAGCGATCGCATCGCCGTCATGAACGCAGGCAACGTCGAGCAGATCGGCAGCCCCACCGAGATCTACGACCGGCCGGCGACGGTTTTCGTCGCGAGCTTCATCGGCCAGGCCAACCTCTGGGCAGGTCGTCAGACCGGACGTGCCAACCGTGACTTCGTCGAGATCGACGTGCTCGGATCGACATTGAAGGCGCGCGCCGGTGAGACCACGATCGAACCGGGCGGGCACGCCACCTTGATGGTGCGACCCGAGCGCATACGGGTGACTCCGTCGTCGCAGGACGTTCCACCCGGCGACGTCGCGGGCGTGCCCGCCAAGGTCGTCGACCTGACGTTCCAGGGCCCCGTCGTGCGGCTCTCGCTCGCTGCGCCCGACGAGTCGACGGTCATCGCCCATGTGGGGCCTGAACAGGATCTGCCGCTGCTGCGCCCCGGCGACGAGGTGTTCGTCAGCTGGAGTCCCGATGCGTCGCTGGTGCTGCCCGGCGACGACATACCGACAACCGAAGATCTCGAAGAAATGCTCGACGACTCCTGACCTGCCCTGCTGGGGCCGCACGCCCCGCGCGACCCAACCCCCTCCCCGGAGCTGACGAAAGGTCTGCATCGCCATGTCCCCTGAGTTCAATCCCCAACAGTTGGCCCGGATGGCCGCCAGCCGCACGTCCCGTCGGCGCTTCCTCGGTGGCAGCGCCGCGGCAGCCGCCGGCCTTACGCTCGGCTCGTCGTTCCTGGCGGCCTGCGGCTCGGGTAGCGAATCGTCAAGCAGCAGCTCCGAGGACAGCGGTCCCGCGAGCGGCACGCTGCGGATCTCGAACTGGCCCCTCTACATGGCCGACGGCTTCATCGCCGCATTCCAGACGGCGTCAGGGATCACGGTCGACTACAAGGAAGACTTCAACGACAACGAGCAGTGGTTCGCGAAGGTCAAAGAGCCGCTGGCGCGCAAGCAGGACATCGGTGCCGACCTGGCCGTACCCACCACCTTCCTCGCCGTTCGACTCAATCAGCTCGGCTGGCTCAACAAGATCAACAAAGACGCCGTCCCCAACATGAAGAACCTCCGCCCGGACCTCCTCGAGGCGAGTGTGGACCCGGGCCGGGAATTCAGCGCCCCCTACATGTCCGGCCTGGTCGGGCTAGCCTACAACCGAACGGCAACCGGCCGTGACATCAGAACCATCGACGACCTGTGGGACCCGGCGTTCAAGGGTCGTGTCAGCTTGTTCTCCGACGCCCAGGACGGCCTCGGCATGATCATGCTGTCCCAAGGCAACTCGCCGGAGAGCCCGACCACCGAGACGGTCCAGCAGGCGATCGATCTGGTTCGCGAGCAGAACGACGCCGGCCAGATCCGCCGCTTCACCGGCAACGACTATGCCGACGATCTGGCGGCCGGCAATATCGCTGTGGCGCAGGCCTATTCGGGTGACATCGTGCAGCTGCAGGCCGACAACCCGGACCTGCAGTTCGTGGTGCCGGAGTCAGGTGCGACCACGTTCGTCGACACCATGGTGATCCCGTACACGACGCAGAATCAGAAGGCCGCCGAATCGTGGATCGACTATGTCTACGATCGCGCGAACTACGCCAAGCTGGTGTCCTACGTGCAGTACATCCCCGTGCTGTCGGACATGACCGAGGAGCTGGAGAAGATCGATCCGGAGTCGGCCGGCAACCCGCTGATCAATCCGCCCGCCGACGTGTTGGCGAAGTCCAAGGGCTGGGCCCCGCTGACCGACGAGCAGACGCAGGAGTACAACACCGCGTACGCCGCCGTCACCGGCGGCTGACCGATGGCACTGCGCACGCGAGGAGCATAAATGGCAGGCGTTGCCTCCAGTAGCCGTCAGCGGAGCAAGATCGCCCCGTACCTGATGGTGCTGCCGGCGCTCGCGTACCTCGCGATCTTCTTCGTCGTACCGTTCTTCTCGCTGGCGCGCACCTCACTGTCGGAGACAGCGGGTTCGGTCTTCATGCCGACGCTGACGTTCGCGTGGGATTTCGGCAATTACGCCGAGGCGTTCACGCTCTACCGGGAACAGATTTTCCGGTCGTTCGGCTACGCGCTCGCAGCCACGGTGTTGTGCCTGGTGCTGGCTTTCCCACTCGCCTACGTCATCGCCTTCAAGGCCGGGCGCTTCAAGAACCTCATCCTCGGCCTGGTGATCCTGCCGTTCTTCGTGACGTTCCTGATTCGCACCATCGCGTGGAAGACGATCCTCGCCGACGAGGGCTGGGTGGTCACCGCGCTGGGCGCGATCGGGCTGCTTCCCGACGAAGGCAGGCTGCTGTCCACCAGTTGGGCGGTGATCGGCGGGCTGACCTACAACTGGATCATCTTCATGATCCTGCCGCTGTACGTCAGCCTGGAGAAGATCGATCCTCGCCTGCTCGAAGCGTCGAAGGACCTCTACTCGTCGACCCCACGTGCCTTCGGCAAGGTGATTCTGCCGCTGTCGATGCCCGGTGTGCTAGCGGGCAGCATGCTCGTATTCATCCCTGCTGTCGGCGATTTCATCAACGCCGACTATCTGGGTAGTACGCAGACGACGATGATCGGCAACGTCATCCAGAAACAGTTCCTCGTCGTGAAGGACTATCCGGCGGCGGCCGCACTCAGCCTCGGATTGATGGTGCTGATCCTGATCGGGGTGCTGCTCTACACCCGCGCGCTGGGCTCGGAGGACCTCGTATGACCACACAGGCCGGCGCCGCGATCGCCAGCGCCGCGCAACAGGATCCGGCACCGAACAAGGTTCGCAATCGGCGCAATGTTGGCGATGTTCTCCTGCGAATCGTGGCCGGCCTGGTGCTGCTGTATCTGTTCCTGCCGATCTTTGTGATCGTGCTGTTCTCCTTCAACAAACCCGCAGGCAAGTTCAATTACACCTGGCAGGGCTTCACGCTTGAGAACTGGCTCGACCCGTTCAAGTACCCGCCACTCACCGACGCGCTCAAGCTGAGCCTCAACGTCGCGGCGGTGTCGACAGCGGTCGCGATTGTGCTCGGCACGCTGGTCGCGATCGCATTGGTCCGGCAGCGGTGGCGGGGCCAGAGAGCGGTCGACACATTCCTGGTGCTTCCACTGACCGCACCAGAGGTCGTCATGGGCGCGGCACTGCTGACGTTGTTTCTGGACTTCGAGCAGCCGGCCGGCTATGTCACGATCCTGTTGTCCCACATCGCCTTCGAGGTCAGCTTCATCGCGATGACAGTGCGGGCCCGGGTACGCGGTTTCGACTGGACGCTGGAGGACGCGTCACTGGATCTCGGCGCGGGTCCGGCTCGGACATTCTTCAAGGTCACCCTGCCGCTCATCGTGCCGGGAATCGTCGCCGCGGCGATGTTGTCATTCGCGCTGTCGCTGGACGACTTCATCATCACCTACTTCGTCAGCGGCTCGGAGGTCACCTATCCGCTGTATGTCAACGCGGCGGTGAAGGCGGCGGTGCCGCCGCAAATCAATGTGCTCGCGACCGCAATCCTCGTGGTCAGCCTCATCCTTCTCGCCGCGGGAACCCTGTGGCGGCGCAAGAAGTTCGACGGCTGACGCCGAAACTGAAACCTTGCAGTGCGCCACTCGATGTTTCGCTGCGAGGATTCAGTCTCGGCGGGCGCGCAGTCAGTTAAGCGTCACCGCCACGGTGACGTGCCCTTTCGCGTCGCGGTGAGCGACGGCATGCCCCGTGCGGTCGGCGCCGTCGAAGTTCATCAGCGTCAGCGGACCGCCTTCGCTGGTGAAGTTGCGCCACCACATCTTCGACTCCGGAGCCATGACGCGGATGAGGACGCCCTCTGGCGTGCGCTTGTAATAGATGGGTGTCTGGAATGTCCGGCCCGACCGTCTGCCCTCATACCGGATCTCGACCATGCCCCGGCGCACCAGCGGACCGACGACGGGAGCGTCGATGAGCCGGGCCACCGCCGAGTTGACGAGATCCACTGCGCGGGTTCCGTAAAGTCCGCTCGCCATGCGGTCTACGTTAGCCCCGGACATCACCACTAGCCCACCTCGAGCGGCACCGGGGCGGCTCTGGCGCCGGTGCGCGCGGCGCCGACTCCGGCAGCCACGACCAGGCAGATACCGACGATGCCCAACGGGCCGGGCACCTGATGCAGCACCACGAAGCCGAGCAGCATCGCAAAGCCCGGTTCCAGCGCCATCAAGGTCCCGAACGCAGCGGTGGTGAGCCGCCGAAGAGCCAGCAGTTCCAGCGCGAAGGGCACTACCGGCAGAAGTACGGCCAGCCCGAGACCGATCAGCAGAATGTGCGGAGTCAGGTGCCCGACGACCCCGGGACCGACGACAATGGTCGCAAAAAGTCCGGCGACGGGCATCGAGACGGCCAGACCGGTGATCCCCGTGACCTGGTCGCCGACCTTCTGGGTGAGCAGAATGTACCCACCCCAGCACGCCGCAGCGGCGAGCGCGTAGGCGACGCCGACGGGATCCACGGCACCACTCCAGGGTTCGGTGAGCATCACCACGCCTACCGCGGCGATCCCCGGCCACACCCATCGGCCCTGACCGCGGCCGCGGGCGACCGCCACAGCGAGCGGGCCGAGGAACTCCAGCGCGCTCGCCGTCCCCAGCGGAATGCGATCCAGCGCGGCCATGAACAACATCGTGATCCCCGCGGTCACGATGCCAAGAAGGACGCACATCAGAAAGCTTCTGCGGGTGAACGCCGTTCGACGGGGACGAACAATGATCAGAAACAGGATTCCCGCCCATGCCAATCGCAGCCATGCCACGCCTTCGACGCCGACGTCCTCGATCAGGGTGACGGCGATCGCGAGCCCGAGCTGCACGCTGATCATCGACCCGACCGCCATGAGGGCACCCGTACGGCCGTGAGTCGTCTCCATGTCTGCATTGAACGGGATACGAACCGTTGCGGTCCACCTCATTTTCCACGACATACCGTTCATAAATCGTGAACGATTGTCGCGCCGCCCCTGCCCTTCCCGCCCCTAGGACCCTAAGTCGGGCAACACTTCCCACTCCCGGGACACCGACGCAGTCCACCGCGGGCTACGGCGCTCGAGGAATGCGGCCACGCCCTCGCGTGCATCGGCGCTGCCCATCACGCGTCGATGCGCCTCGGTTTCCAGTCGCGCGACCTGCCGCGGCCGGTACCCGTTTGTCATCGTGTCCCACAGCAGGCGCTTGCTCAGCGCCGCGGACATCGGCGCGACATTGATCGCGATGTCGCGGGCAACCGACATCGCATCGTCCAACACCTCGGCGGCAGGGACTGTGCGCGTGGCGATCCCCATCGCGAGTGCCTCCGCACCGTCGAACGTGCGGCCCGTCAACAACAGATCCGCGGCCACCGTGCCGCCGGCAAGGTGCGGCAGCGTCCAGTGCGACATGCAGTCCCCGATAACGCCCCGCCGGGATTGCGCGACAGCGTATTTGGCGTCGGTGGCCATGATCCTGATATCGGCCTGCAGTGCGATGGTCAACCCGATGCCGATCGCGTGGCCGTTCACCGCCGCGACCACCGGGGTGCGGAGCTCGAACGCCGCAGGGTCGGTGGGCGACGCTGTGAACGAATCGGTGGTGGACGCGAACGCACTGGCAGACGCCGAGAAATCCGCCCCGGCACAGAAGGCGTCTCCTGCGCCGGTCACCACGATCACCCGTACCTCGTCGTCGTCGTCGCAGTCGCGGTAGGCAGCGTTGAGCAGTGCGCCCATCTCGCCGGTGTAGGCGTTTCGCCGCTGCGGACTGTTCAGCGTGAGCACCGCGACACCGTCGCCGACAGAGACGGTCAGGTCGGTCATGTGGCGAACTTACCGACCGCGCACCGTCCGCCTGGGGACAATTCCTCCATGGACACCCGCCGTCTGGAACTGCTCCTCGCGCTGTCGCGGCTCGGCTCGATGCGCGCAGTGGCCGACGAGCATCACCTCACCACGTCGACGGTGTCCCAGCAGATCGCGGCCCTGGCGCGCGACACCGGCGCGCAGTTGATCGAGCCGGAAGGCCGCCGGGTGCGCCTGACCCCTGCGGGCAGGCGGCTCGCCGACCACGCCGTCACGATCCTGGCCGCCGTCGACAGTGCCCGGCTTGATCTCGATCCGGACGCCGAACCGGCCGGTACCGTGCGCGTCGGCGGCTTCGCCACGGGCATCCGCGTCTCGCTGCTGCCCATCATCGCTGACCTGCGGATCCGCTACCCGAACGTCGATGTAGTGATCAGCGAATACGAACCCATGGAGGCGTTCACGCTGCTGGTCAGCGACGACCTCGACCTGGCGCTGACCTATGACTACAACCTTGCCCCGGCCTCGCCGGCCGCGAGCCTTGAGCCCACGCCGCTGTGGTCGATCGGGTGGGGCGTCGGAGTGCCGTCGGGCACGCCCGCCGAGTCCGATCTCAGGGCCTTCGCGGAGTCGACGTGGATCGTCAACTCGCGCAACACTGCTGACGAAACTGCGGTGCGCACGCTGGCGTCGCTGGCAGGGTTCAGTCCGACAATCGCCCATCAGATTGACAGCCTCGATCTGGTCGAGGACCTCATCGTGGGCGGGTTCGGCGTCGGTCTGCTGCCCTTGGGTAGGCCGACGGGTCCCGGGGTCAGCATCCTGCCCCTGCGGAATCCGGAGGTGATGCTGACCGCCTATGCCGTGACGCGGACCGGGCGTTCAGCGTGGTCACCGCTGCGCGCGATCCTCGACCGGATGCGTCCACCGCCGGGAGACTTGCAACGCCCTCAGTGGCCACGCCCGGAGGCGAGCCGCTGAGACTGCTCTCGCGCAGAGGCCGCGTCGGCCCAGTGTTGCCGAAAAGGCTCTGCACGTGCGCTGACGTGGGGTTTGCAGCCGAGTAACCGGGGGAACACAGGCCCCATGTTGATCCGACGTGTTGCGCGCCCCATGCTGTCTGCAGTGTTCATCTCGCGGGGTGTCGAGGCCCTGCGCAGCCCCAAACCAGCGACAGATGCCACCCGGCAGACTCTCGAGGGACTGAGCAAGTTGCCCGACCCTGTCGGCACCAACGTGCCGTCCAACGCCGAGACCGTCGCGAAGGTCACCGCCGCCGTCCAGATCGGCGGCGGTCTCCTGCTGGCTACGGGTCGACTTCCCCGCGTCGCCTCAGCGGCCTTGGCGCTGTCAGTCGTGCCCAGTTCGCTTGGCGGCCATGCCTTCTGGAACGAAGTAGACCCGCAGCGCAAGACCGACGAGCGCCGGGCGTTCATCACCGACATCAGCTTGATCGGCGGCCTGATCATCGCGGCCGTCGACACCGAGGGCAAACCGTCGCTCGGGTGGCGGGGGCGCCGTGCGGCGCGGAAGGTGTCCGAAGCCGTCGCGTCGGCGTTGCCAGCCGGCGCGGCCGCGGGTGGATCCCTGACCGACAGCGCGTTCGCCGAGAAGGTCGGGCACGGCCTGCACGTCGGCGCCGAACGTGGGCGCGAACTCGCCCATGTGGCCGGCGAGCGGGGTTCCGAATTCGCCGAGGTCGCTCGCGACCGCGGCGGGAAGCTGGCCGAGATCGCCCGCGAGCGCGGTGGCGAGCTGGCCGAGATCGCACGGGAACGCGGCGGCGAGCTAGCCGAGATCGCCCGCGAACGCGGCGGCGAGTTCGCCGAACTGGCACGCGACCGTGGCGGTGACTTCGCCGAGCGGGCACGCGACCGCGCACCCGCCCTCGCTGAGGTTGCGCGCGATCGCAGCGCTGACTGGGCTGATGTTGCCCGCAGCCGCGCGGAATTGGCGCTCGACCGTGCTGCCGACTTGGCTGACACGGCAGGCAAAGAAGCCAAGCGCGTGAGCAAGGAAGCGAAGAAGCAGGCCAAGCGGCAGAAGCGCCGCGTCAGCTGACGTCGCGCCGAGGGCGACCCGCTCGCATCACCAGACGGGGCGCCATCGGCTGTCAGCCACGCGGCGCGTAGCTGAAGTCGATGTTGGCCCCGTCGACGGTGGTGACTGTCACGATAAATGCGGCGCTCTCCGGGCCGGCGGTCACCGCACAATCGACCGTGTTGCCCGGTTTGCCCTCCAGGTTTCCCGAGCACGACGCCGAGTCCGGCCGTCGTCCGAGGTGACGAGTCAGATCGCCGAGCAGTGAGGCCTCCACCTCGCTCTTCGTCAAGATCGGGACGAGATCGAAGTTCATCATCAGCCCCTCGACGCTCGTCACCTCGGCTGTGCGCCGCAACGTCGCCCCGTCGGCGGTGACGTCGCACTGTGCGGACTCCCCCATCACCCCGAGCAGTCCGTCCAGGCATGCCACCCGCGCGGCGGACGGGCCTCCGGCCTCCTCGACGAGACGGACCACCGCCCGTTCGAGTTGTTCCTCGGACAACGCCGGCACCAGCTCGTAGTCGATGCTGTCGCCGTTGACGCTGGTGACGGTGACGATGGGTTCGAAACTGTTGGTGGGGCTCATCACGACGTCGCACCGCGCCGTCTGGCCGACCTCACCGACGAGGGGGTCCCGGCACGACACCGATTGCGGATCGTTGCCCGCCTCGGCGAAGCGGGCGGCGATGTCCGACTGCAGGTCCGCGGTGGCCACTGCCGGGATGCCCGCGGAGCCGGTGGGGCCGCAACCGGTCGCCGACGCGGTCATCGCTGCGAGCACGGCCAGTTGGGCGGCGACCTTCCTCATGTGTGCAGTCCTGTCACAGGTCGGAAGTTTGCAGCACCCTAGCAGACCGCGGCGGGGGTGGTGATTAACTGCCAAGGTGCCCAGACCTTCATCGCTTGCCCGCCGTCTGCACGACCGCATCGAACCCCTGCACGCCGTCACATACTTTGCGCCGGAAGCGAGATCTGCGCTCGATGCGTTGGGCTATCGCGGCTTCTGGATGGGGTACTTCGCCGCCCGGTCGGCCCCGCTCGGAACGGTGACCGCCGACGTCGTGACGGCGGCGTTCTACAACTTTGCCCCGACGCGCGTGGCCAAGGCTCTGCCCGCCGCCTGGGAAGTCGCACCGCCCGCCGCCGCGCTCAAAGCCCGCGAAGAATCGGCCGTCGCAGCCCTCACCCGGTGCGGAGTCACCGAGGACGAAGCAACCGTCGTCGCCGAGCTCTTGGCCAAAGCGACTGAGAATCTCGAGGTGGGAGGGCGCGTCCTTTTTGCCGCCAACCAAGGCCTGCCCTGGCCGAAGGAACCGGTGGCCCGGCTGTGGCACGCCGCCACGCTGCTGCGTGAACACCGGGGCGACGGCCACGTCGCGGTGCTCACCGCGCACGGCGTTTCGGGGCGCGAATGCAACGTCCTGCATGCGGCGGCGGGCAAGGTGCCCGCGGAGATGATCATGCGGTCGCGAGATTATGACGAGGCGCAGTGGTCGCACCTGCAGGGACACCTGCAGCGGCGGGGTGTGCTCGACGCCGCCGGCGAATTGACCGCTGCGGGCCGCGATCTCAAAGCCGAGATCGAGGACCGCACTGACGCGGTGGCGCTGCCGGCTCTTGCGGCCCTCGACGACGACGAGGTCGAGACATTGTTCCAAGCGCTGACACCGATCACGCGGAAGGTCGTGGCTGCGGGTGACGTACCTGCGGGTACCCCGATGGGGCTCAACCGCGACGATCTCGACGACGGCAGCGCCCACCTGGGCTGAGGATCAGCGCGGTGCGTACATGATCAGGCCGACACCGACCAGGCACACCGCCGCGCCCGCCACGTCCCAGCGGTCCGGCCGGAAGCCGTCGGCGACCATGCCCCAGATCAGCGATCCGGCGACGAACACGCCACCGTAGGCGGCCAGGACGCGGCCGAAGTGCGCGTCGGGCTGGAAGGCCGCGACGAAACCGTAGGCGCCGAGCGCGATGATCCCCGCGCCGATCCACAGCCACCCGCGGTGTTCGCGTAAGCCCTGCCAGACCAGCCAGGCACCGCCGATCTCCAGGACGGCGGCGAGAATGAACAGCAGGACGGACTTCATGACCACGCTCCCACCTTGCCGCGAGCGAGCACAAAATGCCCGCTGCATGCGGCGTGTCGGCGTACAGACCCGCGCGGTCGCGGAGCCGAGTCAGTGGTGGACGCTGGTGGTCGACGTGTGACAGGCGTCCGGCGGTGTCCCGACCACATCGAGGGCGGGGTTGCGATCGAAGAAGCCAAAAGGCTTGAGCCAGAACGACACCACGTCGACCGGCATCACCGGCCAGTCCTCGGCACGGGTGATGTGGTGGATGCCGAACACATACCACAGCACGACATCGGTGTTCTCGATCGGACGGTCGGCGGCCGTCCAGAGGGACAGTCCGGCGTCGCGCACCGACTGGTTCACGAATTCCCCTGCGGGCCAACGCTCGTCGGGATGATTCGGCGTGACCCACAGTGTGTGGGCGATGACACCCGCGCGTTCCAGCACAGGTGAGCCGGGCTCGAACATGGGCGGGATCGCACCGCTGGGGACGAGCTTGTAGGCCGGGTGGGCGCCCAGTCCCGTCACCACGTTCGGATTGACCACCTTCCACGCTCGCTGCGTGCCGAAGTTAACGTCCTGCCTGGCCCCCCCCTCGGTGCGCAGCGGGGTGTTGCGGACCACCAGCGACAACCCGTGCGGATTGTCCGGGCCGATCGGCTCGGCGAACGACTCCGACATCACAACGGTGTTGCCGGAGCCGTCGATGTCCATGTCCAAGCGGGCGACCAGGAAGTGCTGGTGGAACGGCGCGTACGTGCGTTCGTCGACCAACGTGCCGTTGGGGTTCGGGGCGTCCGGAGGCAGCGGCGTGGTCACCATGATGCCGGTCGCACGGACCTCGCACTCGATGTTGCCGTCCTGATAAAGCCGCCAGTACACCAGGTATTCGTAGTTTGCGACGGTCACGTGGAACGAGATGGTGAGCCTTCGCATCCGGCGCACTTCGGCACCGATGTCGTGGTCGACGTGCTTCCAGAGCACGGCGTTGTCTTCCTCGTGGATGCAGATCGCGTTCGTGATCGTGTACGGCTCGCCCTTGCTGTTGTGCAGCACCGCGTCCAGATACCGGATCTCGCCGAGGCAGTCGCAGCCCAGCTCGAGCGAGGTCGTCATGAAGCCGAGGCCCCATTCGCCGATGTCGAATGCGGTGCGGCGGTAGTGATCCGGCGACGGGTCCCGATAGGGCACGATCATCTCCGCGAACGACATGCGGTGTGCGATCGAGCGTTCGCGGTCACCGTCGCGGTAGCGCACCGTGTGCAGCGTCATCCCCTCGCGGTGGTTGAAACCCACTCGCAGAGACCAGTTCTGCCATCGCAGAAGGTTGCCGTCGAGGGTGAACGAGGGGCCCTCGGGCTGCGTGATGTGGAGTGGTGTGATGCGTTCCCGGGTCGAGGCGTTGAGGATTCGCTCCGGAATGTGGGCAGGAACGTATTCGCCCATCACTTCCGGAGTCGGCTGGCCGCCGGCGAACGGCCCCTCGTCCTCAATCCTCAACAGTTGCATCGCATTGAGGTCGATGACGCAATGCAGGCCGCTGATCAGCCTCGCGTAGGGGTTCGCTCCGGGCGCGGCCTTGACCCAGCTGTCCGACCAGCCGATGCGGCGATCCCGATATTCCGGCGGAGCCACCGCGTCGCCGTAGGTCCAGGTGTCGAAGAACACCAGATCCATGTCGGTGACGCCGCGACTGCGCAGCGCGGCGATGACATCGGGGTGGGCACGAAGCATCTGATCGCATTCCGCGAACTCGTCGACGGTGAAGTTGGCCTGCACGCCGGGGACATGGTCGAACGTCTCGACGCGCCCCTCGGTCAGCGACACCACGCTCTTGTAGGTGGCGTTGGCCGATCGGTCGAAACAGGTCACCTCGGCGCGGCGCGGCGGCGGGGGTCCACCGTCCTCGAAGGCCACCAGGTCAGCTTTGGACGGCTCGATCATCTCGATGGCGGCGAAGCGCCATCCTGACGCCGATCCGGGTGCGCCGGAAGCGGGCTCGACTCCTTGGTCGCGACGCAGGATCGCGGCCACGGCCACGAATTCGTCAGCGGTCAGCGGGTCGAGGGGATGCCGAACCGCGGGGGATGAATCACGGGACGCAGACACCCACCAACGCAATCACATCCGGGGTGTCCCGGCATGCCGAATCGCACAAGTCGACCGCCTCAGCGGGTGGCGAGAAAGAACCGTTCCCAGGCCAGCCGCCGCTCCGAATGCGGGTCCAGCTCGACGCGTCTGCGCCGGTCGAGGACCAGGACCGCCCGTTCATCGCTGGTGTACAGCGGCCAGTCGTGGCCGGGGGCACCGCGGTCTGCGAACGACAACCACCGCTTCTGAACGTCGTCGGTGACTTTGCGCGCGCTGCGCGAATCGACACCTGCAGCCAGCAGCCTGCCGAACTTCGACCGGTACACATCGAACACGGCGAGGAGTTCGGTCGCGTGGGTGGCACCCATCCCGGCCAGTCGCAGCGCGGCGGTCGCGTAGTCGTAGCGGTACACATAGGTGGGCGCGTACGCCGAATGCGCCTGGGCCATCTGCCACACCGCGGAGCCGAAAATGAAGTCCCCGCCGAACTGCACACACGCAGATGTGCCGGGATACCCTGGATACGCCGATAGAATGCTCTGGCGCGCATCGGGTTCCATATGTTTGAGCAGCCGCTCGATAGCTGGCTCGCTGGTCGGCAGCAACTTGAGGAAACGGGTGAAAAGCCGGCCTTCGTCGGCGTTGGTCCCGATGATGAGCGGCACCCGGTGGGCAGTGCCGGAGCGCATCGACTGGACGGGATCTTCCGGCAGGAACTCGGTTCCGAAGGTGGGCCCGATTGCGAACGCGCCCAAGAGGTCTCGCTGACCCTCGACGACGAGACGGTCCAGCGCATCGACCAGATCGGCCGGTCGCGCCGTCAGGAGCGCACGCGCGCCGTCGCTCTCCGACGCCCCTAGCTGGCGCGCAAATCGTGCCGCATAGTCCTGGGCGATTTCGGCATCGCTGATCATTCCGCTCGCGGGACTTTGCGAAATAGCCCGCGCGAAAAGGCCTTTCGCTTCCGGAGTGGCCATCAGCGTGGTGACGGCGTGGGCTCCGGCGCTTTCGCCGAAGATGGTGACGTTGTTAGGGTCGCCACCGAACGCCGCGATGTTGTCTTGCACCCAGCGCAGCGCCATCACCAGGTCACGCAGGAAAAGATTGTCGTCGATGGTGATCTCGGGTGTCGACAGCGACGACAGCTCAAGGCAACCCAGCGCTCCGAGCCGGTAGTTCACCGAAACGTACACACACCCTTTGCGGGCCAACGATGCGCCGTCGTAGATGGGCGTTGCCGAGCTGCCCAGCAGGTAACCACCGCCGTGGATGAAGACCATGACAGGCAACGATTCGTCCGACCGCGCCTCGGCGTCCTCGGGCGCGACGACGTTGAGCGTCAGGCAGTCCTCACTGGTCGGCTGATACCGGCCCGGCGCCAGAAGGGTATACATCCGCTGCTGAGGCGCGCAGTAGCCGTATCCGTGGCAGTGACGCACTCCCCGCCACGGTTGGACCGGCTGGGGTGCCCGAAACCGCAAAGAACCCACGGGAGGTTTGGCGTACGGAATGGCCCGCCAGCGATTGACGCCGTCGCGGGTGAAGCCTTCGACGGTGCCCGTGGCGGTCTTCACACGGACGGTGTGTTCATGCATTCTGCCGACGGTATCGAACCTTGGCCCGGCCTGCCTGATCATCGGATCCGTGTCCACTCGCTAACCTGGCCGAATGCGCCTGGCTGCTGTGATCGCGATGAGCGCCCTGGTGGCGGCCTGTTCCCAATCGGTGGGCGGCCAGGCCGAGTCGTCCCAGCCGCCCGCCCCGACACCCACGACAGTCCCGTCACCTGCGACGAACCCGACATCGACGGCGCCGTCAAACGTGCCGGAAGCACCTGCTGCGAACGCCCCGATCGGCGACGTGATCGGCTGGATCGAGGCGGGCACGCCGGTGGATGAGGGCGAATTCCACGTCGCGTTCCGTGACGGGGTGACCACGCGCCTGGGCGATGACATCGCTTTCGTTGCCCCGTCGGGATCCTCCTACAGCACCACCCAGTGCATCACCGGGGCTGCAAACGGGGCACTGACGTGCCTACTGGACCTCACGTCCCCCCCACCGCCCCCCGCGCAGGCCGAGGGGGTGTGGAAGCCAGGCTGGATCGAATTCTCCGGTACCAGGCTCGCGGTCGGGGCGCTGCGTGGCGATCCGGGGCCGTTCGTCAACGGCACAGGCACCGAGCTGGCGCCCGGCCAGTCGCTGACCTTCGGCGACACCCGCTGCCGCAGCGACGCCTCAGGGCTGTACTGCGTCAACTACGCCCACCGCGCGGCGGCGCGGATCGCCTCAGATGGGGTGCTGCCGTTCGGATGCCTGGCCGAGGTACCGCCGCCTCCAGAGTCGGCGGCGCTGTACAGCTGCTGAGCACGGCTACTCAGCGGCGTCCTGACGGGCTTTGGCCCTTGCCTTGGCGGGATAGGTCAACGTCATCCCTGTAGCACCGACGATTACGACGACCGGGATGACGGCCTTGGTCAGGTGAACCGTCGCCGGCGCCATCACCGCCAGATAACCCAGGACCGCGATCAGCGCGAAAACCAGCGCCCACATCAGCGTCAGCACCTGATTGGTGCGGCGAAAGGCGGCCTCCTCCCAGTCCTGACGTGCCGCGGTGGGAGGAGCGTACTGGGCGGTGAACGGCTCGAAGGCCAACGAACCCAATGCCATCACCGCGAGCACTCCGCTGGAGAGCGCCGTCGCGTACGTGTCCATCCAGTCGCGGTCCTCGGCCCCGAGAATCAGTCCGGCAACGGTCACGCCCGTGAAGAACAGCACGGTGACGATGTCGAGTAGCCGTACCCCTGCGAAGCCTGCCGACATTCCCATGATCAGCGCCGCGATGACCGCGCAAATTGCGCCGAACATCCAGGTGCTCGGGCCGTCGGCCACTACCCAGTAGATGATCCACGGGACGAATCCGATGAACGGACTGCGTTCGAACCATTCGTCCACGAGGTCAGAGATACCAGAGTGAGGCCGTCAGGCAACACCTCGGCGCGCCAGGATCGGCCTGCACACGCGCAGCCGCGGGGTCGGTGGGACGCGTCACGGTGAGGCGACATGACGTCCCGCCGACCCGGCGGCAAGGGTGTGACTCTGCGTGAGACGGCGCAGGTTCGGTCAGTTCAAGCGGAAGGTGCCGGTGACCAGGGTCGGCGACACGCTGACTCCGTTGATCGTCGCGCGTGGATTGGCACCCGGCGGAAACTCGATCGGACCTGCCGGGCTCAGTTTGCGCTTGTTGCGGACGTCGTTGCGGACGTCGAAATCGCTGAGCTCGTCGAGGTTGAAGACATCGAAGTTGCGGTCGCCCTCCTGGAAACCGCTGAACTGCACGCCGACCGCGGACCGGTCGGGACGCACCACCCATGAGGCCCGCACGCCGTCGGACTCGGCGGTGTACATGCCGGCCACGCCGGAGACCGACGCGGCGCTGAAGGTGTATTCGACGCCGTTCATCGTCACTTCCCCGGTGACATCGGTGCCGTCGAAGTCGGCGGTGAGGGTGTCACGAAAGCGGGACTTGAGATCGATGGCGCCGTCGGTCTGATTGCCGAAGAACCATGCCTCGTCGTCGGTTCCGTTGCAGGCGTAGGCCGCGACGGAGGACCCGTCGACACTGATGCCGATGGTCATCGTCTTGCCGTCGGCGGCGGTCATGTCGGCCATGTAGCGGGCCGATGCAGGGAACGGGGCCGCGGTGGAGGTCTCGGGCGCGGGCTGCGACGGCGACGTCGCCTCGGCGGTGTTCGAAGAGCTCGAGCACGCCGACAAAGTCCCAAAGGCGATGAGCGCGCTGACCCCGGCGAGCAGTGTGCGGGTGTGTTTTCTCATGTCCTCAGCATGGTCGGCAGCCGGACCGCGTACATGAAGATTGTGTGGAGATCACGTGGAGATCTGGGCGGCCGGCGGTCAGGCGGCGGCGAGGAAGGCCTGCACTTCGTCACAAAAGACCCGCCAGGCCGGCTCCGGTCCGGTGAGCAGATGGTTGTTGCTCGACAGAGCGACCAGCCGGGAGTCCGGGATCAGGGCCGCGAGCTCCTCGCCGTAACGCATCGGCACCCTGTGGTCGTCGCGCGAGTGCAGGATCAGCGTCGGGCATTGCACCTGGGTGCAAAGGTCTCGGACATCGATGCGGGCGAATTCCTCCAGAAAGTGCACGGCGTTTTCCGGTGAGGTCGTGCGGCGTTGCAGCTGGTCAAACGCGGCCCAGTCCGCTCGTGTCCCGTCCGGCAGGAACTGCGCCGCGAAGACCTGACGAAAAGCCGGATCGTCACGTCCCCAGCCCACCCTGGCGAGGTCGAGATCCAATGCGGCAGCGCGCTTTTCATCCTCACTCAGGGCGCGCACGGCACGGCCCCGCGCGTAAGCGCCGCACAGCACCAGCTTGCTCACCTTGTCGGGATGGCGCGCCGCGTAAGCGACGGCCACCGCTCCCCCTTGTGACACCCCCAGCAGGGGGAAGCGTTCCAGCCCGAGCGCTTCGACAACCGACTCCAGATCGGTCACCCAGTCGTCGAAGGTGAAACCGTCGACCTCCCAGTCCGACAACCCGCAACCACGCTCGTCGTAGCGGATGAACTTGTGCCGCAACGACATATCGCGCACCCAATGCCGCCATACCGGGCTTTCGATGTCATAGCCAAGGTGGGTCATCCAGTTCGCAGCGCGCACCAGCGGCGGCCCGTCACCGGAGACCGCATAGGCAAGCCTGACCCCGTCGGCGGCTCGGGTGAACGCGATGTGCTGGCGCGGCACCTCCGGTTCGGGCTCTGCGTTCGGGGCGGCCACGGGCGCCTCGACGCGCAACCGGCCGACGAACTGGTAGCCGCGCCCTCGCACGGTGCGGATGTAGCGCTGCGATTCGCCGTCGTCGCCCAGGGCACGCCGCGCGGCCTTGATGCGACTTGTCAGCGCGGCCTCGCCGACGAATCGCCCGCCCCAGACGCTGTCGAAGAGTTCTTCTTTGGTGACGAAGCGTTCGTGGTTGCTCACCAGTTGGGTGAGCACGTCGAACACCTGCGGTTCGACCTTGATCACCGACTCACCGGAGCGAAGCTCGTAGCGGCCCGCGTCGAGCACGAATTCGTCGAAGCGCCACACCCGCGGAGGCGGGGTAATCGCAGGATCGGCGCTGGTCACGCGCTAAGGGTACCGGCGATCAGGCGCCGCGGTGGGGTCTAGCGCCAGCCGTCGGCGGCGCGCGCCGCCCTCATGACGGCGTCGCACAACTCGCGCAGTTCCGCGACGCCCGCACCTTCCTCCAGGGCCGTCGCCATGTCCTCGGCGGCGCATCGCACCTCATAGACGCGATCGGAGAGCACAGAGGCCTCTTCGGCCGACAGCACCACCGCGTCGGCAGGCACCGAAGTGCCCTTGACCAGGGCCCGCTGCTCGTACGCCCGCTGACGGCAGGACTGACGGCAGTATTGGCGGCGCCTCCCCATGCCGGCGTCGGCCACTTCCCGCCCGCACCACCGGCAGGTCGCAGGACGCCGACGGGTGGTGGTCGCGGGGCTCAGCGAGGTCACGAGCCCGACTGTAGACGGGACGAACTCGAAATCCCGGTATCATCGTCGGTCGAGTCGGGAACTCTACGCCGGGTATCTGCGTTGAACTTAGGTTGCCGATTCGCCTCCGGCGAAGTCCCGGAACAAGAGCACTAGCAGAGGAGTTGACGATGGCTGATCGTGTATTGAGGGGTAGCCGCCTCGGAGCTGTGAGCTACGAGACGGACCGCAACCACGACCTGGCGCCGCGTCAGGTCGCCCGCTATCGCACCGACAACGGCGAGGAATTCGACGTTCCGTTCGCCGACGATGCCGAGATCCCCGGCACGTGGCTGTGCCGCAACGGCCTGGAGGGCACGCTCGTCGAAGGTGACGTGCCGGAGCCCAAGAAGGTCAAGCCGCCGCGTACACACTGGGACATGCTGCTGGAGCGTCGCTCGATCGAGGAGCTCGAAGAACTGCTCAAGGAGCGCCTCGAGATCGTCAAGACGCGGCGCCGCGGCTAGCAACAGCCTCGACCGTGGGCCTCGTGCACGGTCGAGACGAACTTTCCGTACACAGGCCCCACGCTCGGGCGGCAACTGCGAAGGTCAGGCGTTTCCGCGCGCGCGGTCGATGCGTGCGCGGACGCCCCACTGCGCCACTTTGACGATGGCCTCCCTGATGGTCGACCCGTCCATCTTGGACACGCCGTGCTCGCGCTCGGTGAAGGTGATCGGCACCTCGACGACCCTGAACCCGGCGTTGATGGAGCGCCACGTGAGGTCCACCTGGAAGCCGTAGCCCTTCGAGTCGACGGCGGCGAGGTCGATCTTCTCGAGCACCTCCCGCCGGTAGGCCCGGTAGCCGGCGGTGATGTCGTGGATGTCCACCCCGAGCAGCAGTCGCGAGTACGTGTTCGCGGTGCGCGAGAGCACCAGGCGGCGCCGGGGCCAGTTGCGCACCCGACCTCCATCGACATAGCGCGACCCGATCACCAGGTCCGCTCCCGCGTCGATCTTGTCCAGGAGGCGGTACAGCTCCTCGGGCGCGTGGCTGCCGTCGGCGTCCATCTCCACCAGCACGGTGTACTGGCGGCTGAGTCCCCACGCAAAACCGGCGAGATACGCGGCGCCAAGCCCGTCCTTGGAGGTGCGATGCATGACGTGGACGCGGTCCGGGTCGGCCATCGCGAGTTCATCGGCCAGCTCACCGGTGCCGTCGGGGCTGCCGTCGTCGACGATCAGCACGTGTACGTCGGGCGCCGAGTCGTTGACCCTCGACACGATCGTCATCAGGTTGTCGCGCTCGTTGTACGTCGGGATGATGACGAGGGTTCGCGCACTGGGACGGTCAGCCGATTTGGCGCCGTCGTCGATGCCACCGGGGACGCTCATCTGGCTCCTTTGTCGTCGTCGGCGGTCGATCGTCGACCCCTCAGTCTTGCGGGCACGAATGCACCATTGTGCAGCATGGCCCAGAGAAGTCCCGAAACGCCGAGGGCGACCAGCGCCCCCTCGACGTAGGGTCCGAATCGTGTGGCCGGCGTCATAGTGGTCTTCAACCGGACCTGTTGATCCAGGTAAGCCGGCTCGAACCACCCGGTCCTCGTGATCTCGTGACCGTCGGGCGCGATCACCGCGCTGATACCTGTGGTTCCCGCCACTACGACGTAGCGGTCATGCTCGACGGCCCGCAACTTACCGAACGTCAATTGCTGCTCGCTCATCGCCTGGTTGAAGGTGGCGTTGTTGCTGGGCACCGCGAGCAGTTGTGCGCCGTTGCGCACCGATTCGCGTGCCGCGCGGTCGAAGATGACCTCCCAGCAGGTGGTGATGCCGACCGGCACACCCGCCGCCTGCACGACACCGTCGCCGTCACCGGGGACGAAGAAGCCCGCCCGGTCGGCATAGGACGACAGCTTGCTGAAGAAGCTGCGCCACGGAAGGTACTCGCCGAACGGCTGCACGATGCGCTTGTCGTGGCGGTCCGACGGGCCGGTCTCCGGGTTCCAGACGAGAACGGTGTTGTTCGACACCGGATTGCTTCGGCTGTAACCCGGCGCCGCCACCACCCCGCCGACCAGAATAGGGGCGTTGATGGAGTCAGCCGCCTTCGAAATCTCCTGCGCTGCATCGGCATTGGCGATCGGATCGATATCGGAGGAATTCTCCGGCCACACCACCAGCATCGGTTGGGGCGCCCGGCCCGCCCGCACGTCGTCGGCGAGCCGCAGCGTTTCGCGCACGTGATTGTCCAGGACGGCCCGCCGCTGAGCGTTGAAGTCCAGGCCGAGACGAGGCACGTTGCCCTGCACGGCGGCGACGGTGACCGGCGGTTCGTCACCCGCTCCGACGCCGGCCTGACGCACGTGGGGCCAGGCCAGGGTCGACCCGAGCAGTACGGCTGCGATGGAAAGGCCGGGCAGCACGACCGACGGTGGGGTGTCGGCGCGCGCTGCCGCGTCACGGCGCCACCAGGTGATGATCTCGACGACGAGGGCCGCAAAGCTGAATGAGACGAGCACCAGCGCAAAGGACACGAGGGGGGCGCCGCCGACGTAGGCCAAAGGCAGCAGCGGGCTTTCGGTCTGTGAGAACCCGACGACGCCCCACGGAAATCCGCCGAACGGGACCGTCGATTTCAGCCACTCCTGCGCCGACCACAGTCCTGCGAACCACAGCGGCCAGCCGGGCAGTCGCCGTACCGCGACCGCGGCCAGCCCGAACAGCGCAGGGAAGAGCGCTTCGACGAAGCTCAGCGCCAGCCAGGGCACGGGCCCGACCAGACCGCTGATCCACGGCAGCAGCGGTATGTAGAAGACCAGGCCGAACACCAGACCGTATCCGGCGCCACCGGCCAGCGATCGGGCGCCGCGGGTCAGCACCCAGCCGAGCAACGCGAACGCGACAATCGCCGCGAACCACCAGCCGAACGGCGGGAAGCTCGCGCACAGTGCGAGCCCGGCCACAATCGAGACCGAAAGAGCAGGCAGCCGGTCCACGATCTTCGGGCCAACCTTCTGGCCGAACTGCCGCAACCTGCTCTCGGCGGCTGTCTCAGCCATGGATGACAGCACCCCGGTGCACGGTCTGCCGACACCTCGGGAGGCTGTCACCGAGTGCGGGCAGCACCGGCACCCGGGACCGCGAGTCGGTGGACCACCGCTGGACCGCGTCGGCCGGAGCGTTGACCTCGAAATCGTCGGCGTCCCACACCGCGTAGGTGGCGGGCGCGCCAGGGACCAATGTGCCCATCAGACCGTCCCGCACGCCACCGGCACGCCAGGCGCCTCTGGTGGCCGCCGCGAATGCCGCGCGCGCCGAGATGGCGCTACCAGGGGTTTGGTGACGAGTCGCCGCGCGCACCGCGGCCCACGGATTCATGTCGGTGACCGGGCTGTCGGAGCCGAAGGCGAGTGGCACGCCTTGGGATGCTAACAGCGCGAAAGGGTTCAACCCCGCGGCGCGGGCGACGCCGAGACGCTGTGCGTACATGCCGGTCTCCCCACCCCACAACGCGTCGAAATTGGGTTGCATGCTGGCGATCACGCCCCAACTTCCCAGCCGTGCGGCCTGCTCGTCGGTGACCATCTCCAGGTGTTCGAGACGGTGACCGCAGCGCGCAACCGCCGCGACACCGAACCGGTCGACGACTGTTTCCAGCGCCGACACCACCGCGGTGACGGCAGCGTCCCCGATGACGTGGAACCCGGCGGTGACGCCCGCTTCGGTGCACGCGCTCAGGTGCGCGGTGACCGCGCCGACATCCAGGTAGGTGTTTCCGGTGGGCGCCGGGCACCCGTCGGCGAGGTCGGTGTAGGGCTCGTGCAGCCACGCGGTGCGTGACCCGATGGCCCCGTCGACGAACAGATCGCCCGCGAGTCCGCGGGCCTGTGTCTCCGCGACCCGCTCGACCGCCTCGGCAGCGGTCGTGACGTGTTCACCCCAGTAACCGACCACCTCGACGCCGTGCTCGTGGGCGCGCAATTCCAGCCAATCGTCCAGCCCGCCGATCTCGGGGCCCGCGCATTCGTGGACCGCCGCGATCCCGAGCGCCGCCGCGGCGTCGAGGGCCGCGGTCCTGGCCTCGGTACGCTGGCGCGCTGTGAGTCGCTCGCGCGCCGCGCGGCGGACCTTGTGGTGGGCGTCGGCCGTCAGCGGCACCTGGTCGCCGACGTCGGCAATTCGGCGCAACGCCGTCGACGCCGCCGCCGAGTGCACGTCGACGCGGGCCAGGTAGGCGATCCGGTCGCCGACGGCGGCGTCGACATCGGCGGTGGTGGGCGCCGACCGCTCGGGCCAGCCGGATTCGTCCCACCCGTGCCCCCAGATGACCGAGTCGGGATGTTTTCTGGCGTATGACGCCACCATGTCGAGGCAGTGCCGCAGCGACGTTGCGCCGCGTAGGTCGAGGCCGGTCAACATCAAACCCGTTGCGGTGGTGTGCACGTGGCTGTCGACGAAGGCCGGCGCGACGAACCCGCCGTCGAGGTCGGTGATGACGGCATCGGGATACTGGGCCCGCCCGACGTCGTCGCTGCCCAGCCACGCGACAGTCCCGTCGCGTACGGCCATCGCCGTCGCATCCGGCATGGCCGGGCTGTGCACTCGACCGTTGAGCAGGAGATGGGTGCCGGTCACTCCGGCAGGTGACGCTGTTCGATGGCGGGCCGGATGTCGACGCCGTCGCGGTCGTCGCGGACGTCGATCACCTCACCGTCGACGTACTCACCGCGGCCCCTGTAGCCGGCTCGACCTGCCGCTGCTGAGCCGACGGTGCCCACGCCGACGATCAGCGGGGCGCGGCGACCCGCCATCGCGGTGATGACGGGCCGCGCGGCGGCACGGGTGGGTGGCAGCAGAAGCAGCGCACCGAGTACGGAACTGGCCACACCGGGAATCACGACGAGAACCGTACCGAGCGCCACGAGCACGCTGTCGGTGACCGCTCCTTGCGCCTCGGCCAAGGTGAGTCCGGAGCGCAGTCGGCGGACGTGGCGACGCAGCTGGGAGCCGGCCAGCGCGAGACCCAGCAGGAACGCGCCGGCAACGAGCAGGAGCGTCCAGCCGAAACCGATCGTCGACACCAGCGCCACCAGAACAGCCAGCTCGACCACCACATAGACCAGGAACAGCCTCATCGCCATAGTGTGCCAACGAGCGGGCAGCGGTGGAGGTTCCTAGGAGGGTAGGGGTTTCACCTCGATCGCCGCGTGCACTTTGTCGACGCCGCCACGCACGATGGCCTGGGGAATCCACCACCAGGCGTGCCACCAGTAGCGCCTGGTCACCATGTCGAACACTCGCCGGGTCTCGGACTTGGGCAGATTTCGTGCCACCGCTTCGACCGGTTCGCCCTTGACTTTTCCGAGGACGCCGCACTTCTGGATGGTCACCCGCGGGGTGTTCTTGATCCGCTTCGTCTTCCAGGACCCATCATCAGTGCTGATCAACAGCTTGCCCTCATGCGGGACGCCCCACACCGGGGTCGGTTTGGGCCGCCCGTCTTTGGTGAACGTGGTCAGCAGCAGATACTTCTCGCGGTAGACGTCCTCGAACGTCGGACCCTTTGCAGCCTGGTCGGTCACAGCCTGTTTAGTTAACCGGTTTGATCTCGATCGAAACGTTCTTCTCCATGCCGCCCCGCAGCTTGGAGAAGAAGTTGAAGGTCTTGCCCAGCAGCCCGTACCGCTTACCCAGCGCGTCGTAGGTCTTCGCGTTCATGGATTTCGGCAGGATCGACGCCGTCGCCTCGACCGCCTCGCCTTTGGGCTTGCCGCCCCGATCGCATTCGGCGATGGTGACCCGCGGAGTGTTGCGAATCCGCTTCACCTTCCAGGACTTCTCCTGGGTGATGGCGATCAGCGCCTCCCCGGCCGGCGCGGCCCAGATCGCGGTCGGCTTGGGCCTGCCGTCCTTGGTGAACGTGGTCAGCAGGATGTACTCGGACTTGGCGACGTCGGCAAAGGTCACAGACATGCCGCCAGGGTAGCCACTCCTAGCCCTCGAGGTCGCCCTCGGTTTCCAGGAGCACCTGCTTGAGCGCGTCGAGCGTTGCCCGCTCGGGCGCGGCCCACATTCCGCGTCCGGCCGCCTCCAGGAGGCGTTCGGCCATGCCGTGCAGCGCCCAGGGATTGGACTCGTTCATGAACTTGCGGTTTTCGTCGTCGAGTACATAGCTCTGCGAGAGTTGCTCGTACATCCAGTCGGCCATCACCCCGGCGGTGGCGTCGTAGCCGAACAGATAGTCGACGGTCGCAGCCATCTCGAACGCGCCCTTGTAGCCGTGTCTGCGCATGGCGTTCATCCAGCGCGGGTTGACGACCCGGGCGCGGAACACTCGCGTGGTCTCCTCGCTCAGCGTCCGAGTACGCACCGCGTCGGGGCGGGTGTTGTCGCCGATGTAGGCGGCGGGGTCCTTGCCGGTCAGCGCGCGCACGGTGGCGACCATGCCGCCGTGGTACTGGAAGTAGTCGTCGGAGTCGGCGATGTCGTGCTCGCGGGTGTCGGTGTTTTTCGCCGCCACCGCGATTCGCCGGTAGGCGCGGTTCATCTCGTCGGTCGCGGCCACTCCGTCGAGGCCCCGACCGTAGGCAAAACCACCCCACGCGGTGTACACCTCGGCCAGGTCGGCGTCGTCGCGCCAGTTGCGGCTGTCGATCAACTGCAGCAGACCCGCACCGTACGTTCCCGGCTTCGAGCCGAAAATCCTTGTGGTGGAACGCCTTGGGTCACCGTGTTCGGACAGATCGGCCTGCGAGTGGGCTCGCACATAGTTGTCCTCGTCCGACTCGTCGAGATCGGCGACGAGTTGCACGGCGTCGTCGAGCATCGCGACGACGTGCGGGAACGCGTCGCGGAAGAAGCCCGAGATGCGCACGGTGACATCGATGCGAGGGCGGCCGAGTTCGGCGAGCGGAATCGCTTCGAGGTCGACGACGCGTCGTGACGCGTCGTCCCAGATCGGCCGGACGCCCAGCAGCGCAAGAACTTCGGCGATGTCGTCCCCCGAGGTGCGCATCGCGGACGTACCCCACACCGACAGGCCCACCGATTCCGGCCAACGGCCGTAATCCGCACGGTAGCGCTCCAGCAGCGAATCTGCCATCGCCACACCGGTTTCCCATGCGAGCCGGGACGGAACAGCCTTGGGGTCGACCGAGTAGAAGTTACGCCCCGTGGGCAGCACGTTGACGAGGCCGCGCAGCGGCGAGCCGGATGGCCCGGACGCGATGAAGCGCCCGTCGAGCGCGCGCAGGATCTGATCCACCTCCCCCGCTGTGCCCGCCAGGCGAGGCACGACCTCGGTTGCGGCGAAGCGCAGGATCGCTGCGACGTCCGGGTTGTCGGTCAGGGTGTCGACGGCCCCGGCGTCCCACCCGCTGTTCTGAAGAGCGGCAACGAGTTCGCGCGCTTGCGCCTCGGCGGCGTCGACAGCCGCGCGGTCGTCCTCGCCGTTCTCTTCGAGGCCGAGCGCTTCCCGCAGACCCGGCACCGTCTGCTCGCCGCCGAAGAGCTGGCGCGCTCGCAGGATCGCGAGCACCAGGTCGAGTTGCGATTCTCCCTCGGGTGTTTCGCCGAGAATGTGGAGCCCGTCGCGGATCTGGACGTCCTTGATCTCACAGAGCCAGCCATCGACATGCAGCAGCATGTCGTCGAACACGTCCTCGTCCGGGCGGTCTTCCAGGCCGAGGTCGTGGTCCATCTTCGCGGCCCTCATGAGTGTCCAGATCTGCTGCCGGATCGCCGGGAGCTTGCCGGGGTCCAGCGCCGAGATGGCGGAGTGCTCGTCGAGCAGCTGTTCCAATCTCGCGATGTCGCCGTAGGTTTCGGCCCTGGCCATCGGCGGGATGAGGTGATCGATCAGCGTCGCGTGGGCGCGTCGCTTGGCTTGCGTGCCTTCGCCTGGGTCGTTGACCAGGAACGGGTAGATCAGCGGCTGGTTGCCCAGCGCGGCGTCGGTGCCACACGCGGCCGACATGCCGAGCGTCTTGCCGGGCAGCCATTCGAGGTTGCCGTGCTTGCCCAGATGCACGATCGCATCCGCGGCGAAAGCATCGGTGAAGCCGTGGTCCAGCCAGTGGTAGGCGGCCAGGTAATGATGGCTGGGCGGCAGATCGGGATCGTGGTAGATCGCGACCGGGTTCTCGCCGAATCCGCGGGGCGGCTGCACCATCAGCACGACGTTGCCCGACCGCATCGCGGCAATGACGATCTCGCCCTCGGGATCGGCGCTGCGGTCGACGAACAACTCGCCCGGCGGTGGACCCCAATGCTCGACGACCGCGTCGGTGAGTTCGGCGGGCAGGGTGGCGAACCACTCGCGATAGTCCTTGGCGGACACCCGGATCGGGTTGCCTGCGAGCTGACCTTCGGTGAGCCAGGCGGGATCTTGGCCGCCACGTTCGATCAGCGCATGGATCAGCGCATCACCGTCGCCGGCTTCCAGACCCGGGATCTCGCCGACGTCGTATCCACGCGCAGCCATCGCCCGCAGCAGGCGGATGGCGCTTGCGGGGGTGTCGAGACCGACCGCGTTGCCGATACGGGCGTGCTTGGTCGGATACGCGGAGAAGACGAGCGCGACGCGCTTGTCTGCGGGGGCGATGGAGCGCAGCCGGGCATGCCGGACCGCGAGACCGGCGACCCTGGCGCAGCGTTCGGGGTCGGGGACGTAGGAGATCAGCCCCTCGTCGTCCATCTCCTTGAACGAGAACGGCACCGTGATGATGCGGCCATCAAATTCCGGGACGGCCACCTGGGTGGCGACGTCCAGCGGTGAAAGGCCGTCGTCGTTCTCGTCCCACTGGGCCCGCGAACTCGTCAGGCACAGCCCCTGCAGGATCGGAATATCCAGCGCAGCAAGGTGTGCGACGTTCCAGGTGTCATCGGCGCCGCCGGCGCCCACGGCCGCCGGGGTGGCGCCACCGGCTGCCAGCACGGTCGTGACAAGCGCGTCGGCGGTGCCGAGCAGTTCGATCAGCGCCGCGTCGGCGGTCCGCAGTGAAGCGCAGAACACGGGAAGTGCCGCTCCCCCAGCATGTTCGATCGCCTCGCACAGCGCCTCGACGTAGGCGGTGTTGCCCGCCAGGTACTGGGCCCGGTAGAACAGCACCGCAACCGTAGGCCCGTCACCTGGCTGCGCGGCGCGTTCGAGCACGCCCCACTCCGGCGTGGCGACTGGTTCGGCGAACCCGAAACCGGTCATCAGCAGCGTGTCGGACAGAAACGAATGCAGGTTCGCCAGGTTCTCGGTACCACCTTGAGCGAGGTAGATGTGCGCCTGCAGGGCGACGCCTGCCGGCGTCGTCGAATGAGCCATCAGATCGGCATCGGGGGCCTGCTCTCCGCTGACCACCACCGCGGGGACACCGCTGGCTGCGACGGCGTCGATGCCGTCCTCCCACGCACGGTAACCGCCGAGGATCCGCACGATCGCGACGTCAGCGCCGCGCAGCAACTCGTCGAGTTCACCGTCCACCAACCGCGACGGATTGGCCCATCGGTAGCGGGCGCCGCTGGCCCGCGCCGCAATCAGATCCGTGTCGGACGTGGACAGCAGAAGCACCGTCGGAACCTGGCTGGAAGCGGGTTCGGTCACCACCTATTCGTACCGGACTACCGTGGCAGGCGTGAGCGCGGGCACTGCAGCCGGGTTCGCCGTCGGCACCCCGGACCCCTCTTTGCGCGACATTGTCCTGCGCTATGAAGGCTTCACCGTGTCGGGCGGCGGGCCCGCGATATTCCGCGAGGTGGCCTGCACGTACGTGCCGATCATCATCGATCTGGACCAAGGTTGGTCGGTGTCTCATCGCGAGCACGTCGGGTCGGCGCCGCTACGGCTGACGTCGTTCGTGGCGGGTCTTACCGACGGGCCCGTCCTGGTTGGCCACGGCGGCTCGGCGCGATGTCTGCAGGTGGACCTGACGCCGCTGGGAGCGCGCCGCATCCTGGGCCTTCCGCTCGCCGAGCTGGCCAACCGCTCGGTGTCGATCGAGGCGGTGCTGGGGCGCGACGGCGCGGACCTCGTGCAGCGCATCGGTGATGCGGCGACGTGGCAGGAGCGTTTCTCGATCGTCGACGCCGCGCTCGTCAGGCGGCTCCATGACGCGGTCGATTTGGACGCCGAGGTGGCATGGTCGCTTGAGCGGATCGTCGCCAGCAGCGGGAACCTCGCGATCGGGAGGCTCGCGACCGAACTGGGCTGGAGCCACCGCAAACTCATCGCGCGCTACCGGGATGCGGTGGGGTTGCCTCCGAAAGTGGTCGCGCGGATCGTCCGATTCGAGAGCGTGTGCACCCGCTTGCGCGGCGGCGCCGGCCTGGCGGTGGCCGCCGCCGAGTGCGGCTACTTCGACCAGGCTCACCTGTCCCGCGAAGTCCGCGACCTCGCCGGCATCACCCCGGCCGAGCTGCAGCGGACTGTCAATTCCGTACAAGACCCCGCCGTGTGACGCCCCTACCGTCGTCGGCATGACTGAGAGCCAGACCCACACGGGCGCCGTGCCGATCGTGCCGTTCACCAATCCCAGGAAGGGCATCGAATGGCTTGCGAAAGCATTCGGGGCAGTACCGACGCTGTTGGTTCCGCCGGATCCCGACCAACCGCTCCAGCACGCCGAAGTCGAGATCGGCACGGGCGTCGTGATGGTCGATGACGCCGAGCGCGACAGCCAGTTCGCGCTGCCTGGCCCGGTCGCGGTCTACGTCGTGATCGCCACCGCCGCCGAAGTGGACGCTCTGCACGATCGGGCAGTCACGGCAGGGGCCGAGATCGTCATGGGCGTCACCGATCAGGACTACGGTTCTCACGAGTTCGGGGCGCGCGACCCCCACGGCAACATCTGGAGCTTCGGCACCTACCGGCCGGCGAAAAGCTGAAGGTCAGCCGTTCCAGCGGCCGTACCAGGTCTGCCGGTACGGCATACCGATGGCGGCGATCAGCAGGAAGATGACCGCCGCGAACGCGATGAGTGCAAGCATCGGGGGTTCCTTTCACACGACCCGTTGTTTGACACGGGTTCAGTAAGCAAGACGGTACCGCCGGTCCCGGCAAAAGTGGTGCTTGTGTGCCTGACGGAACGAGCCGCGAAGCGAAGTGACGAGCGTCACAGATCACTATCCCGCGGTGACGAAACCCTGCTCGACCATCCAGTCGCGGGCCACCACGCTGGGATCCCGACCCTCGACGTCCACCTGCTTGTTCATGTCGGTGATCGCCTCGTTGGTCAGCGCGGCCGTCACCGGCGCGGTCACCTCAGCGATCTCGGGATGCGCCTCGAAGAATTCCTGCTTCATCGTCACCGACGGGTTGTAGTGGGCGAAGAACTGCTTGTCGTCGGTCAGAAGCACCAAATTCAGGGCGGCGATTCGACCATCGGTGGTGAACACCTCACCGAAGTCGCATTCGGTGCCGTCGGCGGTCGCCTGGTAGATGATCCCGACCTGAAGGATCGGGGTCTGGGCACGCTGCGGATCGAAAGCGTACGCAGCCGCCATCCCCGGGAAACCGTCCTGGCGGGCCCGGAACTCGGTGTCGACACACGTCCGGGCGGCGGCGGGGTCACGCATCACCAGTGCGGCATAGTCGGACAGGGTCCGCACACCGGTCCGCTCCACCGTCTGACGGCTGGCCGCCAGCGCGTAGGTGTCGTCCATCGGCCCGGGTTCCAGCCAGACCATGTCGTTGCGCTCCAGATCCTCGTCCCGGACGGCCTCGTACTGCTCACGGGTGTCGGGTATCGGCTTCTCGTGTCCGAGATAGTTGATCCACGCATTGCCGGTGAACTCGTAGGCGACGTCGACCTGCCCGGAAAGCTGAGCCTCCCTTGTGCTTCGGGAGCCGACGATTCCGGTGAGATCACGGACGTCGGCGCCGGCGGCGGCCAGCGTGAACTCCAGGATGTAGCCCATGATCACCTGCTCGGTGTACTCCTTGGAGCCGACTGTGATCGGTACGCCCTCCAGCGCGGCGTCGGGCTGGATGCTTCCCGGCCCGACGCGCAGCGGCACCGTGCTTCCCGAGCCGAGCCCGCACCCGGACAGCGCGAGGGCCATCACCAGCGCCGCGGCGAGTCGTCTCCTCACCGCAATCCCTTCGGGCTGATGAAGAACTCGGCCAACCCACCCAGCCAGTCGACCAGCAGAGCCAGACAGACGGCGAGCACGCTGCCGAGAATCAGCGTCACGTCGTCCTGGAGCTTGTATCCGGTGTCGATGAGGATCCCCAGACCTCCGGCGTTGACCAGGAACGACAGCGTCGCCGTGCCGACGGCGAGCACCAGGGAAGTCCGCAGACCCGCGAGTATGTAGGGCACAGCGAGCGGAAGTTCGACGCGCAGCAACAGCGAACGGCGTGACATGCCCTGGCCGAGCCCGGCATCGATGAGCGGGCGGTCCACCTGGTCGATGCCGAGGATCGTGCTCGACAGCACCGGCAGCAGCGAGTACAGCGCGATCGGCAGAACACCGATCCAGAAGCCGGTCTTGGCGGTCAGCAGGAACAGGAGTACGAGCAGCCCGATCGCTGGAGCAGCCTGGCCGACGTTGGCGATCCCGACGACCACGGGACGCAACAGCTTCGCGCCAGGTCGGGTGACCAGGACGCCCAGCGGGATGCCGATCACCAGCACGATGGCGGTCACCGCCGCGGTGATGAGCAGGTGCTGCCAGATCAGCGCGGCGACGTTCGCCGGGTTGATGTTCTCCCGCTGAGTGGCGGTCAGATCCCTGTTGAACGCCCAGAACACCGCGGCGGCCCCGACGAGAAGCACGAGCGCCGGCTGGATGAACAGCCGCAGGCGCTCGGCCGACGTGGTCGCGGGTGCGCTGGACGCATCGGCGGGCGCGGTGTCGACGGCGGTGGTCACGACGCGCTGTCCCCTGCGGCGGACGCTTCGGCGTCGGCGCGCAGCTTCGTGATCGTCGCGATGAGGGTGTCGAGTGTCACGACACCCTCGTAACGGTTTCCGGCTCCGGCGACGACGGCTGACGCGTGCTGTTCGGCCAGGATCGCCTCCAGCGCGTCCTCCAGCGTCGACTGGGTGCTCACCACGTCCAGTCGCTCGACCGCGTCGGCGAGCGAGTTCGCGTGCCGCAGCCGGCTCTCCCGCACCCAGCTGACCGGCCGCTGCCGGTCGTCGAGGACGACGGCCCAGTCGTGCTCGCTCGCCGCAAGCATCGTTCGCACCGTCTCGACACTGTCGCCGCGCTGAACCGAGGGCCGTTCTTCGAGCGCGACGTCTTTGATGCGGAGCAGTCCGAGTTGTTGCAGCGAGGCGCCGGACCCGACGAACCCGGCGACGGTGTCATCGGCCGGGCTGGCCAGGATGTTCTGCGGCGTGTCGTACTGCAGCACCTTGGATTGCTGGCCGAGCACCGCGATGCGGTCGCCCAACTTGACGGCCTCGCCGAAGTCGTGGGTGACGAAGACGATCGTCTTGCGCAATTCGGTTTGCAGCCGCAGCAATTCGTCCTGCAGAGTGCTGCGCGTGATGGGGTCGACCGCGCCGAACGGCTCGTCCATCAACAGCACCGGCGGGTCGGCCGCCAGCGCTCGTGCGACCCCCACGCGCTGCTGCTGGCCTCCGGAGAGCTGGCGCGGATAGCGGTCGGCGTACTGGGTGGGCTCCAGACCGACGAGATCGAGGAGTTCGTCGACCCGGTTGCCGGTCCGCGTGCGGTCCCAACCCAGCAGGCCCGGTACCAGGCCGACGTTCTGCCGGATGGTCATGTGTGGGAAGAGCCCGGCTTGCTGGATGGCGTAACCGATGGAACGTCGCAACTCGGTCGGCTTGATCGACAGTGCATTCTTCTCACCGATCAGGATCCGGCCCGACGTCGGCTCGCTGAGCCGGTTGATCATGCGCATCGTGGTCGTCTTCCCGCAGCCGGACGGCCCGACGAAGACCACGATCTCGCCGGCCGGGATCTCGAGTGAGACGTCGTCGACGGCGGCCTGCTTGGCTCCCGGATACACCTTCGACACGTGGTCGAGTTCGATGCGTACCCCGGTGGGCGCGGATTGCTGCGCCGGTTCCGGAGCCCGTTCAGAAGTCGTTGTCACTTAAGGCCTTTCGACGTGGTGAGCCGACCGATCAGGACCAGGACGGCATCGAGGGCAAGAGCGAGGATCACGATCAGCAACGTGCCGCTCAGCGCCATGGGGAGTGCGGTCGGGCTGCCGACCCTGGCCAGGCCAGCGAAGATGAGGTTGCCCAGCCCCGGCCCTTTGACATAGGCGGCGATGGCGAGCACACCCATGGACATCTGGGTGCTCAGCCGCATCCCGGCCAGGATGGCCGGCCACACGAGCCGCAATTCGACCCGCCGCAGGGTGTCCAATCGACTCATGCCGATCCCCCGCGCGGCGTCGGTCAGAGCGGGGTCGACGGCGTTGAGGCCGACGATCGTGTTCCGCACGATCGGCAATAACGAGTACAGCACCAGCGCGGCGACACTGGGGATGACGCCCAGCCCGAACAATGGGATGAGCAGGCCCAGCAACGCGAACGACGGCACGGTCAGGATCACGCTCGACGTGGTGGTCGCCAGATTGGCCGCCAACGGACTGCGGTAGCTCAGCACACCGATCAGCACGCCGACGGCTGTCGCGATGAGCACGCTCTGCACGACGGCGCTGACGTGCTGGTAGGAGTCGAAAACCAGCTGAGGGTAGTGCGCGCCGATGTAGTCCCACAGGGAGCTCACTGGTCTCGATTCCCCTCGGTATCAGGTGTCTGCGCGAACTCGCCTCGACACGCTGACTGCTCTCCGTACCCGGTCGGGACTTCGCCGAAACGGCGCGGATTCGATTCCCGCTGAATCTAAGGGTGGTCTTTGTCGCCGCGCGGCGGCACCGTCGTCTGTCTGAAAGCCTTGAAGGAGGACCCTTGTCATCGTTGAACGTGGTCAAGCTCGGCGCCAACATCGGGGCCCGTATCGATGGTGTCGATCTGGCGCGCGGCGTGGACTCACGCACCGCCACTCAGATCAACGCCGCGCTGCTGGAACACAAGGTGATCTTCTTCCGCGGGCAGCACGATCTCGACGACGCCGGCCAGCTCGAGTTCGCGCGTGCACTGGGCACACCCACGACCGCGCATCCGACAGTCACCTCACGTGGCGCGGACGTGCTACCGATCGATTCGCGCTTCGACAAGGCCAATTCGTGGCACACCGACGTCACCTTCGTCGACCGCATTCCGAAAGCTTCACTGTTGCGGGCGATCACGCTTCCGCCGTTCGGCGGAACGACCACGTGGGCATCGACCGAGGCAGCCTACGATCGGCTGCCCACGCCGCTGCGGGTACTCGCCGAGAACCTCTGGGCGGTGCACACCAACACCTATGACTACGCCGCCGACGCCGACGCCCGCATCGAAGCGCTCGCCGACACCGAACGCCAGTACCGGGAGGAGTTCATCTCCGATTACTACGAGACCGAGCATCCCGTCGTTCGGATGCACCCGGAGACCGGGCGAAAAGTGCTGCTGCTCGGCCATTTCGTCAAACATTTCGTGGGCCTGGGCCAGGCCGAGTCGACAGCATTGTTTCAATTGTTTCAGAATCGGATCACCAAGCTGGAGAACACGATCCGATGGAACTGGGAGCTGGGTGACCTCGCTGTCTGGGACAACAGGGCCACCCAGCACTACGCCGTCGCCGACTATGACGACCACTTCCGTCGCCTGTCACGGGTCACCCTCGCCGGGGACATCCCCGTTGATGTCCACGGTGACCACAGCCGGGCGATCCGAGGCGACGCATCGACGTACTCCCAGGTCGTGGTTCCGGTGCGGCTGGCGAGCTGACGGCCTCAGAGCCGGTCCATCATTCGCGACATCAGCGCGTCTTCGAGAAAATCGTGGTGCCGCGGATAATGCCGGGGTTTGACGAGCCCCTCGGAACGCAGGGCCCGGATACGGAGTCCGAATGCGGCGCGCAGCATCGAGATATAGCTATGCCGCACCTTCGGGCCTGCCAGTGCAGCTGCCGAGCCGAGCAGCACCTGCTGCTCCGTGATGAGCGTCGACGGCGTTGACGGCGTCGACGGCTCAGTGATCGACGCGTCGATGTCGACCGTCTTGGGTACGTCCGGAGTTGTTGCCAGATCCGTCATTTCAATCACTTCCTTGCTGGATCTTGGAGCCGGCCCCCACCGGTCTCCCGATGACACCAAAGCTACGAACCAATCCGGCGCTTGACACGGGTAATCGGGTACTCGAAAACCCAGTTACCACTAGCGCGGTTACGCAGGGGATGCGCCGATCTACCTGCACTTTTCGCGCCGATGGGCGCTGACCACCCGCTTCCTGATCTTGATTGGGCGACGGTCGCCACAGCGGTCGGCCTCATCCGTGCCCGGCTGAGGCGGTCAGCAATCACATGGCACACACCGGTCCTTGCCCGAGGCGCGCGAGTACCGTGAACGCATGAGCCGGACGCGCGATGACGACGCCTGCCCCGGTGCGCTGCAGACGCACACCGCCGCAGACGGCGAGCTTGCGCGCATCCGATTACCCGGCGGTGTCATGTCCGCCGACCAGATGGAAACGGTGGCCCTGGCAGCCATCGATTTCGCCGCATCCTCGCTGGAGCTGACGTCGCGCGGCAACGTCCAGATCCGTGGCGTCCGCGACACCGCGTCTGTCGCCGAACTGCTCACCGCCAGTGGGCTGTTGCCGTCGGCCAGTCACGAGCGCGTGCGCAACATCGTCGCCTCACCGCTGGCAGGTCGCAACGGCGGGCTCTGTGACACACGCGAACTCGTCACCGGACTCGACTCGGCGCTGCAACGCGACCCACTGCTGGCCCAGCTGCCCGGGCGTTTTCTGTTCGGCATCGACGACGGCCGCGGCGACATCTCGGGACTCGGCGCCGACGTCGGCCTCCACGCGCTCGACGCATCCACTGCGGCATTGCTTCTGGGTGGTCGCGATACCGGGGTGAGGATCGACGTCGCCGACGCGATCGACGAATTTGTCGACGTGGCGACGCGCTTCATCGACATCCGCGGGAAGTCCTGGCGCGTCACGGAGCTCGGCGATCCGACGGCCCTGCTGGGCGGCCGGACGCCGACCACCGCCCCCGGAACGACGTGGCCGGCGCAGACCCGTCCCCCGGTCGGCTGGATCGAGCAGGACGACGGACGGATCACCCTCGGCGCCGCCGTGCCGCTCGGCGTCCTGGACGCCGAGGTGGCGCGCTACCTTGCGGCGGTCGGCGCCCCGCTGGCCGTCACCCCGTGGCGGTCGGTCCTGATCTTCGACCTCGACGAGGGCGTCGCCGATGCGGCCCTGCGCGTGCTGGCGCCCCTTGGGCTGGTTTTCGACGAGAACTCCGCGTGGCTGTCACTGTCGGCGTGCACTGGCAGCCCCGGCTGTATGCACTCCCTGGCCGATGTGCGGGCCGACGCCGCGGCGGCGCTGGACCCTCAGGTGACGACGCACCGGCACTTCGTCGGGTGCGACCGTGCCTGCGGCAGTCCTGCGCACGGCGCCGTGCTGGTGGCGACCGGAGACGGCTATCAGGCCCGCGATCTTCACCCGTAGGGTGAGCGGGTGCTCGACTACACCCGTGATGCCGCGGAGATCTACCGTCAGTCGTTTGCGACCATCCGTGCCGAATCGGATCTGGCACGGTTTCCCGAGGATGTCGCACGCGTGGTGGTGCGGCTGATTCACACGTGCGGCCAGGTTGACGTCGCCGAGCATGTCGCGTTCACCGCGGACGTCACGTCACGCACGCATGCCGCGCTGGCTGCCGGCGCCCCGATCCTGTGCGATTCCTCGATGGTCGCTGCGGGAATCACCCGGCGTCGGCTCCCCGCCGACAATGAGGTGGTCTCGCTGGTGGCCGATCCCCGTGCCCCCGACCTCGCCGCGACGATGGGCACGACACGATCGGCAGCAGCGGTCGATCTCTGGGCGGACCGGATCCCCGGCGCGGTGCTGGCCATCGGCAACGCACCCACCGCACTGTTTCGGCTGCTCGAGCTCGTCGACGACGGCGTCGCACCGCCGGCCTCGGTGCTCGGCGGTCCCGTCGGCTTCGTCGGTTCGGAACAGTCCAAGCAGGAGCTCATCGACGACCCGCGCGGCATTTCCTACCTGATGGTCACCGGTCGCCGAGGCGGGAGTGCGATGGCCGCGGCGGCCGTGAACGCGATTGCGACAGAAGACGAATGACAGAAAAGCAGGGCCCACCAGGAACACTGTGGGGTGTCGGCCTCGGACCCGGTGACCCCGAACTGGTAACGGTGAAGGCGGCCAGGGTCATCGGCGCGGCTGACGTCATCGCTTATCACAGCGCGCGACACGGGCGCAGTATCGCGCGCAGCATCGCCGAGCCGTACCTGCGTGACGGGCAGACCGAGGAGCACCTCGTGTACCCCGTCACCACGGAAACCTCCGACCACCCGGGCGGCTACGCCGGTGCGATGGAGGACTTCTACCGGGAGTCCGCCGAGCGCATCGCAGCCCACCTCGACGCGGGCCGCGACGTCGCGTTGCTGGCCGAGGGTGATCCGCTGTTCTACAGCTCGTACATGCACATGCACACCCGGCTCACCGAGCGCTTCGACGCCGTGATCGTGCCGGGTGTGACGTCGGTCAGCGCAGCGTCGGCCGCGGTGTCCACACCGCTGGTCCAGGGTGACCAGGTCCTGACGATTCTGCCGGGCACGCTGCCCGCCGAGGAGCTGCAGCGCCGGCTCGCCGACACCGACGCCGCCATAGTCATGAAGCTGGGACGCTCCTACCCCGCTGTGCGACAAGCACTTTCGAATTCGGGCCGACTGGCCGACGCGTATTACGTCGAACGGGCCAGCACGGAGAGACAGCGGGTGCTGCCCGCCGCGGAGGTCGACGATGCCTCCGTGCCCTACTTTGCACTGGCTATGCTCACCGGCGACAGACGTGCCCCCGCGCGCTCCGGATCGGTGGCGGTCGTCGGACTGGGACCCGGCGCGGCAGACTGGATGACCCCGCAGAGCAGGCACGAGCTCTTCGCCGCCACCGACCTGATCGGATACGGGCCATACCTGGACCGGGTCGCCGTCCGAGACGGCCAACGCAGACACCCCAGCGACAACACCGACGAGCCTGCCCGCGCCCGCCTCGCGTGCCAACTGGCGCAGCAGGGCCGGTCCGTGGCCGTGGTGTCCTCGGGTGATCCTGGCGTGTTCGCGATGGCCACCGCAGTCCTGGAGGAGGCCGAGCAGTGGCCGGGCGTCGACGTCCGGGTTATTCCTGCGATGACGGCAGCCCAGGCGGTGGCCAGCCGGGTCGGCGCTCCACTGGGCCACGACTACGCGGTGATCTCGCTGTCCGACCGCCTCAAGCCCTGGGACGTCATCGCGCGGCGCCTGTCCGCGGCCGCCGCTGCCGACATGGTGCTGACCATCTACAACCCGGCGTCGAAGACCAGGACCTGGCAGGTCGCGGCGATGCGCGACCTACTCCTGGAGCATCGCGACCCGGCCACGCCCGTGGTGATCGGCCGCGACGTCTCCGGCGCGCGCGAATCGGTCAAGGTGGTGCCTCTTGAGAAGCTGGATCCCGACGATGTCGACATGCGCTGTCTGCTCATCGTCGGCTCGTCCCAGACCAGGTGGCACCGGACGGACGGCGCCGACCGTGTGTTCACGCTGCGGCGATACCCACAGAGCTGAGGCCATTGACACCTGTCGCAGTTCGTTGACAGTCGTCAGAAGTGCGGGTTAACCTCGCGCGTGCAGCGAGGACTTCCGGTGCGCTCACCCACCGACCGACGTCAACCGCAGAAGAGTGATCTGCGGCGCGTCGCGATCCTCGAATCGCTCGACCACCATCTGCGTGAAGCCGGGTTCGACGCCCTGAACATCGCCGACGTCACGCGCCGTGCGGGCGTCACCCGGTCGGCCTTCTACTTCTATTTCGAGAACAAGGCCGCGGCCGTTGCGGCTCTGCTGGAGCCGATGTACGAAGACGGGTTCCTGGCCGGTGACATCCTGACCGACCCCACCCAGCCCAGGGCCGACCGCATCCAGGCGATGTTGACAGCGCTCCTCGACACCGTGGACCAGCATCGCTACCTGCTGCAGGCGATGCTGGAGGCGCGCGCCACCAGTCCCGCGATCCGCGAGATGTGGGACGACGCCCGCGACTCGTTCGTCGCGTCTGTCGCAGCCATGATCTCCGCGGAGCGGGAAGCCGACCGGGCTCCCGACGGACCTGCTGCCGAGGTCATCGCCAGCATGCTGCTGGAATTCAACGACCGGTTGATGGAGCGCTACACCCTGGGCGGCCGGCTTACCCGCGACGAGCTTCTCGGTGGAGCTCAAACAATCTGGCTGCGAACGATTTTCGCCAACGACGGCGTGAACTGAAAGGCGATCAGTGACGATCCCCCGCACACCTGAAGACATCACACCGCAGTGGCTGGGCGCGACCCTGGGCGTCGACGTCAGCGACGTCGAGGTGACGAGCATCGGCACCGGGCAGACCGGGGCGACGTACCGGGTATCCGCCCGATACCCGGCCGCTGCGCAATCCTCCACCACGCCCTCCACTTTTGCGGTCAAGCTGCCCGCGCAGGACGACACGGTGCGCGAGAGGGTGGCGCTTGGCTATCTGTCCGAGGTCGAGTTCTACTCTGCGGTGACCACCGAGGTGGCGATCCCGGTACCGAGCTGCTACCACAGCGAGATCTCCCCCGATGGAACTGATTTCGTGCTCCTTCTGGCCGACATGGCGCCGGCAGAGCAGGGCGACCAGATCGCCGGGTGCACCTCAGCCGAGGCGGTGCTCGCCGTCGAGGCGCTGGCCGGACTGCACGGGCCCAGCTGGGGGCAACGGCGATTCTTCGACCTCCCGTCGATCGTGATGCCCAAACCGGGAGACGAGGCTGCCGCCAAAGGCATGGGCGACGTCGCGGTGATGGCGGCCAACATCACCCTCGAGAAGCTCGGAGGCTCGGTCAGCGACGAGGACCGTGACACGTTGCTCACCTCGATGAGCCTGGTTACGCCGTGGCTGTTGGCCGAGCCCGACCGGTTCTCGCTGATGCACGGCGACTATCGCCTCGACAACCTGCTTTACGACCCGGACCGTACCCGAGTCACCGTGGTGGACTGGCAGACGATGGGAATCGGCCTGCCTGCTCGCGATCTCACCTACTTCACCGCGACCAGCCTCGCACCGGAAGACCGTGCCGCCGTCGAGCGCGAACTGGTCGAGCGCTACCACGCCGCGCTACTCACCCATGGCGTCACCGACTACGGCATCGAAACCTGTTGGCAGGACTATCGTCTGGGTGTTCTCCAGGCGCCCCTCATCACAGTTCTGGGTTTCGCCTTCGCGGCCTCCACCGAGCGTGGCGACGAGATGGTGCTGACGATGCTGCGCCGCGGCTGCCGCGCGATCAGGGAACTGGACGCGATCGACCTGGTCAGGTCATACCAGGCTTCGTCACAGCCCACTGCGTGACGGGCATCGCGGCGCGCCAGCCTGTGAAAGAGCCCACCGCTTCGCCGCGGTAGTGCTGGAAGCGCCGCAACTCGCCTCCCACACGCGAATACCATTGCGCAAGAACAGCTTCAGATTCGACTGTGACGGCGTTGGCGACCAGTCGACCGCCCGGCGGCAGCCTGTCCCAGCACGCCTCCAACATCCCCGGTTGGCTGATGCCGCCACCGACGAAGATGGCGGCCGGCGGCGCCGCATTCTCAAGCGACCTCGGCGCGTCGTCCATCACCTCCATCTGGACACCGAAACTGTTGGCATTATTCATAATTCGCGCACGGCGGGCCTCGTCACGTTCGAATGCGATCGCCCGGCATCCCGGGCCGCTGAGGCACCACTCGATCGAGACGCTGCCCGACCCCGCACCGACGTCCCACAGCAGTTCGCCGGGCCCGGGCGCCAGTGCCGCCAGCGTCGCGGCGCGGATGGCCTGCTTGGTGATCTGATTGTCATGGGCGAATACGTCGTCGGGCAGGCTGCCGAACCGGCGTTCGTCGGGCAGGTACCGTACCGCCATCACGTTCAGGTCGTCGACGTCCCCCGGCGGCCGGGCAGCCCACTCTCGTGCGGTCGATCTGCGCATCAATTCTGCTGGACCGCCAAGCTGTTCGAGAATCGTGAGCTCGGAATCACCGCGGCCCGTGTCGGTGAGCAGCCGTGCCAGCTCGGCCGGCGTCGCCCCGTCTCTCGACAGCACGATCGCCTGACCGCCGCGGCGCACCCCGGTATGCGGCGGGTGCCAGACCAGGCTGATGATCTCGGTGTCCTGCACCGACCACCCGACCCGGGAGCACGCCAACGTCACCGAGGACACGTGCGGCAGGACCGCGACGTTGTCCGCGCCATGGATCCGAATCAGGGTGCTCCCGATCCCATGCAGCAGCGGGTCGCCGCTGGCCACCACGTGCACGTCACCGTCCACCCCGTCGAGCATCGAGTGCAGCGCGCCCACCAACGGTCTCGGCCAGGTCCGCCGCGACGCGGTCACCGAATCGTCGAGCAGATCAAGCTGCCGTGGAGATCCGTAAATGACCGTCGCTCTGCGTAATTCGGCCTTCGAGGCCTCAGAGAGCCCGGGCATGCCGTCGGCTCCGATGCCAACCACGACAATGCTCACCTCGGCAACCTCCGCCACAGCCACCGCGGCATCAGCCGGAACGCGAACGCCAGCACGACCAGCGATCCGGGTATCCACACCGTGCTGCGCCCCCGGCGCAGGGCGCGCACCGTCGCGTCGGCCACCTCATCGGGTGTGCTCGACAGCGGGGCCGGCGACATGCCCTCGGTCATCCGGCCGACGACGAATCCGGGCCGGACCATCAGCAGGCGCACCCCGGAACCACGCAGCGCATCGGTGAGGCCGCTGCAGAACGCGTCCAGCCCGGCCTTGGCAGACCCGTACACATAGTTGGCGCGCCGCGCCCGCACACCGGCGATCGACGAGAACGCGACGAGCGAGCCCGCTCCCGCGGTGCGCATCGCGTCGGCCAACACGGTGAGCAGGCTGACCTGTGCCACGTAGTCGGTGTGCGCGATGGCCGCCGCGTGCGCGGCATCGGTTTCGGCGCGTGCCTGATCGCCCAGGATGCCGAAGGCGAGCACCGCGGTGCCGATCGGCCCATGGTCGGCGACGATCGCGTCGACAATCAGACGGTGCGACGCGAGGTCGTCGGCGTCGAAGGCGACAGTGTGCACTGCAGCGGCACCCGCCTGACGCAGCGCGGTGGCCTCGGCCTCCAGGTCGTCGGGCCGGCGGGCGGCCAGCACCACGGTCGCCCCGGCGGCCAGCCGCAGCGCCACTTCCATTCCGATCTCGCTGCGCCCACCAAAGACGACCAGCGTGCCCGCGGCCCGATTCGTGTCCTCCACGGCGCCGATTATTACCTGCGCTAGCGTGGACGCCGATGGCCAAGGCAACTACGCGACTCACGAACGACGCTCTGGCGTTCCTCACCGAACGTCACCTCGCGATGCTGACCACGTTGCGTTCGGACCAGTCTCCGCACGTCGTGGCGGTGGGTTTCACCTTCGACCCGACTACCCACATCGCCCGCGTCATCACCACGGGCGGCTCGCAGAAGGCGGTCAACGCCGAACAGCGCGGAGTCGCGGTCCTCAGCCAGGTCGACGGCGCACGGTGGCTCTCGCTGGAAGGCAAGTCAACGGTGAACACGAGCATCGAAGCGGTACGCGACGCCGAGTTGCGCTACGCCCAGCGCTACCGGACGCCGCGGCCCAACCCCAAGCGTGTCGTCATCGAGGTGCGCGTCGAGCGCGTGCTGGGGTCGTCGAGCCTGCTGGACCGCGGCGACGATTGACCGGCCCGGTTCAGGAAACCGGGACCACCACCAGTTCGTGGGGTCGGTTGTTGACCGACAGCGCTCCGTCGGCCGTGACGACCACGATGTCCTCGATCCGCGCGCCCCACTGGCCGGGAAAGTAGACGCCCGGCTCCACCGAGAACGCCATGCCTTCCTGCAGCGGCAGCGTGTTGCCTGCCACGATGTAGGGCTCTTCGTGCACGGACAGCCCGATTCCGTGCCCGGTGCGGTGGACGAAGGCGTCGGCGAGACCTTCCTGGGCAAGCACGTCGCGTGCGGCGGCGTCGACCTGCTCTGCGGTCACCCCGGGGCGGACCGCCTCGACGGCGGCGCGCTGGGCCCGCTGGAGCACGGCGTACCGGCGCGCCACCTCGGGATCGGGTTCACCGATGCTGTAGGTGCGCGTCGAGTCGGAGTTGTAGCCGGGGTCGTACGGGCCGCCGATGTCGACGACGACGATGTCGCCGATGCGCAGTTCGCGGTCCGAACACTCGTGGTGGGGGTCCGCGCCGTGGGGGCCGGACCCGACGATGATGAAGGCGACCTCCGAATGACCCTCGGCGACAATGGCTTCGGCGATATCGGCGGCAACGTCGGCCTCGGTACGGCCCGGCACCAGAAACTCGGGAACCCGTTCGTGGACGCGGTCGATCGCCGCACCGGCCTTGCGAAGCGCGTCGATCTCGGCGGGATCCTTGATCATCCGCAGCGTCCGCAACACGTCGGTGGCCAGGACCGGCACCACGCCGAGAACCTCGGCGAGCGGGAGTAGGTGCAGTGCCGGCATCGAGTCCGTCACCGCTACCTGGTGCGGCGCATCGCCGGTGAGGGCATCCGCCACCAGGCGGTAAGGATCGTCGCCGTCCACCCAATCCCGAACGGCCACACCGAGTTCGGCGACCGCCGACTCCTTCAGCGCGGCCAGCTCGAGCCGCGGCACGACGATCGTCGGCTCCCCCGCCGCCGGCAGGACGAGAGCCGTCAGGCGCTCGAAGGTCTGCGCGCGCGACCCGGTCAGGTAGCGCAGGTCGTAGCCAGGAGTGATGACGAGCCCGGCCAGGCCCGCATCAGCCGCCGCCGCAGCCGCAGCGCGCATCCGTCGTGCGTATACCTCGTCGTCGAATCGGGCGCCCGTCATGCCATTCAGGCTAATCGCCTGTCCGCTCCGACCGCGAGCAGACGCAAACTCGCACGAACCACTACCCGAGAGTGCGAGTTTGTGTCTGCTCGCGGGAAAAGGCACCTGGCAGGATGGCCGCATGGCCCGCACGTCCGACGAAACTCCCCTGGTCCTGCTCGACGGGGCGAGCATGTGGTTCCGCTCGTACTTCGGTGTCCCGTCCTCGATCACGGCTCCGGACGGCCGCCCCGTCAACGCGTTGCGGGGTTTTCTCGACGCCGTCGCCACCGTCATCACCCGGGAACGCCCGCACCGGCTGGTGGTGTGCCGCGACGACGACTGGCGTCCGCAGTGGCGGGTCGACCTCATCCCCTCTTACAAGGCGCACCGAGTGGTCGAGGAGACGGCGGGCGCCGAGCCCGATGTCGAGGAAGTCCCCGACGACCTGACGCCCCAGGTCGACATGATCATGGAAATCCTCGACGCCTTCGGGATCCCGACGGCCGGGGCGCCGCAGTGCGAAGCCGACGACGTCCTCGGCACGCTGGCCAGTGGTGAGCGACGCGATCCGGTGGTCGTGGTCAGCGGTGACCGCGATCTGTTGCAACTCGTCCGCGATGAGCCCGTCTCTGTGCGGGTCCTCTACCTCGGCAAGGGACTGGCCAAGGCGGTCAAGTGGGGGCCGTCGGAAGTAGCCGACACCTATGGTGTCCCCGTCGACCGCGCCGGACCGGCCTACGTCGAACTCGCGTTGTTGCGCGGTGATCCTTCCGACGGGCTGCCCGGCGTCCCGGGCATCGGGGAGAAAACTGCCGCCACCCTGCTGGCCCAGCACGGGTCGCTGGAGAACATCGTCGCCGCCGCACAGGATCTGCGGTCGAAGATGTCGAAGGCGCACCGGAACAAGCTGCTCGCCGCCACCGATTACATCGAGAAGGCGGGCCCGGTGGTACGCGTGGCCACTGATGCCGACATCGACTGGTCGACCGACGGCGACACGCTGCCGCTGGCCGCCCGGCATCCCCGCAAAGTCGCCGAATTGGCGGAACGCTACGGCGTGTCGTCGTCGATCGGACGACTCCAGGCCGCCCTCGATCAGCTCTGACCGGGCCGCCCGACTACTTCGGCCTGCCCACCTCGTAGGTGCCGTCGTCGTCTTGGAACGTGACGGTGACCTGGCGCTTCGTGCCGTCGATGCTGACCTCGCAGGTGAAGGTGTCACCCTTCTTCACCGTCGGGCTGACGCCGTTGTTGCATGTCACGTCGTTGACGTTCTTGGCGCCGTAGCCGTTGGTCTCGTCGGTGAGGATCTGCTCGACGCCGGTCTGCGCGGCGTTGACGTCGAGCTTGGTGGTCACGAAGAAACCGGGCTTCCAGAAGCCCATCACCGCCACGACGACGAGAACGAGCAACACGAGACCGCCGACGACACCACCGATCAGGGCCATCGACTTCTTCGAGCCCTCCTCGGAGCCGGGCTGCTGGAATCCCGGGTACTGGCCGTACTGACCGGGCTGTTGTCCGTACTGGGTGGGCTGCTGGCCGTAGGCGCCCTGCTGACCGTACTGCTGCGGGTAGCCCCCGGGCTGGCCGTACTGACCGGGCGGCGGGTAGGCCGCAGGGTCGTATTGCGTGGGCTGCTGGCCGTACTGGTCCTGGGGGTACTGCTGAGGCGAGTAGGTGGGCGGCTGCGTCGGCTGCTGGTACTGGGGATACTGCTGCGGCGTGTAGGCCGGCGGTTGCTGCCACGCGGGCTGCTGCTCGGCGGTCGGCGGCTGCCAGCCCTGGTTGGCCGTCTGATCGGCCGCCGGCTGGTCCGCCCCCTGGTCAGGCTGCTGACCCGGCCACGGCTGGGTCGGATCAGATCCCTGCGGTCCGCTCATTTCTCTCCTTGGTCAAACGCGTCTGGCATGCCTGCTGGCACCTCACACTACCCGGCATCAACAGCTACGACGCCGCGCCGAACGTCGTTGATCGCGCGTTTCGCGGTCGCCCGCAAAGCCGGCGACGGCGCCGCATTGCGCACCTGGTCGGCGAGATCGAGCACCTGTCGGCACCACCGCACGAAGTCGCCCGCCGACATGGACGAACCGGTGCCCGCGACGTCGCCGGCCGCCAGTGCGGTGGTCAGGTCGCCGGTGCTGGCCCACCGGTACACGGCCGCGACGAAACCGTCGTCGGGTTCGCGGCTCGGGGTGATGCGATGGCGCTGTTCGTCCGACCGCAGCTCCGACCACAGGCGACGCGTCTGGTTGAGCGCGCGGCGCAGCCGGCCTGTCGGAATGTCGGACCCGTCGCCGGGCCCGCGGCCGTCGCGACGCGATTCGTAGAGCACCGCTGACAGCGCCGCCGCCAGCTCGGCGGCGTCCAACTCGTCCCACACGCCTGCCCGCAGACACTCGGCGACCAGCAGATCGCTTTCGCTGTAGATGCGGGCGAGCAGTCTGCCGTCCTCGGTGACGGTCGGCGCGTCCCCGTCGACGGTCGCGATGAAACCGCGTTCGGTCAGCAGCACGACAATCCGGTCGAAGGTGTGGGCCAGCGAGTTCGTCGCCGCGGCGATCTTCTTGCGGAGCTGCTCGTTGTCTCGTTCAAGTCTCAGATAACGTTCGGCGGTCCGCACCTGCTCTTCCCGGTCGGGCAGGCCGTGGGCGCGGTGGGCGCGCATCCGGTCACGCAGCGCGGCGAGCTCGGGGTCGACGTCCTGGTCGGGCGGCGGGCCGCTTCGGCGCCCCCGCGCCGACGGGACGTCGAAATCGGCCGCGGCCGAACGTAACGCGGATGCCATGTCCCGCCGAGCCCGCGGGTTGCGGTGCTCGACGCGTTTGGGCAGCGTCATCTTGCCGATCGGTCCGGTTCCGCCTGAATAGTCGGCCGACGAGATGCGGCCCGCCCACCGGTGTTCGGAGAGGACCAGGGGGCGCGGGTCGTCGTCGTCGCGGGACGGTTCGAGTACCACGGCGAGCCCACCGCGTTTTCCGTGCATGGTGATGATGTCGCCACGCTTGAGCGCCGCCAACGCGTCGTTGGTGGCCTGGCGGCGCTGCAGCCGCGACGCCCGGGACTGCGCGCGTTCGCGCTCGGAGATCTGGGCCCGCAGCCGCGCGTAGTCGAGGATGGCTGGATCTTTGCCGTCCGCGCCTCCGAGCTCGGCCGCGATCTCGCCGAGCATGCGTTCGCCGCGCTCGACTCCCCGTACCAGACCCGTCACCGACCGATCGGCCTGGTACTGCGCAAAGGAGCGCTCCAGCAGCCGGTGCGCCTGCTCGGGCCCCATCTGGTGGACGAGGTTGATGGTCATGTTGTAGGTCGGGGCGAACGAGCTGCGCAGCGGGAAGGTGCGCGTGGACGCCAGCCCGGCGACCTCGGCAGGGTCGACGTCCGGGTTCCACAGCACCACGGCGTGGCCTTCGACATCGATCCCGCGCCGCCCCGCGCGGCCGGTGAGCTGGGTGTACTCCCCCGGCGTCAACGGCAGGTGCTGTTCACCGTTGTACTTGACTAGGCGTTCCAGCACTACGGTGCGGGCGGGCATGTTGATACCCAAAGCCAGTGTCTCAGTAGCGAAGACGGCCTTGACCAAGCCCGCGGTGAACAACTCTTCGACGGTGTGGCGGAAGGTCGGCAGCATGCCTGCGTGGTGAGCGGCCAGGCCACGCAACAGCCCTTCACGCCATTCGTGGTAGTCCAGCACGATCAGATCGGCGTCGTTGAGGTCTGCGGTGCGACGGTCGACGATCTCGGCGATGCGGGCCCGTTCCTCGTTGGTGGTGAGGCGCAGCGACGAACGTAGGCACTGCTTGACCGCGGCGTCGCAGCCGGCACGGGAGAAGATGAAGGTGATCGCGGGCAGCAGGTCGTCCTGAGCCAGCACAGTGATGACGTCAGGCCGGCCCGGAGTGCGATAGAGGCTGGGTTGACGGCCAGGTCTGCCGCGACCACGCGGCTGCCAGTCGACAAGGCGCTCCGCTTCGCGCCGATGCGCGATGTGGCGCAACAGTTCCGGGTCGACGAGCAGGTTCCTGCCCGCCGGTCCCGAAGCACGGTAGTCGAACAGGTCGAGCAGCCGCTTGCCGACCATGACGTGCTGCCACAGCGGGACAGGTCGGTGCTCGTCGACCACGACCGTGGTGTCGCCGCGAACCGCCTTGATCCAGCCGCCGAATTCTTCGGCGTTGCTCACCGTTGCCGACAGGCTGACCAGCCGCACGTCCTCGGACAGATGCAGGATCACCTCCTCCCAGACGGCGCCGCGCATCCGATCGGCCAGGAAATGCACCTCGTCCATGACGACGTAGGAAAGCCCTTGCAGTGCAGGGGAATCCGCGTAAAGCATGTTGCGAAGCACTTCGGTGGTCATGACGACGACGTCGGCGTCTCCGTTGATGACCTGATCGCCGGTGAGCAGGCCGATGCGCTGTGGTCCGTACCGGCGCACCAGATCGTTGTGCTTTTGATTGCTCAGCGCCTTGATCGGCGTGGTGTAGAAGCACTTTCGGCCTGCCGCCAAGGCCAGATGGACGGCGAACTCACCGACCACGGTCTTGCCCGCGCCGGTGGGCGCGCACACCAGCACGCCGTGCCCCTGGGCGAGCGCCTCGCACGCGCGACGCTGAAATCCGTCCAGCGCGAAAGGCAGTAACGCGGTGAACGCTGCGACGGAGTCGGACAGGGGTGGCGCCGCGGCTGCTGGCTCAGGTGGCGTCGTCATCGACCACAAGTCGCGACGGAGTCGGCACTGCGGCGGGCGCCTCGATCGGCTCGACGCCTCCGATCGACGCTGCCTGGTCGTCGGGAATGTCTTCGAGGGCCGCGCGGCGCGCTTTGCGCCTGTCGCTGACCCGTGCGATCTGGATGGCGATCTCCATCAACAAGGTCATGGCGAGCGCGAGGGCCAGCATCGAGAACGGGTCCGAGCCGGGGGTGACGAATGCGCAGAACACGAACAGCCCCATGATCAGGCCGCGGCGCCAGGCCTTCAGACGCTCGTAGGTGAGGATGCCGACCAGGTTGAGCATGATGATCAGCAGCGGGAACTCGAAGCTGATGCCGAACACCAGCAGCAGGTTGATGAGGAAGCCGAAATACTGGTCGCCGGACAACGCGGTGACCTGGACGTCGCTACCGACGGTCAACAGGAAACCCAACGCCTTGGACAGCACGACGTAGGCCAGGATTGCGCCGGCGACGAAAAGAACCGCCCCGACCACCACGAACGCGACGGCGAAGCGGCGCTCCTTGGCATAAAGGCCCGGCGTGATGAATGCCCACAGTTGGTAGAGCCAGACGGGGCAGGCCATCACGACACCGGCGGTCATACCGACCTTCAGGCGCAGCATGAACTGGTCGAACGGTGCGGTGGCCAGCAGTCGGCACTCGCCGTCGGGTGTGATCGACGCGCGCGCCGAGTCGGGCAGCGCGCAGTAGGGGCCACGCAGCCAGTCACCGAGGCTTGGCAGCCCGAGGAAACCGTGGCTGTACCAGAGGAATCCCAGGATCGTCGTCGCCAGGACGGCGAGGACGGCGATCAACAACCGGGTACGGAGTTCGGTGAGGTGATCGACCAACGACATCGTGCCGTCGGGGTTGACCCGTGAACGCCGTTGCCGAGGGTCGAGTTTCTTGAAGAGGCCGGGTATCTGCACAGGTTGCCTAGCTGGTGCTCACAGGCGCGTCATCGTCAACGCGGCCCGAGGCTGCGTTGACGGGCTGTCCGGTCAGGCCGGGCGTTTGTCCGACGTCGGCTGAGCCGACGATTCAGACCTTGTCGGCTGAGCCGAGGCGTCGGTGTCCACGACTCGCTCGGACGTGATCTGCGTCGGTTGCGCGGGCTTGTCCGAGGTCTCCGACTTGGAATCTGCCTGCATCTCCTTGATCTCGGATTTGAAGATGCGCATCGACTTGCCCAGCGAACGTGCCGCGTCGGGGAGCTTCTTGGCACCGAAAAGCAGCACGAACACGGCGATGACAATGAGCCAGTGCCAGGGTTGTAGACCACCCAATTTGGTTACCTCCAGACGTCTGCGCCAAGCTTACTCGCCCGGCGAGCCGATGCCGACCCGATAGGCCTCGAGCGCCGCCGCGGCCGACTGCCGAACCCGATCCGCCAATTCCGCCGGTTGCAGTACCTGCACGGCCGCGCCGAACCCCAGGATGAAACGCGTCATCCATTGGTCCGAGGCGTAGGTCATCGCCGCCTCACACGAGCCGTCGGGGAACTCCCGCAGCACGCGCAACGGGTAGTAGTCGAACATCCACGCCGCAGACCGGTCGATGAGCAGGGTGGCGGTGGGCAGGGACGGGTCTGCGGTGTCCGGATCGAACAGCGAGGTGTCCGGTCCCGCTTCCACCGCCGGTGGAGGCGGCAGCGACGGCTCGTCGAGAACCCGAGCATCGACGATCCGGTCGAAGCGGAACAGGCGCACGCCCTCGGCGGTGCGGCACCACGCCTCCAGGTAACTGTGGTCGGCGATGAGGACCACGCGGATGGGGTCCACGACGCGGCTGGACAACATGTCGTGCGATGCCGAGTAGTACTCGATCGCGAGCGCGCGGTCGTTGCGTACGGCGGTGCGCACCGCTGCCGCGGCGTCGCTCTCCATCGGTGCCGGCTCGTCGACCGCGGCGCCTTCGACGCCGTGCCCGACGGCACCGGCCGCGGACTCGATCTTGGCGATTGCACTGCGGGCCGCCTCCGGATCGACCATCCCGGGCACGTCCAGCAGGGCTCTGAGCGCCACCAGCACGCCGGTGGCCTCAGGTGAGGTCAGTCGCAGGGGGTGGTCGATACCCGCCGAGAACGTGACCTCGATGGTGTCGCCGGAGAACTCGAAGTCGATGAGATCTCCGGGACCGTAGCCCGGCAGACCGCACATCCACAGCTGGTTGAGGTCGTCGCGAAGCTGTTTGACGCTGACCCCGAGGTCGGTGGCGGCCTCGGCGTAGGTGATCTTCGGGTTCGCCTGGAAGTACGGCACCATGTTGAGAAGCCGCACCAGCCGGGCACTGATGGCCGTCACTGGTTGTCCCTCCCGTCGGCGCCGACGGGCGCCAGGTGCGCTTCCAGCCGCGCGATCACGTCGCGGCGCAGCGATTCCGGTTCGAGGGCCAGCGCGTCGGCACCATAGCTGGCCACCTCCCTGGCCAGCCGGTCGAACATGCCGATGTCGATGCTCAGTTCGTCACCGGACCTTTCACCGATCATTCTCGGGCCGATCACCGTGCCGCGGCGGCGTAGCGCGGTGGCGCGACCCTCGGCAACCCAGACCGTCGCTTGACCGGCGGCGGGCCAGTCCCCCACGACTTTCGCGACGATCCCGCGCAGATCGGTCCCCTCAGGCATGCTGACCGCGCCTGCGGGACCGATCGGCGTCACGTCGGCTCCGATGCGCGAGAGCCGGAAGGTGCGGACCGCTTCGCGGTCGCGGTCGTGGCCGACCACGTACCACCGTCCCCGGTCGGTGACCACTCCCCACGGCTCCAAGGTGCGGGTGGCGTACGGCTCGCTTCGCGCCGGACGGTAGCGGAACTGCACAGCGCGTCCGGAATCGATGGCGGACAACAGGATTCCGAGGACTTCCTCTGAACCGCGCAGCCCGGGCAGCGCCGCCGTCGAGGTGATTGCGATGTCGTCGTCGGCTTCGATGTCGACACCGGCCGCCCGCAGCTTCAGCAGCGCACCCTGGGTGGCCGTGATCAGTTCGGGCGATTCCCACAATTGCGTCGCGACGGCGACGGCGGCCGCCTCGTCGGGAGTCAGTTCCACCGCGGGCAGGGCGTAGGCGTCGCGGTTGATGCGGTACCCCTCCGCGGGGTCGGTGGAGGACACCCGACCGGTCTCCAGCGGGATGCCCAGGTCGCGCAGTTCGTTCTTGTCGCGCTCGAACATCCGCGAGAACGCCTCGTCGCTGGCTTCGTCGGAGTAGCCGTAGACCGTTTCGCGGATTCTGTCCGCGGTGATGAAGGACCGCGTGGACAACAACGCGATGACGAGATTCATCAGGCGTTCGACTTTCGAGATCCCCACGGCTAAGAGCTTAAGGTGCTCGGGGAATCCCGCTGTACGCCCATCGCGGCGCGTCCCGGCACCGCCCCTGCAGAATGGCGGTCGTGAGCACACGGTGGCAACAGTCCGACAGACCGCGAGGGGATGAGTACGACGCGCGCTGGGAGCGCCTGGCGGCGACAGGTGCGAGCGTGCACGGCGAAGCCGACCTCATCGAGGCCCTGTTGGGTGAATCCGGTGGCGCTCGCGTGTTGGATGCGGGCTGCGGAACCGGAAGGGTCGCAATCGAACTCGCCGCACGCGGGTTCTCGGTGGTCGGTATCGACGCCGACCCCGCGATGCTGTCCGCCGCCAAGACGAAAGCGCCGCAGGTCCGGTGGATCGAGGCCGATCTGGTGGAGACCGATGCTCATCTGCAGGAGACGTTCGACATCGTCGCGATGCCGGGCAATGTGATGATCTTCCTCGACCGTGGCACTGAAGCGACCGTTGTCAGCCAGCTAGCGCGACGTCTGACACCGGGTGGGCTGCTCGTGGCGGGATTCCAGCTCGTCGCTGGGCGGCTAACGCTCGCCCGCTATGACGAGGTCGCTGCAGCCGCAGGCCTCGAACTGGCGGACAGATGGGCCACGTGGGACCGCGACCCGTACGAGGGCGGGGATTACGCCGTATCGGTGCACCGGCTCGCGTAGAAGCCCTGCCGACATAGAAGCTCTGTCTACATAGACGCGATGAGCCGCTTGACCCTCTCGTCCACCGAGCGGAACGGGTCCTTGCACAGCACGGTGCGCTGCGCCTGATCGTTGAGCTTCAGGTGCACCCAGTCGACGGTGAAGTCGCGGCCGGCTTCCTGCGCTGCGGTGATGAACTCGCCGCGCAACTTGGCCCGCGTGGTCTGCGGTGGGGTGTTGACCGCGGCCTCGATCTCCTCGTCGGTGGTGATCCGCGCGGCCAAGCCCTTGCGCTGCAGCAGGTCGAACACGCCGCGGCCACGCTTGATGTCGTGGTAGGCGAGGTCGAGCTGGCTGATTTTCGGATCGGACAGCTCCATGTTGTAGCGGTCCTGGTAGCGCTGGAACAGCTTGCGTTTGATCACCCAGTCGATCTCGGTGTCGACCTTGGCGAAGTCCTGGCTCTCGACGGCGTCGAGCTGGCGGCCCCACAGGTCGACGACCTGTTCGATGTTGGTGTTGGGCTCACGGGTCTGCAGGTATTCGACCGCACGGGCGTAGTACTCGCGCTGAATGTCGAGTGCGCTGGCCTGCCTTCCGCCGGCCAGGCGCACCGGCCGCCGACCGGTGAGGTCATGGCTGACCTCACGGATCGCGCGGATCGGGTTGTCGAGGGAGAAGTCCCGGAATGCCACACCGGCCTCGATCATCTCGAGTACCAGTGATGCCGAGCCGACCTTGAGCATCGTGGTCGATTCGCTCATGTTGGAGTCCCCGACGATGACGTGCAGTCGGCGGTACTTCTCGGCGTCGGCGTGCGGTTCGTCGCGGGTGTTGATGATCGGCCTGCTGCGCGTCGTCGCGCTGGAGACGCCTTCCCAGATGTGCTCGGCGCGCTGCGACAGGCAGTACGTCGCCGCCTTAGGGGTCTGCAGCACCTTGCCCGCGCCGCAGATCAGCTGGCGCGTGACCAGGAACGGCAGCAGCACGTCAGAGATCCGGGAGAACTCGCCCGCGCGCACGATCAGGTAGTTCTCGTGGCAGCCGTACGAGTTGCCGGCCGAGTCGGTGTTGTTCTTGAACAGGTAGATGTCGCCGCCGATACCCTCGTCGGCCAGCCGCTGTTCGGCGTCGATCAGCAGATCCTCAAGGACCCGCTCACCTGCGCGGTCATGGGTGACCAACTGCGTCAGGTTGTCACATTCGGCGGTCGCGTACTCGGGGTGGCTACCCACGTCCAGATACAGGCGCGCACCGTTACGGAGAAAGACGTTGCTGCTACGTCCCCACGACACCACCCGGCGGAACAGATAGCGGGCAACCTCGTCGGGGCTGAGCCGGCGGTGGCCGTGGAACGTGCAGGTGACACCGAATTCTGTCTCGATGCCCATGATTCGTCGCTGCACCTCATCGAGACTACAAGTTGTCAGGCTCACAGGACGGGCAGACACCCGCTCCGGCGCCTGTGGATAACTCGGCCGGGCACCGCGCGCGGCTGTCAGCATGAGCCATGGGGGAAATCGCGCATGTGGATCTCGGCCGTCTGCGGGCCGTGGCGGACAGCTTCTGGGGCACCGCGGCCGACGTGGCGGGCATGCCGTGGCCGGTGCTCGACACCGACGCGCTTCCCGGCTCGTCGGTCGAGGCCACGAACACCGCCGAACTGATCACCGATCTGGTCGACGGCCTCACCGCGGACCTCAACGGCTGGGCCACGGCGGCGCGCGCGTCAGCGGAGGCCTTTCAGCACGCCGATGCCGTCAACGGGGAACGGTTCGGATCCCGATGAGCTCGCTGACCGTCTCCGTGGTTCGACGCTGGCGACCCGAGACGCTCTCGACTCTGGCACGGGAACTCGACGACGCTGCCCGTCGGTTACGCGATCGCGTCGACGACGCCATCGCAGCATCGGACCGAAGCCAGGACCACTGGATCGGCACCGCTGCCGACGCCGCACGCGAACGGGCCCGCCTCATCGGCGCCGACGCCGTCGAGGTGGCGCGCAGGATGGTGTCTGCCTCGGTGGCAGCCCACGACGGTGCCGAGCAGATCGCTGCGGCTCGTAGCGCGCTCCTCACCGAGGTGGACGAAGCGCGCACGAGCGGATTCGACGTCGCCGACGACGGCTCGGTGACCGTCGTGGCAGAACCGGAACCCCTGCTCGTGCTACTCGCCGGCGGCCAGGACGCGGTGGCAGAGGACATGCTCGAACTGCGGGCCGTGGAATTGAGCGCCCGCATCCGTGACGCCCTCAGCAAGCTTGAGGCGGCAGACGTCGATGCGGCGCACGACATCACGTCGGCGCTGTCAGACACCGAGACACCGGACAGGCCCGCGGCCACGGTGCCCGCCGGAGCCTGGCCCGTCCAGGCGGTCGACGTGGTGGATGCGTGGCCCGCCATGAGCCAGGACCGGATTGCCACGCAGATCGCGGCCATGAGCCTCGTGCAACGCAACCGCTTGATCGCGGATTTCCCGCAGCAGGTCGGCAACACCGATGGCGTGCCCTGGGATATGCGGATTGCCGCGAATCGCCTCAACATCGCGTCGGCCATCCTTGCCGAGACGGGTGCCGACTCGCTGTCTCGCAGGCGAATCGAGTTCTACCGCAGCCTCCTCGGAGAGATCGACGATCCCGCGAGCGGACAACGCATCTCACGCAAAATCATCGCGTTCGATACGGGCCGCGCTTCGCTGGTCGAGCTGAACGGAGACCTCGCGACCGCGCGGGGTGTCGCGGTGCTGGTGCCCGGCGTGAACACCACCATCGAGGGCTCCTCCTCCAACACCGCGACCGCCCGGCGCTTCGTGTCGGCGACGCGCGGGGAGATCGCCGTGATCACCTATCTGGGCGGGCCGTTCCCGCAGGTGCGCGACCCCATCTCGGTCCTGCAGTCCGCGGACACCCGCTTCGCACTGGACATGGCGCCGCGTCTGGTGGCGTTCAGCGAGGATGTCGACCGTCGGGTGGGCGACGGGGTTCCCGTGACGGTGATCGGGCACTCCTACGGCGGCTCGATCGTCGGGACGGCCGAGACGATGGGGCTGACCTCGGACCGCACCCTGTTCCTGGCGGCCGCCGGTGCCGGGGTCGGGGTGGACGACCCGGGCGACTGGCACAACAGGAACCCTCACGTCGAGCGCTTCTCGATGACCGCGCCGGGAGATTTCATCGAGCTGGTGCAAGGCATCCCCGGTGGGCCCCACGGTAGCGACCCCGACGAGATGCCGACGGTGATCCGTTTGGCAGCAGGCGATTACGACGACGGCGGACCGGTCGCCGGATGGGATGCGCACAGTGGAATGCTCAATCGGCCCTCGGATTCGTGGCGGACGATCCTGGCGGTCATCGCAGGAGATTCGCAGAGCGTGGGCCGCGCGATGGTGGACGCGCCGACAGTGCGCTGAGGTCGTGAGATCTGCCCGTTTGACGCTCTGCACGCGCCCTCGGCATCAATCGAGCCCTATTCTCGCGCGGTCCAGCCCAGCCGGTGGCTGATCTCGTCGGCGGCCGCGATCGTCTGCTTGGCGACCTCTTCGAACCGTTCCGGCGCCAGCCGGTACGAGGGTCCTGAAACACTGAGCGCGGCAACGACTTGCGCGTGCGCACCGTGAACGGGTGCGGCGACCGCGTTGAGGCCCACTTCGAGTTCCTCGCTCACGCTGGCCCATCCGCGCTCCCGCACCACCGACAGCTCGTCCTGCAGGTCGGCGACGCTGCCAACGGTGGACTCGGTGAACAGGGTGATGGGCACCGGAACCCGGGCACGCACGTCATTGGGATCGAGGCCGGCCAGAAGCACTTTGCCACTGGAGGTGGCGTATGCCGGGCAGCTCTGCCCGACCCAGGTGCGCAGCGTGATCTCCGCCGGACCGATCGATTCGACGATGTTGACGATGCGGTCCTGGTCGAGCACGGCGAGGTTGGCCGTCTCCCCCACGTCGACGCTGAGCATGTCGCAGGCCACCTGGCCCAGCTTCACCAGGTCGCTCTGACCGCCCGCCACATGCGCCAACCGCGGAATCGCGAACCCGAGACGGTACTTGCCGCGTTCGGAGATCCGCTCGACATATCCGCGAGCCTCCAGCACCGCAATCAGCCGCGACACCGTCGACTTGTGGACGCCGAGCTCGGCGGCGATCTCGGTGACGCCGGCCTGCCCCAGCGAAGCGACGATCTCCAGAACTGTCAGTGCGCGGTCCACGGACTGCACGGCGGCAGGAGGATCCCCGGCTGATGTGCTGTCGTCCTTGACCATTGCACAACCAGCCTATAGGCCCGTGCGGCCGAGGTTGCCGACGCGTCGGCGCACCGCTGCGATCTCTCGCAACCCGTCACCGAGCAGGCTGCGGTTGAGCGGTGAGAGTTCCGACATGGTGATGATGTCGTTCGGGGTGTGGCCGGCGGCGAGCTGTTCGACCTGATGGGTCATCCGAAGTCGTTGCACCATCGTGTACACATCGCAGAGCGTGCGCGCGTCGGCGTCGCTCAGCACACCCGATTGCGCCGCGGCCTCGAGTCGGGTCGGAGTGGCCGCCGACGTGACGCCTGCGTTCAGGCCGCCCCAGCGGGCCAGGTTCACGATCGGGGTCACCGCGTGGTTCTTCAGATCGAAGGTGCCGCCGCGCCGCGAGAGCACGTCGCGCAGCGAACGGGTCCGCACCTTGCCTGACAGCACCTCGAGCAGCTGCAGCCGCAACGCGTTCGGATGTTCCTCGCGGATCCGGTGAAATGCCGCGGGCACGGTATGCAGTGACGGGTCACCCCAGACCACGCGCGCGTCGATCAACAACGAGGACATGATCAGGCCCTGGTTCTGCAGCGGGTCATCCAGCCAGGCCTGGGCGGCGTCGCGCCAATCGGACTGTGTCCGTGCAAATCTCGTCGATGCCGCGGTCGCGCCGTTGCGATCGTGGGGCAGACCGCACGCCTCGAGCAGGTCGTGCACCTGCGAGGCGATCGCCCGCAGCTGCGGTGCGCGGACCGCGAGGTCGTCGCGAAACGACAACGCGCTGTCGACGTCGGAGGACGGCATCGCCTCTCGGCGCGCAACACTGCCGAGCGTCAGCCATGCGAAACCATCGACGTCCCCGGTATCTGTCTGGGCGAGAACGATTTCCAACGCACGGCGAACCAGGCTGTCGATGACGACCGAAAGGATGGCACTCGTCGCAGCGGCCTTGGTGCCGTTGCGGAAGAGGTCGACAGCGGTACCGGTGACGCGCTGCCCCACGTGCTGCAGCTGCGCCGAATCGGCGGCGTCGGCGATCGCGCGTCGCAGCATGAAGCTCTGCCGTGCCGAAGCCGCCAACAGATCGGCGTCTTCGAGCACTCCCACGACTTCACCGCGCGGCGTCAGAACCGGCATGTGCCGCAGCCCGCACTCGAGCATTTCCATCAGGACACTGTCGGCGGACAGATCCGTCGTGACGGTGCGGACGGGCGCGCTCATCACCGTCTCGATGGCCACATCGACCGACAGCCCGGCTGCGACGACCCGGGTCCGCAGGTCGCGATCGGTGAAGATGCCCAGATTCCCGTCCCGCAGCCGGATCAGCGCATACGACACGCGGTTTTCGGTCATGCGGACGACGACGTCGCGGACCGTGTCGGTCGGCGCGACGACCAGTACCTTTCCGCGGACGAGTTCGGCGACCGGTCTGCTGTCGGTCGCAGGTGCGATCGTCGGCCGCTCGGCAGCCCGGGGCCAGCCGGACGATGCGAGGAAGGCCAAGCCCGCCGGCTTGGCGAACTGTGCGCGAACCAGCGGCCCGGGCAGCTTGATGAGGGTGCTCGCGCTTGTGGCACGGGCTTCGAAGTCCATGCCTGCGCCCGTCAGCAGCGGCGTGTAGCCGAAGATCCCGCCTCGGGTGACGACGTCGATGAGGGCGCCGTCACCACTGGATCGCAGTGCCACTGCGCCGTCGCAGACCATCCACACCTCGTCGGGCACGCGCGACGAATAGTCGGCGACGACGGCGCCGGTCGCGAACTCCTCGATCAACGCCCCGGCGGCGAGTTCGGCGAGCTCGGTCTCCGTCGAGCCCTGGAACGGCGTGTGCTCGGCCAGGAACTCCGGAAGACTCCGGCGGTCAGGCTTCTCTGATGAGGTCGGCACACTTCTCCGCCATGGTCATCACGGTGATGTTCGGGTTGACCGACGGCAGCTTCGGCATCGCCGACGCGTCCACGACCCGAAGCCCCGTGACACCCTTGACCCGCAGTTGCGGATCCAGCACCGCCATCGGATCCGACACTGATCCCATCCGGGCGGTCGCTGCGGGGTGGTAGACGGTGTTGTGGCAGCGATGGATGTAGTCGAGCAGTTCGTCGTCGGTGGTGGCGTCGGGTCCGGGCGCCAGCTCGCGAGAGATCCACGGGGCCAGCGGTTGTTGTGCGGCAATCGTGCGGGCCAGCTTGACGCCGGCGAGCATGATCCGGTCGTCGTAGCCTTCGGGGTCGGTGAAGTAGCGCGGGTCGACCCTGGCGCGATCACGGAAATCACGGGACCGCAAGCGCACCGTCCCACGCGACCGACCTTGAGTTACGTTGGGCGTCAGGCAGAATCCGTTGTCGGTCGTGGGATATCCATGGCGCAGCGTGTTCATGTCGAACGGCACGCTGCCGTAGTGCATCATCAGATCAGGCTGTGTGAGGCCCTCGTCGATGGTCGTGAACAGACCGATCTCCCACCACTGCGTCGAGGTCGTCACCATCGGCTGCGCGGCTTCCCAGAACACCAACCCCTCGACATGGTCGTCGAGGTTCGCCCCGACACCCGGCGAGTCGACGCGCACGTCGATGCCGATCTCCCGCAAGTGGGCGGTGGGCCCGATCCCCGAAAGCATCAACAACTTCGGGGTGTCGATCGCCCCTGCGGTGACGATCACCTCCCGGCGCGCGGACACCGTGTCGTAGCCGGTGAGGTCGGGTCGCTGATAGCGGACCCCGGTAGCTCGCTTCGACTCGTCGAACAGGATCTCCGAAATCCAGGAGTCGGTGCGAACTTCGAGGTTCTTGCGGGTGCCCAGGATCGGATGCAGGAACGCTTTCGACGTCGAGTTGCGGATACCGTCCTCGCCGCCGTTGATCTGGAACCAGCCGGCCCCGTTGCGCACGGTCTCACCACGGTTGAACGCCACCGTCGGCAGACCCGCCAGCGCGGCGGATTCGAGAACCGCGACGCCGCAGGGGTCTTCGGGGGGCACATCCCGCAGCAGCACCGTTTCGGTCAGGCGCCGGACCAGGGGTAGCACCTCGTCTGCACCCCACCCGGTGGCGCCTATCCCGACCCACTCGTCGAGCGCCTCGGCGGGCGGGTGAAACGCGATGCACGAGTTATGCGACGAACAACCCCCCAGGACCTTGGCCCGCGCGTGCCGCATGAACGAATTGCCGCGTTCCTGAGGCTCGACCGGATAATCCCAGTCGTAGCCGGAGTCGAGCAGATGCATCCACTCCGACAGCACCAGGATCGCGTCGTCTCCGACGTCCGACGGTCCCGCCTCGATCAGACAGACCGTGACGCCGGGGTCCTCGGACAGCCGGGCGGCCAGCACGCAGCCTGCGGTGCCGCCCCCGGCGACGATGTAGTCAAAAGTGCTGTCAGCCATCAGTATCCGAAACAGTCTCGGCGGCATGCGATTTCAGGGTACCGATGTGGTTGCGGCCCTTGAGCGAGTACCACAGCAGGCCCGCGCCCAGTATGATGCCGATGTAGAGGAACGCACCCCAGGTGAAGTACCAGGGCTCGCCGTACACGGCCACCCGCGGCCATGCGAGGTTTATCGCCATTCCGACACCCCACACGACCGCGACGATGTTGACCGCAAGCCCCCACCTTCCCATCGTGAAGTAACCACCCTCGGCGAGATCCTTCGGCGGCCACTGCCCTTGAAGCCGCTTCTTCAGAAGCGGGCCCGTCACCATCAGATAGGCCAGGTAGATCATGATGATGGCGATCGAGGTCAGCACCGTGAAGATCTGGATGTTCGCGATATTGATGACCAGGATCAGCAGGGCCAGAATGCCGATCGTGACGGCAGGGATGATCGGCGTCTGCGTCTTCGGGTTCACCGTCGCCAGCTTCTCGCCGAACGGCAACGCGTTGTCGCGGGCCATCGCGAAACTCAGCCGGATCGCGGCGGTGTGTACAGCCAGGCAGCACACCGTAACCGCAATGACGATGCAGACCAGGAAGATCTTGCCCAGCGGTCCCCACATCACCTGCTCGACGATGTACTGCAGGCCGCCGCTGCTTTCACCGAGCTGCGGATCCTCCAGGTTCGGCGCGGCCATCACCGCGAACACCAGGATGCCGCCGCCGATCACGAAGGACGCCAGGATCGCGCGGGCGATCGCCTCCGGCGCGGTGCGGCGCGGTTCGACCGTCTCCTCACCCAGCGAGCTCGCCGTATCGAATCCGTACATGACGTAGCCCGACGCCAGCGACGCGATGAGAAACGCGCCGAGGAAGCCCATGCTCTCCCCGGCGCCGTAACCGTTGGTGGAGAAGAAGACCTGCGGTCCCCGTTCCACGTTGACGGCCAGCAGGATGACGATCAGCACGGCGGCAATCAGTTCGATGAACACTCCGCTCGAGTTGATCATGGCCATCAGTCGAACCCCGAGCGCGTTAACGATCGTGGTGAAGGCGATCAGTATGGAGCCGAGGAGCACCGCGTTTGCGGCATAGTCGTAGGTGCCGGAGCCGTCGCCGATGATCTGGAAACCGCTCCACAGCCGCGGCAGGTTGAGTTGGTAGGCCAGTGCCACCGCCGAGATCGTCACGATGGACGCGGTGAGCATGAGCCACCCCGAAGTCCACCCGACGAGCCTGCTGGCGAGCTTCTTGCTCCAGTTGTAGACGGACCCGGCGACCGGGTACTTGGCAGCCAGTTCCATGAAGCACAGTGCGACTGCCATCTGGCCGACGAAAACGATGGGCCACGACCACAGATAGGCGGGCCCGGCCGTGCCGAACCCGAAGTAGAACAGCTGAAACGTGCCCGTGAGGATGGAGATGTAGCTGACCCCTGCGGCGAAACTGGCGAACTTGCCGATGCTGCGGTCGAGTGACTCTTTGTATCCAAAGTCCTCCATGCCGCTGTCAGCGTGGCTCTTTCCCGTCGCTCCGCTCGCCCCGGAAGGCTGCTTGATCACCATATGCTGTCCTATCCCTTGAACCAGCCCGCGGCACCGGGAGCGGTGTTGTGCCAGATGTGTTTGATCTCTTGATATTCCGCGAGCCCGGTCGGGCCGAGTTCACGTCCGTTACCCGACTTCCCGAAACCGCCCCACTCCGCAGCAGCGGTGTAGTAGCCGAAATCGTTGAGCCATACCGTGCCGTGCCGCAACGCCCGCACCACACGTTCGCCTCGCGCTGTATCCGATGTCCGGACGCCGGCCGCGAGACCGTATTCCGTGTCGTTGCCGAGGGCGATGGCCTCGGCTTCGGTCGTGAACCGCTCGACCGTCAGGATCGGACCGAAGGTCTCCTCGGTGACGATACGCATCGACCGGTCGCAGTGGTCGAAGATTGTGGGCAGGTAGAAGTAACCATCGGCCATCGCCGGGTCGTCCGGCCGCGCACCGCCGGTGACCAGCCGGGCACCCTCTGAGATGCCCAGCCGCACATAGCTTTCCACCTTGTCGCGGTGTTGTTCTGACACCAATGGTCCGGTTTCGCTGGCCGCGTCCATACCGTCGCCCATCGTGATCTTCTCCGCCCGCGCGGCGACCGCGGCGACGAAATCGTCGGCGATGGACTCCTCGACGATCAACCGGGTGCCCGCCGAGCACACCTGTCCCGAATGCAGGAAGACCCCGGTCAGCACGTGGTCGACAGCGGCGTCCCAGCCTGAATCTCTGTCCCCTGGCCCCCCGATGTCGGCGAACACGATGTGCGGATTCTTACCACCGAGTTCCAAAGCCACTTTGGTGACATGGGTGGCGGCGGTCTTCGCGATGGTGCGCCCGGTGGCCAGACCACCGGTGAACGAGATGAAATCGACGTCCGGATCATCCGTCAACGCGGCCCCGAGGGTGGCGCCGCTGCCCTGCACCAGATTCACCACCCCTGGCGGCACGCCGGCCTCCTCCAGGAGGTGCGCGAACGCGATGGTGGACAGCGGTGTGACCTCGCTCGGTTTGGCGACCATCGTGCAGCCGGCTGCCAGCGCCGGAGCCACCTTCCAGGACATCTGGAGCAGCGGATAGTTCCACGGCGCGATCAACACGCACACGCCGATCGGTTCACGCACGACGCGGCTGATGACGGCGGCGTCGCCCACATCGACAACGCGATCGGCTTCCGCGCCGACGAGTTTGGCGTAGTACCGGAAAACCGATGTTACGTCGTCGATGTCGATGCGGCTTTCCGCCAGCGTCTTGCCGGTGTCGGTGGTCTCGAGGCGAGCCAGGGATTCCTTGTCGCGTTGCAGGAGGTCTGCGACGCGATCAAGCAGGGCAGCGCGTTCCGTGACGGGCGTGGCGCGCCAGGCTCCGTCGTCGAAGGCTGTTCTGGCCGCGGCCACGGCCGCCAGCGCATCGTCCGGAGTGGCTTCGTCGACGACCGCCGCGACGCCGCCGTCAGCGGGATTGATGATGTAGCGGGTGCCTCCATCGGAGGCGTGACGCCACGAGCCGCCGATCCAGAGATCGGGTTCACCGTCCATGGCCCTGTCGACCCCCTTGCCGTCTACACCGGAGCAGCAGCCAGTCGGGACATTACCCAGTGATGGAACTCCGCGATGTGGTGTTCGGCCGGAACGAGCACTCCGCCGTTGCGGTAGGCGCGCGACGACATCGCCGGCTGGGTGCGCTCGCAGGCGTCGAAATCCTGGACGTTGACCCGGTGGAACAGCTCGACAGAGCGGGAAACATCCCGATCGGAGCCGACCACCTCACCGGTGTAAAGCCAATCGCATTCCACCACCGTGCGATCCGCGGCGACCGGATACATCCGGTGGAAGATCACATGGTCGGGTACCAGGTTGATGAAGACGTTCGCCTTCACGGTGATCGCGTAGTAGCGGCGGTCCTGATCATCGGTGATTCCGGGCAGCCGCTCGAAGCCCTGACCTCCGTCGACGGTGAATCCCGCGACTTCAGGGCCGAATTCGGCACCGAGTCCGACGTTGGCCTGGGCGGCCAGGCCCCGCGCGAACTCGGGCAGGACGCCGACGAGTTCGGGATGGATCGAGCTGCAGTGGTAGCACTCCATGAAGTTCTCCACGATCAGCTTCCAGTTCGCCGCGACGTCGTAGACCACGCGGTGCCCCACGTCGAGGCCGCCGATACCGTAACGATTGATGGCATCGGAATCGCCGAGCGTCCTGGTCGTCTCGGCGAGCACGTCCTCGAACGGCGGCGGGGTGTCGGACAGACACACCCATGCGTATCCGAGCCACTCGGTCAGCGCCACGGGCACCAGTCCGTAGCGATACCGGTCGATCGGTGCTCCCTCGTCGTCGGTCAGAGTCCCGATGTTCGGCGCTGCCATGAGTTTGCCGTCGAGTGCGTAGGTCCAGGAGTGGTACGGGCAGCGCAGGGTCCGCTTGACCTCGCCCTCAGACTCCACGCAGAGTTGGGCACCGCGATGCCTGCACACGTTGAGGAAGGCGCGCAGAAGGCCGTCGCGGCCGCGGATCAGCAGCACGCTCTCTCGTCCGACCTGCACTTTTTTGAACTTCCCCGGTAGCGCGAGGTCCGAGGAGCGCACCGCGCAGAACCAGGTGTTCTCGAAGATGTGCTCCTGCTCCGAGGCGAAGACCTCGGCGCTGGTGTAGTACCTGCCGGCCAGGGTGGGCAGCAGGGCGGGCGGAGGAAAGGCAGTCATAGAGCCGTCACCAATCTGCGGGGGTCGAACAGCGAGATCGGGTGCGTCGTTGCACCAGTGGTGGCGAGATCGGCGAGGATCTCCCCCACCACGGGAACGAATTTGAAGCCGTGCCCGGAGAATCCGCATGCCACCGTGACGTTCTCGGTGTCGGGGTGGCGAGCAATCACGAAGTGTTGGTCCGGGGTATTGGAGTACATGCAGGTCGCCGAGTGGACACACGGCCCGTCCAGGGCGGGCAGCAATTGCGCTGCGCGGTCGCGCATTTCGCGCACCTCACGGTCGTGCACGGTCCGGTCTATCGTGTCCGGTGTGCACTCGATGCCCTTGCGGAAGAACGCGACCTTGACGCCGCCGCGGGGTCCGTCGATCGCGGGGAAGCCGTAGATCTGCATGCCGGAGGCGTCCTCGTCGATGAAGATCGGGTGATCGACGAACGGTTCGACGCCCCCGACCGGATCGAGCCAATACAGCACCTGGCGTTCGACGGTGATGGGGATTCCGAAGTCGGCCAGCAGCTGCGGCGCCCACGCCCCGGGGCAGATCACCACCTGTCCTGCCGTGTACGTGCCCGCGACAGTCCGGACGGTGACACCGCGGGCCGTCTCGGACCACTCGAGGACTTCCTCACCGAAGCGCAATGTGGCCCCGGCCTTTTCAGCGAGGTCCAGATGGGCTTGGACAGTGAGCTCGGGGCGCGCGAATCCGGCTTTGGCCTCGAAGAGCGCAATGTCGCCGGGTTGCGGGGTGAAGTTGGGGAACCGCTGCCGGATCTCGTTCTCGTCGAGGAGGTCGTGCGGCAGGTCCCACTCCTGGCTGGCTCGCAGGCTGCCGGCGACCGTCAGGCAATCCGGGGGCCCGATGAACAGCCCGCCCGTCATGCGGTACACGTCGCGTCCGCTGTCCCTGGCGAGTTCGTCCCACAGTTCGTAGGCGCGCAGCAGCAGCGGCACGTAGGCCGGATCCTCGAAGTAGGACTGCCGGATGATGCGGGAACCGCCGTGGCTGGATCCCTTGTCGTGAGCGGGAGTGAACTTCTCCAGCCCCAGCACGCGCTGCCCGCGTGCGGCGAGGTGGTAGGCCGCAGCGCTACCCATGCCACCCAACCCGATGACAATGACGTCGAAGGTCTGCGAAGTCACACCACTACCTCTTGATCCGCGACATCTCGGGGTCCACGACGGGCTCGGCGTGCACGACGGCGCGGTATGTCGCACCGCGGTAGGCGACCGTGACCACGTCGCCGACGATCACCGTTGCGGGCAGCCACGCGTACGCGATGGTGCGCCCGATGGTTGTGGAAAAGCCTGCGCTCGTGACGTACCCGACGCAGCGACCGGCGACCGACACCGGCTCCTTGCCGAGCACCACCGCGGCGGGATCGTCGAACACGATGCTGCGCAGCACTTTGTCGGGCTCGGGAGCCTGCTGCAGGGCCGCTTTGCCCACGAAATCCGTGTCCTTGGACATGCGCACCGCGAAATCGAGACCCGCCGCGGCGGGCCGGTGTTCGGCGGTCATATCGGTCCCCCAGCTGCGATAGCCTTTTTCGATGCGCAGGCTGTTGAAAGCTATGCGGCCGGCTGGGACGATGCCGAACGGTCCGCCCGCTTCTGCAATGAGATCCCAGAGTGCACAACCGTATTCGGCGCTTGCGTAGATCTCCCAACCGAGTTCGCCGACGTAGGAGACCCGCATCATCGTGACCGGGATGGCACCGAGATAGGTGTGCATCGCGCGGAAATACTTGAAACCGTCGTTGCTGACGTCATCCGGACACAGCGGCGCGATGACGTCACGAGCGTCGGGGCCCCATACGCCCAGGCAGCACGTTCCGCCGGTGATGTCGCGCAGCATGACGTCGGCGGGCCTGCGCCGCGAAAGCCAGTCGAAGTCCATCGGGGAGTTCGCGCCGACCTGGAACGTGTCGGGAGCAAGGCGTGCGACAGTGAGATCACTGCGAATGCCGCCGGTTTCGTCGAGCAGCAGCGTGTAGGTGACCGACCCGACGCTCTTGTCCACGTTGTTGGTCGTCATCTGCTGCAGGAACGCCGCGGCACCGGGGCCCGACACCTCATACCGGGTCAGCGGGGTCATGTCGAACATTGCGACGTGCGCGCGGGTCCAGTGCGCTTCAGCGATGGAGATCGGCGACCAGAACCTCGACGCCCATTCGTCTCGGTCGGGAACAGCAAGCCCGTCCTCGAAAAGCCGTTGCGCCAGAGCCGCATTGGACTCGTACCAGGCTGGGCGTTCCCAGCCGCCACCCTCGTAGAAGTACGCACCGAGTGCGGCCTGGCGGCCATGGAACGGGCTCGTGCGCAGCCCGCGCAGGGCGGTGCGGTATTGGTGGGGATGGACGACGTCGTAGACCTCGACGAACGCCTGCGAGCTGGTCTGCATCACGAACTCGGGACTGCGGGCGATGTCCTCGAATCGGTAGAGGTCGCATTCGTGGGTGTCGACGGACGGCGCACCGTCCACGATCCATTCGGCAGTGGCCCGGGCGACCCCTGCCGAGTGGGTGACCCACACCGCTTCGGCCACCCAAAATCCGGGCAATTCGCGGTGCTCACCCATAATCGAAAACCCGTCGGGAGTGAACGAGAAGATGCCGTTGAAGGCCTCTTCGACCTTCGAATCCCCCAGTGCGGGAAGCAGTTCGGCAGCTGCCTGCCAGGCGGGAGCGAAGTCCTCTTCGGTGAAGGGCATCATCGACGGCATCGGCTCACCGGCCGTGTCGGCGAGCAGCGTCGTCATGTCCACAGGCATGGGCTTGTGGCTGTAGGACCCTATTCCAAGGCGATCGACGTGCTCACGGAAGTAGAGGTCCTGGTCCTGATGCCGCAGGATCGGCAGGCCCGCCTCGGTGAGCTCAGTGTTGCGGCCGACGAGGTCGGGGATCTGCCCGGTGCGCGCGTATTGGTGTGCCATGGGGACCAGCGGCAGGACGAGCCCGACCTCTTTGGCGAACTGCGCGCCCCAGAAGCCGGCGGCGCACACCACGACGTCGGCGTCGATGACGCCGTCGGCGGTCCGCACGCCGGTGACTCGGTGACCGTTGTCGAGGATTCCGAGCACTTCGGTGTGCGGACGAAGCGTGGCACCCCTCGCCTCGGCGCGGCGGGCCTGGGCCTCCGCGGCGCGCAACGCCTTCGCCAGGCCGTCGGCGGGGGTGTGGAAGCCGCCGAGGATGCGACCGGGATCGATGAGAGGGTGCAGACGCACGCACTCGGCGGGGGTGAGGAGATGACCTTCGATGCCCCAGGACTGTGCCCAGCCGGCTTTGCGATGCAGGTCAGCCAAACGCTCAGGGGTGGTGGCGACCTCAAGTCCGCCCACGGGATTGAACGCCCAGCCGTCGGGGTGATCGAGGGCGTTGAACTTCTCCACCGTGTATTTGGCGAAGGCGGTCATGGTCTTGGACGGGTTGGTTTGGAACACCAGGCCCGGCGCATGGGAGGTAGAGCCTCCGGTGGCGAACAGTGGCCCGCGGTCGACGACGGTGACGTCGGTCCACCCCCGCGCGGTCAGTTCGTCGGCGAGCGAGGTGCCGACGATTCCGGCACCGATCACGACGACTTTTGGCATGCCTCGACCGCTTTCGTTTGGGAAGGAAGATTTTGATGTGTTGAGTTGCGCTTTGCGCAACGCGATGCGTTATACGCAACAAAATCATCCACCCTGGCGGGACTGGACGCAAGATGGACACGCAAAAGCGTTCCTGTGAGTGTGCGGGGTGCACTACACCCCGAGAATCCGCCACCGAGAGTGCATCCAGGGCGGAGCTATCGACTATCTCTCGCCCTACGCGCACGCTCGGCGCGTAATGGAGTTACTTGGCGGGCTTGGAGTCGCCGGCTTCAGCTGCTTCCGCGGCCGGCTTCTCGGCCGGGGCGGGCAGCAGCGCCTCCAACGCCGCCCCCGTGATGCGGCGGAACGCCCGGCGGCGCCGGTTGGCGTCCAGAATCGCAACCTCGAGCGTCGACGGCCCCAGTGTCCGCGGTTCTGCACCGTTGCCACCGGCGCCCAGGGCACCGACCGCGATCGACACCGCGTCACCCAGGCTCGCGTTCTCGGTGTAGGACTCGTTGAGCGCCGCGATGATCGGCTCAGTCGTGCCACCCATGACCACGAAATGCGGCTCGTCGGCGATCGACCCGTCATAGGTGATCCGGTAGAGCTCAGGCGCTTTCGTCTCGCCGTAGTGCGCGACCTCGGCCACGCACAGCTCCACCTCGTATGGCTTGGCCTGCTCGGTGAAGATCGTCCCCAGCGTCTGGGCGTAGACGTTGGCCAGCTGGCGGCCCGTCACATCGCGCCGTGAATACGCGTAGCCCTGGGTGTCGGCAAAGCGGATTCCGCCGCTGCGCAGATTGTTGAACTCGTTGAACCGCCCGACGGCGGCGAAGCCCACACGATCGTAGAGTTCGCTCACCTTCTGCAGCGACCGAGACGGGTTCTCCGCGACGAACAGCACACCGTCGGCGTAGGCCAGCGCGATCACACTACGGCCGCGGGCAATCCCTTTACGCGCAAGCTCCGAACGCTCGCGCATCGCCTGCTCGGGCGAGATGAAATACGGAAAGCTCACAGCTCGTCACCTCGAACGGGCTCGGCCTCCGGCCCGAATGTATTTGCCTGCGAACGACTCTCGATGATCTCTCGGCACAGCGCGGCGATCTGCTGCTCGGAGATCTCGATGGCGCCGTCGGCATTGATCACCACCGCCGTCGGGAAGATACCCCGCACCAGATCCGGTCCGCCGGTGGCGGAATCGTCGTCGGCGGCATCGTAGAGCGACTCGATCGCGACCCGCAGCGCCGAATCCGCGTCGCGGACCTGCGAGTACAGCTTCTTCATCGACGACTTGGCGAAGATGGAGCCGGAACCAACCGAGTGATATCCCTCTTCCTCCATGTTGTGACCGCCCGCCGCGTCGAACGACACGATGCGGCCCGCCCCCTCGGGATTCGGATCGTCGAGATCGTAACCGGCGAGCAGTGGCAGCGCGACGAAGCCCTGCAGTGCGGCGCCCAGATTTCCGCGCACCATCGTCGCGAGCCGGTTCACCTTGCCGGCGAACGTCAGCGCGACACCTTCGAGCTTTTCGTAGTGCTCCAGTTCCACCGCATACAGCCGAGCGAATTCGACGGCGATTGCGGCGGTGCCTGCGATGCCGGTGACGGTGTAGTCATCGGTGATGTACACCTTCTGCACGTCGCGGCTGGCGATCATGTGCCCCTGGGTGGCACGCCGGTCGCCGGCCATCACCACCCCGCCGGGAAACTTCAGCGCGACGATCGTAGTGCCATGCGGGACTGCATCTGTCGGTGCCAGACCGCCGCCGCTGCCGGGCAACAGATGGGGCGCCTGATGGCGCAGGAAATCCGAGAACGACGACGGATTCACGCCACCATGCGACATGGCCGACGGCGCAGCGAAAGCGCCGGGTAGAGCGGACGGGAAGGCGGACTTATCTCGATCCGGCCAGGTCACTGTCCACCCTTCTGCACGTATGCACGCACGAAGTCCTCGGCGTTCTCCTCAAGGACGTCATCGATTTCGTCCAGCAGGTCGTCCGTTTCCTCGGCCAGCTTTTCGCGGCGCTCTTGACCGGCGCCCGAGTTGCCGGAGAGGTCGTCGTCATCGCCGCCTCCGCCGCCACGCTTGGTCTGCTCCTGAGCCATCGCCGCCTCCTGCGTAAGTCTTCGCACCCTTGCGGGCATTCGACCGTCTGCCCCCCGGTCTCACCACACTACCGGGCGGTGCCGGGATTGCCGGGGATAGCTCGATCAGGTCGTCAACTGCTCCACGAGTTCGGCGGCGCTGTCGACAGAATCCAGCAGGGCCCCGACGTGTGCCTTGCTGCCACGCAGCGGCTCCAGAGTGGGGATGCGCACCAGCGAGTCGCCGCCCAGATCGAAGATCACCGAGTCCCAACTGGCCGCGGCGATATCGGCTCCGAAGCGCCTCAGGCACTCGCCTCGGAAGTACGCACGGGTGTCGGTCGGTGGACTGTCCACAGCGTCGAGCACCTGCTGTTCGGTGACCAGCCTCTTCATCGAACCGCGAGCCACCAGCCGGTTGTAGAGACCCTTGTCCAGCCGCACATCGGAGTACTGCAGGTCGACCAGGTGCAGCCGGGGAGCGTTCCAGCCGAGGTTCTCGCGTTGGCGGAAACCCTCCAGCAGGCGCAGCTTGGCCGGCCAGTCCAGCAGATCCGCGCATTCCATCGGGTCACGTTCGAGCAGATCCAGGACGTGCGCCCACGTCTCCAGCACATGGGAGGCGCGCGGGTCCGGGTCACGGCTGTCGACGAGCTTGGCAACGCGGTCCAGGTAGATCCGCTGCAGCGCGAGTGCGGTCATCTCCCGTCCATCGGCGAGCGCGACGGTCGCGCGCAGGGATGGATCGCGCGATACGACGTGGACCGCGTGCACCGGGCGAGCGAGCGCCAGATCGGTGAGGTCGATCCCGATCTGAGGTCCCTCCTCGATCAGATCGAGCACCAGCGACGTGGCGCCGAGCTTGAGGTAGGTCGAGGTTTCGGCGAGGTTCGCGTCGCCGATGATGACGTGCAGCCTGCGGTACTTGTCGGCGTCGGCGTGCGGTTCGTCGCGGGTGTTGATGATGCCGCGCTTGAGCGTGGTCTCCAGCCCGACCTCGACCTCGATGTAATCGGAGCGCTGCGAGAGCTGGAAGCCGGGCTCGTCACCGGAGGGACCGATCCCGACGCGGCCCGAACCGGTGACCACCTGGCGCGACACCATGAACGGAGTCAGGCCGGCGATGACGGCCGAGAACGGCGTCTGACGGCTCATCAGATAGTTCTCGTGCGACCCGTAGGAGGCGCCCTTGCCGTCGACGTTGTTCTTGTAGAGCTGCAGCTTCGCCGCGCCCGGCACACTCGCGACGTGGCGCGCGGCGGCCTCCATCACGCGCTCCCCCGCCTTGTCCCAGATGACCGCGTCCAGCGGGTCCGTACATTCCGGCGCGGAGTACTCAGGGTGAGCGTGGTCGACGTAGAGACGGGCACCGTTGGTCAGGATCATGTTCGCCGCGCCGACCTCGTCGGCGTCGACGACGGGCGGGGGTCCCGACGAGCGGCTCAGGTCGAATCCACGGGCGTCACGCAGCGGTGACTCGACCTCGTAGTCCCACCGGGTTCGCTTGGCACGCTGGATTCCTGCGGCCGCGGCATACGCCAGCACCGCCTGGGTCGAAGTCAGGATCGGATTCGCGGTCGGATCGGACGGCGACGAAATGCCGTACTCGACCTCTGTTCCGATGATCCGTTGCATATCGACCAGCCTAAAGGTCCGGGCGGTGGGCCTTCCCGCGTGGTGAGATTTACCCGATATGACTCCCAAGACCGCGGACAGGCTCGCGGCTGAGCGCTGGTTTCTCCGGCACGGCCTGCCCGCCGTGCTGCGTCCCGGCGTCCTGGTTGCGCGACTGTGGACGCGATCGGCACCCGCCCTTGCTGGACTCGCCGTGATGATGACGTTCTCGATGTTCGTCGTCGGCGTCACCGGCGAGCACACGGTCGACATCAACGGCGCCCCGACACGAACCGAGTGGTTCGTCATCGCGGTCCTGCTGCTCGTCCTGCCCCTCGCCGGACTGATCGGCTGGTTCGTGTCACGCACCGATGACGCCCGACTGCGCGCGACGGTATCCACGGCGTCGCTGGCCATATCGACTGTGGGCAGCATCTACGCGGGCCCCAGCGCTCGCGTCTTCGCCGACTTGATCGCTGAGCTCATCGTCGTGGTGCTCATCTTCGTCTGTACCGCAACGGGAGTCGGCGCGATTCTGGGCTGGGCGATCCGGATGACCCTGAGCAATCTCGCGTCCATCGGAAAACTGCTTCTCGGTGCCCTGCCGGTGATGCTGCTGACGGTTCTGGTCTTCTTCAACGGGCCGGTCTGGACGATGGCCGGCATCATCAGTCGTCCCCGGCTCTGGCTGGGGTTGATCTTCCTGATGCTCATCGCTGCCGCGTTCCTGGTCTCGGGAACGCTGAGCCGGGTACGTCCGATCCTGCGGCCCGACGCCAAGCGGCCCGAGGACGCCGAGAAGCTGACCGGGACTCCGTTCGCGGCGATGCCGGACCGTCCGCGCCGGGTGCCGCTGTCGAAACCGGAGCGACTCAACGTGGTGTTCGTTCTGGCGATGTCGCAGATCGTCCAGGTACTCACGGTCTCGGTGGTGACAGGTCTGCTGTTCCTCGCGCTCGGCCTGATCTTGATCAGCCCGGAGCTGTTGGCGGCATTGACCAGCAACGCGTCGTTGGACGGCCAGTTCCTAGGCATGACGCTGCCGGTGCCCAACGCGCTGATCCAGATCACGATGTTCCTGGTCGCGCTGACGTTCATGTATTTGGCCGCGCGGGCCGTCGGCGACGAAGAGTATCGGGCACAGTTCCTCGACCCGCTGATCGAGGAACTACGGCTCACGCTGGTGGCTCGCGACCGCTACCGCACCGTGACGGCCGGGCCGCGAGCATGACGAAGCCGGCGGATCTGCGGCCGATCCACGACTGGTTCCTGCACCGGGGTTTGCCCCTGGTGCTCACCAGGCGGGTGCGGGCCCGCAAGCTCGTCCAGCGCTCCGCGCCAATGGTGAGTGCGGTCGGCGCGCTCACCGCGTTGACCATGCTCGCGGCCGACCTGACCGGAGACGACCCGGACTATGGGTATGCGGCCAGGCTCGGTGTGATCGCGGTGGTGCTCGTCGCGGCGCCCTTCGCCTTGGAGATCCTGCACCGACTGGGCACGCGGGTCGGCGAGGCGCTGCGCCGCTGGGCAGCGGTTCTGGTGATGGCGATCTTCGTGGTGGTCATGCCGCTGACGGTGAGCGGGTGGTCGCGGGCTGCCGCCGCGGAGGCGCCGATCTTCGTCGGGATATCGCTCCTGGCGATCTGGCTGACCTACCTGGGCTTCGGCTCGATCGCGTTGTGGGCTTTCCGGTTCGCATGGCTGCAACTCGGTGCGCTGGGCACGCTGATGAGCCGCGCCCTGCCGCTGCTGATGCTGACAGTGGTCGTGTATTTCACCGGCGAGCTGTGGCAGCTGTCGGCCCGGATGAGTCGCGAAAGGCTCTGGCAGACAATCGGTTTCCTCAGTGTCGTGGCGTTGTTCTTCATGATCGCCACGATCCGGGACGAGGTCAGGGCCTTGCGTCAGGACCGATCCGAGCGTGAGGACCCCAACGCACTGCTGGCCGGCACGCCGCTGGAGTCGGTGCCCGCCGATCCGGCCGCGCGCACACCGCTGTCGGCGGCCGAGCAGATGAACGTCGTGGCCGTCATGGTGGTGTCGCAGGCGATCCAGGTCGTGCTGTTCACCGCCGGACTCTTCGCGTTCTTCCTGGCCCTCGGGATCATCGCGATCCCCGACGACGTCACCGTCCTGTGGTCGGCCGAGGAGGCCTGCCAACTCGGCGAACCTCCCTGTGCCGGAACGTGGTTCGGGGTCCACATCCCGATACCGCAGACCGTCGTGCACACCTCGTTGTTTGTCGCGGTGCTGTCCGGGCTCTACTTCACGGTGAGCACGAGCGTCGACCCGCTCTACCGCCAGCGCTTTTTCGAACCGCTGATCGACGACGTCGCGGTCAGTCTCGCCGGTCGGGATGCCTACCTAGAAATCGAGGGACGGGCTACATTCACGTCGTGACCAACGTCTTCGGCAAGCGATACGGCGAAGTCCTTCTTGTGCACGTGGACGAAACCGGCCCGCAGGCAACCGTCTACAACACCTTTCCGCTCAACGACTGCCCCGCCGAACTGTGGACAAAACTCGACGCGCAGGCCATCGCCGCGGAGCACCAGGCGGTCGCCGCGCTGCTCAACGGGCCGCGCTACTGGCTGATGAGCCGCATCGAGAAAGACGGCGGCACCGAGACCGAACGTGAGACGTTCGGCGGCATCGAGATGCTGCGGCAGGCGACGGTCGCGTTGTCTTCGATGAATCCCTCGCCGTATTCGGTCAACAAGGTCGACAGACGAGCCGCGTTCGTCTACGACGCAGGCAGCCCGGTGTTCGAACTCGTCGACGCCGACGGGCGCCAGTGGGTCATGCAGACCTACAGCCAGACCGTCGACCCCGACCTGACGTTGGATGACCTGGCGAACCTGGCCTCCAGGCTGGCGCTGCCCGACGGATGGAGCTATCGAACCCGCACGCTGGATCAGCCGCTGCGCGTGGACACGACGACGGAGAAGGCCAGCGTGCTGCAGGACGACCTGGCCAACAGTTATTCGCTGCTGGCCTGATCAGCACTGATTGGGTCGCGCCACCTCAAGCTCGGGCGGAGTGTCGCCGGAGATCTCTTCGCCGGCCTCGGGCGACTGCGCGCACACCACCCAGTTGGTGAGGTTGATCTGCTCGAAAGGCGGACCGGCCGCGACGGACGTCTCCGGGGAGACAGCGCCGTCGCTGGCCTCAAGGACGGCGTCCGTCGCACTCTGCAGGAGCTCACCCTCGACGTCGGGCATCTTCCATTCGTCGGCCATGGCAGGACTTGCGGCGCCCACAGCTGTCGCGAACAACAGAGACGTCACAGCGAAGATTCGTGTGGCATGGCTCTTCATGAGGCTCCCTGATCGTGGTGACTTTGGAGCGAAAAATACGCGCGCCACATGTCATGACGAAGTCAGGGATGTGAACAACTCGTGCGACATCCAGACCCGAGGCGATCACCCCGGGCCCGGATACCCGCTATAGGTACTGCCCGAGGTTGGACTCGGTATCAATCGCACGGCTTGCCGACGAACTCTTGCCGGTGACAAGCGTGCGGATGTAGACGATCCGCTCGCCCTTCTTGCCCGAGATCCTGGCCCAGTCATCGGGATTCGTGGTGTTGGGCAGATCCTCGTTCTCGGCGAACTCGTCGACGATCGAGTCCAGCAGGTGCTGGATACGCAGACCGGGCTGACCGGTCTCCAACACCGCCTTGATCGCATTCTTCTTCGCCCGATCCACGACGTTCTGGATCATGGCGCCGGAGTTGAAGTCCTTGAAGTACATGACTTCCTTGTCACCGTTGGCGTAGGTGACCTCCAGGAACCGGTTGTCGTCGATCTCGGCGTACATCCGGTCGACGACCTTCTCGATCATCGCCTTGATGGTCTGGCCGCGATCGCCCGAGAACTCGGACAGGTCATCGGTATGAATCGGCAGTTCCTCGGTGAGGTACTTGCTGAAGATGTCCTGCGCCGCCTCGGCGTCCGGCCGCTCGATCTTGATCTTGACGTCCAGGCGGCCTGGCCGCAGGATCGCCGGGTCGATCATGTCCTCACGGTTGGAGGCGCCGATGACGATGACATTCTCCAGGCCCTCGACACCGTCGATCTCACTGAGAAGCTGTGGAACGACCGTCGTTTCGACGTCGGAGCTCACGCCCGTGCCGCGGGTGCGGAAGATCGAGTCCATCTCATCGAAGAACACGATCACCGGGGTGCCTTCGGAGGCCTTCTCGCGGGCCCGCTGGAAGATCAGCCGGATGTGACGCTCGGTCTCGCCGACGAACTTGTTCAGCAGCTCGGGACCCTTGATGTTGAGGAAGTAGGACTTCGCCTCGCGGGCGTCGTCGCCACGAACCTCGGCCATCTTCTTGGCCAGCGAGTTGGCGACCGCCTTGGCGATCAGCGTCTTACCGCATCCGGGCGGACCGTAGAGCAGCACACCTTTGGGCGGGCGCAGCGAGTACTCGCGGTAGAGCTCCTTGTGCAGGAACGGTAGCTCGACGGCGTCGCGAATCTGCTCGATCTGACGGGTCAGGCCGCCGATGTCGTGGTAGCTGACATCGGGCACCTCTTCAAGCACGAGGTCTTCGACCTCAGCCTTGGGGACGCGCTCGAACGCGTAGCCGGCCTTGGTGTCAACGAGCAGCGAGTCACCGGGACGCAGCTTGCGGGGCCGGTCGTCCGTCAAATCGTTCTCGTCGGCGTACGCGTCGGCGGGCAGATGCTCGGCAGCGACGAGGGGCTCGGCCAGCCAGACGATGCGCTCCTCGTCGGCATGGCCGACCACGAGGGCGCGGTGTCCGTCGGCCAGGATTTCGCGCAGCGTGCTGATCTCGCCGACGGACTCGTAGGTGCCGGCCTCAACCACGGTGAGCGCCTCGTTGAGGCGCACCGTCTGGCCCTTCTTCAGCGCTTTGGTGTCGATGTTGGGCGAGCACGTCAGCCGCATCTTGCGGCCCGAGGTGAACACGTCGACGGTGTCGTCGTCCTGGACCGACAAGAGCACGCCATAGCCGCTGGGCGGCTGACCGAGCCGGTCGACTTCTTCCCGGAGCGCCAGCAACTGCTGCCGCGCCTCCTTCAGGGTGTCCATCAGCTTGGCGTTGCGGGCGGCCAGAGAGTCGATTCTCGCCTCGAGCTGGTGAACATCTCGTGCACTGCGCAGACCGCTTTGGGAACCAACAGCATTCTCGAGCTGTTCTCGCAACGTCGCCGCCTCGCGTCGCAGCTGTTCAAGTTCTGCCGCGTCTTCGCTGGACAGGTGGCTACTAGGGGATGTTCCAAAGGCGTCAGAGGCTCCGGAACGCTCGGACTCACTCATGCTGAGCTCCTTTCCCACACCCGATGTTGGTGCGGTAACAACTTCAACGCTACCGGCGATTCAGTCATTGTGTGTGCTCTAGGAATTCGACACACCAGCAACACTGTTAGCCTCTGTAGATCAGTTCGGCAGAACGGAAGGACAGCCGTGACCCTGAAATCCCTCGTTACCAGCCTTACCGCTGGGGCAGCAGCCGCCGCATTCGTCGGTGGCGCGGCCGCGGGTGTGACCTCGATTGCAACCGGTGCCGGGATCGCGTCAGCCTCGCCCGTCGCGTTCGGCGCGCCGCTGCCTGCCGCTCCCGCTCCCGATCTCCAGGGTCCGCTGGTGACGACGCTGAGCGCGCTCGCCGGCCCGGGATCGTTCGCAGGTGGTAAGGGCTCCTACATCGAGGGTGGCCTCGGCCGCATCGAGGCCAGGGTCGCGGACAACAGCTATAACAATGCCGCTGCGCAGGGCTACTTCCCGCTGAACTTCGTGGTGTCCAACATCGACCAGAATGGCCCCGTGGCCACCGCGAGCGTCACCGCGACCGCGCAGACTGGCGCGGCGGCCTCCCAGAACGTCGTCTTCGTCGCGGGCCCGAGCCCGACAGGCTGGCAGATCTCGAAGCAGTCGGCCCTGGCGCTGCTCAGCGCCGTCGGTGGCTGACCGCTTCTGACGGAACTGTGACGCCGGCGCGTCCACCCTTTTCAGCCCGTTGCGCCGCCACACTCGGTGTGGCGGCGCTCGGGCTGTGTGGGTTCCTGAGTGGGTGCGGTCAGCCCGAGCGTCCCGCAGTCACCCCGTCCTCGACGGCCGCGCCCACACCGTCTGTCGGGCACTCCGACCCGATTCCCGATTCTCCGGGCGGACCGCCCCTGCCACCCGCGAACGCTCTGACCGACGTGATGGCCCGGCTGGCCGATCCTGCGGTTCCCGGAGATCAAAAGATCACGCTGATCGAGCAGGGCACACCCGACGAGGCCGCCGGACTCGACCGTTTCGCGATCGCGCTGCGGGACAACGCCGCTCTTCCCCTGACCTTCGAGGCGAGGGACCTCGCATGGTCACAGGCCGTGCCCGGCAATGTCGTCACCACGATGGTCATCAAGCAGGCCAACCCTGCGGGCAGCGAGTTCCGCTATCCGATGGAGTTCGCCCCCTCCGACGGGTCGTGGCAGCTCACGCGGCAGACCGCGGACCTGCTGCTCGAGCTCGACACCGCCGCTCCGACCCCGCCGCGCTGACCGCATGTGGATCGGCTGGCTGGAGTTCGACGTCCTGCTCGGTGACGTGCACTCACTCAAGCAGAAACGCTCGGTCATCCGGCCGGTGATCGCCGAGCTGTCGCGACGGTTCGCGGTGTCGGCGGCCGAGACCGGCGCCCAGGATCTGCACCGGCGCGCGGGCATCGGTGTCGCGCTCGTCGCCGCTGACCGCGCACATGTGGTGGACGTCCTCGACGCCGCCGAACGCCTGGTGGCCGCACGCCCCGAACTCGAACTGCTCTCCGCGCGGCGCGGACTCCTCAAGAGCACCGACGACTAGATCGTCGGTCGCTTCTTTCGCAGCGGAACCGGAGCGACAGCGCCAGGCGCGAGCTTGCGCGCGCTGATCAGGAAGGCCGTGTGCCCGCGCATCGTGTGCTCGGGACGCACCGCCAGGCCGACGACGTGCCAACCTCGCTGCATGCTCTCCCACGACCTCGGCTCGGTCCAGCACTGCTGCTCGCGTAGCGCCTCGACGGTCTTGGACAGCTGAGTGACGGTGGCGACGTAGATCATCAGGACCCCGCCGGGAACGAGCGCTTTGGCGACCGTGCCCAGGATCTCCCACGGCGCCAGCATGTCCAGCACCACACGGTCGACCTCCGGCCCGTCGTAGTCGCAGACATCGGCCGTCACCAGATCCCAGTTCGACGGCTGCTCGCCGAAGAACGTCACGACGTTGCGCAGCGCGTGTTCGGCGTGGTCTTCGCGAAGCTCGTAGGACGTCACCCGTCCCTGGGGCCCGACCGCGCGCAGCAGCGAACACGTCAGCGCCCCCGAACCTGCGCCGGCCTCCAGCACCCGTGCACCGGGAAAGATGTCGCCCTCGTGCACGATCTGCGCCGCGTCCTTGGGATAGACCACCTGAGCGCCACGCGGCATCGACATCACGTAGTCGACGAGCAGCGGCCGCAGGACGAGGAACTGGTCGCCGTTGGTCGACTTGATCACGCTGCCTTCGGGCAGCCCGACGACGTCGTCGAGGGAGATGATGCCCCGATGGGTGTGGAACTCGCCGCCGGGCTTGAGCAGCATCGTGTAGCGCCTGCCCTTGGCATCGGTGAGCTGCACTCGATCACCGATTTCGAAGGGGCCTGTTCTGCGCACGGTTGATCAGCCTGCCAGTAGACGCGCCGGGCCGGATCTCCGGGGTTGTCCGACCGCGGTCCTACTGTGAATCCCATGAACCAGCCGGTGAGACGCCCCGCGTTGTCGCCGTCGCGCGCCGCGGATTTCAAACAGTGCCCTCTGCTGTACCGGTTCCGCGCGATCGACCGCCTTCCGGAGCCGTCATCGGCCGCACAGCTCCGCGGATCCGTCGTGCACGCTGCCCTTGAGCAGCTCTACGCACTGCCCGCCGCGGACCGTGTGCCCGAAACGGCGACCGCCCTGGTTGCGCCTGCCTGGGACCGTCTGCTTGCCGAGCAGCCCTCCCTGGCTTCCGACATCGAGCCCGGCATTCGGGCCGAGCTGCTGGAACAGGCGCGCACCCTGCTGTCGGATTACTACCGGCTGGAGGATCCGACCCGCTTCGACCCGCAGAGCTGCGAGCAGCGCGTCGAGGTCGAACTTGCCGACGGCACGCTGCTGCGCGGCTTCGTCGACCGCATCGACGTCGCACCGACCGGTGAGATGCGCGTCGTCGACTACAAGACGGGCAAGGCGCCACCGGAAGCGCGGGCGCTGGCCGAGTTCAAGGCGATGTTCCAGATGAAGTTCTACGCCGTCGCGTTGCTGCGCTCCCGCGGCGTGCTGCCCACCCGACTGCGATTGCTCTACCTCGCCGATCAACAGGTGCTCGATTACACCCCCGACCTCGTCGAGCTCGAGCGGTTCGAGAAGACGTTGATGGCGATCTGGCGTGCCATCCAATCTGCAGGGGCCACAGGGGATTTCCGCCCGAGCCCGTCGAGGCTGTGCGACTGGTGCGCCCATCAGGCGCACTGCCCGACGTTCGGTGGCACTCCCCCGCCTTACCCGGGCTGGCCTCAGGTGCTCGACGAGGGCGACCCCGACGCAGTGTTGCAGGCAGAGTCCGCAGCGTGACCGACTGCCTCTTCCACCGCCTGGGCACTGACGGCGAGTTCGACGTCTTCGAGTCGACCGACGGCACCCGCAGCAATTGGGATCCTCAGATCCAGCACGGCTCCCCGCCGCTGGCGTTGCTGACCAGGGCCATCGAAAACCGTGCCGCGGGAACCGGTTTGCGAGTCGGGAGGCTAACCCTCGACATCCTCGGTGCAATCCCTGTGACGACCGTGCAGGTGCGCGCCTGGGTCGACCGGCCCGGCAGTCGCATCTCGATGATGGCCGCCGAGATGCTCGCCGAGCGACCGGACGGAACACGCAGGGCCGTCGCCCGCGTCACCGCATGGCTGCTGAGGCCGAGCGATACCCGCGACGCGGTCACCGACCGCTACCCGCCGCTGGTCGAAGGTGAGGCGGCGACAGTGGCGCATGCATGGGAGGGTGCACCCGGCTATTTGGAGACGATCAGCTGGCGCAGGCAGCCCGATCAGGATGGCAGCGCTGTCGCGTGGCTGAGCCCGCTTGTGCCCCTTGTTGATTCGGAGCCGACGACGCCGCTGCAAAGGCTGGCGATGGTGGTCGATTCAGCGAACGGCATCGGCGCGGCGCTGGATCCGCAGCAGTTCCTGTTCATGAACACCGACACTGTCGTCCACCTTCATCGGCTCCCGCAGGGGCAGGACTTCGGCCTGCGCGCCCGCGGGTCGATCGGACCGGACGGCGTCGGAGCGACGACCGCTGACCTCTTCGACCGCGACGGCTTCATCGGCACGTGCGCGCAGACGCTACTGGTGCAGCGACGCTGATGATCGACGAGGTCCGCCGCCAGTTCGATGTGGCGTGGGCGCTGACAGAGTTCCATCTCGCAGCGCTTGTCGAAGACGACTTCCTCTGGGAGCCGGCCGATCTGTGCTGGACGGTCCGGCGCGACACCTCCGGTAGCTGGCGCGCGGACTTCGCCGAAGTCGAACCCGACCCGGTTCCCGTACCCACGATCGGGTGGCTGACGTGGCATGTCGATTTCTGGTGGAGCGCGGCGATCGCCGCCTGCGAAGGACAGCCGGTTCCCGACCCGGCCTCCATCACCTGGCCGGGAGACGGCGCAGCGGCGGTGGCACGCATCCGCGAACTGGCGCAGCAGTGGCGAAACACGCTGTCGCAGAGCGACTTCACCGCTCCGGCAGCCTTTCCGTGGGGCGCGGATGCCGGGCGCACAGTCGCCGACACCGTGCTGTGGGTGACGGTCGAACTGACCAAGAACGCCGCGGAGATCGGCCAGCTGCGCCTGCTGCGCGCCGCCCGCGGCTAGCTCTCAGGAGGCCAGTGCCGCGCGGTCCTCGTCGGCGAACGTGTCCTCCAGGTGCAAAGGTGAATAGTCGACGTCGATCTCGTGGAGCGGGCGGCCCCGCGCGCTGCTGATCGTGCCAAAGCGCCGCATGCCTTTGTCGGCAGCGTAGTTCTGGAACTCGTCCATCGTCAGACCGAACGGGATCTCGTCGTACAGCGCGAACGCGTCTTCGGTGTTGCGCAACGCCAGCGGTATCAGTTCGTTCATCCGTGACTCGAACACCGACCAGTTGGCGTCGTCGGCAGCAACGTGGCGGCGGCACGTGAAGGTGCCCCACGCCATGTGGCGACGTTCGTCGTCGCCGATCCTGCGCACCAGCTCCTGCATTCCGGGCAGGATGCCGCGGTCGACGCAAATGCGGTGCCACGCATAGTATCCCGTGAGCGCCATCATGCCTTCGATGACGTGGTTGTAGGTCACCGACGCGCGCACCTGGGCAGCAGGTGACGGGTCACTCGACAGTGCGTCGAGTGAGGCGGGAAGTTCTTCGTAGAACATCTGCCGGTACGCGGGGAGCTCGTCGAGGTAGCCCTGCAGGTCACCGGTGATGCCGACGGCATCAAGCCACATCCGGAACACCTGGGTATGTTTGGCCTCTTCGAAGGCGAACTGGGTGAGGTACATCTCGTCACCGAGCCGTCCCTCCGCCCGCATCGCCGCCATGAACGGCTGGATGTCCTGAGTCACCGCTTCTTCTCCGGCGATGAACTCGGCGCACAGCCGGGTCGCCCAGTCCCTCTCCACCTCGGTCAGCGATTCCCAGTCGGCGCGGTCCCGGGAGAAGTCGATGTCGGCGGGGTCCCAGAATTTCGCGTTGCCTCCGGCAAAGAGCTTCAGCGGCAGGCTGTCCCAGTTGAGTCCACCTGCGGCCAGCGAGTCCGACCGTGTTCTCGTCATGTGATCACTCCTTCGGTGTGGGGGGTTGTCTGTCTCGTGGCGACCGCTCCGAACGCGGCCGCCAGCACGGCGACATAGCGCCGTGCCACAAGTGCAGGCTGGTCGGGCGACAGTTCGTCGAGTCCCAGCAGCGGGTCCATGCCGCGCACGTAGGGCGCGAGTGCCAGGTGCGGCAGCAGCATGAGCAGCAGCGACAGCAGCGCATCGATGTCGGCATTCGCACTGAGATCACCGCGCTTCTGGGCCTCGCGGACAAGCGGTCGCAGCACGTCCAGGTAGTGACGGTGCACGACGGCGCGCACGCTGACCCGAGCGTCGGTGTCGACCTCGAAACTCGCCGCGGCGTGCAGCGCGCGGTCCCGCGGATGCTCGGCGAAGTACGCCACCCAGACGTCGAACAGGTCGGTCAGGAACTCGAAGAAGGGACGGGTGGGGTCCAGTCTGGCGATCTGTTCCTCCATGTAAGCCCGGACGCGCTGGCTGCCCACGTCGGTGATGAACGCGTAGAGGTCGCGCTTGTCCGCAAAGTATTGGAAGAGACTGCCTTTGGCGACACCCGCGCGCCGGGCGATGACGTTGAGACTGCCCGCGGAGAACCCATGTGCGGCGAACTCCGCTTCGGCGGCAGACACCACCGCCGCGCGGCGATCCGCGCCCAGACGAGACCATGTCACCGTCGGCATCGCGCCTCCAAGGCTTGATGTGACCAGTGGTCATACTACTGTGACGCAAGCCACAGTCAAGGGTGCGTCGCTATGAGAGCGGCGTCAGGTCCTGCAGCAGCGTCGGGACGAGTTCGCTGACCGTCGGGTGGATGTGCATGGTCCGCGATATCGCCGTGTAGGGCAGCTTCGCGGTCATCACGTCGAGAATGAGATGAACGACCTCGTCGCCGCCGACGCCGAGGATCGATGCACCGAGTATTTCCTTGGTCTCGGCGTCGACGACCACCTTCATGAAGCCCTGGGTCTCGCCTTTTTCCACTGCACGGCCCACCCGCGTCATCGGACGCGTGCCCACCAACGCTTTTCGGCCCGACTTGCGCACCTCGTCGGCCGTCATTCCGGCGCGCCCCAACGGCGGATCGATGTAGAGCGCATAGGTGGTGATGCGGTCGCTGACCCGTCGCGGATCATCGTCGAGGAGGTTGGCGGCGACGATCTCGAAGTCGTTGTACGACGTGTGGGTGAACGCACCCTTGCCGTTGCAGTCGCCCATCGCCCAGATGTGCGGCACGCTGGTGCGCAACTGGTCGTCCACGACGACGTAGCCGCGGCTGTCCGTCTCGACACCGGCGGCATCCAGTCCGAGATCGTCGGTGTTGGGTGTGCGCCCGACCGCGATGAGCACGTGGCTGCCGACGATCGGCTCGGCGCCCTCGCGCGGGGTGACGGCTATCCCGTTCTCCCGCTTGGCGAAACTGATCGCGTCGGCACCGACGACGACGGTGATGCCCTCGGCTTCCAGGATGTCCTTGATCGCCGCGGACACGTCCTCGTCCTCGCGGCCGGTGAGCCGCGGCCCCTTCTCGACGACGGTGACCTGGGCGCCGAATCGGCGGTACATCTGAGCGAATTCCAGCGCGATGTAACTGCCGCCGATGATGACCAGATGGTCGGGCACGACATCGAGGTCGAGGATTCCGACGTTGGTCAGATAGTCGATGTCGGCCAGCCCGGGCATGTCGGGGACGACGGCGCGGCCACCGACATTGAGGAAGATGCGGTCGGCTTCCAACAGCCGATCGTCGACGCGGAGCGTGTGCGGATCTTCGAATCGGGCGTGCCCGCGGATCAGCGTGGCACCCTCCATCCCGGCGAGCCAACTCTCCAGGCCTTCGCGATCGCCGCCACTGATCTTGTCCTTACGCGCCTTGACCGCTGCCATGTCGACCGACACGTCTCCGGTGCCGATGCCGAAGTCTCCGCCGCGGCGCGCCAGGTGCGCGGCGTGCGCACTGGCGACCAGAGTCTTGGTCGGAATACAGCCGTAGTTCACGCAGGTGCCGCCGACGAGCTTGCGTTCGATGACGGCGACCGTCTGGCCGGCGGCAGTGAGCCGTCCGGCGAGCGGCGGGCCCGCCTGGCCGGCACCGACGATAATGGCGTCGAATCGCTCTGGCATCGGTCGCCTAGACCAGGCTGACGAGGAAGGCGACGAGGAAGCCACCGCCGACGGCGATGACGTCTTCGGTGAAGGCCCCGGGACGGTCGTTTCCGTTGTTCTTGGCGGCAAGCCTGCTGCGGAGTTCGGCACCGGCCAGCGTGCCGAGCACGGCACCGACGACACCTGCGCCGGTGGCGGAGAACGTGTGGAAGAACGCGCTTCCGATGACAGCCCCGGAGAACCCGCCGGTGACGAGGCGGGCGATGAACTGCGGCGGCACTTTTCGGCTCGGCGTCTTGGGTAGCTGGTCGGTGATCAACTCGCCGACGAGCAGGATGGTCAGCACTGTGACGGTGATGGGGTGTGCCATCCATTCCGACCACTTGTCGGTGACGTCGATCCAGCCGAGCATCGCGCCCCACGCCACCACGGCGGGCGCAGTCATCGCACGCAGGCCGGCGATCACACCGATCAACAGGGCCAGAACCAGGACGAGTACCTGCGTCATCGAACCTCCGTGCGGTGGATGGACATCGGCGACGCTAACACGCCGAGCGACGCGACGAGCGGTCTAGATCAGAAGCGGCAGAACCGGATGTCGGAGGCCAGAATGGCCTTCGCGCCGATCGCCGCGAGCTCGTCCATGATCGCGTTGACGTCCCGCCGCGGAACCAGGGCCCGCACCGCCACCCAGGCGGGGTCGGCCAGCGGCGCGATGGTCGGCGATTCTAGGCCCGGCGTGACCGCGGTGGCCTTGTCCAGCACCGTGCGGGGGCAGTCGTAGTCGAGCATGAGGTACTGCTGTCCGAACACGACGCCCTGCACGCGGGCGGCGAGCTGATCGCGCGCAGGATCGGCCTCGGAGTCGGCCCGCTCGATCAGGATGGCCTCGGAATCACACAGCGACTCACCGAATGCCACCAGGTTGTGCAGCCCGAGGGTGCGTCCGGAACCGACGATGTCGGCGATGACGTCGGCCACGCCGAGTTGGATGGAGATCTCGACGGCGCCGTCGAGGCGTATGACTGTGGCGTCGATTCCTTTGTCGGACAAGTCTTTACGGACCAGGTTCGGGTAGGCGGTGGCGATCCGCTTACCGGCCAGATCAGCGATCTGCCAGTCCTGGCCCGCCGGTGCGGCGTAGCGGAAGGTGGACGCCCCGAAGCCCAGCGCCAGCCGTTCCCGCACCGGAGCGTCGGCGTCGGCGGCCAGGTCACGGCCGGTGATCCCGAGATCCAGTTCGCCGGAGCCCACGTAGATCGCAATGTCCTTGGGCCGCAGGAAGAAGAACTCGACGTTGTTCGCCGGATCGACGACGGTCAGGTCCTTGGGATCGGTGCGGCGGCGGTAGCCGGCCTCCGAGAGGATCTCCGAAGCCGATTCGCTCAGCGCCCCCTTGTTGGGTACGGCGACCCTGAGCATCTCAGAGCTTTCCGTACACGTCGTCGAGCGAGAGGCCTCGCGAAAGCATCAGCACCTGTGTCCAGTAAAGAAGCTGGCTGATCTCCTCGGCGAGGGCGTCGTCGCTCTCGTGTTCGGCGGCCAGCCACACCTCGCCGGCCTCTTCGAGGATCTTCTTGCCGATGCCGTGCACGCCGCCGTCGAGAGCGGCGACGGTTCCGCTACCGGCAGCACGTGTGCGTGCCCGTTCGCTCAACTCGGCGAACAGCGCATCGAAGGTCTTCACGTTTGGCGATTCTGTCACGCCGGGGCAAATGGTTTGCCATCGCCCGGCGCGCGCTCAGTTCGCCGACGTTTTGTCCTCGCGCAGGATCTCGCCGTGCATGTCCTCCAGCGACACGCCCTTTGTCTCCATGACCCACTTCCACACGAACAGGCCAGACAGGACGGCGCACAGCCCGTAGAAGCCGTAGGCAAGGCCTAGGTGCTCGCGTAGGCCAGGGAAGGTGACCGTGATCAGCCAGTTGGCCGCCCACTGTCCCGCGGCGGCCAGGCCGAGCGCCGCGGCGCGGATCCGATTCGGGAACATCTCGCCGAGCAGCACCCACACCACCGGGCCCCACGACATGCCGAACGCCACCACGAAGAGGTTCGCCGCGATCAGCGCGATCACACCGGACGCGCCGGGCAGGCTCGGGGTCCCGTCGGCGTTCACCGTCGCATTGGCGAAGATCACCGCCATCGTGATCAGGGTGACGGCCATGCCCGAGGATCCGATGAGCAGCAGCGGCTTACGACCGATCTTGTCGATCAGCGCGATGGCGATCAGCGTCGTGAGCACGTTGATGACCGACGTGATGACGGTGTAGATCGCCGATTCGTCGGCGCTGAATCCGACGGCCTGCCACAGCACGTTGCTGTAGTAGAAGATCACGTTGATTCCGACGAACTGCTGGAAGATCGACAGCCCGAGACCGACCCAGACGATGCCGTAGATCCCACCTGTCGGCTTGCGCATGTCCCGCCAGGACGGCTTGTCCTCACGCTCGAGCGTCTCGCGGATACGAGTGATGGTGATCTCGAGGTTCTTCTGCCCGAGCAGCATGCTGAGCACGCGGCGGGCCTCCGGGATCTTGTGGCTGGCAACGAGATAGCGCGGTGACTCAGGGATCGTGTAAGCCAGCACCCCGTACAGGACCGCAGGGACGGCCATGGCCAGGAACATCCAGCGCCAGGCGTCGAGCCCTAGCCACAGCGGTTCGTTGGCCCCGCCCGCGAGCCACTGCAGCAGGTAGTTCACGGCGAAGGACAAGAAGATGCCCGACACGATGGCGAGCTGCTGCAGCGATCCGAGCCGGCCGCGGATTCCCGGCGGAGAGGTCTCGGCGATGTAGGCGGGCGCGATCACCGAGGCGACGCCGACGCCGACACCTCCGACGATGCGGAAGAGCACGACCGTCCACACTTCGTGGGCGAAGCCGGTGCCGAAAGCACTGACGAGGAAGAGGACCGCGGCGATCTTCATCACCGCGATGCGGCCGATCTTGTCCGCGATACGGCCCGCTGTCATCGCGCCGACAGCGGCGCCGAGCAGCGCGGAGGCCACCGCGAAGCCGAGCTCGGCGTTACCGATACCGAAGTCCTCCTGGATGGAGTCCACGGCACCGTTGATGACTGCGCTGTCGTAGCCGAACAGCAGGCCGCCGAGCGCGGCCACCGAGGCGATCCTGACCGCGGTCTTGCCGGACGAAAAGTCCTGGCCTTCTTCGAAGATCTCCGGGCTCTCTCCGACTGGACCACCTTGACCGGCCATGCGACGACCTTTCCCGCACCGTTGCGTGATACGAATCACATTCAAGCACTCGAACACTTACCGACGGGGGGTGTTCCCGGAAGTGAGCCTGTCTATGCGCCTGTCAGGCGGTGCGTTCGCGTAATTCGCGGTCGATCTCGGCGTAGATGCGGCGCAGACCATCGACGTCGAGGTCGGCCAGCGACCGCACGTGGCGACGGCGGAGCCCTCCCGGCACCGGGACATCGTTGGGCACCACGAGCACCGCGCAGCCTGCCTTCTCGGCCGCCGCGGTACCCGTCACAGAGTCCTCGACGGCAAGGCAGTCCGACGGGTCGAGGTCGAGCAGTTCGGCCGCCCGCAGGTACGGATCGGGTGCCGGCTTACCGCTGGGCACCTCGTCACCGCACACGGTGATCGAGAAGTAGTGGCGGCCAATGCTGTTGAGTGCCCTCTCGGCCAGCGGACGGGCGGTGTTGGTCACCAGTGCCATCGGAGTACGTTCTGCCACAAGGGCTTCCAGCATCTCGCGAGCCCCCGGGCACCACGGCAGCCCGTCGTCGAACAACCTGGCGGTGTGGTCGTGTAGCCAGCGAATTGACTCCGCCATTGCCACCGGGTCGGGCTCCAGGCCGATTTCGGAGTACACCGTGACCATGGTCTCTTCAGCCGACGCTCCGACCAGCGCGGTCCTGGTTTCACGGCTCATCGATGCGCCGTGACAGGCATAGAGAGCCGAAAGTGACACATCCCACAGCTTTTCGGAATCAACGAGCGTTCCGTCCATGTCCCACAGCACCGCTCGCACGCCGCCATTCTGGCACGCGTTGGCCGTCTCGCGCCAACCGCGCCGTGCGGTCCCCAAAGTTCAAGTCCCGCACTCGAACCCGTCCTGCCTCAGACGGGGTTCAGTCCTCCGGGTTGTAACCGAGGTTGGGGGCGAGCCAGCGCTCGGCTTCCTGCAGGGTCCAGCCCTTGCGCCTCGCATAATCGGCGACCTGGTCCTGGGCCAGCCGGCCGACCACGAAGTACTGCGACTGGGGGTGGGAGAAGTACCAGCCGCTGACCGCCGCACCGGGCCACATCGCCATCGACTCGGTCAGCTCGATACCGGTCCGCTCCGTGACGTCCATCATCGTGAACAGCGTCACCTTCTCGGTGTGCTCCGGGCAGGACGGGTAACCGGGCGCCGGCCGGATACCGACGTACTTCTCCGCGATGAGCGCGTCGTTGTCGAGTTCCTCGTCAGGCTGGTAGCCCCACAACTCGGTGCGCACCCGCTGATGCATCCGTTCGGCGAATGCCTCGGCCAGTCGGTCGGCAAGCGACTCCAGCAGAATCGCGCTGTAGTCGTCGTGGGCGGCTTTGAACTCTGCGATCTTCTCACCGCTGCCCAGCCCTGCCGTGACGGCGAAGGCTCCGACGTAGTCCCGCAGACCCGTGTCTTTGGGGGCGATGAAATCGCCCTGCGACCGGTTCGGGATGCCTTCGCGGTGCTCGCCCTGCTGGCGCAGGTTGTACAGCGTGGTCAGCACCTCGGTGCGGCTGTCGTCGGTGTAGACCTCGATGTCGTCTGCGACCGCGTTCGCCGGGAAGAAGCCGATGACGCCGTTGGCTGTCAGCCACTTCTCCTTGATCGCGGTGTCGAGCATCTCCTGCGCGTCGTCGTAGAGCTTGCGGGCCGCCTCGCCCGACGCCGGGTTGTTGAGGATGTCGGGGAACCGGCCCTTCATCTCCCAGGCGTTGAAGAACGGTTGCCAGTCGATGTACTCGCGAAGCTCGGCGAGGTCGTAGTCCAGAAACTCACGGACCCCCAGACCAATGGCCGGCACGGGCGGGGTGTAGCCGTCCCACTCGATCGGCGTGCGGTTGGCGCGCGCCTTCTCCAGCGTGATCATCGGCCGTTCGTTCTTCTGGGCATGCCGTTCCCGCAGAGACGCGTAGTCCTTCTCCGTGGCCTCCAGCAAGGCGGGTCGCTGCCTGTCGTCGAGAAGTGCTGCCGCGACCGGCACCGAACGCGAGGCGTCCTTGACCCAGACCACCGGCCCTTTGCGGCGTGGCGCCACCTTCACTGCGGTGTGAGCACGCGACGTCGTCGCGCCACCGATCAACAACGGGATCTCCAGCCCTTCGCGTTCCATCTCGACGGCGAAGTTGACCATCTCGTCCAGCGACGGGGTGATCAGACCGGACAGGCCGATGATGTCGGCGTCGTGCTCTTTGGCCGCCTCCAGGATCTTCGCGGCAGGCACCATCACACCGAGGTCGATCACCTCGTAGTTGTTGCACTGCAGCACGACCCCGACGATGTTCTTGCCGATGTCGTGGACGTCGCCTTTGACCGTGGCCATGATGATCGTGCCGTTGGTGTCCTTGGCCTGCTTGGTCGACTCTTCTTTCTCCGCCTCGATGTATGGCAGCAGGTACGCCACGGCCTTCTTCATCACGCGCGCCGACTTAACCACCTGGGGCAGGAACATCTTCCCCGAGCCGAACAGGTCGCCGACGACGTTCATCCCGTCCATCAGCGGCCCCTCGATCACCTCGATCGGGCGCCCGCCCGCCGCGGCGATCTCGGCGCGCAGTTCCTCGGTGTCGTCGTCGACGTGGGCGTCGATACCTTTGACCAGCGCGTGGGTGATGCGTTCGCGGACCGGCAGGGACCGCCATTCGGCCGCTTTCGGGTCCTCGCCCTTCTCCTTGGAGTTGAAGCGCTCCGCGATCTCGAGCAACCGCTCTGCGGCGTCCTCGCGACGGTTCAGCACGACGTCCTCGATGCGGTCCCGCAACTCGGGGTCGATCGAGTCGTAGGGCACCAGCGCACCGGCGTTGACGATGCCCATGTCCAGGCCCGCCTTGATGGCGTGGAACAGGAACACCGCGTGGATCGCCTCCCGCACGGGATTGTTCCCGCGGAACGAGAACGACACGTTGGAGATGCCACCGGAGATGTGCACTCCGGGCAGGTTCTCCTTGATCCAGGCGCACGCCTCGATGAAGTCGATCCCGTAGGTCGCGTGCTCCTCGATACCGGTCGCCAGCGCGAAGCAGTTCGGGTCGAAGATGATGTCCTCGGGCGGGAAGCCGACCTCCTCGGTCAGGATCCGGTAGGCGCGCCCGCAGATCTCTTTGCGACGCTCCAGGTTGTCGGCCTGCCCCTGCTCGTCGAACGCCATCACGACAACGGCGGCACCGTACTTGCGGCACAGCTTCGCCTCGCGGACGAACTTCTCCTCGCCCTCCTTCAGGGAGATCGAGTTGACGATCGGCTTTCCCTGCACATTCTTCAAACCGGCTTCGATGACCTCCCACTTCGAGGAGTCGATCATCACCGGCACCCGGCTGATGTCGGGCTCGGCGGCGATCAACTTGGTGAACCGGTCCATCGCGGCGACGCCGTCGATCATGCCCTCGTCCATGTTGATGTCGATGACCTGCGCACCGACCTCGACCTGCTGCAGCGCCACCGACAGCGCGGTGTCGTAGTCCTCGGCCTTGATCAGGTTGCGGAACCGGGCCGAGCCGGTGATGTTGGTGCGCTCACCGATGTTGACGAACAGCGAGTCGTCGGTGATGTTGAGCGGCTCCAGGCCTGAAAGCCGGGTGGCCACGTCGATGCGCGGAAGCTCGCGCGGCGACTTACCGTCAACGGCCTTGGCGATCTCGGCGATGTGCGGCGGCGCGGTGCCGCAGCAGCCACCGACGAGGTTGACCAGGCCCGCCTCGGCGAAGTCGGCGATGTAGGACGCCTGACGTTCCGGGGACTCGTCGTATTCGCCGAACGCGTTGGGCAGCCCCGCGTTCGGGTAGCAGGAGACGAAGGTATCCGCGATCCGCGCCATCTCGGCGATGTAGGGCCTCATCTCCGGCGCGCCCAGCGCGCAGTTCAGGCCGACGGCGAGAGGCTTGGCGTGCCGGATCGCATTCCAAAACGCCTCGGTGACCTGACCGGACAGCGTCCGCCCGGAAGCGTCGGTGATGGTGCCCGAGATGATCACCGGCCAGCGGCGTCCTCGTTCCTCGAACAGCGTCTCGACCGCGAACACCGCCGCCTTGGCGTTCAGGGAGTCGAAGATCGTCTCGATGATGATGAGGTCTGAGCCGCCGTCGACGAGTCCGTTGGCGGCCTCCAGGTAGGCGGCGACCAACTGGTCGTAGGACACGTTGCGAGCCCCGGGGTCGTTGACGACCGGTGAGATCGACGCGGTGCGCGTCGTCGGTCCGATGGCGCCTGCGACGTAGCGCGGCTTGTCAGCGGTGGTGTACTCGTCGGCGGCCTTGCGGGCCAGGGCGGCTCCCGCGTAGTTGAGCTCGTAGCTCAGGTCCGCCATGTCGTAGTCCGACAGCGAGATCGCGTTCGCGTTGAACGTGTTCGTTTCGAGGATGTCCGCGCCCGCCTCTAGGTACTCGCGGTGTATTCCCTCGATGATCTGCGGCTGGGTGAGGGTCAGCAGGTCGTTGTTGCCCTGAAGAGCAGTCGGCCACTCCGTGAACCGGTCGCCGCGGTAGCCGGCCTCGTCAGGCCTGTCGCGCTGGATCGCCGTGCCCATCGCGCCGTCGATCACGACGATCCGCTTGCGCAGCGCGGCGGTGAGTTCCTCGGTGCAGTCGGGGCGGATGTTCGGCGCGAAAGTCACGGTGGCGTCTGCCGTGGCCTGTGTATCGGTGTCTGAACTGATGGCGGTCACCAACACTCCTTCCATAACGGAAGGCGTCCTTGACTCTGCCGAGCGTGGCGGATACCGGGAATTCCTGCCCCCGACAGCCGTTGCAACGCCTCTCGACGGTGAAAAGTCTACGTCGTCACCAGACCGACGTTTGGACGCCCACTTTCTCGCTGCAATCGGACAAGTCACAGACCACAGCGGCGATGACGTACGCATCAAGATTAACCAGGCTGCCGCCGAACGTATTTCACCCCGGCCGTGTCCACAGCGACGCCGTTTGCGCACGTGCGCGACGCAGGGGTGGGTCGATGCCCGTCATCGAGCCCACCCAGGGCTTACGCTGGCCTGGTGAGTCCCTCGGATTTCGGCGGTCCGAAGCGATCCGACCTGCCCGACCTACGCGACACGATCATCGTCGCCGCGTTCGAGGGCTGGAATGACGCCGGTGACGCCGCCAGCGATGCCCTGGAGCATCTGGACGCCATCTGGGAGGCGGAGACCATCGTCGAGATCGACGACGAGTCGTACTACGACTATCAGGTCAACCGGCCGGTGATCCGGCAGGTCGACGGCGTCACCCGCGAGCTGGTCTGGCCGTCGATGCGGATCTCGCACTGCCGCCCGCCCGGCAGCGACCGCGACATCGTGCTGATGCACGGCGTGGAACCCAACATGCGCTGGCGGACTTTCTGCGCCGAACTGCTGGCCATCGCCGACAAGCTGAACGTGCAGACCGTGGTCATCCTGGGCGCGCTGCTGGCCGACACACCGCACACCCGCCCGGTTCCGGTGTCCGGCGCGGCCTACTCAGCCGACTCGGCGAAAACGTTCGGACTGGAAGAGACCCGCTACGAGGGGCCGACCGGAATTGCGGGCGTGTTCCAGGACGCCTGCGTGCAAGCCGGCATCCCCGCGGTGACGTTCTGGGCCGCCGTGCCGCACTACGTCTCGCAGCCGCCGAACCCGAAGGCGACCGTGGCGCTGCTGCGCCGGGTCGAGGACGTCCTCGACATCGAGGTGCCGCTGGCCGATCTCCCGGCCCAGGCTGAGGAGTGGGAGCAAGCGGTCACCGAGATGACCTCGGAGGACGAGGAGATCGCCGAGTATGTCCAGTCGCTGGAGGAACGCGGCGACGCCGAAGTCGACATGAACGAGGCGCTGGGCAAGATCGACGGTGATGCGCTGGCCGCGGAATTCGAACGCTACCTGCGCAGGCGCGGGCGCTAGACCTTCTCGGGTAGCGGCGCCTTCCATGTGCCGTTGAGGGCGTCCGGTTTCGGCCAGTACAACCGCAGCACGAGAGCGAACGGACCCTCCGGCGCGGGCAGCCAGTTGGATTCCTTCTCGATACCGGGTGATTCGTGCTGGACGTAGACGGTGTAACCGCCGTCGGGGTCGGCGACCAGGCTCGGCAGCATGGCCGAGTTGACCAGGTATCGCTGGATCGGGTTTTCGACGAGCTGGCTGGCGGGCAGCTGGTACATCGTCAGCGACCAGAACGCGTTGACCGGCGGCAACTGTCCCGACGGGAACCGGTAGACGTATCGGTTGGCGCCGGTGAGCGGGGCACCCGTGGAATCGTTGAAGGCGCCCGGATAGATGGCCTCGGCCGCCGTGTTGCCGTAGATTCCGAGCACCGCGCCGGCCATCCGGTAGAGGTAGTTGCCCTTCAGGTCCTCGCGGGTGCCGAAGAATTGCGCCGAGCCCAGTTCACCGGTGTCGACCTTGTCTTTCTTGAAGCCGTTGAACTCGGCCCAGGCGTCGGCCATTCCGCCTTCGATCGCGGTGCGCATCTCGGGGGTCAGCGCATCGGCGTCGAAGCCGCCGTCAGCTCCGAGGCCGATCTTGGCGAATCGTGACCGCAGCGCCTCTTCTTCGGGAAGTGTCGGCGCGAACCGCAAGGCGAAGTCGAGGATCTCGAAGAACTGCGGAGAGGTCTTCTGCTGGTCGGCGGCCAGCGGCGGCACGAAGTCGATGGCCGGTGCGGGTGCTGGTGACGGCTGGTTGAGAAACACCGATAGCGGCGCCACCTGGTAACCCGACTGGATCTTCTCCACCTCACCGAGGTCCGAGGGTCCGAACAGCTGGGTGCGGTACAGCACGAAGGCCAGCTCGGTGTCCGAGCGGATCACCTCGTTGATCCCTTCGGGCTTCTCGCCTTGCCAGTTCGGCCCGGCCAGCAGATACTTCCCGCCACCGTTGCCGGTGGTGCGGCTGCCCACGTAGGCGAAGTTGTAGGTGTACCCGTCGACGAACTGCAGGGAGTAGTAGCGGTCCTGCTGAATCGGCGGCACGGTCAGCACCAGCGGCTCGGTCCGCAGATCGGCGCCGACGGCCGAGTACGGTGTGTCCGAATTCGGGGTCTGGATCGCGGTGTCGGCAGGCGTGTACACGCGCGCGGTGTTGTGGATGTCGTTCCACCCGCCCTTGTACTCCGGATCGTCCTTGTCGACGAAGTAGCTGTACTGGACGCGGTAGTTGTCCACCATCGGGAAGCCGTAGATGTAGGCCTCTTTCGCGATGGCGCGCGCCTCATCGGGGGTGACAGCCGCTTCGGTAGGGGGCGGTGCCGCCGTCGTGGACTCGGCGTCTTTGGCAGTGTCGCCGGTGGAGCATGACACGAGCAGGAGGATAGCGGCGAGCAGGACGCCCACGCGGCGGATCGCAGCGGTGATGAGCACGGTTTTTCCGGCCGCAGATGGCATGGCCGAAACCTACCCTGTGCGAAGCGGTTAGAGCCGAATTCCCAGCAGCGCGTCGACCGCGGTTGCGACGGCGCGCCCCGCGTCGGTGTCGTGACCTCCGTAGGATAGTGCGTCAGCGGCCCAACCATCAACAGCGGCAAGTGCTTTCGGAGTATCGAGGTCGTCGGCCAGGTAGCGGCGCACCCGGGAGATGACGTCCGCGGCGTCGGGAGCGGCATCCAGTGTGGTCGCACTGCGCCACCGGTGCAGACGCTGCTGGGCTTCGTCGAGCACCGCGGGGCTCCAGAAGCGGTCTTCGCGGTAGTGGCCGGCGAACAGGCCGAGCCTGATCGCGGCGGGGTCGACTCCGTCGCGGCGCAGCTGCGACACCAACACCAGGTTGCCGCGGCTCTTGGACATCTTGTGGCCGTCCCAGCCGATCATCCCGGAGTGGACGTAATGGCGTGCGAAACGCCTTTCGCCCGAGACACATTCGGCGTGCGCGGCGGAGTACTCGTGATGCGGGAAGATCAGATCGCTGCCGCCGCCCTGGATGTCGAGGACGGTGCCGATGCGGCTCATGGCGATGGCGGCGCACTCGACGTGCCACCCGGGTCTGCCGGGGCCGAACGGGGAAGGCCAGCTGGGTTCGTCGGGCCGCTCGGCGCGCCACAGCAGCGCGTCGAGCGGATCGCTCTTGCCGGGCCGGTCGGGGTCGCCGCCGCGTTCGGCGAACAGCGCCGCCATGGTGTCGTGGTCATAGCCCGACTCGTACCCGAATTGGACGGTGGCGCCGGCACGGAAGTAGACGTCGGGATGCTGCGGGTCGTCGACGACATAGGCCGCGCCGGAAGCCAGCATCTTCTCCACGAGCTCGACGACTTCGGCGATCGCTTCGGTGGCGGCGACATAGTCGCGGGGCGGCAAGACCCGCAGGGCGGCCATGTCCTCGCGGAACAGGTCGGTCTCGCGGTCACCGAGCTCGCGCCAGCCGATGCCGTCACGCTGTGCGCGCTCGAACAGCGGATCGTCGACGTCGGTGATGTTCTGCACGTAGTGGACGTCGTGCTCGGCGTCGCGCCACACCCGGTTCACCAGATCGAACGTCAGATACGTCGCCGCATGGCCGAGGTGGGTCGCGTCGTACGGCGTGATGCCGCACACGTACATCGTCGCGGTGGAGCCCGAACTCACCGGCCGCACCTGCCGGTCGGCGCTGTCGTAGAGCCGCAGCTGCGGCCCGCGCCCAGGCAGCACCGGAACGTTCGGCGCCGACCACGATTTCATAGCGTCGACTTTAGACATCGACGTCTGCGACAACTGCCACGGCTATTTCATTCCCGACCGAATGACCGCCAGGAGGGTATCTGCGACCTCGGGCCTGCACATCAGAAGATCCGGCAGATAAGGGTCGCGGCGGTTGTAGATCAGCGGCGATCCGTCGAGCCGGGTCGCGTGCAGGCCGGCCGCCCACAGCACGCCCGCGGGCGCCGCCGAGTCCCACTCCCACTGGCCGCCCGCATGCAGGTAGGCATCGACGTCGCCCCGCACCACCGCCATGGCCTTGGCCCCGGCCGAGCCGATCCGGTACAGCTGGACGTCGAGCTGGTCGCGGATCCGCCACAGAATCGCCGGGGGCCGGTTGGAGCTTGCGGTGATCCGGATCGGACCGTCGGCGCGCGGCGGTGGCGGCGTGACCGTGTCGCTGCGGAAGACCTCGCCCCGGGCCGGCAGCGCGACCGCGGCGTCGGTGAGCGTTCCGGCCGATCGCTGCCACAGCGCGATGTGCACAGCCCAATCGGCGCGTCCGGGCATCGAGTACTCGTAGGTGCCGTCGACCGGATCGACGATCCAGACACGGTCGGCGTGGACGCGGGACACGTCGTCGACGGCTTCCTCGGACAAGATGGCGTCGTGTGGGCGCTCGCGGTGCAACCGGTCCAGGATCAGGGTGTTGGCCCGCATGTCGCCGGCGTCGCCGAGTTCGTAGGGGTCGTAAAACCCCATCCGCTCGCGCATCTCGAGCAGCAACTCACCGGCCTCGACGGCCACCGACGCGGCCAGGGCCGCGTCCGTCAGAACGCCGGCCATGGAATCGGCCGCCGGCGATCAGCTGTGGGCATCACCGGATTACGCAGCAGTCCAACGACTCTGGAGCGCAGCGCGGCTACCTCACGGGGGGTGATGTGATTGCACAGCTCGGCTCCGAGGTCGGATTTCAGCGCATCGCCGAGCTTCTCGATGTCGGCCAGGGTCTCGTCATCGACGGGCTTGCCGGCCCAACCCCACAGCACGGTGCGCAGCTTGTCCTCGACGTGCAGCGTGACACCGTGGTCGACTCCGTACACGCCGCCGTCGACCCCGTGCAGCACATGCCCGCCCTTGCGGTCGGCATTGTTGACCAGCACGTCGAACACTGCGATGCGCCGCAACCGGTCGTCGTCGGCGTGCACCAGGACGACTTCGTCGCCCGCGTAGTCGTAGGCCTGCAACACCCGCAGGAATCCGGCCGGAAGCTTGCCTGCGGGCACCAGGTCGATGAGGTCGGGGCCGGCATCGTCGACGGGGTTCTCCTCGTCGTCGCCGGGCTGGTCCACCCAGCTCTGCAGCATCCCGGGTCCGGCCGGGCCGTCACGAATGATGGTGTAGGGCACCACATTCCAGCCGAGCGCGGCTGACACCAGGTAGGAGGCGAGCTCACGGCCGGCCAGCGTGCCGTCGGGAAAGTCCCACAGCGGCGCCTCACCGCGCACCGGCTTGTAGACACAGTGCTGCACGTGTTCCCCGAGGGTCGCCTCGCACAGGAACGTCGCGTTGCTCGCGGAGCGGATCCGTCCGATCACGGAGAGTTCGCCGCGGTCGAGGACCTCAGATCTCGTCATCGTCGGACCCCGACAGCGCACCGCGCCGATAACCGTTGGTTCGGACGCAGATGTGGCCTTCGGGGTCCAGCGGCTCCTCGCACAGCGGGCAGGGCGGGCGGCCCGCCGAGATGACGCGATTGGAGCGGGTCGCGAACTGGCGGGCGGACTCCGGGGTCAGGAACACCCGGACGGCGTCGGGCCCCTCCTCGGCGTCGTCGAGCACCACTGAGGCGTCGAACTCGGTCTCCGAGACCGCGAGCAGCTCGACGACGACGGTCTGGGCTTCCGAATCCCATCCCAGTCCCATGGTTCCGACCCGGAATTCGGCGTCGACGGGGGTGATGAGCGGGCTCAGGTCCTCGACCTCGCCGGTCTCCGGTGGGATCGGCGTACCGAAGCGGCGGTTGATCTCCAGCAACAACGCGGCGATACGCTCGGCGAGCACCGCGACCTGCTGCTTCTCCAAGATCACCGAGATGACGCGCTTGTCGTGGACTGCCTGCAGATAGAACGTCCGGTTTCCCGGCTGGCCGACGGTCCCGGCCACGAAGCGGTCGGGTGTGCGGAAGACGTGGATTTCGCGGGCCATGGCACCCTCCAAAATACCGGGAACAGTCAGGATCGCTTCATTCGGTGGAGCCACCGACGACGGCGTCACCGGAGGGCACGTCGCCGTCCTGAGGCTTCTCCGCGGGAGGAGGCGCCGACAGCGCGGCGTTGAGCGCGGTGCCGGTGTGGTTGACGTGGATGACGAACGGGCGCATCGGCGTGTAACGGATCACACTCACCGAGGCAGGGTCGGCGTTGATGCGCTGAAAGCTGTCCAGATGGGTGCCCAGCGCATCGGCCAGCACCGACTTGATGACATCGCCGTGGGTGCAGGCCACCCACAGCACGTCGGATCCGTGGTCGTCGGCGAGTCTGCGGTCACAGTCGCGGATTGCCGCGACGGCGCGGGCCTGGACGTGCGCGAGCCCTTCCCCGTCGGGGAACACCGCCGCGCTGGGCTGCTGCTGGACGACCCCCCACAGCGGCTCCTTGACCAGATCGCTGATCTTGCGCCCCGTCCAGGAGCCGTAGTCGACCTCGATGATGCGTTCGTCGACGATCGGTTGCAGGTTCAATGCCTCTGCCAGCGGCTCCACGGTGCGCTCGCATCGCAGCAGCGGGGACCGCACGATCGCTTTGATCGGCAGCCCGGCGAGCCGATCGACCAGGGCCGACGCCTGTTCGCGACCGCGATCGTCGAGGTCGACGCCCTCCGAGCGACCGGCCAGAGTATGCGCGGTATTCGACGTGGACCGGCCGTGGCGCAGCAGAAGAACCGTCATATCGCCGCCACCGTTCCAGTAGAGAGCAGGATCAACACCACTGTGCCCAAGATGATCCGGTAGCCGACGAACCAGTACATGCTGTGTCGGACCAGGAATCGCAGGAACCAGGCCACCGCCGCGAAACCGACCACGAAGGCGATCACCGTCGACACCAGCAGCTGCGCCCCGGTCGCGCTCATTCCCTCACCAACCGGATCGAACGCGTCGGGCAGGGAGAACAGGCCCGAGGCGAACACCGCGGGGATCGCGAGCAGGAAGCCGAAACGTGCAGCGAGTTCTCGTTCCATTCCGAGGAACAGGCCGGCACTGATCGTGGCTCCCGATCGTGACACGCCGGGCACCAGCGCCAGGCACTGCGCGAAACCGACGATCACACTGTCCTTCCAGGTGAGCTGCTCGACGCGACGGGCCTGCCTGCCCGCGTACTCGGCGGCGGCGATGACGAAGGAGAAGACGATCATGGCCGTCGCGACGAGCCAGAGATTACGTGCACCGGTGCGGATTTCGTCTTTGAACAGCAACCCGACCACGCTGATCGGGATGGTGCCGATGATGACCCACCACCCCAGCCAGTAGTCGGCGGTGCGCTCGCCGGATCGGAAAAGACCGGCCCACCACGCCTTGACGATCCGCACGATGTCGCGGGCGAAGTAGACGAGGACGGCGGCTTCGGTGCCGAGCTGGCTCACGGCGGTGAAAGATGCGCCCGCGTCGTCTTCAAAAAAGACCCGGGAGGCAATCGCGAGGTGCCCAGATGAGGACACCGGCAAGAATTCGGTGAGGCCCTGCAGCACGGACAGGACGACGACCTGCAGCCACGACATCTCCCCCGTCACGCCGACGACCGTACCGTGAGGCAGGGCGTCAGGCGCCTAGCGCCCGTGCCGCGCCACAGGCTGAGCGTCGGCGATCGCGTCGCGCACGGTCGCGATGACGCTGCGTTCGTCGGTCATGTCGATGTCGGTGAGACGGCGGCTGGCCGTGGCGACGATGTCCTCGTCCTGGGGCACGGGGCCGCGCAGCCGCGGCCGGTACACCTCGACGATGAGGGCCTGCTTTTCCACATGGAACGAGAAGCTGCGCCCATCACCGAGCTGACCGAAACCGCTGGCGTGTACACCGGTCGTGATGTCCTCAACGGTGAATCCCTGGCCGGTCACTTCGCTGTCCGTCGCGAGGGTCATGGTATGGACCATACCTCCGTTGGCGTCGCGGGGCGGCCCGGACACTGCCGATCGGCCGCTACAAGATGCATAGACTGGCGTCCCGGTAGATCTCCGCCCACTGGAATCGAGACAGGTACCCATTGCTGCCATTTCTAAACGCGCGATGTCTGACGGCCCGACTGGGTGTTGCCGCGTCGATATTGGTGGCCCTCGGGGGATGCTCGTCGAATCCGGCGGATTCACCCCCGCCGACCGTCGCGCCGGCTCAGGCCGCGCAGTCACCGCAGCTGACCGGGACCCCGGCAGGCATCGTGCGCCCGCTGGCCGCGCCCGCTCAGACCGCGGTGTTCGACCCGGCGACCCGCTCGCTGGTCGTACTGTCTCCCGGCCCCGGTGATCGGTCCACGGTCACGGTGTTCGCCGGGGCCGGCGCGCCGTCGCCAGTCGAACTCGACGGAACCGCGACGGCGATGACCGGTGACGGCCGGGGCACGGTGTTCCTGTCGACGCGGGGCGGCTATTTCCGGTTCGACGCCGCCAGCGCAGACGTGACCAAGGTCGGCGTGGACGGCCAGGAAGATGTGGACTTCACCGCGATTGCCCGCCGCGCGGACGGCAGGCTAGTGCTGGGCAGCGCCGACGGGGCGGTGTACACCCTGTCGTCGGACACCGAGGTCGGTGCGCACCTGAAGATCTTCGCCAGGGTCGATGTTGTTGTAGCCCAGGGCAATACCGCGGTGGTGCTGGACCGGGGGCAGACGTCGGTGACGAGCCTCAACGAGGAAGGCACGAACTCCGAACACGCACTACGCGCCGGCGACGGCGCGACGACGATGGCCTCCGACGGGGCTGGACGCGTTCTGGTCGCCGACACCCGCGGCGGTGAGCTGCTTGTCTACAGCGTGAACCCGCTGATTCTCAGGCAGCGCTACCCCGTGCCGGATTCGCCGTACGGGCTGGCCGGCTCGGGGAACACGTCCGGCCTGGCATGGGTTGCACAGACGGCGATCAACACCGTCGTTGGTTACGATCTGGCGACCGGCATACCCGTGGAGAAGGTGCGATATCGAACCGTGCAGCAACCGAACTCGCTCGCATTCGACAATGCGTCCGGCACCCTGTATGTGGTCTCGGGCGCAGGAGGGGGTGTGCAGGTGATCGAGGGGGCCGCGAAGTGACGTCGAGAAGCCGGATGCCCGCTGCCTGGAGCAAGGCGGTCGCGGAGGACTCCGCCGATTACGAGTGGATTCCGCTGCGGCTACCGCCGGACGTGACGCGGGTGACCGCCTCGATCCGACTGTCCATCGAGGCCGAGTACCGCGGCTGGGAGCTCAATCGGGTGCGGCTCTACACCGACGGGTCACGCCGGGTGCTGCTGCGGCGCAAGAAGCGGGCGGACGGACCACCCGGACCGGATCAGCCCGCGCTGTGATGTACGCAGCGCTGCGCAAGGCACTCTTCCTGGTCCCGCCCGAACGCATCCACACCTGGGTGTTCGCCGGGCTTCGGGCGGCAACGACCCCAGATCCGCTGCGCCGCCGGCTGTCCCGCAAGCTCGCGCCGCACGATCCGGCGTTGGCCAGCACGGTGTTCGGTGTGCGCTTCCCGGGGCCGATGGGGCTGGCCGCGGGTTTCGACAAGGACGGCCTCGGCGTGCACACGTGGGGTGCGCTCGGTTTCGGCTACGCAGAGGTGGGCACGGTGACCGCGCACGCCCAGCCCGGCAACCCGGCGCCACGGATGTTCCGGCTGCCTGCCGATCGGGCGCTGTTGAACCGCATGGGCTTCAACAACCACGGAGCCGCCGCGCTGGCCACGCAGCTCACGAGGCGCTCGTCTGATGTGCCGATCGGTGTGAACATCGGCAAGACAAAGGCGACCCCGCCGGAGCGGGCGGCGCAGGACTATGCCGAAAGCGCGCGGTTGCTCGGCCCGTTGGCCGCCTATCTGGTGGTCAACGTCAGTTCCCCGAACACCCCCGGCCTGCGCGATCTGCAGTCGGTCGAGTCGCTGCGGCCGATTCTGTCCGCCGTGCTGGCAGAGACGTCGACGCCGGTGCTCGTCAAGATCGCACCCGACCTCGCCGACAGCGACATCGATGACATCGCCGATCTCGCGGTCGAACTCGGCCTGGCGGGGATCGTCGCCACCAACACCACCATCTCGCGGGACGGCCTCGCTACACCGGGTGTCGACCTGCTGGGCGCCGGCGGCATCTCGGGCCCTCCGGTCGCGCGCCGCGCGGGCGAGGTGTTGCGCAGGTTGTATGCCCGCGTCGGCGACCGTCTGGTGCTCATCAGTGTCGGCGGGATCGAGACCGCCGAGGACGCGTGGGACCGCATCACTGCGGGCGCGTCGTTGCTGCAGGGCTACACGGGTTTCGTCTACGGCGGCGGACTGTGGGCCAAGAAGATCAACGAAGGTATCGCGAAACGCCTGCGCGACAACGGTTTCGCATCGCTATCCGACGCCGTCGGCTCGGCGGCGCGTTAGCGCGACGTCGCCCGGATACCGGCGAGCACGACCGTGACGATTCGGTCCGCATCGTCACGAGAGAAGGGCCGCATCCCCCGGTTCACGATGAGATGCACCGGGCCCGAGATCATTTCACCGAGGAAGGCGCTGTCGACCATCGGTAACTCACCCCTGCCGACGGCATCGTCGACTCTCCGACGCAGGGCGTCCACGCGCCCTTCGAGGATTTTGGCCAAGGCCCGGCCGGACGCGTGCTCGCGAGGGGGTTGGATGGCCTGCTCCAGCGCCCGGCCGAAGGGCGTCTGCATCCCTTCTGCCAGCGCGACCAAGAAGTCGACGAGGTCGCGGTGGATGTCGCCGGTATCGGCGACCGACGCCATCTCGTCGGCGTAACTGAGTACCGCGTCGACCACCAACTGCTCGCGGTCGGGCCAGTGGCGGTAGACGCTCGTGCGGTGGACACCCGCCAGTTCGGCGACGCTCTCGTACCGGAAGCCGGCGATGCCGTCGCGGGCTACCAGTTCGGCGGTCGCAGCGAGGATCTGAGCCCGCACACGCGCATTGCGGCCGCCGGGACGCCGGGCCCGCTCGCTGTCATCGGCGGATTCCATAGCTGCCGATTGTCGCAAACCGGTGGTACCGTCTCCACTAAAGCGACAGATTGTTTCTTTAAGGAGGATTTATGGACATCCTGGTGTCCGGTGCCGGCATCGCCGGCCTCGCGTGCGCGCTCGAGCTCGGCTCCCGCGGGCACGTCGTCACCGTCGTCGAAAGTGCCGCCCAGCTCAGAACATCCGGAACCCCGATCGACATCCGTGGCGATGCGATCGGTATCGCCGACCAAATGGGAGTACTGCGTTCGATCAGAGAACGCCGGATCCGGATGTCCGAGCAGACCTTCTTCGTCGACGGTTCCGGCCGGCCGGTCGCCGCCGTCCCGGTCGCAGAAATGAGCGACTCGGACGACGACATCGAGCTGCTGCGTGCAGATCTGATGCGCATCCTCGCCGACTCCGTCGCGGATTCGGTGTCGTTCCGCTTCGGTGACTCCATCCAGGCCGTGTCTGCGGACGGAGTCGCGCAGCTGGCCTCGGGCCACCGCGGACGCTACGACGTCGTGATCGGCGCCGACGGCCAGCACTCGACCGTCCGCAGAATGATCTTCGGGCCCGACGAGCAGTACCTCAAGCACCTGGGTGTCTATTTCGCCCTCGCCGAGCATCCCGGCGACGCCCACGCCCCGGGACCCAACGCGATCCACAACACGCCCGGTCGGATGGCGGGTCTTCTCCGTTACGGCGGCAAGGCCGTCGCCGCCTTCCAATTCCTTTCCGAGCCCATCGATTACGACTATCGCGACCTGGACGCCCAGAAACAGATCCTGGTCGACGCGTTCGCCGGTCACCGCTCATGGCGGATCCCGGAACTGCTTGAGGTCGCCCTCGCGGACCCGTCGTTCTACTTCACCGCGGCAGCCCAGATCCACATGCCATCCTGGCACCGCGAGCGCGTCGTACTCGTCGGCGACGCCGGATACTGCGCGGCGTACCTGTCCGGGCGGGGCACCTCGCTGGCGCTCACCGGCGCCCGCTTCCTCGCCGAAGAACTCGGCGTAGGCGACTGTTCCGAGGCGTTCGCCCGGTACGAATCGCGACAACGACCCTACGTCGCTGCCGCCCAGCGCACCGTCGACCGCGGTCGCGACCGCATGCTGCCTGCCACCTGGGATGCCATCGCCGAGCGCAACAGGGCGCTGCGGGTGTGAAGCTTGCACTGTGGGCGGCTGTTCTGACGCTCGCCAACGTACTGGCCGATGTGGCCATCGGTTCACCCTTGATGGTGCTGCCGCAGCTGCTGGAACATTTCGGCACTGACCAGGCCGCGTGGCTTGGGTCCAGCGCGATGCTTGCCGCAGCGATCTGGTCGCCGCTGCTTGCCAAATGCTCCGATCTCTACGGCAAGCGAAGAGTGCTCGTCACGGCGCTGCTGATCGCCTGCGCCGGCGCCGTCATCTGCCTGATTGCTCCGAACCTCTGGATCTTCTTGGTGGGACGCTTCTTTCAAGGCGCGGCCCTGGCCACGATCTTTCTGTCGGTGGCCCTGGTCCTGCAGATCTGCAGTCCGCGCGCCGCCATGGGCGTGGTCGGCGTCGTGACGTCGAGCTCCTCGGCCGTGGGAATTGTCGAACCGTTTCTGATGCAGCCGGTGATCGACGGTCTCGGCTTCCGGGGTGTGTTCCTCGTGGCGGCCGGGCTGGCCGCCGTGGCGGCGCTGGCGGTGCGTTGCGTGGTGCCCGAGTCACCGATCCGAAGCCCCGGCCGGGTCGACGTGGTCGGTGCGCTCTTGCTCGGCGGGGGGCTCGCTGCGGTGCTGGCCTGGTTGTCCGGAGGCGCCGTCGCGCTGCTGGCGGGCGGAGTCGCCGCGTTGAGCTGCTGGCTGTTCTTGGCCCGCCGGGTCGACGAACCGCTCGTCGACATCCGCGCGTTGCGACGTCCGGTTCTGCTGACACTGCTGGCAGTGGTGCTGGCGGCCGGGGCCTTCCGCAGCATGCTGCAGCTGACCGGCATCGTCGCGCAGGTATCTGCGGACCTCGACGTCGGTTACGGGTTCGGCGGCGGGAATGCGGTCGCGGTGCTGCTGGCCGCACCCAATCTCGGCATCATGATCGGCGGCGCCTGCGCAGGCTGGGTCGCCGGGCGCCTGGGACCGGCATTGCCCTTGCTTGCCGGTGTAATCCTGGGCGCGACAGCAACTTTCGCGATGCTGGCGGGTGTCTCCATCCTGCCGATGGCCGTTGTCTGCGGCGCTGCGACAGGTGTCGCGGCAGGCGCCATCGGCACGTCGGGCTACACGGTGGCGACCGGCCTGGAGCCGCCGCAGCGGCAGGGCACCGTCGCCGGGTTGGTGTCGGTGTCGATGGCCCTCGGTTCGGTTGTTTTCACCTTTGCCGGCAACGAGATCCTCAAGGCGACCCGTATCCCCGGCGACGCCGTCATCAGCACCGGAACCGGCGTCGCGCTGTACATCGCGATGGCCGGGGCGTTGTTCCTCCTCGCGGCGCTGCCCGCAGTTGCGCTGATCAATGCTGTTCGTACGTCCCGGTGATCAGCGCCCGCGCGATCGCATGGCCGAACAGGTTGAACCCGAGGTAGGCGGGGGTGGCGTCGGCCGGGACATCGAGCTTCTCGACATCGACCGCGTGCACGGCGACGATGTAGCGGTGCACGCCGTGGCCGGCGGGTGGGGCGGCGCCGATGAACCGCTTCAGGCCGGCGTCGTTGGCCAGCGTGACAGCATCCCCGGGGAACCCGCTGGCGCTGCCGTCGCCGACCCCGGCGGGCAGGTCGGTGACCGTCGCGGGCAGGTTGAACACCGCCCAGTGCCAGAAGCCCGACGCTGTCGGCGCATCCGGGTCGTACACGGTGACGGCGAAGCTGCGCGTCTCCTCCGGGAATCCGGACCAACTCAATTGCGGCGAGACGTCGGACCCGCCGGCGCCCATGATCCCGCTGACCTGGTCATTGCCCCAGGCTCCCCCGTCGGTGAACGACTCCGAGGTCAGCGTGAAGGTGGGCAACTCGGGCAGAAACGAGTACGGGTCGTAATCAAAGGCCATGAGAGGAGATCCTTTCAGTCTGTTTACGAGTGCAGCAGGAAGTGCTCGAGCACCTGCGCGCCGAAGGTCAACGCATCGACAGGTACCCGTTCGTCGACGCCGTGGAACAGGGCGGCGAAGTCCAGATCGGGCGGCAACCGCAGCGGGGCGAAGCCGAAGCAGCGAATTCCCAAGCGGGCGAAGTGTTTTGCGTCAGTGCCGCCGGACAGCATGTAGGGCACGGTGCGCGCGTCGGGATCGGTGGCCAGGATCGCGTCGTTCATCGCGTCGAGCAGCTCGCCGTCGAACGGCGTCTCATACGACGGCAGGTTGGTGATCCACTCCCGCTTGACGTCGGGACCGATGATCTCGTCGACCTCTCGCTCGAACTCCGCGAGCCGACCGGGCAGCACCCGGCAGTCGATCACGGCCTCGGCGGTGGCGGGTATGACGTTGGCCTTGTAGCCGGCTTTGAGCATCGTCGGGTTGGCAGTGTCGCGCAGCGTGGCGCCGACAATCCTGGCGATCCCCCCGAGCTTGGCCACGGTGCCCTCGACGTCGGGCGAAGCCGGATCGAACGCGTAGCCCGTCTCCTCACCGACGGCGGTGAGGAACTGTTCGACGGATTCGGTCAGCACGATCGGGAATCGGTGCTTGCCGAGCTTGGCGACGGCCTCGGCGACCGCGGTGACGGCGTTGTCCTCGTGCACCATCGACCCGTGCCCGGCGCGGCCCCGCGCGGTCAGCCGCATCCACAGCATCGCCTTCTCGGCCGTCTCGATCAGGTACAGCCTGCGTTCACCGCCGTCCGGACGCGGCACCGTCAGCGAGAACCCGCCGACCTCGCCGACCGCCTCGGTGATCCCGTCGAACAGGTCGGGGCGATTCTCGACGAGCCACTTGCACCCGTAGTTCCCGCCGGCCTCTTCGTCGGAGACGAACGCGAACACCAGGTCGCGCGGCGGCACGATCCCCGACCGTTTGAAGTGCCGGGCGACCGCGAGCATCATCCCGACCATGTCTTTCATGTCGACGGCGCCGCGCCCCCACACGTAGCCGTCCTCGACGGCTCCGGAGAACGGATGCACGCTCCAGTCGGACGCTTCGGCGGGCACCACGTCGAGGTGACCGTGCAGCATCAGCGCGCCCCGGGAACGGTCTGCGCCTTCCAGCCGGGCGAACACGTTGGCGCGGCCCGGCGCACCGGCCTCGATGTATTCCGTCGTGTACCCGACCTCGGCGAGCTGATCGGCGACCCAGCGGGCGCAGTCGGCCTCGCCCTTGGTGGTGGCCGGGTCCCCGGTGTTGGAGGTGTCGAACCGGATCAGCGTGCTGACGAGGTCGACGACCTCGTCGGCCGGCGATGAAGGACCACTCACATGTCCCTTTGTAACAGCGCCGGCGTCTGGTTTGGGCCTGGGGCCGCTCATCCGCTAGCCTTAGCTGCCGCACAGCAGGTCCGAGTGGCGGAATGGCAGACGCGCTAGCTTGAGGTGCTAGTGCCCTATTAACGGGCGTGGGGGTTCAAGTCCCCCCTCGGACACATCCGGCGACACGACTCAGGTCGGCAGTCGCCGTGACTCGCCGAAGATGCGGGTCGTAGTCGAGACGCAGGCCCAAGCTTGCGTACACCTCGGCGCGCTCAGCTCCGGTTGCCGCGCCGAGGATGACCGACAGTCCGCCTAACTCCTTAACTAACTCACTGATCTCGGCGGCACACATGGCGCGGGGCCGCTCCACTCGCTCAACGCGTGCCCTCAGCTCGTCGCGCTCGGCGGTACGTTGACGCAACGCAGCAGTTAGATCCTCAACGGCCACGCCAGACTCCACGGCGGTGATCAAGGCAGCCACTTTGGCATTCGCCTCGCTCAGCTGGCGCTGCAAGGCGGCGTAGCCAGGTCCGGCCGCCGGGTCCACGTCTTGCCCGCGTGCGAGGTCTTCTGGATCGGCCAGAGTGGCGATCCATTCGTCGAGTCGCGCTGTCACTGCGTCTTCGCGGAGATAGACGGTGCGCGGATGATCACTCAGGTCCACAGGTACAGAACGTGACTTGCCGAACTCACAACGGTAGAGGATCCGCGTTGTTTGCTTCCCCGGCCGGGCGGCGCCCTGCATTCGCCGTCCACATGCGGCGCAGAACAGCAGCCCACGCAGCGCATACGGCACTGTCGATTCTCTGCTGCACACGCGACCGGGACCACGCCGCGCCTGCATCCGGAGACGAACAGCCTGCGCCAGCTCATCAGGGATCAGCTCTTCGTGCGTGCGTCGATCGGGTGCGATCCAGTCGGCCCGATCGCGCCACCGCATGCGAGTCTCATATCCCGCGGCGACATCATCGGGGTTCAAAAGGACCTCATACTTCTCCTGCTTGCCCCAGACACGGATACCGCGGTACGCAGGGTTGTCGAGAATGGCGCGGATCGCCGAATGGGACCATCCACGTGGGTCACGATGCCGGTTCCGTGCCGGGTCGTATTGGCTCGGTGATGGCACTCCATCGTCGGTGAGCTGCTGTGCGATGAAGCGCAAGCCAGCACCATCGGCATACATGCGATAGATCCGCTCGACGGTCGGGGCGGTCTCGGGGTCAGGCTCCAGGCGGTGAAGACGCTGCCCAAGACTTGCCTTGGCGGGGTTTGGGTGCGGGCCGGCATCGACGAGTTGATAACCGTACGGTGGGCGACCGCCGAGGTATCTGGTTGTGTCCTGCGCGAGTGCCGACATCGCGGTACGCACGCGCATCTGGATTCGCGCACGTTCTCCCTTGCTCATTCCGCCAAAGAGCGTCATCACGAGGTCGTGTGCCTCGGATCCGGGATCAACCGCTCCGCCAACTTCAGGCACCCATAGGCCGACCCCGTAGTGCGTGAGCACCGGGAAGGTGAGCGCAAATTGCGGTCCGTAGAACGCGCGAGCAGGTTCCCCGATCACGACGGCATCGAAGCCACGGCCACGAGAAGTGACATCTGCGAGCAGACGTGAAGCCTCCGGCCTGCGTTTCCAGGGAAGCGACCGGCTCTGGCCTATATCGAAGTAGTCGGCGGCGAGGACGCCGCCATGCGGACTGATCAGATCGATGGCACGACGTTTCTGCCAGCTGCGGCTCGCCTCCGGATCTTGGGCGTCCTCGGTACTCACTCGGCCATAGAAGGCGAACCTGAGGCTCATGCCACTCCCCTCCCTGATCTAGGCGTCCGGTCCCGCATAGCCAGTATGACGTTTACCAGCGCGCGGTTGGCCTCGCGCGGGAGCCGATACCGGTTCGGCAGGTCAATTTCAACACCTCCCTCTGACATGTTCGGAGCATCGACTCGAACGTCACACTCGGAGCGAGCATGTGTCGTAGTCGGGCATCTTTCAGCCATCGCTTGCCCCTAGCGGATCCCATTGTTCGTTGTGGGCTTGGCGACGTGCTTCTACCAGTCCGATGAGGCGGGAGTGGATGCGTTGGAGGGCCGCGGAATAGACGAGACTGCGATCGCCGAGGCTGCCGAGGCCGGCACGTTCGAACTCCCACGCCACCAGATCATCGCGACCGGCGAAGTCACAGTTGGGATCGTATTGGTATGCAGTGCTTTTCAAGCGTTCTTCACGCGTCCAAATGGCGCGCTGTTCGCGCAGCACGGTCATGGTAGTGGAATAACGGCGGGATTTGCTGGTGATGTGGCCGCGGAATCCGAGGGTGTGCAACCACCGCCCGATGCCGGACAGTCCTTTGTCCGCGAGATCGCTGATGGTGGTCAGGATGGTCCGCACATGCTCTGACACGTCCAGGTCGGGTATGGCTTCCGTAGATAGGCGGCGCGCGCTGATTCCGAGGTCTACCAAGGATTTGGTGACATACTTGGCGAGATAGCGTGCCACCAGCCGGCCAGACATGGACCGTCCTGAGCCTGACCCTGGTTCTGGTTCTGGTTCTGGTGGAGCACTTTTCACTGGTTTTGCGGATGCGGCGAGGGGTTGGGTGTCGATCTGTGTGCCGAAACGCATCGTCCGCGCATCGGTATCAGCGGTCGGATCGTCGATGGTGAGCGTGACGGTGCGGGCGGCGTGTTGGATGATGGTGGCGAGTTCGACTGCACCGATGGGTGATTCCCAATCGGTCTGATCGGGGTCGTCTTGGGGGTCCAGGCGGATCAGGGCGTGGATGTGTGGGATGGCGCGGGCTTGCAGTTCGACGATTTTGATGAAGCTCACCCGCACCGCATCCGGATCCACACCGGTGGCTTTCAGTTCTTTGCGGAGGGTGCGCCGCATGGTGATGGTGAAGCGTCGCCACAGTTCGGGAAGATGCCAGGCGAACAGGACATGCCCGGCATAGTCGTAGCACTCCGGACAGAGCGGCTGACCGACCCGCTCGTCGCCATGATCATGGGACATGCTGCACCACAATTGTTTTCCATGCGGGCAGCGGCGGTAGCCGCCGATCCGGTGCTGGTCTCGGCATACCTGCGCTTTCTTGTCCCCCGACGTCGTGGCGGTGTGGACGGCCCCGAAGCTGGGGGCAGTCAGGGTGAGGAAAACTTGCGGATGATCGCCCACCGCGGTGGGCATGCCGTGGTGGCCTCCCGCAGCGCCGGCGTGCACGAGTTGCCAGGTGTCGCGGGCGTAGAGATCTGAACACGACGGGCAAATGTGGGCGCGACGGTTGTTGCACCGCGTCCACACCACCCGCTGACGCCCGTACTCATCGGTACCGATCAGCTGGATGGGGTGAGCGCAGAATCCGACGGATTCTGCTCGTCGCCACCAGGATTGGTATCCCATCGACGCGGCCCGGCGCACCATCTGCTCGACCACTCGGGTGGTATCAACTGTATCCGGAACACCCGGCAGGGCAAGCTGCGCCGATGTCATGGAGCTATTCACCGCTGCCCTCACCCACGGTGTGCCCGGTATCGGTGTTGTGTGGCTGGTGGGTCTTGTTCGGTCGGCTCGGGGGTCGGCGGAACCGAGTGGCCAGCGCGGTGATGTCGTGGTCGGTGACGTGGAAGGCCCGCACCCGCTGGGCGTAGGCGGTGCCGTCAACCATCATGTAGCCAACACCCGGTGTCGCGTCGGGGATGCGGTCACATTCGGCGCCGGCATCGCGTGCTCCCTGTCCCAGGACCATAGTGGTTTGGGTGGCTTCAGTCAGGCGCAACCCGATCCGCACCGTGAACAGCTGCCTTAACGGCAGGGTGTCTTTGGCGGGGTCTTGCACCGCGGCGACGACGCTGATGCCGACTGCGCGGCCTTGCGAGAGCAGGAGGCCCAGGAGTTGTTCGATTTCGGTGCGGACCTTGCGGTCGGTCACATACGCACTCAGTGCTGCGATTTCATCGATCACTACCACGAACAACGGCTCCGACGTCGTGGGAGTGTGTAGTCGGGTGTGGCCGCGCAGACGATTCGCCCGGGCGTGCATCACCGTGACGAGCTGGCGTAGCAGCTCCAGGGTGGTGTCGGTGGCGTCGTGGGTGAACACGGTGAACAGGGGTGCTCCGGCACCGAGTTCCATGCCACCTTTGGGGTCGATGACACATAACCGCACCAGTCCGGTCTTCACCGCGGGGGCGATGCCGGCGATCAACGACCACAGCACTGAGCCTTTACCTGCGCCGGTTGCCCCGGCGATCAGCACATGGTGACCGAGCAGCGGCACTTGCCACCAATGCCGCGTTTCGGTGATCCCGACCCGCACCAGCGCCAGGTCCACCGGGGTTGCCGGGGCGGGCATGGGCAGGACGATCGGTTCAGCGAGCACGTCTGCCCGCATTAAAGTGATGCGCAGTTCGCCAGGCGAGGTGGCGGTGATGCTGATGCGGTCGGCGCGCCACGCGGCGGCCAGCGCGTCGGACTGTTTATGCCAATCTGCCACGGACTGGCCGGTGACGATGCGCACCGCCAGCACATCGGTGGTTTTACCGATTGTCACCGTGCGCAGGGTGGGAGTGAGGGTGCGGCCGCCGAGTGTGGCCGTCAGGCCGTGCAAGGTGCAGGTCGATTCCCAGGTGCGGGTGTAGCGCGACCACGTGAGCCAGCGCCGCCGTACCGGTTCGGTCACCCAGGCGCGAAATGACCCCGGTTGGAGCCAGGCCCAGCCCGCATACCCGGCACTGCACACGATCGCGCAGATCAGGCCCACGCGTGGGCCGTGGCTGATGGCAAGCACGAGGCTGGCGATGATGGGCACGTTGATCGCCGGGAACAGCACCGCCCACCAGAGCACATACCCGGCTGCGGTGAACAGCGACATGACCAGTTCTCCGAACCAGTCGTCATCGCCTGATCCACTGTTGGTGGTGTTCTTATTGTTCGATGTCATGAGAGATGCCCTCCGTGAGCGTGTGGTCAACAGCAATGCCCGGGGTGGCGGGGTGCGGTGATCGGTTCACCGCACCCCACACCCGCTTGGGGTTACTTCTGCGGGCGTGTCTGCTCACTCGGCGCAGCACCACTGGCGGTGGCGGGGGTGAGGGCATCAGCGCGGAACGCCACCCCGCTGCGATCACCTTGGGCCCACGGGATGGCCACCAGACCAACCACCGAAATAGACTGCGTGACTGTAACTTTGGGGTCTCCTGCCACGGTGACATTGAGTACTTCGCCGCCGGAGTCATCCAGCGCGAGGACCTGGGTGGCGTACATCGGCATCCCGGTGGCGGTGTCGACTTTCGGGGCGCCGGTTTCGAAGTTCAGCCGTGGCTCCGGAGCGCGGGTGACGATAAAACGAGTTCCAGACGTATCGATTCTCAAACGCATTGTCCTACTAGTCCTTTCGTGAGATGTTGACGCCGGTCCGGCGCTGGATTCAGTTCACGTGGACATCACGGACGTTGCGAGAGACATGTGCCGACATTTCCGACACATCCACGGGCATTTCGGACACGGCCGGACATACCCACGGACATCACACCGACACTATCGCCGCAGGGTGGCGGCAATCGCATGGCAAACTAGACACCACGCGCTGAAGGATGGATACGGACGACACGGGAAGATGTGCGCTGACACGATGGACGAGCAGGACGGCACCGAGGCCGCCATCACTCCCAACGATCGCCTCGCGCAGCGGCTACAGGCCAAAGGTCTGTCCTCGCAGCGGTTCGCCACCGCGGTGGGTGTCGATATCAAGTCGGTGCGACGCTGGCTGGCCGATAGCGACTACAGAATTCGCGAACACAACGCCCGCAGCGCCAGCGAGGTGCTCGACTGCACTCCGCATGACCTGTGGCCCAAGCAGTACCCGGCCGCTACCCCCCGTGCAGTGACAACAGCGTCTGCGGGTGGGCCATTCACCGCGACCCTGTATGCCAGCCGTACTCAGCTGCCGATCACGACGTGGCAGCAGCATTTCGCCGACGCCACCACCGGCATCGACATCCTCGTGCTCGCGGCCACGTTCCTGTTCGACACCCTCGACGGATTCCTCGACACCCTGCTCGCCGCCGCCGCCCGCGGTGTGTCGGTGCGGTTTCTCGTCGGGGATCCCGACACTGCGACCACGATCTTGCGCGGTGAGGAGGAAGGGATCGGCGAGGCTGTCATCGCCCGCTGCCGCACGTCGGTGGAGTTGCTCGCCCCTCACGCTTGTACCCCGGGGCTGGACATTCGCACCCACGACACCGCGCTCTACACGTCGATCTTTCGGGTCGATGACGCCATGATTGTCAACTTCCACATCTACGGCTCACCCGGGCGCAACAACCCTGTGCTGGTTCTGTCACGTCACCATGAGCCAAGGCTCTGGACCACCCTCGAAGACGCTTTCACCCAGGTCTGGAACCGCGCCAGACCGCTGACCGCGAAAGGCTGACCCCCGATGCGCACCGACTACTACAATGACCCCAACGCCCCGGCGCCCAACAGTGTCGTTCCGTCCGCCTCGGCCATCGTCACCGACGAACAAGGTCGTATTCTGCTGATCAAACGCCGCGACAACACCCTGTGGGCGTTACCCGGCGGCGGACACGACATCGGCGAAACCATCGCCGACACCGCCGTGCGGGAAGTCAAAGAAGAAACCGGGCTCGACGTCGAAGTCACGGGTCTGGTCGGTGTCTACACCAACCCCCACCACGTGGTCGCGTTCACCGATGGCGAAGTGCGCCAACAATTCTCGCTACTGTTCGCCACCACGGTGCTCGGCGGGACCCTCGCCATCGACCACGAAAGCACCGACATCGCCTGGACTGCCCCCGACGACATCGCTGGCCTGGATATGCATCCGTCGATGCGACTGCGCGTCGAGCACTACCTGCAACGCCGCGACAGCCCCTACCTCGGCTGACCGCTGGGCTACAGCCAGTCGCGTACTCGCCGGACCGCCGCCAACAATTCGTCGCGGCCCGCGTCGACCGCCCGGTGCACCGGGTCCTCGGATCCATAACGCGCCAACACGTCGCGTAGTCGATCTCGCGGTGATATCGGCGCCCCGTCAGGTCCAGTCGTCAGATCGCAAAAAGTCAACGCATCAAGGACATTGCTGGGCGGATCGCTGAACGCGGACAAACCCGACAAGCCCCGCTCGGCAGCCTCCGCGTGCGCTCCGGTATGAAAGGCCACCAAGGAAGCGACCAGCTCCCCGAAACCCGCCGATCGCACGAACTCCGCTCCATCAAGGGGATGAAAACCGGTCCGGCGCACCGACGGTGCGTAACCGATATCGTGCAACCACCCCGCCGCGACCAGACAGTCCGCCGTTTGAGCATCGAAACGCCGGCTCAACCGCTCGGCAGTCGTCGCGACCCCCCGGACATGCGCCAACCGCCGCGGCTGCTCAGCCAGCCGCGCCTCGGCCTCGCGCCGTGCACGCTGCGCCAAAACTACGCTCACAACCGCCAGCCTACGAGCCCCAGCACCATGCCGCAGCCCCGTCGCGGCTGATGGCGCAGATCCTGGACACCCGCGACCCGCAGGAACCGGCGGCCACCAGCAGGCTTCGCTACGCTCGCTCTGCTCCCGTCCGCTGGCGCTCCCGTCCGCGCCGCTCCCTGCGCTCCGCCCTCCGTCCGCCGCCACGCATGCATGCACCCACGACCGGCGCCGGAACTAAGTCGCAGGCCACAGCGCTGGCATCACGACGAGGCGCAGCTGCCCTCGCTGCTCGCCGCATCGAGACGCCGCGAGCGGCAGGCCGGACCAATAGCCTGACCGTCGCTGACCTGCGATGTGAGAACTTTCTTTACTGGTATCGAGACACCTGCTCGATACAGCGGCGAAGGCGTACCGCCGCTAACAGGAAGAAGTGCAGGTCACGTTCAAGAGTTTGGAGTTCCACGTGGTCGGCGTGCCGCTTGTTGAAGCGTCGGTCGATGCGTCCTGATTGGAGCGCCACGGCGTTGATCCAGTTGGTTGCCTCGGTGCGAAGACGCTCGACAATGACGCCCTCTGATGGGGCATTGCGTTGACGTTCCGTTGCCCTCATTCTGTCCCTGCTGTGTGATCCATGGGGTGCGTTACACCGGGGAGGAAGTGGTGTCGGGGGCCGCTGGCCGCGTGCGGCAGAGCGATGAGGTGTGTGCCCGAAACCGCGGAGTCCGGTTGTTGGAGGTGGCTTCCGATCAGGTTGACGAGTGTGGCTGCGACCGCTACGAGGTCGGCTGCCGAGCCGTGGAATGTGGGGACCGAGCAGCCCCTGGTTGGTATAAGTTCGTCATCGCTGGGTTCTTGCCACAGCGTGTGGTAGAGCTCAAGTCCGCTGTCGCCCTGGATTGTTCGGCCAGCGTCTTGATCGATGCTGGAAACTGTCGCTGTTGCGCTTGCGGCGCACAGCACGGCTAGGCCGAGCGTGCCAGAGCGAGCGTCTGTGGCGACCTGAGCGATCAATGCCTTTCGCGTCGGCGCAGTTGCCAACGCATCGAGACAGCTCGTGATGCCGTTGTTCACTGTGGCGTCGATGATGAGATCCGCTGCCAGGCATGACGTGTGGTCTTCTGGGAGGTGCCCTTCTGCGACGGTGACCGTCAGGTCATCACGGATCGCGCGGAGCCGTCCAGCGAGTGCCTCGGCTTTGGAACGGCCAATGTCGTCTTCGACGTAGTTTTGTCGGACGAGCAAGCCGCCGGTGACGATGCCAGGGTCGCACACGGTGATCTCCGATGCTCCTGCGCGAGCGATGAATTCGGCGATCCATGATCCGAGCCCGCCGCAGCCCCAGATGTGGACAGTCTTTCGTTGAAATCCGTTCACGGGGCGGCCGTCGTCGCGGCGGGTTGTCACTTCGGGTCGTTCGTCGGACATCCTGCACCACTCAATCGGGATTTCAGTGTTGATCTTCGCGGGGTCGAGAACAACCCCCACACCCCGTTGCTGCGCGACCTCGCGGAGCGCATTCGCCGTTGGGGTGGGGAGCCGTCCGCCCAAGAGGTGGGGTGGGCCTCCAGCGGGGTGCGGCACGGCGAGGACGAAGTATTGCTCGGCGTCGTGGTGATTTCGTAACGCACTCGCCAGGAGGGCGGTGAGGAACGCCGGCGATTGCGGTGCGATCCGGGGAGCCCGTCCTTCGAGGCGGTCAAGGTAGGGGTCGTCCAGGAGAGCAAGCAGTAGCGCGAATGTGGATGCGGCACCGAACGGCAGCGCGGTGGCCAGGGTAATTACCGGTACGCGATGCCCGGCAGCTCCAGGCGAGTACGTCAGGTCGTATCGGTGCGTTGACCGGGCGATCAGGTGAGCCGTTTGGTGGCGCTTCGCCGGTCCGGGTTCTCGGGTAACGATCGTCGGTGTGTCATGTGCCTGATGCGGCACTCCGCCAACAGCGTGGTACATGGCGGTGGCGGCGTCGAAGTTTCCGGCGGCCGCGTCGACGAGCCAGTCCCAAAGGCGGGTGAGTAGGCCGGCCACACCAAGCGTCGGCTGCCATTCCCGTGAAGGATCCAAATAGATGCATAGTCGTTGACCCGCGAGCACATGGGGGTAGCCGAGAAACCGAGTGTGATCAACGTCGATAGCCGGTAGCGAGTACGAAGAGGGGCGAAGCTGAAGGATGAACTCCTCGGTCTCTTGAAGTTGCAGGCCACCCGGATGATGCGGGATGGCGGCCGTGCGTAGCGAGATGCGGAGCGACGCCTCGCCGCTAGCGTCGAGCGTGGGTCTTCCTCGGACCTGGATTTCGTTGGGACGTTGTTGCGCTAGCGCTTTGAGTTCGGCGAGGAGATGCTTCTGCCAGCCCGTCAGCGTGGGCTGGTGGCGTCTGGTCACCCTGCCCGACCAGAGCGCCCCACTGTTGAGTCCGCGGCAGAGGTGGCTGCTGGAAACTTCGCGCTAGCGGTTGTTGTGGCCGGCGCCTTGAATCCGTCGCCGAAGATGTTCTGCCACAGCTGGACACTGCGGTCTTTGTCTTTCTCCTCGTAGGCCGCTTCGATGTCGGCGGCATGCACGTGGATTCGGTCACGGAAGTAGCTGTAGGTCGCCTGAGCGCTCTCGGGGTCTGGTCCCCACCGGTGGTCGAACGTCACGCCGGAACCGGACGGGTCGGCGATGGAGGGCTTGATCGGGTTCGCTTGCAACCAGGTGTCGAGGTCTTGCACGACATGAAGAAGAGTTGTGGGGACGTTGCTGTAGTAACTCGGGTCCAGGAGCTTGCGCAAGTCTGTTACCTGCTCCCCCAGCATGGTGGTCAGCAGGACTGAACGTGTGCCGGTGAACGAATTCTTGTGATCACGAAGGTATTTCATGAGTCTGATCACTTTGCGTAAGTTCCCGCTGGCGATAGAGTCCTGTTTCTTCATCCAATCGGTGAAACCCTGCGGGTTCGTCAGCTCCCACTCGTTGTCGTCGCGGTTGACGATGACCTCTCGACCGTCGGCCAGGTTGAGGTGAGGGACGATGTCGACGTGCATGGAGTTGGCGTAGACGAGCCGCGCGCAGCGGCACTTACGTGAGTGCGGCATGGTGCCGTAGGTGCTGTGCCGATGCAGGGCTGCGTAGACCTCATCGATGTAGGTCTTGGGGTTGTCGGCCCAGTCCGGGTTCTGGCTCATGTCGAGCATGAAGTCGGCGTCGAACTCGTTGTCACCGACGGGGTTGATGATCGTGCGGTGTGCCCAGGAGCCTTGCGGCGTCTTGCCGGTGATCAGCGCACCGATTTCGACGTCGGCTTTGAGTGCCTTGTAGATGGCTTCGACGCGCTGGTTGAGTAGGTCCAGTTTGAACTGGCTGAGATTGACCGTGTCTTTCAGCAAGACGTTGAAGTGGTCAGCGAGTTGCATTGGGGGCCTCCGTGTGTGAAATGCTGCCCGGATCGTCGCGGTGTCGGCGTCCGTTCACCGGTGTGTATGCGGGCGCCTGGTGGTCAGCGAATTTCGCGGTGTAGCTAGGGCTGAGTTCTCGGCTGACTGAGGCAGCGAGGCCGGCCACGTCCTTTGGGTCCGCCGAGTCCAGTGCGTAGAGGCCGCCGGGCACTAGAGCGTCGAAGCGCGTGTAGTTGGATTTGCCGATCAAGTGTTCGGCGAGGCCCTGTCCGCCACGGCTGCTGGCGTTAAGGATCAGCGGGGCAATCGGTCTTGCCCAGTGTAAGAGTCCGCCGCGGTCCAAGCGCTTGGGGTGATCGGTCAGCTGATCAATGGTGCCGACGTTGAGGACGGTAATCGCGTCGAGAGGAACACCGAGCATGCTGACGGCCTCGGCGATCGCGACGACAGCCGGGTTGTTGGCCCATACTCCGCCGTCAATGAGCCTGTGTCCGTCGACGTACGCCGCGGGGAAGTACAGCGGCGCCGCCGAGGTCGCCAGTGCAACGTCCACCATCGGTATGCGCCAGTCGCGGGTCAGCCGTGTGTGGTGCGGAGTCTTGAAGATGTGCACGGCCCCGCGTTGTACATCCCACGCGGGAATGACGAGTCGCTTCGTGCTGTCGCCAAGGAGTCGGGCTCCGAGGACGCCGGTCAACGCTTGCCGCAGCGCCTCTGCGTCATAGATGGGCGATCTCAGCTGCCGTGGTCGGCGCCATCCTCGCCGCCTCGACGCCGGAAAGACTTTCTCGACCAGTTCTTCGTAGTGGGAGACAATCTCCTTCGGCGTGAGGCCCGCACCGAGACCCAGTGCGACGATGCCGCCCGCCGACGTGCCAGCAATGAGGTCGAAGGAATCGGTGATCCTAACGCCCAGATCCTGCTCCAGACGTGCAAGCACATGCGCAGTGAACAACGCCTTGGCGCCCCCTCCATCGAGAGCGAGGACCTGGAAGCGCTCGGGGCGCGGGCCAGCCGCCTCGCGCTCGGCTGCTGGATAGACCTGCGCGGCGAATTCGCCAGGTCCCGGCGAGGACGTACCATTATCAAGGTTGGCAGGCGTCGCGGGAACTACATCCATGTAACTAGACTACGCCGCTCCGCCGACAACGACCTAGCCGTTATTGCCACCGGCGTGGGGACCCGCGCAGCCAGCAGCCATGTCAATGCTCCGGCTCAGCATTTGCCGGCTCCGTCGAGACCGAAACCGTTTCGCTCGGCGTAGCCGCACGGAAACGAACGACTGTCTGCTGGTGCGTCATCGCGACACGATGGCGACATGGCGCCGGAGCAGCGCCCGCACTCTGGCCGGCACCCTCGTCGGCGGACTGGAGATCATCTGCGCTGCCACACGCGCAGCGTCGCCGCGCTCGCCGGCCTTTGTGATCTTGGGGTCGCCCAGGCGCCACGGCGAAGCGTGGTAATCGGGTTGTGACGCGACGATCTCCAGTAGTGTCTCGATATCCTGGAGGTCACGTTCGGAGTCGCGAACGGTACGTGCCAGCATCTTCAACACGAATGCTGCCTCGACGTCGGGAACCGGAATTTCGAACTCAACCGTGTCGCCGTCGGTGAGTCGGGCTGTGACGGCGACTTCGATCGGCGGTAGGGCGAGCGCCAACCGCAGCCCTGGCGCTCCGTCGAAGGCTCGTTCGCCGATGATCCGCTTGCCTGGTTTGGCTGCGGTGGGAACTAAGAGGTCGACCGCTTGCTCACCCCGCTCGTAGCGGTTGCCGCACTCAGCGGTGTACCCCAGTGCGGTGAGTCGATCGTGGAGGTTCCCGGTGGACGCCACGTTGACGTCGATCCCGGTGTCTGCGTCGGAGGTCAGTCGCGGTATGCCCGACACGTTGTAGACGTGCCGCAGCAGTCGCACCATGTGACCGCCGATGACGCGGTACTCGATGTCGGCAGTGACTGCGGCCACGTCACGCAGTGCACGCATTCCGTTGTCGTCGGCCACCGCAGTGCAGGCGATTTGCACCGATGCTGTTCCGGTCACCGGTGCACGATCCAGTCGCTGAGATGCTGCGGTGCACCGTCGCCAAGATCGGCACCGCCGCTGAGGTCCTGAAGCGCAATCACTGGATCCACAGTGATGATGTCGGAACGCTGCGTATCACGAACCCGCCGCCACCAGGCCGCGGTCGTCCAGACGGTCGGGTCGGCGGGAACCCGCACAGTCAAGGTCGCTTCCTCGGCGGTGGCCTCCACCAAACCGAACTCGGAGAGGTCGACCAGTTCTTTGGCATAGACCAGACCTCTGGTTGGTACCTGCCACGGTCGCAGGACGTCGGCGGCGACCTCGCCGCCAGCAAGGATCGGCACGGTGAGCTCGGCGCCGAGTCGGGTCGCACTGCGCACCTGCTCCACTACCGGATCCATTCCATACCAGTACGTTTCGACAAGTCCGCTGTCCGCAGGTACCAATGCCAGTTTCACCAGGAGCTCCCGGCGCGCAGCCTCGGTCATCGGCGTGTCCGGCAGCGGATCCTTCTCGGTCATTTTGGACACCGCCTGCTGGCTAACTCCGATGGCCGCGGCAATGTCGCGTTGGCGGAGGTGACCGCGCGTAAGCACACAGACCCGTTCAGCCGCCCGCCGCCGCCAGCTGCGCTCGCTGGCGGCGCGGGGCGGCCGTCCTGGTGTTGGCGTTCGGTAGGTTCGCCCGGAGAGCACCAGTTCGCCGGTGCTGCCGACGCTGAGATCCACGTCAGCCTGAGCCAGGAGCGCTGAACGTGCCTCATCTGAGATGGTCTCGCACACCACGAATACGCGGCGGCCTGGATGGCGGCGCACACGACTAAGGACTGCGGCCGGAGATGGCACACGTTCTGCCAGAACCAGGTCCGCTACTACGGCGCGGCCATCGATTCGGTATGTGATGCTGTGTGCATCACCAGTCACCATCCGCACGCCTGCGTCGACCAAGCGGGCAGGAATCGAAGCAGAGAGCACGTCTGTTACTCTACTCAGTGACTACTTGTCAAACAACCTATTGTCGATAAATAGCGTTCTGGTTGTTTGACTTCGACCAACCAGTGGCGTACAAACCGTCCATTGATCCGTCATACGCTGGTGGAGTTTAACGGGCCTAGCGTCGAGGAACCTGAGCAGATAGAGCTACTCTGACGTTTTCGCGGCGACGCCGGTAGCCCAGGCATCGCTGACAGCCGCTGACTCTTAATCAGCGGGTCTGGGGTTCGAAACCCTGACGGCGCACCATGCAAACGCAATGCTCAGGCAGGGTTGTTGTCGTTTCGGAGTGTTTGCTGCCTGTGACAGATGTGACCGATGTGACCGAAAGGTCTCCATATTGTCCCCGCGCTGCGGAAGCAGACCCACCACAGCAAACGGCGCGTCGGCGTGACATGTGAGACCGCCGTCCTAAGGTCGTGCCGTGTCTAATATGCCTCCCGACCCCGATGCATCTGACTCACGCGAGGACGGTGCACCTACCAAAGAGGCCTGTGCCAAGCTCTATCAGGAAGTGGGTCTGCTGCACGATCAGGTGACAATTTCGGTCACGCGGCCTGACTGGCCGTCGTGGTCATGATGGCTTCGTATTCGACGGGGGTCAACCGGCCGAGGGCGCCTTGGCGGCGACGTCGGTGGTAGGTGCGTTCGATCCAAGTGACGATGGCGATCCGCAGCTCCTCTCGGGTGGCCCAGCGGCGGCGGTCGAGGACGTTCTTCTGCAGCAGGCTGAAGAAGCTCTCCATCGCCGCGTTGTCGCCGGCCGCGCCGACACGTCCCATTGAGCCGACCATGCCGTGATGGTGCAGGGCCTGGACGAACTTTCGACTTCGAAACTGCGACCCTCTGTCCGTGTGAACCACGCAGCCGGCGACCACCCCACGGCGGCCGACCGCGTTGCGCAGCGCGGCGGTCGCCAGGCGTGACTTCATTCGGGAGTCGATCGAATAACCCACGATGCGGTTGGAGAATGCATCCTTGATCGCGCAGAGGTAGAGCTTGCCCTCGCCGGTATAATGCTCAGTTATGTCGCTGAGCCACAACATGTTTGGCGTTTCAGCGGTGAAGTCGCGCTGGACCAGATCGTCGTGCACCGGCGGTCCTGGTTTGCCGTTCTTGCCGCGCTTCTTGCCGAACACGCTCCACAACTGCTGCTGTGAGCAGATGCGCCAGGCGGTGCGCTCGGCCATCGGCTCGCCGGCCTCACGGGCCTCCTCGACGAGGTAGCGGTAGCCGAACTCGGGGTCCTCGCCGTGCGCGTCGAACAGGGCGTTGGCGCGGTATGCCTCGACGAGTTCGGCATTGGTGATGGGATTTGCCCGCCAGCGGTAGTAGGGCTGGCGGGCGAGCTTGAGTACCCGGCGCGTCACCGCGACGGGAATCCCGTCGGCGGCGAGCTCACTTACGAGCGGGTAGACCCTTTTCCCGGCAGATTGGCCTGCGACAAGTACGCCGCTGCCCGCCGTAAGACTTCATTCTCTTGTTCCAACAACCGATTTCGGCGTCGTAGCTCGCGCAGATCAGCGGAGTCATTGGTGCTCTTACCTGGCTTGGCGCCCTCGTCGACGTCGGCTTGGCGCATCCACTTGGTCAACGTCATCGGGTGCACGCCGAAATCGGTGGCGATCTGCTCGATCGTCACCCCGTCGTCGCGGTTACGGGCAACGCGGACGACGTCGTCGCGAAATTCACGGGGGTAGGGCCTAGGCACACTGACATCCTTCCAGCCCGCCCGCTTTGGGCAAGCCAACTCAGATGTCACCTATTGGTGCAGCAGACCCGATGATCGTGGGCTGGCGGGTAGCGTCGCACATGCGTACCACCATGGTGCTGGATGCGTTGGAGATGGCTCGTTGGTCACGCGGAAACACATTGCCGGGCTTGACATGTCACTCCGATGCCGGATCGCAATTCACCTCTATCCGCTATGGCGAACGGCTCGCCGAGATCGGAGCGGTCCGCTCGATCGGCACGATCGGAGACAGCTACGATAATGCCCTGGAGACGGTGAACGGCTACTACAAGGCGGAGCTGATCTACGGGCCAGTCCGCACCAGGCCGTGGAAGACCGTCGAGGACGTCGAACTCGCGACCCTGAGCTGGGTGTACTGGCACAACACCAGCCGCTTACACAGCTACCTTAATGACATCCCACCCACCGAGTTCGAAGCCGCGTTCCACGATGCACATGGGACCGACCAACCCCTGGCCGGAATCCAATAACCCGAGCCTCCGGGAAAGTCAGGGCGATTCAATCAAGTAGCTAGAGTCCGATACGTTTGGCGATGACCTCGTTCATGATTTCGTTGGTGCCGCCGCCTATTCCGAGAATTCGGCAATCTCGATAGTGTCTCTCGATCTCAGACTCACGCATGTAGCCCATCCCACCGAAGATCTGAACCGCCTCATTGACCACGTAGTCGCACGCATACACAGCGGTGTTCTTGGCCATCGACACCTCGGCAACGACATCCTCCCCCGCTAGCCACCTCTGCATGACCGCACGGGTGTAGGTGCACGCCACGTCGACCTGTCGAGCCATCTCCGCAAGCTTATGGCGAATGATCTGGCGCCCCGTCAAGGGTCTACCGAACGTTTCACGTTCCCGCGCCCAACTCTTGGCAAGGTCGAGAGCCCGACCCGCCGTCGCGTACGCCTGGACGGCGATGCCGAGCCGTTCAGCCTGAAATTGCTGCATGATCTGCAAAAACCCACTGTTCTCTGCCCCCACCAGGTTGTCAGCCGGTACGCGAACGTCGACGAAAGACAACTCGGCGGTGTCGCTACATCGCCACCCCATCTTGTCTAACCGGCGGGACACTTCGAATCCAGGCGAATTCTTGTCGATCACAAGCAATGAAACTCCACCGTAACCCGGTCCGCCGGTGCGTACCGCCGTAGTAACGAAGTCCGCTCGAACTCCGCTGGTGATGAACGTCTTTGCTCCGTTGACCACGTAGGTGTCCCCCTCGCGCACCGCGCGTGTGCGCAGATTCGCGACATCTGAGCCTGCCCCAGGCTCGGTAACGCCCAGCGAGCCGATCATCTTTCCTGCGAGCGTAGGACGGACATATCGTTGAATCAGGGCGTCGGAGCCATTGGCGGCAATGTGGGGAAGGGCAATGCCATGGGTGAACAAGGCGGCGCAGACGCCAGTGGACCCGCCTGCGGCCAGGATGGCCTCAGTGACCAGTGCAGAGTCAATCGCATTGCCGCCGCTGCCGCCGACTTCTTCCGGGAACCCGATTCTGAGAAGCCCCACCTCGGCAGCATTGAGATGCAGGTCGCGCGGAATCTCACCCACGTGCTCCCATTCCGCTAGCTTCGGCGCGATTTCACGTTCCGAGAAAGACCGCGCCATTTGGCTCAGCGCTCGTCGCTCCGGCGTGGTCCACACCTCCGGGGCGATAGCGAAACGAGCAGCCCCATCCCTGCTTGCCGTGGTCGTGCCAGCGTCCGTCATCTCAGCCTCCCAGAGAATGTGATAGATGATCGATGAGGTGTCTGATGCTTGCCGTCCTCACGACGGGAAAGAAGGACCCGACGCCAACCACCCAAGGGGCCCGGCCGCATGATCTGCAGCAACGCAAGGACATGGAGACCAGCAGTGGGCATGATGCTCTTCAGAACCGGACCAGCCCTCGGATATTTTTTCCTGAACGCATATCCTGGTAGCCCTCATTAATTTGGTCGAGGGAGTATTCGCGGGTGACCAACTCATCGAGCTTCAACAACCCAGCGGAGTACAGCTCGACCAGTCGCGGAATATCGTGCGGCGCATTGGATGAGCCATACAAAGCGCCACGAATCTGCTTCTCGTAAAGCGTCATTTCAAGCAGTGATCCTGAGATCGATGAGTCGTCGGGGTGCCCGATGGCCGTGACCACGACGCGCCCGCGCTTTCCGACCAAGGCCAGCGCTTCCGCGGTGTAGGAGGCCTCAGCCACATCGGTGGTGAGGATGCAGACATCAGCCAGCTTGCCCAGCGTCATATCGCTGACCAGCGACCAAGCTTCATCCATCGAGGCCGCGGTGTGCGTCGCACCGAACCCGCTCGCTTGCTCTCGCTTGAACTTCACCGGATCGACCGCCACAATCGCCAGCGCTCCCGCGATTCGCGCGCCCTGAATCGCATTCATTCCGATTCCGCCCGCTCCCACTACCACGACGGTGTCCCCGGCGCGCACCTCCCCAGTCCGCACCGCAGATCCGTAACCGGTCGTGACGCCGCAACCGATCAAGGCTGCCCGATCCAGGGGGATTCCGCCGTCAATCTTGACCACGGACGCCTGCGGCACCACTGTGTACTCGGAAAACGTCCCGAGCAAACACATCTGCCCGACGTCCTCGCCTCGTGCGTGAAAGCGATAGGTGCCGTCGATCTGCGGTCCCATCATGAGCGCCGCTCCCAACTCACAGAGATTGCCCATGCCGCGCGCGCAGTACGAGCAGCGCCCACACGAGGGAAGGAAGGTCAAGATGACAGAATCACCTTCGGACAGTTCCTCAACCCCTTCGCCGCACTCCACGACTGTGCCAGCACCCTCATGACCCCCCACTACCGGCAATGGGATCGGGAGGTCGCCGGTCACCAGATGTTCGTCGGAATGGCACAAGCCGGTGGCCGCCAGCCGCACGAGGACCTCCCCGGGACCTGGCGGATCCAAATCGACTTCTTCGACCTCCCACTTCTGCTCCAAGCCCCACAAAACAGCCGCACGTGTCTTCATGTTGAAGTCCCTTCTATCGAATTACGCTTCTCGAGTAGTTATCCCGACCGCGCACGGTGGTCGCGCGAACTGTCCTGGATGATCTCCGGGCACATCGCCCAGAGGCCCGCGCCGCTCACCCGGGCCCGGGCGCGGTACCGCACCGACATCACACATTGAGCAGGTCGTGACGCTTGTCGGCCTCAAGGATTGCCCGGTATTCCGGAAAGAGGTTCTTTGCCTGCGGTATGAGCTTGATCAGTTTGGTGACAGGACCTTTCGCTCGTACAGTTCCTTTCGCCATCGCCATGGTCAAGTTCACCTTCCCCAACCAGAACCTGTTGCCGGTATCCGCGGACATGAACAATTCGACATTCGGTGTAACGCCACTGTCCGCGCCGGTCTCTACGACCTTCTCCGGCATATCCACGGTTACTACCGCATCCGGATCGGTGTAGTGGATCCGTAACACCACCCCGGACCCGGCAAGTCTGTTCGCAAGGTCTTCGTTCTCCAAACCTCGTCGAAAGATGCCGGCGAGGTAGCGGTAAACCTCTTCCGCATCAGCGAAGACAGCCATCGTGATTCTCCCTTCCTATGACACAATTCAAAGCGCTCAAATAAATCTGCTGGGTCGCAACCAGTTCGGCTTGCTCCGAAGCAATCAGAACTCATAGGAGTAGATCTCCTGCCTCCCTCAGCGCCTCCGCGAGTCGACGTTCGGCTGTCGGCAATTGCGCAGCCACGGACGCGGCGCCGCTCGCTCTTCGGTGCGGATCTGCACCGCGGTCATAAGCGGCGTGCGCAACCGCGGTCCACAACTCAGATGCGGTCTTTGCAGCCTCCGCTGCTTTAAACGCAGGTTCGAAACTCAACTCTTCAGCGACGCGCCGACATCCACGTGCTTGCAGATCTCGGAACAGACCGCCTCCGGTTCCGGCTTTTTCGATGAAGGCGCTCAGCGCAAACAAGGCTCCGTCGAGGGTGTCGTCGTCAAAGATCTTCGGCCACCGCTTGAGATCCTCCACAAAAGTCGATACCCCTGGTAGCCCACGCACCTGAATTTCACAATCGGAGTCCTCGGTGATCGGCGCGCTCACACACGAACCCTGCATCGCGTCCGCGGACCTACGGAAGGCCGACCGGGCAGCATTGCCGAGATCTGGTGCCGCGCCGGGCCACTCGACTACGTAGGTGGTGTGCCGCGTGGGGACGGGAAATCCCGTCGATGCCCGCGCCTTCCGTAGATTCTCGTAAGGCACGGCTTGAGGTGTATCGCGATCGTTATCGACCACGAAGGCGAGTTCCTCGTCGTCGTCGTACCCTACGATCACGACATCGTGCCGGCTCATACTCAGACGCGTTCTCAGATAGGGCAATTCGGCGATGTCAGTCCACACCATGACCGGCGTACCGGCATCGATCTGTTCGGTCACCCATTTCCACCCGAGATCGGGGTCGTCTGTCGAACGACACTCGAAGCGCGCGCCCAACCGGGTCAAGTATTCGTCTTCGAGGTCCGCGCTGCGTCCAACGAGGTAGATCGGTGGACGTAGGTGGGCCGAGCGAACATACGAGAAGTCGAGGGCCCCGCCGAGAGCAAACACGATGCCTTCGTCCGGGGTGTCATCACCCCAACGGATCCCGGCCCATTCGGTCAAATCCCGAAGAGCCCCCGATCCGCAGTGGCCGCCCATGTCGTGGCGATACGGCACCACCATCGATGCCATCAGTCCTCCTCCTCTAGATGACTAACGTGCGGGCGGCAACTCCTCTGAGTCATAGGGAACGCGAGATGATTTCCTTCATCACCTCGTTCGTGCCGGCATAGATTTTTTGCACGCGCTGATCCACCCACAACCTCGAGATGGGGTACTCGGTCATGTAGCCATATCCGCCGTGAAGCTGCATACAGTCATCGAGTACCTTCATCGCTCGCTCAGTGGTCCACCACTTCGCCATGGCGACGGTCTGCACGTCGAGTTGACCCGCAAGGTGCAGGTCGATGCAGTAGTCGAGGAACACTCGTGCGATGCGCGTTTCTGTCGCGGCTTCAGCCAGCGTGAACTTGGTGTTCTGAAAGCCAAAGACAGGCCGACCGAACGCCTCCCGCTCACGCGTGTACTTGAGCGTCTGCTCCAGGGCAAGTTCCATCGCTGCGACAGCCCCCACCGCGACGATGAGTCGCTCTTGTGGCAGCTGCGTCATCAGCTGAATGAAGCCCTGTCCCTCAGACTGGCCCAGTAGATGCGAGCGCGGAACTCTCACTTCATCGAAGAACAACTCGGAGGTGTCCTGGCCGCGCTGGCCGATTTTGTCGAGAACCTTGCCGCGCCGGAATCCCGCCCGGTCAGCCTCGACAACGATCAAAGAGATGCCCGCAGCGCCCTGGCTCGGATCTGTCTTGGCAACAACGATGATGAGGTCGGCCTGTTGGCCGTTGGTGATGAAAGTCTTGGAGCCGGTGATCACGTACTCGTCACCGTCCAGGAGGGCTTTTGTCTTGACGCTCTGCAGATCGGACCCGGTCCCCGGTTCTGTCATGGCGATCGCCCCGATCATTTCACCGGACGCCATCTTGGGAAGCCACTGCGCGCGCAGCTCTTCAGTCGCGTACTGCAGGATGTAGTGGGCGACGATTCCGCTGTGCAGTCCCGCGCCCCATGAGCTGTCACCTATGCGGGCCTGCTCTTCAAGCACGACCGCTTCGTGCGCGAAAGTGCCACCGCCTCCGCCGTATTCCTCAGGTATAGACATGCAGAGCAGGCCCAGCTCGCCTGCTCGGTTCCACAGTTCTCGGTCGACGTGGTGCTGGTCTGCAAAGCGGTTCGCATGCGGCGCCAATTCGGCCGAGAAGAACTTCGCAGCGAGGTCACGAAGCTCGAGTAATTCGGCATTCATCCAGGGAGAGATTGGTGAGGACATGATTACCTTCCGACTGTTGGAATTCCAGGGATTTGACGTTATGACGTTTCGATTTCGATGAGGTATTCGCCGGCAGAGTGGCGCGCACGGATGACCTTTTTGTCGTACTTTCCGACGCTCGTCCTCGGAATATCGGACACGAAGCTCCATCGCTCGGGAATCCACCATTTGGCGACTTTGTCCGCAAGGAACGATCGGAGTTGGTCAATGTCAACGTCGGTTCCGGGGTGGACGACGACAAGCGCCAACGGCCTTTCCTGCCATTTATCGTCCGCGACGCCGACTACCGCCGCTTCGTACACGGCAGGGTGGCCGATCAGCGTGTTTTCCAGCTCCACCGAGGAGATCCATTCGCCACCTGACTTGATGACGTCTTTCGAGCGGTCGGTCAGTGTCAGATAGCCCTCGGCGTCGATCTTGCCCACATCACCGGTACGCAGCCATCCTTCGTCGAACTTCTCCGTATCGTTGTTTCCGAAATAGGACCCGGTGATCCAGGGACCGCGCGCCTGGATCTCCCCAACTGATTGCCCGTCCCACGGCACGTCTTTCCCGTCGTCGTCCCGCAACCGGATTTCGACACCGCAGATCGGTCGGCCCTGGGATGCGCGCAGCTCCCAGCGCCGCGTCGCGTCGGCTCTGTGAGCCGGACGTGCAACGGTCGCCAACGGAGAGGTTTCGGTCATACCCCAGGCCTGCACAATGGGCACGTCGTACTTCTCTTCGAATGCCCGCATCAACGAAAGCGGAACAGCAGACCCCCCGCACGCGACCAGCCGTAACGAAGAAATGTCCCGCTCAGGGTGCGAATCCAGATATCGGTCGACATCGTTCCAGATCGTCGGCACTGCACCGGCCAAGGTCGGTCTGGTGTCTTCGATGATCGACACCAACGGTTCGGCTTGGAGATACCGGTCAGGCAGTACCAGATCCGCACCGGACATCAACGCTGCGTAAATAAGCCCCCACGCATTGGCGTGAAACATTGGGACGATGGCCAGCACACGGTCGGCCTCGCTGACTGACAAAGCGTTAGCTGTGCAGGCGGTCAGGGAGTGAAGGTACGTCGAACGGTGGCTGTAGACGACGCCTTTGGGATCTCCGGTGGTACCGCTCGTATAACACATGGCCGCGGCGGACAGCTCGTCGAGCTCAGGCCAGTCAAATGATTCTTCTTGGCCGGCAAGCACTTCCTCGTAACGCAGAACGGTCTTCCCGCATCCCTGGAGCGGGGCAAGGTCGCCCTCTCCGGTGACGATGACGGTGTGCACCGACGCCATCGCTGGGAGCGCGCGCGCCAACAACGGGGCAACCGAAGCGTCGACTAGGACGATCTGATCGCTCGCGTGATTGGCGATGTACGCCAGTTGCTCTGGGGCCAAACGAATGTTGAGCGTGTGCAGGACCGCGCCCATGGAGGGAATCGCACAGTAGGCCTCCAGATGTTCCTGGTTGCTCCACTGGAAGGTGGCCACGCGTTGGTCTGCCGTGACGCCAAGACTGCGCAGCGCATTGGCAAGGCGAGCCACTCGCGCCAGCACAATGCGGTAAGGCGTTCTCCGATATCCATTTCCGGTCGGAGTGACGACCTCGCTGTCACCGTGTATGGCTGCCGCATGCTGGACGATCGCCGACACCGTGAGCGGAACATTTTGCATTGTGCTTTGCATCGTGTAGTGCCCTTTCAGGCGAAGAGGTCGGGACGGCTGTTCGGCTGATCGATGAATGTGCCGTAATGCGTTCTCAGTGCTTGCAGGATGTCTGCTAGGGGTAGATCGTCGTAGGCTCCCCGGTCGCGCAGATACTCCATGTGCTGGGTGCCGTCAGCGGTGAAACCATGGAGTAGCGCGTCGCTACGGCCGTCGAATTCGATCGGCGAGACACCGAAGCGTGCGCACAGCTCGCGATTGAACGCCGGGGTGGCCTTTACCCACGCACCGTTGAGGAACATGAGACTGTAGCCGTGGTAGACGAAAACGTCGCTACCACCCATCCGCTCGCGCAATGCCTTGGTCTGGAGGTGGTTTCGGACGTCGGCGAACCCCAGCCGCGCCGGGATTCCCGCCGCTCGGCACGCTGCAGTCAAGAGCACGGCCTTCGGGACGCAGTAGGCCCGTTCTGCGGTCGCGACGGTGCTGGCGCGATACGCGTGCGGGTTGTCGGTCACCGTGTAGGGGTCGTACCAAATGGAGTCACGGACCGCGGTGAAGATGGCGATGGCCTTCTCGGTGTCGCCGCAGGCACCACGGATCGCCGATGACACGAAGTCACGTACCGAATCTTGTTGCCAGTCAAGAAACTCCGTGGGTTCGAGGTAGGGGCTGTGGTCGACGGTCATCGGCGCTTCATCTCCAACGGAAGTCCGTCCACCGGAATGGGCAGCGAGGTGTTGTCCCATCGGACGTGATAGTTCTCCGGAACCTTCCAAGTGAACGAACGCAGCATCCTGTGCAGGATTGCTTTGACTTCGAGCGTCCCGAATTGCATGCCGATGCACTTGTGCGCTCCACCTCCGAACGGAACCCAGGCGAATCGGTGGTGTTGGTCTTCGCGCCGAGGCTCGTCGAAACGTGAGGGATCGAACCGCTCCGGATCACTCCAGATCGTTCGATCGAAGTGATTCACGGCAGGCGTTATAGCGCATAACGTGTTCGAGGGGATGTGATATCCATCGATGGCGACATCTCGAACCGTCTTGCGCATCACCAGCGGAACAGGTGCAAGCAGTCTGAGCGCTTCCTTGATCACGAGGTCGATGACCGTCATCTTCTCCAGGGCCTCGATGTCCGGCAACCCGTCACCGATGGCCGCGGCTTCCGCAGCCGCAGCCTCCTGCCACTGCGGATACTTGGCAAGGAAATAGGTGACCGCTGTGGTGGTGATCGTCGAGGTGTCGTGGGCCGCCATCATCAAGAAGATCATGTGATTCACCACATCCTCGTCGGAAAACCGCTCCCCGTCTTCGGTCGTGGCTTGACAGAGAGCAGCGAACAGATCCTCCGTTTCACCGGCTCGCGCGGCCGGCAGATGCCGGAAGAAGTAGTCCTCCAAAACGCGCCGCCCTTGCACACCAGCGCGGAATCTGGTTCCCGGAAGCGGAGCACGCACAAGGGAACTCGCCGCCCGGACCGTAGCGACGAACGCCTTGTTGACAGCATCGCTCTCGTCCTTGCCGCGGCCGCCCATGAAGACGTCGGTAGCGATGTCGAGGGTGAGTTCCTTCAACAGTGGGTAGATTCGAACCGACGGGCCCACCGGCCACGCAGGCACTGCCGAGCGAACGCATGGCGTTACCTGTTCGACGTATCCGGTCAGGCGCGGACGCGTAAACGCCTCCTGCATGATGCGCCGGTGCATCAAGTGCTCGTCGAAGCTCATGAGCATCAAACCGCGATGGAAGAAGGCGTCGATCAGGAAGGACCAGCCATCCTGAGAGAATGCTTTCGCTTCGCTCGTGAACGCCTCTCGAGTGGCGTCAGGGCCGGCGATGACCACCATCTTGGTGCCGAACGCGCCCATCCACGACACCGAACCCAGACGGTCGTAGCGCTCTCGACTGAAATCCGAGCCGAATCGGATGTAGTCGAGCGTGTGACCTACGAAGGGCAGTCCGGCATCCCCCCGGACGGCTTTCAATCCACTGCCCGCGGGTGCCGGTGCCAGTTCACGAACCGGCCAGTCCCGGCTCCATCGACGCCATCTGTCGTCGACGGCGTGAGGCGCGGGGACCATGATCACAGAGGACAACCGCTCCTTCACGTGGTGCGCAGGTGCGAGAAGGTGATTCGTCATGGTTCCTCCTGGACGCTGGGCCGCTTTGACGGCGTCCACCAGTCTTTACAAAGATGCCATTGATGTCAATATCTAGACATTATTGGCCTAGCGGTTAAGTGCGCGTCTCGTGCCCTTAGTCGGCCAGGCTCGGTTCTGCAGGGTCTCAGACCTTTAGACGCCCGACGTTTCTCAAGACGTAATCGCCGCTGTGCGGCTTCCGGGTAAGGAGTCGATAAACCAAGGTAGGCCCCGGCCAGTTCGTCGGGATTTCCCCGCTCGAGGTTCGATACCAGCTCGCACACAGCGCCCACACCGACCTCCGTAGTCGCCTTCTCAAGCGCGTGTTGTAGCGTTGCGCGCTCTCCGTCCTGACATCGATCGCATGACCCGGATGAGCAGCCACGGCTTTGATGAGCGTTGCGATGTGACGGACTTGTGACTCGATCATGTAGAGGATCGACCCCGAGCCCACATTCGTGTTGGGACCATAAAGCAGGAACAGGTTCGGGAACATGGGGACAGTGATGCCCAGATATGCGTACGCCTGGGTCTTCCACACCTCGGCCAAGGAGACTCCGCGAGAGCCGCGCACGGACATCGGGGCGAGAAAATCGGTGGCGCGAAACCCGGTTCCGTAGATCACGACATCTGCAGGACGAAACTCTCCATCCACGGTCTTGACACCGTTGTCGCAGAGCTCTGCGATAGCCTTCGGCACCAACGACACGCGATCACTCGCGATTGCTGGATAGTAATCATTCGAGAACAGCACTCGCTTGCACCCTGGCGCGTCCGAAGGCATCAATTGCTCGCGCAAAGATGGGCTAGCAACCTGCCGATGTAGGTGGCGGCGCGCGATCGCACCGAGGACGCGTGAGAGGGGCTTCGCGTCGACTAGCGTCACAGCGAGCAACTCGAAAATTAGCCATACCGCGAAACGCTCGAGGCGCAGCGCCATCGGCAATAACTCGCTCACCCTGTCGTGAAGGACTCCATACCTGCTGTCCCACTTCGGCAAGATCCACGGAGCCGTGCGCTGATATAGCGTGACATGCTCCGCCTCCTGGGCGATGTGTGGCACGAATTGGATGGCACTAGCTCCTGTGCCGATGACGGCTACTTGCTTGCCGCGAAGCGAAACCGATCGGTCCCAACGCGCCGAATGAAAGCGCGGCCCCTGGAAGGTGTCTGCGTCGGCAATAACGGGTACGTGGGGCAAGGAGAGCTGACCCACGGCCGAGACGACGACATCGCAGGTTATTGTCTCGTTCGAGTTCGTAACCAGGGTCCAACGCCCTAGCTGGTCATCGAAGGTCATTGCGACAACTTCGGTCTGGGTACGCAGATGCGCGGCCAGTCCGCCACTCTCCACGAGTTGTTGGAGGTACTTGAGTATCTCGGGTTGCTCGGCATATCGCCGTGACCAACGAGGATTGGGCTTGTACGAGAGTGAGTACAACGCTGACGGCACGTCGCAGGCCGCTCCCGGATAGGTGTTGTCACGCCAAACACCCCCGATGTCTGCAGCCTTTTCCAGGATCGTGAAGTTCGTGAACCCGTCCTTCTTCAGCCGGTGGGCCATCGCAACCCCGGCGAAGCCGGCCCCGATGATCACGATCGACGGATCGTATGCGCGACAGGCCGTCGCGAAGTTGCTGCTCATGAGGCAGAGACGACTGACTTCACGCTGCGGCGGTCGAGGTGGTGTAGGTGTAGGAGCATTGCCTGTTCGGACACTTTCACCTGACTTCCGAGGCTTCAAGGAAGCGTCCCGCTCGATGAATCGCGTCTCGGGCTTCGGGAAGAATCCGGAACATAGCCTGGAATACATGGATCTGTCCCCGGTATACCTGGATCTCGACGTGGGATCCAGCTGATTGAAGTCGCTCGGCGAGACGGCGCGAGTCATCGATCAACATTTCTCTCCCGCCCACCTGAATGAGGATCGGCGGCATCGAGGTGAGGTCCGCGTCAAGCACGCTGAGGCGCGGATCTCCGCGATCTGCGCCACCTACGTAGAGGTCAAGAGCGCGCGCCGCTGATTGAGCGGAGGCAAAAGGATCCCGGCGGCGAATTTCACGCGCTCTGGCAAGTTCGCACCTGAGATCCAGGACGGGAGACATCAGCAGCATCGCATCAGGGAGCGGCAATCCAACTGCACGTGCGCCCAAGGCCGTGGCCATCGTGAGCTGACCGCCCGCTGAATCGCCGGCAACCGCGACGGTGCGCTGACAAGAACCCGGGGACCCTCCGCTGGTAAGCCAGCGATACGCATTCAGCGCATCGTCCGCGGCTGCGGGATAGGGATACCGCGGGGCAAGACGATACTTCACTGCGAAGATGGGGCGCCCGCTCGCCGAGGCGAGTTCACCAAGAAGACCGCGGTGCGTCTCCGGCGAGCACATAGAATAGGCGCCGCCGTGGATGTACAGCAAAGGGTTGGCATGCGGATTAATGGCAGGCGTGGTGATCCAGTCCCCACGAACCGGGCCTCCGGCGAATACAGTGTCAACCTTGCGCACTGTGACGCCGCGCCGAGGCCGTGAGGCTACGAGCGCTGTTCGAAGCACGCGATCCATCACCGCAAGTCCGTAGGCGTTTGATGGCATCAGCTGCGCCAGTGGCCGCAGCGTGGTTCGCGAGGACATCGCGACGAGATGACTGGCAAGACTGGGCTGCCAGTCAGGGGCATCCATTCTGGTCACCGGGGACACACCTCTTCGGGCCGATTCTCGAATCGGTAGTCCGAGAGGCGAAAGGTGCGGCTCCGCCAATAGGTCTCCAGAGTCGTTGATGGACGGAGTGGAACGTCACCGTGCCTGTCGAAGTAGTAGCTGTTGGCATTGGAACAGCTCGGCTGCCAGAAAACCTGTCTGTGACGCCGCCTTAGCACTTCGGCGAAATAACGGTCGTTCGCCTCCTTCTTGACCTCCACGCAGTTAGCACCCAGCGCCCGCGCGCGACGAAGACACCGGACGATGTGCCGACTCTGCGCCTCGATGAGCGTGAAGTACGAGGAACCGTTGTAGCCGTACGGGCCGAAGATGTTGAAATGATTCGGAAATCCCGGGACGCTCACCCCTTCGAAGGCCTGCAGTCGATGCTCGTCCCACCATGTAGCCTGCTCCAGCCCGCCGCGTCCCTTCAATACGTAAGTTGGCATGTTGCCCGACTCCATCACTTTGAAGCCGGTGGCCAGGATCAAGACGTCAATGGGATGAGCTTTGCCGTCTCGAGTATGGACGGATGCATGGTCGATATGGGTTATGCCGCTCGTCTCGAGCGAAACGTTGGACCGGTTGTACGTTGCGAGATAGGAATTGTGGAAGCTGGGTCGTTTACAGCCCAACGAGTAGCGCGGAATGAGTTGTTCTCTCGTCGTCGGGTCATGGACCTCACGCCGCATGTACCGCTTTGCGGCGCTCTCCATGACATCGGCGAACGGTATCACCGTATGAAAGTGAGCGGCGATTGGGAAAGTGATTTCCACGAACGCCTGGCTGGCGGTCCGGGTCGCCAATTGTGCCCCCGGCAGGAAATGTAGAAGCCTTCCACCCCACGTCGGTATGGGGAAGTCTGGCTTCGGCAGACAATAAATTGGAGTTCGCTGAAATACCGTCAGACTCTCTGCTTTCTTTGCGACTTCGGGTATCAGTTGCACCGCCGATGCACCGGTACCGATTACTGCAACCCTCTTCCCGCTGAGATCTTTGGCATTGTCCCATCTAGCCGTGTGGAGCGTAACGCCGGCGAAATCTCGCACCCCCTTGATTTCAGGCCACTTTGGCCGACTGAGAACGCCGGAGCAATTTATCACGAAGCGTGCCGTGAACTCCTCACCATTGGCACTGGTCAAATGCCACCGTGTTGCGTTCTCGTCGAAACAAGCCTCGGTAATGGTTGTGTTGAAACGAATATGGTCCCAGAGCCGATACTTTTCAACACATCGCTCGGCATAGGCTTTGAGCTCATTGCCGTGGGCGTACGTGCGCGACCAAGAGGGCCGCATTTCGTATGAGAATTGATAACTGAACGACGGTATATCGACAGCGATACCCGGGTAGGTGTTCCAGTGCCACGTACCACCTACGCCATCGGCGTCATCAACCATCAAGAAGTCGGTAAATCCCGCCTTCATCAAGCTAATGCCAGACCCGATGCCGGAAAATCCAGCTCCTATGATAATTATCTCGTAATTACGGTCGGACTTGCGATCCATTCCTGTATTTCACCGTTCTGACGGTCAGCCCTGCAAACTTGTATTCAGAGTGATTGCGTCAGCTCGACGTGTGTATCGTCGCGCCGGGTTATCACGTAATCATGAGGATCCAAGCGGGATAGTTCTCTCATAAACTGGGTCGCGAAACCTGGGTACATCGTGCCGTTGTAGCCGTCCTCGGTCAAATACCAACTGCTGCACCCCGAATTCCAAGTCGTTCGTCGAAGGCGGCGCTGAATTTCGGAGTGATAGCGGTCCTGACGATCCTCCCTCACATCCAAAGTGCCGATGTCATTTTGCTGAAGGAGCTTGATCGCCTTGACTATATAGTCAATTGCAGCCTCCATATATACGAGCGCCGAGTTGTGGCCTGGCCCGGAATTCGGTCCGAAAGTGAAGAATAAGTTCGGATACCCGGCCACGCTCACGCTCTTGAAGGCAAATGTCCCCTGAGACCATTCATCGCCGAGCTTCCGACCGCCGAGGCCGCTAATCGGGAACGGGGTGCCACGTTTGGCCACATCGAAGCCAGTGGCAAATACGATACAGTCCACTTCGTGCTCGACACCGTCGGCGGTCCGAACACCGTTGGGTGACAATGTGGCGATCGGCCAGCTGATCAGCTTGCAGTTATCCGCCTGTAGCGCAGGGTAATAATCACTGGTCATGAGCATGCGCTTGCATCCAGGCCTGAAATGGGGCGTCAACTGACGTCTCAACCAGGAGTCTTTCACCTGCCGACGGAGATGAGCCTTGGCCGCCAGCTGTATCGCGGACGTCGCGGCGGTGTTCCAGACCATACCCACTGCCATCACTTCGTGGGCCCAAAACCACGCGTCGCGGAGCGCTTGTTCGCTCACCGGCAGGTGTGTGAAGGTCGAACGCGCCCAGGCCGGATGCCTGAAGTTCACCCTGGGCAACACCCAGCCGGGCGTTCTCTGGAAGACTTTGACCGAGGCAGCCGACTTTACGAGCTCGGGAATGATCTGAACCGCGCTCGCGCCTGTCCCGATGACTGCAACCCTCTTACCGCCGAGATCGTAGCCATGGTCCCATCGAGCGCTGTGGATCTTTTTTCCACCGTACGAGTCAATACCCCGAATATCGGGAAAGCTGGCGTTGGCAAGTGGTCCACTGGCCATCACAACTGACCGGGTGTGATACCGCTTTCCATCTGCCGTGTCGGCCATCCAGATGCCGGCACTCTCATCGAATTCCAAGGCAGTCACGTCGGTATCAAACTGGATGAACCGGGCAAGATCGTACTTGTCGACCATATCGTCGATATATTCGAGGATCTCAGCGCTCCCCGAGTAGGTACGAGTCCAGCCCGGATTCGGCTCGAACGAGTAGGAGTAGAGAAGCGAGGGAATATCGCAGGCCGCACCGGGATAAGTATTGTCTCGCCAGGTGCCTCCGACGCGATCTGACCGTTCCAGGATGACGAAGTCATCCGTGCCCTCTTGAAGCAGTCTGATCGCCGCACCGATACCTGCGAACCCGGCGCCGACGATCAACGTCGTCGTGGTGCCTGTCATTTGGCAACCGGTTCGTAGGTCAGTTCGTCCGTCCAGGATGGCGGCCGACCGAAAATCTGAACAGGGAAAACATCGATCGCATTGCCAAGGCGCTGAGACACGAAGTGCAGAGGCTGGGACCGCTTGATGGACGACGACATGTGCGCCTTCAAGATGTGATAGCCGGGCACCCTCCGCGTATGCTCACTGCGATCGCCGACATTGGCATACCGCGTCACTGCGTTGTATAACTTCTCCTCGGACAGACCCATAGCGTTGAGATTCATCAACATGCGCGTCAGGAGCGGGATATACAGCAACGCGCCGGTGAGAATGCGCGGGTCGACAAGAGCACCCGCAGTTTGAATGGCGTGGATTCGCATCGGGCTGGCGCCCAGGTCATTCAAGACCTGGAAGCCAACCGCGAGATGCCTTGATTCGTCGCTGTTGACCTTGTTGAACACCTCCCCGCACACAGGGTCGTCAACCTCATCGAGGAGAAACTTCAGCAGCGCTCCATCGAGCGCAGTCTCCAGTGCCGGAATCGCGGCCCCGATGACGGTCAGGGGCAGGGCTTCCGCATAACGGTCCAGCCATTCGATGACCAGCCGAATATTCTTGTTCGGGACCGGTTTCTCGCCTTCCTCGAGCATGCCCCAGCGACGCATCAAGGCAAGTTCGGCATTGGCGTGACGCTGCTCCTCGGCGTGAAAGTAACGGTAAATGTCTCCGAGCGCTTCGAATGGCGCCTTTGGAGCCATCGCGGCGAAGGCACGTGCTCCAACATGCTCAATCCACACCACGTCGGACATGAATTGCTTGAGTTTGGGACGCTGTTCATCGGTGATCAGTTCCGCGCCAGGGGCGTTCCAATCGATATCGGCAAGAGCCCATTGCTTGTTTTTGATTGTCTCGAGCATGTCACTGTATGCGAAAGCCATTTTCCCTGCTCCTCTACTCGGCTGAATCGTTCCATGAGGCCATGCGCTCCACGAGGCCCAGCGTGCGAGTAAAGGGGCCGGGTAGGGCTCTTTGAGTTGCCACAAGACTTTGGCATCGAGTTGGGGTACTACATAAATTTGTCCGCGATCGTGCGCGTTCAACGTCGTTCGAGCAACGTGCTGTGGCGAAATGCCGGTCCATTTCATCAGGTTGGCCGCGAGTCTTGCAGCCGCCTCGTCGATTTGAGGATTGTTGACGATGTTCGTCTTCACGAAGGTGGGGCAAAGCACTGTGACGTTGATGTCAGTACCGCTCAGTTCGGCCGCCAATGTCTCCGACAGAGCGAGCACCCCGGCCTTGCTCACGTTGTAAGCCGCCATCCGAGGGGCCGAGCCAAAGCTCGCTGCCGACGCCACATTGATGACTCCGCCATGCCCATTGCTGCGGAGCCGAGGCACAAAAGTCTCGCAGCCGTAGATAACGCCCCAGAGGTTGACAGAAATCGCCGCGTTCCAGTCCTCGATCGACGTCGCGCCGATGCGGTTGCCGCCCGCACCGATTCCGGCGTTGTTGATGACGAGGCTCGCAGCCTTCTCGAACCAGTCTTCGCTCACATCAGCGAGGTTGCGGACCTGCTCAAGATCGGTGACATCGCATTCGATGTCGAAGCCCTCGCCGCCAGCCTGCCTCACCAACTCTGCCGACTCTTTTGCAGTGACGGGATCTTTGTCGGCGCACACCACGCGTCCACCTCGGCGCGCAAGCTCCACGGCGAATGCGCGGCCGATACCGCTTCCTGCGCCCGTGACGACTGCATCGGCGCGGTGCGTTCTGCCTGGTGCGCCGCCGAAGGGCAGCAATCTCATCCGTCTGCCTTTCGGGTCGCGACATGGACGTCTGCTGTGGGGAAACTCTCATCTGGGGGCACCAGCCACCATTGGTGTCGCATGCCACCAGTTTGGTGGTGGAACGAGCACCTTGTCAAGATGGAGAGGTGCGGTCGAGAAACAAGCGCTGGGGTGGTCGGACCGGGGCCGAGCGTCGTGCCGAGCGACGGCAGCAATTGATCGAGGCCGCAACCGAGATTTGGAGTGAGAGCGGTTGGGCCGCGGTCACTATGCGCGGCGTATGCGCCCGCACAGGGCTGAACGATCGATACTTCTACGAGGGCTTCAAGACGCGCGATGAGCTGCTCGTTGCTGCGTGGGATGGCGTCCGCAATGACATGCTCGGCGAGGTCGCCGCGCTCTTCAACGAGCGTGCGAATCGGCCGCCGATCGAAACCATCACCGCGGCGATCACCATCGTGGTCGACCGGATCGCACGCGATCCCGGCCGGGCACGCATCCTCCTCGCTCAGCATGTCGGTAGCTCACCGCTACAAGACCGCCGCGCCGTGGCGCTACAGGAAGCAACGCAGTTGGTCGTTGAGGCAAGCCGGCCACACCTCCGACAAGATGCCGACGAGATAGCCCTTCGCATGGACACCCTGATCGCTGTCGGGGGATTCGTCGAAGTCATCACCGCCTGGCACTCCGGTTTGCTTGCGGTGACCGAGAAAGAAGTGGTCGCGCACACCAGCAGACTTGCTGAAACCCTGGCTCAACGCTATGTCATCAGCGACTGATCGAGGCTCACAACAGGCCAGCCAGCCCCGTGGCGATCGCTGCGAACCGCATTTGCGGGTCCGACCGCCACCTTCACCGGCCACCGAGCACCGAATCCGTGAGTCACCGACGCGTCGCACCCTGTTCGGAAGGAGCGACGCAGGAACGGAGCTCCTGCGTCGCCGCACTTCCGCATCTTTGCTATCCCGACGAAGCGATAACTCGCTGTGAACCGTCTTGGTCGAACAGTTCTTTGCTCCAATGCTCCAGGACCGCGGCGCTGTCCCAATCATCAGGATGGAAACCCGGGCGATTGTAGGAACGGAAACGCCGCAGCGCATCGGCGGTGAACATCGGGGTGCGACTAAAGCGGTACAGACTGCGCACCAGGGTGACCGGGTTATATGAGGCTCTATCAGCGGCCATAGACAAGGCAGTCTGCAGAATGAGCTCGCCGAACAGAATTACTGAAGCGATCCGCATGCCCCGTACACGGGTGCGCTCGGTTGCTCCCACCAGCCGATAGACATCAAAGGCAACCGCTTTGTGCTCCGACTCCTCGAAGGCATGCCACAGCAGAATCGGTCGAACCTCTGTCTGGCCGATGAGCTTCTGGGCGTCTTCGCTGGTAAGAATGATTTCTGCCAGCGTAGCGGTGTAGTGCTCCAACGCGGAGGTCATGGACAGCCGCATTTCCGGCGAAAAGCGCCGTTCCAATCGCTTGATCAAGCGTCCGACATGACGGTCGATTCGCGCGGTCGGATAACCCATGACCTGGAGTCGCTCGTTTAGGAGACGATGCTGGTGTCGATGTGTGGCCTCTTGTCCGATGAAACCCTTGACCGCTGTCTCTAGTTGGGGATCGTCGATGGAACTCTGGAAGTTCCTGACCGAGCGGATGAAGAAATCCTCGCCTTCCGGGAACGTCGCAGAAAGCACCGAGATGAAATGGCTCATCACCAGGTCGCCATCGACAAAATGTTGCCGCTTCGTGGAGGTCGGCATCGGAAACCGAACGCGCCTGGGTTTTGGCAGCACCCGGGTCGGGGTCGGGGCTTGATCGTCCGACATTTGAGGTCCTTCCTCGAAGTTTGGATCTGACTTTATGCCTTGTCAGATAAGACTGCCAGACTGTAGGACATGAGTCCAGCACGTGTCTATGGCGGGCTGTCCGCAACTCAACGCGATGCACAGCGTCGCGTGATGTTGATTGATGCCGCGGTCTCAATCATGGGCACCCACGGAGCTACCGCGTGCACCGTGACCGCCGTGTGTGCGAAATCAGGAGTGACGAGCCGGTACTTCTACCAACAGTTTCGCGATCGAGACGCGCTCTTGCGTGCGGTATTTGCCAAGATCTCCACTACCTTCCAAGCGGTGATAACCAGCGCCATTCCGGACGACACGGTTGCTCCTCAAGAACTGGCTTACGCTCCGATCAAGGCCCTGGTTCAGGTGATCGAGAACGATCCCCGCATGGCCCGCATACTGTTTGTCGAGTCGGGCGCAGAACCCCTCCTTCGGCAGCTGCGAAGCGATCTGATGACCGATTTTGCGGAGCTGGTGCTCAGAGAGGCCCGCTTGCACCTCGATATACCCAGCGATGTGCTCCAAGTCGCAGATCTCGCCGCTACCTACGGTGTCGGGGGCCTGTTCGAGATACTCCGTCGCTGGATAGATGGACAACTGAACCTCTCGACTGAAATGCTCATCGAGCACTGTGCGGGTTTTCTCGGCATTCTCGGCCTGTATACCCTCGGACAGGCGCCTGATCAGGCCGCTCCGCCGCTGGCCAAAGCCGAGGAGACCCGATAGATTCTGGCCGACCGGCGTTATGCACTACTCGGTTGGCTGAAGGGCATGGCGCGACACTGACAATCGCTGCGGGTGTTCACCCGAGATCGCGAACCGTAGACTCCACGCGCGCCGGACGAGGAACTCGATACGACCTCGCACGGGCCCTGTGTGCCGTCCCTCCCCAGTCAATTCCTTCGATCGCTCGATCTGCAGCGAACGCACCGCTTCGATCCTCGCCATTCGACGGAACCACGGCGCGGAACAAATCCGACGCCCGCCTGCGCCGTTGTCACCTGATGTTAATTGCGGCTAACATCAGCGCCTAGTAGATCGACGTCGATGCTCGCCCGGAAGGAAAACTTTGGTACAGGTCCTGCCCGATCGGGTCGACGACACCGCGCCCGGCTATCTCAAGAACCGCGAAGGACTGAGCGCGCAACTCGACACCATCGCGGAGCAACTGGCGCTGGTCAACGGCGGCGGCGGCGCGAAATACGTTGCGCGCCACCGTAAGCGGGGCAAGCTGCTTGTCCGCGAGCGCATCGAGCTGATGCTCGACCCCGACACGGCGTTCCTCGAACTATGCCCCTTCGCCGCCTGGGGCAGTAAGTTCCCCGTCGGCGGTAGCGTGGTGGTAGGCATCGGCGTGGTCGAGGGCATCGAGTCGATGATCATCGCCCACGACCCCACCGTCCGCGGCGGCGCATCGAACCCTTATACCTTCCGCAAGGTGTTCCGCGGCATGGCCATCGCGCGGGAGAACCGACTGCCCATCATCAACATCGTCGAATCTGGCGGCGCCGACCTGCCCACACAGGCAGAGATCTTCGTGCCCGGCGGACAGCTGTTCCACGACTTGACCCAGCACAGCGCAGCGGGGCTGCCGACACTGGCCCTGGTCTTCGGCAACTCGACCGCGGGAGGTGCGTACGTCCCGGGCATGTGCGACTACGTCGTGATGGTGCGCAACCGTTCCAAGGTGTTCCTCGGCGGTCCGCCGCTGGTCAAGATGGCCACGGGCGAGGTCTCCGATGACGAGTCGCTCGGCGGCGCCGACATGCACGCCCGCACCTCGGGGCTGGCCGATTACATGGCCGAGGACGAGCAGGATGCGATCCGCATCGGCCGTCGCATCATGGCGCGGCTCAACTGGCGGAAGAACGGCCCCGGACCCACCACGCCGCCGCACCCACCGGTGCACGACCCCGATCAGCTGCTCGGCATCGCGTCGGTCGATCCGAAGGTGCCCTTCGACCCCCGCGACGTCATCGCCCGAGTGGTCGACGGCTCGGCCTTCGACGAGTTCAAACCTCTCTACGGCACGTCACTCGTCACCGGCTGGGCCTCGATCCACGGCTTCCCGGTCGGCATCCTCGCAAACGCACGGGGCATCCTGTTCAGTGAGGAGGCCGAGAAAGGTTCGCAGTTCATCCAACTGGCAAATCAGATCGACACCCCCCTCATCTTCCTGCAGAACACCACCGGTTTCATGGTCGGTGCCGAGTACGAACAGGGCGGCATCATCAAGGACGGCGCCAAGATGATCAACGCCGTATCAAACAGCACGGTCCCCCACGTGACCATCACCATGGGTGCGTCCTACGGTGCCGGGAACTACGGCATGTGCGGGCGATCGTACTCACCGCGTTTCCTATTCGCTTGGCCTAACTCGAAGTCGGCCGTGATGGGTCCGGCGCAACTGGCCGGAGTGCTGTCCATCGTGGCGCGCGAGTCCGCCGCCGACCGCGGGCTGCCCTTCGACGAGCAGGCCGACGCCCAGATGCGCGCCGCCGTCGAGGAACAGATCGAGCGCGAATCCGTCGCACTGGCCAACAGCGGCCGACTTTACGACGACGGGATCATCGATCCCCGCGATACGCGGACCGTTCTCGGGTTCTGCCTGTCGGTGATCCACAACGGCGAGGTCCGTGGCCAGCGTGGCTACGGCGTGTTCCGGATGTGATGGCGATGCCCAAGATCCGCAAGGTCCTGGTCGCCAACCGTGGCGAGATCGCGCGGCGGGTGTTCCGCACTTGCCGCGATCTCGGGATCGCCACCGTCGCGGTCTATTCCGACGCCGACGCCGACGCGTGGCACGTCGCCGACGCCGACGAGGCCGTGCACCTTCCCGGCTCGTCTGCCGCCGAGACCTACCTCGACATCCACCGGATCATCGCCGCTGCCTCGCTCACCGGCGCGGACGCAGTACACCCCGGCTACGGCTTCCTTTCGGAAAACGCCGGGTTCGCGCGCGCCTGTGCCGCCGCCGACCTCGTCTTCATCGGTCCGCCGCCCGGGGCGATCGACGCGATGGGCTCGAAGCTGCAGGCCAAGAAGACGATGTCCGACGCGGGGGTGCCTGTGCTGCCCGGTGGCGACACGACGGGGCTATCGGCCGAGCAGCTGGCGAAGCTGGCCGCCGACGTCGGCTACCCCGTGCTGGTCAAGGCCAGCGCCGGCGGCGGTGGCCGAGGCATGCGCATTGTCGCGTCGCCGGACGAGCTCGACGAAGCGGTCACCTCCGCTTCGCGTGAGGCCGCCGCCGCGTTCGCCGACGGCACCGTCTTCCTCGAGCGTTACGTCCAGCGCCCACGCCACGTCGAGATCCAGATCATGGCCGACACGCACGGAAACGTCGTCTCTCTGTTCGAGCGCGAGTGCTCCGTGCAGCGTCGACACCAGAAGGTGATCGAGGAGGCGCCGTCACCGGTCGTCGACGACGCGTTGCGCGCTCGGATGAGCGAGGCCGCCATCGCCGCCGCGCGCGCCGTCGGCTACGTAGGCGCCGGGACGGTCGAGTTCGTCTACGACGCCGCTCAGGATGGCAAAGCCGACTCCTTCGCCTTCCTAGAGATGAACACCCGGCTGCAGGTCGAGCACCCGGTTACCGAGCTGATCACCGGCCTCGACCTGGTGCGTGCCCAGCTGCTCGTAGCCATGGGCCGCCCGCTGCCTGAGGAGATGCACAACCCGCGAATTCGCGGTCACGCGGTCGAGGCCCGGCTGTGCGCCGAGGATCCGGCCGATGACTACCGGCCCTGTACCGGCACCCTGCGCACCTTGGATGTCCCGGCGCTTGCCGGCGTGCGGGTTGACTCGGGTTTTCGTGCCGGTTCGGTCATCAGTCATTACTACGATTCGCTGCTGGCCAAGGTCATCGCGTGGGCACCAACGCGCGACGAGGCACTTGCCAGCCTCTCGGCGGCGCTGGCCGGCGCCCGTATTCACGGCGTGACCACCAATCGCAACCTGCTTGTTCGCGTCCTGCGCCATGACGAGTTCGCCGGGCGGGGCACCGACACTGGGTTCCTTGACCGACACGACGTCGCCCAACTCGGCGCTGCCCTCCCAGACACGCAGTCCGAGCGCCTGCACGCCGTCGCGGCGACCGTGGCCGGGGTGGCCGCGCGGCGTGCCGTCGCAACTCTGCAGGCCACGTTGCCCGCCGGCTGGCGCAACAACCCTTCGCAGCCGCAGACCACAACCTGGCAGACCCAGGGCGGGCGCGAAGTGCGCGTCGGGTACACGTTAGGTTCGACAGGGACCTGCCTGCAGGTCGACGACGAGCCGTTGGCCGACGTCGAGGTTGTCGAGGGCAGTAGCGAGCGGGTGGTGCTGCGCGTCGACGGGGTGCGCCGCACTTATGATGTCGTCCTCGACGGCGATGTTGCCCACCTCGACTCGGTCGCCGGCTACTCCGCCCTGCGGCTGGCGCCACGCTTCGTCGACCCGAGCACTCTGAACCCGCCCGGGTCGCTCACCGCGCCGATGCCGGGCTCGGTGATCCGACTACCGGTCGCCGAGGGCGAGACGGTGTCAGCCGGTCAAACGCTCGTCGTCCTGGAGGCGATGAAGATGGAGCACACCGTCGCGAGCCCGATCGACGGGGTGCTGAGCGCCCTGCCGGTCCAGGTCGGCCATCAGGTCTCGAGCGGTGACGTCCTCGCCGTGGTCGAGGCGGTGGACGGCGGTGAAGTGGCGTCGGACGCCACGGAGCTCTAATGAAGCCGGCGCGCTCCCGATCGGTGGCGCGTCGATACCGATGTGAGGAGTGTCATGGAATTGCACGAGACAGAGGAACGTCAGGACCTGCGCAAGGCGGTCGCCGAGATCGCCAAGGACTTCGGACACGAGTACTACCTGGAAAAGTCGCTGGCCGGCGGGAAGAGCACCGAGCTGTGGCAGGCCGTGGGCAAACAGGGCTTCCTCGGGGTGAACCTTTCCGAGCAGTACGGCGGCGGCGGCGGCGGCATCTACGACATGCAGATCGTCGGTGAGGAGCTCGCCGCGGCGGGCTGCCCGCTGCTGATGACCGTCGTCTCGCCGACCATCTGCGGCACGATCATCCAGGCATTCGGCAGTGAGGAACTCAAGCAGCAGTGGCTGCCGGGCATCGCCAGCGGCGAGACGATCATGGCATTCGCGATCACCGAGCCGGACGCGGGCTCGAACTCGCACAACATCTCCACGACCGCGAAACGCGACGGCGACGACTGGGTCATCAACGGCACCAAGTACTACATTTCTGGTGTCGACGAAGCCGAAGCGATCCTGGTCGTCACCCGAACGTCTACCAACGACAGTGGTCGCGGACTACTCAGCTTGCTCGTCGTGCCCACCGATGTCCCCGGGCTCACCAAGTCACTCATCCCGGTGCAGGCGGTCACTCCAGAGAAGCAGTTCACTCTATTCTTCGATGACGTCCGCGTGCCGGCCGCCAACCTTATCGGCGCGGAGAACGAGGGCCTGCGCCAGGTCTTCATGGGCCTGAACCCGGAGCGAATCATGGGGGCGGCGCTCGGCAACGGCATCGGTCGCTACGCGCTGGATAAAGCCGCCGATTACGCCCGCAACCGCCACGTGTGGGGAACGCCGATCGGCTCGCACCAAGGCGTATCGCACCCGCTCGCCCACGCCAAGATCCAGGTTGAGCTGGCCCGGTTGATGACTCAGCGTGCCGCCTCCCTGCACGACGCCGGCGATCCGGGGTCGGGTGAGGCGTCGAACATGGCGAAATATGCCGCAGCCGAGGCGGGCATCCTGGCGCTCGACCAGGCGATTCAAACCCACGGCGGCAACGGCATGGCCACCGAGTACGGCCTCGCCACGTTGTGGGGTCCGGCCCGGCTCATGCGCACCGCGCCGATCAGCCGCGAAATGATCCTCAACTTCGTGGCGCAGCACAGCCTGAAACTGCCCGCGTCCTACTGAGTCGCCGCGGAATGAAAGGGAATCGAATGCAACTCGGCATCGGTCAGTGGGTGAGCCGGCGCGCCTTCCTCAACGGCGGGCGCACCGCGTTGATCAGCAACGGCGCGCACATCACCTACGCCGACCTCGATCGGCGCACCAACCAGGTCGCCGCCGCACTCATCGCCCTCGGCGTGCGCAAGGGCGATCGGGTCGCGATGCTGCTGGTCAATTCGACCGAGTTCATCGAGGTGCTGCTGGGCTGCGCCAAAATCGGCGCACTTGCAGTTCCGCTCAACGTGCGCCTTGCCGGACCCGAGATCGGCTACATCCTGGCCGACTCAGGCGCCGATGTTCTGGTCTTCCACGAGCCGTTCGCCGCGCAGGCCAGGAGCGCCGTCACCGAGTCCGGAGTCCGCGTGCGCCATGTCGTGCGCGCCGGTGGGGTGCCGGCGCCGGGCGAGCTCGGCTACGAAGACGTCGTCTCGGGCGCCGCGCCCGAACCGCTCAACGGTGACGTCGACGGCCGCGACCCCGCGTTCATCATGTACACGTCGGGGACGACGGGCCGACCCAAGGGCGCGATCCTCACCCACGACAACCTGCTATGGAACGCGATCAACGTCCTCGGCACCGACATCGGCCTGCGGGGCGAGGACGTCACCGTCGCGGTGGCGCCGATGTTCCACATCGGCGGGCTGGGAGTACACACCCTGCCGCTGTTGTACGTCGGCGGCACCAGCGTGATCATGCCGTCCTTCGAGCCGCGAGCGACGTTACAGGCGATGGCCGACCACCACGTCACGGTCCAGTTCATGGTGCCGGCCATGTGGACCGCACTCACACAGGTGCCCGACTTCGACTCCTTCAACCTGTCTGCGCTGCGTTTCGCCATGGGCGGCGGGTCGCCCGTCCCCCTCACGGTCATCGACTTCATGCGCGAGCGAGGCGTGCCCTTCACCGAGGGCTTCGGCATGACCGAGACCGCTCCCTTGGTGACCGTCCTCGACGCCGAGAACGTCAGCACGCGGGCCGGGTCGATCGGCCGCGTCGCAATGCATGTCGACGCCCGCATCGTCGACGACGACGACCGCGACGTCGCGACCGACACCGTGGGCGAACTGATCGTGCGCGGCCCGAATGTGTTCACCGGCTACTGGATGAAGGCCGAGGCGAGCGCCGAGGCGTTACGCGGGGGCTGGTTCCACACGGGCGACCTCGGGCGCATGGACGCCGAGGGCTTCATCACCCTCGTCGACCGCAAGAAGGACATGATCATCTCCGGCGGCGAGAACGTCTACCCGATCGAGGTCGAGCAGGTTCTCTTCCGCCACCCGGCGGTGTTCGACGCCGCCGTGATCGGCGGTAAGGACGCGAAGTGGGGCGAACGCGTCGTCGCGGTCGTGGTCGCCGACCCGGCGACACAGGCGCCGAGCGCCGAGGAGATCGTAGCGTGGTGCCGGGAGCGGCTGGCACACTTCAAGTGTCCGCGTGACGTGCACTTCGTCGCCGAACTGCCGCGCAATGCCACCGGCAAGCTGCTCAAGACCGAGCTGCGCGCGCAGTTCACGGGCATCGAGGGCGGAGTCGTTTTGCGCTGAGTCGTGCCGCTGCACATCGCGGGTTCGAAGCAGGGCCCCTAAATCATGAACTGAGAAGAGGATGCGACAGCATCGGCGGGGGCTAGCGGTTTCGTTCACCTCCCTTGATTTGGTGCGGCGGGTGCCGACGCAGGCAACCCCAGCGCCGGTAGGATCCCAGCCCGGCCCAGCGGATCGGACGGCGAACAACGTAACCACAAATCGACAGGAGGCCTGAAAGTGGCCGGTTTGCGCCGCAAACTGCTCCTCGAGGCCGCCGCCGACCTGTTCGCGCGGCAAGGCTTTCACGCCGTGGGCATCGACGACATCGGTGCCGCAGCAGGGGTGAGCGGGCCGGCCGTCTACCGGCACTTTCAGAACAAGGACGCGATCCTGCGCGAGTTATGCGACGCCGCCATGACTGAGCTGCTGGCCGGCGCCCGGCGCGCCACCAACGCCGGCACACCGACGGAGGTCCTGCACGCCCTTGTCGACCTACACGCGGCCTTCGGCGCGCGACGACGCGGCCTGTTGGCCGTCTACGCCCGCGAGCACCGCTCGCTGTCGCCGCTGGCGACCCGTGCCCTGCGACGCCGACAGCACAGGTACGAGTCCTTCTGGGTCGACGCGCTCGTACGAGCACGGGGCGATCTGGACCGTGAGCGCGCACAGGGCCTGGTCGCCGCCGTGCTGTCATTGCTCAACGCGTCCGCGTACATGCCGGCGTCGCTGGACGACGCGACGATTGAGGCGATGCTGGCCGCCGCGGCCGTTGCGGCGCTGTTCAGCCGCGCGGTTACACAGCAGGTAGACGGCGCCCCGCACCGGATTTAGTGTGTGTCGAGCAGCGATTCGGGAACGTCCACCACTCGGGATCGCACGTACTCCCCGAGCCCCTTGGCCTGCGCGTCCGGCCGGGTCGAGGAGGCCACCCCGTCACCGAGCAAGCCGTGCACCACCACGTTGAGCGCGCGCAGGTTCGGCAGTTCGAAGCGCTCGATGCGCAGGTGCGCCGTCTCCGGCCCGAGCAGTGTGCGCAGCCGCTCGACGCTCAGGTACTCGCGCGCCCACGCGTAACCGGGGTCGTCGCGTGCCCACAGTCCGAGGTTGGCGTTGCCGCCCTTATCTCCGGACCGCGCACCGAGTACCGACCCGAGCGGCGCGAGCCGCGTCGGCCCGGATGGCGCCGGCAGCTTCGCGGGCGGGGCGATCCCAGCCGGCGGGACCGCACCGGTCGGCGGGTCAGGGATCACGTGCCGATTGCCGTCGGCGTCGACGAGCACGTGCGTGAGGGCCGAGCGCGGAACGTAGGCCGGCCGGTAGACGCCGAACGCGGTCTCCGAGGACGGTGGCGTGGTGGTGTGGAAGCCGGCGAAACCAGCCAGGGCGATCTCCATGACCCCGCCGGAGAAGGCTCGGCCCACCTTTCGCGGGTCGGCGTCCTTCACCGTCACACGCAGGTGCGCGCAGGCTTGCTCGTTCGTCGGCGCATCGGAGACGTCGAAACGCAACAGTCGCACGTCGACTTCGTCGAAGGCGTCGCGTCCGCCGAGAACGTCGAAGAGCTGCTGTTCGGCGAAGGCCGCCTTGGCCTCGATGTCGAGGCCGGTGAGCACCATGGTCATCGTGTTGCGGAAGCCGCCCACCTCGTTCAGCGCCACCTTCAACGTGTCCGGCGGCGGACTGCCTTTCGTACCGCTGATCGCGACACGGTGCTCACCCTGTTGAGCCAGGCGAATGGTGTCGAAGTGGGCGACGACGTCGGGGCCGAGGTAGGCAGGTTCAGCGATCTCGTAGAGCAGCTGGGCGGTGACCGTGCCGACTGAGACCAGTCCCCCGGTGCCGGGATGCTTCGTGATCACCGAAGAGCCGTCCTCGGCGACCTCGGCGATCGGAAACCCCCGGGTAGCGGCGGTCGGTGATCTCGTCGAGGAACGCGTAGTTGCCGCCCGTCGCCTGAGGGCCGCACTCGATCACGTGCCCGGCGACGACCGCACCCGCGAGCCGATCCCAGTCGGCGCGTGCCCAGGCGTGCCACCAGGCCGCGGGACCGACCACGAGGGATGCGTCGGTGACCCGGCCGGTCACGACGACGTCGGCGCCCGAATGCAGCGCCTCGGTGATGCCCCGGGCGCCGAGGTAGGCGTTGGCCGACACCGGTTTGATGTCGCCGACGGGCGGCGTGATTGCGTGGAGGTCGCCACGTAGGTCGTCGCCCTCGACGTGCGCGACGCGCGCGGTGAGGCCGAGACGTGCGGACAGCTCGCGCAACGCGGCGGCCAAGCCGGCGGGATTCAGCCCGCCCGCGTTCGCGACGACCTTGATGCCACGATCGAGACAGGTGCCCAGCACCTGTTCCATTTGGGTGAGGAAAGTCCGCGCGTACCCGCCGGACGGGTCTTTGGCCTGGGCCTTGGCCAGGATGAGCATGGTCAGCTCGGCCAGATAGTCACCGCACAGGACGTCGATCGGTCCGCCCTCGACCATCTCGCGGGCTGCGGCGATGCGGTCGCCGTAAAAGCCGGAGCAGTTGCCGATGCGGACCGGGACGCTCACCGCTGACCCCCTGCGAACTGGCCCGCCACGCGCCCGCCGCCAGGGGGCCCCGCGAAGGCCTGGGCGATCGCGAGCCACTGGTCGGCCAGCGGTCCGTCGGCGACCAAAGCGGTGTCGTCGCGGTGGCGGCGTTGGGTCACCAACAGGCAAAAGTCCAGCGCCGGCCCGCTCACGCGGTTGGCGGCGTCGGCTGGCCCCCACGTCCAGACGCTGCCGTCCGGAGCGGTCAGCTCGACGCGTACCGGGTCCGCGGGGAGGTCCAGACCGTTGGCCAGGTAGCTGAAAGCGCGCGCACCCACCCCGATGTGGGCCACGTGCCGCAGCCGTGCCGTGGCCTCGCGGGTCGCGCCGAGCGCGTCGACGATGTCCTGGCCGTGCGCCCAGGTCTCCATGAGTCGCGCTGTCAGCGACGAGACCGCGCTCATCGTCGGCCCGAACCACGGCAGGCGGGTCGCCGGGGCAATGTCCGCGAACGCCGCAACGAGGGCTGCACGCGACGTGTCGAACCACGCGAGCAGGTCGGCAGCCGGCATTTGACGGTAGCGCTCAGCGATGACGTCGGGTGAGATGCTTCCGTCGGCCATCATCGGCAGGTAGTCGCTGCTGAAACCGTCGGGGTCGGTGGCCGAGCGCACCGCCACGTCGTCGAAGAACGCCAGATGGCTGATCTGGTCGCGGATCGCCCAGCCCACGGCCGGAGTCGGCGCGTCCCAGCCGCGCGGACCTTCGGGCAGCGGTGCGATGAGTTCGCGCAACGCGGCCGTTTCGGCTTCGATGTCGGCGATTACCGACTGCATGGTCACCGCCATGTCAGCGTCCCTTCCACTGTGGTGCGCGCTTCTCGCGGAACGCCGTCGGGCCTTCCTGCGCGTCGTCGCTCAGATAGACCGGCTCCCATATCTCGTCGGCCAGGTCGTAGGCGGCGGCGAGGTGGTGCTGTGCCGAGAGGTACACGGTGCGCTTGGACGCAAGCACCGATAGCGGTGCGTTCGCGGCGATGCTGAGCGCCAACTGCCGGGTACGCTCGCGCAACTGATCGGCCGGCACCACCTCATTGACTAAGCCGACCTGGTGGGCGCGCTCGGCGGTGATCGGGTCGCCGGTCAGCAGGATCTGCATGGCAACGCGTGGGGGCACCAGCCACGATAGCGGTGCCGCCCACGGCGACCCGCGGCCGACTTTGACCTCGCTGACGGCGAAGGTCGCGTGTTCGGCAGCCACGACCAGGTCGCACTGCTGCGCGAGCAGGAAGCCCCCGGCGAACGCGACACCGTTGACGGCCGCGATCGTCGGCTTCGCGACATCGATGTTGCGGCCGAACTGCGGAGCGAAGTCCTTCGGGGGCACCTTGAGCGCGTTCTGCGCCATCTCCTTCAAGTCCCCGCCGGCGCAGAACGCCTTATCGCCCACGCCGGTGAGGACGAGCACCTTCGCCGCGTCGTCGTCATTGAAGCGGCGTACCGCGTCGAAAAGCCCCGTGCGCACAGCGTTGTTCAGCGCGTTGCGCGCCTCGGGCCGGTTGATCGTCAGCCAGGCCACGCTGTCGACGACCTCGTAGCGAACCGGTTGCTCGGCCACCGAGCCTCCGTCCCTCACCGTCGCCTCGCATGTGAGTGGCAGCTCACCCCGGCACCTCGACAAACGGGTCGGCCAGCTCAACGGTGGCTTCACTCGGCACGCACGGACCATCTTCGCTCGAGACGAGCAACTCGAGGTCGACGAGGCGCCGTCCGCCATCGTCGCGTTTGGCCACGACCTTGCCGCTCAGGGTTGCGGTCTGGCCCGGATAGATCGACCGGATCATTGAGATTCTGCGGCGCCGGATGAGCGCGTCGGGTCCGGCCCATTCGTTGAGGCCGCGGTCGATGAAGCCATGGAAGAAGAGGGTTGACAGGTAGATCGTGCGCTGGCCCTGGCTGCGCGCGTAGTCGGGGTCGTGGTGACCGGGGAACCAGTCCCATGTCGAAGCCGCGTTCATGCAGATGCGCTTGTAGCTGATCTCGATCGAGACGGGCGTCAGGGTGTCGCCGACGGCGATGTCCTCGAACCGCACGGGGACGCGGACCATGCTGCGCTCGGTGGAGTCGTTCATGATGCGCCTTCACTATCGGCGGTGTCGTATCGGAAGAGCACGTTGGTGTTGCGGCCGATGACCTCACCGTGCTGGTCGGAGAAGGTGCTCACCGTGGTGATGAACACACCGGTGCCCACCCGCGTCGTCTTGGGCTCGGAGATCGAGGCGATCTCCTCCACGATCGACACGTGATCGCCTACCCGGGGCCGGCGTTCGAACTCCGTCGTCGTCGAGGCGTTGATGATGTGGTGGCCCGGCAACGGGACGCTGAGCGCGAACATCATGTCGGCACGCGCTAGGTACCCGGGCACCCACTGCGGCGCGAAGCCGAGGCTCATCAGCAGCCCGGGCGGGCAGTCCTCACCCTCCCAGTAACGGGGGTTCGCGTCCTCGACGAGCGAGCAGTAGTACAACACCATCGAGCGGTCGATCGGGAACCACGCATGCCGCGGTTCGGAGCGATGACCGACCCACGCCCGGCCTTCGTCGAAGGTCCCGAACGTCATCCCGAGGCCGGTGACGTCGCTCGTTGGCGCGCTCACCGGGTCACCTGCACGACGGCGCTCCCCTTTATCGCGGGTTCGCCGGTCTGGCGCGTGACCACGAGTTCGAGGTCTGCCACCTGCTGCCCTCCGGCCTCGCGCACGCCGGTGACCCTGCCGCCGAAGCTGAGCAGGTCACCGGGCCATACCTGACCGGTGAACCGGATGCGGAACGAGCGGATGTTGGCCAGCCCCACCCAGGCGGTCAGCCGCTGCGCGAGCACACCGCCGTGCAGCAGTCCCATGCCGAACACACCGGGCATGCCGGCCGCGCGGGCGAACTCTTCGTCGTGGTGGATCGGGTTGAAGTCGCCGCCGGAGCCGGCGTAGCGAACGATGTGCGAGCGCGTCAGCGGGCCGAACTGTGAGGTCGGCATCTCGTCGCCGATGGCCAACGCCACCGGCGCGGGGGATGTCGTCATTGGGTGGAGCCTCCGGTTTCGATCAAGACGTCGGTCTGGCGCACGACGAGTTCGTCGCGCTGGTTGGTGAAGTCGGTCTCGATCGTCACGATTGTCATGATGCCGCCGCGCTTCCCCTCGCGGCTGGTCACGTTCGACACCCGACGAGTCTCGGTGAGCTCGTCGCCGACGAACACCGGCGCGAAATACTCCCAGCCGCACTCACCGTGCAGTACGCGTCGCAGGTCGAGCCCGAGGGCGCCGAACATGTCGTCGTCGGCGCGCCAGTGAGCCGAGGAGACGACGAAGGTCGGAGGAGCGGGGATCGCGCCGAAGCCGGCGGCGCGGGCGGCCGCGACGTCCTGGTAGATCGGGTCGCGGTCGCCGAGCGAAAGTGCGAACTCGCGCACTTTGGACCGGTCGACGGGAAACGTGGTCCTCCCGAGTTGCGTCCCGATGAGCGATGCGTCAGCCACTCTGGTCACCTTTCCCGCCGGCGAAGGCCGGCGCACAATCGCGAATGAGGCTGCCGAGGTTCTCGGCGATGCGCTCGGGCGCGAGACCAATCGAGGGTGAGTAGAGAACGATGTGGTCCAGCACGCCCTCGTAGCGGCGCAGCCCTTCTCGGACCTCGGCGGCGGTGCCGGCCACCGCCATCGCGTCGATCATGTCGTCGGTGACCGCGGCGAACATGGCCGGCAGGTCACGCCGTGCGAACGCGTCGCGGATGGCCGCTGCCTGCCTGGCGAAACCGCTGACGTCGAGCACGTGCTCGTAGGTCTTCACCGAGGAGTAGAACGCGATCTGCTGCGCGGCCTCACGACGTGCGATCTGTGGGTCGTCGTGCACCGCGCAGATGACCATCGAGACGATCTCAATGTCGGCGGGATCGCGTCCGGCCCGCTCCGCACCGCGCACGACGGCTGGGCGGGCGACCTCCTCGACGTAAGTCGTGGTGAACAGCGGATGACCAGCCAACCCGTCGGCTACGCGCCCTGCCACCTCGCACATCCGCGGACGCACGCCCGCGGTGATGATCGGGATCGCTCGCTTCGGCGGCGCGACGTCGCCGGTTGGGACGAGATTCATCCGGTAGAAGCGCCCCTCATGGCGCACGGGGCCCTCGTGCAGGTTCCAGATCCGACGCACGAGCGGGACCAGCTCCTCCATGCGCAGAGCGGGAGCGGAGGTGTCCTCCACGCCGTGCCAGTCGCTCATCATGCGGCGTGTACCGTTGCCGAGCCCGAGTACGACGCGCCCGCCTGAAAGCTCGTCGAGGTCACGCGCCTCGGTGGCGAGCACGAGCGGGCTGCGCCCGACGCCATACAGGATCGACGACCCGATGCGGCAGCGCTTTGTGCGCGCGGCCATCGCGGCCATCGAGATCGAGCCGGAGCGCGAGTAGAACTCCGAGGCCCAGGCGGCGTCGAAGCCGGCGAGGTCGGTAGCCTCGGCGGTCTCGACAAGGGTGGCCAAGTCCGCGCCGAGCACCGAGACCCCGTACGTGGTCACGACGCCGCCAGCCTGAATCGGACCAGCCCAAGGTCCTCGTTCACCCGCTCGAACACTGCGCGCACTCTCGCCCCGATCGCAACTTCATCTGGGGCCACGCCCTCGAGACTGGCCAACAACTGCGGCCCCTCGTCCAGACGAACGAGCACGACGACGTACGGCTCGCTGCGCGGGAACGAGTCCCACGGGGGGCGGTACACCGGCGCGAAACTGACGATCTCACCAGTACCCGCCGCGGTCTCCCAGGCCAACTCACCGTCATGGCAGACGGGACACACCAGCCGCGGGTAGAGGAAAGGGTGGTCGTTCGCGCACCGCTGGAAGACGAGTACACCGCGGGCCGCTGCTGCGAAGTAGGGACGGTTGACATCGGTCAGCGGCGGCAGCGCCTCAGGATCGTGCAGACCGTCGAGAGAACTCGAAGCTGCGGTCATGACGCTCCCTCCATCACCATGCTGACGTGACTGCACAGCATCGAGCCGTAGCTGTGCACGAACGCGGTATCCGCCCCGGGCACCTGACGGCCCTCGGCGCGACCGGACAACTGCCAGTAACCCTCAAGGATCTGCGAAATGCCAGAGGAGGTCCCGGTGTGCCCGAACCGGATTAGGCCGCCGTCGGTGTTCACCGGAAGGTCGCCCCCCGGATCGGCGCAGCCGTCACGGTAGAAATCGCCTGCCCCACCGGGCTTCACGAAACCCGCCTCCTCAAGGATCATCGCCGGGTTGGAGGCGAAGGCGTCGTAGAGCAAAGCGATGTCGACGTCGGCCGGCGCCCGTCCGGAGCGCTCAAAGGCCATCGGACCCGAACGGGCGGCCCCGGTACGACCCGGCCGGGCCAGCGAGGTCAGAAAACCGTGGGTGTGACCCTCTCCAAAGCCCAGCAAATGCACCGGCCGGTGCTTGCCCGCGCGAGCCCGGCGGGCCGAGCCCAGCACCAGCGCGCCACCGCCCTCGCAGGGAATCGAGCAGTGGTAGAAGTGGAACGGCCCGGCGATCGGCCGGGACGCCAGCACGTCCTCCACAGTCAGGCGTTGAGCGCCGTGCGCGATAGCCGCGGGGTTCAGTGCGGCCCAACGGTCCTGCGACACGGTGACCTCGGCGATGTCCGCCTTGCCCTGTCCCGTCTCGTGCATCCAGGCCTGCGCGATCAAACCGTAGAGCGCCGGCACGGACGGTCCATAGGGCATCTCGAACGCGTGGTCACACACCAGCGCCATCAGTTCGCGCCCGCCATCGCGGATCGGTGGAAACTTGCCCGCCGACACGACCAGCACCGTCTCGGCCTCGCCCCGGGCGATGACGTTACTCGCCATGCGCGTCATGGCGAGATGGGTCCCGCCGCCAAGCTGACAGGTCATCTGAAGTTTCAGATTGTGCAGCCCGAGATAGTCCATGAGGTCCTCGGACAGGAAGATCGAACCCTCGTTCGTCATCGGCCCGGCGCACACCAGACCGTCGACCTCGTCTGGGACCACCCCTGCGTCGGCGAGAGCCGCGACCGCGGCGCGCACATGCAATTCAGTGGAGGTGTACGGAACGTTTCTCCCTGGAGCGAGTTCGGCGGCACCGATGATGGCCGGCTGGTCGTGTGGCATCCGGACTCCTCTCGACCACGCGTCCAACGCCGGTCCCGACGTGAACGACGGTTAGCATAGCGTGCCTAGAGGTCCGCGTCACCCCCGCCCGCACCCGCCGCTAGCGCGGTATGGATTCTCTGGAATGTCCTTGCGCCTCTTCCCAAGAGGGTGCTGCGATGACCGAAACCCGCGCCGATCGTGTCGTTTCTCGACGATGTCCAGGTGACAGATGAGGCCGATCGTGAAGCCCGCTGGTTCCGATGGTCGCCCGGCACACGCCGGGGCGGATCTATAGCCCTCAGTCGCGCGTTTTTCTGAAGTGGCGCGGTGAACGACCGGTCCACCGTTTGAAGGCATGTGTGAAGTTCGTGAGCTCCGCGTACCCGAGTTCTGCCGCGATCTCGCTTACAGACAACGATCTGTCGAGAAGTCGCAGAATTGCTCGCTCCCGCAAGAACGACTGACGCAATTCGCGAAAGGTGGTCCCCTCTTCGCGGAGGCGCCGCTTCAACGTGCTCGGGGATATCGAAAGCTCGCCCGCCGTCCGGCTGATGTTCGTTTTTCCGGGATCTTTTTCGAGCAGGTCCCTTACTTTTTCGGAGACCGACGTGTCACGTCGTTGATCGAGAGTTCGCTGCAAATCGGTGACGGCAATCCGGTACGCCACAGGATCGGAGAATCGACAGACCTCCTCGAGCGAAGCCGCGGGAACGTGGACGAACGAGCTGGGGGCGTCGAAGAAGATCCGACCCGCCAACACTTCGTCATGAAGAACCCACGACTCCGGCGCTGAATGACTTAAATGCAGTTCAATATTCGGTACGGCACCCGCGAGCATGTCGAGCAGACGCAACAGCGCCAGCCCACCGTAGGTGACGGCCAGGCAGTTCAGGCCCGCGTCACCGGTGCGACCGGTGAGCCCGATCGTGAGGCCGCGTTCCGTCGAATGGAACGTCGGGCTGAGGGCTGTGGTGATCACCGGCAGATAAGCAAGCAACTCGACAACCTCGGCTACCGAGCCCGCGCTGACCAAGGGAACACTGAGTGCCCCAAAGGACGTCAGTTTGGCGTGTTCAGCGAACGCGAAACCCAGACGGGTTCCCTGATCACAATCGAAATCGGAATATATCTCCCTGAACCACCGTAAGGGGACCTGCGCGTCGCGACCCACCAACATCGACTCGGTAACGTGCTCGCGAACCATGATGCTGCGGAGCGCAATGCTGGCGTCATGCCCCAGCGCCTCACTGTCCAGCATCTGCAGGAAAGCCAGCGCTGGCATACCCGAGTCGTCGAGTTTCACGTGCCTCCCTGCGCGTGAGCTAAAAACACAACTTTTTGACTCCTGCGAGCCTAGCGACGCTGGTCACGCGCGACAACGCTAAATAGAGGAGTTCCAAATTGAGGAGAGTTAATCATGGCAGTCGTCACCTTCGTCTCTCACGACGGCGAGAAGTACGAAGCCCCCTTGGCCGAAGGGCAGTCCTTGATGCAGGTTGCGGTCAACAACGCGGTGCCCGGCATCGACGGCGATTGTGGAGGGGAAGCCGCATGCGGAACGTGCCACGTGATCGTCGCTCCCGAGTGGTCGGACACGGTGGGACTCTGCGGCGCCAACGAAGAGGAGATGCTCGCGATGAACCCCGAGCGTCAGCGGACGTCGAGGCTGTCTTGCCAGATGTCCGCCTCCGAGGCATGGGATGGCTTGACGGTCGAGCTACCTGAGTTCCAGCTCTGAAACAACGTCATGGATTTGGAGGAAACAATAATGAGTATTCCCGCGGCAGTGGCCGCCAAAGCCCAGTCTGCCGTGCCTCTGGAGCTGCAAATCCGCGGCGCACACCTCTACGACAAGACACGCCGGTGGGTAACCGGAACCAATGGTAAGAAGATCTTCACCGAGACGCCCATTCCTCCGGTCGAGGACGTTGATATCGCCGACATCGATCTCAGCAACCCGTTCCTCTACCGCCAAGGCCGCTGGAAGTCCTACTTCGAACGCGTGCGCAACGAGGCGCCGGTGCACTACCAGGCTCACAGTGCGTTCGGCCCGTTCTGGTCGGTGACCCGCCACGCGGACATCATCGCCGTCGACAAGAACCACGAGGCTTTCTCCGCAGAGCCGTTCATCATCATCGGGAGACCGCCCCGCTTCATGGACATCGCCATGTTCATCGCGATGGATCCGCCACAACACGACTTGCAGCGCGCTTCCGTCCAAGGGGTTGTCGCGCCGAAGAACCTGCGCGAGATGGAGGGGCTGATCCGCTCGCGTGTCCAGGAAGTGCTGGACGATCTACCGGTGGATCAGCCGTTCAATTGGGTGCACCACGTCTCCATCGAACTGACAGCGCGCATGCTCGCGACCCTGCTGGACTTCCCGTACGAGCAGCGGCACAAGCTCGTGGAATGGTCGGACCTCGCCACCTCCATGGAGCAAGCCAATGGTGGTCCTTCCGACAACGACAGAGTGTTTCGTGGCATGGTCGACATGGCGAAGGGTCTCAGCGCTCTCTGGCATGACAAGGCGGCCCGTACCGCCAACGGGGAGCGACCGGGCTTCGATCTGATCACGATGCTGCAGGCCAACGAGGACACTAAGGATCTCATCGACCGCCCGATGGAATTCCTCGGCAATTTGGTACTGCTGATCGTCGGGGGAAACGACACGACTCGCAACTCGATGAGCGGAGGGGTTCTCGCCTTGAACCAGTTCCCCGATCAGTTCGAGAAGTTGAAGGCGAACCCTGACCTGATTCCCAACATGGTATCCGAGATCATTCGCTGGCAGACCCCGTTGGCGTACATGCGCCGAGTCGCGAAAAAAGACATCATGTTGAACGGGCAATTCATCCGCAAGGGCGACAAGGTCGTGATGTGGTACGCCTCTGGTAACCGCGATGAGCGTGTCTTCGAGCGGGCCGATGAGTTGATCATCGATAGGAGCAACGCCCGCAATCACATCTCGTTCGGGTTCGGCGTGCACAGGTGCATGGGAAACCGACTTGCTGAGTTGCAGCTTCGAATCCTGTGGGAGGAATTGCTCCCTCGCTTTGAGAACATCGAGGTGGTCGGCGAACCCGAGTATGTGCAATCGAATTTCGTCAGGGGTATCAGCAAGCTGATGGTTCGCCTCACTCCCAGGCCAAGTGCGTGACTCCCGAACGAGCGGTGATCGTCGGCGCGAGCCACGCCGGCGCGCAGTTGGCAGCTAATCTTCGAAGGGAGGGGTGGTCTGGGGAGGTCGTGCTCATCGGCGACGAGGGGGGACTGCCCTACCACCGGCCTCCGTTGTCGAAGGGATACCTGGCCGGCAAGAACGGCCTCGACGACCTCCTGATTCGCGGCGCTGATTTCTACGAAAAGCAGCACATTCGACTCTTGAATGCGACCGTGGAGGCGATCCACCGGAGTGCCAAGCGTGTGTCTCTGAGCACCGGCGACACGCTGACGTACACCAAGCTCGCGTTGTGCACCGGCGCAAGGGCCAGACGACTCCCCACACCAGGGGTGGATCTTCCCGGAATTCACTACCTGCGTACCGCTGCAGACGTCGAGTTGATCCGTGCCGCCGCTACACCGGGTCGGAGGGTTGTGATCGTGGGCGGCGGTTACATCGGGTTGGAAACGGCGGCCTCGCTGTGTTCGCTCGGCATGAACGTCACCGTCCTCGAGGCAACCGAGCGTGTACTCGAACGGGTCACCGCGCCGGAGGTTTCCGCGTTTTACACCCGAATCCACAACGGCGAGGGAGTGGAGATCCGAACACACGCTCTCGTCGAAGCCTTCTCCGGCAACGGCAGAGTGCAGGAGGTCGTGCTGGCAGGCGGCGAACCGATCCCCGCCGACTTGGTCATCGTCGGCGTCGGTGTGGTGCCGAACACCGAGCTCGCCTCGGCCGCAGGATTATCCGTCGACAACGGCATCGTGATCGACGACCAGGCCCGCACCAGCGACCCCGACATCGTGGCCGCCGGCGACTGCACCAGCCACACCATGGCTCGATACGGCTCGCGTATTCGTTTGGAATCCGTATCGAGCGCCGGCGAGCAGGCCAAGATCGCTGCGGCGACAATCTGCGGAAAACACAGCGCAATCGCTGCGCTTCCGTGGTTCTGGTCCGACCAGTACGATCTCAAACTCCAGATCGCCGGTCTCAACACCGGATACGACGAAGTGGTCTTCAGCGGCGACCCGTCGCGTGACCGTGACTTCAGCTGCTTCTACTTCCGCGATCGTGAACTCATCGCCGCCGACTGCGTCAACCGTCCTCGCGATTTCATGTTCAGTAAGCGGGCCATCAGCCAGCAGCTCCGAGTTGACCGCTCAGAGCTCCTCGCCGGCTCGATCTGACACGAGAGCTTGCTAGTTACAAACTGTGGACAACTCCCAGGTACCTGAGTGCTACGCGGGAGATCCGCTCACCGGTGGTGGCGATGTCCGCGGCTGGGAGTACAACATGACTCACTGTCAGTCGCACCAGAACATCTGCGACCTCCTCAACGTCTTCGGGATCGAGATCGTCGAAGTGGTCGTTAAACCACGTGATCAGAGCCGCGGAGCAGAGCTGAAGCAGGGAAGCCGACGTCGGCAGAAGAGGTAGGACTCCAGTAGACGACGAGCCACCGCGATCATTCCCCGAAGGGTTGGACGTCAGAACTGCCTTGAGGAGCGGGCTGTCTTCTGCTTCACAGAGGGTGAATTGCACCGCTGCGGTGATGCCGCCCCGCACGTCGCCCACGTGTTCGGCAAGGACGGCAAGAATGCCTTCCATAAAGCGCTGGCCCTCCGACACCACAAGCGCGTCGCCGAGCCCCTGTTTGTCGCCGAACTCTTTGTACAACGTCGGGCGGGAGACGCCGACCGATTCGGCAACCTCGCTCATCCGGACCTGATCCCAGCCCTTCTCGATGGCGAGTTCTCGTGTCGCCCTCAAAACCTTTTCGCGCACATGCCGGCGGAAAGACACCCGCGCTGGTTCAGTTGGCATAGGAGCAGGATAGGCGCCAGCCCTACATGGGCAGTCAACCGACAGCAGGGTTCATGTGGTCCTGTCGAGGAATTCGACGACCGCCGTCGAGAATGCGTCGTTGTTGTCGCCGGCAATCATGTGTCCCGCGCCCGATACGTCAACGGTTTGCGCGTGCGGAACGACGGTCAGGAAATGCTTTACTGTCTCTTCGGAGACCATGTCAGATAGTAGGCCCCGGACCAGCAGCGTTGGCGCGGACACCTGCCTCGCACCATCAAGAAGGAACGCGCTCATCATGTCGAAGTCTTTAGCGCCTTCGTCTGGATCACCCTGCAGGAACTGGAAATTCGACGTCACGAAAGCTGGATCCCATCGCCAGGCCCAGCGACCGTCTTCGCGACGGGCGAGGACTTTTCGGAGGCCGTCGAGGTTTTCGGGGCGAGGGCGGTGCGGGTTGTAGGCGGCGATCACGTCAGCGGCCGACTCTAGGCTGTCGAAACCTTCGGGGTGTGCCGACATGAACGCTACGACTCGTCGGGCGCCTTCCATCTCCATTCGCGGAGTGACGTCAACCAGGACGACGGCCTGCCATAGGTCCGGCGGGGCGAGCAAGTGTGTTCCGAGAATGGTCAAGCCGCCCAGAGAGGCGCCGATCGCGGCGACGGGGCGGCCGGAATCGGCGTATGAGCGCACGGCCAATAGGTCGGATCCAAGCCGGTCCCCGTCGTAGCGTCCGTCGGGGTCCCAGTCGCTGTCCCCGTGTCCCCTGGTGTCGTACGCGGCCACCGTGTAGCCCCGCTGGTGCAGGCGTTGGGCGGTGACGTCCCAGGCGTGTCGGCTTTGACCTCCGCCGTGAAGGAGCAACACGACCGCCCGCGGCGCATCACAGCGGTAGAGGTCGACCGCCAGCGTCAGCCCGTCCGCCGTGGGCACGCGCTCGACCACAGGAGCCGACGAATCGCCTGTTCTCTTTGCCGACATCAGGAGCTCGTCTTCGGTGCGACGACGGTGACGGTTCCCTGGGCCGCACACACCGCTCTGCCGTCGTTGCAGATGTCGATACGCGCCACACCGCTGGTTCTGCCCAGCGAGATGATCTCGGCTGTGGCTACACAGGTGCCGCTAGAGACCGGACGAAGCAGATTCAGTTTGAACTCCGTTGTCGCGACCCAAGATCCCAGTGGAATCACGGGATAAAACACCACTCCGAGGCAGTGGTCGACCATGGCCGATAAGCAGCCCCCATGCAGGTTCCCGAAAGGCGTCTTCAGGTCGTCGCGTGCGTCCATCTCCGCGACGAGCCGTCCCGCAGTGAATTCGGTGTGACGGAAGCCGAGGTAACCGGCCAACCCGCCCGTGGTTTCTGCTGCGCTCTTTAGTTGCTCAGCGACCTGTTCGTTGAACGTGGTGAATTGCACAGGCCCTCCTACCTCATCTGCCGTCGAGACATTACGCCATAGATGTCACATCGGTCGAGCGTGGTCACCCGCCAGGATCGCCGGAAGGAGAAACCTCGACAGAAACGCCCGGAGTCCGTCACGACTGCGCTCCCGCGGCCCTCGAACAGTCAGCAGGCTCAATATCGTGCGGACAACCCACTCGGCGGCGTCGTCGACGGAGACGCCCGGTTCCACGCAACTCCAGTGTCTGGTGAAGATGGGACGCAGAAATTCGGTGACGATTTCGAAGAGGGACGTCGAGGTCCCCGCCGCGAGACCCACGCCGGCGAGTTCCTCGTCGCTGCCGAACAACAATCCGATGATCTCTTCGCGGCGCGCGGCCTCAACCGTGTATTCCACGAAATCGACGAGCGCGGAGCCCAGGTCGGCGTGCGCCGCGATCCGCGGGCTGATGCGGTCGAGATAGCGCTCGGCGGCGCGAATGATGACACCCGACATCACCGCCTCCCGACTGGGGAAGTAGCGATACACCGTTGCCCTGGACACACCCGCTGTTCTGCCGATGTCCTCCATGGTCGTGCCCACCACACCGCAACTCTCGAGGCACCGCTCGGCAGCATCGAGCAACCGGTCGCGAGCGGACCCACGATCTGTCGGCGCGGCGGCGCCCCATCTCAACAACCTCGTCGACACACAGCCAGTATGCCGCGAGCGCACACCATTGTGACTTGCCCACGCACATGACACCATCGCAGTTATGTCTCAAGTCAGCCCCGTGGCCCTGAGCGGATGCCGATGCCGATGTTGGTAGAAGCGCGTACCCCGGTTGTCGTCGGCGTGGGCGAAGTTACCCATCGCGGGAACGACTTCGTGGACCCGATCGACTTGGCGGTAGAAGCCGCACGCCGCGCGGTCAAAGACGCAAGTCGCCCGGTCGAGCGGCGCATCGACACCGTCGCGACTCCGGGCATCCTGGTCATACCGCGCGACAATCCCGCCAGCAGGATCGCCGAAGCGATGCACATCAGTCCCGCCCGCCGCATCAGCTGTCCCGTCGGCGGAAACACCCCGCAGTATCTCGTCGAAGTGTTGGGTGGCGAAATAGGCGAAGGCCGTGCAGATGTCGTCCTGGTCGTCGGGGCGGAGAGTGGGCATTCCGCACGCAAGCTTCAGGGCGGGGCACTTCTCGACTCGCCGCCCCCACCCCGCTCCGACGACGAATCCCTGGGCGACGCCCGCCCCGGGCTGAGTCAAGCCGAATTGTCGGTGGGTCTGAGTTGGCCGCACGAGGTGTATCCCATCTTCGAGTCCGCGATCGCCGCGCGCCACGGCCGCGACTTCGATGCTCAACGGGAGTGGCTGGGCACGCTGATGGCCCCGTTCACAGCCGAGGCGGCACGCCATCCGGAACAGGCCTGGTTCCCACGCGCACGAAGTGCCACCGAACTCAGCGAAGTCACCGCGGAAAACCGCATGGTCTGCTTGCCCTATCCCAAGCTGCTCAACAGCATCATGTCCGTCGACATGGCTGCCGCCTTCATTCTCATGGCGGCCGAGGTGGCGGACGAATTAGGCGTCGCGCGCGATCGTTGGGTCTTTCCCTGGTCAGCAGCGACTTGCAACGACGTGTACTTCCCCGTGGAACGGCCGGACCTCAGCCGCTCATCGGGTATCGAGGTAGCGGCACGGAAGGCTCTCGATGCGGGCCGGTTGACCACCGACGACATCCGGTGGTTCGACCTCTACTCCTGCTTCCCGTCGGCAATTGAGATGGCTGCCGAGGCTCTCGACTTGGACCCCCTCGACGACAGAGGCCTCACAGTAACCGGAGGCCTGCCTTATCACGGCGGTCCCGGAAACAATTACGTCAGCCACTCGATCGTGGAGATGGTCCGACGGTGCCGACGCGACCCAACCGATGCCGGACTCGTCACCGGCCTCGGGTGGTATTCGACGAAGCATTCGGTCGGTGTGTGGTCGGCCACCCCGCCACCAGCCGGGTGGCGACTGCTCGACACGGCGGTCGAACAAGCTCAAATCGATTCATCGCGGCTGGCCGTCGCAGGCGCCGACGAGGCGACCGGTTGCGCGACAGTCGACGGATACACCGTCGTCTACGACCGAGACGGCCAACCTCGATGGACTCCGATCATCGCGCACCTGTCCGACGGGCAAAGAGTCGTCGCACGCAGCGACGATCCGCAGATCGCCGAGGCGATGGGCGCGGAAATGTACGTAGGTAAAACGGTGTGCCTCCGAAACACAGGGTCGTTCACCGGGTTCGAGCTTCCATGATCGCCGAGGCGATGGTGCTGACCGGACCGCGGAGTCTGCAGCGGCGCCAGATGACCATCCCCGACGTCGGCGACCGGGGTGCGATCCTGCGAGTTGAAGCATGCGGTCTGTGCGGAACAGATCACGAACAATTCACCGGACACCTGCCTGCCGGCTTCTCATTCGTTCCAGGGCACGAAATCGTCGGCATCGTCGAACATGTTGGCGCTGCGGCTGGCCAACGCTGGGGTGTACAAGCCGGCCAGCGCGTGGCCGTTGAGGTGTTCCGGTCCTGCCGAGACTGCCCCGAGTGCCGCCGCGGCGAATACCGGCGGTGCGCGGTGAACGGCATCGCCACCATGTTCGGGTTTGTCGACGTGGAGGTCGGCGCGGGCTTATGGGGCGGATACGCCACCCATGTGGAGCTTCCGTGGGACGCGATGCTGCTCCCGATTGCCGAAGACATGGACCCCGTTCTCGCCACGTTGTTCAACCCTCTCGGGGCCGGTATCCAGTGGGGGGCGACTCTTCCCGACACCAAGGCCGGGGACGTCGTAGCGATCCTGGGGCCCGGCATCCGCGGAATCTGTGCGGCGGTGGCGGCCAAAGAGGCGGGAGCCGCGTTCGTCGCGATGACCGGCGTAGGCCCACGCGACGAACAACGACTGGCCATAGCCAGATCATTCGGTGTCGACCTGCCCATCGATGTATCGCAGGACGATGCAGTGACCGCGCTCCAGCGTGAGACAGGCGGACGGCTTGCCGACGTGGTCGTCGACGTCACCGCTAAAGCACCCTCCGCGTTCGCCGATGCCGTCGGCCTTGCCAGGCCCGGCGGCACAATTGTGGTGGCCGGCACCCGTGGAGGAGGCGGCACGCCCCGGTTTGAACCAGACTTGTTGGTCTATAAAGAATTACACGTCGTAGGCGCACTCGGCGTGGAGTATCCCGCCCACCGGGCAGCCCTCGAGATTCTCGCCCTGGGCCGCTGGCCGTTCGACCGGATCACCAGAGAATCAACCGGATTCGCTGGGCTCGCGCAGCTGCTCACTTCGCTTGCAGATGAAAGTGCCCGATCAAGTGGGGCGCTGCACAACGTCTTTTTGCCCACGCCCTAACGGCGTGGGCAGAGGTTCAACAGAGAGGGCCACCCGTGACCATGGCGGAACGCGTACCGATGCTCGACCGTGAGCAGGCCCAGCTGCGAGCTGCCGAATGTGGGTTGCCCGAAGAGTTGGCAGACCTGTCGGTATTCCGCGTGGCACTTCATCAGCCGCGTGTGGCGGTTGCGCTGTATGGGCTGCTAGACGCGTTACTCTTCCGCGGTTCCCTTGACGCGCGGCTACGCGAGCTGGTCATCATGCGCATCGGCTGGATTACTGGCTCCGAATACGAATGGACTCAACATTGGCGAATCGCCACACTGCTCGGCGTGCCTGAGCATGATCTCCTGGCGGTGCGCGACTGGCAGAATTCCGAAAGCCTCGGGCCAGTCGAGCGTGCGGTCCTCGCAGCGACCGATGATGTGGTACGCGACGGGGTCATCTCCGAGGAAAACTGGGCTGGGTGCCAGAAGGCATTCAATAGCGATCACGCCGTTTTGGTCGAACTTGTCGGAGCAATCGCCAATTGGCGGCTCTTTTCGATCCTGCTTCGATCTCTGAATATTCCGCTTGAGTCCGGTACCGACGGCTGGCCGCCCGATGGGCGAGCTCCTCAGGGTTGCGATTGAGCGAAAAACGTGGACCGGTGCTTGACCGAAGCGGTCAGCGCCCCAATCGCCAGACCACGACCCGTGTCGTAGACGGACAAGTCCCCCCTCGGACACTCTTTCTCCACCTACCGCGTCCGCGGCGACGTGGGCCCCAGAATGGGGTTGATGAACGCCACGGGAGCACCCCCTCGCGAGATCGCGCTCGACCTGTATCGGTCCGCCGCGGTGATGCTCGTCGTCATCGGGCACTGGCTGCTGTCGGTCATGACGTACCGCGACGGTGAGTTCGGCCGCGACAATCCGCTCGAGCTGATGCCGTGGACGCAGTGGCTTACGTGGGGCTTCCAGGTGGTTCCGGTGTTCTTCGCGGTCGCGGGGTATGCCAGCGCGGTCTCGTGGAGCCGCCACGACCCGGCCACCTCGCGTCAGGAGTGGATCCGGCGCCGGGTGGCCCGCACGCTCGGCCCCACCGCGGTCTACGCCGGCTTCGTCCTCGTCGTGATGGGCGCGTTGCATCTTGCCGGCATCGACGGGTCGGTACTCGAGCTCGGCGGCTGGGCGGTGGCGATGCACCTGTGGTTCCTGGCCGTGTACCTGATGGTCGTCACGCTGACACCAATCGCCGTTGCGGCACATCAGCGCTGGGGGCTCGCGGCACCTGCGGTGCTGGCCCTCTGTCTTGTCGTCGTCGACCTGGTGGGCATCAGCACAGGCCATCAGGAAATCCGGATGGCGAATTACTTCTTCTGCTGGGCTGCCATCTACCAACTCGGGATAGCTTGGCACGGCGGGCTTCTCGGTCGCCGCCTACTACTCGGAATGGCCGCGCTGGCGGCGGCCGCGTTGCCGATGCTCGTCAGGTGGGGACCGTACCCGATCGCGATGATCGGCGTGCCGGGTGACCGCGTGGAGAATTCCGCTCCCCCGTCGCTTGCGCTGCTGGCGCTGGCGACGGTACAGATCGGCGTGCTGTTCGCGATCGTCCCGCTGCTGAATCGTGCTCTCACACGCGGTCTTTGGCTGCGGATCATCGGAGTCGCCAACAACAATGTGATGGCGCTGTATCTGTGGCACATGCTGCCGGTGATCGTCGTGACGGTCGTCGCGTACCCGGCGGGCCTGTTGCCGCAACCCACGTTGGGCTCAGGCGCCTGGTGGTTGGCGCGCCTCGAGTGGGAAGTCGTGCTGGCTGTCGTCACGGCAGCACTGCTGTGCCTGCTGTTCTGGCAGCGACGCATCTTCGCCGCGTCGCTACCGACGTTCGTCGTTCCCGTACCCGCGCCTGTGGCCGAGGCGATGCTCTACGCGGGGACCGCGGCATGCGCGCTGGCGCTGAGCCTGTTGTCCGCGAACGGCTTCGCGCCGGGCGGCAGATTCCCGGCCGCCACAGTGGTGATGTTCGTGATCGGCGCACTGCTGGTGTCGGCCCGCCCTCGGGTGATGTCGGCGGATCAGTACACGTCGCGCACGTAGCGCTTCTCGGCGACCATCTCACGCTTGTAGTCGCGGGCGGCGTCCGCGCTCATCCTGCCGTGAGTGCGGAGGATGTCGGTGAGGGCGGCGTCGACGTCGCGCGCCATCCTGGTGGCATCTCCGCACACGTAGAAGTGGGCGCCGTCGTCGAGCCAGCGCCACACGTCGGCCCCGTAGTCCAGCATCTTGTGCTGCACGTAGACGCGCTTGGATTGATCACGGGAGAACGCGAGGTCGAGCCGGTTCAGGAAACCGTCGTCGACCATGTCCTGCAGGTCTTCCCGATAGTAGAAGTTCTGCGCCCGATGCTGGTCACCGAAGAACAGCCAGTTGGGTCCGCGGTGCCCGAGCGCCCGGCGCTCCTGCAGGAATCCGCGGAACGGTGCGATACCGGTGCCGGGTCCCACCATGATCATCGGTGTGGCAGGGTCTTCCGGCGGACGGAAGTGCGGGGACCGCTGCAGGAACACCGGCACCGCGGTGCCGTCAGGAAGGTCGGCCAGATACGTCGAGACGACACCACCTCTCGGACCGCCGTCGGGTCCTCGGTAGCGCACGATCGACACGGTCAGCTGCACCTCGTTCGGGCTCACCAGCGGACTCGAGGAGATCGAGTACTGGCGCGGGGTGAGCCGCACCAGCACTTCCTGCCAGAGTTCGGCGTCGGCACGGACGGGAAATTCGCGGACCAGATCGAGCCCATTACGGTTCACGAGCCACGTATCGAGTGCCTTGCGATCCTTGCGCAATTTCTTGGCGGTACCGGAGTCCGGGCAGTGCTCGGCGACGAACGTGACAAGGTTCGACGTCACCTTGCAGATGTCGTAGTTCCACGTCAGCGCTTCACGCAGGGAGATCTGCGTACCGTCGACGAGCACGGCTTCTGAACCGCTGAATCCCGTTGCCGCCAGCCAGCTCTCCACGGCGAAACTCGAATTGACCGCGCATACTCCCAGTGAGTCGCCGACGGAGTAGGTGACGTCGTGGCCGCTGATGTCGAAACCGAACTGTCGCACCTCTTTGGCGGCGTCCTGCGGGGTGAGGCGGATGTTGCGGCACAGCGGAGCGTCGATGGGCTTGGCGCGGGTGAACCGTGCGGGCTCGACCGGTGTCGCCGGTTCGCGCACGGATGCAAGCGACGGCGCGGCAACCAGATCGGCGACGGATTCGGCCCACCGGGTCATCGGTTCGTCGTCGTAGGCCTCGCAGTCCGCCCGGTCAAGCATTCGGGTCGCTCCGAGGTCGGCGAGCCGGGCATCCAGCGATTTCGCGTGGCCGCAGAAGTTGTCGTAGGACCGGTCGCCGATGCCGAGCACCGAGTACCGCACCCCGTCAAGTGACGGCGCCTCCGGCGATTCGAGGCGTTCCCAGAAAGCCGCGCCGTTGTCCGGCGGCCCGCCGTCGCCGAATGTACTTGTGATGATGACGATTTCGCCGGCGTCGGTGAGATCGGCGAGGTCTACGTCGTCCATCGCCCGCAGGCGGGCCCCGGAGATACGTTCTCCCAGCCTGCCCGCGAACTCCTCGGCATTGCCCGTCTGCGAGGCCCACAGCACCAACGGCCCGGTCTCCGGTGCAGGCACGGGGTCGTCGAGCCTGGAATACCGCCCGGCGAGCAGGCCGTCGATCCACAGCCGGGCCCGGGCGCCGACGGGAGCGCTCGCAGGGAGGACGGGCACGCCGGGACGTCCCTCGTCGATTCCGGCCAGAAATCCGGCCAGATAGAGCCTTTCGTCCTCGGTCAGCTCCGGTTCGCTCGACGTCACCGGAACCGGGGTCATCCGTACCGCGCACACCTTGAACTCCGGCTGCAGCGAATCTGGGTCGACAGCGTCGTTGGTGAGCGCGTTGATCGTGAGGTTCTCTCCGTGCTCGTCGTTCCAGTGGAACGGCACCCAGGTGTTGCCGGGACGTACCCGGTCGGTGACGACGGCAGGCAGTACGGCACGGCCGCGCCGGGTGACCAGCTCGACCTCCACCCCTTCCGAAATCTTCAGTGCTGCAGCGTCGTCAGGGTGAACTTCGACGAACGGACCCGGGTTGAGCTTGTTCAGCTTGGCGACCTTGCCGGTCTTGGTCATGGTGTGCCACTGGTGCTGGAGGCGGCCGGTGTTGAGGATAATCGGGTAGTCCTCGTCGGGCAGTTCGGCGGCGTCCATGTGCGGGCGGGCATGGAACACCGCGCGCCGCGACGGCGTCGCGAACCTCAACCGGGGTGTGCGTCCGGCGGCATCGGTGAAGAGGTCCTGCGAGACACCGTCGTTGAGGTAGCGGATCGGGTTGCGGTCGGGCTGTTCGGCCGAGGCGCACGGCCACTGCACCGGCGTCTCACGCAGCCGCTCATAGGTGACACCGCGCAGGTCGTACCCGGTCGTGGGATTGTGGAACCGGCGGATCTCGTCGAAGATCTGCTCGCTCGACTTGTAGTCGAAGTCGTCGCCGAATCCGAGGTGACGGGCCACCCCGCAGATCAGCTCCCAATCCGGCCGGGCGTCACCGGCGGGCGGGACAGATTGCTGCAACAGGGTGAGGGTGCGGTCGGAGTTGACCATCACGGCATCGGTTTCCGCCCACAGCGTGGCAGGCAGCATGATGTCGGCGTACCTGTTGGTGGCCGTATCGGCGTAGGTGTCCTGCGTGATGACCAGCTCGGCGGCCTCAAGGCCGGCGATCACTGCAGCCCTGTTGGCCACGCTGGCAACAGGATTGGTGCAGATGATCCAGGCGGCCTTGATGTCGCCGTCAGCCATCCGGCGGAACATCTCGATGGTTCCCGGGCCGACGTCGGCGCGGATGGTGCCGGGTTCGAGATTCCACTGGGTTTCCACGAACGCGCGGTCATCGGCCGAGAGCACCACACGCTGGCCGGGCAGACCCGGCCCCATGTAGCCCATCTCGCGCCCGCCCATGGCGTTGGGTTGGCCCGTCAGGGACATCGGGCCGCTGCCCGGCCGGCAGATCGCGCCGGTGGCAAGGTGCAGGTTGCAGATCGCATTGGTGTTCCACGTGCCGTGGGTGCTCTGGTTGAGGCCCATCGTCCAGCACGACATCCAGTTCCCCGCCTCGGCGATCATGTCGGCGGCGGTGCGGATATCGGCCTCAAGAAGTCCGGTGACGGCGGCGACACGGTGGGGTGGGTAGTCGGCGAGGAATTCCGGCATCGCCTCCCAGCCCTGGGTGTGCTCGGCGATGAACGCGTCGTCGAGCGCGTCCTTTTCCACCAACAGATGCAGGATGCCGTTGAGCAGCGCGAGATCGGTGCCCGGCCGGATCGGCAGATAGAGATCGGCCTTGTCGGCGGTGGCGGTTCTGCGCGGGTCCACGACGATCAGCTTCGCGCCCGCCTTGAGCCGGTCGGCCATCCGCAGGTACAGGATCGGGTGGCAATCGGCCATGTTCGAGCCGATGACGAAAAACAGGTCGGTGCAATCGAAGTCGGCGTAGGACCCCGGTGGGCCGTCGGATCCCAGCGACTGCTTGAAGCCGGTGCCCGCGCTGGCCATGCACAGCCGCGAGTTCGACTCGATGTGAACGGTGCGCAGGAACCCCTTGGCCAGCTTGGTCGCCAGATATTGCGCCTCGATCGACATCTGTCCCGAGACGTACAGCGCCACCGCGTCGGGGCCGTGCTCGTCGCGGATCGCACGCAGTCGCGCTCCCGCCTCGGCGAGTGCGTCGTCGACGTCGACCGCCATCGGATCCGCGTCGCGGGAGGGCCGCAGCAGCGCCGTGGTGAGCCTGCCGTCGGTGGCGGCCATCATCTCGGCATGGGTCGCACCCTTGGTGCACAGGCGCCCGGAGTTGGTGGGGTGCAGCTTGTCTCCGGAGACCCTGGCGATGACAGGGACACCCGAAGCGGGGTCGGTGCGGGTCTCCACCGAGATTCCGCACCCGACCCCGCAGTAGGAGCAGGCGGTTCGTGTCACCGGCTACCCGACAGGTACCGGGTCGGAAGCGCGGCCGATGTGCTCACCACTGTGGGCGCGGTGTTCCTGCAGCCGTAGGAACACAAACCAGGTGACGAAGGCGCACACGACGTAGAAACCGAGGAACACCCAGAACGCCATGGTGGCCGACTTGGCGTCGCTGACGTAGGACGCTCGCAGCACGATGTTGATGAACACCCCGCCCAGAGCACCGACCGCGCCGGCGAATCCGATCAGAGCGCCGGACATGGCCCGCGACCACGCAGCCTTCTCGTCGCGGCTCAGGTCGTCGAGACCTTGCGCCTTGGCCTCGAAGATCGACGGGATCATCTTGTAGGTGGAGCCGTTGCCCAGGCCGGACAAAATGAACAGCAGGATGAATCCGGCCACGTAGCCGATCATCTGGCCGCCCGTGGGAGCCCCCGCCGCTCCGTCATCCAGGACTCCCGTGGTCACCAGGATGCCCGCGGCGAACATCATCGCGACGAACACGTAGAGGGTGATTCTGCCCCCGCCGATGCGGTCGGCGAGCTTTCCGCCGAACGGGCGCGAGATCGATCCGAGAAGCGGTCCCAGAAAGGCGATCTGGGCGGCGTGCAGTGATGCTTGCGCGGCGGTCTCTCCACTTGCAAGGTAGTTGATCTGCAGCACCTGGCCGAATGCGAAGGAGAATCCGATGAACGAGCCGAAGGTGCCGATGTAGAGGAAGCTCATGACCCAGGAGTGTTTGAACCGCATCGCTTCCACGAGTGCGCCGAGGTTCGACTTCTGGTTGCGCAGGTTGTCCATGAACAGTGCGGCGCCGACGGCGGCCACACTGATCGCGACAAGGTATATGGCGCAGACGATTTCGGGCCGGGCATTGCCGAGTGTCGCGATGACCAGCAGCCCGATGAGCTGGATGACCGGCACGCCGATGTTGCCGCCGCCGGCGTTGAGACCGAGCGCCCAGCCTTTGAGCCGCTGCGGGTAGAACGCGTTGATGTTGGTCATCGACGAGGCGAAGTTGCCGCCGCCGAGGCCCGCGAACGCCGCGATGACCAGGTAGGTGGTGTAGGACGCGGGGTTCTTCATGTAGTAGAGCGTCAGCACGGTCGGGATGAGCAGCAGCAGCGCGCTGACGATCGTCCAGTTGCGGCCGCCGAACTTGGCAGGGGCAATCGTGTACGGAATTCGCATGAATGCGCCGACCAGGGTGGGGACGGCGACCAGGTAGAACTTGCCCGCGGCGTCGATGCCGTAGACGTTCTGCGGCATGAACAACACCATCACCGACCAGATCGACCACACGGAGAACCCGACGTGCTCGGCCACGATGGACCAGATCAGGTTGCGTTTTGCTACCGCCTTGCCACCTGATTCCCAGGCCTCGACGTCCTCGGGGTCCCAGTGTTCGATGTCGCGTTTCGCCATGGCTCAAGTGAAAGACCAGGTCATTCCCTGTCCGTTGCACGTCGATGACCCTTGTGAAAACTCGCCCTCACACCGCAGCTGCGCTCACGGTGAGGCGCCAGAACTGTGATGGCCGGGATCCACGCGCGACTCGCACCCGAAACCAACCGGAAACACGCTGCTCCTAGCGTCGAGGAATGTCAGACGGAAGCAGTCCTCGTTTCCTGCAGGGCGCGTTCGAGTTCGACGGCGCGGGCTACGACAAACCGGTGCCGCTGGACGAGTCTTTGCGCTATGTCGTCCCAGCCGGTGCCACCACCCAGCCCGTGTACTTTCGCGGCGGCAATTCCACGAAACAGATGATCACGGTGGTGTTGTTCCGCGACGGCACGCCGATGCGGTACTTCCCGATTGCCGCAAAGGGCGCCACCCACGTCGCGCTGCGCGTGGTGGAGGACCTCCTGGGTGACACTGTGCTGGAGCTCTACGTCGCGGCGCCGGACGGGGTGAAGGGGACGGTGATCGTCGACCTGGGCCTGGTGGAGGTGTAGCGATGGCCCAGCGTCTGGTGGTTGTGGGCAACGGCATGGCGGGCATCCGCGCCCTGGAGGAAGTGCTTGCCCGCGGCGGCGGAGACCATTTTCAGATCACCGTGTTCGGCGACGAACCCTACGGCAACTACAACCGAATACTGTTGTCGAATGTACTTGCCGGCGTGGATGATCCGACCGAGATCTATCTCAATGCGCTGGACTGGTACACCGACAACGGAATCGACCTGCGGGCCGGGGTTCGGGTTGTCCGGCTGGACACGTTCGCCCACCTGGTGCATGCCGACGACGGAACCACGCTGCACTACGACAAGCTGATCCTGGCCACGGGCAGCCGCTCGTTCTTCCCACCGATGGCCGGATTGTGGTCGGACGACAAGACGTTGGCCGACGGTGTGTTCGGGTTCCGCACGCTCGACGACACGGCGGCCATGATCGCCGAGGCGGCCAACCGCACCAAGGCGGTCGTCATCGGCGGCGGACTGCTCGGCCTGGAGGCCGCGCGCGGCCTGCAGAACCGCGGGATGGCGGTCGACGTCGTTCATGCGGGTCCCACTCTGATGAATGCCCAGCTCGACGATCCGGCCGGGGCGATTCTGCGAAAGTCCGTGGAGTCCCTCGGGATCGGCGTGCACACCGAGAAGCGCACCACCGAGGTGGTCGTCGGCGACGACGGCCGGCTGGCGGGAATCCTGTTCTCCGACGGCACCCGGATCGACTGCGACATGCTGGTGATCGCCGCAGGTATCCGGCCCAACGTCGGGCTGGCACAACGCGCCGGCTTGACCGTCGAACGCGCGATCGTCACCGATGATCACATGCGTTCGGTCGACGACGACGATGTCTACGTCGTCGGTGAATGCGCCCAGCACCGCGGCCAGGTCTACGGATTGGTGGCGCCACTGTGGGAGCAGGCCAAGGTGCTGGCCGATCATCTGACCGGAGCCGACCTGACGTCGGCCTATCGCGGATCCCGGGTGGCGACGAAACTCAAGGTCGCCGGCGTCGACGTCGCGTCGATGGGCGTGAAGGCGCCCGAGCATCCCGACGACGAGTTCGTGCAGTACTCCGAACCCAAGCACGGCGTCTACAAGACAGTGGTCATCCGTGACGGGAAGCTGGTCGGCGCAACGCTCGTCGGCGACGTGTCGAAGGTGTCGTTTCTGACCCAGGCCTTCGACAACGGGCTGCCGCTGCCCGACGAGCGGGTGGCGCTGATGTTCGACATCGGCACACCCGACGTGGGTGTCGGGGTGGCCGAGCTCGCCGACGATGCCCAGGTGTGCAACTGCAACGGTGTCTCCAAAGGTGCGTTGGTGTCGTGCGTGCGCGACGGCGAGACGTCGGTGGCCGGCGTGATGGCCAAGACCAAGGCGGGCAAGGGTTGCGGCTCGTGCAAGGAGCTGGTGTGCCAGGTGGTCGAGTGGGCGGCCGGCGGCGCCGTCACCGAGGATCCGTCGGCGTCGTGGTACGTGCCCGGGGTGCCGTACGACAAGGCCACGCTGATGCACCACATTCGGGAATTGCGCTTGACGTCAGTGTCTTCGGTGTTCGCCGCGCTCGCGCCGGACGGCACGGAGGACGCCGGATCGAAGATGGCGTTGGCCTCGCTGCTGGAGATGATGTGGGCCGACGAGTTCGTCGACGAGCGCGACGCGCGGTTCATCAACGACCGCGTGCACGCGAACATTCAGCGCGACGGCACGTTCTCGGTGGTGCCGCAGATGAAGGGTGGCGTGACGAACGTCGGGCAGCTCCGCAGAATCGCCGACGTCGCCGAGAAGTACGAGATCCCGATGATCAAACTGACCGGGGGGCAGCGCATCGACCTGCTGGGTGTGCGCAAGGAGGACCTGCCCTCGGTGTGGGCGGACCTGGACATGCCGTCGGGGTATGCATACGGCAAGAGTTTCCGGACCGTGAAAACCTGTGTGGGCAGCGATTTCTGCCGCTACGGCGTCGGCGATTCAACGGCGCTGGGCATCGCGATCGAGGAGCGCTATCAGGGTCTGGCGAGCCCGGCGAAGATGAAGCTCGCCGTCACCGGGTGTCCACGCAACTGCGCGGAGGCGCTGTGCAAGGACCTCGGTGTCGTTGCGGTCGACGGTGGTCGCTGGGAGATCTATGTCGGCGGCGCGGCGGGCGCCCACATCCGCAAGGGCGATCTGCTCGCCACCGTCGACGATCCGCAGACCGTGATCACGTTGACGGGTCGGTTCCTGCAGTATTACCGGGAAAGCGCGAATTGGCTTGAGCGCACCTATAAGTGGGTGCCTCGGCTGGGTATCGAACACATCCGGTCAGTGGTCGTCGACGACGCCGAGGGGCTCGCCGACGGGCTTGATGCCCGGATGCAGAAGTCGGTGGACGCCTACCGCGACCCGTGGCAGGACGGCCGCGAACCCGCCTCGGTCGGACAGTTCCGGTCGTCGTTGCCGCTGTTGCCACTCCCCCAGGTACCCGTGCGGTGAGGGTCGAGGAGATTCCGGTCGGCGAGGGCCGCACCGTGGTGGTCGACGGCGTGCAGGTCGCGGTGTTCCGCTTGCGGGACGGGTCGTTGCGGGCAATCGATGCGGTATGTCCGCACAGGGGCGGGCCGCTGGCCGACGGGCTGGCCGACAATTGCGTGGTGGTCTGCCCGCTGCACGGCCATGCGTTCGACTTGAGCTCGGGCACAGAGGTTTCCGGCGCGCCCCTGTCGGTACGGAGCTATCCGGTCGAAGCCGTCGACGGCACGATCCGACTGACGTTGTCGTGAGCGTGGAGATCCGTTTGGGTAACGCAGTGGCGCAGAATCGGGCGGATTTCGCTCTGGCGTTACACAAGTTCGAGGCCCAGGCGATCAGCGGGGCGAATCCCGCCGAGATGGATTGCGCTGACGCTTCAGTGCCGAAGCCGCCTCTTGAGCCAGGATCGCGCTGCCGAGCCAACGCCTCAGGAACCTACGGAGTTCGTCGTGTGAGCGTGCCGGGTCGTTGGGGGCCACGAAGAAGGACAGCATGGTGCGAAGGGTGAATTCGACGAGATCCCGCAGCGCCGCGTCGTCGTACCCGTACCGCGTCCAGTCCACGTCGAAGCGCGTGATCATCCGCATGCCGAAGTCCTGAGCCAGCGCCGAGGCCACCTCGCTGGGCCCGGCGGCCGCGCTCGGAGCGGACAGCACGATTCCCAGATGCGGTGTCGTCGCCACGGCGTCGAGCGTGAACAGGACGCCCTCGGTCATGGCGTCCGCGGGGTCGTTGATTCCACGGACGTGCGCGGCGAGCCGGTCGAGAAACCCGTCGACCGACGCAATGGCGGCCGCGCGCATCAGATCGTCAGCGGTCGGGAAGTAGCGATACACGGTCTGCCTGATCACCCCGAGCGATTCGGCGACATCGGCGATCGTGATGGCAGAACCCGTTTCGGCGATCAGGTCGACGGCAGCGGCGATGATGCGCGCAGCGGCCTCGTCGTCGGTCTCGGGCGGATCACCACCCCAACCTCGGCGTTTACGTGCCATCGTGCCCCGAACCGTAGCACAGACGTTGACGCGGGCCCGCCGATAAAGTAATCATACAAACATCGATGCAACTGTATGATAACTAGGGCTGAGGACCTTCCCCTATGACCGAACTGATCGTGCGAAGACTGCGATTCGCCTTCGCCAGCCGTCCCGTCCCTTTCGTGTGGAACGAGGCCAACCCCGCGTTCTCGTCGATGGCCAATGCGGTGTCATTCCTGGCGGTCGGCTTCGAAAAGATGATCGGCAGCATGATCCCGGAGGCGATGCCGCACATCAAAGATCCGGCCATTGCCGAGGAGGCGGACGCATTCGTCCGTCAGGAGGGCCAGCACTCGATGGCGCACCGGCAACACGTCAAGGGCCTGATCAAGGAATACCCGGCGTTGAAAGAGACGCTCGCCAAAGTCATCGGCGCCTTCGACGACATGACGGCGAACACGCCGCTGAAGTACCGGCTGGCCTACACCGCCGATCTCGAAGCGACGTTCACGCCGGTGTTCAAGCTGATGCTCGACCATGACGACACGCTGTTCGCGACCGGCGATGACCGGGTGGCGTCGCTGTTCCTCTGGCACTTCGTCGAAGAGGTCGAACATCGCAGTTCGGCCCTGATCATCTACGACGCCGTCGTCGACGACCCCTGGTACCGGATGCGGGTCGCGCCGTCGATCTTCAAGCACGTCATGGACATCATCCGGATGGCGTCCGAGGACTTCAACAAGCACGTTCCACTGGCCGACCGCAAGGTCGATGCGGTGTCGACGTTCCGCATCCAACGCCGCAAGAAAGCGCTACTGCAACGGCTTCCGTTCGTCGAGGCACCGTATGACGGCCCGTTCGCCAACGCGTTCGGCCACCTTCCACTGCGCGAGCAGCTCACGGCACTGCGCGGCATCGTGCGCAGTCAGATCCCGGGCCACGACCCGGCGCACGAAAAGCTCCCGGCGCTGGCGCAGGAGTGGTTCGATCGCTACGACGCTGGATACGACGTGACCCAGTGGTACACGGCCAACGAAAGCAGCACCGCCCATGTCTGATCTCTGCACTCCGACCTTCGCCGATCTCGCGGCGCGACTGGGCTTTTCGTGCGAAACCGCGGGCGGGCTCGTCGAGTTCCGCAATCCGTTCGCGCTGGAGAACTGGACGCTGCCCGTCCTGGAACTCACGGTGATCGCCGGCGCAGTGCTGGCGTTGTGGTATGCGATCGTGCGGCTGCGCCGGTACAACGACCCGACGAACATCGTGCTGTGGTTCGGCGCGATCGCCTACCTGCTCATCATCGAACCGCCGCTGTACTTCCCCGGCGCGTTCGGCATCGCCGACTACGTCGACACGATGTTCGCGCACAACGTGTTCACCATCGACTTCCTCTGGGGCCGCCTGCCCCTCTACATCGTCGCGATCTACCCGGCCATGGCGACGATCGCATTCGAGATCGTGCGCAATCTCGGCGTCTTCCGCCGGTACGGGACGTTGGTCGGAGCGATCTGCGTCGGCTTCGTCCATCACGCGTTCTATGAGATCTTCGACCACCTCGGCCCGCAGCTGCGGTGGTGGGAGTGGACTCTGGACCATCCGATGAACCAGCCGTTCTTCGATTCGGTGCCGCTGCCCAGTGTCGTGGTGTTCGCCGCGCTCTGGCCCATGTCACTGGCGCTGTGCGTGCAGTTCTTCGTCGGACGCCATGTCGACGCGGGCCGCACGTTCAGCGGAACCCAGATCGTGGTGCGCACCGTGGTGATCGGCGTTCTGGCCTCGATCGGCACCGCGATCCTGCCCCTGCCCGCGACCGCCGCGGCAGGCATCTCGGGTAGCACGACGGTGGGCGGTGTGGTCTACGCGCTCGAACTGGCCGTCATCGCGATCGTCGCGATACCGGTTCTCTACCGGCAGTGGCGCAGCGAAAAGCCCAAGATCGCAGCAGGTTCCAACCGGATGATCCTCGGCTACGCGGGGGTGTACCTGGTGGTGATGGCGGTGCTGTGGGCCACTGCGCTGCCGGCGTACCTCGGCGCCGCCGACGGGGTCACCGCCGCAGGCGATCCCGTCGGAAGCCTCTGGTACACCGTCGTGTGCTTCCTCATCGCGGGCCTGTCTCTGGCGGCTGCCGGCGCTCAGTTCGGCACCCGGAATCCGGCGAACCACGCGATCAAGGTATCGGAGAACAACCTCGGGTCCTGACCGTGCATCGAGTGACCCATCATCGGAAAAGACTTGTAGGTCAGCGACTGTCCGGCGCCCTTGACGAGTTGGCTCACCCGGCCCGCCTGCACGTCGGTGCACGCGCCGATCAGCCCGCCCGACGCCTCGTCGATCATCCGGAAGTGGTGGGTGAACAGCACGGGCACCTTGACCTGGCTCAGCATCACGTGATGTGGACAGCTCGCCGCGAAAGCGCCTGAGAGAAAAGCCTTTCCCCATTCGGGGTCGTACTCGCGGAGGTTCTGCGCCGGCTCGGCGGTGCCGACGACGAGCGCAACGTGTGCCTGCCAGTCGGCCAACTCGTCGGGGACGGCCGCGACGAAGCCTTCCCAGTCCCCGACGCTCCACTGGTCACCGAGGTAGCGCGCCCACATCCCGAACAGCGGACCGATGCTGTCGGTGATCGGCGGCCCCTGGACCGGATCGATTTCCGAGCTGAAGAACGGCGGGTCCTCCCAGCACGCCGCAATGACCTGACCCGGCTTGGCGTAGGCCGACAGCCAGGCACTGGCGAGACCGCCGGAGGACAGCCCGCTGATGAACGCAGGCTTGCCGATCACACCGTCGAGAAAGCGCACGAGATCGTTGCCGACATTGTCGAGCGTGTACCGATGCGGGGTGCGCGTCGAGCGTCCCTGCCCTCTCAAGTCCACGGCGTGCACGTGAAAATGCTCGGCCAGCAGCGGCATCGCGGCCTCATAACCCCACCACGACTCGGACTGCCCGGGTATGAGCAGTAGCGGTGGTTTGGTGTCCTCACCGGCGACGGCGTAGTTCAGCTGCACTTCCCCGGTGTCGAAAAGCTGCTCAGGGTAGTTGTGTTCGACGTACGTGGCTTCTGGTGCGTGCGGCCCGAACGCGCCTGCGTACCTTCCCATCGCTTCAGGCTGTCACACCCGGATCACACCTCGTCGGGCTTCACCGCGAGCACCGGTTTCGGACACTCCAGGATCACCTTCTGGGCGACGCTGCCGAGCATCAGTTTCCCCACCGGGTTACGGTGCCGGATACCGACGACCAACAGTTGCGCGTCGTCGTGGCTCATCGCGGCCAGCAGCTCCGTGGCGGGATCCACCCCGACGGGCTGGCGCAGTTCGAACGCCACCCCGCACTCGGTCAGCCGTGCCTCGACATCGCCGACCTCGGTCTGGCCGGCGAAGCGCGCGTCGACGTAGGACTCTCCCGAGGTGGCGTTGATGACGAGGAGATCCGTCTGCCGCAACTTCGCCTCGGAGATGCCGTGTTCCAGCGCTGCGTGACCGAACGGGTCGGCCGTGTATCCGATGACGATCATGTCTGCTCCTTGCGCGAGCGCTCGTCGGAAGTCATTGCTGTGTCGCCTTCTCCCTTTGATCCCTGTCATCCTCGACCACGAGCAGCGTCTCCTCGCTGCGATTCATCAGGCGCAGGATCAACGGTGCCAGCAAGAGCAGCGCCATCAACACATAGGTGACGATCGCGACGGGCTCGGTGAACAGGCTGCTCCAGTCGCCGCCGCCGAGCTGCAGGCTCTGGCGCAGCTGGCGCTCGATGCGGGGACCGAGGATCACACCGATGATCAACGGCAGCACCGGAAGTCCGAAGCGGCGCATCATCAGGCCCATCAATCCGAAAATCAGCAGCAGGGCCAGATCGAGGGGCTGCAGGTTGACCGCGAACGCGCCCAGCGTGGCGAAGAACAGGATGCCCGCGTACAGGTAGGGCCTCGGTGTGCGGAGCAGCTTGGCCCACAGCGGCGCCAACGGCAAGTTGAGCACCAGCAGCAGGAAGTTGCCGATGAACAGGCTCGCGATGAGCGTCCAGATGAGCAGAGGTTCCTTGTCGAACAGCGTCGGACCGGGCTGGATGCCGTAGGACACGAACGCGGTCAGGATCACCGCCGCGGTGGCGTTGGTGGGCAGGCCCAGCGACAGCATCGGCACCAAAGTGCCTGCCGCCGAAGCGTTGTTGGCGGCTTCGGGGCCTGCGACGCCTTCGATGGCGCCCTTGCCGAACTCCTCGGGGTGCTTCGACAGCTTCTTCTCGGTGATGTAGCTCAGGAACGTCGGGAGCTCGGCGCCGCCTGCGGGCAGCGCACCGAACGGGAAGCCGAAGGCGGTCCCGCGCAGCCACGGCTTCCATGACCGACCCCAGTCCTGCTTGCTCATCCACGGGCGTCCGACCGGGATGACATCTGCAGGCCTGCGCCGCAGGTGTGCGGCCACCCAGAGTGCCTCACCGACCGCGAACACGGCGACGGCGATGACCACGATGTCGATGCCATCGCTGAGCAGCGGGATACCGAACGTGGCGCGCGGTTGCCCGGTCAGCGAGTCGATACCGACGATGCCGATCGCGAGACCCAGCAGCAGCGAGATCATGCCGCGCATCTTCGACGAGCCCAGGACCGCGGTGACAGCGACGAGCGCGAACAGCATGATCGCCAGATACGACGGAGCCCCCAGGGTGACGGCGAACCTCGAGATGGCCGGGGCGAACGCAGCCAGAAGCGCGGTGCCGATGGAGCCGGCCACGAACGAGCCGATGGCCGCGGTGGCCAGAGCCTGGGCGGCGCGGCCCGCCTTGGCCATCTTGTTGCCCTCGATCGCCGTGATGACCGACGAGGACTCACCGGGCGTGTTCAGCAGGATCGACGTGGTGGAGCCGCCGTACATGCCGCCGTAGAAGATGCCTGCGAACATGATGAACGCCGCGCTGGGGCTGACGTTGTAGGTGATCGGCAGCAGCAGCGCCACGGTCATGGCGGGGCCGATGCCGGGCAGGACACCGACCGCGGTGCCGAGCAGCACGCCGATAACGGCGTACAGCAGGTTCATCGGGGTCGCAGCTTCGGCGAACCCCTGCATGAGCCAGTCGAAGTTCTCCATTTACAGAATCCCATCCAGAATGCCTGCGGGCAGCGGGATTCCGAGCCCGGAGTAGAACGCGTAGAAGCTGCCCAGCGCCAACACGACGCCGATGACGATGTTGCGCACGTAGTGTTTGCTCCCGAGCACGGTGGCGCAGCCGGCGAAGAACAGCGCTCCGGCGATGGCCCAGCCCAGCGGCTCGACCAGCACGATCAGCAGCACGAACAGGCCGATGAGCAGGCCGACGGTGCGCCAGTCACTGGGCATGTCGGGGTCGATGTCCTCACCGGCGTCGGCTTCGCCTCTGGATCCGCGCGGGATGGCGACGGCGAGAACGACCGCCATCACCAGCAGACCGATTCCGATGACGATCGGAAAGAGGCGGGGCCCGACAGGGTCGACCTTCGCGTAGCCGCCGGGTAGTGACAGGGCGTCGTAGAGCAGGAATGCACCGACGACGACCATGACCGCGCAGACGACGTACTGCGCGTAGTCGGGACGTTGCGCGGCGTCTGACTTTGCGGTGTCGGTGCTCATACCAGCCCCAGATCGGTCAGCGTCGTCTCGACGCGCTGGTCCTGTTCTTCGAGGAATCTCTCGAACGGTTCTCCGGTCATGAAGGCATCGCTCCAGCCGTTCTTCACCAGCGCCTCCTTCCAGGCATCGGTGGCGTGCAACTCTTCGAGTACCTTGACCATCGCGTCGCGGTCCTCCTCCGAAATCCCCGGTGGCGCAAGGATTCCGCGCCAGTTCGTAAAGGTCAGGTCGATGCCCGCCTCGGTCAGTGTGGGCGCGTCCACGCCTTCGACCCGCTCGTCACCGGACACAGCCAGAACACGCACCTGCCCGGACTCGATCTGGTCGACGTACTCACCCAGGCCCGAGGTGCCCGCGGCGATCTTGTTGCCGAGCAGCGCGGTGAGCAGGTCACCACCGCCGTCATAGGACACGTAGTTCACCTTCGCGGGATCCACCCCCACGGCTCTGGCCGTCTCCATCGGGAACAGGTGGTCTGGGCCACCGGGGTTGGATCCGCCGCCCACTGTGACCTTGGCCGGGTCGGCTTTCCACGCCGCGACGAAATCCTGCACGGTGCGGAACGGCGAGTCGCCGGGAACAAGGATGCCTTCCTGTTCTTCGACCACCTTGGCCAGAGCAGTCGCATCGGAGGCGCGCGCCTTGGAACCGTTGGTATAGGTGGCACCGACCACGCCGAGCCCCATCATCATCATGAGGTCGCCGTTGCCCTCCTCGTTCATCAGCCGGGCCATCGCGACGGTGCCGCCGGCGCCGATCACGTTGAATACCTCGATGCGGCCGGTGATGTCGTCGTCTTCCATGATTTTGACGGCGGTGCGAGCGGTGAGGTCGTAGCCTCCGCCCGGGCTGTTGGGCACCATCATGCGCAGACGGTGCAGCCCGGTGTCTTCACCGCGTGTGACCCCGCAGGCAGATACCAGCAGTGCGGCTATGACGGCAATGACCAGCCCTATGGTCGGTCTACGCCCGCCGGATACGAACATGTCGTCCCCATTCTTTTGTGATGCTCAGCAATACTGGACCTCGACAGTGACCCACGTCACCCATGTGGACGAAAAGAAGGTATTGGTCATTAAGTTCATGCGCAGCCTCGCCGGCCAGTTCCTGGTTTTCCAGGTGGTTGTCGTCGCCGTCGTGCTCGTCGCCGTCGCCGCCGTATCGGTGACCCAGTCCGAGAGCGAGTTCCGTGAGGTGCGTGGCCAGCGGATGATCGCCGTCGCCGAGAACATGGCATCCACACCGATCGTGCGGGAACGCACTGAGCAAGACGCGCTCGACCCGTTTCTTCAGCAGACGCTCGCTCCGGAAGTCGATCGTGCCGTCGCCCTGTCAGGAGCCACCCTGGCCGAGATCCTGGGCCCCGACGGCACCGTGCGTGCGTCTTCGGATCCATCCCGTGTCGGCGCTACCGTCGACCTCGGCGCGAGCCGGGCCGACGAGGGCCGGGCCTGGTTCGGCGACGCCGACATCGACGGCACCCACAGCCTCGTCGGCCAGGTTCCGCTTCTGTCCACCGATGGCGACGTGCTGGCCGTCGCGTCGGTCAGCGAGCAGTACCCGTCGGTGTGGACATTGCTCAGCGGCGCAGGTGAAGGTCTTCTGGTGTATCTCGGGTTGGGCGCAGCCCTCGGCCTGGTTGCGTCGTGGCTGCTGTCGCGGCGCATCAAGCGACATACCCGCGGCCTGGAAGTGGCCGAGATCGCGAGCCTCGCCGACCACCGGGAGGCACTCCTGCACAGCATCCGAGAAGGGGTGATCGCGGTGAACAACGAGGGCGAGATCACGCTTCTCAACGACAGTGCCCAGGAGCTGCTCGGAGTACCCGGCAACGCGGTGGGCCGACGAGTGGATGCGGTGGGGATCGATCCGGCGGTGGTGGCGCTGCTGATGTCGTCTGATGACGTCCAGGCCGCAAAGGACACAGTCATCACCACCCGGACGCGAGTGCTGGCACTGAGCCGCCGCGCCGCCACCAGTCAGGGGATGCGCATCGGCACCGTGACGACGATGCGCGACAGCACCGAACTGGCCGCACTGCAAAGCCAGCTGTCCTCCCACAAGAGCGTCACCGACACGCTGCGCGCGCAGACCCATGAATTCGCCAATCAACTGCACACCATCTCGGGTCTGGTGCAACTCGGTGAGTACGATTCGGTGCGTGATCTGGTGGGCACGTTGACGCGCCGACGTGCCGAGATCAGCGACGCGGTGACACAACGCATTTCCGATCCCGCCGTCGCGGCGCTGCTGATCGCCAAGACGTCGTTGGCCGCCGAGAGCGGTGTCGATCTGCGCCTGGACCCGAACTCCCACCTGGCAGCTCTCGATGCTGCCATGGCCACCGACGTGATCACGCTGCTGGGCAATCTCATCGACAACGCGGTGGACGTGTCCGTCGGCGCGACCGACGCGTCGGTGACCGTCCGCATCGACGACACCGACGGATTGACGATCTCGGTGATCGACACCGGACCCGGTGTGCCGGAACACCTTCGAGAGGCGATCTTTGCTCGCGGGGTCACCTCCAAACCCGAGGTGCCCGGCGGGCGCGGCATCGGCCTGGCGCTGGTGCGGTTGGTGACCGCGCAGCACGGCGGCACGATCGACGTCAGCGACACCCCCGATGGTGGCGCACAGTTCCTGGTTCGGTTGAGCGCGGTGTCCGGCCATGCGTGACGTGCTCGTGGTCGACGACGATTTCATGGTCGCCGAGATCCACCGCAGGTTCGTGGACCGCGTGGAGGGTTTCCGCGCGGTCGGCGTGGCCCGCACCGGCGAGGAAGCGCTCTCGGCGGCGCGCGAACTGCACCCGCACCTCATCCTGCTGGACGTCTACCTGCCCGATATGACCGGTTTGGATGTGTTGCAGCGCTTGCGTTCTGATGCCGACCGTGTGGATGTCATCATGATCACCGCGGCGCGCGAGCTCGACACGGTCAGGGGGGCGCTCGACGGCGGTGCCGCGGATTACCTCATCAAGCCTTTCGAGTTCCCGCAATTGGAGGCGAAGTTGCTGGCGTTCGCGTCCCGCGCGGACGCGCTGCAGTCCGCGGGTGGCGCGGATCAGAGCCTGATCGACACGCTGTTCGGCGGCCCGTCGGTGACGCCGGCGGCGGCGAAGGTGATGCCGAAGGGCCTCGGCGCGGAGACCGGTGAGCTGGTGCTGACCGCGGTTCGCGACGCCGGAGAGGTCTCGGCAGCCGAATGCGCTGACCTGGTGGGCATTTCCCGGGTCAGCGCTCGGCGCTATCTCGAACACTATCTCGGTACCGGCGCTCTCGAGCTCCGTCTTCAGTATGGAGTCGGACGCCCCGAGCGCCGGTACCGGATCGCGGGTTAGCCGTCTTCGTCTAGACGGTTGTCGGCCGGTTCACGATGGTGCCCGCTCCTGTGCCGTCGGCGATGGTGGCACCGGTGGGGCTGGACAGCGTCACGAGGAAGCTTTCGTTGCCTTCGAGTTGGGTGTCCCCGAACACCACCACGGTGATGGTCTTACGCGTCTCACCGGGAGCGAAAGTCAGCGTGCCCGTCGTCGGGGCGTAATCGCTTCCGCCGGTTGCGGTGCCATTCGAGGTGGCGTACTGCACGGTGACCGCCTGGGTTGACGGGGCGGCCAGCGACACCACGAACTGTGCGAGCACGCCCGGGCTGCTGTCGTCGAAGTCGAACTGAATGGATTCCAGGTAGGCCATCTTGTTCGTGTTGACCGTGTTCCAGTCATCGGCCAAGATGCCGCCGGTATCACGGGAATTGGGGTTCCAGGACCAGAACGTCCACGACATGTCCTGGGTGCCCGCCGCGATGTCGATCGTGCCGTTGTTGTCGAAGTCGCCGGACAGATACGACGTGATGGCCTCATACCAGACGACGTCCTTGGGATCGGTCAGTCGAGTACCGAACTCGCCCAGGTAGATCGGGGCGATGTTCTGCTCATAGATGTAACCCCACATCTGCTCGAACTTGTCCGGCAGTGCCGCACCGAAGTTGGCCTGTTGGAACCACGGCTGCGCGTACACCGAGTTCGGGTAGTCGTGCGGTGAGTACACGACGCGGTTGGGCACGTTCAATACGATGGGCCGATCCTTGACCCCCATCAGATTCCCGCCCCACCAATAGGACTGGCCCTTGTAGTCGGCCACGCCCTCGACGATGATCAGCCAGTTCGGGTTCACCGACAGCACAGCATTGCCGGCCCGTTCGGCGGCGGCGGCCCAGTCGGTGGCTCCCCCACCGCCCCACGTTCCGCTGTGCGGCTCGTTGTGCAGGTCGGCGCCGATCACGGTGGGGTTGTTCGCGTAGCGCTGCGCGAGCATCTTCCAGTCGCTGATCCACGCGGCTTCGGTGTAGGAGCCTTCGTACCAGAGACCGTTGCCGTTCGGGCCTGCGCCCTTGCTACTGCGATGGTGGTCGAGGATGACGCGCATCCCGATCTCACCGGCGTAGGCCACGATCTTGTCCATGATCTGCACCGGGGTAAGGCCGACGAGGTCGGGATTCTTGTAGAAGTCGATGCCGTTGGGCGCCGCCGTGGTGTGCAGCATCTCGCTGGAGTAGGCGAGCCTGATGGTGTTGAAATCCAGTGCCGCCATCTGGTTCATCATGTCTTTGTAGTTGCGCGTCCACAGACCATGCGGTGCGAAAGTCTCGCTTTCCATGCCGAACCAGTTGACGCCGGCGATCTGCACCGGATTGCCTGCCGAGTCGAGGATCTGATTGCCCGATGTCCTGAACCAGCCCGGTGCGACACCCGTTCCTGGGGCGCCCTCGGTCACCGACGCATCCGAAATGCTGAGCGACACGTTCGCCGGGATGTCGTCGTTGGTGATGGTGCCCAGCGCGGAGCCGTCGGCGATGGTCGCGCCCGTGGGGCTCGACAGCGTCAGCGTGAACGTCTCGTCGGTCTCCGGTGTGGTGTCACCGGTGATGGCGACCTGCACCTGTTGCGAGAGCACGCCGGGCGCAAACGTCACGGTCCCGGACTTGGCGGTGTAGTCGACCCCTGCGGTGGCCGTGCCGTTGGAGGTGGCATACGTGACCGTGACCGGTGTGGTCGACGATTTTGACAGCGTGACGACGAAGGTCATCTGCGTTGTGCCGCTGTTTGTTTCGTTGACGGTGGCGTCGGCGACGGTGATAGCCGGCGGCTGCGCGGGAGCGCTCTGCCCGTTGACCTTGAAGTTGGTCGCCGTCGCGGAGGCGCCTCCCGGAGAGGCCTGGAAGCCGAAGGTGACGGTTTTGCCGGCCGCGACGCCCGCGTTCCAGGTGGCGTTGCGCACCACGTAGTGGTTGCCGACCCGGCTGACGATCTCGGCGTTCCAGATATTGCTGATCTGCGCCGGGGTGTCGAACTCCACCGTCCAGCCGTTCAGCGCCGACGTTCCCGCAGCCACGGTCACGGTGGCGGTGAATCCCGAACCCCAGTTGTCGTTGACGACCATGGTGGCCGACGGATTACCAGGCGACGGGGTGACATCGTCGTTGGTGATCGTGCCGATGGCGCTGCCGTCGGCGATGGTGACGCCGTTGGGGTTCGACAGCGTCAGTGTGAACGTCTCGTTCTGCTCCACTGCCGTATCGCCGAGGATCGCCACCGAGATCTGCTGACTCGTCACACCCGCGGCGAACGTCAGCGTTCCGGACTTCGCGGTGTAATCGGTTCCGGCGGTGGCCGTTCCGTTCGACGTCGCGTACACGACACTGACCGGGGCGGTGGCTGCCTTGTCCAGGGTTACCGTGAACACCAGATTCTTCGTGCCACTGGCCCCCTCGGTGATCGTCGCGTCGGAGATGGTGACCTTCGGCGGGACCACCGGGGCGACGTCGTCGTTGGTGATCGTGCCCACGGCGGAACCGTCCGCGATGGTCGCCCCGGTCGGGTTGGACAGCGTCAACGTCAACGTCTCGTTGGACTCCACCGCCGTGTCCCCGAGGACCGGCACCGAGATCTGCTGACTCGTCACACCCGCGGCGAACGTCACCGTGCCCGACTTCGCCGTGTAATCGGTTCCGGCCGAGGCGGTTCCGTTCGAGGTCGCGTAGGCGATGGTGACCGGTATCGTCGACGCCTTGTCCAACGTGACCGTGAACACCAGATTCTTGCTGCCACTGGAGCCCTCGGTGACTGTCGCATCCGCGACCGAGGCCTTCGGCAGGACTGTCGTCGGGTTCTGGCCGACAGGAACGCCGTTGACGATGAAGTTGGTGGCCGTGGCCGATCCACCGCCCGGCGATGCCTGGAAGCCGAAGCTCACCGTCTGCCCCGCTGCGACCTGAGGGTTGTACGCGACGTTGCGGACCACGTAGTGGTTACCGACCCGGCTCACGATCTCGGCATTCCAGATGTTGCCGATCTGCGCGGGCGTGTCGAATTCCACCGTCCAGCTGTTGAACCCGGACGTTCCCGCGGTCACCTCGACCGTCGCGGTGTAGCCCGATCCCCAGTTGTCGTTCACGGTGTACTTCACCGCGACGTTGCCCGGTGTCGGGGTGGTGCCGTCGTCGTCGGTGATGGTGCCCGTGGCGGTGCCGTCGGCGATCGTCGCCCCGGTCGGCGTCGACAGCGTCACCGTGAGCGTCTCGTTCGATTCGGCGATCGTGTCGCCGAGGATGTCGACGTGCACGGTGCGTGACGTCACCCCCGGCGCGAACTCGATGACACCCGACGACGCGGTGTAGTCGGTGCCGGCGATGGCGGTGCCGTTCGAAGTGGTGTAGCGCACCGTCACCGGCTCGGTCGACGGCTTGTCGAGCGTCACGGTGAACATGAAGTGGGCGTGGCCGCCGTTGCCCTCGGCGACAGCGAGATCGGCGATTGAAATCGCCGGTGGCGGGCCCGAGATCGGGTTGACCGTGCCGTAGTCGTTGAAGACGGCGCTGTAACCGCCCGCGGGCGTGTTGGTACCCGACGTGTTCGTCGTGGCCTGGCCGATGTTGCCCGGCTGGTCCCGGTTGATCGACCACATCGACAGCATGCCCAAGCCTTTGGCGCGGGCGAAGTTTTCGAGCGCCTGCGCGTCGGCCGTGGTGAACACCTCGGTCAGCACATCGTTGACGCCGAGCATCGGGGTGACGCCGAGCTGGTTCCAGCCGAAGGTCTGACCGTGGCCGGCATACAGCGTCGTCAGCTGGGCGTGGGTCGACTCGGCGGCCGCGATGGCGTAGGCGCCCATCGTCTTTGCGTTGGGACCGCTGGTCGGCGCGGCCGATTCGCCGTAGTCCATCGCCATGATGTTGACGCCGTCGAGCTTCACCCCGGCTTCGAGGGCTTTGCGCACGACGTTGAGACCGTCGGCGGTCAGTCCGGTGGGCAGGACGGGCAGGGTGTACCAGATCTCAAGCTCGGGCATCTGCTGCTGAAGCAGCTTGAGCGCCTGAGCGTTCAGCGCGATCGAGGCCGGTTCGGCCACCGCGGCGCCTTCGATGTCGAAGTCGATGCGGTTGAGGCTGTAGGTGGTGACGATGCCGGCGTACGCAGTGGCCAGCGCCTGGGCACCGAGTCCGCGAGCTGCGTACCACTGCGCCAAGCTGGTGCCCGACGCGCCGCCGAGCGAGATCATCACATCACCGCCGGCGGCCTGCAGTGCGGCAATGGACTGGTTGATCGCCTTGGCCTGATCGAAGGTGGAATCCGGTGTCAGCGCAGGCAATCCCGCCCATGCCAGCTTTCCGTCCGGGGTGGCCTGCAGGAAACCGAGGGTCAGCAGCGAGGTTCCGCGCTGCTGCGCGATGGCCAGAAGGTTGGGCACGGGCCACGCACCCATGTCGACGTACGGCGCGAAGAAGGCCTCGCCCCACAGCTCGTCCCCAGGGTTACCGGAGTTGACACCGCCGACACCGGGCGTCACGACGGTGTCGTCGTTGGTGATGGTGCCCGTGGCGGAGCCGTCGGCGATGGTGGCGCCAACCGGGTTGGACAGCGTCACGACAAAGGTCTCGTTGGCCTCGACGATGCTGTCGCCGATGACGTCCACGTGCACAACTTGCGAGGTGACGCCGGGCGCGAAGGTGATCGTTCCGGTGGCGGCGGTGTAGTCGACGCCGGCGGTCGCGGTGCCGTTCGAGGTCGTGTAGGTGACGGTCACCGTCCCCGTCGAGGCCTTGCTCAGCGATGCGACGAACATGAAATGGCTGTGCTCGCCGTTGCCCTCGGTCACCGACAGGTCGGCGATGGACACGCTCGGCGGGGTTGTCGGCGTCTGGTCGATGTCGTCGTTGCGGATGATGCCGGTTGCGGAGCTGTCGGCGATGGTGGCGTTGACCGGCGCGGACAGCGTGAGCGTGATCTGCTCGTCCAGTTCGACGAGGGTATCGCCGTTGACCGCGACGTTGACCGTCTTGGAGGTCTGGCCCGGGGTGAAGGTCAGCGTGCCGACGGCGGGTGTGTAATCGCCACCAGCGGCGGTGGCGGTGCCGTTGCTCGTGCTGTAGCTGACGGTCACCTGTTCGGTGGAGGCCTTCGACAAGGTGACGGTGAACGTCATCGTCGTTGTGCCGTTGTTGCCCTCGGAGACGCTGGCGTCGCTGACGGAGACCTTCGGCTGCGTAACCGTCTGTCCCGCACTGTAGATGAGGTTGGCCCACTTGGTGCGTGCACCATCGTCGAGCGCGACGATGTTGCTCGTCGTGAGTTCGCCGATCGCGACGCCGCTGAGGGTGTAGGACTGGTTGTTCGCGGTGATGGCGATCTTCGTGGAGCCGCCGACCTCGGTGACGTCGAATTCGTGAGCCTTGAACCAGCCGAAGTCGAGTTTGTCCTTGCTGGGGTCGAAGTTCAACGTGGTGTGGCTGCCGTACAGCCAGTCGATTTTCGTGGTCGTGCCGGTCTGCCCTGTCGGCGGCTGGCCGGTACCCGCGGCGGTGGGCCAGTTGTTGGTACCTGCGATGGCCACACCCTGCGGCAATACCTGTGAATCAGGCACGGTGCCGATGCCGAGTTGCTGATGCAGGCGGTCCTCGCGCACCTGGGCGCTGTGGAAGACGAAATTCTTGACCGTGAGCTGATTCTTGGTGACGCCCTGCAGGATCAGCGCCTGCCCGGTGCCGGCGTTGGAGATGACGACACCCTCGGGGGTGTCGTTCATGAACAGCTGCTCTCGGGTCCCGAAGTAGCGGAAGTCCACCACGTCGGTGGCCGCATTGAAGGCCACCCGATCGATCTGGCCGACCTCGTGCGAACGCGCGTAGACGGTGTTCGCCTTCGGGGTGACGCCCTGCTCCCAGGCCAGCGCACCTGAAAGATCCTGGCGCAGATGGTCGTTGATGACGGGGGTGAAACTGTCGACGGTGAGTTGGCTCAGCGAAACACCCTGCAGCACTGCGGTATCACCGGACCACGGATTGCGGAACCCGACACCCTCCGGGGTGTCGACGACGATGAAGTTGTGCACGGACACATCGCCGAGGTCGAGCTTGTCCTTGGCCGGATTGAAGCCGATGATGTCGGCGCCCGAGGTCGTGACGTGGTAGATCGTGCCTGTCGTGGCGGTGGTTGCGGCGAGGGTGCTCATGGAGGCACTTCTGAGGGAGCTTCGCTGCGAGGTGGTTTGCGTAGCAATGCCGTTGGCGTCGACGGTGATGGTGATGGGTACCTGCGACCGGGTCGGCGTCACCGAGATGAGGTGGAAGCCCGCGTCACGCACCTGGATGACGAACCTGTCGGCGCCTGCCCCGCTCTGGTGATCGGCGGTGTAGATGAATTTGCCGCTGCTGTCGACCTTGACCGTGCCGCGGGTGGGCGCCTGAACGATCGAGTAGACGAGCTTGTCGCCCTCGGGGTCGGTTGCGGTCAGCAGGCCGGTGACGACGCCGGGAGTGGTCTGGCTGGTCGACGCGAGGGCGGCCGACGGGCCGTTGTTGGCGAACAGCTTGTCCATTTCCCGGCGGATCGCGCCGAACACCGCTGTCACGAACTCGAACGCGGGCAGAGGTGCGGTGCCGTTGCCCGCCGACGGACCGATACCCAGAAGGCCGAGGAATTTGGAGACGATGCCGGCGAGGCTGGTGGTCTGCGTGGCGGTTGCCGTCTCGGGGACCGTGGAGAGCAGTGACACCGAGGCGGTGTCATCGGACTCGGCGGTTGTCTGCTCGGCCGGCGCGTCCGAGGCCGACGGCGCGTCCGAGGCCGACGTGTCGCCGGTGTCGGTGACGTCGGTGTCGCGAGTCCCGGACTCCATGTCGTAATCGGTTGATTCGGAGGCATTCTCGTCTGCCGATGCGTGGCCGTTATCGACGACGACCGTTTCGGGGTCATCCTCGGAATCCTGGGTGTCGTCGACGTGCATCTCAGACTCTTCGGTGTCCGAGGCGGCGTCGTCGTCTTCGTCGATCTCGGACGAGATGTCGGTGTCGTCAAGCGATGCCGCTGCGTCATCGTCTGCGTTGTCGACGTCAGCTGCCCCATCGGCGGCGTCGGACTGCTCGCCCGTGGCGGCACCGGCGGTGCCCGACGGTGACGCGTCCCGCTTGGTGGTGCCCCGCGGTTCTGTGGTCGTCTCCGAACGCGACTCGCCTGCGGCACTGTCGTCTGTGGTGTCGGCAGCCGCGATCGCTGGGCCCGCCAGCCCGATCCCCAGCGCAACAGCTAACACTCCGACGCGACCGACAAATCTTCCGTAGCCCATCAGCAACTCACTCCCATCAATTCCCCGTCCCCGACCGTTGGGGCATTGGCTAATCGCGTTCAAAATCACCGATGTGAAATTGACGACCTCGAAATGCATAGAACACCAGTGTTGGCAGATCGTCAAGCAACCGTTGCTGACACCACCCGGTGAGCGCGCATCAGGAGCCTGCAAACTACCGTCGAAAAGGTTTGTTAGTCGATTTACCTGTGTAAAGTAGCTTTACACAGGACTACCATCAGCAGTCAGCGAACGGCTATTTCGGACGGGTCAAGGATCGAAGAATTCGCTCGCGAACCGAACGCATGAGCGATTGTCAAATTGATCAACAACGCGATGGTCCGCGACAAAACTCGCGACAGCGAAGTTTGTTGCGTCTTCAGGATGCGTGGATTTCGTGTTCCGGCCAATGTGCGATACCTAGTGGCAAACCGTTGGATCTGGCTGCCAATAAGGCGAGACCACCCTGGCAAAGTCAGATGCCTCAACCCCTAGAAGGGTGGTGGGTCGTCGCCCCAATCGGTGGGCGGGGGTTGATACCCGGGGTGCGGTGGGTCAGCGCTCGTGGGGCGGGGTGTCGGAGCGGGAGTGGTGAATGTGGGGCCGGCTTCGGCTTCTCGTTGTTGTGCGTTGAGGCGTCGTTCGGTGGCGATGTAGGCGGCGCGGTTGTCGGCGCGGGTGTTCTGGCGGGTGGGCATCTTGGGATGCCGGCCCGGCAGGGTCGGTGCTGGTGTGGCCGTGGCTGTGGCCGGGGGTGGCGGTGCGGGTGGGTTGGTGATGTTCCAATCACGAAACAGCAAGGTGCTCAACGGCTTTGTGGTGTATTGCAGCCCGGAGGGGGCGGTGACGGTCAGGGTGCCGTCGGGGTGTTGGCGGTCTTTCCAGCCGGGCACGAAGGTTTTGATCAGATGATGTGTACGGCAATAGGCTTTGATGTTGGCGGGGTGGGTCGCTCCGGCGGGCCAAGCCCTGGTGTGATCGATGTCGGCGTGGGTGGCCGGACGGTTGCAGCCGGGGAACCGGCACGTCAGGTCACGGTCACGAACGAAACGTGCCAGCGCCGCCGAGGGCCGGTATCCCAACTCTCCTTTGAGGTTCGCGGGGTCCACGACGCGGATTCGGCTGCCGCGGATGATCAATTCGGCCAGCAGCGGGGCCGGCACGATCGCAGACCCGAAACTCGGGATCAAGGCTGCTTTGAACCGCGGTGCAGCCTCGGCCGACTCAGCCTCTGCGGCAATTGACTGGGCGGCCCCTGGTTCGGCCTCGGCCGGCGACTCAGGCTCTGGCTCTGCCTCTGCCTCGGCCGGCACAGGCTCGATACGAGGGTCAGCCGCGGGTGCAGGTGTCCGCCTTCGGGTGGGCGTCGTGGCGCAAGGGCGGGGTTGTTCCCCGTGCATCTCCGGATCGGGGTCAGCGGACAGGGAGTTCTGCTCGGCGATCACGTGGATCACGATGTTCCGGGCCCGACCATCGTCGATCTTGGCTTTGCATTCAGGATCGGGGCACTGGCAGGCCAGGAAGAACGAGCCCGACCCGAACACTGCCCCCACCGCATCGGCGCGTCGCTGATCGACGGTCCGCGGATCCCGCGGGCATGGATAGGACGCCATCGCCACCAGGCGCTGATGCATCGTAGCGGCATCCAGCACGCCGACGCGCCCGTGCACACTGACGGTGCCCCCAGACCGATCGTCGCGGTCCCCAATCGCGAAATAGCGGCCCCGCATTGCCACCCGGGTCCGGCGCACCGCGTCCGGATCGTGCCGATCCACCCACACGTCGATGGCCTTATCCAAACCGTGCTGGGAAAGGGTGCCCCAGGCTGGAGCGCGTTCGGCGATCTCGCGATCAATGTCGGGCAGTGCTGACTCAGCGACCAAGAACGTGCGCCATGCGATTGTGGCGACCATCGCGCCGCTGATCTCGCCTGCCAAGAAACGCGCCCCGACCTTCGGCAGCCGGTCCCGCAACGTGCATGCCAGACCAACCAGCCCCACGGCCTTGCCCGCACTGACGGTCAACGCGCACGACACGACCGCCGCGGCGGCCTCGGTGTCATCGATGGCATCACGGGCCCGAAGCTCACCGGTGCACGCACGCCGATACACCTCGGCAATCGCAGCCAGTTTCCGAGCCTCCGCCGCCGCAGACACCGCCGCCCACCCGGAAATCGCCTCGGCCAGCACCACATCACTGGCAGCCGCCAGCCCTGCCGGTTCCGGAAGCGATCTGTCGAACATGTGTTCGATTATGCCAGCGGGGTACGACATCGATGCTGTTGATCAGGCTTGGGTGAGGACGGTCTTGCTCGTTCGCCGCCAAGTCACATCGACGTGATACTGCCAACCGCCCGCCAATTCCTGCCAGCGGAATTTATAGGCTGACCTGCGGGTTTAACAGGTCAGATCATCACGATCGAGAAGAACAAGAGAAAGTCGAAACCGCGCGACACGCTCCACGGCTCCGACCCGACACAGGGAAGAGCATCACCACCATGAAGAAGTTCAGCATCACCGCCGCCGCAGTAGCCGGACTGTCCGCAGCCGTCCTCGGACTGGCCGCGCCGGCACTGGCAGCACCCACCGGCTCCGACGCGCAGGCCACGATCAGCCAGCTCGAAGCCGACGGCAACCGCGTCATCGTCCAGAAGCAATCCGACACCCCGCTGGATCAAGCCAGCGTCGTCAGTGTCAACCGCGGCGCTCCCATCCGGGGTACCGTGCGGGATTTCTTCGGCGACCGCACCTATCAGCAGACCATCACCGGGTACGTCTACTACGTCAACGTGAAGTAGCTTCCCTGAGCAACAGGGCCACCTCCCCGGAGGTGGCCCTGTTGCTTTCTTCAGTGGCGTGAGGGCCCGAAATTCTCAACTCCGATCAGCGGGCCGGCGACGCTGTCGGTCGTGTCCGAGAACGGATACCGAAGCCGATCCATGAACCGGCAATCGCCGTAAACACCAACGCCTGCACCAGGATTGCCAGATCTCCCGGGTACCAGACACCGGTGATGTAGTGGTCGATGAAGCCTTGCGCCGATATGTCGCCCATTCCAGCTGCAGCGCGGGCGATGCGTTCCAGATCGGTCAGCGGGCACGGCAGGCCGAACGCCAGACTGGCCACGGCCCACCCGACGACCGGCACATGGAGCCACAGCGCGCCGGGCCAGCGCCAGCTCAGGAACCCACCCACCAAGAGGTAGCCGAGAAACGCGAAATGCAGCGCCGCCGCCGATACCGCGACGACGGCGAACACGCTGGCAGCTAGGGAATTCATGCTGTCCGCCATGGTAGAAGATCCGGAGTCGTCGCCTGATTCCGCGCAGCGGTGCCGCCGGGCAGATAATGGCCGGCGTGGCACCCAAGGTTCTGTTTCTGCTCAACGAGCACATCGCGACCCCGGCCCTCCTCGGTGACGCGTTCGCCGAACACGGATTCGATATCGACTCGTTCGAGGTCGTCCCGGCCGAACGGGCCGCCCACCCCGCAGGTGACGTCGACTTCCCTGACCCGTCCGGATATGACGTCATCGTCCCGCTCGGTGCGTCGTGGCCCGTCTACGACGAGGCGCTCATGGACACTTGGGTCAGCGCCGAGATGCAACTCGTCCGCGATGCGGCCGACGCTGGGATCGCGCTGCTCGGTGTGTGTTTCGGCGGGCAGCTGCTCGCCCAGGCCTTCGGCGGAACTGTGTCGCGCGGTCCCCGCCCGGAGATCGGGTGGTACGACATCCCCACCGACCGGCCGGATCTGGTGCCGGGTGGACCGTGGTTCCAGTGGCATTTCGACCGCTGGACCCTGCCGCCCGGAGCCACCGAGATCGCCAGGACCCCTGATGCATCGCAGGCGTTCGTTCTCGGCCGCGCAATGGCCCTCCAGTTCCATCCGGAGGTCGACGCGGACCTGCTCAAGATCTGGCTCGCCGCCGACCACACCGGCGACGTTGCCGCCACCGGTTTGACCCATGACGAACTACTTACCCGCACAACCGAACTCGCCGAGGACACCGGGGTACCGATTCGCGCACTGGTGCACGGCTTCCTGACACACGTGGCAGGTCACTCACGACCGAGCTGATGTGCCAGCGCGTCGGCGACATCGCGGTGCCGGAATTCGTGACCTCGACTCAGCAGTTTCGATGGAATGACCCGCTGGTTGGCCTCCGCCAGTTCACGGGCGCCCTGCTCCCCCAACAACACTCGGGGCCCGAACGACGGCACCGGCAGCAGCGCCGGGCGGTGCAGCACCCGCGCGAGCTCCTTGGTGTACTCGGTGTTTCGGACCGGCTCAGGACCGACGGCGTTCACCGGACCGCTGAGCTGGTCGTCGTACAAGGCCCGGTGATAGATGTCGATCACATCGTCGAGACCGATCCAGGACAACCACTGTCTGCCGCTGCCGAGCCGTCCTCCCAATCCAGCGGCGAACAGCGGGCGCAGTAGGCGCAGCGTTCCGCCGTTGGCGGCCTGCACAATTCCCGTCCGCACCTTGACCACCCGCAGTCCGGCGTCGGACGCGGGGACCGTCGCCGCCTCCCAATCGGTGACCACGTCGGCGAGGAAACCGTCCCCGCGCGCACTGTCTTCGGTCAGCAGGGTGTCACCGCGGTCGAATCCGTAGAAGCCGACCGCCGAAGCGCAGATGAAGGTGCGAGGGCCGTTCTCCGTCGATGCCGCGGCCGCGGCCAAACGCCGCGTCGGCTCGATACGGCTGTCCCGGATGGCCCTGCGGTGCTCGTCGGTGAATCGTCCCGCGATGGATGCGCCCGCCAGGTGCACGACTGCATCGACGCCGGCAAGCAGGTCGGCGGCCGGCGCCAATGGATCCCAGTGCCGCTCGTCAGCGCCGCCCGCGGCACCGCGCACCAACTTGATGACCCGGTGACCGCCGGTGGTGAGGAATGCGCTCAGCGCCGAACCGATCAACCCGGAGGCTCCGGTGACCGCGACGACCATGGGCGCCATCCCCGCCGTGGAAGCCCTGCGGTGCGCAGCCAGGTCGTCGGCGAGCTGACGGTGCCGGTAGACGAACGTCGAGCGCAGCCCGGCCGCAGGCACCACGGCGTCCACCTCGTCATGGACCCGGGTCTGTGCGCCTAAGTCGGAGAACGTGTGGATGTGGCGCCATCCGCCAATCACCCGCGGCGGCCATGACGCGATGCCGTGGGAGGACAACTCGTCGACAAAGCGGCTACCCGGCACGTAGGCCGACGGGTCGTGGCGCGCCACCCAGCGCAAACCGCCGGGCAACCCCAAGACCGCGGTGCCGTCGGCCAGCGACTCGGCTTCCTTGAGCACCGTCATCGGCTGCCACGGCGGTACCAGGCGAGGCATCGCGCCCGGACGGCTGAACCAGTTCCACACCTCGTCGCGCGGATGGTCGACGACACTTTCGTATTCGATGCCCATGGTCTCCCTCGTCTCCACTGGTGGATAACCCCATAATCGAACGGGTACTCCCCTACACGACCGTGCCATGAGTGACAAAAGACGAACCTTTCGGGACCGTCGCGAGGCGGGCCGGATCCTGGCGCGCGATCTCAGCGGATACCTGGCCCGCTATCCGGGACAACAGAACCTACAAGTCCTGGGACTGGCGCGCGGTGGCGTTCCGATCGGGGCGGAGGTTGCACACGCGCTGGGCGCCCCTCTCGACGTCTGCCTCGTCCGCAAGCTCGGGGTTCCGCAGTGGCCCGAACTCGCGATGGGTGCGGTCGCCACCGGCGGTGGCGTGGTACTCAACCACGACCTGTTGCGCAGCCTCGGAATCGGTGACGAGCAGGTGCGCGATGCCATCACCCGGGAGACCGCAGAACTGCACCGCCGGGAAGAGGCCTACCGCGGTGGCCGGGGGCCACTGGAGATAACGGGGTGCACGGTAGTCCTTGTCGACGACGGCATCGCCACGGGAGCGAGCATGGTCGCCGCGGTTCGGTCGGTCCGTCAGGCCGGTGCCGCGCATGTGGTCGTCGGCGCTCCGGTGGGTTCGCCGACGGTGTGCCGGCTACTTCGCGAAGAGGCCGACCACGTGGTGTGCTCGACAATGCCCGCCCACTTCCAGGCGGTCGGTCAGGTCTTCGCGGATTTCCATCAGGTCAGCGACGACGAGGTCCGACAGCTGCTCGCGGCGCACGACTGACGGCGGCGCTCAGTTCTTCGGCTTCTCGACGTCCGATGGTTCGTCGGGCTGCTCTGAGGACGCCACATCGACGGCGACTGTGTCGTCACGAGACGTCTCGTCGTACTCCTCGGCGATCGGCGCCTCGTCCGGATAGTCCTCGTAATCGGCATCGTCCTCTGCGAGAACCTCAGTGCCAGAAGGTGTTTCGTCAGCGTCGCTCTTCGAGCGGTCGCGGATCGCGTCGACGATCAACAACACGACACCGATGACACTGGCGGCGATACACACCCAGGCGATGAGCTCGTTACTGGTGACCACAGCCATCACCAGAGCAGCGAGACCGACGACTGCGAGCACGAGCGCGACGATCAGCATGGGCCCACCCTAGGTGCTAGGGGCACGCGACTAGTTGTTGCCCCGGTTGAACTGATTGAAGCCCCCGTCGCTGTTGGCTCCCGAATCCACCGGTGCGGCCGAGCCGCGCTGCCCCAGCTCTTCGAGCTGCGACTCCAGGTAGGTCTTCAGACGGGTGCGGTACTCGCGCTCGAACGTACGGAGCTGCTCGAGGCGACCTTCCAGCACCGTCCGCTGCTGGTTGATGGTTCCCATGATTTCGGAGTGCTTGCGCTCGGCGTCGGCCTGAAGGGCATCGGCCTTCTCCTGTGCCTGCCGCAGCTGCGTCTCGGACCGGTTCTGCGCATCGGCCAGCATTGCGTCGGCGCGCTGCCGGGCTTCGGCGACCGTGGTCTCGGCGGTCTGCCGGGCCTCGGTGACCAGCTGATCGGCCTCGGCGCGGGCGTCGGCCAGCATCTTCTCCGACTCGGCCTTGGCGCTGTTGGTCAGACGATCCGCGGTGTCCTGAGCAAGGCTGAGCACCTTGGCGGCACGCAGATGCTGATCCTCGGTCGCCGGAGCGGCAGGCTGCTGCTGAGCGGGAGGGGCTTCGTACACGGGCTGCGGAGCCGGAGCCGGTGCGGGTTCGGGCTCCGGCTCGTAGACTGGGAGGGTCTGAGTCGGCTGAGCGGCGGCTCCACCGGCGCGGGCGCTCTCGAGTTCCTGGTCCAGCTCGGCGACCCGCTGACGCAGATCGGTGTTCTCCTCGATGAGGCGAGACAGCTCGTTCTCGACCAGGTCGAGGAAGGCGTCGACCTCGTCCTCGTTGTAGCCGCGTTTGCCAATGGGTGGCTTGCTGAACGCCACGTTGTGCACGTCGGCAGGAGTGAGCGGCATCGTCTGCCCCCTTGAAGTCTGGACCGTCAACTGATCACGAAGTGTAAAGCCTTACTGGAACGTAACTGGCGTCCATCCTGTCACACCAGACCCGGCGGTTGCAGGCGAGGTCGATAATTAAGACCGAAACTCAACTTTCCCGGTTGCCGTCGAAACACCCGCGAACCTGTTTCCGCGGGCGTCTGGCGACCGAATAGTCCCGGGCCGGACGCGGATCAGGCCGCGGCGCCGAACGCCAACTGCATGCCGATGAATGCGACCAGAAGCAGCACCATGATCGACAGGTCGATCCGGACTGCACCTATCGTGAGCTGCGGGATTATCCGACGCAGCAGCTTCACCGGCGGATCGGTCAGCGTCATGATGATTTCCAGCACGACGACTGTCACTCCGCGCGGGTGCCAGTCGCGGCTGAACGAGCGGATGAACTCGACCACGACCCGGGCAATCAGCAGCAGCCAGAAAATGAACAGCGCGAAACCCAGAATTTCGAAGAAGAGCGCCAACGAAGCCGACCTCACTCAGGCAGATGTGTGACTTTGACAACAGGCTAAGCACAGCCTGGGCCGCGGCACGAGCGCGACAGAGTCAGCCTACCCGGGGAGACGCGCCTGACTACTGGTAGGCGTAGAAGCCCGCCTCGGCGATGCGGCGGCGCTGCTCGGCAGTGACGTCGACATCCGCCGGTGACAGCAGGAACACCTTGGTGGCGACTTTGTCGAACGAACCACGCAGCGCGAAGGCGAGCCCTGCCGCGAAGTCGACCAGCCGCTTGGCGTCGGCATTGTCCATCGACACCAGATCCATGATCACCGGGGTGCCGTCGCGGAACCGCTCGCCGATGGTGCGTGCTTCGCTGTAGTCCTTGGGGCGCAGCGTGGTGATCTTGGCCAGCGGGCTGCCGGCTTCGAACAGCTCGGCCATTCCGCGGGGATCCATCGCCAGCGCGCCGCGCGTCGAACCCCGCATTGCGCCGAAACGCGGTGGGGTGCGGTCGAACTCACGGGGAGTCCGCATGCGGGGCTCGAACCGGGCGTCGTCGAATCCGCCGGGCATCCCGCCGCGGTAGGCCGCGGGCTCGTCGTACTCGCGAGCGCGATCGTCGTATCCGCGCGAATAGCCCTCGTCCTCGAAGCGGTCCTCCCGCGAACGGCGGTAACCGCGCGCGGGGCCGCGGTCGTCGTCCTCGTAGTAGTCGTCTTCGTAATCATCCATCGGCGCCATACCGAAGTAGGCCTTGACTTTGTGCAGAGTGCTCATTGTTCGGACCCTTCTTGCGGTGACGCTGACTCGGGAAAGTCCAGCGAAGCTGTGGTGTGTGATGAAGGTGTGACTGGTGTGACTACTTCCGGTGACGTTAGCGGTCGCTGCCCCAATAGAGCGGTACCGACACGCACACAAGTCGATCCGTGTTGGACCGCCGATTCGAGGTCACCGGACATGCCCGCCGACAGACCCAGGCGTTGCTGGTAATGGGCTTGCAGCCGATCACGCTCCCGTTGCAGGCGTGCGAAAGCTTCGCCGGCATCCGATCCCAGTGGCGGGATGGTCATCAGACCGACGAATTCCAGACCTGCCGCGCCGTCGATCGCGGCGCACAATTCGTCGATGCGCTCGGTCGCCTCGACGTCGATCCCGCCTCGAGCTTCGTCACCGTCGATGCTGACCTGCAGATATACCTTGAGCGGCCCGGATCGTCTTCCTGCGTCAAAGGCATCGAAGGCGGCCCGGTCAAGCGCCGCGACCACCTTCGCGCTGTCGACGGAGTGCGCCGCATAGGCCCACTCGGCTACCGAGCGCGCCTTGTTGCGTTGAATCCGCCCGACCATGTGCCAGCGGATCTGCGCCGCCCCGATCTCTCGGCCGACCTCCTCGACCTTGGCGGCGGCTTCTTGATCCCGTGACTCGGCGAAAGCCGTGCAGCCCAGCCGGTGCAACGCGATCACGTCGGAGGCCGGGAAGAACTTGGTGACGGGAAGCAACTCGATGTCGGCGACATCCCGTCCGGCACCTGCTGCCGCACGACGCAACCGTTCGCGTAACGCTGTCAGTGCCGCGCCGAGCTCCTCCTCGCGGGACGTCATCGCACGGGCTCCAACCAGATCAGCGACGCCAGCCGCCCGGTCGGGTTGTCCCGCCGGTGACTGAACAGCTTCGGGTCGTCGACCGTGCACCGCGGATCGACGTCTATCGACCTGACGCCCAACGACCGCAGCTGCGCGGCGATTCCGGCGCGCAGGTCCAGGCCCGGCGTGCCGCGACTCGTCGTCGTCCGGCTGCCGGGCAGCGCCTGGTCCACCTCGGCAGCCATCGCCTCGGGCACCTCGTAGTTGCGGCCGCTGACTGCGGGCCCCAGCAGCACCGACACATCACCGACATCGGCACCGGACTCGACCATCGTCTCCAGCGCCCGCGCGACGATTCCGCTCGCCGCGCCCACACGGCCCGCGTGCACCGCGGCCACGACGCCAGCCCTCGCGTCGGCCATCAGCACGGGCACACAGTCGGCGGTCACCACCGCCAGCGCCAATCTCGGCGTCGTCGTCACCAAAGCGTCGGTGTCAGAGACGGTTTCGCCGCCCTGGTCGACAACGGCGACGTTGGCACCGTGCACCTGATTCATCCACACCACCGCGTCGCCGCCCAGCCCGATCGCCTCAGCGAGGCGGCGCCGATTGGCCGCGACCGCCGCGGGATCGTCGCCCACGTGGTCGTCGAGGTTGAACGTGTCGAAGGGTGGTTTCGACACCCCGCCGGCGCGAGTGGTGGTCACACGCCTGACCCGAAGAGCCACAGTGCGACCGGGCGGACTAGTGGCGCATGAACGGCGGCACGTCGACGTCGTCATCGGAGATGCCGCCGTCATCTGGGCCGCCGATCCGGACCGTCGCACCGTTGGTGTGCCCGGCAGGCACGCTGGTCGGGTCGGAGGGTTCGAAGATCGTCGAGTTCACCCGCCCGGCCTTTCCGGATGCGACGGGAGCCGCCGCCTGCGCCGCAGCCGCCTGGGTCTCGCCCGTCACCGGCTTGCGGCCCGGTCCGGCGGCGTCGAAGCCGGCGGCGATCACCGTGACCCGCACCTCGTCGCCGAGCGAGTCGTCGATGACGGTGCCGAAGATGATGTTGGCGTCGGGATGAGCGGAGTCCTGCACCAGCGAGGCCGCCTCGTTGATCTCGAACAGGCCCAGGTCGCTGCCGCCGGCGACCGAGAGCAGCACACCCTGTGCACCCTCCATCGAGGCCTCCAGCAGCGGCGAATTGATCGCGATCTCGGCGGCCTTGAGGGCGCGTCCGTCACCGCGCGCCGAGCCGATGCCCATCAGCGCGGTACCTGCCGAGCTCATGACGCCTTTGACGTCGGCGAAGTCGACGTTGATCAGACCCGGCGTGGTGATGAGGTCGGTGATGCCCTGCACGCCGTTGAGCAGCACCTCGTCGGCGCTGCGGAACGCGTCCATCAGCGATACGGCGGCATCGCCCATCTGCAGCAGCCGGTCGTTCGGGATCACGATGAGGGTGTCGCAGCTCTCGCGCAGCGCCTGGATGCCGTTTTCGGCCTGGTTGCTGCGCCGCTTGCCCTCGAAGGAGAAGGGTCGCGTCACCACGCCGACGGTGAGCGCGCCGAGCTTGCGTGCGATCGATGCGACGACGGGCGCCCCGCCCGTGCCGGTGCCGCCGCCTTCGCCGGCTGTCACGAACACCATGTCGGCGCCGCGGAGCAGCTCCTCGATGTCGTCCTTGGCGTCTTCGGCTGCCTTGCGGCCCACCTCGGGATCCGCGCCTGCGCCCAGGCCGCGGGTCGAATCGCGGCCGACGTCGAGTTTGACGTCGGCATCGCTCATCAACAACGCTTGCGCGTCGGTGTTGATCGCGATGAACTCGACGCCCTTGAGGCCCTGTTCGATCATCCGGTTGACGGCGTTGACGCCACCGCCGCCGATGCCGACCACCTTGATGACTGCGAGGTAGTTATGCGGGGGGGTCATGGGTGCCCTTCCTGCCTTCGGATTGCCTGTCGTGGTACGGATAACCGCTGGAGCAAACCCTCAACCTCAACAAGAGGCTTAGAGTTATGTCAAGTTGTTCCGCGCAACCAGAACGGTAGGGCCGGGCGCCAGACATGCCGGGCAGGCGCGCCGAAACGACACGAAATTCTTGTGTCGCGCGCGGGATTACTTGACGGTCGGCAGATCCGGGCTGGAGACGTCGTAGACCTGGCCCGGTTGGGTCAACAGGGCGGCCAGCTTGAGGGCCTTCTCCTCCGTGCGGTCGGTCGTCCCCCACACGACGGTCCGGCCGTCGATCAACGTCAGCGTGATCGAGGCCATCGACGGCGCCGAGACGCGGCCCACCTGGCTGGCCACGTCGGGCCGCAACGACGTCATCACCTGCAGCGCGGCTTCGGTGGCCGGATCGTTGGGCCCGGGGTTGTCGGTCTCCAGGTACGGAATGCCGGGCGGCGGCGGGCCGGTGGCGAAATCCACGCCGTCCTTGTCGAACAGGTGCACGCCATCGGGATAGTCCCTGACCACCACAGGCACCCGCTCCACGATCGTGATGCGCAGCGTCGACGGATACTGACGCTGCACCCGGGCCGACGCGACGCGCCGGATCCCCGCCACCCGCTCGGCGACGGCATCGGTGTTCACCTGAAGTAGCGGCGTTCCCGGCGCGACGGCCGCCGCGGCCACCACCTCTTCCTGCGTCACCGCCCCCACCCCGGTCACGACGATGCTGCGGGCCGACATGATCGGCGTGAAGTACAGCAGAAGCCCGAGGCCCACCACGACGACGGCGAGTACCGCGGTCCACATCAGGACTTTCAGCCCCCGCACCGTGCCGCGGCCGAGGGTTTTCGCCTGCGGCTCGGGCTGGCCCAGGACCTTGCGCTTGGCCTCTCGGCGGGCCTCCTCGATCGCGGTGGCCCTGGCTTGCGCCGCCCGCCGCTCCTCGCGTTCACGGCGGGCGCGCCGCCGCGGGCCCTCGAAGTCCTCGTTCTCGGACGTCTCGGACGTCCCGGATGGCTCCGACGGCTCCGACGGCTCGGATGGCTCGGGCGTCTCGGACTTCGCGGATGCCTCGGCCGTCTCGGGCTCCATCGGCTCCGTCATGCCCTGGCCTCAACTTCAGCAAGGATCTCGCGGCCCAGCAGCGTGACATCCCCGGCGCCCATCGTCACCACGACGTCGCCAGGGGCCACAGATGCCGCTACCCGGGCTGCCACCGCGGAGAAGTCGGGCACGTACGTCACGGGCGCGGTCACCGCGTCGGCAACGGTAGCCCCGCTGATCCCGGCCAGAGGCTGCTCCCGCGCGGCGTAGACGTCCAAGACGAAGACCTCGTCGGCGGCGCTCAGCGCCTCACCGAACTCGGCGGCGAAAGTCTCTGTGCGCGAATACAAATGGGGTTGGAAAACCGCGATCGCGCGTCCCTGCCCCTCGACCGCGGCACGCAATGCGGCGAGCGTGACCCGCACTTCTGTGGGGTGATGGCCGTAGTCGTCGAAAACCCGGACCCCGTTGGCGGTTCCGACCAACTCGAAGCGGCGTCGGACGCCGTCGAATCCGGCGAGCCCCTCGAGCACCGTGTCCACCGGTGCGCCGGCCTCGATCGCCGCCAGAAGAGCGCCCAGCGCGTTGAGCGCCATGTGCCTGCCCGGCACCGACAGTCGCACGACACGAGGGCCGCTCTCGCCCCGCAGCCTGATCTCGGCGACCGCGCCGGTGCCCTGCTGTGTCCACTCGACCAGCGTGGCGTCGAGATCCTGGGCACTGCCGTAGCGCAGCACCCGCACCCCGAGCGCGGCGGCGCGCTCCCCCAGCGCCGCGGCACCGGCATCATCGACGCACACCACCAGGGCTCCGCCGGGCCGGATGCGCTCGACGAACTGGTCGAAGACCGCGGTGTAGGCCTCGACGCTGCCGTAGAAGTCGAGGTGGTCGGCCTCGATGTTGGTGACGACAACGATGTCCGGGCTGTACTCAAGCAGGGAGCCGTCGCTTTCGTCGGCCTCGGCGACGAAGCACGAACCACTGCCGTGGTGAGCGTTCGTACCCGCCTGCCCGAAGTCGCCGCCGACGGCGAAGGACGGGTCGAAACCGCTGTGCTGCAACGCAACGATGATCATCGACGTCGTGGTCGTCTTACCGTGCGTACCCGTCACCATCAGCGTCGTGTAACCCGCCATCAACTTGGCCAGCACGGCGGGCCGCAGAATGACCGGGATGCCGCGGTTGCGGGCCTCGACCAGCTCCGGGTTGGTCTTCGGGATCGCGGCGTGTGTGGTGACCACCGCGGTCGGCCCGCCGGGCAGCATGTCCAGCGCCGCCGGATCGTGGCCGACGCGAACTTGGGCGCCGCGGGCCCGCAATGCGATCAGCCCGCGAGAGTCCTTGGCGTCCGACCCCGACACCAGTCCCCCGCGGTCGAGCAGGATGCGCGCGATGCCCGACATACCGGCTCCGCCGATGCCGACCATATGGACGCGCTGCAGTTCCTCCGGCAGGTCCGTGGTCATCGCCGCCCCCCGCGCGCGACGTCGAGTGCGATCTCGGCCACCCGGCGGGCCGCGTCGGGGTGCCCCGCCCGCACCGCAGCGGCTGTCATCGCCTTGATACCGGCCTCGTCGCCGAGTAGATCGGACACCGTTCCTGCGACGAATTCCGATGTGAGAGAAAGGTCGTCGACGAGGATGCCGCCGCCCGCCTCGACCACCGGGAGTGCGTTCAGTCGTTGCTCGCCGTTACCGATGGGCAGCGGCACATACACCGCGGGCAACCCCACCGCGCTGACCTCGGCGACCGTCATCGCCCCCGACCGGCACACCGCCAGATCCGCGGCGGCATAAGCGAGATCCATCCGGTCGAGGTAGGGCACCGCCACGTACGGCGGATCGCCCGGTCGCGGCGTGCGCAGATCCAGGGTGTTTTTCGGCCCGTGCGCGTGGAGCACCGAGATGCCCGCGGCGGCAAGGCTTTCGGCAGCCCCCGAGACCGCCCGGTTCAGCGACTGTGCGCCCTGGGACCCGCCGAACACCAGAAGCACCTTCGCGTCGTGGGCGAACCCGAAGTGCGCCCGCGCCTCTGCGCGCAACGCCATGCGGTCCAGAGAGGTGATCGTCTCGCGCACAGGCACTCCCACCACCTCGACGCGTCCCAGACCCGGATCGGGAACGGCGGAGAGCACGCGCACAGCCGACCGGGCGCCGACCTTGTTGGCCCATCCGGCACTGGCGTTGGCTTCGTGGACCACCACCGGCACGCGGCGCCGGGCGGCCAGATACGCCGGCACCGCCACGTAACCGCCGAACCCGATGACGACATCGGCGGAAACCTCGTCGAGCACCGCCCGCGTCTCCCTGACCGCTTTCCGCACCCGCATCGGCAGCCGGATGAGGTCGGCGGAGAGCTTGCGCGGCAGCGGGACCGGGGTGATCAGCTTGAGGTCATATCCGCGCTGGGGCACCAGCCTGGTCTCCAGGCCCCGCTGGGTGCCGAGCGCGGTGATGCGCACCTGCGGGTCCAGCGCGGTCAACGCATCGGCGACCGCCATCGCGGGTTCGACGTGGCCTGCCGTGCCGCCGCCGGCGAGAACGACCGATATCCCCCGGTCGCTGCGCTCCTGCCCCGCCGGGACCGATATCCCCCGGTCGCTGCGCTCCTGCCCCGCCGGGAAAGAAATCCCCGTCACCCGTAACGCTGACCTTCCAATGTGCGAGCCCTCCGGCCCTGATTGCGCTGGGTATCACCGTAGCCGCCGGACGGCCTCCCGGACCGCACCGGGTGCCGGGCGGGCTGCGGCTTGCGGGGCTTGGTCTTGGTGGACGACTTCTTGTCTCTGGCCGCGCGGGGAGCCTTGTCGGGCTGGTTGGGGCGGCGACGCAGCCGGTCGCGCAGCGCCTCGGTGCGGGTGGGCACATACGGCGCAGGCAGCGGCAGCCGCAGGATGCGGTTGACCCGGTCGTCGCGGCCTGCGCGCAGCGCGGCCACCGCTTCGGGCTCGTGACGCGCGGCGTTGGCCATAATGCCGATCATGAGGAGCGTGGTGGCCGTCGAGGTGCCGCCCGAGGAGATCAGCGGGAGCTGCAGGCCGGTGACGGGAAGGAGCCCCACGACGTAGCCGACGTTGATGAACACCTGGGACAGGATCCACAGCGTCGCGGTGGCGGTGAGCAGGCGCAGGAACGGGTCGGCGGAGCGGCGCGCGATCCGCATTCCCGTGTAGGCGAACAATCCGAACAGCACCAGCAGGCCCGCCGCACCGATGAAACCGAGCTCCTCACCGATGATCGCGAAGATGAAGTCGTTGTGCGCGTTGGGCAGATAGTTCCATTTGGCGGTGCCCTGACCGAGACCGTCACCGAACACGCCGCCGTTGGCGAGCGCGAAGCGGGCCTGCCGGGCCTGATAGCCCGAACCCTGGGCGTCGGCGCCGGGGTTGAGCCACGACTGCACGCGCGCCGAGCGGTAGCCCTCGGCGAGCGCCAGGATCACGCCGGAGACCAGGACGGCTCCCAGGGAGGTCAGGAACACCCGAAGCGGCAGGCCGGCGTACCAGAGCAGACCGAGCAAGATGACACCCATCGACAGCGTCTGCCCGAGGTCGGGCTGCGCGACGATCAGGGCGAGCGCGATCACCGCGGCGGGCACCAGCGGCACCAGCATCTCGCGCAGTGAGGCGTGCTCCATGCGCCGGGCCGCCAGCAGGTGGGCGCCCCAGATCGCCAGCGCGATCTTGGCCAGCTCCGAGGGCTGCATCGAGAACCCGGCCACGACGAACCAGCCGCGAGAACCGTTGGCCACCTTGCCGATTCCCGGGATGAGCACGAGCACGAGCAGGACGATGGTGAAGCCGTAGCCGAGGAAGGCGAAGCGGCGCATGATGGCCACCGGCGTCCTCAGCGCAACATAGAACGCGAACAGTCCGATCACGGTCCACAGCAGCTGCTTGGCGAATACCGACCACGGCGAACCGTCGGTGTCGTAGGAGTACACGCCCGAGGCCGACAGCACCATCGTCAGACCCATGGTGATCAACAGCGCGGTGATCGCCACGATCAGGTGGAACGAGGTCATGGGTCTGCTCAGCCATGCGCCGATGCGGGTGCGCGGCATGGCGATTGCCGCTTGAGCGGCCGGGGCGGCGGCCGGCTTGCCGGTATGTCCGTCGTCGTTCGCCGGGTTGGCGCGGCGGCTGCGCAGCCGGTGGAGGATGGTGCTCACGGGTCTACCCGGTCGCTGCGCGCACGGCCGCGGCGAAGGTGTCGCCGCGGTGCCCGTAGCTCGTGAACTGATCGAACGAAGCCCCGGCGGGGGCGAGCAGCACGGTGTCGCCTCGCTTGGCCAGACTGCGTGCGGCGTCCACGGCTGCGGCCATGACAGCCTCTCCGAGCGGCCTGGCGCCGACCTCGACCATCCGAGTCACACGAGTAACACCGGCCACATCGTTCTCATGCACCACAGAATCCTCCCTCGTCACAAGCTCGACGACGGGGACATCCGGCGCGTGTCGCGATAACGCGTTGCCGATGACCGCTCTGTCCTGCCCGATCAGTACCGCACCGGCCAGGCGATGCGCCGTCGCGGCGACCATCTCGTCGACCGACGCACCTTTGAGCAAACCTCCAGCCACCCAGACCACTCGCGCGAACGCGTTGATCGACGCCTGGGCGGCGTGCGGGTTGGTTGCCTTGGAGTCGTCGACGTAAGTGATGCCCTCGGAGACGGCGACGACCTCAGCGCGGTGCCTGCCCACCCGGAAGGCCGCCAGCGCCTTGGCGATTGCCTCGGCGGGCACGTCGACCGCGCGGGCGAGTGCCGCCGCCGCGAGCGCATCCAGCACACCGACAGGTCCGGCGACCGGGATGGTGTCGGCGGCCGCGAGCGCCACGTCGTCACCGAACGCCCGGTCAACCAGCATGCCACCCCGAACCCCCAACTCTCCGGGCATCGGCTCACCGAGCCGGAAGCCGACCTTGACCGGTGCCTGCGAATCCCGCAGCAGTCCGGCCGCGACAGCGTCGTCCAGGCCCCCGACAGCGACCCGACCCGTCAAGACCCGCGCCTTGTCAGCGGCATACGCCTGCATCGAACCGTGCCAGTCGAGGTGATCCTCGGCGACGTTGAGCACCACGCCGGCCTCGGGGCGCAGCGACGGCGCCCAGTGCAGCTGGAAGCTGGACAGCTCGACGGCCAGCACATCGGCCGGACGGTCCAGCAGCGACAGGACCGGGTCGCCGATATTTCCGCACAGCACGGCCCGCATGCCTGCCGCCTCGAGCATCGCGAACAGCATCGACGTCGTCGTCGTCTTCCCGTTCGTGCCCGTCACCACCAACCACTTCCGGGGCGGGCCGAACCGGCCGGACCTGTCCAGCCGCCAGGCCAGTTCCACGTCCCCCCAGATCGGAATGCCTGCCCCCGCGGCGGCGGCCAGCACCGGCGCGGTGGGCGGGACGCCCGGGCTGGTGACCACGAGCTCGATATCGGTGATCCGGTCGACGGCGGCGGCGGGATCGAGTACCTCCACGCCCTGCTGGGCGAACGCGGTCAGTGCGGCGGGGCTGTCGTCGGTCAGCGTGGCTCGCGCCCCGAGTGGTGTCAGCGCCGCAAGAATGGCCCGGCCGGTGACGCGCGCACCCGTGACGAGGACACGCGCGCCCTCGGCCAGGGGCTCAAGCCCCGACAGTGGTCAACCATTCGCTGTAGAAGAGCGCCACACCCAGACCGCAGGCGATGGCGGTCAACAACCAGAACCGGATGATCACCGTCGTCTCGGCCCAACCCACCAATTCGAAGTGGTGGTGAAACGGCGCCATCCGGAACACCCGGCGTCCGGTGGTGCGGAACGCGAGGATCTGCACCACGACCGAGGTGACCTCCGCGACGAACAGGGCGCCCAGGACGACGGCGAGCATCTCGGTGCGACTGGTGACCGACAGGCCTGCGATGATGCCGCCGAGCGCCAGTGAGCCCGTGTCACCCATGAAGATCTTGGCCGGCGCGGCGTTCCACCACAGGAACCCGATACAAGCTCCGGCGGTGGCCGCGGCGATGATCGCGAGATCGAGCGGGTCGCGCACGTTGTAGCAACCCACACCGGGGCTGGTCGCGCAGGCGTTGCGGAACTGCCAGAAGGTGATCAACACATAGGCCGCGCAGACCATCGCCATCGCGCCTGCGGCGAGGCCGTCGAGCCCGTCGGTGAAGTTCACCGCATTTGACCAGGCGCTGACAATCACCACGCAGAACAGCACAAACACCGCGGGCGCGAGTGTGACCGTCGCGATCTCGCGCACGTAGGACAGCTCGGCGCTGCCCGGGGTGAGCCCGTCGGCGTTGCGGAACTGCAGCGCGAGCACACCGAACAGCACCGCGGCGACCAGGATTCCGACCGTCTTGGCCGTCTTGTTCAGACCCAGGTTGCGCGCGCGCCGCAGCTTGATCAGATCGTCGAGGAAACCGACGACACCCAGCGACGTGGCAAGCCCGAGGACCAGCAGCCCCGAGGCCGACGGACCTTTTCCGTCCATCAGCACGCCGACCAGGTGGGTGCCGAAATAGCTGGCCCAGATACCCGCCAGAATCGCCACGCCACCCATCGACGGAGTACCGCGCTTCTTGTGGTGGCTGGGTGGGCCGTCCTCGCGGATCTCATGGCCGAACCCCTGCCGGGTGAACAACCGGATCAGCACCGGGGTCAGCAGGATCGCCACCGCCACCGCGATCGCGACCGCGATCAGGATCTGCCTCATCGAGCGCCCTCGCCGGTCGCGTCGGCTGCCAGCGCATCGGCCAGCGCGCCCAGACCGGCGGAGTTGGACGCCTTCACCAGGACCACGTCGCCGTCCTGAAGTTCGTCACGCAACAGCGCGAGCGCGGCGTCGGCGTCGGCGACCTGGGTCACCTCCGATCCCCACGACCCTTCCATGACCGCCCCGTGCAGCATGGCGCTCATAGGCCTCCCGGATCCGACGACGATGAGTCGAGAGACATCTAAGCGCACGGCCAGTCTGCCGATGCGGTCATGCTCGCTTATCGAGTCCTCGCCGAGCTCGGCCATCTCGCCCAGCACGGCAAAGCTGCGGGCTTCCCTGGCCATCCAGGCGAGCGCTTTGAGCCCGGCGGCCATCGAATCCGGGTTCGCGTTGTAGGCGTCGTTGATGATCGTCACGCCGTCGCCGCGGGTGCTGACCTGCATCCGGTGCCGCGACGCCGGACCCGCCGCGGCCAGTGATGCCGCCACCTGCTCCAGCGTGGCGCCGCACTCCAGCGCGATGGCCGCGGCCGTCAGCGCGTTGGACACCTGGTGGTCGCCGTGCACCGCGAGGGTGACGGGGACCTGGGAGCCTGCTGCGTGCAGCGTGAAACTGGGCCGCGCCAGCGGATCCAAGCTGACCCCGTCGGCGCGCACGTCTGCGTCAGGTCCGCGGCCCACCCGCACCACCCGGGCGGCCGTCTTGTCCGCCATCGCGGAGACGACCGGGTCATCGGCGTTGAGGATCACCACGCCGGAAGCCGGAACTGCCTGTGGCAGCTCAGATTTCGTCGTGGCGATGGCTTCGCGCGAGCCGAACTCACCGAGATGGGCGGTGCCGACATTGAGCACCGCGCCGATCGAGGGCGGGGCGATCCGGGCCAGGGCGGCGATGTTGCCGGGGTGACGCGCCGACATCTCCAGCACCAGGAAATCCGTCGAGGGGGTGGCGCGCAGCACTGTCCAGGGATGGCCGAGCTCGTTGTTGAAGGACCCCGGCGGGGCGATCACCTCGCCGAGCGGGGCGAGAACCGCGGCGATGAGGTCTTTGGTCGACGTCTTGCCCGACGAGCCGGTGATGCCGATGATCGTCAACCCGTCGGCGACGAGTTCGGCGGCCACCGCGGCCGCCAGCCGTGCCAGCGCGGCGAGCACCCCGGCACCGGAGCCGTCGGCGTCGTGTTCGAGCACCCCCGCCGTCCCCGCGGCCCCGGCGTCCGGGGCCACCGGGTCGACGACGATCGCGGGCACCCCGACCGGGCGGGCCGCCAGCACCGCTACCGCGCCCGCGTCGATGGCTGTGCCGGCGAAGTCGTGCCCGTCCGTGCGTGCGCCCGGAAGCGCGAGGAACAGACCGCCGGCAGTCACCTTCCTGGAGTCGAACTCGACTGTGCCCGTCACCTTGATGCGGCTCGCCTCGTCGGCGGACACGTCGGCGAGCCGGCCGCCGACGATCTCGGCGATCCGGCTCAGGGTCAGCGCGATCACGGCCTCGCCTCCAGTGCCGCGGCGAGCTCCTCGCGGTCATCGAAGGGCCGCGTCTGGCCCTTGCTGGTCTGGCCCGCCTCGTGGCCTTTGCCCGCGACCAACACGATGTCCCCTGCCTGTGCCCACGCCACTGCATGATCGATCGCGGCGCGCCGGTCACCGATCTCGACGACCTCGACAGGAGCGCCTTCAGTACCTTTCAGGATCGCCGCGCGAATGGCGGCGGGATCCTCGTCGCGCGGATTGTCGTCGGTCACCACCACAAGGTCCGCCAACTCGGCGGCCACCCGGCCCATCGGCTCACGTTTCCCGGCGTCCCGGTTGCCGCCGGCGCCGAACACGACGGCCAGCCGCCCGTCGCAGTGCTCGCGAAGGGTCGCGAGCACGGCGCGCAACGCGCCCGGCTTGTGGGCGTAGTCGACGAGCGCGAGGAACGGCTGGCCGCGGTCGACGGTCTCGAGGCGGCCGGGCACGGTGGCGGCGCGCAGTCCCGGTGCGGCCTGCTCCGGCGACACCCCCACCGCATCGAGCAGTGCCACCGCCAGAAGGCAGTTGGCGACGTTGTAGCTGCCCGGCAGCCCGATCTGCAGCCTGTGGTGAACCCCGGCGGGGTCGACGGCGAGAAAGTTCTGCGCGCCGCCTTCGGCCGATGAGCGGATGTCCTCGACCCGCCAGTCGGCCTGACCTGTCGCACTCACGGTCACCGCCTTGCCCGCGCGGGCCACCATCGCCCGGCCCCACTCGTCGTCGACGCAGATGACCGACTCGGCGGCGTGTGTCGGTGAGGCCGGATCGAACAGGCGCGCCTTGGCGTCGAAGTAGTCCTCCATCGTCGGATGGAAGTCGAGATGGTCCCGCGACAGATTGGTGAAGCCGCCGACGGCGAACGACACGCCGTCGACGCGGCCGAGGGTCAATGCGTGACTCGACACCTCCATCACCACGGTGTCCACCCCCTGTTCGAGCATGACCGCCAGCAGCGCCTGGAGCTCGGGTGCTTCCGGCGTGGTCAGTCCACCCTGCTGCTGACGGCCGTCGACCCTGACGCCGACGGTACCGATCAGCCCAGCCACCCGATCCGCGGCGCGCAGGCCGGCCTCGACCAGATAGGTGGTGGTCGTCTTGCCGGACGTGCCGGTCACACCGATGACGCGCAGATGATCCGACGGCCGACCGTAGACGGCGGCGGCGACCTCTCCCAATACCGCGCGCGGTTGCGGATGCACCACTATCGGCACCGCCAGGCCGTCACGCCCGGCGATCTCGGCGACGCCGTCCTCGTCGGTCAGCACCGCCACCGCACCGCGCTCGACAGCCTCTGCCGCGTAGCGGGCCCCGTGCGCTCGGGACCCCGGCAGCGCAGCGAACAGATCACCCGGTTGCGCGTCCTGGCCCCTCAGTGTGACGCCGGTGAGCAGAACCTCAGGAAGCGCAGCGGCATCGGCCGGCACCGCGGCGACCAGACCGGGCAGCGCGCCGAGCGACAGACCGACGGGATGGCTGGGGCGCAGATTCATGGCTTTGACACAGTACCGACCGCCCGGGCAGCACATCTGCCCGTCGCTACGCCGGCCCGGATGTCAGCCCGCCTGAAGCGTCAGCCGCGCACCCGGATCACGCGAGAGCGGCACATTCTCACGACGCAGCAGCCAGGACGCGATGTTGTGGAACAGCGGGGCGGCCGATGAACCCGGCGAGCCGTCCGCCGCGCGGTGCGGCGCGTCGAGCATCACACCGATGACGTAGCGCGGATCGTCGGCAGGCGCCATGCCGGCGAAGGTGATCCAGTAGACGTCGCTGTAGTAGCAGCCGCAGGCCGGGTTGATCTGCTGTGCGGTACCTGTCTTACCGGCGATCTGGTAGCCCTCGACCGCGGCCTGCGGACCCGTGCCCTGCTGCACGCCCATCGGATCGCGCTGCACGACCGCACGGAACATGTCGCGCACGGTGCGGGCGGTCTCGGCCGACACCACCCGGATGCCGTCGGGCCGGGGTTCGGCGGTGACGGTGCCGTCCGGCGCGACGGTCTCTTTGATGATGCGCGGTGGAACCCGAACGCCGTCATTGGCGATGGTCTGGTAAATGCCGGTCATCTGCAGCAGGGTCATCGAAAGGCCCTGCCCGATGGGCAGATTGGAGAACGTGCTGCCCGACCACTGGTCGATCGGCGGCACCAGGCCCGAGCTCTCGCCGGGCAGCCCCACATTGGTGCGCTGCCCGAGCCCGAACATCTTGAGCATCTCCGCGTACTTCTCCGGTCCGAGCCGCTGCGCCAGCATCAGTGTGCCGACGTTGGACGACTTCCCGAAGACACCCGTGGTGGTGTAGGGCATGGTGCCGTGCTCCCACGCGTCGCCGACGGTGACGCCGCCCATGTTGATCGACCCGGGGACCTGCAGCACCTCGTCGGGAGTGGTCAGCTTGTTCTCGATGACGGCGGCCGCGGTGATCATCTTGTTCACCGAGCCCGGCTCGAACGGCGACGACACGGGCAGGTTGCCCAGCTGCCGGTTCTCCTGACGGCTGATGTCCTGGGCCGGGTTGAAGGTGTTGTCGTTCGACATTGCCAGCACCTCACCGGTTTTGGCGTCGAGGACGACCGCGGAGGCGTTCTTGGCGCCCGACGCGTCCTTGGCGAGCTGCACCTGCTGCTGCACGTAGAACTGGATGTCGTCGTCGATGGTCAGTGTGACCGTGGATCCGTTGACTGCGTCGTGGCGGTTGCGGTAGCTGCCGGGGATCACCACACCGTCGGAGCCGCGGTCATAGGTCACCGAACCGTCGGTGCCGGCCAGTACCGAGTCCATCGAATCCTCAAGTCCGAGAAGGCCGTGCCCGTCCCAGTCGATACCGCCGATGATATTGGCGGCGAGCACGCCGCCCGGGTACTGGCGCAGGTCCTGACGTTCTGCACCCACTTCGGGAAACTTCGCGGTGATCGCATCGGCGATCGTCGGGTCGACCGCACGGGCCAAATAAACGAAAGTCTCATTGCTGCGCAGCTTCTTGAGCACCGTCGCGGTGTCGGGCTTGTTACCAAGCCGCTGTGAGATCTCCGCGGCGATCTCGCGAAGGCGAGCATCGGGCTCGGGCGCCTCGTCGGATTGCTCACCGCTCTGTTGGAAGGCTTCCTCTAATTGCTTGCGCACCTTCACGGGTTGAAACGTCAGCGCCCTGGCCTCGGTGGTGAACGCCAACTTGTCGCCGTTGCGGTCGACGATGGATCCGCGCAGTGCGGGATCGATGTCGGTGACCTTCAGCTGCCCCGCCGCTTCCGCACGCAATCCTTCTGCTTTGGGAACCTGCAGCGTGAACAGCTGCGCGGCGGCCACCACCAGCAGCAGGAAGATGACCGCGTTGCCCGCGCGATGGCGGAACACGAAGGACGCACTGCGCAAACCGTTCTGGGGCAGCGGCTGGCGGGTGCGCCTGGCTCGTGCCGAGTGTTCCTGGTTCGGCGCCTTGTCAGCGGGCTTGGAAGCCACCTTCGCGACGGCCTTGCCCGGCTTGGCCCCGCGGCTCACGCGGGCGCCCCGGGTGCAACAGGTGCCATGGGTGCGGCGGGAGCGGCGGGCGCGAACTGTTCGGTGCCCATCGGCGCAGCCGGTCCGACCGGAGTGCCGGGCGGCAGGTGCGGCGGACCGGCGTCCAGAGGCGCGACGGGAGGCACCGGCACTTGCGCGGCGGGAGCCTGCACGGGCCCAGGTACGGGCAGCTGTCCCGAAACCGCATGCGGCACTTCGACTCCCGGTACGACGGGAGCGGTGGGCGCGAGGAGCGGGGTGCCGGCGAGCGGGGTGGCGGCGGACGGAACGCGCACGGGCACCTCACGCGGTTCCACGACGCGGGGAGCCGGCGGCGCCGGATCTGCCAGCGGCGCGTTCAGCGGCGGCGGCGGAACACCTTCGGCCGGTTTCGGGGTGCCGACGACCACCCAGTTACCCGACGGGTCCTGCACCAGGTGTGCGGTGTCCCGCGACGGGATCATTCCCAGCTCACGGGCTGCCTCGGCCAGCGCGGGCGCGGCCTGGGCCTGCAGCACGTCACGCTCGAGCGCTTCCTTCTGTTGCATCAGAGCCTGATTGAGCTCGCGGGCATTGCCGAGTTGATACGACCGCTCGGCTGCGTCCGTCGACAGCCACAGCGTGACGCCGAGGCCGACACCCAGCGCCGAGATCACCAGCACCACAAATGGCACCCGCGACACGAGCCTGCGCGGGTTCAGCTCGATCGAGGCCAGCTTGACGAGTAGCCGCTCACGCAGTGGCGGCCGTACAACCTTGGGCGCCTTTGCTTTCCGCGCCTTGGCGCGAGCCTTCGCCTGGCTGGCGCTCTTCGGGCGCGCCGGAGCGTCGACGGGTCGCGCGATCGGTGTTGTTCGCGGCGCTGAGCGCGCGGGGCGCGCGTCGCGGGCCGCCTTACGACCGCCACGGGGCGGCGCGTCGACGGGGACCCGCTTGGCCTCGCGCACTCCCCCGCTCTTGCGCTTGGCCTGCGGCTTCTTGGCCGAGTCGCGAGAGCGCGACGATCCGGTCGCCGTGGTGCGCGTTGGCTTCTTTGCCTTCATCGCTACTGTCCCCCAACTTTCTCCACTGCGCGCAACCGGACCGGGGCGCTTCTCGGATTACGTTCGATCTCTTCGGCGTCGGCGCGCTCAGCGCCCCGGGTGAGCGACACGAACTCGGGCCCGTGACCGGGCAACTCGACCGGGAGCCCGGGCGGTGTCCGCGAGGTGGTGGCGGCGGCGAACGCGGTCTTGACGATCCGGTCCTCCAGCGACTGATAGGCCATCACCGCGACGCGGCCGTGGGGCCGCAGCACCTGCAGTGCGGCCGGTAGGGCGAGTCGCAGCGACTCGAGTTCGGCGTTGACCTCGATGCGCAGCGCCTGGAATGTCCGCTTGGCCGGGTGGCCGCCGGTGCGCCGCGCCGGCGCAGGGATCGCCTCGTAGAGCAACTCCACCAGCTGGCCGGTGGTGGCGAACGGTGTCGTCGCGCGGCGACGCACGATGTACGAGGCGATCCGTCCGGCGAACTTTTCTTCGCCGTACTCCCGCAGTACGCGCGCGAGCGCCTTCTCGTCGTAGGAGTTGAGGATCTGGGCGGCCGTCAGATCGGAGCCGGAGTCCATCCGCATGTCCAGCGGCGCGTCGGCCGAATACGAGAAGCCGCGCTCGGCCCTGTCCAGCTGCATGGAGGACACGCCGAGATCGAACAGGATCGCATCGACGCTTCCGCCGTGCGCGGCCACCGCTTCGGAGATGCCGTCGTAGCGGGTGCGCACCAGCGCCACCCGATCGCCGAACGGGGCCAGCCGGTCACCGGCGATCCGAAGCGCATCGGGATCGCGGTCGAGGCCGATCACCCGCAGGCCGGGAAACTGGGTGAGAAACCGCTCGGAATGCCCGCCGGCACCCAGCGTCGCGTCAACCAGGGTCGCACCCGTTCCGTCCTCGCTCGTGCGAGTCAGGGCCGGCGCGAGCAACTCGACGCATCGGTCGAGAAGGACCGGGATATGAGGCTCGTCCACCATCGCTGCACTCTGTGGGATTGAGGCGGCCCCTGCCGTGAGGTCCCTGCCCGAGAGCGCGGACCTGACGTCGGGGAAGTACGTCAGGGCCGGTTCGGGCAGAGGCCGCACGGCACGGGCCTGCGGGCCGGTGGCCAGATCAGAGAATGTCGCCGAGTGCTTCATCGCTGGCCGCGGAGAAGTTCTCTTCGTGAAGCTCCTGGTAGTCCTGCCATGCCTGGGCGTCCCAGATCTCCAGGAACCCGATCGAACCCGTGACCACGCAGTCCTTTGTCAGGTTTGCGTAGCGGCGGTGTTCTGCTGAGAGGGTGATGCGGCCTTGTGCATCCGGGTATTGCTCGTCGGTACTCGCGGCCAGGTTTCGTAGGTACGCACGAGCCTGGGGGTTACCGCGCTTGGCCTTCGCGGAGATCTCGGCGACCATCTCCTCGAAATCGGCCCTCGGATGGACAGCAAGGCTGTGATCTTGGCTTTTGGTGACCATCAACCCTCCTGCCAGCGCGTCGCGGAATTTGGCGGGCAACGTCAGTCGCCCCTTGTCGTCGAGCTTGGGTGTGTAGGTGCCGAAGAACATCTCGTCACCTCGCAGTCCCTTCCTGCAACGGAACCCCGGTCGCTCCGTTGTCCGCCACTTTACCCCACATTGCCCCACTTTGCTCCAAATAGTGGCTGGCGTTTCGCGCCTCCCCCCACCAAGCAGGTGGAATATCACCGCCCGACCGCACACAAGCAGCGATGCACGAGAATGGTGTTCGATAAAACCCCAGCTCACTGGCAGGAATTCACGCCGAATGGACCCCAGTGGGGCGAGGTGGGGCAAAAAAGAGGGGCAGCCCTACGGGCTGCCCCTTATGGGTCCGAACTCTCGGCTACTCGTCGAAGCGACGACGGAAGCGGTCCTCCATCCGACTGGTGAACGATCCGCCGTTGCCCTTGGCGCGCTTCTGCCGCTGAGCCGAGATGTCATTGGGCACGCGATCGCCCTTGCCGACCCGGGGGCCGGTAATGGCGAAAACGACGCCGCCGAACATCACGATGAAGCCGATCACGGACAGGATCGGGAAACTTCCGATCATGGTCGCCTTGACCGCCACGCCGGCCACGAGCATCGCGAGGCCGAGCACGAACAGCGCTGCTCCCTGCAGACGGCGCCGAGTGGAAGGTGCCCGCAGAGTCCCACCACGAACGCTCGACGCGAACTTGGGGTCCTCGGCATAGAGCGCGCTCTCGATCTGGTCGAGCATGCGCTGCTCATGATCGGAGAGTGGCATACGTCCCTCCCTCTTGCCGGGGCGTGGCAGTCGTTCAAAATCAGGTGTGCCCGCGTGTACGGGCACTTAACAACAATGATACGAGCTGAATCTGAGCCGTACCACCTTGTTCGTCGCACGATTCTATGACGTACACCGCCGGTGGGAAGCAGCGCATGGTCTTACCGATAATGGAGGTTGGCCGCACGATCGACCATCGGGAGGGGCAGACACTTGGCGACACGTCTGATCGATCTGTCGCCGGAAGATATGCAGCAGCGTCTGGGCGACGCTCTTGCCGTCTACGTCGACGCCATGCGGTACCCGCGAGGCACCGAGGATCAGCGGGCATCGATGTGGCTCGAACACATCCGGAGGCGGGGATGGAAAGCGGTCGCGGCGGTCGAAGTGCCCGAGGACGCCACCGCGGAGGTGCCGCCGACGACCGCGCCGATGCTCGGTGTCGCCTACGGCTACTGCGGCGCCCCCGACCAGTGGTGGCAGCAGCAGGTGGTGTCCGGCCTGCGGCGCAGCGGCGCCGACGGCGCGCGGATCACCGAGCTGATGAACAGTTATTTCGAGCTCACCGAGCTCCACATCCACCCCGAAGCGCAGGGCCGCGGCCTCGGTGAGGCGCTGATCCGCCGACTGCTCGTCGACCGGACCGAACAGCACGTGCTGCTGTCCACGCCGGAGATCAACGGGGAGGACAACCGCGCGTGGCGGCTCTACCGTCGCCTCGGATTCACCGACATCATTCGCGGCTATCACTTTGCGGGCGACCCGCGACCATTCGCGATCCTCGGCCGTCCGCTGCCTCTCTGAATCCAAATGCCATAGCCATCTGGCACGATGACCAGGTGCTGAATCGTCACCGCACCCGCCGACGGCTTCTCGCGCTGGTGCTGTTGCTATTCGTGGTGGCGCCTTCGCTGATCGGGTGTGTGCGAATCAGGGCATCGATCACGGTGTCCCCCGACGACCGGGTGTCCGGCCAGATCGTCGCCGCAGCCGTGCCACGCGACGACAACGACAAAGGCCCCCAGCTGCTCAACAACCTGCCGTTCGCGCAGAAGGTCGCCGTCTCCGAATACAGCCGCGACGACTACGTCGGCTCGCAGGCCGTGTTCTCAGACCTCACGTTCGCCGAACTGCCCCAACTCGCGAGCATGAACCGCGACGCCGCCGGCGTCGACATCTCGCTGAGGCGCGCCGGCGACCTCGTGATCCTGGAAGGCCGCGCGGACCTCACCTCGCTGAGCGATCCCGAAGCCGACGTCTCGCTGTCGGTCGCCTTCCCCGGAGAGGTGACGAGCACCAACGGCGACCAGATCTCCTCGTCGGTCGTCGAATGGAAACTGCGGCCGGGCGTGGTCAGCACGATGAACGCCCAAGCGCGCTACACCGACCCCAGCGCCCGGTCGTTCACCGGCGCGGCGATCTGGCTGGGGATCGCGTCGTTCGTGGTGGCAGGCATCACCGGCTGGCTGGCCTACAACAGCAGAGACCGGTCGCCACGCCCCGGTGAACCGCAGGAACAGACGCGCTGACGCTTAATTGCTCTTCCCCGGGCCACAGGCTCTACGCTGAACACCCGGAAGCCGTATCTGCCGACAGAGAAAGGGGCGCCCGCTGAGCGTGGATGCCACGGCACCGTCAGCCGTCGAGCTGGCAGCGGCAGTCACCGAACAGCTCCGCGACTATCTGCAGGAGCGCCGCCGAGACGCCGCATACATCGGCGCGGACTACGCCGTACTGACCGAAGCCGTCGAGGAATTCGTGTTGCGCGGCGGCAAGCGCCTGCGCCCGGCCTTCGCGTACTGGGGCTGGCGCGCCGTCGCCGGCACCGAACCCGAGCCCCACGTGCTGCGGTTGTTCTCGGCCCTGGAACTCCTACACGCCTGCGCCCTCGTCCACGACGACGTCATCGATGCTTCGGCCACCCGGCGCGGGCTGCCCACCGTGCACAAGATCTTCACCGAACGCCACCGCACCAACAGCTGGCACGGCTCATCGGAACAGTTCGGCCTTTCCGCAGCGATCCTGCTCGGTGACCTCGCGCTGGTCTGGGCCGACGACATCGTCGCCACCGCGCCCATCGACGCCGACGCTGCGCGCCGTGTCCGGCGCGTCTGGGCCGCGATCCGCACCGAGGTCCTCGGAGGTCAGTACCTCGACATCGTCAATGAGGCGAGCGGATCCGAGACCGTCGCCTCAGCACTGACCGTCAACATCTACAAGACGGCCTCCTACACCATCTCCCGGCCGCTTCAGTTCGGCGCCGCCGCGGCCGCCGACTGCCCCGAGATCCTCGAGGCCTTCCACGAGTTGGGCACCAGCCTCGGGGTGGCGTTCCAACTGCGCGACGACGTCCTCGGCGTCTTCGGCGATCCAGCCGTCACCGGGAAACCCTCGGGAGACGACCTGCGCTCGGGCAAGCGCACGGTGCTGCTCGCCGAAGCAGTCGGGCTGGCCGAGGAGCACGACCCGATCGCGGCCAAACTGCTGCGCACCTCCGTCGGCACCGACCTGACGGACGCCCAAGTCAAGGAAGTCTGCCAGGTCATCGAATCCGTCGGCGCGCTGGCGGCTGTCGAGAATCGAATCGACACACTGACCCGGCGCGCCCTGCAGATCCTGAACGCGGCGCCGATCGACGCCCAGGCCAAGTCAGGGCTCACCGAGCTCGCGAGATTGGCCGCAAACCGATCGGCCTAGCAGCATGACCCCGAGCATGTCCGAGCCCGCCGCGGCCCGAGGCCCGAAAACCGGCCTGCACGAACATCTTCACCGCCTCAAGGTGTTCGCGCGCTCGCCCGAGGCGCGTCCCGCAGTGGTGGGCGCACTCGGCGCCATCCTGTTGACCGCAGGCGGCCTCGGGGCCGGCAGCACCCGGCTCCACGATCCGCTCCTGGAGTCGATGCACCTGTCCTGGCTGCGCTTCGGGCACGGGCTGGTGGTGTCGTCGCTGCTGCTCTGGACGGGCGTGGCGATGATGCTGCTCGCGTGGCTGTGGCTGGGCCGGAGGGTGATCGATCGCACCGCAACCGAATACACGATGCTCGCCACCACCGGATTCTGGCTGGCACCGCTACTGCTGAGCGTGCCGCTGTTCAGCCGGGACACCTATTCGTATCTCGCGCAGGGCGCACTGCTGCGTGACGGGTTCGACCCCTACCTCGTCGGCCCCATCGAGAACGTCAACTCGCTACTGGACAACGTCAGCCCGATCTGGACGACGACGACCGCGCCGTACGGTCCCGCCTTCATCCTGGTCGCCAAGTTCGTCACCATGATCGTCGGCAATGACGTCGTCGCGGGCACGATGCTGCTGCGGCTGTGCATGCTTCCCGGTCTGGCACTGCTGATCTGGGCGGCCCCGCGGGTGGCCCGCCACGTCGGCGCCAGCGGCGCGGCCGCCCTGTGGATCGCGGTGCTCAACCCGCTGGTGATCATCCACCTGATGGGTGGGGTCCACAACGAGATGCTGATGGTCGGGCTGATGATGGCGGGCATCGCGCTGTGTTTCGGCGGCCGCAACGTCGCAGGCGTCACCCTCATCGCAATCGCCGTCGCGGTGAAAGCCACGGCAGGACTGGCACTTCCGTTCATGGTGTGGGTGTGGGCACGCAACCTGCGCGAGCGCCGCGGTTTCACACCGGGCAAAGCCTTCATTGCCGCGACCGCGGGATCCCTGCTCATCTTCGTCACGGTCTTTGCGGTGTTGTCCCTGGCCGCGGGAGTCGGCCTGGGCTGGCTGACCGCGCTGGCAGGTTCGGTCAAGATCATCAACTGGTTGACGGTGCCCACCGCCGTCGCGAACCTCACCAACGTCCTCGTCGGCCTGGTGATGCCGGTGAATTTCTATGCAGTGCTGGAGACGACGCGCATCATCGGAGTCGCGGTCATCGCGATCTCTGCACCGCTGCTGTGGTGGCGCTACCGTCATACCGACCGGGACGCTCTGATGGGCATCGCCCTGGTGATGGCGGTGGTGGTGCTGTTCGTGCCCGCGGCGCTGCCCTGGTACTACACGTGGCCCCTCGCGGTGGTCGCCGCGCTGGCCCAGTCCCGCCCGTCCATCGCCCTGATCGCGGGATTCTCGACGTGGATCACCGCGATCTGGCGGCCCGACGGCGCGCACGGCATGTACTCGTGGACCCACGTCCTGCTGTCATCGGCGTGCGCGGCGGGAGCCTGGTACTGGCTCTACAAGTACAAGGCCGCCGACGAGTCCGGCGTCGCCCTCAGTACGCCATCGCCTGAGCGCGGCGAACCACCTCACGAGCCTGATGCGAGTGCAACGCATCGACCGGCCGGGCATTAGCCTGCCCCTCGGTGGATCCGTCGCGCCGGATCGTCAGTGACGAGTCAGGGGTGAAAAGCCACCGCACGATCTCAGTTTCGGTGTAGCCGCCGTCGTGCAACACGACCAGGAGTCCGGGCAGGCTCTTGACCACATGACCGGTGTCGTCGAAGAAGACCTTCGGCACCACCACGGTCTTGTCGCGCCGCACCGCGACCAGATGCCCTTCGCGGAGTTGCTGGTGCACCTTCGTCACCGGGATGCCCAAGAGTTGGGCCACCGCGGGCAGGTCGTACACCGCTTCGTCGGAATCGAGAACGTCGTCGGCAGTCGGAATGCTGCTCATCGCACAGAGTCTAAGACCATACGGGCAACTTGGGCCCCGACTCTTTTCACGATTCAGACTCGTACCATGAGTCCGATGGAGACCCACCAGCAGAGCAGCCCGCTACGCGGTGCGGTGCTGGATGGTCGCTATCGCGTGGACACATTGATCGCGACCGGCGGCATGTCCGGGGTGTACCGCGGGCTCGACCTGCGCCTCGACCGTCCCGTCGCGCTGAAGATCATGGACTCGCGCTACGCCGGTGACGAACACTTCATGATGCGGTTTCAGCGCGAGGCTCGCGCCGTCGCGCGGCTCAAGGACCCGGGGCTGGTGGCCGTGTACGACCAGGGTCTCGACGGTCAGCACCCGTTCCTGGTCATGGAGCTGGTAGAAGGCGGCACACTGCGCGAACTGCTCCGAGAGCGCGGCCCGATGCCGCCGCACGCGGTGGCCGCCGTCCTTCGTCCCGTGCTCGGCGGCCTTGCGGCCGCACATCACGCGGGCCTGGTGCACCGCGACATCAAACCCGAAAACATCCTGATCAGCGACGACGGCGACGTCAAGATCGCTGACTTCGGGTTGGTCCGCGCGGTCGCCGACGCCAAGATCACCTCGACGAGCGTAATCCTCGGCACCGCCGCCTATCTCGCGCCCGAACAGGTCGCCACCGGTGACACCGATGCCCGCGGCGATGTCTACGCCGTCGGAGTCCTCGTCTACGAGCTGCTGACCGGCCACACCCCGTTCACCGGTGACACCGCGCTCGCGGTGGCCTATCAACGATTGGACCGCGACGTCCCACCGCCCAGCACTGCGATCGAGGGTGTCCCAAGACAATTCGACGATCTGGTGCACTGCGCCACCTCGCGCGACCCGGGGCGCCGCTTCGCCGACGCCGCCGAGATGGCCGACCAACTCGACACCATCGCCCAGGAGCTGGCGCTCCCCTACTTTCGCGTGCCCGCCCCGAAGAACTCCGCGTCGCACAACTCGCTGAGCACCGCCGCCGGATCAGACGGGCTGCACCCCGTCGCTGCCGGTACCACGGTCACCCTCGACAGGCGGGCCGGGCACCGGCACACGAAGGTCTTCACCCGCGACGAACTCCCGGCGATCACCGACGACCTGGAAGACGTCGATGAGGACGACGAATACCTTTCCGAGACAGGACGATTCGCCGGTATCGACCTGGAGCAGTTCTACTGGGCGCGGCAGCGCGCGAGGCGGGCGCTCTTCTTCTGGGTCGTCGCGGTCATCACGCTGGCCGGGATGGCCGCCGCCGGAGCATGGACTCTGGGCGCGAACCTACCCAACCTGCTCTAATCGCGGAGCATCTCCGCCCCGGCCTAATCGCGGAGCATCTCCGCCCCGGCCTAATCGCGGAGCATCTCCGCCACGAGAAACGCCAGCTCCAGCGACTGCTGCGTATTCAGCCGCGGATCACACGCCGTCTCGTAGCGTCCGGCCAGATCGGTGTCCGAAATGTCCTGTGCGCCACCCAGACATTCGGTGACGTTCTCGCCGGTGATCTCGACGTGGATGCCGCCGGGATGGGTGCCCAGCGCGTGGTGCACCTCGAAGAAACCCTGCACTTCGTCGACGATGCGATCGAAATGCCGTGTCTTGTAGCCCGTCGACGATTCGTGTGTGTTGCCATGCATCGGGTCGCACTGCCAGATGACCTGATGGCCGGACGCCTGCACCTTCTCGATGATCGGCGGCAGCACGTCGCGCACCTTGTGGTTGCCCATCCGACTGACCAGCGTGAGCCGACCGGGCTCGTTTTTCGGATCGAGCCGCTCGACGTATTCCACGGCCAGTTCCGGCGACGTGGTGGGTCCGATCTTGATGCCGATGGGGTTCGCGATGACCTCGGCGAAGGCGACATGGGCGCCGTCGAGCTGACGGGTGCGCTCCCCGATCCAGACGTAGTGCGCAGAGAGGTCGTACAGGCGGGGCGCGTACCCGGAAGATTCTGCCGGATCGACGGAATCGCCGGTATCCATGCGCAGCATCGCGCGCTCGTAGTCGAGCACCAAAGCCTCATGGCTGGCGTAGATTTCGGCGGTATCGAGGTTGCGGTCGTCGACGCGGCAGGCGCTCATGAAGCGCAATCCGCGGTCGATCTCACCCGCCAACGCCTCATAGCGCGCACCTGCGGGCGAGGTCCGCACGAACTCCCGGTTCCAGTCGTGCACCTGGTGCAGCGACGCCATGCCCGACGACGTCAGCGCGCGCACGAGATTCATCGCGGCACTGGCATTCGCGTATGCCCGCACGAGGCGGGACGGGTCGTGCTCGCGTACCGCTGCATCGGGGGCGAAACCGTTGATCATGTCGCCGCGGTAAGACCTCAGCCCCAGCGCGTCGACGTCGGAGGACCGCGGCTTGGCGTACTGCCCGGCGATGCGGGCCACCTTCACCACCGGCATGCTCGCGCCGTAGGTGAGAACGACCGCCATCTGCAGCAGCGTGCGGATGTTGGCTCGGATGTGCGGCTCGGTGTTGTCGACGAAGGTCTCGGCACAGTCGCCGCCCTGCAGCAGGAACGCCTTGCCGAGCGCGACGTCGGCCAATTGCCGCTTGAGCCGCTCGATCTCCGAGGGCACCGTCACCGGTGGCACGCTTTCGAGAACCTTGCGCATCGCCGCGGCCTGGCTCGCGTCCCACGAGGGTTGCTGAAGCGCAGGCTTGGCGAGGGCGGCGTCGAGGCGCTGCCGCAGGTCCTCGGGCAGCGGCGGGAGCGCAGGCAGCTGATCGATGGGCACGTCGACGGTCCAGTTCACAGGTTTATCGTAACCGCGCCACAAAAAGGCACGTCAGCGCGGCAGCTGGCTCAGCGTCCCGTCATCAGGCGGAAGCGCACCAGGTTGTGTTTCGCGTCGACGAGCGCGTCGTGGGCATCACGCGGTCGCGGCGGCATCCGGGGGGAACCGCGCTCCTCCCAGAACTGGCGTAGCTCGCGGGTGAACCTCGGGATGGCCGGCGGCAGATCCGTCATCGGCCCCCACAGCTGACACAGCACCACATGGTCGTAGGCGCCGACCCATGCCCACAGCTCGATCGGCTCGTCGCCGTCGATGCCGAAGAAGTCCTCCAGTTCGGACCGGATCTGCCGCCGCGAGCGCCACAGCGGTGAGGCGGGCGACGGCAGCTTGGGCAGGACGTTCTTGCGCACCCATCGACCGGCCCGTTCGGGATCGAATTCCGTTGAGATGGCGTAATATTCGCGGCCATCCTCGGCCGCTACGCCGATGGAGATCAACTCAATGGTGCGGCCGTTGTCGATGAATTCGGTGTCGTAGAAGTACCGCAACTATGAGGCTTTCTGTTCGGCCGGCTCTCGTACGGCCGGCGCGGGGGCGGCGTGGATCTCGCGATCGAGTTGTTCGTCGACCAGCGCGTCGTCGGGAAACTTCGGCATGCCGGCGATCGCGTCCTGCAGCCACAGCTTGGCCTGCACCACCGGACGACGAAGCCAGCGTTCCCGTTCAAGCGCCTTGTGCATCTTGCGCGGCCGCCCCGTGTAACGCCACCGCGCCCACGGCGCGTGCGGCCGGGACAACCGAATCGCGCCGACGAATAGCAGCGGCGTGATGAACATGCCGACCAGACCGGTCCACACCTTGCCCTTGAGCAGCACGATCACCGCCAGCGCCAGGTTCAGCAGCGCCGCCACCACCACGACGGTGCGCATCCCGAGCGTCGGGTCGTCTTCCCAGGTTCCGACGTCGAAAAACGACAACGGGTTCAAACCGAGTATCAGCAGGCCCGCGACGGCGACGGCGACGAACACCGCGTCCACCGAGGTGCGGCCGTCCTCGGCCCAGTACACATCGGACAGATGCAGGATCAAGGCGAACTCGTCGAGTACCAGCGCTGCGCCGACGCCGAAAAGGATGGAGGCGGCCGTGAACTCGGGTACACCCCCGTCGACCGCCATCGTCACCATCGTCACGCCGGAGACCATGACCAGAATTACGCCGATGACCATGTGGTGGATGTGCAGGCCGCCCCCACCGGAGATGTTGCGCGGCTGCCACCATTTGCGCGGTTTGTCGCTACCTGCCTGGCTTCGGATGTACCGCACGATCGTGCGCGTGACGGCGAACGTGACGATGAACGCGATGAGACACCACATCAGCGGTTGCCGGGACTCCGGGACGTGCAGGGAAAAGTCCCAGTGGAGGTCCGAGTCCGTGCTCACGCAGAAAACTTACGCCGACCTGCGTGTGTCGCGGCCGGGATACCCGACGACTCGCCGGTCGGCCCCGATACTCTGGTCGTCGACATGAGTAACTGGGGGCCAAGGCTCGCTTGGCGGGTGTTTCAGCTTCTGGCGCTCGCGGCGCTGGCCGCAGCGGCGTGGAGCCTGCTGGGACACATCCCCTACCGCATCGACATCGACGTCTACCGCATGGGCGGGCAGGCCTGGCTGGACGATCAGGCGCTCTACGCCGACGGCCGGATGTTCCAGACGATGGGCGGCCTCGAACTGCCCTTCACCTATCCGCCGCTGGCCGCGGTCGCGTTCTCGCCCTTCGCGCTGTTGTCCCTCGATGCGGCGAGCATGGCCATCACGGCAACCACGCTGGTGCTGCTGCTCGTGTCGACGGTCATCGTGCTGACGCGCCTGGAGGTGTGGCCGACGACGCAGATCACCGGCGAACCCGCCTGGATGCGTCGCTGCTGGCTGGCGGCGGCCATCGTCGCTCCCGCGGTCATCTACCTGGAGCCGATCCGCGCGAACTTCGACTTCGGCCAGATCAACGTCGTGTTGATGACGCTGGTCATCGCCGACTGCGTGCCCCGCCGGACCCCGTGGCCGCGCGGCATGCTGCTGGGAATCGCGATCGCGGTCAAACTGACGCCCGCGGTGTTCCTGCTGTACTTCCTTCTCCGTCGCGACACCCGCGCCCTGCTGGTGGCCGCCCTGTCGGCGGTCATCGCGACGCTGGCCGGTTTCGCATTCGCCTGGCGTGATTCATGGGAGTACTGGACGGAGACGGTCCGCAACACCGACCGCATCGGCACGGCGACCCTGAACACGAACCAGAACATCGCCGGCGCACTGGCTCGGCTCGGCCTCGGGGAAGGCGAGCGGTTCGTGCTGTGGACGGCGTTGTGCTTCGCGGTGCTGGCGCTGACAGTGTGGGCCGCGCGCCGGGCACTGAGGGCTGAGCAGCCGGTGCTGGCGCTGCTCAGCGTCGCCATGTTCGGCCTGGTGGTCTCGCCGGTGTCGTGGTCGCACCACTGGGTGTGGATGCTGCCGACGGTGCTGGTGACTGCCGTCCTGGCGGTGCGGCACAGGCACGCGGCCCTCGGCGCCGTGTCCGCGGTGGGGCTCGCGCTGATGGTGTGGACCCCGATCACGCTGCTGCCCGAACACCGCGAGACGACGGCATCGCTGTGGCGGCAGCTGGCGGGCGGCTCTTATCTGTGGTGGGCCCTGGCCGTCATCGTGGCCATCGGCACGGTCACAGCCAGAGGAGGCGACGAGGACGCACCGACGGATACGACAGACACGGCCGCAAAAGTGCTCAAGGCCTAACCGGCTGCAGCCTCCGGAAGCCGCGTCGGGGGCTTGGGCGCGGCGTCACCTTTTCCCTCTTTGACGTCCGCCGCGTACAGGTCGACGTACTCCTGGCCCGAGAGGCGCATCAGCTCGTACATCACCTCGTCGACGACCGCCCTCTCGATGAAGCGGTTACCCGCCAATCCGTCGAAGCGGGTGAAATCCATCGGCGCGCCGACCCGGATGGTCACCCGTCCGGGCCTCAAGCCCTTACCGGGCGGGTTGACCCGGTCGGTTCCGATCATTGCGACCGGAATCACGGGAACCTGGGTCTGCAGGGCCAGCCTGGCCAGGCCCGTCTTGCCCTTGTAGAGCTTGCCGTCAGGCGAGCGCGTTCCCTCCGGATACATGCCCAGCAGCTTGCCCTGGCCGAGGATGCGCTCGGCGGTGTTCAGCGCGGCCTGCGCGCTGTCGGCGTCAGTGCGGTCGATCGGCACCTGGCCAACTGCGGTGTAGAACCACGCGAGGAAACGTCCCTTGACCCCGGTGCCGGTGAAGTACTCCGATTTGGCGAGGAAGGTGATCCGCCTGCGGACCATCAGGGGCAGGTAGAAACTGTCCATCACGGCCAGGTGATTGCTCGCCAGGATCGCCGATCCGTCAGCCGGAATATGTTCCAGGCCTTCGATTTTCGGCCGGGCAATCAAAGCCAGCAGCGGGCCCAGAAGGACGTACTTGAAAAACCAGTACCACATGGCCCCTCCGGATCATCGACCGCGGCGCGGTCAATATGCTCTGCGACAACCTTACCCACGCCCTGTGCGTGCGACCACACGGCCGACTGAGTAGTTCTACCCGACCGCGACCGCCACTACTCGTCGACGTCGACCGGGATGTGCTGATACCGCCCCGGTGGCGGCGGCGAGGGCGGCGGCGGCCCGGGATCGTCGGGCGGATCGCCGGGAGTCGGTGGGTCGGGAGGCAGCGGTGACCCCGCTGTGTTCACGTCGACGGTGTCGACCATCGCCTTGACGAGGGTCAGCAGCGCCACACTGTGCTCAGCGACCACGTCCAGCAGCGGATGCTGCTCACCGGAGATCAGGGCCGCGAGCGCGCACACGGGGCACCACACCTGCTGGCATCGGCCCGGGCTGTTGCTCGCCGACTGCGCGCGAGCGGCGGCCAGTCGGATCGCAGGGTCGAGCTTGTCCAGGATCGACTGGGCCAGCGCGCGCAATTCAGGCCCCAGGTCGGAGTGAGCCCCACTCACCGCGGCCACACCTCCGGATTCGGTCGGAATCTCACCGTCAACTCGCTGCCGCGCAGCTGCGCGCCGATGACGATGCACCGCCGCAGCACCGATGCGAGACGAACGCGACGCCGCATACCGCCGACGCCGATGATCAAGTCATCGTCGACCCTACCCAACGACAGCGCAGACGAGTCCACCTGCGGCAGCTCCAGCCGTAGTCGATATACCGCATCCAGACCGGTTCCCGATTCGCAGTCCACGATCGGCCGCAGCGGACCCGGCGGCGGCGACCCGTCTCGCCTGCGGGCACATTCGAGCAGCTCGCCCAGCGCCTTGGGACCGATCGGTTCGCCCGCCAGATGCGGCACCATGACGAGCTGGACATCGCCGATCGCGTGATCGAGTTGGTCGAGCACGGTCTGCTGCTCGGAAATCCGCTCCGAGTACCAGTCGAAGGCCGGATGCGCGGGCAGGTTGCGGTATTCGAACGAATCATCCTGCACCAGAACCTGATTCACGATCAGCTCAGCGACCCGCACTCCCATCAGGGACAGGGTCCCCAGCGTGCGGATCGCTTCTGCGGCCACGACGCGCTCGGCCGTCAGCACCAGGTGCGCGCTGACCCGGTCCCCGTCGGTCAGCATCGTGCTCAGTTCGTCAGTTGCCGCGCCAATCCGCTCGACGACGTCTACCACCAGCGCCGTTCTCGGGTCGTCGGCAGTGGACAGCCGGCGGTGCCGCGGCCAGGCGCGCTCCAGGTAGAGCGCGAACGTCGCCGGCAACGTCAGCATGCGCATCGCATCCGCGGTCGAGGCGCAGTCGACCACCACGAGATCCCACTGCCCGGAATTGGCCAGTTCACCCACCTCGTACAGACCGAGAACCTCCTGCACCCCGGGGAGCGCCGAAAGCTCTTCTGAGGCAACGTCTCCGATGTCGGAGTCGGGAAATCGGTCCGCCAGTGGGTGAGCGACCCCCGGCCACCGGCCGGCCAGCAGGGCCAATGTGTCCAGCGCCAGGGCATCCAGCGAACCGCCGCCGGACTCTGCGGTGTCCAGTTCGGCCAGCACACGGGTGGGCTCACGCCGCCCGGTGGGCACGAGGTGCACGCCGAGAACGTCGCCGATGGAGTGGGCCTGGTCGGTGGACACCAGAAGGACCCGCATTCCGGCCCGTGTTGCGCGCACGGCCGTGGCGGTTGCCAGCGTCGACTTACCTACGCCGCCCTTGCCGACGAACAGACTGATCCGGGCAGCACCTTCGCCCTCAGTCAGCCTCGACTCGTTTCTTGAGATCCTTCAACGCCGTGTCGGTGAGACGCCGCTCGGCTTTGCGCTTGAGCAGGCCGATCATCGGGATGATCAGATCGACGGACAGCTCATAGGTGACATCGGTGCCAGAACCCTTGGGCGCCAATCGGTATGCACCGTCCAGCGACTTGAGCAGCGTGCTCGACACCAGCGACCACCTCACCGACTTGTGGTCGGCGGGCCACTCGTAGGCCAGCACCATGCTGTCCTTGAGGACCGCGGCATCCAGAACCAGCCTCGCCACCTTCGGATAGCCCTCGGCGTCGGCTTCCAGAACCTCGGTCTCCTTGTATTCGGCGACCCAGTCCGGGTAGGAGCCGATGTCGGCGATGACGTCCATCACCGTCGACGGATCGGCATCGATATAGATGGTCTGCGCCGTCTTGTCTGCCACTGGAGCCTTCCCGCTATGGTCTGGTCGCTGGCCAGAAATCTACTCCCCCGCCGCAGGTATAGCCGTAATAGTTCACGCCAACCGCGATACCCCGACGGGACGGTTCGCCTCGAGGGTGCGCTTCACCTCGAAGGCCATGTCCTTGCCCGCCACGCGGCGCCGGTGGTTCATCTTCGGCAGGTTCATCTTCGCCAGTTCCCAGGCCGCCGCACCCGAGGGCTCGGCGTGCAGGAAATAGTGCAGCACCACTCCGTCCAACACTTTCTCCAGCCAGATCTCCATGGTCCCGGTCAGCGCACCCGTCACCGTCCAGCGGTGTCCGACCTCGCCGCGGTCCTCAACGACGGACAGCCGCAGGTCGGGCCACCACCGCGACCAGTTCGCCCTATCGGCCACCGCCTCGCCGACAGCCACGGGATCGGCGGCGATGAACGTCTCGTCGGCGATCTGGATGCTGTTCATGACCAACAAGCTTCACATATGCCCAGCCGCACTCGGCCAAGGGACGACTACGCTGTACAACACATTGCGGCCTGTAAAGCGAGAGGGTCTCCAACTCCGATGACTTCGCGTGAGTTCACCGTTCCGGCACCGTTCACCGTCGACGAGCACGACAGCATCGTCAGCTCCGTGTATCTGCACGAGCGCGACGACCCCGGCCACGTCATATTCCAGCGTCTGGTCGACGGCAGCTGGGTCGACGTGACGAGTGGGCAGGCGGCCCAGCAGATTCGTTCGGCGGCGCGCGGTTTGATCGCCCAGGGTATTCAGCCCGGAGACCGGGTCGCGCTGCTGTCGGCAACCCGATACGAGTGGCCGATCCTGGACCTCGCGATCCTGTCGGTCGGCGCGGTGACGGTGCCCATCTACGAGACGAGCTCGGCTGAGCAGGTGAAGTTCGTGCTCGCGGACTCGGGTGCCGTCGCTGCCATCGCCGAGACGGATGCGCACGCCGCACGCATCGAACAGCACCGAAGCGGGCTACCGCAGCTGCGCAAGGTGTACGTCATCGACGGCAGTGGCACTCCGGCGATCGACGAGCTGACCGAGGCCGGCCGCGACGTCGACGCCGCCGCTGTCGACGAGCGCGTTTCGGGCATCAAGTCCTCCGACGCCGCGACGCTGATCTACACCTCGGGCACGACCGGACGCCCCAAGGGCTGCCAGCTCACCCATTCCAATCTGCTCTACGAGATCCGCGGGGCGCAGTCATGCTTCCCCGAGTACCTGGCCAAGGGCGAAAAGCTGCTGGTGTTTCTGCCGCTGGCGCACGTACTGGCCCGTGCCCTGACCATCGCCGCCTTCAGCAGCGGCGTCACCTTGGGATTCACCAGCGACATCAAGAACCTGGTCCCGATGCTCGCGGTGTTCCAGCCGACGCTGGTGGTCTCGGTGCCGCGAGTGTTCGAGAAGGTGTACAACACCGCCGAGCTGAACGCCGAAAGCAGCGGCAAAGGCAAAATCTTCGCCGCCGCCGCCGAAACCGCGATCGAGTGGAGCAGGGCGCAGGACACTGGCGGGCCGGGTCTGCTGTTGCGGGTCAAACACGCGATCTTCGACAAGCTGGTGTACGGCAAGCTACGCGCGGCCCTGGGCGGTCGCTGTCGCGTCGCGATCTCCGGTGGGGCGCCGCTGGGTGCCCGGCTCGGCCACTTCTACCGCGGCGTCGGGCTGTCCATCTACGAGGGTTACGGGCTCACCGAGACCAGCGCCGCGATCACCGTCAACAGGGTCGGTGACCTGCGGGTGGGATCGGTCGGCAAGCTGCTGCCCGGCAACAGCATGAAGCTGGGCGAGGACGGCGAACTACTGGTCAAGGGCGGCGTCGTGTTCCACGGTTACTGGGGCAATGAAGCGGAGACCAACGCCGTCTTCACCGACGGCTGGTTCCACACCGGTGATCTCGGGGCGATCGACGACGCCGGCTTCGTGTCGATCGTCGGTCGCAAGAAGGAGATCATCGTGACCGCGGGCGGCAAGAACGTCGCCCCCGCGCTGCTCGAAGACCGTCTGCGCGCGCACCCGATCATCAGCCAGGCCATGGCCGTGGGAGACCAGCAGCCATTCATCGCGGCGCTGATCACCATCGACCCCGAGGCGTTCTCCGGCTGGAAGGAGCGCAACAGCAAGGACTCGGCCGCATCGGTTGCCGATCTGGCCGAAGATCCCGACCTGCTCGCTGAGATCGAGTTGGCGGTCAAAGACGCCAACGAGGCGGTGTCGAAGGCCGAGCAGATCCGCAAGTTCCGGATCCTGCCAGTCGATTTCACCGAGGACACCGGCGAGCTGACCCCCACGCTGAAGGTGAAGCGCAAAGTGGTGGCGGAGAAGTTCGCCGCCGAAATCGACGCGCTGTACGCCAAGGGTTAGAGCAGCCGCGACAGGCGCTGCGCCTGCCTGCTCCACTGCCAGTTGTCGACGGCCCACCGCCTGCCCGCTGCGCCCATCTCCGCGGCGCGGGCGGGGTCGGCGAGAAGATTGCCGACCGCCGCGGCGATCGCCCCGACATCCCAGCCGTCGACGACGTGACCCGTCTCGCCGTCGACGACGGTCTCCGGGGCGCCCCCGGACCTGCCCGCAACCACCGGAACACCGACCGACGATGCCTCCAGATAGACGATGCCGAGCCCCTCGACGTCGAGGCCTGATCCTCGTGTTCGACAGGGCATCGCGAACACGTCGGCCATCGCGTGGTGGGCAGGGAGCTCGTCGCCGGGCACCCCGTCGGTGAACACCACATGTTCGGCGACCCCGAAGGTGTGGGCGAGGCGGTGCAGCGACGTACGGTACGGGCCCCCGCCGACGATGACGAGCGCCGCGCCGGGTACTCGCTGGCGGATCGCGGGCAGCGCCCGGATCAGCATGTCCTGACCCTTGCGGGGTACCAGCCGGGACAGACATACCACCACCGGCCTGCTGCCGAGTCCGTAACGGGCCCGTAGTTCTGCCCTGGCGACTTCGTCGGGCACGAATCGGTCGGTATCGACACCGGGCGGCACGTGCTCGAGCGCTGCTTGCGCGCCGAACGCGGATGCGAACCGGCCGCGGGTGTAGTCACTGATGTAGGTGACGACGTCGGTGTCATTACCGATGCGGCGCAACGCCGTTCGCGCCAATGGCAACATCGACCACCCGACCTCGTGGCCGTGCGTGCTGGCGATGACACGTTGCGCTCCGGCGGCCCGCGCCAGTGGGGCCAGCAACGCCAGTGGCGCCGCGGCTCCGAACCACACGGTCTCGATGTCGTTCTCGGCGATCAAGCGCCGCATCCGCAGCGCGACCGTCGGCTCGGGAACCATGAGCGTGCCCGGATGCCTGATGACCCGATAGCCCGTCGCGGCCGCCACCGAGTCGTAATCCTCGGCGCCCTTCCATTTCGGCGCGTACACGGTCAGCGCGTAGTCGCCGGAGGCCACGAGTTGGCCGACGAGTGCCTCAAGGTAGGACTGGATGCCGCCTCGTCGCGGTGGAAAATCGTTGCTAACCAACAAAACCCGCTTCACCGGCTCAACACCTCGGAGACGTCCACACCGAGAGCCTCCCGGATCGCGGTGGCAACGTCGCGGTGGCTGTGACCGCATGCGGCGACATAGAGCGCTCGCAGCTTGTCGATGCCGTAGGTGTCGGCGATGTAGGTGGCGAATTCCCACGCCCGGTCGTAACCGGCCGAGCGGCCGGGCCCAGGAGTGGTCAGGGCGGCGTCTGTCGGCAGCGCTTCCGGCGCGGCAGGCGCGGTCGGGGCCGGCGGTCGGCCGACGAAGTCGGCGACCCCTTCGGTGAGCCACACCGGCGCATCGGCTGCGGTATCGGCCCTGGCTGCGTAGTGGAAAAGCTCATGGCGCAAGACGGTTCGCAGATCGGCGTCGTTCATCGCGGTCGCGCCGGGTGAGAACATGATGCGGTCGGCGGTGGTCGTGGCGGCGATATCGGGTCCCCCTCCGGCCAGGACTCCGAACTGCTCCGGGGATCCCGCGACGACGATGGAGATGTCGCGACGCCAGTCAGAACCCCAGAACGCGGTGACGGCCTCGGTGGCGCCCGGCAGCTCGGCGGCGATGCGGTCGATTAGCGCGCGCCCGCCGAGCGCACCGAGATCGATCAGCTGCGCAGTGCGCCCGTCGGGCGTGGACACCGAGCGCGTCCCCTGGAGTTGCGCGGGTTGCGCGTCGGAAACGGGAGACGCGACTGCGGGACCCGACGGCGCCAGCTGCGGACCATTCACGAAGAACACGGCACAGATGAGCTCCGCGCCGAGTACCGCACCGAGCCGGCGACGGGTGGCGGAGCGGGAGCCCCTGGACGGACTAGTACCGACGGACGTTGTAGATCGGCGCATTGTCCACCGGGGCGACGCGCACCGGTGTGCCGTAGGTGGAGGCGTGCACCATCATGCCGTCGCCGATGTAGATGCCGACGTGCGATGCGTCGGAGTAGTAGGTGACGAGGTCACCCGGCTGCATCTGGTCCATCGACACCGGCTGCCCGCCGCGGGCCAGCGCCTGGCTGGAGTGCGGCAGCGAGATTCCCGCCTGCTGGAACGACCACATCACCAGACCGGAACAATCGAAGGCGCTTGGGCCGGAACCACCCCACGAGTAGGGAGAACCGATACGGCTCAGCGCAGCCTGGATGACGGTGGTGGCGGCCGGCGATCCGGGCGGAGCGACGTCACCCGGCGGGATGGCACCGGGAACGCCGGGGGCAGGAGGTGCACCCGGAATGGGGGGTGCCGGTGGTGCGGCGAGGATCGCGGGGTCCTGTCCCGGAGCGGGCGGCGGTGGTAGCGGTGCGGCGGCCGGCACCGGCGGAGGCGGTGGTGCGGCGGCAAGCGCTTCGCGCTGGACCGGGGTTAGCGCCTCGTACTGCGCCTTGACGATCGCGATCTGGGTTTGCAGCTGGCTCTGCTTGGACTGCAGGTCGGCGCGGACCGCGGCGGCCTGCTCGGCGGCGGTCTTGGCCTCGGCAGCGGACGCGGCCGACGCCTGCTCGGCGACCTCGGCCCGGGCTCCGGCGTCACGGAAGGCGGCCATCTGCGACTGCATCTCGCCGGCCATGACCCGCTGGACGGAGAGCTGATCGATCAGACCCTGCGGCGACGAAGCGGTGAGCATCGCGTCGAATCCGGATGCGCGCCCGCCCATGTACTGCGCGGCGGCAAGCTTGTCGACCTTGCCCTGGAAATCGCTCAGCTGCGCCTTGGCGGATTCCATCGCCGCGACATCGCTGGCGTGTTTGGTCTCGGCGGCCTGCTGGATCGCCAGCTTGTTGTCGAGGTCCAGCTGAGCAGAGTGCATCGCCTCGGTAGTCTGCTCAGCTTGACGTGAGAGATCATTGAGCTTTGCTAGAGCGTCCTCGGCGGGATCGGCGTAAGCCTGCCCCGTCAGCACGGCGCCGGCCAAAGCCATGGCGGCCAACAAGCTGATGAGGGGTTGCCGAGTACGGCGAATGCTCCTGTGCGCGCGGTCGAGCCTCAAGATTTTGCGTCCTTCAACTGCCGTGACGAGCCGCCTCGAACTCACTTAGGTCTCAGACAGGTTACGAAACGGCAACGGCCTTGTCCAACGGAAGAGGCAAATCTAACAGCCATCTTCAAGGATCGGGAGCCGCCGACCGATGCGTGTCGTCAGGCGACGCCGGTACCACTCTGCCGGTGGATCGGGACCAGCCGCAACTTGGGAGCCAACCCCACCTCGGCCAGCACCTCGAGTGCCCGACGCTCGTCCATCTGCAGCGTCTCGGGGACCCCGAGAAGCACGCTGACGACGCAATCCTGGCATCCAGGACCGCGCACGGCGCAGTCGTCGCAGTCGATCTTCACCGTTCCGTCGTCGGTGTCGCGCCCCGGCGGCCATTGATTCTGAGCCATCGCACTGTCCTCTCGCTTGCAGTCGTCCGCACGGTATCGACGGCCACCGACAAGTCCAGCCGAGTCCCGATAAGTCCGCGCACGCGCACTCGGCTCTGCTTCACCGAAGTTGTCAGCCGTGGCACCTACCTTCAGCACATGGGTCAGCTGAGCTTCGCGGACGTCGATCCGCTCGCCGACCCGACGCTGCGCGAGACCACCTTCGTCGTGGTCGACCTGGAAACCACCGGCGGCCGCTCCTCCGGTGACCACCACGACAAGATCACCGAGATCGGTGCGGTCAAAGTGCGCGGCGGCGAGGTCCTGGGCGAGTTTGCTACGTTGGTCGACCCCGGGCGTGCGATCCCGCCGCAGATCGTTGCGCTGACAGGCATCACGTCGGCGATGGTGTACGACGCACCCAAGATCGACGCCGTTCTTCCCGCCTTCCTCGAGTTCGCCCGCGGCGCGGTGCTCGTCGCGCATAACGCGGGTTTCGACGTCGGCTTCTTGCGCGCCGCCGCCGAACGCAACCACCTGCCCTGGCCCAAACCGCCGGTTCTGTGCACGGTCACCCTCGCCCGGCGCGTCCTGACCCGTGAGGAGGCCCCGAGCGTCCGCCTCTCGGCGCTGGCACAGCTCTTCGGCGCCTCCACGACACCGACCCACCGCGCCCTTGATGACGCCCGTGCCACCGTCGATGTCCTGCACGGGTTGATCGAGCGCGTCGGCAACCAGGGCGTGCACACGTACTCCGAGCTGCGCGGCTACCTTCCCGATGTCACTCCGGCGCAGCGCAGCAAGCGTCACCTCGCGCGCGCCATGCCCCGCAGTCCCGGCGTCTACCTGTTCCGTGGGCCATCGGCCGAGGTGCTCTACGTCGGCACCGCCGTGGACCTGCGGCGGCGCGTGGGCCAGTACTTCAACGGAGCCGACCCGCGCACGAGGATCAAGGAGATGGCCTCGCTGGCCACCGCCGTCGACCACGTCGAGTGCGCTCACGACCTCGAGGCGGGCGTGCGCGAGTTGCGGCTGCTGGCCGCGCACGCGCCGCCGTACAACAAGCGGTCCAAGTTCCCGCACCGGTGGTGGTGGGTGACTCTGACCGAGGAGGCGTTCCCGCGTTTCTCGGCGGTGCGCACACCACGCACCGAGAGCGCGGTGGGGCCCTTCCGGTCGCGCGCCGACGCGCTGGAGACCGCCGCGTTGATCGCGCGCTTCACCGGGGTGCGGACGTGCACGAACCGGCTCGGCCGGGCGGCGACGCATGGTCCGTCGTGCCCGGAGCGGGAGGTCTCCCCCTGCCCGGCCGTCCGCGGCGCCGACGCCGCCGAGTACGCCGCCGCAGTCGGTGGTGCGCTCGCACTCATCGACGGGCGATGCGGGTGGCCGCTGGAAGCGGCGCTTGCGCACATCGCCGACCTTGCCGAACGGAACCGCTACGAGACCGCCGCGCGGCTGCGGGATCACGCCGCCGCGACCATCGATGTGCTGTGGCGCGGTCAGCGGTTGCGCGCGCTGTCGGGGATCGCCGAGTTGGTCGCCGCCAAACCTGACGGCGCACGCGGCTGGCATCTCGCGGTGGTCCGGCACGGACAGCTCGCCGCTGCAGGCGTCGCGCCACGGGGCGTGCCGCCGATGCCGGTCGTCGACGCGTTGACCGCGGCCGCGCAGTCGGTGCTGCCCTCGGCGGGCCCCCTCGGGGGCGCGCTCGTCGAGGAAACGGGCCTGATCGCGCGGTGGCTCGCCCAGCCGGGCGTGCGGATCGTGCGGGCAGACGCCGGCTACTGTTCGCCCGCCAACGCCGCGGGCCGCTGGGCGGCCTGGGCTGCCACGGCGCGTTCGGCGCGGCTGGCCGCCGAACAGCTCCGCGACTCGGAGCCGGTCGGTTCAGAGCTGTTGTGTGAACCGCACCCAACGCGCGAGCAGCTTTTCGGCCGCCCCGGAGTCGATGGCCTCCTGCGCCCGCGCGAGCCCGGACTCCCAGGCCGGAACCCACTTGGCGTCGCTGGATAGGCCCGCGTGCGACACCAGCGCACCGGCGGCGTTGAGCACGACGGCGTCGCGCACCGGGCCCGGGGCACCGGCGAGCACCTCGCGCGCCGACGCCGCGTTCGCCGCCGCGTCACCGCCGGTCAGTTCGCGTATGTCGGCCCGCGCGAAACCGAACGCGGCCGGATCGAACCTGAGCCGCTCCACGGTGCCGGCCTGAACGCGCCAGATGGTGCTCGTCGTCGTGGTCGTCAGCTCGTCGAGGCCGTCGTCACCGTGGACCACCAGCACGCTGGCTCCCCGGGTGGCGAACACCTCGGCCATCACCTCTGCGAGATCTCCCCAGGCGCAACCGATCAGGCCCGCCCTGGGCCCCGCCGGATTGGTCAGCGGACCGAGCAGGTTGAAGACGGTGGGAACACCGATCTCGCGGCGAGCCACCCCGGCGTGCCGGTAGGACGGATGGAACTGCGGCGCGAACGCGAACCCGATGCCGACCTCGGCGACGCAGCGCGCGACGTCCTCAGGCCCGAGGTCGATGCGCAGGCCCAGGGCTTCGAGCGTGTCGGCACCGCCGGACAGCGACGACGCGGCCCGGTTGCCGTGCTTGACCACCGGCACACCTGCGGCGGCCACGACGATCGAGGCCATCGTCGACAGGTTCACCGTGTTCGCGCCGTCGCCTCCTGTGCCGACGACGTCCACCGTGTCATTTCCGATGACGTCGGTCGGCACCCTGCGCGCGTGCTTGAGCATGATGTCGGCAAGCTCGCCGACCTCACCGGACGTGGGACGCTTCATCTTCATCGCCACCCCGAACGCGGCGATCTGGGCGGGTGTCGCGGTGCCGCTCATGATCTGGTCCATCGCCCACGCCGCCTGGCCGGGCAGCAGCCCCTGAAGGGTCGTCAGTCTGCCCAGAATGAGCGGCCAGGTGGGAGTGGAGGGCTGGGGCGCGGGGCTAATCACGAACGCGATTATGACGAATTGCTCGACCCGGGTGGAGTTCAACAACTACAAAGCGTCATACTTGCTTTGTGACGAGCGCTGTAGGGACGTCGGGAACCGCAATCACGTCGCGCGTGCATTCGCTGAACCGACCCAATATGGTCAGTGTCGGCACCATTGTGTGGCTGTCCAGTGAGTTGATGTTCTTTGCTGGCCTGTTCGCGATGTACTTCACGGCACGCGCGCAGGCCCAAGGCAACTGGCCGCCGGAGCCGACCGAACTGAACCTTGCGCTCGCGGTGCCCGTGACGCTGGTCCTCATCGCGTCGTCGTTCACCTGCCAGATGGGTGTGTTCGCGGCCGAGCGCGGTGACGTCTTCGGGCTGCGCCGCTGGTACACGCTGACCTTCGCAATGGGCCTCTTCTTCGTCCTGGGGCAGGCCTATGAGTACCTGCACCTGGTCGAAACAGGCACCACGATCCCGGGCAGCGCCTACGGCACGGTCTTCTACCTTGCGACCGGATTCCACGGCCTGCACGTCATCGGCGGTCTGATCGCCTTCGTCTTCCTGCTGATCCGCACCCGGATGAGCAAGTTCACACCCGCGCAGGCCACCGCTGCGATCGTCGTGTCCTACTACTGGCACTTCGTCGACATCGTGTGGATCGCCCTGTTCGCCGTCATCTACTTCGTCAGATGATCGACCCGCCGATGCGTCCGACGACGAAACAGCCCAAGAACAGAAGGGGTTCGATGACCAGCAAGTCGCGCCGACGGCTTCGCCGTCGGATCACGGCCGCACTGCTGCTGCTGAGCGGATTGGTGATGGCCGGCGGTCTGGCCGCCACTCTGACGCCGTCCCCGCAGGTGGCCGTCGCCGATGAGTCCGCTTCGGCGATGCTGCGCACTGGTCAGCAGCTCTACGACACATCCTGCGTGTCGTGCCACGGCGTCAATCTGCAGGGTGTCGCCGATCGCGGGCCCAGCCTGATCGGTGTCGGCGAGGCGGCCGTGTACTTCCAGGTGTCCTCCGGTCGTATGCCTGCCATGCGCAACGAGGCTCAGATCCAGCGCAAGGATCCGGCCTTCGACCCCGAGCAGATCGACGCCCTCGGCGCGTACGTCCAGGCAAACGGCGGCGGCCCCGTCGTCCCCCGCGACGAGAACGGCCAGATCGCCGAGCAGTCGCTGATCGGCAGTGACGTCGCACGCGGTGGCGACCTCTTCCGCCTGAACTGCGCTTCGTGCCACAACTTCACCGGCAAGGGCGGCGCACTCTCGTCGGGCAAGTACGCGCCCGACCTGGGCCCCGCCACTCCCGCGCAGATCTACACCGCGATGGTGACGGGTCCGCAGAACATGCCGAAGTTCTCCGACCGTCAGCTCGACCCCGAAGAGAAGCGCGACATCATCGCCTACGTCCGGGAAGCGGCGGAGACGCCGACGCCGGGCGGACTGGGACTCGGCGGCTTCGGGCCCACATCTGAGGGCATGGTCGCCTGGATCGTCGGCATGGTGGCTGTCATCGCCGCCGCCCTCTGGATCGGAGCACGGGCATGAGTGACGAGCGCGACGACATCAAGGGGACCGACGCCCCCGGCCATGCCGGTGTCCCCGGGCAACCCACGGACGCCGAACTGGCGAAGATGTCCCGCGAAGAGCTTCTGGAGCTGGGCGGCAAACTCGACGGTGTCGAGATCGTCTACAAGGAGCCGCGCTGGCCGGTTCCCGGCACCAAGGCAGAGAAGCGCGCTGAGCGTGCGGTCGCGTATTGGCTTCTGCTTGGCGGTATTTCGGGCCTGGCCTTGCTGCTGGTCTTCCTGTTCTGGCCGTGGGAGTACGTCCCGTTCGGCGGCGAGGGCGAGTTCCTGTACTCGCTGGCCACTCCCCTCTACGGGCTGACGTTCGGTCTGTCGATCCTGGCGATCGGCATCGGCGCGGTGATGTTCCAGAAGAAATTCATCCCCGAAGAGATCTCGATTCAGGACCGCCATGACGGCGCCTCGCCCGAGATCCAGCGCAAGACCGTCGCCGCCAACCTTGGCGACGCGCTGGAATCCTCGACCATCAAGCGGCGCAAGATGATCGGGCTCTCGATGGGCATCGGACTCGGCGCCTTCGGTGTCGGCACCCTCATCGCGTTCGTCGGTGGTCTGATCAAGAACCCGTGGAAGCCGGTCGTCCCGACCGCAGAAGGCATGAAGGCCGTGCTGTGGACGTCGGGGTGGACCCCGCGCTACAAGGGCGAGACGATCTTCCTTGCGCGCGCGACTGGCAAGCCGGGCGAGTCGCCGTTCGTCAAGATGCGTCCGGAGGATCTCGACGCGGGCGGCATGGAGACCGTGTACCCGTGGCGCGAATCCGACGGCGACGGAACGACCGTGGAGTCCGAACACCACCTCTTCGAGATCGCGATGGGCGTGCGGAACCCGGTGATGCTGATCCGCATCAAGCCGCTCGACATGGCGCGCGTGGTCAAGCGCCGCGGCCAGGAGAGCTTCAACTTCGGCGAACTGTTCGCGTACACGAAGGTGTGCTCGCACCTGGGCTGCCCGTCCTCGCTTTACGAGCAGCAGACTTATCGCATCCTGTGCCCGTGCCACCAGTCGCAGTTCGACGCCCTGCATTTCGCGAAGCCGATCTTCGGTCCCGCGGCGCGTGCGCTGGCGCAACTGCCGATCACGATTGACCAGGACGGCTACTTGGTCGCCAACGGCGACTTCATCGAACCCGTAGGACCGGCATTCTGGGAGCGGAAGTCATGAGCCCACGTCCAACCGCAGCCGAGATCGCCGCCAAGCAGGGCGAGGCGATCGACTCCCGGTATCACCCCTCCGCTGCGGTGCGCCGTCAGCTCAACAAGGTGTTCCCGACACACTGGTCGTTCCTGCTCGGCGAGATCGCCCTGTACAGCTTCATCGTGCTGCTCATCACGGGCGTGTACCTGACCCTGTTCTTCGATCCGTCGATGGCGCACGTGACCTACGACGGCGTCTACCAGCCGCTGCGCGGTGTGGGCATGTCCCGCGCCTACGAGACGGCCCTCGACATCAGCTTCGAGGTCCGTGGCGGCCTGTTCGTCCGTCAGGTCCACCACTGGGCGGCGCTGCTGTTCGCGGCGTCGATCATGGTGCACCTGGCCCGCATCTTCTTCACCGGTGCGTTCCGCCGGCCGCGTGAGGCGAACTGGGTGATCGGCTCGCTGCTGCTGATCCTTGCGATGTTCGAAGGCTTCTTCGGTTACTCGCTGCCCGACGACCTGCTCTCAGGCACTGGCATCCGCGCCGCCCTGTCGGGCATCACGATGGGCATCCCGGTCGTCGGCACCTGGATGCACTGGGCACTGTTCGGCGGCGACTTCCCCGGCGAGATCCTGATCCCCCGCCTGTACGCGCTACACATCCTGCTGATCCCGGGAATCATCCTGGCGCTCATCGGAGTTCACCTCGCACTGGTGTGGTTCCAGAAGCACACCCAGTTCCCCGGCCCCGGCCGTACCGAGACCAACGTCGTCGGCGTGCGCGTCATGCCGGTGTTCGCGGTGAAGTCCGGCGCGTTCTTCGCGATGACGGTCGGCATCCTCGGCCTCATGGGCGGCCTGCTGCAGATCAACCCGATCTGGGTGTTGGGTCCCTACAAGCCGTCGCAGGTGTCCGCGGGCAGCCAGCCCGACTTCTACATGATGTGGACCGACGGCCTCATCCGGTTGTGGCCGGCGTGGGAGTTCTACCCGTTCGGGCACACCATCCCGCAGGGCGTATGGGTTGCCGTCGGCATGGGCCTGATCTTCGGCCTGCTCGCGATGTATCCGTTCATCGAGAAGAAGCTGACCGGCGACAACGCCCACCACAACCTGTTGCAGCGTCCCCGTGACGCACCGACACGCACGGCCGTGGGCTCGGCCGCGATCGCGTTCTACATCGTGCTGACGTTCGCGTGCATGAACGACATCATCGCGCTGAAGTTCCACATCTCGCTGAACGCGACGACGTGGATCGGCCGCATCGGCATGGTCGTACTTCCCGCGATCGTCTACTTCGTTGCCTACCGCTGGGCGGTCGGGCTGCAGCGCAGCGACCGCGCGGTGCTGGAGCACGGTATCGAGACGGGCATTATCAAGCGGCTGCCGCACGGCGCGTACGTCGAGCTTCACCAGCCTCTCGGCCCGGTCGACGAGCACGGCCACCCGATTCCGCTGGAGTACCAGGGCGCAGCATTGCCCAAGCGGATGAACAAGCTGGGTTCGGCGGGTGCACCGGGCACGGGCGGCTTCCTCAAGGGCGATCCGATGTCCGAGCACGAGGCGATCACCGAGGCCGCGCATGCGGCCGAGCAGCGAGCGCTCACGGCGTTGCGCGAGCACCAGGAGCGCACCAGCGCCTCCAACGGTTCGAGCAACGGTCACCACTGACCCACTCCGTTCCGACAAACCAGTCCGCCCCAGCCGAAATGGCTGGGGCGGACTGCTTTACGCATCCACGGAGCCGTAGAGGTTGAGGGCCCCAAGTTCTGCTGCACCACGCTTCGACGTTTCGCAGCGAAACTGCGAGAAGCCGCCTGCAAAACGTCAGAGTGTATGACGGGCAGGGCGGGAACAGTTCACGTGCGCGGAGCTCGGCGCGGACAGCTCACGTGCCGAGCTCGGCGCGCAGCTCGCGAAGGAAGTACCACGGGATGGCGGCCATTCCGAGCGTGACGACGCCTGCGGCGCCGTAGAGCACCCAGGAGACGGTGGCGTTGTCGACCGCCATCAGATAGGTCGCCACAGAGATGAGCAGCGTCGCAGCCCCCATGGCGCACACCACGGCGGCGGTGTTGCGCAGCCAGAGCCGGTCGATGGCCGGCGAATTCGCGGCGGACGACGCCATCACCGGTGACTGCAGAATCCGCGGCAGGCGCCCGCTGTTGGTGTCCACCGGAGGTGGGGGGACGCGCAGCTTCTCGGTCGGGGCGTCGCCGGCACGCGGCGGGGTCTGCACCCTGTCGGCTGCCTGCTGGGCCAGCCTCTTCTCCACCGGTGTCAGCTCCTCGTCGGACGCCCGCCGCGCCCGTAGGAGCAGCGGCACGGCCGCGACGATCACAGCAGCCGAGACACCGATGATGGTGTACAGGATCCATGGCGTGCCGGAGTCACCGGCGGACTCCGTGTGCCCGCTACCGAGGTCGATGAGCGCCACCGTGGCAGCGACGCCGGCGCCGAGGGCTGCCAACCACACGGCGACGGTGCCGCCGAGCAGCAGGCGGTCGGTGCGGTCGAGTGCGGCGACGTCGAATCCGGAGCCGGGTCTCGTGTCGGTGAGATATGTCATCGGCGGTGAGGTGGCCTAACAGCTTGTCTGAGCGGCATTGCCGGTGTTGGAGGACAGTACGGTCCCGTCGCTGGTGGTGATCGAGCAGTTCAGCCGGCTGACCAGGAACAGGCTCGACGCCTGCACCGATCCGACCTCGGACTGGGAGATCGGGGTGACGGTCAACGACCACGGGATGTAGACGTTGCGCTGCGTGCGACTGCGTCCGGACGCATCGATGTAGGTGACGGTAATGATGTCGCCCGGTGCCTTGGTTCCGGTCACCGAGTAGGTGACCTGGCGTGGTCCAGCGCGCGTCGTGGTCGTCGGCGGGGGCGGGGGCGGCGGCGCCTCGCTCGTCTGCGGCGGCGGAGGTGGCGGG
>NZ_LQPC01000018.1 GCF_002101705.1 Mycolicibacterium iranicum | reverse complement strand
CCCGCCGCTCCGCCGCCCGCTCAGCCCACCGGACCCCCGCCTGGGCCCGCCCCCGCCGACGATCCGTGCGCCACCAATCTGGCGGCGCCGGAGATCGCGAGGGCCGTGTCCGAACTGCCCCGCGACCCGCGAAGCAACCAGGCCTGGAATCCCGAACCGCTGGCGGGCAACTACAACGAGTGCGCGCAGCTGTCGGCGGTCATCATCAAGGCCAACACCAACTCGGACAATCCGAATACACGCGCGTTGCTGTTCCACCAGGGCAAGTTCATTCCCACCGGCGTGCCCGACACCTACGGCTTCAACGGTCTCGACGCCACGCAGACCACCGGCGACACGGTCGCGCTGAAGTTCTCCGGCGGTGTGCCCGGGCTCGACAGCGTGGTCAAGTTCCGCTGGAACGGCAGCGGGGTCGAGTTGATCGGCAACACGCCCGGCTGACTTTCCGCTGCCATTTCGCGAAACCGCACTCAGCGTCGTAAAACGGCGCCGCGCACTACGGTGGTGGCGGTTTCGCGAGGCGTCAGGGTGTCGGTGGAAGCGCCTACAGTGGCTGCGTGTTCGTCGCCACCGACGCGGGCGAAGACCGCGTCATCTACAGCGCCTCCGACCTCGCCGCAGCGGCGCGCTGCGAGTACGCGCTGCTGCGCTCGTTCGATGCGAGGCTGGGCTGGGGGCCGGACGTCTCAGGTGACGACGAACTGCTGGCCCGTACCGCAAGCCTGGGTGACGAGCATGAGCAGCGCCACCTCGCTGAGCTGCGGCTGGAGTCCGACGTCGCGATCATCGGCAGGCCCAAGTACACCGTCGCGGGGCTGACCGCCGCGGCGGAGCAGACCAGGCGCGCAATCGAGGACCGCGCACCCGTCATCTATCAGGCCGCCATGTTCGACGGGCGTTTCGCCGGCTTCGCCGACTTCCTGGTGCTCGAGGACGGGCAACGGTATCGGCTGCGCGATACCAAGCTCGCCCGCTCGGTCAAGGTCGAGGCACTGCTGCAAATGGCGGCCTACATTGAAACCCTCACTGCCGCAGGCGTTTCGGTGGCTTCCGAAGTCGATCTCATACTGGGTGACAGCACGGTGGCCAGCTACGCCGTCGACGAACTGCTGCCGGTGTACCGGCCGCGCCGCGACGCACTGCAACGGCTCCTCGACGATCACCTCGCCAGCGGCAGAGCAGTGGCGTGGGAGGACGAGCTTGTGCGGGCGTGCTTCCGCTGCGCAGAGTGCGAAGCAAAAGTCCGTGAGCACAACGACCTGCTGCTGGTGGCCGGGATGCGGGTCAGCCAGCGGGCCCGCCTCCTCGACGCCGGCATCACGACCGTCGGTGAACTCGCCGCGCACGAGGGCCGGGTGCCCGAACTGTCGACCCGCACCGTCGCTGCGCTGAAATCGCAAGCGCGGCTGCAGATCGCCGACAGAGTCGTCGAGAACGGCAACGTGAAACCGCCGTACGAGCTCGTCGATGCGCAGCCGCTGATGGTGCTTCCCGACGTCGACAAGGGCGACCTGTTCTTCGACTTCGAGGGCGACCCGCTGTGGACCACCGACGGGCATGAGTGGGGACTCGAATACCTGTGGGGTGTGCTCACGGTCGGCGATGAGTTCCAACCCTTCTGGGCCCACGACCGCGCCGAGGAACGTCAGGCCCTCAAAGAGTTCCTCGCCTTCGTGCGCAAGCGCAGACGCCGCTATCCCCGGATGCACGTCTATCACTACGCGGCCTACGAGAAGAGCACACTGCTGCGGCTGGCGGGCCGCTACGGCGTGGGCGAGCACGAGGTCGACGAGCTGCTGCGCGACGGTGTGCTTGTCGACCTGTATCCGTTGGTGCGCAAGAGTATTCGGGTCGGCACCGAGAACTACAGCATCAAATCGCTCGAGCCGCTGTACATGGGCAACGAGCTGCGCGACGGTGAGGTCACCACGGCCACCGCGTCGATCACCGAGTACGCCCGATACTGCGAGCTGCGCGACGAGGGCCGCACCGACGAGGCGGCGACCGTGCTCAAGGAGATCGAGGAGTACAACCGCTACGACTGCCGTTCGACGCGAAGGCTGCGCGATTGGCTGATGGCCCGGGCCATCGAATCCGGTGTCCCGCCGCGCGGACCCGTCGTCGTCAGCACCGAGCGCGTCGCCGCGGAACCAGACGATGTCGAACGCAGGCTACTCAAATTCGCCGGCGACGGGATCGACAGCCGCACCCCCGAACAATCTGCGGCCGCGATGATGGCTGCCGCCAAAGGTTTTCACAAGCGGGAGGACAAGCCGTTCTGGTGGGCGCACTTCGACCGGATCAACAATCCGGTTGACGAATGGGCCGACGACAGCGACGTGTTCATCGCCGAGGGCCACGAGATCGTCGCCGACTGGCACAAGCCGCCCAGGGCACGCAAGCCGCAGCGCCATGTCCGGCTGTTCGGCGAGATCGCCAACGGCGAACTCGCGAACGAGATGTACGCCCTCTACGACCCGCCGTCACCAGCCGGGTTGACCGACGACCCGGACCGGCGCGGCTTCGGCCCGGTGACCGTCGCCGGCTGCGACGACCCCGAGGCGCCCACCGAGGTCCTCATCGTCGAGCGGCAACCCAAGGACGGCCCGAATCTTGCGCCGACGTTCGACCAGGTGCCGTTCGCACTGACTCCAGGGCCACCGATCAGCACCACCACGCTGCAGGACGCGATCGCCGACACCGCGGCGCTGATGGCCGCCGGTCTGCCGAACCTGCCCGCCGACGCGCTGACCGACATCCTGCTGCGGCGTCGGCCCCGCACCCGCAGCGGCGCCGCCCTGCCCCGCACCGGAGACGTCGTCGCCGACATCACCGGCGCGCTGCTCGACCTCGACTCGTCCTACCTCGCCGTGCACGGTCCGCCGGGCACCGGCAAGACCTACACCTCGGCACAGGTGATCGCGGCGCTGGTCACCGAGCACCACTGGTCGATCGGCGTGGTCGCACAGTCGCACGCGGTGGTGGAGAACCTGTTCGCCGGCATCATGGACGCCGGCGTCGACGGAACGCGGGTGGGCAAGAAGCTGCACACCGTGAGCACCGGGTGGACGGAGCTGGATCGCGACGACTTCGCGACGTTCATCTGTCAGGACGGATGCGTCGTCGGCGGCACGGCGTGGGATTTCGCCAACGCCAACAAGTTCGAGCGCGACAGCCTCGACCTGCTGGTCATCGAAGAGGCCGGCCAGTTCAGCCTCGCCAACACCGTCGCGGTGTCCCGCGCGGCGCGCAACTTGCTGTTGCTCGGCGATCCGCAGCAGCTACCCCAAGTCAGCCAGGGCACCCATCCCGAACCCGTCGACGGGTCGGCGCTCGGCTGGCTCGTCGACGGGCATCACACGCTGCCGCCCGAACGCGGCTACTTCCTCGACCTGTCCTTCCGCATGCATCCCGATGTCTGCAGAGCAGTGTCACGGCTCTCCTACGACCGCAGGCTGCATTCGCACGAGGCAGTCACTGCCGCGCGCCGCCTCGACGGTGTGGCGCCCGGCGTCCGGACATTGAGCGTCAGCCATCTCGGGAACGCGACCGAGAGCCCGGAGGAGGCCGACGCGATCGTCGCCGAGATTGTGCGGCTGCTCGGCACGCCGTGGACCGACGAGTCGGGCACGCGTCCGCTGGCTCAGGGCGATGTCCTGGTGGTCACGCCGTACAACGCGCAGGTGGTCCTGGTTCGTCGCCGTCTGGAGGCCGCGGGCTTGAGCGACGTGCGCGCGGGCACCGTCGACAAGTTCCAGGGGCAGCAGGCCCCGGTGGTGTTCGTGTCGATGACGGCGTCCTCGATCGACGACGTGCCGCGCGGAATCGCGTTCCTGCTCAACAGGAATCGCCTCAATGTGGCGGTGAGCAGGGCCAAGTATCTCGCGGTGATCGTGCGCTCCGATCAGCTGACCGAGTACTTGCCGGGAACGCCGGATCGGCTGGTCGAGTTGGGCTCGTTCCTCTGCCTGACGGACTGTGATACACCGGGCCAGTGACCCAGGCTCTGATGGAACGGCTCGCCACGATCGTCGGGGCGGCCTACGTGACCACCGACAGCGACGTGCTGGACGGGCGGTCTGTCGACCACACCGGCAGGTATCGCGGACACGCGTCGGCCCTGGTGCGGCCGGGATCGACCGATGAGGTGGCGGCAGTGCTGCGCGAGTGCCGCGCGGCGGGTGTCAGCGTCACCGTGCAGGGTGGCCGCACGTCGCTGGTGGCGGGCACGGTGCCCGAGCATGACGACGTCCTGCTCTCGACGGAACGGTTGCGCGACATCGGCGAGGTCGACGTGGTGGAGCGGCGCCTGAGGGTCGGCGCCGGGGCGACGCTGGCCGATGTGCAACGCGCGGCCACCGCGGCCGGTCTGGTGTTCGGGGTCGACCTCGCCGCGCGCGACACGGCCACCGTGGGCGGAATGGCGTCGACGAACGCGGGCGGGTTGCGCACGGTCTGCTACGGGAACATGGGCGAACAGGTCATCGGGCTCGACGTCGTGCTGCCCGACGGTTCGGTGGTCCACCGGCACAGCCAGGTGCGCAGCGACAACACCGGTTACGACCTGGCCTCGCTGTTCGTCGGCGCCGAGGGCACTCTCGGGGTCATCACGGCGCTGGATCTGCGCCTGCATCCCACACCCCGCCAACGCGTCACGGCCATCTGCGGTTTCGCCGATCTGGACGCGCTCATCGCGACCGGACGGGTTTTCCGCGACATGGAGGGCGTTGCGGCGCTGGAGCTGATCGACGCCAGAGCCAGCGCGCTGACCGCCGAGCACGTCGGAGTTTCAGCCCCCGTGCAGGGCGCATGGCAGCTGCTGATCGAACTCGCCGGCGAGACCGACCTCACCGAGCGGTTGGCCGACGCCCTCGAGGACGCCGAGTTGTCAGACGAACCCGCCGTCGGTGTCGACGCGAACGCCCAGCAACGGCTGTGGCAGGTCCGCGAGGCTGTCGCCGAGGTGCTAGGCGTCTACGGTCCGCCGTTGAAATTCGATGTGTCGCTTCCGCTTTCAGCCATCCACGCTTTCTCCGATGACGCTGCCCGCCTGATCGCCGAGCATGCCCCCGACGCGATCCCCGTGCTGTTCGGCCACATCGGCGAGGGCAACCTCCACCTCAACATCGTGCGCTGCGCGCTCACCGGCGACGCCGAGCGTGAGCTCTACTCGGCCATGATGGCACTGATCGCCGGCCACGGCGGCAACGTCAGCTCCGAGCACGGCGTCGGGACCCGCAAACGTGACTACCTGTCGATGGCGCGCACCGATGCCGACATCGCGGCGATGCGCGTCCTCAAGAACGCCCTCGACCCCACCGGGTACCTCAATCGCGCGGTCTTGTTCAGCTGACAGGTAGCGTGGCGCGAGATGACCAGCATTGAAGCTGACTACCTCGTCGTCGGCGCAGGCGCGATGGGCATGGCGTTCGTCGACACCTTGCTCGCCGAAAGCGACGCGACGATCGTGCTCGTCGACGAGAACCACCAGCCCGGCGGGCATTGGAACTCGGTGTATCCGTTCGTCCGGCTGCATCAGCCGTCGGCCTTCTACGGCGTGAACTCGCGGCCGCTGGGCAACGAGCACATGATCGACCGCGCCGGCTTCAACGAAGGCTTCTTCGAACTCGCCACCGGCCACGAGGTCTGCGCCTACTACGACGAGGTGATGCGCAACCACATGCTGCCGACCGGACGTCTCACCTACTTCCCGATGACCCGCTACCTGGGCGACAACAGGATTCGCACCCTCGACGGCGAAGAGCACACCGTGACCGTGCGGCGACGCACCGTCGACGCGACCTATCTGCTCACCGTCGTGCAGTCGATGAGATCGGCCCCGTTCTCGGTCGCCGACGGGATCACCGTGATACCCCCCAACGACCTCCCCCGCCGCGCCGCCGAACACGAGCACTTCACGATCGTCGGCGGCGGCAAGACCGGCATGGACTGCTGCCTGTGGCTGCTGCGCAACGGCGTCGCGGCCGACAGACTGCGCTGGATCAAACCCCGTGACTCGTGGCTGCTCAACCGGGCCAACGTGCAGCCCGGTCCGGAGTTCGCCAAAACGCTCCGAGCATCGATAGCGGCTCGGGCGCAGGCGATCTCCGAAGCGACTTCCTCGGAAGACCTCTTCGAAAGACTCGAGACGGCCGAGGTTCTCTTCCGCCTCGACCCGGCCGTGACACCAACGATGTACCACTGCGCGATTGTGTCGCGTCGTGAGTTGGACCACCTGCGGCTCATCGAGGACGTGGTACGCCTCGGTCATCTCGAACATGTCGAACACCATCAGATCCGGCTCACCGGCGGATCGGTCCCGGCGACCCCGTCGCTGTACGTCGACAGCACCACCCAGGGACTGCCGCGTCCACCGTCGGTGCCGGTGTTCGACGGAGACCGGATCACGCTGCAGAGCGTCCGCAGTTGTCAGCAGGTGTTCAGTTCGGCGTTCATCGCGCATGTCGAGACGACCTACGGCGACGACACCACCCGCAACGAACTCTGCACGCCGATCGTCCACCCCGACGCGCCGATCGACTACCTGCGGCAGACGTTGGAGGACAACGTCGCGACGCTGCGGTGGGTGCGCGACGACGAGCTGATGGCGTGGCTGAAGACTGCTCGCCTCAATGCCGCACGCGATCTCTTCCCCGTGTTTCCGCCCGGCAAAGAGCGGGTGCGCGACAAGGCGATGGGTGCGCTCGCAGTCGCTTTGAAGAAGACCAACGACGAACTGATCGCTCTGATGGGCAGCACCTAGCCGCGCGAGTGCTTGCCGGTGGGACGATCCTGACCGTCTTCCCGACCGTCGAAGCCGTCGGCGAGGTGGAATCCGTTGTGCGCGTGCCCGTTCGTGTCGTGCACTGGTTCGTCGAGCAGCTGATCGAGAATGCTGCGCCACTCCTGCTTGGCCGACGGAGCGGCGGCAGGTTGCTCCGGCCGGTACTCCTCGCGCATCGGCTCGGTGACGGAGTCGAGCACATCGGTGTCGGCGAGCGCGTCGGACGGTGCCGGCTGGTGGGGTTCGTGGTGCTGCCACGTCACCTCGTATTCGAGGTACTCGTCTTCCCCGTCGGCCCAATACAGTTCGTGGTCGGGGTCGTAGGGCTCGTGCGGCTCTTCCGGTCCCCGGGGGCTCTGCGTGGGGGCGGCGAGGAACGGCAGCAGAAAGAGCGCGGCGACGACGCCGAAGAGTGCGGCGAAGGCCGGCAGCAGCATCGCCTGCGACATCGCCGAGGCGAACGGCGGTTGCAGGAACTCGGGCAGTTGCGAGACCTGCCCCTCGGCCTGCGACGCATCCGCCGCGCCGGGGATCTTCGCCGACAGCTCCGACGCCATCAGCGCGGCCATCCCTGCGCTGCCGAGGACGGAGCCGACCTGACGCGTCGTGTTGTAGACGCCCGAACCCGCCCCAGCCAGGTGCGGCGGCAGGCTCCGCGTGGCGGTCGCCGCCAGCGGCGAGAAGATGAACGCCATCGCGGCGCCCATCACCGTCAACGGCAGGACCAGCCGCCAGATCGGCGTATTCGGCGTCATCTCGATCGACAGCCAGGTCAGCCCGATCGCCGCGATCGCGAAGCCGAAGCCGATGACCGACCGCGGGTGCGACCGGTCGACGAGCCTGCCGACGAACGGTGCGAGGACACCGGTCGCAACGGCCATCGGCGCAGTCAGCAGCGCGGCACGCGTCGGAGTCAGGCCGCAGACCGCCTGGGCGTAGAACATCAGCGGCAGGATCATGCCGGTGACGATGAACCCGATCGTCGCCACCCCGACGTTCGACATCGAGAAGTTGCGGTCGCGGAAGATCATCAGCGGGATCAACGGCTCGCCGGTGTTGATCGACTGCCAGTACACAAACGCCGCCATGACGGCGATGCCGACGCCCATCGTGGCCCAGATCCACGGTGCCCAGTCATGCGACTGGCCTTCCTGCAGCCCGAACACGATCAGGAACAGCCCCACCCCCGACAGCACAACGCCCGGCACGTCGAACCGCTGATTGCGCTGGGTCGGCAGGGCGGGCACGAGCCAGACCGCCATCGCCATTCCAAGGACGCCGATGGGGACGTTGACGATGAAGATCCACTGCCAGCCCAGCGTGTCGACCAGGACACCGCCGGCAAGCGGGCCGACCAGTGTCGCCACCCCTGCGGTGGCGCCCCACACGCTCATCGCCACGCCGCGGCGGTGCGGCGGGAACGTGCGGGTGATGACCGTCATCGTCTGCGGCGTCAGAAGCGCCGCGCCCACACCCTGGACCACGCGTGCCGCGATGAGCGTCCCGATCGAGTCGGCGAGCCCGCACCACAGCGAGGCGGCCGTGAACACCGCTAAGCCGGCCAGGTACATATTCTTGGGTCCGTACCTGTCACCCAGCCGGCCGGCCACCAGAAGTGGCACGGCGTAGGCCAGCAGGTAGGCGCTCGTGACCCAGATGACCGCGTCATAACCGGCACCCAGATGCGCCATGATTGCCGGATTGGCGACGGGCACGATCGTGGCGTCGACCAGGATCATGAAGAACCCGATCAGCAGTGCCCACAACGCGTGCCAGGGGTTGGCGCCCCGGGCAGGCGGAATCATGTTCTCGGACATCGCATAGTCAGCTGAAAGTCAATCGGGAGAAGTACATTTCGGCCCGACGCTACGGTCCGGGCGGTGTCCCGACAAGTCAGTGAGGGCGCATCAGAGCGGTCAGGCAGGCTCGGCAAGCGCCTCAGCGGGGACGCGGGCGGAATCCGTGACGCGGTGCACACCGGTCAGCAACAACGCGGCCAGCGCGACGATCACTCCCGCGGCCATCACCACAGCCATCGCCAGCTCGTCGTTGCCGAGTACGCCGACCACAGGAGCGATGGCCGCACCACCCCCGAACTGCACGGCGCCCAGAAGTGCCGCCGCGGTGCCCGACGCATCGGGATGACGCGTCAGCGCGACGGCAGGCGCATTCGGGATGACCAGCCCCATCGCGGCCAGGATCAGCCACACCGGGATGACGAAACCGTAGAGGCCGCCGACATGGGCCGCGGCCAGAGCCACGAACACCGCGCCGAACACCGAAGCCGCCACCAGAGCCCACAGCATGATCTGTTGCGGCGTGAACCGCTTCAACAGCACGACGTTGAACTGGGTGGTGCCGATCAGGGCGATCGCCCCGGCGCCGAACACCAACGCGAATGCCGTCTGATCGAGACCGAAGCGGCCCTGCAGCACGAAGGACGCACCCGCGATGTAGGCGAACAGCCCCGACATTCCGAGCGCGGCGACGATAACCAAGATCACGAAACGCATGTCGCGGAGCAGCTCGAGATAGGTGGCGGCGATGCCCTTCACCTTGAGCGGACGCCGATGGTCAGCAGGAAGCGTCTCGGGTAAGGCGAGCACGGCCATCAGCAGCAGAGCACCTGCGACGACGACGAGCGCGGCGAACACCCAGTGCCACGATCCGCGCAGCAGTACCGCCGCGCCCAGCGACGGCGCCAGGACGGGAGCGACCCCGAGCACCAGCATCAACCGCGACATCACCGTCGCCGCCGCGTTGTCCTTGTAGAGGTCGCCGACGACTGCGATCGCGACGACCATGCCGGCCGCCGCACCCATGCCCTGCAGGCCGCGGGCGACACCGAGGGTCGCGATGTTGGGCGCGAAAAGGCACAGCAGCGACGCGAGCATGTGCAGCACGATCCCGGCGAACAACGGCTTGCGACGCCCGAGCGAGTCGGACAGCGGGCCGATGACCAGCTGTCCGATCGCGAGGCCGGCGAGCGTACCGGTCAGCGTCAGCTGGGCGACCGACGATGAGACGTTCAGTTCGTCCGCGATCTTCGGCAGCGCCGGCAGATACATGTCGATGGTCAACGGGCCCAGAGCGACGAGTAGGCCGAGGACGACGATCATCTTGTTGCGATTGGGCGTCCGGGGTTGATCAGGCGTCCGGGGTTGATCAGGCGTCCGGGGTTGATCAGGCACAGCGGCGGCAACCGCCGTCGGCGAATCGGTGTCCTGGTGCCTCACTTCCACAACCCGGGATATTGCCATGGAAATGATTAGCGACGCTTCCCAATATTTTCTTCCCCATTTCGCGAAGAGTGACTGCGATCACGTTCGGGCACGCGGCGTCGATCGCCATTCGTTTCACAGGCGTTAGCCTGAAATCAGGTTCACAGGGAGGTAGCGCTCATGAGTGCCAGGTCACGAACCAACAAGCAGGTGCCCGCAGTGCCCGACGAAGATCCGGGCGTCGCCGCCAAGGTGCTCTCCCAGATTCTTGAGCGCGGAGCCCGCGTGCAAGGTCCCGCTGTGCGGGCCTACGTGGAGCGTTTGCGCCAGCACAACCCCGGTGCCACGCCCGCGGAGATTCAGCGCAAGCTGGACACGCAGTACATGGCCACCGTCATGGCCAGCGGCGCCGCCGTCGGGTCGGCGGCCGCCTATCCGGGGATCGGCACGCTCGTGGCAATGTCGGCCGTCGCCGGTGAGACCGTCGTGTTCCTGGAGGCCACCGCGCTGTACGTGCTCGCTATGGCCGAAGTGCACGGCATCCCCGCCGAACACCGGGAACGGCGCCGCGCGCTGGTGCTGTCCGTCCTTGTCGGCGAGGACAGCAGGCGCGCCGTGGCCGATCTGCTCGGCCCCGGGCGCACCAGCGGCGCCTGGGTGTCCGATGGTGCCGCCACCCTGCCGCTGCCCGCACTGTCGCAGCTGAACTCGCGGTTGCTGCGCTACTTCGTCAAGCGCTATGCGCTCAAGCGCGGCGCCCTGGCATTCGGCAAGTTGCTACCAGTCGGGATCGGGGCCGTCGTCGGCGGTGTCGGCAACCGGCTGATGGGCAAGAAGATCGTCGCCAACGCCCACCAAGCGTTCGGTAACCCGCCCGCTCGGTGGCCCTCAGCCCTGCATCTGCTTCCGGCCCCGGGCGAGTAGATCCGGCGCGTCAGCGACCGTTCATCCCTCGTTCACGACCGCTCGACCACTGATGGGCTGTGACCGATAAGACCATAAGTACGTTGCGTGGTCTGGGCCCTACCGAAAGCGCTAGCCTTGATGCGGCGGAAACAGCGGGGTAACCGCACACCGGGTTGAACAAAGGGGGGCCGGCTGCCGCGGGGCGTCGGCCCGAAGCGAAGAATTGAGGCGAATAGCAGCCGTGAGCTCACCTTCACCATTCGGTCAGAACGAGTGGTTGGTCGAAGAGATGTACCGCAAGTTCCGCGAGGATCCGTCGTCGGTTGACCCGAGTTGGCACGAATTCCTCGTCGACTACTCCCCTGAACCCACCAACGAAGCCCCCGTCAGGTCGAACGGCAAGCCGACCTCTCCGCCCGAACCGGCTCCGGCCCCGAAGCCCGCCAGCAGCAACGGCACCTCGGCCCAGCCGGCGAAGTCGGAGAAGCCCGCGGCCAAGACTCCGGAGAAGGCACAACCGAAGCCCGACAAGAAGGCCCCCGAAAAGGCCGCTGAGAAGGCCGCTGAGAAAACCGAGCCCGCCCCGAAGGCCAAGCAGCCCGTCAGCGTCTCCGGCGACGACGAGAGTCAGGTGCTTCGGGGCGCCGCGGCGGCCGTCGTCAAGAACATGTCCGCCTCGCTGGAGGTGCCGACCGCCACCAGCGTGCGGGCCATCCCGGCCAAGGCGATGATCGACAACCGCATCGTCATCAACAACCACCTCAAGCGCACCCGCGGCGGCAAGATCTCGTTCACCCACCTGCTGGGCTATGCCATCGTGCAGGCGGTCAAGAAGTTCCCGAACATGAACCGGCATTTCGCCGAGGTCGACGGGAAGCCGAACGCGGTCACGCCCGCGCACACGAACCTGGGTCTGGCGATCGACCTGCCCGGCAAGGACGGTAAGCGCGCGCTAGTCGTCGCCGCCATCAAGGGCTGCGAGACCATGCGCTTCGGTCAGTTCATCGCTGCCTACGAGGACATCGTGCGGCGCGCCCGCGACGGCAAGCTGACGGGCGAAGACTTTGCAGGCGTGACGATTTCGCTGACCAACCCCGGCACCATCGGCACCGTGCACTCGGTGCCGCGCCTGATGCAGGGACAGGGCGCGATCATCGGTGCGGGCGCCATGGAGTACCCGGCGGAGTTCCAGGGCGCCAGCGAGGAGCGCATCGCCGAACTCGGCGTCGGCAAGCTGATCACGCTGACGTCGACCTACGACCACCGCATCATTCAGGGCGCCGAGTCCGGCGATTTCCTGCGGACCATCCACACGCTGCTGCTCGACGACGAGTTCTACGACGAGATCTTCCGCGAACTCGGCATTCCCTACGAGCCGGTCCGCTGGCGCATCGACAACCCGGACTCCATCGAGGACAAGAACGCCCGCGTCATCGAATTGATTGCGGCATACCGTAATCGCGGTCACCTGATGGCCGACATCGATCCGCTGCGACTGGACAAGACCCGCTTCCGCAGCCACCCCGACCTCGACATCAACACCCACGGGTTGACACTGTGGGACCTCGACCGCGAGTTCAAGGTCAACGGTTTCGCCGGCCAGACCCACAAGAAGCTGCGCGACATCCTCGGCCTGCTGCGTGATGCGTACTGCCGCCACATCGGCGTCGAGTACACCCACATCCTCGAGCCCGAGCAACAGCAGTGGCTGCAGGAACGCATCGAGGTCAAGCACGAGAAGCCGACGGTCGCCGAGCAGAAGTACATTCTGAGCAAGCTCAATGCGGCCGAGGCCTTCGAGACCTTCCTGCAGACCAAATACGTTGGGCAGAAGCGGTTCTCGCTGGAGGGCGCGGAGACCGTCATCCCGATGATGGACGCGGGCATCGACCAGTGCGCCGAGCACGGGCTCAACGAGGTCGTCATCGGCATGCCGCACCGTGGCCGCCTCAACGTGTTGGCCAACATCGTCGGAAAGCCGTACAGCCAGATCTTCACCGAGTTCGAGGGCAACCTGAACCCGTCGCAGGCGCACGGCTCCGGCGACGTGAAGTACCACCTCGGCGCCAACGGCACCTACATCCAGATGTTCGGAGACAACGACATCTCCGTCTCGCTGGTGGCCAACCCCAGCCACCTGGAGGCCGTCGACCCGGTGCTCGAAGGCATCGTGCGGGCCAAGCAGGACATCCTCGACAAGGGGGCCGGCCCCGACGGTTTCACCGTGGTCCCGATGATGTTGCACGGCGACGCCGCCTTCGCGGGTCAGGGTGTGGTGGCCGAGACGCTGAACCTGGCGCTGCTGCGGGGCTACCGCACCGGCGGCACGATCCACATCATCGTCAACAACCAAATCGGTTTCACCACATCGCCGTACGACTCGCGATCCTCGGAGTACTGCACCGACGTCGCCAAGATGATCGGCGCGCCGATCTTCCACGTCAACGGTGACGACCCGGAGGCCGCGGTGTGGGTGGCCAAGCTGGCCGTCGACTTCCGTCAGAAGTTCAAGAAGGACGTCGTCATCGACATGCTGTGCTACCGCAGGCGCGGTCACAACGAGGGCGACGACCCGTCGATGACGCAGCCGTACATGTACGACGTCATCGACACCAAGCGCGGCGTGCGCAAGACCTACACCGAAGCCCTCATCGGCCGCGGCGACATCTCGATGAAGGAAGCCGAAGACGCCCTGCGCGACTACCAGGGACAGCTCGAGCGGGTCTTCAACGAGGTGCGCGAACTCGAAAAGCACGAGATCGAGCCCAGCGCGTCAGTGGAATCCGACCAGATGGTGCCGGCGGGCATGAACACCGCGGTGGACAAGGCGCTGCTGGCCCGCATCGGTGATGCGCACCTCGCGTTCGGCGACGACTTCAACGTGCATCCGCGCGTCAAGCCGGTGCTGGAGAAGCGTCGCGAGATGGCCTACGAGGGCAAGGTCGACTGGGCCTTCGCCGAGTTGCTCGCGCTGGGCACGTTCCTGGCCGAAGGCAAGACGATCCGGTTCTCCGGGCAGGACACCCGTCGCGGCACGTTCACCCAGCGCCACGCGGTGATCATCGACCGGCAGACCGGCAAGGAGTTCACGCCGCTGGACCTGCTGACCGTGGACTCCGACGGAAACCCGACCGGCGGCAAGCTGATGGTGTACGACTCGGCGCTGTCGGAATTCGCGGCGGTCGGGTTCGAGTACGGCTACTCCGTCGGCAACCCGAACGCACTGGTGTTGTGGGAAGCGCAGTTCGGCGACTTCGTCAACGGGGCACAGTCGATCATCGACGAGTTCATCAGCTCCGGTGAGGCGAAATGGGGGCAGCTCTCCGACGTGGTGCTGCTTCTGCCGCACGGCCACGAGGGACAGGGGCCCGACCACACGTCGGCCCGCATCGAACGGTTCCTGCTGCTGTGGGCCGAAGGGTCGATGACCATCGCGATGCCGTCCACGCCGGCGAACTACTTCCACCTGCTGCGCCGCCACGGGCTCGACGGCATCCACCGGCCGCTGATCGTGGCCACGCCGAAGTCCATGCTGCGCAACAAGGCGGCTGTCAGCGACATCCGTGACTTCACCGAGCAGAAGTTCCGCTCGATCCTGGAGGAGCCGACCTACTCAGACGGCACCGGCGACCGGTCGAAGGTCACGCGGATCCTGTTGACCAGCGGCAAGCTCTACTACGAGTTGGCGGCCCGCAAGAAGAAGGACGATCGCGACGACGTGGCGATCGTGCGGATCGAACAGCTCGCCCCGCTGCCGAAGCGTCGGCTCAACGAAACGCTGGACGGCTACCCGAATGCCGAGCAGTTCTTCTGGGTGCAGGAAGAGCCGGCCAATCAGGGTGCGTGGCCGACGTTCGGGCTGACGCTGCCCGAGGTGCTGCCCGACAAGCTGGGCGGTATCAAGCGGATCTCGCGGCGGGCTATGTCGGCGCCGTCGTCGGGTTCGTCGAAAGTTCACGCCGTGGAGCAGCAGGAGATCATCGACGAGGCGTTCGCCAAGTAGCACCCGTCGCACCGCGAGCGCGCGTGTTTGCACGCCGACGCGCCGTGACCTGCGTACATTGCGCGCGCGGTCACGGCCGTCGAGCGGCGGCACTCACCGGAAGAACGAGAACGGAACCCCGTCGGTCAGCGCGTTCACCGCGCGGGGGCAGAAGATCGAGATCGCCAATCCGGTGAACATCGTGGCCGGACCCAACGGACGCCCGAGGTCGTCGGCGATGTCAGCCGCGACGTTGGCGGCGTTCTGACCGGGCTCGGAGAGCATCGGGCACACGGTCTGGCCCACCCGCACGGCGGTCGCCGGATCGATGTCGCCCAGTCGGTAGTGCTGCAGCGTGGACAAGAACGCGTCCGTCGTGGGATCGGCCTGCGCCGGGGCCGCGGACATCGTGGCGGCGACGGCGGCCGAGGCGACGAGCGCAGCGACCGCGGGGTACTTCAACGTCATGCCTTGATTGTCGTCGAACGGGTTGCGGGCATTACGCGGACAGTGGTGTCGGTACGTACCCGCGCTTCTGTCATTCGACCGAAATTGGGGTAGCGCACTACTCAATCGATCCGTTGCAATCGCACCTATTTTTGGCGACGACACACGTCATCGACCAATCCATGGGGGTTGCCATGTCCGTTACGGCGCACGAATCACACTGTGTGGAAGGCCGCAGAAGTACCACGAGAACGTCGCTGACGGCGGCGGCGGCCGTCGGCGCGCTGGCGTTTGGCGGTGCCATCGCGTCGATCTCGGACGCGTCCACCACACCGGCCCCGCCGCAGACGCACGCACCGATGGTCAGGGATGCGTCGTCCGCGCCGGCGGCACCGATTCTTCTCACGGCTCTCGGAATTCCGGTCGGCCCGAAGATCGTTGACAGCTCATCGGGGACGGGCCGCGTGGCGTCGGAGCCGGCATCGGCGCTCTTTTCCGTCCGGCCGTCCTCCGACACGTCGAGTCCGTTGCTGTCCATGGAGGACGCAGGCGCGCTTTTGCGCCTGAGCGGTCCGACGACTTTCTCCGCCCGGGCCACCCAGGCGACTGCGCTGAACCTGTCCGGCAGTAATTCGCCGGATGCCGAAAGTGCTCCCACCGCCGCACCGATGCGACCCATGTTCGGTGACGGCGGATGGCTGATCGGTAACGGCCTCGACGGCGCTGCCGGTGAGGACGGTGGCGACGGCGGCATCCTCTGGGGTAATGGCGGGCGCGGGGGCGACGGCCTCGCGGGGCAGGCCGGCGGCGACGGCGGCCGCGGTGGTCTTTTCGGCGGCAACGGTGGCGACGGCGGAAACGGCGGGATCGGCGGCGGCGCAGGCGGAAACGGCGGCAGCGCACAGCTTTTCGGCAACGGCGGCGCAGGTGGCAATGGAGGGGTGGGCGCGATCGGAGCGGCGGGTGTGAACCCGACACCGTTGGACCCACCGACCAAGGCGGGCAAGGGTCAGGACGGCGCTTCGGTCGAGGTGATCTTCCAGGTGGGTGGCGAAAACAGGGCCCAAAGCGGGGGACCCGGCATGAACGGCGTGGCCGGCCAGGCAGGTGGGGACGGCGGCCAAGGGGGCGATTCGAACAACCAGGACGAAGGGACCGCTCTGGCAGGCGACGGCGGGCAGGGCGGGGTCGGCGGCGCCGGCGCCCCCGGCGGAAACGGCGGTCGGGGCGGCATCGGCAACAGCAACGGCGACGTCGGCCAGGCCTCGTACGGCGGGAACGGCGGCGATGGCGGATTGGGGGGCACCGGGGCGCGCGGAGGCAACGGCGGAGACGGCGGCCTCGGCGTCGGTGCGACGACCAGGGAGTTTCCCGGCAACGGTGGAAACGGCGGTAACGGCGGTGCAGGTGCGACCGGCGGGAATGGAGGCAGCGGAGGTGTCGGCGGCAAAGGCGGCAGCGGCGGCTTTGTCAGCGGCAACGGCGGCGCCGGGGGCAGCGGCGGCGACGGCGGCAAGGGGGGCACCGGCGCGACCGGTGGCAATGGCGGCAATGGCGGCGACGGCGGCAACAACCCCTCCGACTCGGAGACCTTCGGCGGTAAGGGAGGAAAGGGCGGGAAGGGCGGCCTGGGCGGGGTCGGAGGTGCCGGAGGCGCGGGCAACCCCACCGGTGGCTCCGGAGGTCGGGGCGGCATCTTCGGCAGCAAAGGCACGGATGGCTCCGGCGGTAAAGCCGGGGCCCAAGGTGACCAGGGCAAAGCCGGGAACGACGGCAGCGATGGAGCCGACAGCCCGACCGAATAGGCGGCTCACCTGAGAAGGGGCCGGTGAGCGCTGGGGGGTGCTCACCGGCCCTTGTCGTCGTGTGACCCCGGCCATATTCGGGACCTCGGGTACCGGGTAGGCTCACCCTCACTCAACACGCGTAGAACAACCGAGGAGTGCACATGCAGGGCTTCGCCGGAAAAGTTGCCGTTGTGACAGGCGCCGGCTCGGGCATCGGCCAGGCACTGGCTGTGGAGCTCGGTCGCTCCGGGGCACACGTCGCGATCAGCGATGTCGATACCGAAGGCCTCGCCGTCACCGAGGAACGTCTGAAAGCCATCGGCGCCAAGGTCAAGTCGGACCGCCTCAACGTCACCGAGCGCGAGAACTTCCTGCAGTACGCCGACGCCGTCGCCGACCATTTCGGCAAGGTCAACCAGATCTACAACAACGCGGGCATCGCGTTCACCGGTGACATCGAAATCAGCCACTTCAAGGACATGGAACGGGTGATGGACGTCGACTACTGGGGCGTCGTCAACGGCACCAAAGCGTTCCTCCCCCACCTCATCGCGTCAGGCGACGGACACGTCGTCAACGTCTCCAGCGTCTTCGGGCTGTTCTCCGTGCCCGGGCAAGCTGCCTACAACTCGGCCAAGTTCGCTGTCCGCGGCTTCACCGAAGCCCTGCGACAGGAGATGGCGCTGGCCGGACATCCGGTAAAGGTCTCCTGTGTGCATCCCGGCGGCATCAAGACTGCGATCGCGCGCAACGCCACAGCTGCCGAGGGTATCGACGCCGATGAACTGGCCAAGACGTTCGACAAGAAGCTGGCCAGCACGACACCGGAGAAAGCCGCCAAGGTCATTCTTGACGGAGTGCGCAAGAACAAGGCTCGCATCCTGATCGGCAATGACGCCAAAATGTTCGAAATCGTCATCCGGGCAATTGGCGCGAACTACCAAAGCGTGTTCCCGAAGGTCGTCGCTCGGCTGACCCCGCCGACAAGATAAGCACGCTCGACTGCGACGAGAGCGCGCGGACGGACACCAATCGCGGCGTGTCGGCGTGCGGACACGCGCGCTCGCGGTGCAGAGGTGACTAGTTGCCGACGCCGAGCGGGTGCTCTTCGAGCCACTGACCTGCCACCAAGCCGGGCTCGGTGCCCTCGGCGACCTGCCTGCGCATATCCGCCAGCGAGCCGGTGTCCAGCACGCCCGCGATCTCGTTGAGCGCAAGGACCTGCGACTCGGTCAGCTCATTGCGCCGGTACAGCGGCACCAGATTCTCGGCCCGGATCAGCGAGGTCTTGTCCGACAGCACCACCGCCTCCGACGGCACGTCAGGCGCTGCGGTCGTCGTCCACGCCGCGTCGATGCGGCCCGCCCGCAACGCGTCGAACATCGCGTCGTCGTCGGCGAATTCGCGCACCTTCGGCAATGCGCACGTCCCGAGCGAATCGGGCCGCTGCACGGAGCTCACCGCTCCGATCGCGATGTCGCCGCAACGGCGTGCCATCACCGACACATCGCGGCCGCCCCATGCATCGGCGGTCCGCTCGGTCACCGCGACCGCCGGCTTGTCCTCTGCGGACGTCGTGTAGTCACCGGCCGCGATGCCTTCCGGCAACGCCGACAACAACGTTCGGTAGACCTGAACATCGGCGCGCGCCGCCGAATCCGGCGCGAACCGCATCAACAGCCGGCCGGTGAACCCCGGTGCCACGCGCACTTCGCCCGCGTCCAATCCGCCCAGCGGGTCGTCCGTCGTTACCACGTGGGCCGGATTGCCATAGAAGCGCAGCGCCGACGCGTAGAGCTGCGCGACCAGTTGCGATTCAGGGTCCGCGGGAGCCCCGACAGGGATCGACGGCGCGGCGGAGTGCCCACCGCAACCAGCCGCGACGAGAGCCGCGACGATCAGTTGGACAACGCTACGCGCGCGGCTCAGCCGACTCAGTCCTCGGATGCGGCAGCGACAGCCGCGGCAACTGCCGGACCGACCCGCGGATCCAGTGCGCTCGGAACGATGTGGTCGACCGCCAGCTCGTCGCCGACGACGGAGAAAATCGCCTCTGCCGCAGCCACTTTCATCTTCTCGGTGATGCGGCGGGCGCCCGCGTCGAGTGCGCCGCGGAAGACACCCGGGAACGCCAGCACATTGTTGATCTGGTTCGGGAAATCGCTGCGCCCCGTGGCGACAATGGCAGCGTGCTTGCGCGCCGCGTCGGGATGGATCTCGGGATCGGGGTTCGACAACGCGAAGACGATCCCGTTCGGCGCCATCGTCGCGATGATCTCCTCCGGCACCACACCCGCGGACAACCCGAGGAACATGTCGGCCCCGTCGAGTGCTTCCGCGAGACCACCGGTGCGACCGGCAGGATTGGTACGGCCCGCCAGCTCGGCCTTGAACGGATTCAGGTCACTACGGCCGGAGTGGACGATGCCCTTGGAATCCAGCACGGTGATGTCGGAAATGCCTTTGGCGAGCAGGATGTTCGCACACGCCACCCCCGCTGCCCCGGCCCCCGAGATCACCACCCGAAGCTCGTGCATGTCACGGTCGAGGACCTTGGCCGCGCCGTGCAGCGCGGCCAGGACGACAATCGCGGTGCCGTGCTGGTCGTCGTGCATGACCGGGCAATCCAGGGCCTCGATCACGCGGCGCTCGATCTCGAAACACCGCGGCGCGGAGATGTCCTCGAGATTGACCGCGCCGAACGAGGGACGGAGCCGGATGAGTGTTTCGACGATCTCGTCGGGATCCTTGGTGTCGAGCACGATCGGGATGGAATCCAGGCCGCCGAACGTCTTGAACAGCGCGCTCTTGCCCTCCATCACAGGAAGCGACGCCGAGGCGCCGATGTCCCCGAGCCCGAGCACGGCGCTGCCGTCGCTGACGACGGCCACCAGTCGGTGCGCCCACGTGTACTTCTTGGCCAGCGTCGCATCCGACGCGATGGCTCGGCTGACCTGCGCTACCCCGGGGGTGTACGCGATCGACAACGCCCGCTGGGTGTCCAGTGGCGATTTCAGATCGACCGAGAGCTTGCCGCCCTCGTGAGCCTCGAAAATCTCGTTGTCTTCGATGACAACCTGCGGAGTGCGCGTCAATTCGGCCACGGGCGTCAGGGTAACCGACCATACAAACTCACAGGAATGGGTTCCCCCGCGGTGAGCAGATCAGGCCCCGTGCAGCGCGTACGATTCACCGGTACGCCCGAACGGGCATGACCAGCGCCTACACCGGGATGAGGAGGTCGGATCATGGCTTCTTTCCGTGCACTTCCGCCCTCGCTGGTCAAACAAGCGTCACGGGCACGGGCACTCGGCCACGTCGAAGGGCCCGATGCCAGCCGCATTCACGTCCCGGTCTCCCAGTCGGTTGTCGACTGCGGCGTGTACTGCGACGGCACCCGTCTGCCCGGCAAGTACACCCACGCCGCGGCGCTGAACAAGGTGCACGAGATCGAAGCCGAAGGCAGGAGCGCCTTCGTCTGGATAGGCCTGCACGAACCCGACGAACACCAGATGCAATCCGTCGCCGATGTGTTCGGCCTGCACGAACTGGCCGTCGAGGATGCGGTGCACGCCCACCAGCGACCCAAACTCGAGCGCTACGACAAAATGCTGTTCCTGGTCCTCAAGACGGTCACCTACGTCGAGCACGAGTCGATAACCAACGCCCGCGAGATCGTGGAAACCGGCGAAATCATGATCTTCGTGGGCAGCGACTTCGTCGTCACCGTGCGCCATGGCGAACACGGCGGACTGGCCGGCGTGCGCAAGCACCTCGAAGCCTCTCCGGACAACCTCCGGCTGGGGCCGTACTCGGTCATGCATGCCATCGCCGACCACGTCGTGGACACCTACCTCGACGTGACCGACCTGATCGAACACGACATCGACGCGATGGAAGAAGACATCTTCTCCCCGCGGTCGCAAACCAACATCGAATGCATCTACCTACTGAAAAGGGAAGTCGTCGAACTCCGCCGGGCGATCGGCCCGCTGGCCACCGACCTGCAACGCATCGGCACCGACCACGACGACCTCATCAACGTCGAGATCCGACGCTACATGCGCGACGTCCTAGACCACACGATCAAAGCCTCCGAACGCATCGCCAGCTACGACGAACTCCTCAGCTCACTGGTGCAGGCCGCCCTCGGCAAGGTCGCGATGCAGCAGAACGTCGACATGCGCAAGATCTCGGCGTGGGTCGCGATCGCCGCGGTGCCGACCGCGATGGCCGGCATCTACGGCATGAATTTCGACCACATGCCCGAATTGCACTGGACCTTCGGCTACCCGATGGTCCTGCTGGTGATGACGACGGTGTGTTTCGTGCTCTACCGAAACTTCCGGCGCAACAACTGGCTCTGACCCCTATATCGCAGGATTGGCGGCTCGCCGCTCAGGCCGGATTGGCGGCTCGCCGCTTAGGCCGGATTGGCGGCTCGCCGCTCAGGCCGGATTGGCGGCTCGCCGCTCAGGTCGGACTGGCGGCTCGCCGCTCAGGTCGGACTGGCGGCTCGCCGCTCAGGTCGGACTGGCGGCTCGCCGCCGTGGGTCCGTCGGATCGACCCCGTCCTGCACCCACGCCTGCCTCATCGCGTCGGCACCTTTGAGCCGCACCCATGCGGCCTCCGTCGCTGTGATGGGAATTGCCGACAACACCTCAACTGGCGACATCGGCTCCGGGAGATCCACATCGTCGATGTCGCTGTGCCCCAACAGAAATGCGGTGAAGGGCGCACCCTCCCACAGCGGCATCTCCAGGTCGATCAGCGCATCGGGTGCAAGAATCAGCCCCTCGACCGCGGGGGCCGCGGCCACCACGGCCACCGAACGTGACAGGCCGGCGGGCGAGGGCCCCCGCAACGCGACCACAACCTCGGCCCGTGGACCCGCGACGGGGTCGGCGACCATCTCGGCCGGGTCGACCATCGGATGCGATGAACAACCGAGCGAGACATAGTGCACTGCACCATCTCCGGGCCCCGCAAAACGCAGGACGCCGATGCGGTCGGTCCCGAGGAAGGTGACGCTCGCCTCGTCCGGATCCGCCGTGACGCCGTAGCGCGCAAAGTGTTCGCGTAAACGGACCCGCACCCGGTCGGTGATGTCGCTCAACTGCCGGCCCTCCTTTCACCGCCCGGGCATTGAATCCCGCGGAGCAAAGCTAGGGCCAACTGTGCACGATCCGCAACATCGACGCCGGTCTAGATGGCCAAGCGCCCCAGCAGATCCCGGCCCTTCTCGGCGTTCTGCGGATCACAGAGCACGTCGTAGCGGCCGGCAACCAGTTGCATCGTCGAACTGAAATCCCTTGTGCCGCGCGCCATTGCGTAGGGAATAGCCGAGGTGATCAAACCGAAGAAGACGCCTGCGATGAGGCCGGTGATGAGGGCACTCCACGGATTGGGGCTGAAGAACCCCAGGATGAGACCGATGAACAGGCCCAGCCACGCGCCGGTCAGGACGCCTCCACCGAGCACCTTCGGCCAGGACAGCCGCCCCGTGACCCGCTCCACCTGCATGAGGTCGACACCGACGATGGTCACCTGCTGGACCGGGAACTGCTGATCGGAGAGGTAGTCGACCGCGCGCTGAGCTTCGGCGTAGGTCGGGTACGAACCGATCGGCCATCCCTTGGGCGGCGTTGGCAGACCCACCGGGCGACCACGTCCCGACGCTGCGCCGGCCGCGACAGGCGCACCGGGATTCTGTCCTGGCTGGAACGGGCTGGTCATCCTTCTACTCCTTCGATACCGCGCGTTTCACGCTAGTCCTCTGATAACGCACAGCGCACCACATTGGTGCCCCGATGCGCGCTCACCTCGGCTTACCTGCCCTTAGGCTAGGTTGATCACCATGACAAGTCCGGACAACGAACCAGGCGGAGCCGGCTCTTCCGATTCCTCCGCGGCCGGGTCCGAGCCGTCGGCTGCAGGCTACGAGGCGCCGCCGATCGAGCAGGCGCAGAGCACGCCGAGCACCCCCGAACCCGGGCTGGATGACACGCCGCCGCAGGGCTACACCCCGCCGCCGGCGTACAACCCCCCGCCGAGCTACATCCCGCCGACTCCCAGTGTCGATCAGCCCGGTTATTTTTCGAATCCGCCATATCCGCCGCCACCGGCGGGGTTCGCGCCGCCCCCCTATCCCGACGCCGGCACGCCCTACGCGGCACCCGGTTACGGCACACCCGGCTACGGACCGCCGGGCTACGGGCAACCGTCCTACCCGCCACCGCCGCCCTACGGTGCCTACCCGGGCAGCTATCCGGGGGCCGAATACGGATACGGCGCACCCGCCGCGCAAGGCTCCAACGGCCTCGCCATCGGATCGCTGGTCGCCTCGTTGCTTGCGATACCGCTGAATATCGCGTGCTTCGCGGGCACCATCGCGTCGATCGTCGCCGTCGTGCTCGGCATCGTCGCCCTCAACCAGGTCAAGAAAACCGGCCAGGGCGGCAAAGAAATGGCGATCGCCGGAATCGTGATCGGGGCGCTCGGCCTGATCGGCGCCTTCGTCCTGGCAGTTCTCGTCGCCGCGGCTTAGCCCTGGGTGGGCGGCTGAAACCGTTCGCCGGTGCGCTGCATTCCCGCCGCACGCCCCTTGCCCGCGATGACGAGTGCCATCTTTCGGCTGGCCTCGTCGATCATTTCGTCGCCCAGCATGACCGCGCCCCTGGCGCCGCCCTCGCGCGAGGTGTGCCACTGGTAAGCCTCGAGGATCAGTTCGGCGTGGTCGTAATCCTGCTGACGCGGACTGAAAATCTCGTTACCTGCCTCGATCTGGTCGGGGTGCAGCACCCACTTCCCGTCGTAACCCAGCGCGGCGGAGCGCCCCGCAACACGGCGGAACGCCTCGACGTCGCGCACCTTCAGGAACGGGCCGTCGATCGCGGCGATACCGTTGGCCCGCGCGGCCACGAGGATCCGCATCAACACGTGGTGGTACGCGTCACCGACGTCGTAACCCTCCGGCTGCTCCCCCACCACCAGCGTGCGCATGTTCAAGCTGGCCATCAGGTCCGCCGGACCGAGCACCAGCGCTTGCACCCGCGGTGCCGACGCGATGGCGTCGATGTCGGTCAGCCCCTTGGCGTCCTCGATCTGCGCCTCGATGCCGATCTGGCCCGGCGGCAGGTCGTGGGTTGCCTCCAACTGGCTGAGCAGCAGGTCGAGCGCGAGGACATGAGAGACGTTCGTCACCTTCGGCAGCACGACGATGTCCAGCGACGCGCCCGCGCGTGCGACGACTTCGATGATGTCGGCGTGGGTCCACGGCGTGGTCCAGTCGTTGATGCGCACCCCTCGCAGCTGACCGGCCCAGCCCGGTTGCGCTAGTACGGCCGCAACCTGAACGCGCGCTTGGGCTTTCGCCTCGGGCGCGACGGCATCCTCGAGATCGAGGAACACCTCGTCAGCGGCGAGCGTCTTGGCTTTCTGAATCATCTTCTCGCTGCTGCCCGGCACGGACAGACAGGTCCGCCGCGGCCGATACCGGTTTTCCATTACATGCACCTCCAGACACTCTTCTACCCTTTACAACCATGGCGTCGGTCAACAGGGTCTATGCGGCTCGTCTCGCGGGGATGGTGGTGCTCGGCCCCGACGGAGAGTCCATCGGGCGCGTCCGAGACGTGGTCATCGGCATCAGCTTGGTACGCGCCCAACCACGAGTCCTCGGCCTTGTCATCGAGTTGCTCACCCGCAGAAGAATTTTCGTTCCCATCCTGCGTGTGACCGCGATCGAACCCGGCGCGGTCACACTGTCGACGGGCAGCGTGTCGCTGCGCCGCTTCTCGCAGCGACCCGGCGAGGTGCTGGTACTGGGTCAGGTCATCGAGACGCGGGTGCGCGTCGACGACCCCGACCTGCCCATGCTCGCCGGCCTAGACGTCGTGGTCGTCGACTTGGCCATCGAGCAGCAGACCCGCACGCGCGACTGGTTGGTCACCCGGGTCGCGGTGCGCCCACAACGCCGCCTAGGTCGACGGAGCAACGTGTATTCGACCGACTGGCAACACGTGAACGGCCTCACCCCATCCGGTCTGGCGATGCCCGACCAGGGCGTGGCCCAATTGCTCGAACAGTTTCAGGGGCAGCGCGCCGTCGAGGTCGCCGACGCCATCCGCGAACTGCCCGACAAGCGCCGCCACGAAGTCGTCAATGCGCTCGACGACGAACGGCTCGCCGACGTTCTGCAGGAGCTCCCCGAAGACGAACAGGTCGCCCTGCTGCGCCAGCTGAAAACCGATCGCGCCGCCGACGTGCTGGAGGCGATGGACCCCGACGATGCCGCCGACCTGCTCGGGTCGATGACGCCGTCGGACGCCGAGCAATTTCTGCGCCGCATGGATCCCGAGGATTCCGAAGACGTGCGCCGTCTGCTGAGCCATTCCCCCAACACCGCCGGTGGCCTGATGACGTCGGAGCCCGTGGTACTCGCACCGGACACGACCGTCGCCGAAGCCCTTGCGCGAGTTCGCGATCCGGACCTGACGCCGGCACTGGCGTCGCTGGTGTTCGTGGTGCGCCCGCCGACCGCGACCCCGACAGGCCGCTATCTGGGATGCGTGCACCTTCAGCGGCTGCTGCGCGAACCGCCCGCATCTCTGGTCAGCGGCATCGTCGACACCGACCTGCCCAACTTGGCTCCCGAGGATTCGCTCGGATCACTCACCCGGTACTTCGCGGCCTACAACCTGGTGTGCGGGCCGGTCGTCGACGAGCAGAACCATCTCCTGGGCGCGGTATCGGTCGACGACGTCCTCGACCATCTTCTGCCTGACAACTGGCGCGAACACGAAGCCGAACCGGTGATCGTGTCCGCCGAGAGGACGACATGAGCGAATCGTCGGCCCGACAGCGTCTCGACACGCCACGGACCTCCCGCTCTTTCGGCCCGCGCCTCGACATCGAAGCCGTCGGCAAGTTCAGCGAGCGGATCGCGCGTTTCCTGGGCACCGGCCGCTATCTGGCGATCCAGACGCTCGTTGTCATCGTGTGGGTGCTACTCAACATTGGCGCCTTCGCCTGGCAGTGGGATCCGTACCCGTTCATCCTGCTCAACCTGGCGTTCTCGACCCAGGCCGCCTACGCGGCGCCGCTGATTCTGCTCGCGCAGAACCGGCAGGAGAACCGCGACCGGGTGGCGCTGGAGGAGGACCGCAGGCGGGCCGAGCAGACCAAGGCCGACACTGAGTTCCTCGCTCGCGAACTCGCCGCCCTTCGGCTCGCCGTCGGTGAAGTCGCGACCCGCGACTATCTGCGGCGCGAATTGGACGAGATCCGCGACCTGCTCGAGGCATTGCAGGCGCAGTCGGCTGGGCGGAGCAAACAAGACGCAGGTGAGCGCAAGCCGAAAAAATCCGGCTGAGACGTCTCAGCGATTGCTGTCACACCGCGGTAGTTCACTGGGTATGGTGGCGTGGTTCACTGGCGGCCACACAGCTAGGACGGTTGAGTGCATATAGGGGGAGGACCTGCCCTCGGAGCAGCGCGACGTCGGGCGGGTCAGTTTGTCCGAACGCCGGCCGTCGGGGTAGCCGCTGTTCTCACGCCGCTGGTGCTGGCAGGCGCCGTCGGCGCTTCCGCACCGACCACGAACGTCCCGTCGCGCGATTCGGCCGTGATGCCGCTGGCCGCCGTCGCGCCTTCGCCCCACGATCAGTCCGGCGTCTCGGTCGTGGCGGTCACCAAAGCGCCTGCCCCGTTCCGCACCGTGGCCAGCACGGCATCGGCGCCCCCGCCACCTGTCGTCGTCAATGCTCCTGGCACACTGCGGATTCCATCGGTGAATCTGGCCGCCTACCGTAACGCCGAGACGATGATGGCGGCGGCCTATCCCGGCTGCGGCGTGAGCTGGAACCTGCTGGCAGGCATCGGCCGGATCGAGTCGATGCACTCCTACGGCGGTGCGACGGACTCCCGGGGCAATGCGGTGCGCCCGATCTATGGCCCCACGCTCGACGGCACCCTGGCCGGCAACGAGGTGATCGTGGAGAGCCGGACCGCGGACCGGGTCGTTTACGCCCGCGCCATGGGCCCCATGCAATTCCTGCCAGGCACCTGGTCGCGCTACGCCTCCGACGGTGACGGCGACGGCAAAGCCGATGTGCAGAACGTGTACGACGCCTCCCTGGCTGCCGCACGGTACCTGTGCAGCGGGGGGATGAACCTGCGTAACCAGGCCGACGTGATGGCCGCGATCCTGCGCTACAACAACTCGATGGCGTACGCCCAGAACGTGCTCAGCTGGGCCGCGGCCTACGCGACGGGCGTGGTGCCCCTCGACCTGCCGCCCATCACAGGCTCGGTGCCCGAACTGTCGACCGCGACATCGGCCGACGACCTCATCACCCATCTGGATCGCCGCGCAGGACTCGGCCCCGGGCTGCCGATCAACGCCGCAGGCTTGCCGGCCACCGATCCGTTGTCGCTGATCCCGCTGATGGAACGCACCGATGTGGCGAGCCAGATCAACACTCCGCTGCCCGGTTTCGCGGCCGGGCAGTCGCTGGGGCCGTTGCCGGGGCCGATGCCCGAGGCGATGCCGCAGCCGGTCGCGCCTCCGCCGCCCACCTGGGTGCCGCCGTGGATCCAGCCGCCGCCGCAGAAGCCCGCCCAGTGCGCGGTGTTCTGCATTCAGGATCTGCCCGCCGCACCCGCCCCGGCGCCCGCTCCCGCGGGTCCTCTCGGCCTTCCGCCTGCACCCGCTGCGCTGCCCGGTGTCGCGGCGGGACCGATGCCTCCGTCGCCCGGTCCTCTGATGCCCGCTCTGCCTCCGGCACCCGGCCCCGCGCCTGGGCCTGCTGCCGGCCCGGCGCCCGGCCCCGTCGGCTGAGCGCACTCCCGAATTCGGGTCTTGACGACACCGCAGCCTAGACTCGCGGGTGATGTCCTCAACTCCGACAGACCTGGAAGCAGCCGCGCGCGCTGCGCTGAACAAGGTCATCGACCCCGAGCTTCGGCGGCCGATCACCGAAGTCGGCATGGTCAAGAACGTGACCGTCGAAGCCGACTCCTCGGTTCACGTCGAGGTGTACCTGACCACGGCGGCCTGTCCGAAAAAGACGGAGATCTCCGACCGGGTGACACGCGCCGTGCAGGACGTGCCCGGCACCGGCTCGGTCAAGGTGACCCTCGACGTGATGAACGACGAGCAGCGAGCCGAGTTGCGCAAGCAGCTGCGCGGCGATTCCCGCGAACCCGTGATCCCGTTCGCACAACCGGGGTCGCTTACCCGGGTCTACGCGGTCGCATCCGGCAAAGGCGGGGTCGGCAAGTCGAGTGTCACCGTGAACCTGGCCGCCGCCATGGCCGCCCGCGGCCTGTCCGTCGGGCTCCTCGACGCCGACATCTACGGCCACTCCGTACCCAGGATGATGGGCACCACCGACCGGCCCACCCAGGTCGATTCGATGATTTTGCCGCCCGTCTCACACGAGGTGCGGGTGATCTCCATCGCGATGTTCACCCAAGGCAACACACCGGTGGTGTGGCGCGGACCGATGCTGCACCGGGCACTTCAGCAGTTCCTCGCCGACGTGTACTGGGGCGACCTGGACGTGCTGCTGCTGGATCTTCCCCCGGGCACGGGCGACATCGCGATCTCGGTCGCCCAGCTCATCCCCGGTGCCGAGATCCTCGTGGTCACCACCCCGCAGCTGGCGGCCGCCGAGGTCGCAGAGCGTGCGGGCGCGATCGCGTTGCAGACGCGCCAGCGCATTGCCGGCGTCGTGGAGAACATGGTCGACGGGCCGGTCATCAAGATGTTCGGCGAGGGTGGCGGTCGGCACGTCGCGGACAGCCTGTCGCGTTCCGTCGGCGCCGAGGTGCCGCTGCTGGGTCAGGTTCCGCTCGATCCCGAGCTGGTGGCCGCCGGCGACTCGGGTGTCCCGCTCGTGCTCAGCGCACCCGATTCGGCTGCGGGCAAGGAGCTCCGCAAGATCGCCGACGCTCTGTCGAGCCGCAAGCGCGGCCTCGCCGGAATGTCGCTGGGCCTCGACCCCGCAGGCCGCTAAGTCGCGTCGGTGTCGAACGGCGTCGAACCAGACGGCTCCGGTTGTTTGACTGGCGGCGACTGTTTGACCGGCGCGGGCCCGGGTCCGGACTGTGGCTTCTCGTCCGGCTTCTCCGACCCGCTCTGACCGTTCTGTCCCGCGCGGGGCGAGTCGAACTTCCCGGTGAAGATCGAGTCGTCGCCGTCGAGAAGGTGCTTGGTCAGCGCCGCGCGCGGAGTCATGCCCCGCAGCTTCTGCAGTTCTGACAGCGGCTCCCGCAGATCGTCGAAGTCCGGGCCCAGATCCTCACGCAACTGGCTCGTCGCGCCTGTCACGTAGTCGCGCGCCTGGCGCACCGCCCCCGCCGTCCAGCGGATGGCACCGGGCAACCGCTCGGGTCCCAGGATCACTAGACCCGCGATCACCAGGACCAGCATCTCGCCCCAGCCGACATTGGCGAACATTGTTACGTGCTGTCGTCGCCGTTGGGCGTCACCGTCAGCGTCACGGGGCGCCCGTCGCGCAGCACCTCGATGGGGGCGGGCTGACCAATCTGGAGCTGACGGACCGCAACAATGAACTCGTCGGCGTCGGCCACCTTGCGGTCCCCGACCTTCACGACGACGTCGTTCTCGACCAGGCCCGCTTGCTCGGCGGGGCTGCCCGGCTTGATGTCAGCGATCTGCGCACCTTTGGACACGTCGTTGCTCACCGAGCGCGCCGTCAACCCGAGCGTCGGATGGGCGATCTTTCCGTTCTTGATGAGCGTCTCGACGACCTGCTTGACCTCGTTGACCGGAATGGCGAAGCCGAGGCCGCTGGCGCTGTCGGACAATGACTTGCCAGCGGTGTTGATGCCGATCACCTCGGCGTTCATGTTGATCAGCGGGCCGCCGGAGTTGCCGTGGTTGATGGACGCATCGGTCTGGACACCGTCGATCACAGTGTCGGTGTCGGACCCGTCGCCTGACAGCGGCACGGGCCGGTGCAGCGCACTGACGATGCCGTGGGTGACCGTGCTGCGCAGGCCGAGCGGGGCGCCTGCGGCGATGACTTCCTCGCCCACCTGAATCTTCTCGGAATCGCCCATGCGCGCGACAGAGAGGTTGTCGACGTTGTCGACCTTGAGAACCGCCAGATCGGTCTTGGGGTCGCGGCCGACCAGGTTGGCCGGGACCTCGCTGCCGTCGTTGAACACCACCGACATCGTGAAGTCGCTGGGGTTGGTGGCGGCCTCGGAGATCACGTGGTTGTTCGTGACGATGTAGCCACGGCCGTCGATCACAACGCCCGAGCCCTGCGAGCCCTCGGTCTCGCTGGTCGCCTCGATGGTGACCACCGAGTCAGCAACGGCGGCAGCAACTTTGGCGAACTGACCCTGCGCTTCCTCGCCGCCCTCGCTGCTGGTCTCCAGCGTCACCTTCGATGTGGTGAACGCGCTGACGACCTCGGCGGTCTTGCGTCCGACGACTCCGCCGACGACACCGATAACCAGCGCGAAGATGCCCAGGATGACGAGAGCGACGACGGAGACTTTCCCGCCGAACAGCACGTCGCGGACCCCGAGCTTGCCCACGGGGCCTGCGGCGGCCACCGGTGCGGTCTGCGCGATCGCGGGAGTGCCCAAGGCCGCGGGGGCGCCCGGATTGCGCCACGGATCGTCGGGTTCGTCGACGTCGCCGGCACGTTCGGCCTCGAGTGCGCCTGCGTCGGTCGGGTGGCGCTGCAGCGAGTCGCCACCGGGGTACGGCCGACCGAATGCCTCGGCGAGCACAGGATCGGGCGGCGCGTCCTTCGGTGTGAACTCACCCTGGTCCCGGTACTTGTCGGCACCTTGAAAAGAACCGTCGACTCCGGTCGGCCTGCCGAACGCGCGCTGCGCCGCAGGGTCCACAGGAGGCCGCGACACCGGCCGCGGCGCAAGACGTTCCCGACCGGTCTCGTCCAGATTGGTCACCCGTTCATCGCCCTTCCGTCACCCTCGTGTCGAGGTGCCAGCAATCGCCGCCATACCTCGACGGTCAGCTTTGCATCTACCCTACCGGCGCTTGCGACGGGCGCGCTCCGCGCCGTCAGCCAACTGCGCGGATTCGGTTGAATCCTGCACATCCACCGGGGTGTGGTTCGGGATCTGGGAGAGCAGTCCCAGCAAAGAACTCGGCATGGCAACCGGGCAGGAATCCCGCAGCGCCTCGCGTGCCTGCCGCTGCGCGTCGACCTCCATTGCGCACTCTTGGCACAGGGACAGGTGATGGGCGGCGCGAAGGTGCGCGGTCATGCGGAGCTCACCGTCGGCGAATGCGGCGATGGCCTCGGTGGAGAGGTGTTCGGTGGAGCCGAACTGACGGGGACCCACCGGGGCGTCGCTTTGCGAAGCAAACTGCGACGGGAGCCAGGAGAACGCTCGGCGGAATGCATGTCCGGGATCGAACACCACCCAGCTCCTCTCCAGTCGGTGTCGTGCAGCCTGCCCAGTCGGAAGTCTTCCCTTCGAATGTAGCGCGGCATGCTGCGCCGCATCGCGCGAACGTCAGGCGGATTGGGCCGCGTCGCGGATACTGCCGGCATCCGAATGCCGCGCCAGGTATTCGCGCAGCGCCTGCCGGCCGCGGTGGATGCGGCTGCGGACGGTGCCGAGTTTGACGCCCAGCGTCGCGCCGATCTCCTCGTAGGACAGACCTTCGATGTCACAGAGGACCACGGCAGCGCGGAATTCAGGCGCTAACGAGTCCAACGCCGCCTGCAGATCCGGACCCAGGCGCGAATCGTGGTAGATCTGCTCGGGGTTCGGCTCGTCGGCGGGCACGCGATCGTAGTCCTCGGGCAGCGCTTCCATCCGGATGCGGCCGCGTCGGCGCACCATGTCGAGGAATAGGTTGGTCGTGATGCGGTGCAACCAGCCCTCGAAGGTGCCCGGCTGATAGTTCTGCACCGAACGGAAGACGCGAATGAACGTCTCCTGCGTCAGGTCCTCCGCGTCATGCTGGTTACCGGAGAGCCGGTAGGCCAGCCGGTAGACGCGGTCGGCGTGCTGGCGGACGAGTTCGTCCCAGCTCGGCATGGCCGCGATGTCACCGGTGGCGTCGAAGACCGCCGTACCGGTCAGCTCGTCGCTCGGCTCCACCCACTCGGCGTCGGTGTACTGCTCCAGATGTGCCATGGTCACGGGGGCATTGACGGTCGTGGGACCGGTCGAGGTGGTCGTCGGATCCTCCAGATCGTGATGGCGGTCAATTGACGGCGACCGCTTGAAATCCACAACGCGACCGGGCTCGGCGTTGTTCCCCGGGCGTGCGGTGTCGATGCGTGCGCTGGACGCGCCGTCTGTCATGCGATCACCGTCTCCTGTACGCGTATGGCAGGCATATGAGCAAACTGAACATTTCCTGAGAAACAGCGCTACCCTTTTTTTCACCAGCGAAAACAGCTGTGATCCTGGCTGAGGGCAGCGGGCGTGTCGCTGCTGCCGGCGACCGGGCTTGGCTCTACGCTGCGGGCATGGCCAGCACCGATGAGCCCGGAGCCGGCTCCGGCGATGCCACCGCGCGGGCAAGCCAGGCGGAAGCGATCGTCAACCATGCCGAACACTCGATCTCCGAGGACGCCATCGTCGCGGCCGCGCGCGAACGTGCAGTCGATATCGGGGCGGGCGCGGTGACCCCGGCCGTGGGTGCGCTGCTGTGCGTGCTCGCCAAACTCACCGGCGCGAAAGCAGTGGTCGAAGTAGGCACCGGGGCGGGGGTCAGCGGGCTGTGGCTGCTGTCCGGCATGCGCGAGGACGGCGTGCTGACCACGATCGACGTCGAACCCGAGCATCAGCGCATCGCCAAGCAGGCGTTCAGCGAGGCCGGTGTCGGACCGGGCCGGACGCGGCTTATCAGCGGGCGCGCTCAGGAAGTCCTGACCAGACTGGCCGACGAGTCCTACGATCTGGTCTTCATCGACGCCGAACCCGCCGATCAACCGCAGTTCGTGGTCGAAGGTGTGCGTCTGCTGCGCGAGGGCGGAGCCATCGTCGTCCACCGCGCTGCGCTCGGCGGACGAGCCGGCGACGCCGCCGCCAAGGACAACGAGGTGGCCGCAGTCCGCGAGGCGGCGCGCCTGATCGCCGAAGACGAGCGTTTGACGCCGGTGCTGATCCCGCTCGGCGACGGTCTCCTCGCCGCGGCCCGCGACTGACCTTTCCGCGCGCATCCTTTCCGCGCGCATCTTTTCCGCGCGCACTTTTCTTGGGAGCGCACTTTTCTTGGGAGCGCGCCCGTTGCCTCGCTCCGCGAGCGCGCGCGTCTGCTCCGCGACACGCCGGCAGCGCTGACGTTGCGCGCGCACTCGGTGCCGCTGACTGCGCCCTGACTGCACGGCGGACTGGGCGTGTCGCCGTTCAGACGCGCGCGCTCGCGGTGCAAGAAGGTCTTGACGCTGCGCTGAACGAGTGTTTAATGTACTAAACATGCGTTCAGCCGACGATCTCACCGCCGCCGCCCGGATCCGGGATGCGGCTATCGAGTTGTTCGGCCGTGACGGCTTCGGGGTCAGCGTTCGCGCCATTGCCACGACGGCCGGGGTGAGCCCGGGTCTGGTCATCCACCACTTCGGCTCCAAGGACGGATTGCGCAAGGCGTGCGACGACTATGTCGCCGAAGCGGTGTACGCAAGCAAGAGCGCGTCGATCCAGACATCCGACCCCGCAACGTGGCTTGCGCAGATGGCCGAGATCGAGGAGTACGCACCGCTCATGGCCTATCTGGTCCGCAGCCTCCAATCCGGCGGCGAGCTTGCAAAGAAGCTGTGGCGCAACATGATCGACAACGTCGAGCGGTACATGCAAGAAGGTGTCGAGGCAGGCACGGTGAAGCCCAGCGCGGATCCCAGAGCCCGCGCTCGCTTTCTGGCCATGGCCAACGGTGGGAGCTTCCTTCTCTACCTTCAATTGCACGACAGCTCCGACCTGCGTGTCGTTCTGCGGGACTACAGCGAGGACATGGTGCTGCCGGCTCTCGAGCTCTACACCAACGGGCTGATGGCGCAGCCGACGATGTACGAGGCCTTTCTTGCCCGACGTGACCAGGGCATTCCGTTCACCTCACCAGAAGGAGCGCACGATGACTGACCCCTCATTCGCGGTGGAGATCAGCGGTTTGCGAAAGTCTTTCGGCCGCACCAAGGCCCTCGACGGTCTCGATCTCACCGTCGCCCCAGGCGACGTGACCGGGTTCCTCGGACCTAACGGCGCCGGAAAGTCCACGACGATCCGAGTCCTGCTGGGTCTGCTGCGCGCCGACGGCGGCACCGCGCGCCTGCTCGGTGGTGACCCGTGGAGCGACGCCGTCTCCCTGCACCGCAGGATCGCCTATGTGCCAGGCGATGTCACCCTCTGGCCCAACCTCACCGGAATGCAGGCCATCGACTTTCTGGCTGCCCTGCGCGGCGACGGCGTCGACGAACGTCGCCGGGATGAGTTGATCGACCGCTTCGAGCTCGACCCGCACAAGAAAGCCCGCACCTATTCCAAGGGCAACAGACAGAAAGTCGCCATCGTTGCGGCGTTCAGTACACGCAGTGAGCTTTTCATCCTCGACGAACCGACGTCCGGCCTGGACCCTTTGATGGAGCGGGCTTTTCAACAGTGCGTGCGGGAGGTCGCCGGACAGGGTGCAGCGGTGCTGCTATCGAGCCACATCCTCGCCGAGGTCGAAAAGCTTTGCGACACCGTGACCATCGTCCGCGCGGGGCGCACTGTCCGTTCTGGAACGCTGGCCGAGATGAGGCACCTGATGCGTACCACCGTCACGGCGCGCACCCGGGGAGACGGTCGCAGTCTCCGACACCTGCCGTACGTTCACGATCTGCGAGCAGATGACGGCCTGTGGCGTTTCTCGGTGGATCGCGACGATCTCGATCGCGCGATGTCCGACCTCGCGACGCAGGGTATCGACGAGCTGACCGTTGCACCAGCGTCTTTGGAGGACATGTTCCTGCGCGAATATCACGGGGCGGGATCGCGATGAGCGCGACCGTTACTGCCCCGCACAGGCACGCGGCCTCGCCCTCGGCGTCGCCGTGGACAGGCACCGGGCACCTCATCCGGCTCGCGCTCAGACGCGACCGACTCCGCCTGTCCATCTGGGTCGCCGCCCTGACGCTGATGATGGCCTACGCACCGGGGGCCGTCAGGCTCGCCTATCCTGAAGAGGCGCAACGCCAAGCGCGGGTCGATCTGCTCAAGACTCCCGCCGGGATGATGCTGGGCGGGCCGATGTTCGGCGGCAACGAGACCGAGCTCGGCGCCATGATCGCCAACGAGCTGATGCTGACGCTCATCGTCGCGACATCGATCCTGGCAATCCTCACGGTGATTCGACACACCCGCACCGAAGAGGAAAGCGGCACCGCCGAACTCGTCCTCGCGTCGGTCGTCGGCCGCTACGCACGGACCACCGCGGCGTTGACCGTAGTGATCGGCGTGAACGCAGTTCTCGCGATGACGATGACAGCGGCGATGGCGGCCGCAGGCTTCGGCGTCGCCGACTCGGCTGCCATGTGCCTGGGAGTGACGGCGGTCGCCACGGTGTTCGGCGCCGTCGCCGCGGTGACGGCACAGATGTGGCGCGTCGGCCGCGCGGCGACAGGTGCAGCGATGGCGGCGTTGGCTCTCGCAGCGCTCGTTCGCGGCATCGGCGACGTCATCGAACCCTCCGGCTCTGCGCTGAGCTGGTTCTCCCCCATCGCATGGGCGCAACAGATGCGGGCGTTCGTCGATCTGCGCTGGTGGCCGCTGGCTCTGCTCGTCGCGCTGACCGTGTGTCTGGTCGCGCTGGCAGCGACCCTGGAGGTGCGTCGCCAGTACGACGACGGCACGGTCGCCTCCCGGAGCGATCGCCCCGATGCGCGCACGGTCTCTGGAGTGCTCGGCCTGCACCTGACCCTGCAGCGCGGGCAGATCACCGGCTGGTCGGTCGGACTGTTCGTGGCCGGCCTGGCATTCGGATCGATGACGAAATCACTCATCGAGAACGCCGAGGAGAACGAGCTGATCGCCCGGATGATCTCGACGCAGGGCACCGACGGCGTTTACACCACGATGACCCAGTTCCTCGCCGCAGCGGCGGGCGCCTGTGTGGTGTCGGCGGTGTTGCGGGTCCACTCCGACGAACAGTCCGGACTCGGTGAGGTCGTACTTGCCGGTGCGATATCGCGGTGGCGCTGGCTGCTCACGGCCGTCGTATCGGCGACGCTGGGGGCGGCGGTGCTGATGTTCTTTGCGGGTCTCGGAAATGGAATAGGGGCCGGCGCCACAGTCGGGGACCTGGGCACCATCCCGAAGCTGACGCTGGCCGGCCTTGCGTATGTCCCGGCCCTGAGTGTGCTGGCCGGGGTGGCCGCGCTCGCCGTCGCACTGCGTCAGACCTGGATCGCCTGGTCCGCAGTCGCTTTCGTGGTGCTGTCGCTCTACCTGGGCGCGCTGCTGCGACTGCCCCGCTGGCTGATCGACCTCTCACCCGTGGGCCGCACCACCGTCCCTCTCGACGTTTCCGTTCCCGCCCTGGCCGTGATGACCTTGGCTGCAACGGGTTTCACGGCCGTTGCCGGGCTCCTCTATCGGCGCCGGGATGCAGTGTAGGAGGCACAGATGAAGACGGCCGGACAGGCATTGGCGTCGACGATTTTCGGCATCGCGTTCGTCGGTGTCGCACTGTTCTTGCCCGCCGGCACCGTCCATTACTGGCAGGCCTGGGTGTTCGTGGCGGTGTTGGCGCTGACGACGATCGTTCCCTCCGCGGTCCTCGCTGCGCGCTACCCCGAGGCTCTCGCACGCCGCATGAAGGCGGGACCGGCGGCGGAAAGCCTTCCCGCGCAACGGATCATCATCAGCCTGACGATAGGTCTGGTCTTCGTCACCTTTGCGCTGTCGGCCCTGGACCACCGCTTCGGCTGGTCGTCGGTGCCGACCTGGCTCGTCATCGTCGGCAACGTCCTTGTGGCGGCCGGGCTCAGCATCGCGCAATTGGTGATCGTGCAGAACAACTACGCTGCGGCCACTATCCGGGTGGAGGCCGACCAGCCGCTGGTCTCGACTGGCTTGTACGGGCTGGTCCGGCATCCAATGTATTTCGGCTCGCTGATCATGATGGTCGGCACACCACCGGCGCTCGATTCTCTGTGGAGTCTGCTCGCCGTCGTGGCTGCGGTCCCGGTGCTGGCGGCCCGCATTCTCGACGAGGAGAAGCTGCTCAACGCCGAGCTCAACGGCTATCGCGATTACACGCAGCAGGTGCGCTACCGGCTGATCCCGGGGGTGTGGTGATCGCCAGAAAAGCGTGCCCCGACGCATACTGACGTCATGGAGCTCCTCACCGGGTTCGGCCTGGCGACGGCGGCGGGCCTCAACGCCTACATCCCGCTGCTAGCACTCGGCCTCCTGGCGCGGTTCACCGACTTGGTGGCGTTGCCCGCCGCCTGGTCCTGGCTGGAGAACGGCTGGGTGATGACGATCGTGGCCGTCTTGCTGGCCATAGAGATCGTGGCCGACAAGGTACCGGCCCTCGACAGCGTCAACGACATCGTCCAAACGTTCGTTCGGCCGACGGCAGGCGGCATCGTCTTCGGATCCGGGACCGCCGCACAGACGGCGACGGTCACCGACCCCGGCGCATTCGCCCAATCCGGCCAATGGATTCCGGTGGCCATCGGGGTCGTCATAGCCCTGGTGGTGTCCCTGACGAAGTCGACGGTGCGGCCAGCCGCCAACGTCGCGACCTCGGGAATGGCCGCACCGGTGCTGAGCACCATCGAGGACATCGCCAGCGTCGTGCTGGTGTTCCTCGCGATTCTGGTGCCGATCCTCGTGCTGCTGGCGGTGGTCGCACTGGCGTGGGCCGCGGTGCGGATCATCCGTCGGCGGCGGGCGAAACAACGCACTCTTCCCCGCTGATCGGTGTCCGACGGCCGCGCGGTGTGGTGCGGGCATGCAGACGTTTCTGCCCTATGCCGGATTCACCGGTTCGGCCAGCGTGCTGGACACTCGGCGTGGCGGCAAGCAGCGCGTCGAGACCATGCCGGTGCTGCGCGCCCTGACTGTCCCCGGCTACGGCTGGCGACGGCGCCAGTGGCGGTCAGATCCAGACACCCTTACCGACGGCCACGACACCCCCGGCACTGACCGAGAAGCGTTCTCGGTCCTTCTCCAGATCGACCCCGACCATCTCACCGGGTCCGACGACGACGTTCTTGTCCAGGATTGCGTGGCGGACCACGGCTCCGCGCCCGATACGGGCTCCGGGCATGATCACACTTCCCTCGACAATCGCCCCGTCGTCGATCACGACGTTCGACGACAGCACCGAATTACGCACCGACGCAGCCGAAATGATGCTGCCTGCACCGACCACGGACTCTTGCGCGGAGCCACCGTTGACGAACTTCGCAGGCGCCAGGTTCTCGGCGCCGCCGCGAATGGGCCAGCGCTTGTTGTACAGGTTGAACACCGGATGAACGGACACCAGATCCATGTGCGCGTCATAGAACGCGTCGAGCGTGCCGACGTCGCGCCAGTACCCGTGGTCGCGCTCGGTCGCCCCGGGCACCTCGTTGTTGTTGAAGTCGTACACCGCGGCCATGCCGTCTTCGACGAGCCTGGGGATGATGTCGCCACCCATGTCATGGTCGGAGTCGTCGTCGTCGGCGTCGGCCCGGATGGCATCGATCAACACCTTGGTGGTGAAGATGTAATTGCCCATCGACACGAACGTCTGATCCGGGTCGTCGGGCACTGATGGCGGTTCCGCTGGTTTTTCCACGAACGCCCGGATCCGGCCTGAATCGTCGGCGTCGATGCAGCCGAACGCGCTGGCCTCGGCACGCGGCACCCGGATCCCGGCGACCGTCGCCCCCGCGCCGCTCTCGATGTGCTGCTGCACCATCTGCTCGGGGTCCATGCGGTAGACGTGGTCGGCGCCGAAGATCACGATGTAGTCGGGATCCTCGTCGTAGATCAGGTTCATCGACTGATAGATCGCGTCGGCCGAACCGGTGTACCAGCGTGGGCCGAGACGCTGCTGCGCCGGGACCGGCGTGATGTACTCGCCGGCAAGCCCGGAAAGCCGCCAGTTCTGCGAGATGTGACGGTCCAGCGAATGCGACTTGTATTGCGTGAGCACACAGATCCGCAAATAGCGGGCGTTGACGAGATTGGAGAGCACGAAGTCGATGAGCCGGTAGCCGCCCCCGAATGGGACGGCCGGCTTGGCGCGGTCAGCCGTCAGCGGATAGAGCCGCTTCCCCTCTCCGCCGGCGAGGACGATGCCCAGCACATGTGGCGCTTCCCTCATGATGCCAACCTATCCGCAGGTACGGACAGGGGCCAGCTATTCGGGCTTTTGTGGCGAGTTCTCGGGCTGTCCATCAAGACAATTGGGGATGCTTCGCAGCGCGCGCAGAAGTTGGATACGGTCACACCATGCGGGTGGCGATGATGACACGGGAATATCCACCCGAGGTGTACGGCGGCGCCGGCGTACACGTCACTGAACTCGTCGCTCAACTGCGACGGCTGTGCGAAGTCGACGTGTACTGCATGGGCGCGCCGCGGCCGGGCGCCACGGTCGCGCAGCCCGACCCCGCGCTCACCGGTGCCAACGCCGCGCTCGCGACACTGTCGGCCGACCTCGCCATGGTCAACGCCGCGTCGGCGGCAACGGTCGCTCATTCGCACACGTGGTACGCCGGGATGGCAGGACATCTTTCGGCCATGCTGTACGACATACCCCACGTTCTCACCGCCCACTCCCTCGAGCCGATGCGACCGTGGAAGGCAGAGCAACTCGGTGGCGGGTACCGCATCTCGTCCTGGGTGGAGAAGACGGCCGTTGAGGCCGCTGACGCCGTCATCGCGGTGAGCTCGGGAATGCGTGCGGATGTTCTTCGCACCTACCCGGCGCTGGACCCCGAGCGGGTGCATGTGGTCCTCAACGGGATCGACACCGAAAAGTGGCGCCCGGTCGAACCTGGCGGTGAAGATTCCGTGCTGACCGCCCTCGGAGTGGATCTGTCACGCCCCGTCGTCGCGTTCGTCGGCCGGATCACGCGCCAGAAAGGCGTGGCACACCTGGTGGCGGCCGCCCATCACTTCGCTCCCGAGGTCCAGCTGGTGCTCTGCGCGGGCGCCCCCGACACTCCCGAGATCGCCGACGAGATCGCGTCCGCGGTCCAAACACTGTCGAACACCCGCACCGGCGTGTTCTGGGTCCGGGAGATGCTGCCGCAACCCAAGATAAACGAAATACTGTCAGCAGCAACGGTTTTCGTGTGCCCGTCGGTGTACGAGCCGCTCGGCATCGTCAACCTCGAGGCGATGGCCTGCGGCACGGCCGTGGTCGCCTCTGATGTGGGCGGTATCCCCGAGGTCGTCGCCGACCAGCGGACCGGCCTGCTCGTGCACTACAGCCCGAACGACACCGAATCCTTCGAGCGCGAACTGGCCTCGGCCGTCAACGCGCTGGTCGCCGACCCCAACAGAGCCCGCCAATACGGCCTCGCAGGACGTCGGCGGTGTATCGACGAATTCTCCTGGGCGCAGATCGCCGAGCAGACCCTGGAGATCTACCGGAAAGTCTCGGCGTAGCGATAGGCGACGCTAGCTCGTCACGCCCTTCAGCTCATCGCCGAGCGCGGCGGCCTCCTCCGGCGTGAGTTCGACGACAAGGCGGCCACCGCCTTCCAATGGAACCCGCATCACGATGCCTCGCCCCTCCTTGGTTGCTTCCAGTGGACCGTCTCCGGTCCGGGGCTTCATCGCCGCCATCGAGTGCTCCCTCCACCATGGGCCGCCCGTCAGGGCCTGGTCTGCTTGTGAGTCGGCATCAGGCACCATCTACATGCACTGACAGCACCCGACTCTGAACTGCTACAGACCTCCATTGTTCCCTATCCGGGCCAGCTCGTGTGCGAAGACCCGGCTATAGCTGCCCGGATGGCCCCGGCGCCGTAGCCACGAGGCGGTCGCTCGGGACGTAACCGCGTCTTGCATCAGTTCTCGAGTCGCGGCACCCAACAGCCGGCCACGTGGTCGTCGACCATGCCGGTGGCCTGCATCAGCGCGTAGGCCGTGGTGGGGCCGACGAACCGCATGCCGCGCTTCTTGAGTTCCTTGGCCATCGCCGTGGATTCGGCTGTCACGGCCGCGACGTCCGACAGGCTGGCAGGCCGCGCCCGCGTCGCGCGGTCAGCGGGTGCGAACGACCACAGCAACTCGGCCAGGTCGACCCCACCGTCGGCCATCTCGGCCACGACGCGCGCATTGGCGATCGTCGCCTCGATCTTGGCGCGGTTGCGCACGATTCCGGCATCGCCCATCAAGCGCTCGACATCTCGATCGCCATAGCGCGCGACCCGTTCCACGTCGAACCCGTCGAACGCGGCACGGAAGTTCTCCCGCTTGCGCAGGATGATCAGCCACGACAGGCCGCTCTGGAATGCCTCCAGGCTGACCCGCTCGAACAGAGCCGCCGAATCGCGAAGGGGGCGGCCCCATTCGGTGTCGTGGTAGTCGCGGTACAGCGCGAAGTCGTCTGCAGAGAGCCGGGATTGGTCGATCCAGCCGCAGCGGACGCGGGCGTCGACCTCAGCCGCCGTCACGTGTCGTCCCGTGCTAGCTCGGGCGGCAGGGCATGCGCGGGTTCATGGTCAGCGTCGGCGGGAGCGGGGATGCCGTGGGCAGCGCGAACCGCCGCGAGTTCACCCCGCAGCGCGTCGAGTTCCTGCCCCAGCCGGTCGAGCACCCAGTCGACCTCGCTGGTCTTGTAGCCCCGCAGGGTTTGGGTGAACTTGACCGCGTCGACGTCGGTGCCGGTCACCCCCGATGCGGGCAGCACCGTTGCGGTGGTGCCCTTGGGGAGCGGCGGAAGCTCCTCACCACGGCCGAAGAGCACGCTCCCGACGGCGAACAGCACTATGCCGACGAGCACGAGCACGACGAGATACAGCAGGACGAGAGTCACGCCTCGATCTTGCCCGACGGCGGCGACAAGCTCCCCCGCAGACGCGGGGTCCTAGCGCGGGCGCAGCGTGATCATCGGCGGGCGGTCCGCCAGCGACACCGTCGACGTCCGCGGGGTGTAGTCCTCACCGTCGGCGAAGAACTGAGTCAGCCCGACCCCGGAGTCCGGGACGCCGCACCGCGACAGCAGCGTGGCGATGACCTGCCTGCTCATCGATGCCAGCTCCGTCAGCGGCCGGTTGCGGTGGGTGCGCACCCCGAGATTGACCTGGGCGATGGCATCGAGCCCGAGCCGGTCGTACGTGTCGATCAGCAGCCCGATCTCCACACCGTAGCCAGGAGCGAACGGCACCGCGGTCAGCAGCTCGCGGGTGCCGGCGTACTCGCCACCCAGCGGCTGGTAGAGGCACATCAGCTCGGGACGCAGTGCGGCCAGCAGCGGACGCGCGACCAACTCGGTGACGCGGCCACCACCGTTGGCATCCTCCTTGCCACTGACCTTCAGCGGGCGCCGGTAGAAGCCCTTGACCAGATGCACGCCCTCGGCCGTCAACAGCGGACCGAGCAACTTGGGCACGAACATCGGATCGGGGTCGATCAGGTCGGAGTCGACGAAGGCGATGACATCGCCGGTCGTCGCGGCCAACGAGCGCCACAGGACTTCGCCCTTGCCGGCCTGCGGCGCCACCTCGGGCAGTGCGACCTCACGGCTCACCACCCTGGCCCCCGCGGCGACCGCGCGGATCTCGGTGTCGTCGGTGGAACCGGAATCGAGCACGATCAGCTCGTCCACGAGACCGCCCAGCAGCGGGGTGATCGTCTCCACGACGCTGGCGACGGTCTCCTCTTCGTTGAGCGCAGGAAGCACCACGGACACGGTCCGCCCGCGCTTGGCGGCTTCCAACTCGGCGATCGTCCAGGTCGGCCGGCTCCAGCTGTGATCACTCAACCAGGGATGATCGGCCACCCCGTGCGCGGTCAATTCGTCCACGCGATCAGACAGAACGGTCATGCCAATCCCCTCACCGTGCGTTTCGGCGGACGGGCGCCTTGGATCGACGCAACCATCTCCAGTACCCGACGTGTGGGCCCCACCTCGTGCACCCGGAACATCGCGGCTCCCGCCGCGGCGGCGAGTGCCGTCGCGGCCAGGGTGCCCTCCAGGCGTTCAGTGAGGCTCACACCCAGAGTTTCCCCGACGAAATCCTTGTTGCTGAGCGCCATCAGGACCGGCCATCCAGTTTTTACAAGGTCTTCCACGTGGCGCAACAAACTAAGACCGTGATAAGTGTTCTTGCCGAAATCGTGGGTCGGATCGATGACGATGCCGTCCCGCCGCACGCCGAGCGCTGCGGCGCGCTCGCCCGCTGAGGTCACCTCGGCGATGACGTCGTCGACCACGCCCCGCTCGGACAGCCCGTAGTTGACGCGGAACGGCCGTGTCCGCGGGGCCGCACCGCCGGTATGGGAGCAGACCAGGCCGGCGTTGAACTCGGCCGCGACCCCGGGCAGGTCGGGATCGGCGCCAGCCCAGGTGTCGTTGATGAGGTCCGCACCCGCCGCGCATGCCTGTTTGGCGACCTCTGCGCGCCAGGTGTCGACGCTGATCAGCTGATCCGGAAAGGTGCCACGCAACCATTCGATGAACGGCACAACGCGTGCGATCTCCTCGTCGACGTCGACCATCTCGCCCGGACCGGCTTTGACCCCGCCGACGTCGACGATGTCGGCGCCGTCGGCGACGACGCGATGCGCGGCTTCTTTGGCCGCGTCGTCGGTGAACGTCGCGCCGCGGTCGTAGAACGAATCCGGGGTGCGATTCACGATCGCCATGATCAGCGCGCGATCACCCGCCACCGGGCGCCCCAGAAACGTCGACTGCACGTCACCAGGCTACGTTTCGCCGTGAATCCGGCGCGCTCGACGACGCTCAGCGTCGTTTTGCGCGCCCGATTCGCCTCCTACTTGGGCTTCTTGCCGTCCTTGACCTCGACGAGGTACTCCTCGTAGAACTCGACGTAGCCCTCGTCGCGGCCCGACAGCACGAAGATCGGGTCTTCAACCTTCACGTCGTCTTCGTCGCCCTCGCCACTGGAACCGCCGTAGCCCTCCTTGCGCAGGTCACCCTTCTGACTCTTGAAGGTCGACGTGTGAGCCAGTTCCTCCACGACGCGCACGAACAGCGGCACGGCATAGCCGGGCAGCTTGTCGAAGGCCGCCTTCGCCAGCGCCTTGCCGTCGAACTCCTTGCCTTCTTTGAGCTGGATCGCGGCCATGCCGGCCTTTCCGCCGGTGTCGGGCACCTCGACGCCGAACACCGTGGCCTCCTCGACCTGCGAATCGGTGGACAGGGCGGCCTCGACCTCGGTGGTGGCCACGTTCTCGCCTTTCCAGCGGAAGGTGTCACCGAGCCGGTCGGTGAACGCCGCATGCCCGAAGCCCTGCGCCCGCATCAGGTCGCCGGTGTTGAACCAGACGTCACCCTCCTTGAAGGCGTCGCGGACGAGCTTCTTCTCCGACTCCTTCTTGTCGGTGTAGCCGTCGAAGGGCTGGAAGCTGCTGACCTTCGACAGCAGAAGGCCGGGCTCGCCGTTCTTGACCTTCTTGACTCGGCCGTTGTCGTCGCGGACCGGGTCGCCGGATTCGTCGTACTCGACGAAGGCCACCGGGCTGGGACAGATGCCCGTGGTCTTGTCGAGGTTGAAGAAGTTGACGAACGCCGTATTGCTTTCGCTGGCCGAGTAGAACTCGCAGACCCGCTTGATGCCGAAGCGTTGGGTGAAGTCGTCCCAGATCGCCGGCCGCAACCCGTTGCCACAGATGACCCGCACCTTGTGCTGGCGGTCGGTCGGCTTCTCCGGCTGGTTAAGCAGATACGCGCAGACCTCGCCGATATAGACGAACGCGGTGGCGTCGTAGCGGATCACGTCGTCCCAGAACTTCGATGCCGAGAACGACTTACCGATGGCCAGCGCGGCACCCGTGTTCACCACCGAGGACAGCGCCACCGTCAGCGCGTTGTTGTGGTAGAGCGGCAGGCAGCAGTACAGCGTGTCGTGAGAGTTCAGCCGCATCCCGAGACCGCCGAAGCCGGCGAGAGCCCGCAGCCAGCGGTAGTGGGTCATGACGCTGGCCTTCGGCATCCCGGTGGTGCCCGAGGTGAAGATGTAGAACGCCTTGTCCTTGGCCAGCACTGCCGCGGTGGTTGCGGGGTTGGAGGTCGGCGCGGTCTCGGCGAGTTGCTTGAGGTCGTCGAGCGTCATCAGCCCGTCGGTGTCGGCGCCCGAGTCGGTGATGTGCTCGACGAACTCGGTCTCGGCGACCACCACCGCCGCGTCCAGCAAGCCCAGGCTGTGCTTGAGCACCTCATCACGCTGGTGGAAGTTCAGCATCCCCGAGATCGCCCCGCACTTGACCGCCGCGAGCATCAGCAGAATCGGTTCGGGCGAGTTGCGCATCATGATGCCGACGACGTCACCGTGGCCGACACCCTTGGCGGCCAGCACCGCCGCATAGCGGTTGACCATCTCGTTGGCCTCGCCGTAGGTGATCTCGGTGTCCTCGAACTTCAGAAACACATTGCCTGCATGTTGGGCTGCGCGCTCCTGGAAGACCTTTCCGATCGAGGTCTTCGCCGATGGCCTGGCACCGAAGCCGGTGACGACGCCGCGCACCATCGTCGGCGTGTCCTTCAGCAGACCCGGAACCTGCTTGGCGATATCGATCAACCCGACGCTGTGACGGGTCCCGGACTTCTGCTCGGTCATCGGCCGTTTTTCCTCCGCTTCGATTTTTGTGGGTCACCCTAGCGGTGGAGCGCAGGCAGCCAGAGCGTCGTCCACGTCATCGACGACAACGAGACGCCGCATCGCACCCTCAGCGACGTACCCGGTTCCGACCAACCCCCGCAGCCATGCCAGGAGACCGTCGTAGTGCCCAACAGTGTCGAGCATCACGATCGGCTTCGTGTGCATACCCAAATAGCCCGCTGTCCAGGCTTCAAAGAATTCTTCGAGGGTTCCGATGCCGCCGGGCAGCGCAATGAACGCATCGGCGCGGTCCTCCATCACCTGCTTGCGTTCCCGCATCGTGTCGGTGACGACGAGTTCGTCGGCTTCGGTGTCGGCGACTTCCCTGTGCACGAGAGCCTTGGGGATCACCCCCACTGTGTATCCGCCGTGCGAGCGCGCGGCGGCCGCCACCGCCCCCATCGCCGAGACGTTGCCCCCGCCCGACACAAGGGTCCAACCGCGATCGGCGATGCCCTTTCCGACTTTGCTTGCCAGCGCCAACAGCTCGGGGTGAACCGGGCCCGATGCGCAGTAGACGCAGACTGCCCACTCACGGTCTGGATCTCGGGACACATCACCAACCTAGCGACATAGACTCCGGCGTGTGCCTGCGCCTCTGCCTCTCGGATGGGTGATCGCTCCCACCGAGCCGGCCCTCGACCAGCTCGAATTCGGGGTGCGCACCCGCGCCGGCGCGGTGCTGATCGGTCCGGCGGGTGTCGGCAAGACGACGCTGGTGCGGCTCGCCGCCGAACGCGTTGGCGCGGGTTTTCCCCGCGTCGAGTGGGTGTGCGCGACGGCGTCGCGGCAGGCAGTTCCGTTCGCCGCGTTCGAGAGACTTCTCGACGTGCCGGAGACGGGCACGACCACCACGGTGTTGCGGGCCGCGAGGGAGACGCTCGGGGACGGGCGGCTGCTGATCGTCGACGATGCGCACCTGCTGGACACGCTGTCGGCCGCACTCGTCTATCAGCTGGCGCTGGCGGGTACGGCGCGCCTGCTCGTCACCGCGACGGTGAACGCCGGCCCGGTGCCGGCCGAGGTGACCGCCCTGTGGCGCGACGGTCTGCTGACGCGAGTCGACCTGCAGCCCCCGGGCCACGACGACAGCCGGTTGATGGCGCAGGTCGCCGAATTCGTCGAGACGCTGCCTGCCGCAGCGCACCGGGTGCTGGAATTCCTGTCGGTGGCAGATCCGCTGCCGCGCGTTGACGCGGAAGCGCTCGCGGGCCACGACGCGGTGGGTGCGGCGCTCGAAAGCGGCGCGGTCGTCGAAACGGACGACGGCCTGCGCCCGGCGCATCCGCTGTTCCTCGACGCGGTCCGGGACGCGATGGGCGGGCCCGATCTGCGGCGGTTGCGCACCGCCATGGTCGAACGCCTGTCGGCTGGCAGCTCCGGGGTGGTGGGACAACTGCGGATGGCGGCGCTGGCTATCGGCAGCGATCGTCCTCAGTCGGCGTCCGAGGTGTGTGCCGCGGCTCGCGAGGCGCTGCGGCTCGGCGACCTCGAACTCAGCGAACGTCTGGGTCGGGCCGCGCTCGGGCAGTCGTCGGACCTCGATGCCCGGCTGACCGTCGGCTATGCGCTTGCCTGGCAGGGTCGCGGACGGGAGGCCGACTCCGTTCTCGCCGCAATCGATCCCGGCGAACTGACCGAGGACGAGTTGATGGCGTGGGCGCTGCCGACAGCGGCCAATCAGTTCTGGATGCTGTCCGAACCAGAACGGGCAACGGCGTTTCTGCGTGCCACCCGGGGAAAGGTGTCGTCACCGACAGCGCGGATCACGTTGGACGCCCTGTCCGCGACGTTCACAATGAATGCCGGCAATGTCAGCCGGGCAAGGGAAATCGCGGCCGAGGTTTTGGAATCACCGGATGCCGACGACACCGCCGTGGGTTGGGCAGCCTCGGCTGCCGCGCTGAGTTCGGCGCGGATGGGTCGGTTTTCCGACGTCGACGCGTTGGCCGAGCGGGCGCTGAGCGCCGGCCAGCCGGGGCTGCTGCGGTTCACCAGTGGATTCGGTCAGACGACGACACTGGTGATGACCGGCGAGCCGGAAAAGGCGCTCGGCCTGGCCCAGCGGTTGACCGATCTCGCCCAGCGTCGTCAGCCTGGGCGCGCGATCGGCGAGGTGCTGATCGCCGATGCCCTGATCGCTGCGGGTGAGCTGCCACGTGCGGTGACCTTGCTGCGCGAGGCCGCGGCGACGCTGGCCCCCACCGGGTATTCGTGGGGGCCGCTGGCGTGGATGCTGCTCGCACAGGCACTGGGCCAGCTCGGCCAGACTGTGGAGGCGGGAAAAGCGTTGTCGCGCGCCGAGTCTCGGCACGGTCTGAAGTCGATGCTGTTCGCCCCGGAGCTGGCGCTGGCGCGGGCGTGGACGATGGCGGCCCGCCGCGACGATCACGGGGCGGTGGCTGCGGTCCGGGAGGCCGTGAAAGCGGCGGAGCGCGGCGGACAGACGGCGGTCGCGCTGAGAGCGTCCCTCGACGGCGTGCGGTTGGGTGACCCGCGGGCCGGTGAATCGCTGAAACGCCTGTCCGGCGAGGTCGACTGCGCGTTCGGGCGCGAGGCGCTGGCGAAAGCGGTGGATCGGGGCTAGTCGCGCGGCTTGTCGTCGCGGTCGTCCACCCAGGGCGGCTTGGGTGTCGGCGGCATGGCGCCGTAGTAGATCTGGTCGAAGTGCTCGGAGGATCGGCGGTCGGGAAAGCCTTTCGTCACCACTGCGCGGATAAACACCACCACGACTGTGAGCACCGCCACGGCCAGGAACACCAGCAAGGCGATCTTGAGAACGTCCACGTGCCGACGCTACGACCCTGCGGGTGCCGCCTGCAGACTTTTGGTGCGCGGAGGCCCGACGTCGCGCTCTTACCATCGAAGCGAGGAGTCCGGAGGTGTGGTCATGACCGAGTCCCTGTCGGTGGATGCGAATGGGGTGCGCTCCCTTGGGGACATTCATACCGGTGTCGCCGCAGGTCTGGGCTCACTTTCCGCGGCACCGCCCGGTTCGGTTGGCGCCTCCCATGGAACCATCGCCGCTGCCGTCGACGCCGCGCTGAGCGGAGCGCTGGGGAGCAGGGCGAGCACGATCGCCGGCACGCAGTCCGCGGGCGAACTGATCTCGGAGTTGTTGCACCAGTCCGCGGCGGCCTACGAGCGCGGTGACCAGAGGGGCGGCGACGCGATCCGGGCGGCGGCGGATCAGATCGCGCAGGGGCCCGGTGGTGCCGCTACAGGTTCGCCGGGCGGCGCCGCTGCGACGAGCTCACCAGGGGGCGGCGCGACGGACGCCCTCGGCCAGGCGGTGGGACAGCTGAGCCAGCTCGGGCAGATCGGCCAGGCGCTCGCGGCGCCGCTGGCGGCCCTCGCCCAGCCTTTGCAGCAGCTGCCTCAGCAGTTGATGCAGGGCCTTCAGCAGAGCGGTTCGGGGGCAACAGGTTCAGAGTCCCCTGAGATTCCCGCCACTTCACCCACTGCAGAACCGGCCGAGGAGAACACCCCGGAGCGCGACGACGAGGACGCCGAGGACAAGCCTGACGAGCGCGCCGAAGACGATGCGGCCGAAGGACCGCAATCCACCACCGAGCCCGCCCCGATTCCTCCCGCCGAGCCGCAACCCGCGCCGACACGGCCTGCGATCAGCTAGAGCTCCCGAAGACTGCCCCCGTCGAGGCGCAACACTCGATCCACACCGACCGCGTCGATAAACGTTGCATCGTGGCTCACGACGATGAACGCTCCCTGATAGGCGAGCAGGGCGCTCTCGAGTTGCCCGACGCTGACCAGGTCGAGGTTGTTAGTCGGCTCGTCGAGAAGGAGCAGCTGTGGCGCGGGTTCGGCGAACATCACACACGCCAGCGTGGCGCGCAATCTCTCTCCGCCCGACAGGACCCCTACCCGACGATCCACGGCTTCATCGCGAAACAGGAACTGCGCCAAAAGGTGTCTGCGTCGCGTGGTCGACAGGCTCGGGGCCGAAGCCGCGAGATTTTCGGCGACGGTACGGTCGTCGTCGAGCAGGTCAAGGCGTTGCGACAAATACGCGACTCTCCCGCCGGCGACGGTGACTGTGCCCGCATCCGGTGCGAGTTCACCCAGAAGCGCGCGCAACACCGTCGTCTTCCCCGCTCCGTTGGGTCCGGTCAACGCGATCCGCTCCGGACCGCGCACCATCAGGTCGAGACCGTCGACCAGCGTGCGGCTGCCCCTGGTGATCCGTAATCCCCTGGCTTCCAGCACCATTCGACTAGACGGTATAGATGTTTCGGGCAGGTCGACCACGAGAGCGTCGTCGTCGCGCAACGCGCGCTCAGCAGCGTCGAGGCGTGATGCGGCATCGTCGACCCGTCTGGCGTGGACGTCATCGTTGCGCCCGGACGTCTCCTGCGCCCGGCGCTTCATCGCCCCTGCGACGATCCTCGGCAGGCCGGCGTCTTTGACCGTACGTGCGGCGGTACTTGCTTTCTTGTCGGCCCGCTCCCGGGCCTGTTGGCGTTGCCGCTTCTCGCGCTTCAATGTCTGCTCGGCATTGCGCACCGCATCTTCGGCAGCACGCTGCGACTCGGCCACCATGTTCTGATAGGCGGTGAAATTGCCTCCATAGTAGGTGATTTCGTTGCGGCGGAGCTCGGCGATACGGTCCATCCGGTCGAGCAGCACCCGGTCGTGACTGACCAGCAACAGACAGCCCGCGAAGTCGTCGAGCGCCTCGTACAGCCGTTGCCTTGCGTCGACGTCGAGATTGTTGGTGGGTTCGTCGAGCAGCAGAATGTCGGGGCGACGGAGCAACTCCCGGGCTAGCCCGAGCGTCACGACCTCACCGCCTGACAGCGACCGCAGCGACCGGTTTAGACCGACGTGCGCGAGCCCGAGTCGGTCGAGTTGTACCCGGGCGCGTTCTTCGACATCCCAGTCGTCGCCGATCGCGGTGAACACACTGTCGCTGGAATCGCCTGCGGCCAAGGCGTTCAGTGCGTCGATGACGGCCGCGATGCCGAGGACTTCTGCGACACTGCGGTCGTCGCGCAGGGGAAGTGTCTGAGGCAGATACCCGATGACGCCGTCGACGGTCACCACGCCCTCGGCGGGCTGCAGTTCACCGGCGACGAGTCGCAACAGTGCACTCTTGCCTGCGCCGTTGGGCGCGACGAGCCCGGTGCGGCCGGGGCCGGCGGAGAAGGACAGATCGGTGAACAGTGGCGTGTCGTCGGGCCACGCGAAGGACAGATGGCTGCAGATGATCGATGGCATGCAGATGCTCTCGTGTCGTGCGAACAGAGACCGGGGGCCGTCAGCGCGAGAGCATGTGTTCAGGTTATCGGCGCGGTCAACCGATTAAATATCTCCGTAACACCTCGGTGACCGCGGTGATCTGGGCGACCTCGACATTCTCGTCGACGCGGTGGGCGAGGTTCGGGTCACCGGGACCGTAGTTGACGGCGGGAATGCCCAGCGCCGCGAACCGTGCCACGTCGGTCCAGCCGTATTTGGCGCGCACCTGTCCCCCGGCGGCCTCGACGAGCGTCGCCGCCGCAGGTCGGGTGAGACCGGGCAGGGCTCCCGCGGCCGAGTCGGTGAGTTCGATCGTGACGTCGAGTCCATCGAGCGCCTCCTGCACATGCGCGTAGGCCTGTTCGACGCTGCGATCCGGTGCGAATCGGAAGTTCACGGTGACCGTCGCGGCGTCAGGGATCACATTGCCGGCGATACCGCCGTCGATCCGCACCGCCGACAGCCCCTCCCGATACACGCAGCCGTCGATGTCGACGCTGCGCGCCTGGTATGCCTTGAGCCGAGTCAGCACCGCACCGAGTTTGTGAATCGCGTTGTCGCCCAGCCAGGATCGTGCCGAATGCGCACGGGTTCCTGCAACGCTCACGATGACCCGCAGTGTCCCCTGGCATCCGGCTTCGATGAATCCGCCCGACGGTTCGCCCAGGATTGCGACGTCGGCCGCCAGCCAGTCGGGCAGTTCGCGTTCGATGCGGCCGAGCCCGTTGGCCGACGCTTCGATCTCCTCGCAGTCGTACATGACCAGGGTGATGTCGTGGGCCGGATCGGTGACGGTGGCAGCCAGGTGCAGGAACACCGCGTCGCCCGATTTCATGTCAGAGGTTCCGCAGCCGTGCAGGATCCCGTCGGCCAGTCGGCTCGGTACATTGTCGGCCGCCGGGACGGTGTCGGTGTGTCCGGCAAGCAGCACCCGCGACGGCTTCCCGAAGTTCGTGCGGGCGAGGACCGCATCGCCGTTGCGGATCACCTCGAAGCCGGTCGTCTGCTCGCGCAGAGCGGTCTCGATCTCGTCGGCGATCCGTGTCTCATGTCGCGACTCGCTGGGAATGTCCACCAGGGCCGCGGTCAGAGCGATCGGATCTCCGTGTAAGTCGAGCACAGGTCCACGTTAGCCGTTCGCCCGTCCACCAGGGCCGGTCGGCGGCGTGGCGCGACCAGCGTGAGCGACCCCGGGCGTGCCGGCCTTCGGATAGTTCTGTCCGAACGGTGTAGGCCAATTCGGCATCACGGCTGCGATCTCGGCAGGGCACCGTATCAATCGCAACCGCGGTGTTGATCTCGGCACGAGCATCCGCACGGGTGTGGTTAACCCGTGCGAACCGCTCGTCCTCAGTACTCGATGGCCTCGATCAGCGGCGAGGGCTCGTCCATCAGCGCCCAGAATCGGTCACGGATGGCGACCGTCATCGGCCCGGGTTCGCCGCTTCCGATCGCCTCCCCGTCGAGGGTGTTGATCGGGGTGACGCCGCCGGCGGTGGTGACGGCCATGATCTCGTCGGCGTCGTACAGCTCGTGGCTTGTGACATCGCGCAGTGTGGCTTCGATGCCCATCTGATCGGCGAGTTCGAAGACCGTCTTGCGGGTGATGCCTGGCAATGCATTTCGCGACGGGGAGGCGAGCTTGCCGTCTTTGACGATGCACACGTTGAAGCCGGGTCCTTCGGCGACGCAGTTGTCGGAGTCGAGCAGGATGGCCGTGCGGGCGCCGCGGTCCTTGGCTTCGAAGCTGGCCGCGGTCAGGTCGCCCCACTGGTAGTTCTTGATGGTGGGGTCGACGGTGTTGCGGCCGGCGCGGCGCACGTGTCGCGGCACGATGGCCGTCGTCCCGAAGATCTGCTCGGCGGGCGGGAACGCCCACAGGTACGGGATCGCGTAGATGTAGACCTGGTGGGTGAGTTTGGACAAGTCCTTCTCCCCCTTGCGCTTTCCGTAACCGCGCGTGACGGTCAGGTTGACGAAGGACTCGCGCAGCTGCGACAGGCTCACACACTTCTTGGTGATCTCCGCGAGCTCATCCTTCGAATAGCCGGCGTCGAGGCGCAGCTTGCGGGCCCCGTCGAGCAGGCGGTCGAGGTGGTCACCGAGCCGGAAGATGTTGCCGTGCCACACATGCGCGACGGTGTAGGTGAGGTCGGAGTGCCCGAAGCCGGTGTCGAAGATCGAGATCTTGGCTTCCTCGGCGGGCATGTACTCGCCCTCGATCCACGCGACGCCGCCGGCGAACGGGCTGGAGGTGTCCAGTTCGTAGTCGCTGTACTGGATCACCGAGCCGGGCGGGGTGTCTTCGCGGATGGCGCCTGGTTCGACGGCGACGAGGTTGGAGGTGCCTTGGTCGGTAACAGTCATGTCTTTGAGTCCTTTTCGAGGTTCGAAGGTCAGCGACCCGGGATTACAGGCCGTGGGTCTTGGCGTAGTTCGCGCCGGCGTCACCCTTGCTCAGGCGTGACTTGAGTCCGGTGGCCCACCAGATCGCGGCGAGCACCACGATGCCGAGGAAGACCCATTTATTGCTGGTGAACTGGGGCAGGAACAGGAGCGCGACGGCGACCCCGAGGAACACCACCAGCGCGGTGATGTAGAGCGGCAACCGGAGCCGGCCCAGGTCGAACGTTCCCGGTTCCGGCGCGGGGATGGTTCCCCGCTTGTAGCCGACGAGCAGGCCGATGGTCTGCAGGATGTAGACGAAGAAGAACAGCAGCGACGCGATGCCGATGATGTAGTTGAACGCCTTCTCGTTGACCAGCGCCGAGAGCAGCAGAGCCGTTGACAGGCAACCCAATCCGAGCACAGCATAGGTCGGCGCCTTGCTCTTCGGGGATACGTGCCGCCACACGTGGGAGAACGGCAGCATGTTGTCGCGGGCCATCGAGTACGTCAGCCGGGTCGCCACCAGGATGTTGGCCAGCAGGCACGCGAGGATGTTGGTCAGCGCGATCGCGACGATGATCTTCGTGACGGTGGGGCCTGCCTGCTGGGTGATGATCTCCTCGATGGGCGCAGCCGAGTTGGCCTCCACCGCAACGGGATCCTTGATGGCCAGCACGTAGACGACATACATCAGGAACTCGATCACGATCGATGTGATCAGCGCATAGAACATCGTCTTCGGGACCACGCGGCGGGCGTCCTTGGTCTCCTCGGCGACGTCGGCACCGGATTCCACGCCGATGAGCCCGAAGAACGGCCCGAGTGCGGCGGCCAGCCACGCCAGCATGTAGGAGTCCTTGTCGCCGGACTCACCGCCGGTGAACAGCACCGAGATCGGCTGGTGGTTCTCGGGAGCGGAAAACGCGATGACGGCGATCAGCGCAGTGGCGCCGACCGTGATGACGAGCTCGAGGCTGACGCCGATGTTGTTGACCATGGTCGCGAACCGCACACCGTAGATGTTGATGAGCACGCAGACGAACACCACCGCGATCGCGAGCAGGATCTGGGTGGTCTGAGTCATGCTCCAGCCCATCAGCCCGCCCAGGTAGCCGGACAGGATGAAGCCGACTCCGGTCATGCCGCAGACCCAGCCCATCAACGCGATGAAGCCGGTGAACCAGGCGAGGTTGGGTCCGTTGATGCGGCTGATCCACTGATACGAGTAGCCCGCGAGCGGCAGCTTGGCGGTCAGGTCCGCGGCGATGAACGTCCACAGGGCGAACACTGCGCCGGCGAGCAGCAGCGTCCACACGAATGGTGCGCCCGCGGTGAAGTAGCCGGCGCCGAATCCGGTGAAGACGGCGGTGGTGGCGCTGATGGTCGCGAATCCGATCGCGAACGACGCCAGTTTGCCGACCGAGCGGTCGAGCTTTTGCGTGTAGCCGAGTTCGGCCAGCTTGGCGTCCTCGGCACTGAGGTCACGCCGCGGTGAATGAGTAGGTGGGGCTATTGCGTCGGTCATGGTCGCTCCAGGTCAAGCCAGTCGGAAGAACACCTGGGGAAAGGAAACCGCCATCCGGCGACCACCGGAAGTTTCATGTTTTGATCTGCTCATAACCTGCGCTTATCAGTCGGGGTCAGTGGAGTCGCGATCGCCGAAGCTCCACTGCGATTGGACGTGCCTGACCAAAGCATCGGCTTGGGGCGTCAGCTCAGCGGGGTTCCAGGCCAGTGCGGTATGGCTGGGCGGCCGGTCACTGACCGGCACGTAGACGATGCCGGGGCGGTCGTAGAACCGGGCCACCGATGACGTCGTGAAACTGATCCCGAGCCCACGCGCGATGGCCGTCGTCTCCGCTTCGTAGGTCGCCGCGACCGCGGCGATGGTCGGCGGCCGGTTGCCGCGGACGTCCATCGCCAGCCAGTAGTCGCGCCACGTGCCCGCGGTCAGCGGGGCGCACACGATCGGGTCGTCGAGCAGTTCGGCGATCTCGACCTCGTGCCGCTCGGCCAGCCGGTGGTCGCGCGGCAGACACGCCACCCACGACTCGGAGTCGAGGATCAGCATGCGGTGGTCGGGAAGGTCGACCGGAGGCCGGATGATGGCGACCTCGGTGGTGCCGTCCGCCAACCCGGCCGTCGGATCCGAGAAGTCGTATTCGATGGGTTCGACGGTGACGTCGGGGTAGGCGGCCTCGAAATGGCGGACGAGCCGGAACAGCAGATCGGCACCGGTGCCGATCAGGTAGCCGACGCGCAGCACGCCGCGGCGGGTGCCGGACAGCATGATCAGGTTGTCGACGATCGCGTCCACCCCGGAGATCGCCTGCTGCACTTGCGGCAGCCAGGCGGCGCCCAGATCGGTCAGCGCCACCTCGCGGGTGTTGCGGTGGAAAAGCACGACACCGAACTGGTGCTCCAGTTGCTTGATCGCGGTGGACAGCGCCGGCTGCGTGATGAAGAGCTTCTCCGCGGCGCGCCGGTAGTTCAGTTCTTCGCCGAGCACGGCGAAATAGCGCAGCTGACGCAGCGTCACGGCGTGGGCTCCGGCGGTCGTGGCTACCTCCTGGCCTGGTGGGGACCCGTCAGGCGATGCTAGGCCCACCGGTAGCCTTGGGCACCGTGACTTCAGCATCTGGAGCGTCCGGCATCGGCGTCGCCACCATCGCGGCCGACGGATCGGTTCTCGACACCTGGTTCCCCGCACCCGAACTGGGCGGCGACGGCGAAACCGGAACGGTACGCCTGTCCGTGGCGGAAGTTCCGCCCGAGTTGGCCGAGCTGACGGGCCGCGACGAGGACCGCGACGTCGACGTCGTCGTCGTCCGCACGACCATCGCGTCGCTGGCCGACAAAGCGATCGACGCCTACGACGCGTACCTGCGGCTGCATCTGCTGTCGCACCGGCTCATCGCGCCGCACGGGCTCAACGCCGACGGACTGTTCGGCGTGCTCACCAACGTTGTGTGGACGAGCCACGGCCCGTGCGCGGTGGAGGGGTTCGAGACGGTGCGGGCGCGGCTGCGCCGTCGCGGTCAGGTCGCCGTCTACGGTGTCGACAAGTTCCCGAGGATGGTCGACTACGTGCTGCCCTCAGGGGTGCGGATCGCCGACGCCGACCGCGTCCGGCTGGGTGCCCACCTCGCCGAGGGCACCACGGTGATGCACGAGGGATTCGTCAACTTCAACGCGGGCACCCTCGGCAACTCGATGGTCGAGGGCCGCATCTCGGCGGGCGTCGTCGTCGACGACGGCTCCGACATCGGCGGCGGCGCGTCGATCATGGGCACGCTGTCCGGCGGTGGCACCGAGGTCATCTCGGTCGGCAAGCGGTGCCTGTTGGGCGCCAACGCCGGGCTGGGCATCTCGCTGGGCGACGACTGCGTCGTCGAGGCAGGGCTGTACGTCACCGCGGGCACCAAGGTGACGACCTCGGACGGACAGACCGTGAAGGCTCGCGAGCTCTCCGGTGCGAACAACCTTCTGTTCCGGCGTAATTCGGTGACCGGCGCGGTCGAGGTGGTCAAGCGCGACGGCACGGGCATCACGCTGAACGAGGCGCTTCACGCCAACTAGGTTTGAAGCGCGCGTCGTCCCCCTGCACCGCGAGCGGCGCGTCGTCCCCCTGCACCTGCACCGCGAGCGCGCGTGTCTGCACAGCGGCGCGCCGGCAATCTCTGGCATTCGGCGCACGCTCGGCGCCGGCGACCGCTACCCCGCCGCGTTGGGCTTCAACGGCGGGCAGTTCCCCTGCGCATCCGCGGCGAGCTCGAAATGCCAGATCTCGTTGGCGTAGATCTGGCAGAGGCCGAACTGGCTGCCGTTGGCGATCAACCACTGATCGGCGACGACCGGGCCGATGTCGATCGCCTGGCCCATCACGTGTTTGGACGCCTCCGGGGTGGCGACGAACTCTGCGGCCCTCTCCACGCTGCCGTAATTGGCCACGGCATCGTCGAAGAGCCTCTGCTGGAAGCCTTTTGAGCGCCAGCCCGAGGTGACCATGAGCTGTACACCGGCCGCCTCGGCGGCGCGGGCTGCATTCTGCACCGCGGAGAGCAGTGCCGGATCGAGTTGCGAAAGTATCGGATTGGTGGAATCGAACGGCGACAGCATGGTGCCGTCGGGAAGCCAGCCGCCGGTGGTGTCGACAGCCGCCGCACCGATGGACAGTGTGTCGGCGGGCGGAGCCGCAGCGATGGGCGCCGGGGGCACGGTGATGCTGGTTTGGACGAGCATCACCTCGGGCGCGTGGCCGCAGGCCGACGCCAGCACGGCAGCCAGCGCGCTACCGATCGCGACGAGCGTGCGTGAAATGCCGGGAATTGCGGCGCGTCGCTGTGCAGACACGCGCGCTCGCGGGGCGAGCCTCACCCCCGGGCCGCCGGGTTGCGCATCTCGGCGAGCTTCAAACCCATTGCGCCAACTCTTTCTTCAGGACCTTGCCCATCGCGTTGCGAGGCAGGCTCTCGACGAGGCGGACCTCGCGCGGCCGCTTGTGGGCCGAGAGTTGCTGCGCGACATGGTCGATCAGCTCGTCGGGCTGCGCATCGCCGACGACGAACGCGACGATGCGCTGCCCGAGGTCGGCGTCCGGCGCCCCGATCACCGCGGCTTCGCGGACGCCGCTGTGCCCCAGCAGGACGGCCTCGATCTCGCCGGCGCCGATCCGGAAACCGCCGCTTTTGATGAGGTCGACCGACTCACGCCCGACGATCCGGTGCATTCCGCCCTCGTCGATGACCGCGACGTCGCCCGTTCGGTACCAGCCGTCGTCGCCGAGGACCTCGGCCGTCGCGTCGGCGCGGTTCAGGTAGCCGTCGAACAGCGTGGGGCTCTGCACGTGCAGCTGGCCGATCGACTCTCCGTCGTGCGGCAAGGCTGACCCGTCGTCGGCGATCACTCGCGTTTGCACTCCGTTGAGCGGCAGGCCGACCCAGCCGGGCCTGCGCTCCCCCTCTGCCAGCGTGCTGAGCGTGATCAGCGTCTCGGTGCTCCCGTAGCGCTCGATCGGCGCATGGCCACTGAGAGAGGACAATCCGTCGAACACCGGCACCGGCAACGCGGCGCTTCCCGACACCAGCAGCCGAGCCGGTGCCAGCGCGCGCGCCGCGTCACCGTTCTCGACCACCCGCGACCACACGGTCGGGACGCCGAAAAGCAGCGTCCCGCCGAGCTCACGGACCGCATGGGCGTACAACTCGGGCTTGGGTTTCCCGGTGTGCACGAAGCGGTTTCCGACCCGCAGCGACCCGAGCAAGCCCAGCACCAGGCCGTGAATGTGATACATCGGCAACCCATGTACGAGGGTGTCGTCGGGCGTCCACTGCCAGGCCTGCGCCAACATGTCGATATCGGCGGCGATTGCCCGGCGGCTGACCACCACACCTTTGGGCAGGCCCGTGGTGCCGGACGTGTAGACGATCATCGCGGCGGCGTCCGGCGACGGCTCGGCGTAGCGGTGCCACGACCTCGCGTGCAGTCTCACCGGGACGTGCGGGAGCCCACCGGTGGCCTCGGGCAGCTCACCGAGCCAGGCCTGCGCCCCCGAATCGGTGAGGATGTGACGCCTCTCGGCCTCGCCGACATCGGCGGGAACCGGGACGACGGGCACGCCGGCGATCAGGCAGCCGGTGACGGCGAGCACGGTCGCGGCGGTCGGCGTCGCCAGCACGGCAACGCGCGAGGCTCCGCCGACGCGTTCGGCGACCGAGGTCGCCGCCCCGACCAGATCGCTTCGACTCAGGGACACCCCGTCGATGCGCACCGCGTCGTCGAGGTCAGCCCCCGCCGCCACGGCCGCGGGGTTCAAGGACGCCAGCAGCACAGAACGTGAGGCTACCCGCAACGGCTGGTCATACTGGTCCGGTGGATTACATCGAGGCCGTGGGCTCGCGCGAGGTGTACCGGAATCCCTGGATGACAGTTCGCGAAGACGAGATCCGACGGGCCGATGGCACCGCGGGAATCTACGGAGTGGTGGACCGGCCGACCTATGCGCTGGTAATTCCGCAAGACGGGAACCGGTTCCACCTCGTCGAGCAGTTCCGCTATCCGCTCGGGCTGCGTCGCTGGGAGTTTCCGCAGGGGACGGCGCCGGGCCGGGCCGAGTTGGACGTCGCCGAACTGGCTGCCCGAGAGCTGCGGGAGGAGACCGGGCTGATCGCGGGGTCTATGACCGAGATCGGATTGCTCGATGTCGCGCCGGGGATATGCAGCCAGCGGGGGCGGGTGTTCCGTGCCACGGAGCTCACCGAGGGACCGCACGACCGCGAGCACGAGGAACAGGACATGCGCAGCGCCTGGTTCACGCGTACCGAGGTCGAGCAGATGATGCGCGGTGGCGTCATCACCGACGCGCAGACGATGGCGGCGTGGACGCTGATGCTGCTCCACGACTAGGAGGCGGCGTCGCTGACCATCCCCCGGTGCATTACTCGGTCACCGACGACCCCGGAGTGGTCGGCGCGGTGCATCACGCACCGGTTGTCCCACATGACGACGTCGCCGGGCTCCCAGCGATGGGTCAGCACATTGTCGGCGCGGGTGGAGAAAGCGAACAGGTACGACAGTGTCTGTGCTGACTGGTCGGCTGTCATCCCGCTCAGCGACGCACAGCGTTGCAGTGCGGACAGATACAGCGAGGTCCGGCCGCTGACGGGGTGCCGGTGTAGCACGGGATGCTCGGCGCTGCACTCCTGTCCGTCGGTGAGGGTCACGCCGGTGGCGACATGCGTGACGAGTCGGCCTTCGAGTCCGTCCCGGATGTTCTCCGGCAGCGTGTCGTGGGCGCGGTACTGGTTGCTGAACAGGGTGTACCCGCCCTGCTCCGGCACGGCGACCGCGCGAAGCGCCGTGTAGGCGGGCGGGGTGCGCACATAGCTGGTGTCGACGTGGAAGGTGGACCGCGGTGGGCGGCTGCGCCCGACGTTGGTCACCACGTTCAGATCAGGGTGGGTCGGCACGGGCGTCTCACCAGCGGTGAACTGGATGTCCCCGAAGCTTCGCAGGAAACGCAGCAGCGCGTCGTCGTCAGTCTGCTGTCGCCGCAGGATCACGACGCCGTGCTCGGCCAACACCCTCCGCATCCAGGTCACCGCCGCTTCGTCGAGGGCATCGACGCGGACCCCGGTCACCTCGGCACCGAGGGGTGTCAGGGCGGACGCATGCATAGGTGTCACCTTCCCGCGAGTTCGGCCAAGGATTCTTCGAACAGTTGCCCCAGATCCACGCCTGCAGCGGAGGCCATGGTGGCGACCACGCTGCTCGGCGCGTACGAGCAGTACAGACCGGCTTCGAGGAACCACGGTTCGCCCGAGGGGTCGATGCGAAAGTCGAACAGGCTGTAGTCGCGGCAGCCGAGTGCCCGGTGACATCGGCGTGCTGCGGCCCAGACTCGCTGCGTCACAGGGTCATCGGTGGGTACGATCCAGGCCCGCTCGGCGCTCTTGGCCATCAGCTGCAGCTCGCCGTCACCGTCGCGGTCGAGTTTGTCCTCGCGGGTCCGGATCGGCTTCGCGGCAGCGTCGACGGCGTACTCCTCCAGTGGCAGGCCGATCAGCTCGCCGTCGCGCACCAGAATGCCGCACCGCACTTCTCGACCGAGCGGGACGAACGTCTCGACCAGCGCGGCGTCGTCATGTGCCAGCGCGTCATCGACGGCCCGCTCGTAGTCGTCGTCGCAGGTGACCAGCGTGACTCCCACGGAGTTGTCCGACGAAACCGGTTTCACCACAACGGGATAGCTCAGATCGGTGCGGGTGCGGTCGCGCACCACACGGCCGGCGGGCACTCTGACACCCGCCGCAGCGACGATGGCCCGCGCCTTGGCCTTGTCCGCTCCGACCGCCATCACGTCACCGGAGCTGCCGAGGTAGGGCACCCCGAGCGTGTCGAACAGGGACCGGTAGACGGTCATGCCGGGACGGCAGAACATCTGCGGGACCATCACGTCCGGTGAGAGACGTTCGATGTGAGAGATGGCCTGCGGCAATGACATCGGTGACGCCGCAGCCAGCGAGCACGGTGCAAGATCGGCCGGGAAGGACCAGCAGCCACCGGGAGCGACATAGGCGACGTGCATGCGGTAGCGCGGCGAATCCGCGAGCGCCTCGATACTGGCTCGCGCGTATAGCCGGGATAGCTCGGCGAAGAACTCGTCGACCGGAGAGCCGACGAGTTGGAGCACGGTGCGCACGGGCCCGGGGTCAGTCGCCACCCGGCTCCACCAGCTTGCCGATGTTGAAGTCGATGCGGCTCCAGCCGCGCCGGTTCCGCAGATTGTGCACCAGCAGCGACGGGATCTGCAGGTGATGCACCAGCAGGTAGGGCAGCGGATCCTTCGGGTCGAAGATCGCGTCCTTTCCGGAGATGATGCCGCGCAACCGCTTCCACCGCCGTCCTTCGGTGAGCAGGCGCCACAGCTCGTGATAGATCCAGTACGTCGCGCGCGCATCGGGTTGCGGCACGACGGTCGGGTGCCCGTCTTCGAGGTAGGCCCGGGCCACGCGGGGATCGTCGTAGAACATGGTGATGGCCGAGTGCGTGCGCGGGTTGCATTCGATCGCATAGACCCGGCCGTCGACGTCCTCGATGAAATCGAACGACACCTGGCCGGTGAGTCGCAGCGCCGCCACGAAACGCTCCACCCAGGAACGGATCTCCGGGTGGTCGATGTGGGCGTAGTTGACCTGGAACGCCGACGATTCGCAGCAGCCGTAGACCTGCACCGCGCCGTCGCGCACGGTGCTGTGGGTGCAGTACTCGCGGCCCTCGACGAACTCCTGGAGGATCCACGGATCGTCTTCGGAGATGTTCAGCGTCCGGACGAACTCGGCATTGCGGCGCGGGGTGTCGGCGGACAACCGGGTGAGGTCCATACGCCCGACCGGGTTGTACGCGATACGTTTCAGGATGTAGCTGCGACCGGTCGGGAACTCGAAGTCGTCGATCTGTGCGGGATCGGTGATTCTGTGCGAGTCGGGCACCGTCAGACCCAATGAACGTGCGAGCGAACTGAATTGGGCTTTGTCATCCAGCATGCGAACGATCTCGGCATCGGCGTGCACAACGTCGCAGAAGCCGCGTAGCAGATCCCCGACGTCCGCGTCGTGCACGCTGGCGGCCGGGCTCGACACCGGCAGGAACACATCGACGCCCTCGCGGTGCACGATATCGGCCAGCGCGCGGGCGTAGCCGGAATGCGTGGGCTCGGGGACGATGTGGAACGCGTCGACAGCCCGCGAGAAGCGGTGACCGGTGAAGCGGTACTTGGCGGACTCGACCAGAACGACTCGGTGTCCGGCGGCATGGCAGGACCGCGCCAGCTGTAGCGCCTTCGTCATCTTGCCACCGGTGATGAGCACCGTTTTGACCTTGCCCTCGGCGGATCGCGGTCGCGGTGCGGTCGGACCGCGCGCGATGGCCGCCGCGACCACCGCGACGTCGATCGGCAGGGTCGCGAACAGACCGGCCAGGGCCAACACGGTGCGTCCCGTGTTCGCGGAGCCCGCGGCAGTGACCGCGGCACGCGGTAGGTGCGCGACGCCCGTCACCGAGCGACCCGACGGATCAGGGTCACCCCGTCACGCAGCGGGATGAGGACCTGCTCCACCCGCGGGTCGTCGGCGATGGCCTTGTTGAAAGCGGCGATCGCATCCCCGTTGCCTGATCGCTGCGCCCCCATGTACGGCTGACCCTGCATCAGCGTGTTGTCGACCACGATGACCGCGTCCGGGCTCAACAGCGGGCTGTCCAGAAGGTAGTTCACATACTCCAGATAGCCGGCCTTGTCTGCGTCGATGAACACGAGATCGAACACGTCACCGTCGAATGTCTCGGCCAAGGCCTGCAGCGTGCCCATCGCCGGTCCCACGGCGATCGAGATGCGTTGCCCGGCAACCGATGACCCGAAGCACTGCTGCGCGAATCGGGCCGCCTCCGCATCGACCTCGCAGGCCATTAGCGATCCGTCCTCCGGGAGCGCCTCGGCCATCGCCAACGCCGAATAGCCGGTGAACATGCCGATCTCCAAGACACGCCGCGCACCGCTGAGCCAGACCAGGAACTTCAGCGTCTGCCCCTCGACATGGCCGGACAGCATCTCCTGCTCGAGGAACACCGCACCGTCGGGCGCATCCCGATGGGCCCAGTCGGTTTCGGCTGTCCGCTCGGCCAACTTCGCCAGATCGGCCGACTCGCGCGTGGTGCACTCCGCCACGTAGGGGTCCAGGCCCGCAGCCAGATCACGGGCGCGGCGCAACCGGTCGGCAGTATCGGCGGGCAGGCCGGCGACCGCGTCGAGGTCGCGGACCAGTTCGTCGAGCTCGGCGGCCAGGATTGTCGTCGGCGTGACGGGCCGGGCAATCCTGGCAGCCGTACGACCGCTCACCCGGCGTGGCCCTCGGCGGGTGTGAACATGTCCACGCCGTCACCCCCGCGTTCGAAGCCCAGACACAGCTTCTTGTGCAGGGTCAGCGTCTCGGCAAGTTCCTCTATCGTGACGTCGTTGAGGAAGCGGCACCGTCCGATCGGATCCGGCACCGCCGCCCGCAACAGCCCGTCGCGGGTCTTCAGGATCGAATCCGTGGCTGCGGCAAGCAATTCGGGTGTCAGATAGTCGCTGTCGAGGGCGAGCCCGAGCGTGCTCATCACCCCCAGTACCCGGTCGCGGTCAGCGGCAGACAGATAACCGCGCAGTTCGGCGAGCGTGGTCGACAGCGCCATGTCGATGTTGATCGCGTGGCCGTGGAAGAACGGTCGCTCCGGAGTCAACTCCAATGTCGGACTCCAGGTGTGGCCGAACGCGATGACGCGGTCGAGGTCGAGCTCGTGCAGGTTGGGCGCCTCCAGCTCCAGCATCGTCGCGATGGCCTGAAAAGTCAGCCGGTCACCGGCCCGACGCAGCTCGGGCGTTCCGTCGAGGTGACCGAACCGCGTACGCAGCAGATCCGCGCCGTGAGCCTCCAGCAGATCGAAGATCTCGGCGTTGCCGACGACCGCGATCTTGATCAACTCGGCCATCCCGTTGCGCACCTGATCCTCGGGAAGTGTTCGCAGGAAAGAGAAGTCGAGGAAGACTTGCTTGGACGCGTGGTAGGCCCCGAGCCGGTTCTTGTGCTTGCCGTGGTTGACGGCCACCTTGATCGACACGCTGGCGTCGATCAGCCCGATCAGCGTGGTGGGGATCCGGATGTAGGGGGTGTTGCGCCGATAGCTGGCGCAGGCAAATCCGGCGACGTCGGTGGTCAGGCCACCGCCGACGACGAGGACGGGCTCGGTGCGCACCAACCCGTACGCGTCGAACTCCGAGACGATCCGCTCGTAGGTCTCCAGCGACTTGGCCGTTTCCCTGATCTGGATCGGAATGACGGTCAGGGCGATGCCGTGGTGGGCGAAGTACGCGTCGATCTGGGGGCGGTAGAGCGCGTAGACGGTCTCGTCGACGACCATCAGGGTGCGCCCGTAGGCCCGGTAACAGTCGGCCAGTGCCGACTGCCCGATGTCGAAGACCCCGTTCACGTACTGCAGGTCATACTCGATCTTTTCGTAACCCTCCACGTGAAACGTGCTGTCGGACACGGTCACTCGGGCTTTCATGGTGCTCATCATCGATCTCCTGGAAGTGGTGGGACGCTCGGTCAGGGCTTGACCATCGCGACGACGTCGTCGGGGCGCAGCGCGTCCACCGTCGTCTCGGCCGCGGTGAAGTCACCGCCCGAGGTGTTCTGGTTGGGGAAGGCGATGCAGGTCAGACCCGCGGCGGTGGCGGCGCGCACCCCGCCGGCGTTGTCCTCGATGGCGACGGCGTGCGTCGCGTCCTCGCCGAGCTTGTCCAGCGCGTGGCGGTAGACCTCAGGGTCGGGCTTGCCCGCGGATACGGCGGAACCGTCGACGACGAGATCGAAGGTGTCCGCGCCGATCGCGGGAGCCAGCGCGGCGAGCAGCGCCTCGACGTTGTCTGCCGACGTCGTGGTGATGAACCCCAATCGCAGACCGTCCTGACGGGCGCGCTCGATCGTCTCGACCACGCCTGGCCGAGGAGACACCGAGGTCGAGGACAGCAGTTCGCGGAAGATTGCCGACTTCGTCTCGTGGACCGCCGCGGCATCGACGTCTTCGCCGCGACTGGCGGCGAACTGCGCGATTCGGTCGCGGCCCCCGTTGCTGCCCAGCATGGATACGTACTCATCGCGCGACCAGTTCCAGCCCAGCCCGTGTGCCTCGAAGGCTTCGTTGAAGGCTCGGCGTTGCAATTCAGAGGTATCGGCCACGGTGCTGATGGAGCCGAAGAACAGTGCGGACATGGCAGTCCTTCCGGGTTGTGCGCAGCGCCCGTCGGGTCCCCGCGCCGTCGATTCCGCGATAACGCCAGCTCCGCTGTTGAACTAGCCGTACAGTACTGATCCAATCGTTCATTCCGGAACTTGTCTACCACTAATGGACAAAATGTCCATTAGATAACTTCTGCGGACCAGCAGTACGACGCGGCAGGGAGGTGACGGTGGCGCCGGCCGACGACGGGTCCTCGGAGACCCAAGGCGAAGACGCACGTGTGGCGCGCACCCGAGCAGACGTCAGCCGAGCGGCCCTGCAGGTCCTCATCGAGGAAGGGTGCGAGGCCCTGACGCACGCACATGTCGCCGAGATCGCCGGTTACTCCAAGACCACCCTGTACACCCATTGGCCGGCCCGCCTCGACCTGATCATGCTGGCGCTCGACGCGTTGGGCGAGATGCCGCATCTGGAGCGCACCGGCGACCTGCGCGCCGATCTGATCGGCGAATTGCACGTCTTCCGGCAGGCGGTCGTCGACCTGCGGCTCGACCACATCCTGTCCGTCATGGCCCAATGGGCTTCGGTCGACGAGATGGCGCGCGTGCGCGACCGGATCAACAGCGACGGTCAACGCCCCCTGCGCGTCATGCTCGCCGAGAAGCTCGGGGACGCCCAGCTCGAGGCTGCGGTGTCGATGCTGACCGGCGTCGTCGCCTGCCCCACCCTGATGTTCGGGACGCTGCCCGACGACGCGGTGATCGAGGCGGCCGTCGATCTGGTACTGACGGCCGCGACGTCGCGGAACTGACGTCGCGGATCGGGCGGATCACCACGCCGAGCTCCGTTCCGCACGAACATCATTCGGTCTTGAATGCCGAAACGCGCTCCGATACCAAGCCGTGATCCAACCGTGCCCGAACAGGCCGTGTCGGTGAGGCACCTTGGCGGATGAGGCAATTACCGTTCTAGTGCCACTGGAGAACAGCGAGGAACCATGTCTGCCCGAGGGGCTCGCCGCGCGCTTGCATCCGCGACTGTCGTTGCGGCCGCATGTGTTTGCGGCGAAGGGACCGCTTTCGCGGCACCCGCGGAGTGGAGCGGCCGGTACACGGTGGTGACCTTCGCGTCCGAGAAGATCGGCACCAGCATCGCGACGCAGCAGCCGGAACCGGACTTCAGCGCCCAGTACACGTTCACCACGTCATGCGCCGGCCAGTGTGTCGCCACGGCGTCGGACGGGCCGGCACCGACCAATCCGACGATCCCGCAGCCGACCCGCTACACGTGGGACGGCAGGCAGTGGATCTTCAATTACAACTGGCAGTGGGAGTGCTTCCGCGGCGACGATGTGCCGCGCGAATACGCCGCGGCCCGATCGCTGGTCTTCTATGCCCCGACACTCGACGGTTCCATGTACGGGACGTGGCGCACCGAGATCCTCGAAGGCGTGTGCAAGGGCACCGTCATCATGCCCGTCGCGGCCTATCCGGCGTGACCCTGCAGTCCGACGCGTCAGCCGAACAAGCCCTCCACGAGCGGCGTCGGCGACCCGAACCGGTGTGCGGTGACGGCCACCGCCTGCTCGCGCAGGAAGGTGAGCAATTCGACGCGGCCGGCCTCGACGACGGGGTGCGCGTAGAGCGCGATGTCAGCCCGCCCGCCACTGGCCTCGGCGAACTCCTCGCGGCTGCCACCGAGCAGTCGTACGCGGCCAGGTGCACTGTCCCGCAACACTTTCCGCCACTCTTCTGCACCCTCGATGCGGTAGGCGATGCCCTGCGATCGCAGGAGTTCGGCGACCGCGGGATCAAGCGGCTCCGGCGTCGACACCGTGACGTCGGAGCCCGCCAGCAGCCCCGCGCCGACCACCCGCAGCAAAGGAGCCGTCGCGCCGTCCTCGGCGCGAACCGTCACCGGCACCGGCCGGTAGCGCAGCACGTTCTTTTCCGCCTCCAACCCCGTCACGTCGCGGGTGATGCCGAATTCCTCGGCCCAGCAGAGGGCGTCCGATCTCAGCGATCTCTCCAGGAACTCGTTGTCGGCTCGGCTGAGGCCGAATTGGGTTGTCCCATCGACGAATCTCTGGACGGTCGTAGTGATCCGGCCCGCCTTGGTCGCGGGCGCGGCGCGCCAGTCGCACAAGCCGATCAGATAGTTCGGTCCGCCGGCCTTGGCGCCCGCGCCGACCGAGGACTTCTTCCATCCGCCGAACGGCTGGCGCCGCACGATCGCGCCCACCGTCGACCGATTCACGTAGGCGTTGCCTGCCTCGACCCGGTCGATCCAGCGTTCGATCTCCTCGCGATCGAGCGTGTGCAGCCCCGCGGTGAGGCCGTAGTCGACCTGATTCTGGATCGCGATCGCCTCGTCGAGATCGGCGGCTTCGATGAGACCGAGGACGGGTCCGAAATACTCGGTGAGGTGGAATTCGGATCCGTGCCGGACGCCGGTCTTCACGCCGGGAGACCACAGCCGGCCGGTGTCGTCCAGCCGTCGCGGTTCGACGAGCCACTGCTCCCCCGGCGCCAGGGTGGTCAGTGCGCGCAACAGCTTGCCCTCTGCAGGTTCGATGATCGGGCCCATCTGCACGGTGGGGTCCGACGGATAGCCGACTTTAAGCGAGGTGACCGCATCGACGAGCTGATCGCGGAATCGCTTCGACCGCGCAACTGAGCCGACGACGATGCCCAGCGACGCGGCCGAGCACTTCTGGCCCGCATGCCCGAACGCCGAATACACAAGGTCTTTCACGGCGAGGTCGATGTCGGCGTGCGGCGTGATCACGATGGCGTTCTTGCCGCTGGTCTCGGCGAGCAGGGGCAGATCGGGTCGGAAGCTGCGGAACAGTGCGGCCGTGTCGAACGCGCCGGTGAGGATCAGCCTGCCGACTCGCGGGTCGGAGACCAGGCGGGCACCGAGGTCGCCCTCCTCAACGTGCACCAATTGCAATGCATCGCGCGGAATTCCGGCGTCCCACAGCGCCTGCACCATCACAGATCCACACCGGCGGGCCTGTGTCGCGGGCTTGATGATCACCGCGCTGCCCGCGGCCAGCGCGGCCATGGTCGAGCCGGCGGGAATCGCGACCGGGAAATTCCACGGCGGCGTGACGACGGTCAGACCCACCGGCACCGCCGAAGCTCCGTCGATGTCGTCGAGCTGTTCGGCAAGGCCCGCATAGTAATTGGCGAAGTCGATCGCTTCGGAGACTTCCGGGTCGCCCTGGTCCAGGGTCTTGCCTGTCTCGGCGGCCATCACCTCGAGCAGCGCCGGACGGGCTGCCTGAAGGGTCGCTGCCGCGCGGCGCAGGACGGCGCCTCGGTCGGCACCGGAGCGGGCCGACCAGTTCGCCGAAACACCCGTCGCGATGACGGTTTCGAGGGCATCGGCAGATGTCACGGTGTGCTCGTCGACCAGCGCCACACCGGCCGTCGACTCCGCGATGCGGTCGGTGATCGCGCGTCCCCATTCCCTGTTGCCGGTCAGTGCGGGATCGGTGTCGGAGACATTCGAAAACGGCTTGCGCACTGCGTCTTCCGGGTCGTCGATACGCCGGTCCTGGCGACGGTTGGGCTGCGGAACGTGGCCATCGAGCGCCTGCAGGGAGGCCACGAACCGATCCCGCTCCCGTTCGTACAGCGTGCTGTCGCTGTGCAATTCGAAGACGGCGGACATGAAGTTCTCCTGGCTTGCACCCTCTTCGAGCCTGCGCACCAGGTAGGCGATGGCAACGTCGAAGTCCTTCGGATGCACGACGGGCACGTACAGCAGAAGTCCACCCACAGTCCGGCGTACGGCTTCGGCTTGTGCCTCGGCCATTCCGAGCAGCATCTCGAATTCGACCCGATTGCGAACGCCGCGCTGCCCCGCAAGCGTCCACGCGTAGGCGATGTCGAAGAGGTTGTGACCGGCGACGCCGACGCGGACGTTCTCGGTGCGGTCGGGCTGCAATGCGTAGTCCAGTACCCGCTTGTAGTTGATGTCGGTGTCCTGTTTCGTCGACCACGTTGCCAGCGGCCAATCGTGCAGTGAGGCCTCAACGTGCTCCATCGGTAGGTTGGCGCCCTTGACCAGACGGACTTTGATGCCCGCCCCGCCGCGCTGCCTGCGGGCGCGGGCCCAATCCTGAAGGCGGACCATCGCACCCAGCGCGTCGGGCAGGTAGGCCTGCAGCACGATCCCGGCTTCCAGGTCGAGTAGTTCGGGCCGGTCCAGAAGCCGGGTGAACACCGCGACGGTCATCTCCAGATCGCGGTACTCCTCCATATCGAGGTTGATGAACTTCTTCGTCGGTGACGTCGCCGCCAGGGTGAACAGCGGCAGCAGGCTCTGCTCGACGTGGCCGACAGCTTCCTCGAATGCCCACGGGGAGTGGGGCGGCACGGTCGCTGAGACCTTGATCGACACATAGTCGACGTCAGGGCGAGCCAACAACCGCTCGGTCCCCTTCAGACGGCGGGCAGCTTCGCGCCGGCCCAGCACGGCTTCGCCCAGCAGATTGATGTTCAGCGCGACGCCGCGTTCCCGGATGCGTGCGATGGACTTGCCGAGACGTGCATCGGTCGCGTCGACCAACAGGTGACCGACCATCTCGCGCAGCGCCCGCGCGGCGATCGGGATGACGACTCCCGGGGCGACGAGCGACAGCGCCGCGCCGAGCCTGATCAACAGGCGCAGGTGCCACGGCAGGAAGCCGGGGGTGTGGCGCGCGAGATCGCGCAGATTGGCCGCCGCCACGCGGTTGTCGTCGGGCCGGATCACCCGGTCGACGAACCCTACGGTGAAGCCGAGTCCCGCAGGGTCGCGGAGTACGTCGGCCAGCCGACGGGCAGCAGGGGCGACAGGCTGTCCGGCTGCATCGTCGAGCCACCGCCTGACCAGGGTTTCGACCTCCGTCAGTACCTGATCGTCAGTACCCATAAGCGTCATTTACTCATGATCAGCCCAGGCGAACCTTAGAATAAAGCGATGAATTCTGACGGTAATCAGTAAGCAAATTCGATGAATCGGCGACCGGACCTTCTCGACATCCGTCGCCTCCGTCTGCTGCACGAGCTGAGCCTGCGAGGCACGTTGGCCGAGGTCGCCGAGGCGCTTCACCAGAGCCCGTCGTCGGTGTCGCAGGGGTTGACCCAGCTCGAACACGACGTCGGCGTCCCGCTGCTGGAAAAGGCCGGCCGCCGCGTCCGGCTCACCCCGGCGGCCGAGGTCCTCGTCGAGCACACCGCCGCGATCCTGGAACGGCTCGAGTTGGCCGCGTCGGAAGTCGCCGCGCAGCGCTCCGAGGCGGCGGGCACCCTCCGCCTCGCCGTATTCCAGTCCGCCGCCTCGGCCTTCATGCCCCAGATGCTGACCGAACTGGCTGCGCGCCACCCGCGTCTGCGCGTCACGATGTCCCAGCGCGAGCCAGAGCAGGCGCTCTACGAGACTTGGATGCGCGAGTTCGACCTCGTGATCGCCGAAGAGTATCCCGGGCACGCCGCACGGGTGTTCCCCGACCTGGACCGCGAACCCCTCACCACAGACCTCCTGCGCCTTGCGGTTCCGCCGAGTGGCGAGCCGTGGGACCACATCGCCTCGGTCGAGCAGACCGCCGACCTGCCGTGGACCATGGAGCCGGTCGGCACCGCATCGCGGCACTGGGCCGAACAGCTTTGTCGGCGAGCCGGATTCGAACCCGACGTGCGATTCGTGACCGACGACCTGGAGGCGCAGATCGCACTCATCGAAAGCGGTAACGCGGTCGCCATCCTGCCCGACCTCATGCGGGTGCGCCGCCGACCGGCAGTGCGCGTGATCGACGTCGACTCACGACGCCGCTCGGTGTTCACCGCAACCAGGGCCGCACTGAGCCAGACACCGGCGATCAGGGCATGCCGGGAAGCACTCGCCGCCGTCGTACCGAAACACCTGACGGTGCCTTGAGTTCTCTCGAATCGGGCGCGCTCGACGACGCTCAGCGTCGCTCAGCGCGCCGAATCCGCCAATCGCTGCACCGCAGCGGTGATCCTCTCGTCCGTCGCCGTCAACGCCACCCGCACATGCGACGCACCGCGCGGCCCGTAGAACTCTCCCGGCGCGACCAGGATGCCCCGCTGCGCCAGCCAGGCGACGGTGTCGCGGCACGGCTCACCTCGCGTCGCCCACAGATAGAGCCCTGCCTCGGAGTCATCGACGGTGAACCCGGCCCCGAGCAGTGCCGGCAGCAGCAGGTCGCGGCGACGCTGGTATCGCGCACGCTGCGCGGCTTCGTGCGCGTCGTCGCCGAGGGCGGCCACCATCGCGGCCTGGATCGGTGTCGGCATCATCATCCCGGCGTGCTTGCGGATCGCCAGCAACTCGGCCACGACGTCGGGGTCGCCCGCGACGAATCCCGCACGGTAACCCGCCAGCGACGAGGTCTTCGACAGCGAATGCAGTGCCAGCAGACCGGTGTGGTCGCCGTCGCAGACGTCCGGATGCAGGATCGACAGCGGCGTCGCATCCCAGCCCAGCCCCAGATAACACTCGTCGGAGGCGACCAGCACGCCGCGATCCCGGGCCCAGCCGACGACCTTGCGCAGGTGCTCGACGCCGAGCACCTTGCCGGTCGGATTGCTGGGCGAGTTGAGATACACCAACGCCGGGACCGAGGGGCCCAGCTGGGTCAGCGAATCGGCACGGACTACTGCGCTTCCGGCGAGCAGCGCGCCCACCTCGTAGGTCGGATAGGCCAGCTCCGGAACGACGACCGTGTCAGCCGCGCCGAGGCCCAGCAGCGTGGGCAGCCACGCAATCAACTCTTTGGTGCCGATCGCCGGCAACACCGCGGCCGGATCGACACCGGTGATTCCGTACCGCCGCGCAAGGGCCGACGCGGCCGCTTCGCGCAGCGCCGGAGTGCCGTGCGTCGTCGGATAGCCCGGCGCCGAGCTGGCGGCGGCGAGGGCATCGCGAATGACCGGAGCCACGTCGTCCACCGGCGTGCCGACCGACAAATCGACGATGCCGCCTTCATGGGCACGAGCGGCCGCAGTCACCTCGGCGAGGGTGTCCCAGGGGAACAACGGCAGTGACGCCGACCTGCGCGGGCGGCGGGTCAATTCAGACGTGCTCAGTCCTCACCCTGAGGAGGCAGGTCCTTGACGGACTGCGGGTCGTTGTCGGTCTGGCCGACCTTCGATGCGCCACCGGGCGAACCCAGTTCGGCGAAGAAGTCCGCGTTGTTCTGGGTGTATCCGCTCCACTGGTCCGGGACATCGTCCTCGTAGTAAATGGCCTCGACCGGGCACACGGGCTCGCAGGCCCCGCAGTCGACGCACTCGTCCGGGTGGATGTACAACATGCGAGCGCCCTCGTAGATGCAGTCGACGGGGCACTCCTCGATGCACGCCTTGTCTTTGACGTCGACGCAGGGCTCGGCAATGACGTACGTCACGAACTACTCCTCAAGTTCTCTCGAACTACCTGTCCAGTGGGGCTGCTGACTAGGCAGGACTCAGCTGATCACGCAACCAATCCCAGCAAGTATCCATGCCGTTAGCTGGACGCGTGTCTCAGTGTGCCCTAACTTCCACGCAAACCCGGTTAAGGGTTGCGCGTGGTTACAGATACTAAACGTCTCACTTACCTCTCGCCTAGTACCCACGCCGCCTGCCGATAAGCGCGCGTTGCACCGCGAGCGCGCGCGTCTGCTCCGCGACGCGCCGCGCCGCGCCGCGCCGCGCCGGCATTTCGTGCGCGCTCGCCGCCCGCCACCATTACGTCAGCGGCTCATACGAGAGCCTGCTGACGCGGAAGTGCGGCACATGCTCGGCGGGTCCCGGCCGGTCGGGGAAGTCGAACACCCCGAGGAAAATGAACATCGGGTAGTCGGGCGCCTGGTCGGACGTGCAGGTGATCATGCCGTCGATGGAGAACTCGACCGAACCCGGCCGCCAGTCCACGGAGTAGGTGTGCGGCTGCACGAGGTCGAGGTCACGCCGCTGCGCCGAGAAGTCTTCGCGCAGAGCGGGATCCCTGAACCGGTGAATCCCTTGCCCTACGGCGGCCCTGCCGTCCGACACCGTGTCGCCGAACACCTCCATGACGCAGATCTCGCCGCACCGGTCTGGCTCATCCTCCAACCCGACCATCCAGGCCGAGAACATCGACCGCGAGCTGAGTTGCGCCGTGCACGTCACGGAGATGGTGCCGAAATGCGGGACGAAGCCCAGGACGGTGGGCTGCTCCTCGCGGACGACGAGCCCGTCCCGGAACGGCTGCGGCGCGTCGGTCGACCCCAGCGGGCCGGATCGATTCGCGCTCTGAATCGCCGAGACACGCAGCGGCCCGTCGTGCAGATCCGGACACCACAGGCCCTGCGAGAGCGGAATCGAGAGGTCCAGGCCGTCGGGACCTACGTCGAATGTCGCCGCCGCGGCGTCGCGCGAACTCCATGCCGGCAGGTAGGAGGTGGTCCAGATGCTGGGGTCGATCTCAGCGAAACGCTCGTCGAAGCTCCCGGAGGCCATACCGGGACAGTAGCCGGGAATGGATTCGGACTGCAGTCCGTTTATTTTGGCGTAACCGCCGGACCTACCGGCCACCATCGAGGAAAAGAGACGTCCATGACCACCGCCACCACGCAGCTGCCCGCCGGAACCTGGGCGATCGACCCGGTGCATTCGTCCATCACCTTTTCGGCACGCCACCTCGTCGTGAGCAAGGTCCGCGGCGGCTTCGACGACTTCAGCGGCGCGATCACCGTCGCCGAGGACGGAACCCCGTCGGTGAGCGCCGAAATCGCAGTCGGCTCGGTGAACACCCGCAACGAGCAGCGCGACGCCCATCTGAAGGCGGCAGACTTCTTCGACGTCGAAAACTTTCCGACGGCGACGTTCGTGTCGACCGCGGTCCGACCCGACGGTGACAACTACGTCCTCGACGGTGACTTCACCCTGAAGGGCGTAACGCGCCCGATCTCTCTGACGCTGGAGTTCAACGGCGTCAACCCTGGCATGGGACACGGCGAGGTCGCCGGCTTCGAGGCCTCGGTGGTGTTGAACCGCAAGGACTTCGGCATCAGCTTCGACGCGCCACTGGAAACCGGCGGCGCGGTCGTCGGCGACAAGGTCACGATCACCCTCGAGATCGAGGCCCTCAAGCAGGCCTGACGACGCGGTCGAGCCGCTGCGGGTCGACACCCGCAGCGGCTTTACTGCGTGATGGTGTGGGTGATCTCGCCGATGCCGTCGATCGTCAGCGTCAGCTCATCGCCGGGGCGAAGCCAGTTCCCGGTCTCCATTCCGCTACCGCCGGGCAACGTCCCCGTGGCGAAAAGCTCGCCCGGACAAAGCCTTTCGTCACGCGATGCGTGGGCGAGCATGTCGCCGACTCCCCATTGCGGCCCAGCGCTGGTCACCGCGCTGACCGTGCGGCCGTTGATCACCACCGAACCGGTCAACTTGTCGATCCTCGGCAGGATCTCATCTGCGGTGACCGCGACAGCCGACATCGACGAGGTGAAGTGCTTGGCCTTCTGCGGCCCCAACCCGGTGACCATCTCGGCGCGCTGGACATCTCGGGCACTCAGGTCGTTGACGACCACGAACGCGCCGATCGCCTCGAGCGCTTCTTGTGGTGTGGCGTTGAACAGCGGCGACTTGAGCACAAAGCCGATCTCCAGCTCGTAATCCAGCGCTTCGGAATACTGCGGAAACGCAACCGGTGCGCCGCTGGGCACAAACGTCAGATGGTTGGACATGTAGTAGATCGGCTGGCGGTAGAACAGCGGTTTCGGCTTGAACGGCGGGAACGGCTTGTGCGACAGCTTCTCGAAAGCCGATGCGACCGGCCCCGCGGCAGGCATGAATCGCGACACCAGTCCCCGCGCGGCATCTATCGCGTGCTTCTCGTAGAGCATGAAGTCGCGGAACGACGCGGGTTGAAACGGCAGCACAGAGCCCGACAAGTCGTGGTGGCGTTGGGCGTTGGCCAGTTCCCACTCGGACGCGAACACCGGGCCACCCAACACCGATGGATCGGGTGCAGGCCCCCAGGAGCCGTCTGCGGTCAGGGCTTGTAACTCCAGTCGATCGTCGATGATCACGCGACGCAGCTTCATGTGTCCGTCCTACACGAACCAGCGAGGCGGCCCACGGCGGATTCGAGGTTCTGCTGCGCCGAACCAGCGGGGCCTGCGGTTATGCCGAGGGTTCGTTTGGCCGATGTCCCCTACCGGCATCGCGGTCGAAGATGCCGAGGATCTCGCAGGGCACCGACTCGACACCGAGTGCGTGCGGAAGCATGGTGGGGAATTCGGCTGCCTGATTCGTCTCGATCCGCAGCCGACGGTCCCCCAGTAACAGAATGGCCGTCCCGGAGAGGACGACGAACCATTCGCGGCCGGGGTGGGCGCGCATGCGTGACGGGTTGTTCGGCGGCGGCTCGGTCAGCCGCTGCCGGATGACGGTGATTCCGGGATCGGTCTTCACCGTCCACCGCAGGGTTCCATGGGCGCCGTCAATCATGGGGCTCGAAATCACATCGTAGGTATCGGTCTCGACCAGCTGGTCCAGCGATGTATCGAGGGCGCGGGCGAGGTCCACCAACTGGTCCAGCGCAAGCCGGCGCTTGCCAGTTTCGATGCGGCTCAAGGAAGACGGGCTGATACGGGCTCGGGAGGCCAACTCCTCCAGCGACCACCCCTGCGCAACGCGCAGGGCCCGGACGCGTTTGCGAACGAGGCCGTCAAGGTCGGAACTGTCTTGCTTCATAGGCAATATCCTATGCACCAGAGGCAAGCGGCACTATGTTCTGCATTGAGACGTCACGGGCACCGAGGTGACCGCGCAAGTCTTCGGCTTTCGTTGACAGCAGAGCCGAGGACATCATCCAACGATTCTGCCCAAACCCTGTAAGCGACAAAGCATTACATGCCGGCCTGAGAGGACGAGAAGGATGAGCATTGGCATCGCAGGAGACGCCGACAGTTCCCCAGCACCCGAACATCAAGCGTGGCGCGAAGCCAGGTGGAAGGACATCGCGGGGCTGAACGGCAAGGCCGCCGTAATCGGGAACGGCAAGGTGGTCGGGCGGGAAGCTGTCCCACTACCTGCCGTTCCGGGAGAGTGGAGTACAGACGCGTCCGGGGCGTTGACCGTGACCGCCACGCGGGAGGACGGCGTGACGATCGACGGCACAACCGTCGATGGAACGGCCACTGTTCCCGTCGGCTGCTCTCTGGAATTCCGCGGGGGCCGACGCGGTGTCGTCAGGGGCTCGACCGGCGACTACTCGTTGGTCTTCTTCGACCCTGAAGCAGTTGCCGCGTCCGGAATTACGGGGATTGATACCTATCCCTACGATCCGCAATGGGTAGTGCAAGGCCGCTATGAGCCCGCCGCGCCAGGCCGCCGGATCGAGGTGGGTCGGCTGACGACACCGCGTACCACGGACCGCATCCCCGCCCCGGTGAACCTCGTGGTCGATATCGGCGGGACCCAACACGTGCTAGCCGTTCTCGAAGACAGCCCGGGACGGCGACTGGCGATCTTCACAGACGCGACCAGCGGTACCGAAACACCTGAGATAGGCCGCTGGTTGGTATTACCGATGTTGGCACCGGACGCCCGGCTGACTGTCGATTTCAATCAGTCGGTGCTCTCTTATCACCACGTGAACCCACGAGTCTTCTTCTGCCCGATGCGTCCCGCGGGTAACCACCTGCCCCTGCGCGTCGCCGCCGGAGAACGCGGGCTGCTCCGCGGTCCACGATGACCATCCGTGCCGGCGGCTGTGAAGACAAAGAATGCGAAACAAACATGCGGCTAAACGGTCGTCACAGAAAGGACTTTCGATGATGTCCAGTTCCGATCCGACACCGTTCTCGGCAGAGGTCGAGGCTCTCGTGAGTGAGCCAAACACGACTGCGACGCGGCGGCGCAACAGCGAAGTGCCCGGACTCGATCAAAGTTTCTGGGAGCAACGCTGGCAATCCGTGGAGGGCGCCGGCAAGCCCGAGTCCGTCGACCCGAATCGCACGTTGACCGAGGTGGCCGCGCTACTGCCCCCGGGCAACGCACTCGACGCCGGCTGCGGCCAGGGCGGTGACGCCATCTGGCTCGCAAAACACGGATGGGAGGTTACCGCGGTGGATTTCGTCTCCAGTGCCCTGCGTCGCGGCCGCTGGATGGCCGAGCAGTCTGGCGACAGCGTTGCCAACAGAATCGTCTGGCATCAAGCCGATCTCAACGATTGGGAGCCTGAGCGGCAGAGCTTCGATCTCGTGTCGGCGCACTACCTGCACGGGGTGGCGCGCAGAGCCGACATGTTTGCACGGCTGGCAGCCGCGGTACGCCCGCGGGGAACGCTGCTGGTCGTCGGGCATCACCCGTCGAGCGCCGACATCTCCGGCGGCACCATGCCCAACGCGGTCTTCTTCACCTCCGCCGACGTCACGGCTGTGCTCGGCAAGCAATGGGACGTCATTCGCACAGACGACGACACACCCCGCGACGTCGTCACCAAAGACGGTAAAACCATCAGGCTGCGATCGTCGCTGACTCAGGCGCGTCGCCGGTAGCAGCTGCGCCCCCTCGGCGGAATGGACGGATCAGCGAGCGGCAGAGCGGTTCTCGTAGTCTCCAGTGATCGTCAGCTGCGGGACTCCTCGAGCAGCCCCCGGCTCATGCACGGGCGTGCCGAGACTGCGCAACAGCGTCAAAGCCTGCTCTGAAGGTGACCCCGCGACGGTGGTGACCACGATCAGACTCTGCTCGGGTGAGCGGGCGATGGCCAAGGTCTGCTGGGTGACGGTCACCGCACCGATCACCGGATGGTGCAGGTCGTAGGCGGCGGCATCGCACGGGGTGATCCGGTGGTCGCCCCACATGGCCACGAAATCCGGGCTCTTAATCGTCAGCTCACCGATCAGCTCGGCGAGGTCACGGTCCTCCGGATGCCGTCCCACGGCGATTCGCAAATGGCCCACCACCGCCCTGGCCTTGCGCCGCCAGTCCGAATAGAGCTCACGACTGTGCCTGTCCAGAAACATCATTCGGCTCATATTGGGCCGATTCGCCACATCGTCGACGGCGGTCCGATCCACATGCCCGGCCAGCAGCGCGTGCCCAAGCTGGTTCCAGGCCAGCACGTCGGTGCGCCGCCCCAGAACCAGGGTCGGAACCCCGTCGAGGGCGCGCATCAGGTCCCGCGTCTCAGCACTCACCTTCTCCGGTCGCGGCCGTCGGGCTCGCGGCGCCCGCCTGGTGGCGTCTGCCAGCCGAACGAGGTGCTCGCGCTCATGTGTGTCCAGGCGAAGGGCGCGCGCGACCGCGTCCAGGACCTCGGCTGACGCGCCGCGGGAGATCCCCTGCTCCAGCCGGGTGTAGTACGACACGCTGACGCCCGCCAACTGCGCCACCTCGTCACGGCGCAAACCCTGCACCCGCCGGCGCACCCCGAAGTCCCGCACACCGATGTCCTCGGGGCGGATGCGTGCGCGCCGCGCCTGCAGGAACTCGCCAAGCGGCCCGGGTCCGTCCATCCGTCCAGTATCCGGGGGTGGGGCGATCGCAGCCACCCCCTGCCAGGGGTAGGACCGACGAGGTGTGGCTGGGCACCGTGGCCCGTGGACAGACTCGTGAATACACCGCCGAGGACCGAGGAGCCAGATGGATCAGATCGAATTGGGTGACGTCACCGTCACCCGCGTCAAGGAGTACTACGGCCCCGTGCAGCTGAGTCCCGCGGACTTCTTCCCTGACAGCACCGAGCCCGACTGGGAGACCAACCGGGACTGGTTGGCGCCCGATTTCTGGGATCCCGCGACGAACACCTGTGTGTCCGCGATCCAGACCTGGGTGCTGCGCAGCGAGGGACGCACCATCCTGGTCGACACCGGTGTCGGCAACCACAAGGAGCGGCCGTATGCCCCGGTGTGGAGCAGGCTGGATACCACGTTCCTGGACGACCTTGTCCGAGCTGGTATCCGACCAGAAGAGGTGGACGTTGTGATCAACACCCACCTGCATATTGACCACGTGGGGTGGAACACCCGCCTCGACGGCCGGACGTGGGTGCCCACTTTCCCGAACGCGACCTACCTCATGCCACAACGCGATTTCGATTTCTGGAACCCGATCAACAACCACAAGAGCGTCCTCGGACGTGGCAACCAGAACGTCTTCGAAGACAGCGTCGCCCCGGTCCACGATGCCGGGTTGGCCCAGCTGTGGGACGGAACCTTCCAGATCGACAAGAATCTACGGCTGGATCTTGCTCCAGGGCATACCCCGGGCTCATCGGTCCTCACTCTCGAATCAGGCAGTGACCGCGCAGTTTTCGTCGGCGACCTTCTGCACAACCCGTTGCAGATCGTGGCCCCACACACCAATAGCTGCTTCTGCGAAGATCCGGCGGAATCACGCGCCACAAGGGACAAACTCCTGGGCCGCGCCAGTGACGACAACGCACTGCTGTTTCCCGCTCACCTTGGCGGCCATGGCGCTGTCGAGGTGATCCGGGACGGCTCGACCTTCGCGATCAAGGGCTGGGCCGGCTTCGCCCGCATCAACTGAACCAGCGTCCACCTGCAGGAGAAACCTTTGTTGCACAATGCCACCCGCGAGGTGCGCACTCCCTCCGGTACGGTGCGCGGCGTCCGGGACCACGGCGGTGAGCGCTATCGCGCCATTCCTTACGCCATCACCCCCACGGGAGTGGCCCGCTTCGCTCCACCGGTACCCCACCCGGGATGGTCCGGCGTGCGGGACGCGACGCAGCCCGGGGCGACCGCTCCACAACCCGTCCGCGGCTTCGGCGCACTCGACATGCGTCCGTACTTCGGGCCCGGCTGGGTGCGCGGCACGGACTACCTCACGCTCGACGTCCACACTCCCGCCGCAGGTGACGCGGCGCGACCGGTCATGGTGTTCGTTCACGGCGGCGGGTTCATCACCGGGTCCAGCCAAGCCGCGCTGTATGACGGTCGAGCATTCACCCGTGACGGTGTCGTCCTCGTCGTCGTCAACTACCGCTTGGGCGTCACCGGCTTTCTCGACATCCCCGGAGCGCCGTGCAACCGCGGCTTGCTTGACGTGCTGGCCGCCCTGAACTGGGTCCAAGACTCAATCGGTGCATTCGGTGGGGATCCCGGCAATGTGACCGTGTTCGGCCAGTCGGCCGGCGCCACCTTGGTGGGAGCACTGCTTGCGACGCCCGATGCCGGCGGGCTGTTTCGACGGGCTATCATGCAGAGTGGCAGCGGCACAGGAGCTTTCACCCCTGAACAGGCAGAGCGGGTGACTCATACGGTCGCGGCGGCGCTGGGTGTCGACCCCACCACGGGCGGGTTCGCCGACATCCCCGACGAACAGTTCGTGGCGGTGCTACCGAAGCTGGCCGGCCTTGATCTGCGAACCGCCTCTGCCACCGATCCACTCGTCGGCCTGAGTCCGTTCAGCCTGGTCCTGGACCGACAACCCGCCGACTCCTTGAACCAAGGCCCAGCAACCGATGTCGCCCTTCTGATCGGAACCAACACCGAGGAGGGAAATCTCTATCTCGTCCCCCAGGACCGCTTCGACTCCTCACAGCACGACGACGTCATGACCCTTGCAGCTCAGATACATTCGGATCCGCACACCGCAGTGTCGGCCGTCACCGCTCAGCGCCCGCACGCGACTCCCGGTGAGCTACGCTCGGCCCTACTCGGCGAGGCGCTTTTCGGCGCCGGATCCGCCCGAATGGCCCTGGCCCACTCACGGATCTCTGAGCGCGGCACCTACGTCTACCGTTTCGGTTTCCGCTCGACAGCACTGGACGGCAAGCTGGACGCGACGCACGCCGTAGAGCTTCCCTTCGTGTTCGACATCGCCGATTCGGCGTGGCTGCACGGGGCGACGGGCCTGCTGGGACCCGATCCGGCTCCGGAGGGACTGGCCTGTCGCATGCACGGCGCCTGGGTCTCTTTCGCCCGCAACGGTTCTCCTGGTTGGAAAAGCTTCCGTGCCGACGCTACTGCCGTAGAGCACTTCGAGTAGCGGCCCCCGGCCTGGTGACCGGACCGACCTTCTTCAGCGAACACTGACGTAGACCGTCGGCGTAGAGACCGCGGAGTACCGTCGGCCGCTTTGGTCGGTCGGATTCCATTGGATGCGATTGAATCGCACACTCTTGCTGACGGACACCACATCAGCATCGGCCAGCGGCCGTTCGGAGAGCCGGTTGACCACAACTAGGTAACCCTGAAGCTCCAGCGAGGAGATCGTGTCCCTAGCGGTTCCGGCGGGGTCAGGTGCGGCCATCGCCGGTGCTGCCAGGGCTACTGCGCTGGCAGTCAAGACGGTTGCGGCGAATCCACGCTTGATCATTATGGTCCTGCTCTCTTGTCGGTGTCACTTGAAGATGGCTGGATCACCATCGCTGTGAACGTTACGAAGCGAGGCAGCGGAAGTCGTCACCATCGGCGGGGGCCGTGCTCCCCCGCGCACGGGAGGCGGGTTGCATCTAGCGGGTGAGGAGCAAGCTCAGAGTGCCTGGCGATCGGTGGCTTTCGGACAGCTAGGCACCACAGACATTCGGCCGCGGCAGTCATAAAAGAAACACTGGTACACGCGCCAACTGCTGATCTATGTCACCAGGCCATGGCGATGCGCGTAAACAACGGCCTGTACACGATCCCGCAACCCGAGCTTGGACAGGATTCGAGATACATGGGACTTCACAGTTTCATCACCGATGAAGAGTTGAAGGCCGATCTCGGAGTTGCTGTGCCCCACGGCGACGAGAAGAAGTACCTCTTTTTCACGGGGTGTAAGACGGTCGAGGCCTTCCACGGAGTCGGCGTTGCCGCGAGGCGCGATGCTGGCGGCGAACCGGGCCACCAACCGACGGGTCACGGCGGGGTCCACCAGCGAGTCGCCGCGGGCCGCGATCCGCACGGCGGCGATAATCTCCTCGGGCGGCAAGCTTTTCAGCAGAAAGCCGCTGGCGCCTGCCGACAACGCGTCATATACGTAGCGATCGGAATCAAATGTGGTCAGCACTAAAACTTTTGTCGCGCTCGCCGGATCAGACAAGATTGCTTGCGCGGCTTCGATACCGTCGAGTTTGGGCATCCGGATGTCGAGGATCGCGATGTCGGGCCTGAGACGAGTGGCCTCGGCTACCGCTGCCTTTCCATCGGCCACCTCCCCGACGCAGTCGAAGTCATCCTGAGTACTCAGGATGGCGCGCAACCCCGAACGGAATACGCCGTGGTCGTCGGCAAGAAGGATCCGCAGCGTCATCAGAAATCCTCCAGGGGAAGCGTGACAACTGTCTCCCACCGATGCCCGTCGGGCCCCGGGCCGTAGGTGACGATGCCGCCGAACAAAGCTGCCCGTTTGGCGATACCGGCCAGTCCGCGCGGTCTCGTGCGTGGCGCGTCGGCGTCACCGGCAGGGGCCGTCCGACCGATGATATTGCTCGCCGTTACCGACACCGTGGCCTTCCCGTAGCTCAGGACGATATCGACCGTGCTGCCATCCCCGTGGCGTGCTGCGTTGGTGAGCATTTCCTGGGTGATCCGGTACAGCGCCACCTGAACGGAATCGGGCACCGGCCGCGCAATACCTTCGCTCGTGAAACGAGTCGGCAGACCGGCCCGCCGAACCCCGTCGAGCAGTTCCTCGATGTTGCCGAGTCCAACTTGGCCGACAGCCGAGGCATCCCCGTGCAGGACATCTAGGAGCCTACGCAAGTCGGACATAGCTGCGCGACTGGAAAGTTCGACAGCAGAAAGTGACTCGTGGACGGTGCGAGATTCTGTCGCCGACTTCAATCGCATTCGGGCAGCGCCGGCATGGACGCCGATGGCGCTGACGTGGTGTGAGATGACGTCGTGGAGGTCTCGGGCAATCGCGCCTCGTTCCTCGCGTACGGCGAGGTCGACGGCGGCGCGGGCCTCCCGCCGTTGCCTGTCGGCTTGATGCTCCAGTTCGGCGATGTATCCGCGCCGAGCCGTCGTGTAGCGACCGACCAACCAGGGCAACAGCGCATTCGAGGCCATGTCGACGAGCATCAGGTGGCCGCTGCCCCCGGAGATGAGTGATACGCCGACGGTGCTGCAGACCAGCATCGCCAATGCAGCCCACGCCGGCGCTCCGCTCAGCCACGCGCCAGCGCGATAGCCGGCTATCAGAAAACCAGCAGTGCCGACTCCGCTTGCCGCCTCGGACCCCAAGGTAAGCACTGCGGCCACGATCTGGACGACGGCGTGTGCGGCCGCCACCCAGCCGGCGAACCGAGCGGGCAGGGCCAACGCTGCATCGGCGAGGGCGACTGCGACCAGGACCGCCCAGGTTTGCGGCACCATTGCGGACACCGGTGCTGCGAAGAGAAGTTGTAGGGCATCCGCGAAGAGACAAACCCCGGCCACCAACAAGGACTGGCGCGTTAATGACCGAGTGAGATCGGCCGCACCCAGGCTGGGAATCCGGGGAGCATCGGTCCCGTTGTGGGCAGGCGCGGCGGAAGTGGTCACCCTCTCATAATCCGTCCAGAGATGGCCCGACGTCGAGCCCGATCCCCCGTACGGGGGATTCCGGTTCCCCACACAGGGTGACGACTCGGAAGTGACCGGGACCATAACCTCGACGGCGATGCAGTTTAACTGCATGTGCGCCAAACGGTTTCGCTGGAGCTGAGAGGAAAAGATGCTGGCTCTTCTGGGCTTCGCCACCATTGGACTTTTTACGGTGCTCGTGATGTCCAAAAAGATGTCAGCGGTTGCCGCCCTGATCTTGGTTCCCAGCGTGCTGGGCCTGATCGCCGGATTCGGCACCGGCCTCGGTGGCATGATGGTCGCCGGGATCGTCGACACCGCACCCACCGCCGTCTTCCTCGTCTTCGTGCTGCTGTACTTCCTCGTGATGTTCGAAAGCGGCTTGTTCGAGCCGTTCGTCCGGCGGATCTTGGCAGCGGTCGGTGACGATCCCATGAAAATCGTTGTGGGGACGGCAATCCTCATCATCGTGGTCGGATTCGATGGGGACGGGGCGACGGCCGCACTGATCACGATCTCGGCGATGTATCCGATTTATCGCAGGCTCGGAGTGAATCCTCTGATCATTGCCATGCTTCTCGCCATCATCTGTCCCGTCCTGAACTGGATGCCGTGGGGAGGTCCCCCGGCACGAATGGCCATCTCGTTGGATGTCGAGATCGGGGACATCGTGGTACCGATGCTGCCGACCCTTGTGGTGTCGCTCACCGCAGCCCTGGTCTTCGCATACTTCATCGGACGCTCAGAACGACGCAGACTGCGCACACTCGTGCCGGCGACCAACGGAGGTGTGGCCGAGGGTGAAGAATTGGACGCGCATGCTCCCCGCACCGTGATCGAGCCGCGCAATTTTTGGTTCAACCTGCCGCTGACGCTGACGGTCATGGCGCTACTGGCCACCGGCGTGGCGCCGTTGCCTGCCGTCGCGATGGCTGCATTCGCCATTGCGGTCACGGTGAACTTTCCCAATCTTGTTGAGCAGCAGGAACGGTTGAAACCGCACGCCGGCACCGTGGTCATGCTGAGCACGCTCATTCTGGCTGCAGGCGCATTCACCGGCATCATGTCCGAAGGCGGGATGGTTGAGGCAATGGCCAACAGCATCGTCTCGGTCGTTCCGGAAAGCTGGGGCGGCGGATTCGCGTTCGTCACCGCGACCCTGTCGATGCCGCTGCTGTTTGTCCTGTCCACCGACAGCTTCTTCCTCGGAGTTGTACCGATGCTCGCACAAACCGCCGAGGCGTTCGGTGTTCCGCCGGAGGCCATTGCCCGAGCTGCTCTCATCGGTACGCCATTGCATTCACTGAGCCCCCTGATCGCGCCCATCTACTTCGTCGCGACACTTTTGCGCACCGATATCGGGTCGCTGCAGCGGTACGCGTTTCCGTGGACGGCGGGATTGTGTCTGGTCTCCCTCATCACGGCCACGGTGACCGGCGCCATCTTCGCGGTATAGCGGTATCAACTGGCCCGCAATGATTCGCCTCTGATCAATCTTCTCTACACACCCATCGCATCAAGAAAGGAGTCACTGTCTTGAATCTCCTGCACCACGGGCGAATCCGAAAGAGCGCCCCCAGCGGGATGATCGCCAGCACGCTCGTCGCGAGGGCATCGGGATGACTCTTCGAAACGACGAAGGCATCGCGCCTTCCCGACAGGCCGTTGCGGGACTGCTCGCCGCGATTGTCGGTGATGCCAACCTGCTGGCAGGTGAGGCTGTTCCGCCGGACTACGCCCATGATGAAGCGCTCAGCACCGTTCCGCATGAACCTGGCTACCTCGCGAAGCCCGAGAACGCAGAAGAAGTCGCCGCGCTGATCAAAACGGCAGCTGCATACCGGATTCCGGTCACTTCGCGGGGTTCGGGCACAGGTCTTTCTGCGGGCGCGCGACCGCGCCAAGGTGGCCTGGTGATTTCGCTGGAACGAATGAACCGCATTCTGGAGATCGACGTTGCCAATCATGTGGCAGTTGTCCAACCCGGGGTCACTTTGGCCGAGTTGGGAGAAAGGACCGCAGCAGCCGGGCTCGGTTACACCGTTCATCCCGGCGAGCTGAGCGCGACCATCGGCGGGAACGTCGGCACCAACGCGGGCGGGATGCGCGCTGTCAAGTATGGCGTCACACGGCAGAACGTGATTGGACTACAGGCGGTTCTGGCGTCCGGCGACATCATTCGAACCGGCGGCAAGATCTCGAAGGTGTCCACCGGCTACGATCTGACGCAGTTGCTCATCGGCTCCGAAGGCACACTTGCGGTGACGACGGAGATTACGCTCAAATTGCATCCTGCCCTGGCCCACAACGCGACTGTTCTCGCTCCTTTCGCAACCCTCGACCAGGTGATGACCGCAGTTCCGAGGATCATTGCCAGCGGCCTCGAACCGCACATCCTGGAATACCTGGACAGACAAACACTCACTGCAATAGGGCAATACCAGAACCTCGGTCTCGGAATTCCTCCCGCGGTGGCCCAGCGTGCGCAGGCCTACCTTGTGGTTGCCTTGGAGAACCGCATCGACCAACGCCTCGACTCTGACGTCGAAGAACTCTGCGGACTGCTCGATGATCTCGGCGCCGCGGAAACCTATGTGCTTGAGGGTGGCTCGGCTCGAAAGCTGATCGCAGCACGCGAGATGGCGTTCTGGGCAGCCAAGGCAGCCGGGGCCGACGACGTTATCGACGTGATCGTACCGCGCGTCGCAATGGCGCAGTTTCTGCAAAGGACTGACGAGATTGCGCACGCGCACGGCGCGGCAGCTGTCGGCTGCGGACACGTCGGCGATGGCAACGTCCATCTGGGCATCTTCTGCGAGGAAGCCACAAAACGAAGGCACCTCCTGGCTGAGATCTTCTCCCTGGGAATGGAATTGGGCGGTGCGATCTCCGGGGAGCACGGTCTCGGGCAGACCAAGACCGACTTCTTCGCAGAACTGGAGGACCCGGTGAAGATCGGGTTGATGCGACGGATCAAGGAGTGTTTCGATCCCGCCGGCGTGCTGAACCCTGACGGTGTTTTCGGTGAGAGGTTCCAGGTGCGCGCGCCGTGAACGGAGCCCAGTCACTTGTTCACACGCTTGTCGACTCCGGCGTGGACGTCTGCTTCGCCAACCCCGGCACTTCCGAAATGCATTTCGTCGCAGCGCTCGAAGACATCGATGCCATGCGGGGTGTGCTGGGCTTGTTCGAAGGTGTCGTCACCGGTGCTGCGGACGGTTACGCACGGATCGCGGACAGGCCGGCGGCGACGCTTCTGCACCTCGGTCCGGGTCTCGGAAATGGTTGGGCCAACCTGCATAACGCCCGACGAGCGCACACTCCGTTGGTCAACATCGTCGGTGACCATGCCACCCACCACAAGCAATACGATGCTCCGCTGGACTCGGATATCGAAGCCCTGGCCGGTTCGCTCGGTACCTGGGTCCGTCGATCACGATGTACTTCTGAAATCGGCAGAGATGCCGCCGCTGCCGTCGCGGCCGCTCGCGAAGGCGCCGGGCAGATCGCGACGCTGATTCTCCCCGCCGACGCGTCGTGGGGTGAAGGGGGTGAGCGCGGCGTACTCGTCGCGCCTCCCTCCAAGTCTGTTGTCAATCCCGCCACGGTGGACCACGTGGCATCGGTGTTGACCAGCGGCGAACCGGCGGCGCTGCTGATCGGCGGCGGCGCCTGCCGCGAAGCCGGACTCCTGGCCACCAGCCGGCTAGCCGTCGCTACCGGGGTGAAGACCTTCGTCGAGACGTTTCCGACAAGACTCGAACGCGGAGAGGGTGTTCCGATGGTCGAACGTCTCGGCTACCTTCCCGAGCAGGCTACTGTCCAGCTGGGGAATATCAAACACTTGGTCGTCGCGGGTGCCAAGCCACCGGTGGCGTTCTTCGCCTACCCCGGCGTGGCGAGCAATCTGGTTCCCGAGGGGACGCAGGTTCATATGCTTGCCGACACCGCCCAGGACGTGGTGCGGGCGCTCGCAGACGTTGCAGACCTGGTTGCCGGCGACGTTGAACCATTGCTGCAGAGGGCTGTACGGCGTCCCCTGCCTTCCGGTTTGTTGACCCCGCAGAATTGGATCGACGTCATCAGTGCGCTCCTTCCGGCACGTGCGATCATCGTTGACGAGTCCAATACTTCGGGATTGTTGCTGCCGGCCGCCACGGCGGGTGCACCGCGACACGACGTGTTGACGCTGACCGGAGGCGCAATCGGCTATGGCCTTCCAGTAGCAACGGGCGCTGCCGTGGCAGCGCCAGATCGTCCGGTGATAGGTCTGCAGGCCGACGGCAGCGCGATGTATACGATCTCGGCGCTGTGGACGCAGGCCAGGGAGAACCTCAACGTCACGACGGTGCTGTTGAACAACCACGCCTACGCGATCTTGCGCCTAGAACTGCAGCGGGTCGGAGCTGGTGCCGATGGCCCGCAAGCAGATAACCTCCTTGATCTCTCTGGGCCCGACCTCGACTTCGTCAAGATTGCCGAGGGCATGGGGGTCCCTGCGACCCGCGCGACCACTGCGGAGGAACTGGCCGCTCAGTTCAGCGCTGCACTCTCCGAGTCTGGCCCACATCTGATCGAGGCGATCGTGCCATCGCTGTTCTGAAGCTCGCTCGACGTTTCTAGTCAGTCTCCCGGTTCGTCGGCGTGTGAGAAAGGAGAAGGCCATTGCTTGACCGGGCTCTTTGACTTTGCGGCCAACCACGTTTGGAAAGCGTCCCCGCTTGGGTGATCAGCCTTGCGCCCACCCCGGATTGAATTGTCGCAGAACACAATCAATCGCCGTCACCAACCACCTGACTGCGATCATCACCGGCGGACTGCGCCGAATAATCGAAGGACCTACCCTTGCCTGATATCGACTACACCCAACTTACTGAATGGGATACGCCAGCACTCAGCAATGCCTTGCGCCGCGAACTTGGAGCGGATGGCCAGGCACACACCGACGGCTCGCTCCGGCAGGTGGCGGGTGGCCGATTCGTCGGCACCGCGGTCACCGCGACCATGCGGGCCGCGGCGCCGGGCCAGGATGGCATACCGGTCAGTGAACTCCATCGCGCCGTTCTGGCAGCTGGCCAACCAGCCGTCGTCGTGATGCAGGACCTCGACGAGATACCCGGCGCGGGAGCCTTTCTCGGTGAGGTCAACGGCACGTTGTTGGATGCCCTCGGCATCGCTGGGTTCATCACCAATGGCCGGGTGCGCGACGAACCTGAGCTACAGCGAATGGGATTCGCCGTGCACGCGGCCGGTCTGTGCGTGGCACGGTCGCATATGCGACTCACGGCGATCGGCGTTCCGGTGCGCGTGGCCGGCCTCGACGTTGCACCCGGAGATCTGCTCCACGGTGACCAGCACGGAGCGCTTCGCATCCCGCTCGCAGCGGTCGACCGTCTCCCTGCGCTGGCCGAGGCGATCCGCGAGGAGGAGCAATCCATCATCACCTGGGCGCGTTCCTCCGACTTCACCGTCGAGGGCCTGTTGGCCCTCAAGCGCGTCAAACACTGAGGTCCAGATGACGAAAATCGTGGTAACCCGCCCCATACCTGGCAATGTACTGGCCCCGCTCGCCGCGTTCGGCGAGGTGATGGTGGCGCCCTACGACCGGGTGATGACACCGGCCGAGCTGTGCGCTGCGGTGTCCGGCGCTGACGCCGTGATCACCACGCTCAACGACCGGGTGGGCTCTGAGGTGCTCAGAGCGGCCGGACCGCGGCTTCGACTGGTGGCCAACATGGCTGTCGGTTACGACAACTTCGACGGCGCAGCGTTTCTCGACCATGGCGCGGTCGCCACGAACACACCAGGCATCCTTGTCGAGGCAACCGCGGATCTGACGATCGCGCTGCTTCTCGACGTGACCAGGCGGGTGAGCGAGGGCGATCGGATCATTCGCTCCGGACAGCAGTGGTCATGGGATATCGGCTTTCTTCTCGGCGCCGGCCTGCAGGGACGACGGCTGGGGATCGTCGGCATGGGCGCCATCGGGCAGGCCGTCGCAGCGCGGGCAGATGTCTTCGGTCTGGAGGTGGTACACCACTCCCGGCGCGGGCCTGATGTCGTCGGTCCGAGCACACGGATCGATTTCTCGGAGTTGTTGGGCACTTCGGACATCGTCACGTTGCATTGTCCACTGACGGCAGAAACCCGCCACCTCATCAATGACGAAGCGCTCAATCGAATGAAAAGCACTGCATACCTGATCAATACGGCGAGGGGGCCCGTGGTCGACGAAAGCGCCCTGTGCCGGGCCGTACGCCGCGCAACGATCGCAGGTGCTGCGCTAGACGTCTACGAGGACGAACCGCGGGTCCATCCGGGACTACTCGAACTCGAGAATGTGGTCTTGACCCCGCATCTGGGTTCAGCTACCACCGAGACCCGGACACGAATGGCCGCCGTCGCGGTCGACAATGTCGTGGCAGTCCTCTCCGGGCATGAGCCGGTCACGCCAATCCGATGGCCCTAGCACCAATCTGTCGCGATTCCGCCCTATCTACCAGTCCATTCAACGTCCGCCGCGGCGGTGCCCGAAAGGAATGTCCATGAATGCGAGTACCAGGCCGGAGAACTTTTCGATCAGGGTCTACGTGCCCGAAGGATCGCTGGGCGTCGGGATTCCCTCCGAAGAGATCGGCTATGCCCTGGCACGGAGGCCCCACGCGATTTCCCTGGACGCCGGCTCGACAGACAGCGGGGCGGCGTACCTCGCACAAGGGATGTCCAAGAACGACCGCGGCTCGGTTAAGAAGGATCTTGAACTGCTGATGGCTGCTCAGCAGGAAGCTCACATACCAATCCTCATCGGCACGGCCGGCCAGGCGGGCGGCGACAAGAATGTCGACTGGACCCGCGACATCGTCCTCGAAATTGCCGAGGAGAAGGGCTACTTGCTCAAGGTCGCGCTGCTCTATTCGGAGCAGTCGCCAGCGCTCGTCAAACAGAAGCTGTCAGCGGGACGCATATCGAACTTGCCGCCGCTGGGTGACCTCACCGACGCGCAGATCGACTCGTGTCTTCACATTGTGGCTCTGATGGGACCCGAGCCCTACTTTGCGGCGCTAGACGCCGGTGCCGACGTCATCATCGGCGGCCGCACATCCGACCCAGCGGTAATTGCCGCATTCCCACTATGGAAGGGCGCCCCTCCTGGGCTCTGCTGGCATGCAGGCAAGGTTGCCGAGTGCGGTGGCCAGTGCACCACAGCCAACACCGGTCAGCGTGGTGTGCTTCTCGAGATCCACGCGGAAGGTTTCGATGTCGAACCAGTTGACCCCTCCTTCCAGGCTACGGTGAACAGCATCTCGGGGCACCTGCTCTACGAGAACAAAAACCCCTGGATACTGACTGAACCGGGCGGCGAACTCGACGTAAGAGGCTGTGAATACGTCCAATTGACCGACTCCAAGGTTCGCGTCACCGGTTCTCGATGGAATCCGAAGCCGTACACCATGAAGCTGGAAGGCGCCTCCGGCAACCTGTTCCAAACCATCATGCTCGTGGGAATAGCTGATCCCGACTGTCAGCAGTCACGTAATTCCCCAGGTATGAGGGGTTGTCCGTCACGTAATTCCTCACCCGCCGTCACGTAATTCCC
>NZ_LQPC01000017.1 GCF_002101705.1 Mycolicibacterium iranicum | reverse complement strand
CCCGACAACCCCCGAAACGACAACAGCCGAACCTACAAACGTAGGTCCGGCTGTCGCCGATGTCCTGAGACATCACATGCGTCGGGCTGACAGGATTTGAACCTGCGACCACTTGACCCCCAGTCAAGTGCGCTACCAAGCTGCGCCACAGCCCGTGGTGCCTCCGGGATCGCCGGCAGGCGGACGAAAGCTTACAACAGCCTGACCCCTGGGTCCCAACCGCATCTGCGGTATCGGCGACGGGTACTACGGACAGATGGCGACGACGCGCGATGACACTCCCCTGTGGCTGTTCGCCGACCAGCTCGGTCCGGCGGTGCATGGCGGTGAGCACGCTCATCGCGAAGTCCTGCTTGTCGAGGCGGCGTCCGCACTTTCCCAGCGCCGCTATCACCGGCAGAAGCTGCACCTCGTCCTGTCTGCGCTCCGTCATGCCGAACGCGACCTCGGTGACCGCGCGACCCTGCTGCGCGCCGACACCTACACCGACGCCCTGACGCGGTTTAAGCGGCCCGTTCTCGTCCACGAACCCACCTCGCACGCCGCCGAACGATTCGTTCATCGCCTGCGTAAGCAAGGTCTTGTGGCCGACGTGCTGCCCACCCCCACTTTCGCGTTGCCGCGCAAGGATTTTGCGGAGTGGGCCGGGCAGCGCACCCGGTTCCGGATGGAGGATTTCTATCGGGATCAGCGTCGCCGCTTCGACGTGCTGATGAACGGTTCGGACCCGGTGGGCAATCGGTGGAACTACGACGAGGACAATCGCGAACCTCCGCCGAAGAAGCAGTCGACGCTCGACGTTCCGGCGCCCTACAAACCGCGCGAAGACGACATCGACGAGCAGGTGCGTCACGACCTGGATCGGATGGATCTCGACACCATCGGTGCTGACGGCCCGCGCCTGTTCGCCGTCACCCCCGCCGAAGCCAAGCGGGCGCTGACCCGGTTCATCGATCACAGGCTCGCCAGCTTCGGCCGCTACGAGGACGCGATGATGAACGACGACTGGGCGATGGCGCACTCCCTGCTGTCGGTGCCACTCAACTTCGGGGTGCTGCATCCGCTGGACGCCGTGGAGGCCGCCGAACGCGCCTACCACGACAAGAAGGCGCCGCTGGCAGCGGTGGAGGGCTTCATCCGGCAGATCCTCGGCTGGCGCGAATACATGTGGCATCTTTATTGGCACTTCGGGCCCGACTACACGTCCAAGAACGAACTCAACGCGCGCACCCACCTGCCCGACTGGTGGGCCGACCTCGATGCCGATGCCGTCACGGCCCGGTGCCTGCATGATGCGCTTGCCGGTGTCCGCGACCGCGGCTGGACCCACCACATCCAGCGGCTCATGATTCTGGGAAGCCATGCGTTGCAACGCGGTTACCGTCCTGACGAGCTCACCGAGTGGTTCGCGACGGCCTACGTCGACGGGTTTCGTTGGGTCATGCCGACGAACGTGGTCGGGATGAGCCAGCACGCCGACGGGGGTCTGCTTGCCACCAAGCCCTACACCTCAGGTGGGGCCTACATCAACAAGATGAGCAACCACTGCGGGGACTGCGAGTTCGACCCCAAGAAGCGTCTCGGTGAGAACGCGTGCCCCTTCACCGCCGGTTACTGGGCGTTCACCCACCGCCATCGCGACCTGCTCGCCAAGAACATGCGCACCCGCCGTGCGGTGTCGTCAATGGAGCGGCTCGGCGACCTCGAAGCCGTCTTGGAGCAGGAATCAGCGCGAGAGCGTTTCTGATTCGACGTCGCTCTCAGCACGCTGGCCACTCTCGACTGCGAACTTCGGTGCGCGCGACGTCCGCCACGCATAGACCACCAGGGAGACCCACGCGACGACGATCACCGAGTAGATCGCGGTCGACCACGGCCAGTGGATGTCGAAGAAGTGGACCAGCTTCTGACTGTTGGTCAACACGATGACACCGCCCACCGCAGAGCCCAGCAGCGCCGGGCTGACGCGGCTGACGAGCCATGCCGCGATCGGCGCGGAGATCACACCACCGACCATCAAGCCGACGACCACCGGCCAGTTGTCGAGAAACTCCTCGCGAAGCCCGATCAGGAATCCGAGGGAAGCCGATACCGACACCAGGAACTCCGACGCGCTGACCGAGCCGATGACGGTTCGCGGCGCGGTCTTGCCCTGCGACAGCAGCGTGCTCGTCGTGACGGGACCCCAGCCACCTCCGCCCGACGCATCGATGAATCCGCCGAACAACCCCAGCGGGGCGAGAAACTTGGCGCTGTGGCTGGTGCCCTTGGCGCCGAAAGTCAACGGAGTGCGCAACGAGAAACGCAACAAAACATAGATGCCGATGCCGACCAGAATCGCGGCCATCAACGGCGCGGCGTGCTCGGTGGACAGCGACGACAGAACCGAGGCGCCGAGGAAGGCGCCGAGAGCCCCGGGCACTCCCAGCTTGGCGACCAGCTTCCAGTCGATGTTCTTGAACTTCCAATGCGACAGACCCGAGGCGAAGGTGGTGCCCACCTCGGCGAGGTGGACGGCGGCGCTGGCCTGCGCGGCCCCGACGCTCGACAACACCAACAGCGTGGTCGCGGTGACGCCGAACGCCATACCCAGCGCCCCGTCGACCAGCTGGGCTCCGATACCGACGAGCGTGAAGATGAGAAGCGAACGCATGGGCTGCTTTCAGAAGGGGGTCGCGATGAGCGACCGGACGAATGGGCTGGGGCGTCAGGGACGCCGACAACACCACTCGTCGAAGGCCATCAGTCGACGCGACGGCCAGAAAGGCTCGAGCGCGGACACATCAGACGGCGCCGGCGTGACCAGCACGCGATCAGCCATCGAGAATCCCATCGTCGAGTCCTACCCAAAACCCTGCACAGCTTACACAGTCAACAAGCGCCACAGCCCGATCAATCCCACCACCACGATGACGCCGCGCAACATGCCCGGGGACAGTCGCCGTCCGTAGTGGGCTCCGACGAACCCCCCGATCAGAGATCCGACCGCGATCAGACCGGCGGCAGTCCAGCTGATCCGATCGAAGGCGACGACGGTGTAGGCCACGGCGGCCACGATGTTGACGATCAATGACAACAGGTTCTTCGCCGCGTTCATGCGCTGCATGTCCTCGGGCAGCAGCGCTCCCATCACGGCAATCAGCAGGATCCCCTGGGCCGCGGTGAAGTAGCCGCCGTACACGCCGACGGCGAACGTCCCGGCGACCAGTGCCGTCATCCGCGCCGCCGACACATGGTCGGCAGATTGCCCACTGGCCTCGGCCCGGCGCTTGGCCCAGGTCTGGATGCGCGGTCCGAGCACCACCAGGACCAGCGCCAGGATCAGCAAGACGGGAACGATCTGAATGAATACCTTCTCCGGAAGGTGCAGCAGCAGCCACGCCCCGCCTCCGGCACCGATGAACGACGCCGGAATCTGCCATTTGAGTCGCCTCCACTGACCCTGCAGCTCACGTCGGTAACCCCAGGTCCCGGATACGCCGCCGGCAACGAGGCCGACTGCGTTCGACATGGTCGCGGTGACCGGCGGGAAGCCGAGGGTTACCAGGGTCGGGAAGGTAATGAGGGTGCCCGAGCCCACGAGGGCGTTGATGGCACCGGCCCCCACACCGGCAAGGGCGATGAGGACCATATCGACTACGGACAAAACTGTTACCCGCTCCTCCCCCAACCAGACCTAGAAAAACCTCACCGACGAGCCTTCAGGCCCGATCCATGGTCGCTCCGCTAGCGCTTCGCTCCGCATCCATGGTCGCTCCGCTAGCGCTTCGCTCCGCATCCATGGTCGCTCCGCTAGCGCTTCGCTCCGCGCTTCTCCCGAACCCTGACGTTGATCCGGATCGGGCTGCCTTCGAAACCGAATGTCTCGCGCAGCCTGCGCTCAAGGAAGCGGCGGTAGCCGGCCTCGAGGAAGCCGGTGGTGAACAGCACGAAGGTCGGCGGCCTCGCCGTGGCTTGGGTGGCGAACAAAATTCTCGGCTGCTTACCGCCGCGCACCGGTGGCGGCGTCGCGGCCACCACCTCCTTGAGGAACGTGTTGAGCTGACCGGTGGTGATCCGCTTGTCCCACGACGCCAGCGACGTCTCCAACGCCGGCACCAGCTTCTGCACAGCCCTGCCGGTCTTCGCCGAGATGTTGACCCGCGGAGCCCACTGCAGCTGCGACAGCTGCAGATCGATCTCGCGGTCCAGCAGGTAGCGGCGGTCCTCGTCGACGAGGTCCCATTTGTTGAACGCCAGCACCAGAGCCCGGCCTGCCTCGATCACCATCGACAAGATCCGCTGGTCCTGCTCGGTCAGCGGCTGAGACGCATCGACGAGGACGATGGCCACCTCGGCGGAATCGATCGCTCCGTGGGTACGCACAGACGCGTAGAACTCGTGGCCGCTGGCCTGGCCGACCTTACGGCGCAACCCGGCGGTGTCGACGAAACGCCACAGCTTGCCCTCCATTTCGATCAGCGAGTCCACCGGGTCGACGGTCGTTCCCGCGACGTCGTGCACCACCGACCGCTCGTCGCCCGAAAGGCGGTTCAGCAGCGACGATTTGCCGACGTTCGGCTTGCCGATCAGCGCCACCCGGCGGGGACCGCCGCTACCGCCCGCCGACACTTCAGAAACGGTCGGCAGCGCCCTGACGACCGTGTCGAGCAGGTCGGCGACGCCACGGCCGTGCATGGCGCTGATCGTGTGCGGCTCTCCCAACCCGAGCGACCACAGCGCCGCGGCGTCGGCTTCACCCCGTTCGTTGTCAACCTTGTTGGCCGCCAGGAAGACCGGCTTTCCGGATCGCTGCAGCAGTTTCGCCGCGGCTTCGTCGGCCGCGGTGGCTCCGACGACTGAGTCGACGACGAAGATGATCCCGTCGGCGGTGCGCATCGCGACGGATGCCTGGTCAGCGACGAGTTGCTGCAGCCCCTTCGCATCGGGCTCCCATCCGCCGGTGTCCTGCACCACGAAGCGCTGTCCCGCCCAGGTCGCGTCATAGGACACCCGGTCGCGCGTCACGCCGGGGACGTCCTGAACGACCGCTTCCCTGCGGCCCAGGATCCGGTTCACCAGGGTGGACTTTCCGACGTTCGGCCGGCCGACGACGGCCACCACGGGTGGCGGCGCCGACACTTCCTCGATCGCCTCGGCAACCTCTTCGGCCCCGACTTCCCAGTCGCCCTCGTCGAACCAGACGCCGTCCCCGGCGTCCGAGCCATCACCTCGGGTGTCTGCATCGTCCGAAGTCATTGTCCTACACCCACTTTCTGTGCGACGAGCTCAGTCAGATGAGTGATGACCTCGGACTGATTCATCGTGCTGGTGTCCACCACGATGGCGTCGTCGGCGGCGCGCAATGGCGACACTGCACGGGTGGAGTCGAGGTGATCACGTCGCTTGACGTCGGCGAGCACCGCCTCGTAATCGCTGGGGAGCCCGCCTGCCACGTTCTGGCCGTGACGGCGTCTCGCCCGCTCTTCGGCCGAGGCGGTAAGGAAGATCTTCACGTCGGCGTCGGGCAGTACCACGGTCCCGATGTCCCGGCCTTCGACGACGACGTTGCCCGACGTCGAGGCGAGTTCGCGCTGCAGTTCAACGAGGCGCTGGCGCACCTCGGGAACTGCGGACACGGCCGACACCGCCTTGGTGACGGCATCGCCACGAATCTCCGCCGAAACATCTTCTCCTGCAAGGCAACAGCGGTCCTCACCGGGATCATGCCCGACCGCCATATCGACATTCCCGATCGCCGCGGCGACGGCCGCCGGGTCGTCGAGATCGATGCCCGAGCGCAGCACACTCAGGGTCACAATCCGGTACATCGCGCCGGTATCGAGGTAGGCGGCGTTCAGCGCGGTCGCCAAACCCCTTGCCACCGATGACTTTCCGGTACCTGCGGGACCGTCGATCGCGATCACCAGGGATTGGCTCACAAACCCACCGCCTTGTACAGTTCGCCGATCTCCTTCTGAGTCAACACCCGGATGCTTCCGGGACGCTGGTCACCGAGGCTGACTGCACCGATGTCTGTCCGGACGAGTTCCTGCACCGGGAAGCCGACCTCGGCGAGCAGACGGCGCACGATGTGCTTGCGGCCTTCGTGGAGCGTCACCCGGACCAGCGTCTTGCCCGGGACGGTGTCTACCACTGCGAAGTCGTCGATCTGCACCGGCCCGTCGTCGAGTTCGACGCCACCGCGCAACTTCTTGCCCAACCCGCGCGGCACCGAGCCCAGCACGGTGGCCACGTAGGACTTCGGCACCTCGAAGGACGGATGCATCAGTCGGTGAGCCAACTCGCCGTCGTTGGTGAGCAGCAGCAGCCCCTCGGTGTCGGCGTCCAACCGTCCGACGTGAAACAGGTTCTTGTTTCCTCGAACCCGGTGCTCGACCAGGTCGCCGATGCAGGGACGCCCCCGATCGTCGGCCATCGTGGAATGCATCCCGCGCGGCTTGTTGATCGCCAGGTACATCCGCTCGTCATTGACCGCGATCCGGGCACCGTCGACGCGTATCACCGACACCTCGGGATCCACCCGGGTACCCAATTCGGTGACGATCTGGTCGTCGACCTCGACGCGGCCGTCGAGGATCATCTTCTCGGCGACCCGGCGGGATGCAATTCCCGCCTGGGACAACACTTTTTGCAGGCGCACACCTTCGCCATCGGTCATGTTCAGTCCTGATCCACGTCGAACGACGACGGCACCTCGGGTGCCGATGCCGTTCCGTTGAGTTTCATGAAACGCGGCTCTTCACTGAGGGTTTCACTGAGGTCGTCAATCACGTCGACGTCGGGCAGCAGCGGCGCGATGTCCGGCAGGTCGGTCAGCGACGTCAACCCCAGCCGCTCGAGGAACAACTCGGTGGTGGCGAACGTCACCGCGCCCGAGTCGTCGTCGGTGCCCGCTTCGGTGATCAGTCCTCGTGCCACCAGGGTGCGTATCACCGCGTCGACGTTGACGCCGCGCACCGCACTCACGCGGGCCCGCGTGACAGGCTGGCGGTAGGCCACCACCGCGAGGGTCTCGAGCGCGGCCCGGGTCAGCTTCGATCGGGCGCCGTCGAGCAGCAGTTTCTCGACATATGGCGCGTACTTGGAGCGGGTGTACATACGCCAACCGCCGCCGGCCTCACGCAGATCGATGCCGCTGTCTCGTGCGGCGAAACCGTCGGCGAGAACCTGCAGCCGCTCAGCTACGCGACCGGCTGGCTGGCCGGTGGCGGTGGCCAGTGCGTCAACGGATGCCGGGGTATCGACGACGAGCAGCAGCGCTTCGAGGACGGCGTCCAGCTCAGCCTCGTCCAGCTCAGGAGCTGCGGCCTCGTCGAACTCGTCGGTTCCGAGCTCGGCGCTGCGCTCGCCATCGAGCTCGTCCTGAGTCGAGATGTCTTCTGTCATCGTCTTTCTATTCCGCATCCGCGGTTGCCAGCTGATCGCTGGTCGGCCGCTCGCCGGTCCACGAAATCTGGAGCACACCAAGCGCTTCTGGTTGTTCGAATGCTACCGCTCGCGCTCGGTACAACTCGAGCAGCGCCAGGAACCTTCCGACGATCTCCATCGGCATTCGGCAATCGGCAACCAGGTCGGAGAACGTGGCCCAGTGGCCGATCCCCCGCTGCTCCAGCAGCGACATCAGGTTCGCGGCTTGCTCGGGCACCGAGACCGCCACCTGGTGCAGGTGGTCGAGGCCCACGGCGGGCACCGGGCGAGGGGTGAACGCTGCTGCGGCGATCTCGGCGAATCGCGCCGCGTCGACGCCAAGCATCACTTCGGGCAACAGATCGGAGAAGCGATCTTCGAGCGACACTGCGCGCGGATAGCTCCGCATTGCCGCGGCCTCGAGCTCGGCGAACATCTCTGCGACGTGCTTGAACGCCCTGTACTGCAGCAGCCGCGCGAACAGCAGATCGCGAACTTCCAGAAGCGCCAGGTCCTCCTCGTCGTGGATTTCACCTGCGGGCAGCAGGCGCGCAGCCTTCAGGTCGAGCAGGGTGGCCGCGACCACCAGGAACGACGTCGTCTCATCGAGCTCTAGCTGAGCCCCGATCGCCTTGGTGTACGCGATGAACTCGTCGGTGACCTGATGCAGCGCCACCTCGGTGACGTCGAGCCGGTGACCGAAGATTAGTTGCAGCAGCAGGTCGAACGGGCCCTCGAAGTTGCTGAGCCGAACTTGGAACCCAGCCTGAGCCGACGCGTCTTCAGGCGCTGCCTCGCTCACGCGCCGAACCGGTGGATGACCTCACGCGCCAGCGCCCGATATGCTTCGGCCCCAGCCGATTTGGGCGCCCAGGTGGTGATGGGTTCGCCGGCGACACTGGTTTCGGGGAAGCGCACGGTGCGGGTGATGACGGTGTCGAACACGAGATCGCCGAACCGCTCGACCACACGCGCCATCACCTCGCGCGAGTTCACCGTCCTGGGGTCGTATCGGGTGATCAGAATTCCGCTGATCGACAGCTTCGGGTTGAGCCGGTCGTGCACCTTCTCGACGGTGTCGGTCAGCAGGGCCAGACCGCGCAGCGAGAAGAACTCGCACTCGGTGGGAATGATGACGCCGTCGCTGCACGCCAACCCGTTGACGGTGAGCAGCCCGAGCGACGGCTGGCAGTCGATCAGGACGTAGTCGTAGCGGTCCAGTACCGGGTAGAGCGCGCGGGCCAACGACTGCTCGCGACCCACCTCGTTCACCAGTTGGATCTCTGCGGCGGACAGGTCGATGTTGCTCGGCACAAGATCCAGGCCGGGCACGCGTGTCGTGATAAGCACCTGATCGATCGATACCCGCGGCTCCACCAGCAGGTTGTGCACGGTGTGGTCCAGTTCGTAGTGCGGCACCCCGAGCCCCGCCGACAGCGCACCCTGCGGATCGAGGTCGACGAGCAGCACCCGCCTGCCGTACTCGGCGAGGCTGGCCCCCAGGTTGATCGTGGACGTCGTCTTGCCGACGCCGCCCTTCTGATTGCACATCGCGATCACCTTGGCCGGACCGTGCGAGGTGCGTGGTGCGGGCTCGGGGATGGCCCGGGGCAGACGGCCGGTCAGGCCGGGTGTCGGCTCGGGGTCCAGTCCGGTGTCGTCGGTCATGCCGGACCGTCGCTGGTCAGGCAACCCTCAGGCATGGCGGACATCCGGGCAAGTTTAACGGTGCGCAACGCGCTGGTGAGCCAGACCCGCAGGCAACACGCCCGCGACCCTCCTAATCTGTCGGCATGGGCATCAGGTCATGGGCACGGCTGGCGGCCGGCATGCCGTCTTTCATCCGAACGGGTCAGATCGGCGACGGGCGCGAAGCGGCCTGCGCCGCATACGTCGAGGCCAGTGCCCGCCCCGGCGATATCGGCGACGCCCTGGCCGCGATCGACTCCTTCGCCTACGAACAGTCGATGCTGATCAACATCGGCGACAAGAAGGGCACGCTGCTCGACGCGGCCGTGCGCCGGGCCGACCCAGGCCTGGTACTCGAGCTCGGCACCTACTGCGGGTACAGCGCCCTTCGAATAGCGGCGGCAGCCCCGTCGGCACGGATCTACTCGGTCGAGTTCTCAGCGGCGAATGCCGATGTGGCGCGACGGATCTGGGCGCACGCCGGGGCCGCCGACCGGATCACATGCGTCGTCGGCACCCTCGGCGACGACGGCCGCACCGCCGACACGCTGGCCCGCGACCACGGGTTCACCGACGGGGCTGTCGACCTGGTGTTCATCGACCACGACAAACGGGCTTACCTCTCCGACCTGCGCACGATCCTCATGCGCAATTGGTTGCACCAAGGCTCGATCGTCGTCGCCGACAATGTCGGCATTCCCGGCGCGCCTGCCTACCGGGCGTACATGCGCGGCAGTGAAGGCACGGTGTGGCACACCATCGAGCACCGCACACACGTCGAGTACCAGCGGCTGCTTCCCGACCTGGTGCTGGAATCGGAGTATCTAGGCCAGCGCTGATCACTGCGCCCGTGGGTGCGCTCCTGCCCACACCTCGCGCAGTGCGTTCACCGTGACCATCGTGTAGATCTGCGTCGTCGTCACCGACGCGTGCCCGAGCAGTTCCTGCACGACGCGAACGTCTGCGCCGCCGTCGAGCAGGTGGGTGGCGAACGAATGCCGCAACACGTGCGGCGACACCGTCGCGGTGATACCCGCCCGGTCGGCGGCGTCCTGCAGCACCTGCCATGCGCTTTGGCGCGACAGCCGTCCGCCGCGGGCATTGAGGAAGATCGCAGGCGTGCCCCGGCCGCGACGCGCCAGGTCCGGCCTGCCACGCACGAGATAGGTGTCGAGTGCGGTCACGGCCGGTCGCCCGATGGGGATCAGCCGCTGCTTGCCGCCCTTGCCTCTCAGGAGGACGGACCTGGCCTTGGTGTCAACGTCGTCGATGTCGAGGCCGACGGCTTCCGAGATCCGCGCGCCGGTCGAGTACAGCAGCTCCAACAGCGCGCGGTTGCGCAGTGTCAGCGGGGAGTCGGCGTCGCTGTCGCCCCCGGCGGCCTCCAACAACGCGAGCACCTCGTCAAGCGTCAGGCTCTTGGGCAGCCGGCGACTCGGGGTCGGCGGCTTCACGTCGCGGGCCACGTCTATCGCGGCGATGCCTTCGGCCGCCGCAAACTTGTGCAGTCCACGCACTGCGATCAGGGCACGGGCGGCCGACACCGCGGACAGCGGCACCACGCCGTTGTCCGGATCGCCGCGCCTCAGGGATACCAGGAACTCGCTGACGTCGGCCTCGGTGACGCCGGCTAGGTCCGTGACGCTCCGCGACGAGAGGTGATCGGCGTAGCGGCGCAGGTCTCTGCGGTAGGAGCTGAGGGTGTTGGCCGCCACGCCGCGTTCGATCGCGAGGTGGTCGAGATAGCTCTGGAGCTGTTCGTCCAGTACCGGAGATTCGACGCCTGTGGTCATTGGTGGCCCATTCGACGGGCGAACGCTCCGGGGCGATCGGTCCACGGGGCGTCGACGGGTCTCAGCGTCGCGACGTCGGGCATCGCATGCGCGGCGAGGATGCCTGCGACCGCGATGGAGTTCACGATGTCTCCGGAGTACACCTTCGCGACGGCGTCGGCGAGGTCGAACCGTTCCACCTTCAGATCCGCTTCCTCGTCGTGCGCCTCGGGCCGCTCGACCTCGCTCAGTCCAGTGGCCAGGAACACCCGCACGCTCTCGTCGCAGAACCCGGGTGCGGAATTGGTATCGACAAGGGTGCGCCAGGTGTCGGCCGCAAGACCCACTTCCTCGGCCAACTCGCGAGCCGCCGACCGGTGCGGCTCCTCACCGCTGAAATCGAGCAGACCCGCAGGCAGTTCCCACAGCCGCCTGCCGAATGCGTGGCGGTACTGATGAACCAGCACGATCCGGCCGTCGTCGTCCAACGCGACGATGGCGACCGCACCGAAATGCTCGACAACTTCCCGCCGCGCGGTGCGACCGCCTGGCATTCGCACCTCGTCAGCGCGCAGCGCCAGAATCTTGCCGACATACACCGTCTCGCTGGCGGCAACGGAGAACTCGTGACTGCCCGGTGCGTCCTCAGCCACGGGCCGGGGCGTCCTCGAGGGCGTGTTCGGCGCCGTTGGACTGTTGGTCAGGAATCGCCGGCATCTCGACCGGGAGTCGTTCGCCGTTGCTGTACTCGACCGCCGCCCCTATGAAGGCGACGAACAATGGGTGCGGGCGGGTGGGCCTGCTCTTGAGTTCGGGATGAGCCTGGGTGCCGACGATGAACGGGTGCACCTCGGGCGGATACTCGACGAACTCGACGAGATGACCGTCGGGCGAGGTACCCGAGAATCGCAGGCCGCTTTCGGAGATCCGGTCACGGTAGGCGTTGTTCACCTCGTATCGGTGCCGGTGCCGCTCGGAGACCTCGGTGGCATCGTAGGCCTTGGCGACCAACGAATTCTTCTGCAGCACAGCGGGATACGCACCGAGGCGCATCGTGCCGCCGAGGTCGGCCTCGCCCGCAACGGCGTCGCGCTGATCGGCCATCGTGGAGATGACCGGATCGGGGGTCTCGGGGTCGAACTCCGCGGAGTTGGCCCCGGACAGACCGACCGAGCGCGCCGCTTCGATGACGATGCACTGCAGGCCCAGGCACAGGCCGAGCACGGGCAGACCGCGCTTGCGGGCGTAGCGGATCGCACCGACCTTGCCCTCGATGCCACGGATACCGAAGCCGCCGGGGATGAGCACGCCGTCGACGTCGGCGAGCGCTGTCGCGGCGCCGATATCGGTTTCGCAGTCATCGGACGGGATCCATCGGATATCCACCTTGGCGTGGTGGGCAAAGCCACCCGCACGCAACGCCTCGGCTACCGACAGGTAGGCATCCGATAGGTCGATGTACTTGCCCACCAATGCAATTCGCACGGTTTCCCGCGGTTCGTGCACCCGGTGCAGGAGGTCGTTCCACTGGGTCCAGTCAACGTCACGGAACGGAAGATTCAACCGCCGTACCACGTAGGCATCGAGTTCCTCGCGGTGCAGCACCTTGGGGATGTCGTAGATCGACGGGGCATCCGGGGTGGAGATGACTCCGTCGATGTCGACGTCGCACATCAGCGCGATCTTGTTTTTCAGCGGTTCGGGGACGTCGCGGTCACAGCGCAGGATCAGAGCGTCCGGCGTGATGCCGATGCTGCGCAGCGCGGCGACAGAGTGCTGGGTCGGCTTGGTCTTGAGCTCGCCCGAGGGCGCCATGTACGGGACCAGCGAGCAGTGGAGGAAAAAGCAGTTCTCCCGGCCCACCTCGTGGCGCACCTGACGGGCGGCCTCGAGAAAGGGCAGCGACTCGATGTCGCCGACGGTGCCGCCAACCTCGGTGATGACCACGTCGGGCCGGTTCCCATCGACGTCCGGCGCGGCCATCTCAAGGACACGCCGCTTGATTTCATCGGTGATGTGCGGGATCACCTGGACGGTGTCCCCGAGGTACTCGCCACGACGCTCCTTGGCGATCACCGTCGAATAGACCTGACCAGTGGTGACATTGGCCGAGCCGGACAGATCGCGGTCCAGGAAGCGCTCATAGTGACCGACGTCGAGATCGGTCTCGGCGCCATCCTCGGTGACGAACACCTCGCCGTGCTGGAACGGGTTCATGGTGCCCGGATCCACGTTGAGGTAAGGATCGAGCTTCTGCATCGTTACTTGCAGGCCCCGCGCGGTGAGGAGCTGGCCGAGGCTGGAAGCCGTCAAACCTTTACCGAGCGACGACACCACACCACCGGTGACGAAAAGGTGTTTGGTGGCCGTTTGCGGGTGCTTGCGTAATGATGGCAAGAACTACCTCCGTGATGACCGGGCAGGGCTTGTTTCGCTGGGTTCGCACCCGGTTTGGGGCCTGCCGACCCACGGAATCTCACCCTAACACCGACACCGACAAGGTGTCGGTGACGCGCCGGGTTACTGCGGCACAGTGACCGACGTGGCTCCCTGGCCGATGCCGAATTGGTCAGGCTTGGCCCCGTTGGCCAGCGCGCTGAGCGCGAGCACGGACGTGATGCGGCCCGATTCGCTGTCGACGTTGTCGACGGTGCTGACAGCGTTCTTGAGCGCGGCGTCAGACCTCGTGACGGCAACGGCGGCGGTCCCGGTGGCCGACCCATCGCGGCCGACGAGGACGGTGCCCGAGCCGTGCGGCGCGAGACCGGAGGCGAAACGAGCGACCGTGGCACCCTGGTTGCCGGCGTCCTCACCCAGTGGCCCGCCGGTGACGACGAGTGCGGTGTTGGCCGCACCGATGCGCTCGGTGCCGTACGTCACGAAGCCGGTGTCGCGCAGCGCGGCCAGCACGGTGTCGCGCTGGGTGTCGTCGACCGGCGCCGCTTTCGGGTCCCTGTCGATCAGCAGTGTGATGCCGAGCAGATCGCCGGCCTGCGAGCCCTGGTCGACGGTGGCGGTGCTCAACTGGGCCCCGGCCGGCACGATCGGCGAGTTCACCACCGACAGCAGTTTCTCGGCCGAGTTGGCGTCGACGAACTCCTGGGTCAGACCGATGGTCCCCGTGACCGTGCCGCCGCCTGCTGCGACGAGACGCGTCAACGCTTCGACGTCGTCATCGGCGGCGTCGGGGGTCCGGAAGATGATCACCGACTTCTTGGCCAGCGTGTTCTGCAGGATCCTGGGCGCCATCTGAGCATCGAAATCACCAGCGGCGCTGAGCTTCTCGTTCAGCATATTGCGGTCGTCGGTCAAGGTGTCGATCTGCTGCTGCATGTCCTGCTTGTCGTCGCGCAGGCCGGACAGCACGGTGTTGGACAGCATCCCCGACCCCAGAGCCACGCCGATGGCCAGCGCCAGGAACACCGCAGCGAGCGAAATGGCGTGCGAGCGCAGCGAGATCATCGTCAGTTCCCTACGAGACCAGGCCCTGGACCCACAGCAGGAACTGGTTCCAGTACTGCGACACCCACTCCAGCACGGCGGCATCGGCGCGCGACACCCACAGCGCCGCAATCACCGCAATGAGCATCGCGAGGACCAGGAGCGCGATCGCGCCGCCGGAGACCCGGCTGCGGTACAGCGTGGCCACCGCTTTGGCGTCGACGAGCTTCTCGCCGACTTTCATGCGGGTCAAGAACGTTGACGGATTGCTCTGCTGTCGGGTGCGGTCGAAGAACTCCTCGATGCTGGCGGTGTGACCGACGGTGACGATCAAGGACGCGCCGTGATGGTCGCAGAGCAGCAGGGCGAGGTCAGCCGCCGAGCCAGCGGCGGGGAACGTCATCGCGCCGACGCCGAGATCCTGAATGCGCTCCAGGCCCGCCGCATGTCCATCGGCATCGGCGGGCAGCACAACCTGGGCGCCGCAGCGCAGCACCTCGGTGCTGATCTTGTCGGGATCACCGACGATCAGCGCCGGCCGGTAGCCCGCCTTGCGCAGGATGTCAGCGCCCGTGCCGACGCCGACGAGGACCGGCTGATACTCCTTGATGAACGGTTTGAGTGCTTTGAGGTCGGCGGCGGCGTTGTCTTCCTCGGCCACGATCACGACGTGGCGGCGGTTCATGTCGACGTCGACGTCGGGGATCCCGATCCCGTCGATCAGCAGCGGGCTCTCGCTGCGGATGAATTCGATGGTGTTGCCGGCGAAGGCTTCCAGGTGTGCGACGAGACCTCCCTTGGCCTCTTGCATCAATTCGTGGATGTCGGCGTCGGTGCGCTCGGTGCCGAGAATCAGCCGCCGGTCACCGGAGTACACGCCTCCCTCGTTGAGTCGGATGCGCGCGCCGTCCTTGACCTTCTTGAAGACCTCGGGGCCCGTGTCGTCGACGAGTGCGATGCCGTTGGCCACCAGCACCTCGGGGCCGAGGTTGGGGTAGCGACCCGAGATGGATGACGATGCGTTCACCACGGCGGCGACGCCGGCGTCGACAAGGGCGTCGGCAGTGACGCGGTCCAGGTCGAGCGCATCGAGGACGACGATGTCACCCGGGGTGATCCGTCTCAGAAGTCGATCGATGTCCCGGTCAACCCGGGCGGTGCCGGTGATACCTGGCTTTGAGCTGGCATTACGGGACAGCAACGCAGACATCTTCATGGCCCGATTCTGGACAGGCGTGCCGCCGAATTGTCGGAGGCGCGCCGTAACACCAGCCTCAGAAGTTATCTCTCGTCACTTGAGTCACAGGCTTCACACCAGTCACACCCTGGTGGTGGCCTCGCTTGAGGAGGCTTTGTCCTTGCGTGCCGCGTCGAGCAGATCGCGCGCATGCGCCCGGCCGCTGTCGGACTCCCCCAGTCCGGCGAGCATCCTCGCCAGCTCGGCGACTCGATCGTCGTCGTCGAGTCGGCGGACGCCGCTCGACTTCGCCCTGGCCTTCTTGCCGTCGTCACGACCGGTGACTCCCTCGACGACGAGGTGGGCGTCGGCATACGCCGCCACCTGGGGAAGGTGGGTGACCACGATGACCTGGTGCGTGCGCGCCAGCCGCGCCAGCCTGCGACCGATCTGAACCGCCGCTCGCCCCCCGACGCCGGCGTCGACCTCGTCGAACACCATCGTCGTGCCTTCGGTCGATGCCGAAAGCACCACCTCCAGCGCCAGCATCACCCGCGACAACTCGCCACCCGACGCGCTCTTGTTCAGCGGTAACAGGTCGGAACCGCCGTGGGCCGCGAAACCGAACTCGACGGCATCCGCCCCGTCATGGCCGGCGTGCACAGTGGTACCGGAAGGGAGCGCCAGCGGGGCGCTGTCGTCGGCGCGCGCAGCCAGGGGCGCGACCGAGATCATGAACTCGGCGCCGGACATCGCCAAGCCCGACAGCTCGGCCGTGACGGCCTTCGACAAGCCTTTGGCCGCCTTGACCCGCACCTTCGTGACATCCTCGGCCGCCGAGACCACCTTCGCCTGCAGCTCGGAGACGCGGCGTTCCATTCCGGCCAGCGTCTCTTCGGACACGTCGAGCTGCGAGAGGCGTTCGCGAGCCTGCTTGGCCCAGCTCAGTACCCCGTCGATGTCCGCGGCGTACTTTCTGGTCAATGTCCGCAGCTCGGCTTGGCGGGCCAGCTTTGTTTCCAATGTGCTTGCGTCACTGGGAAGTTCGGAGAGGTACTGGCTGAGCTCACCGGACACGTCGACCAGCACCGTCAGAGCCGCCCCCAGCTGCTCGGCCAGCGACTTGAGAGGAGCGTCGTCGGTGTTCTCCAGGGCGGTGCGCGCCTGGCCGACCGCGCCCGCAGCGGAGAACCCGTCGGCGCCTTCGTCGCCGTCGCCTGACAGTGAGGCCCGCGCCGTTTGGACAGCCTCGCGCAGCGCGTCGAGTTCAGACAACCTCCGGATGTCGGCCACGAGGGCCTCGTCCTCACCGGATTGCGGTGCTACCACGTCGATCTCGTTCAGTGCGAACTGCAGCCGGTCGGCCTCCTGAGCCAGCTCCCGGGTGCGGCGGCGTCGGTCCTCGAGGTCACGCCTGGCGCCGAGCCATTGTTCACGGACAGAGCGGTAGCGCTCAAGCCGGTGACCGACGTCGGCGTAGCGATCGAGTGCGGCGCGCTGCTCGTCGGGCCGCATCAAGCGCAACTGGTCGTTCTGGCCGTGCAGCGTCAACAGTTCGTTGGTGAACTCGCTCAGTGACTTCGCGGGCACGCTGCGGCCGCCCAGGAACGCTCGCGACGGGCCGTCCCGATTGACCGAACGCGCAGCGATGACGCTGCCGTCGTCGTCACGTTCGGCACCCGAGGAGTCGAGGATCTCTTCGACCTGGGCGATCACCGACGCACCGAGTTCGGTTGTGGTGAAACGACCTTCGACGACAGCACGGTCTGCGCCCGAACGCACCTTGGTCGCATCAGCGCGGGCGCCGCCGAGAAGATGCAGTCCGGTGACGACCATCGTCTTGCCCGCGCCGGTCTCGCCGGTGAGCACCGTCAGCCCCCCGTCGAACTCGGCCGTCGCGGCATTGATGGCGCCCAGCGCCTCGATTCGGATCTCCGCTAGCACTACTGCCCGCGCCACCCTGTGACCGGCAACCGGAACTTGCGCACCAGCCGGTCGGTGAACGGAGCGCTGTCGAGCCTCACCCACTTCAGCGGCGTACCGCACCGGATCACCTCCAGCCGTCCGCCCGCGGGCACGACCATCTCGCGCCGCCCGTCGCAGAACACCAGCGCATCGTGACCTGTCGCCTCGATCTCGATCGCGATCGAGGCCTCCGGACTGGTCACCATCGGACGGGCGAACAACGCGTGCGCGTTGTTCGGCACCACGATGATTGCCTCCAGGTCGGGCCACAGCACCGGTCCGCCCGCCGAGAACGCATAGGCCGTCGACCCCGTCGGGGTGGACACCAGCACGCCGTCACACCCGAACGACGACACCGGCCGTCCATCGACTTCGACGACCACTCCGAGCACCCCCAGCCGCGGACCTTTCTCCAGGCTCGCCTCGTTGAGCGCCCATCCGCGGTCCAGGATCTCGCCCCCTGCACGGACGGTGACGTCGAGCGTCATCCGGTTCTCGACGCGATAGTCGCGACGGACGATGTGGTCGATCACGGTGTCGATCGCCTCTGCCTCGGCCTCGGCCAGGAAGCCGATCTTGCCCAGGTTCACGCCCAGCACAGGGATCTCCACGTTGCGTGCCAGTTCTGCGGCACGCAGGAAGGTCCCGTCGCCACCGAGCACAAGCACCAGCTCGCACCCTTCTGCGGCGCGCTCATCGGCGTCAACCACCGTGATCTCGGCACCGAGGGCTCTTCTGTCATCGGGTGAGAGCGGTATCGGGCCGCGGTCGACTGCCTCGGCGGACAGCGCACGCAACCCGATCCCGTTGTCGGCGAGGACCTTTTCGACCCGACGCGCGACATCGGCGGCATCGGGGCGACCGGTGTGCACGACGAGCAGGATGGTGCGTTCGGGGTTGCCCGTCATTGGGGTCCCTCCTCGACTGCTTGGTGCACCACGGCTTCGAACACGTCGGGTGGCATCGGGTCGGTCTGCGCCCGTAGGTGCAGGAAGTACTCGACATTGCCGGCGGGTCCAGGCAACGGGCTGGCGGTCACGGCGACAGCGTGCCAGTTCAGCTCGGCCGCTCGGCGCGCGACCCCGCGCACCGCATCCACGCGCAGCAGCGGATCAGAGACCACACCGCCGGCACCGACCCGGTCTTTGCCGACCTCGAACTGCGGTTTCACCATGGGAACGATATCGGCGCCGGGTGACGCGCATGCGGTCAGTGCGGGCAGCACCGTCGCCAGCGAGATGAACGACAGGTCCGCGACGATGAGGTCGACAGGCCCGCCGATCGCTTCGACGGTGAGGTCACGCACGTTGGTGCGTTCCATGACGATCACCCGCGGGTCGGTGCGCACCGGCCACGCCAGCTGGCCGTACCCCACGTCGACGGCAACGACTTCACGGACATCGCGACTCAGCAGGACCTGGGTGAATCCCCCGGTGGAGGCGCCGGCATCGAGGCATCGGCGGCCCTCGACGTCGAGTCCGAAACCGTCAAGGGCCCCGATCAACTTGTGCGCGCCGCGTGACACCCAGGTGTCCTCGTCGCCGTGGTCGACAGTCAGATTGGCATTCACCGAAACAGCGGTGGCGGGTTTGGCGGCCGGCATTCCGTCCACGCGGACCCGGCCGGACCCGATCAGCTCGGCCGCCTGCTGGCGCGAACGGGCGAGTCCTCGTCGAACCAGTTCGGCGTCCACACGTGCGCGACGCGTCACGCGGATCAGCCCTTCTCGACCGATTCCAGCGCACGCACCAACAGATCGTGGGCCTCTTCGAGACGCGCCGCCACGGCGTCCAGATCGGACGCCGACAGGTCGAACGGCTCGCCGAGGAGTTCGACGACCTGGGCGCGGATCTGGTCGGCTTCGTTAGTCATGTCGGAGTTCACGCTAGTCGATGCGGGGCGACACCAGCGACCACCGTTCGACGGCCTGTCGCGCCTCGTCGCCTACGCCGATGATGGGCCTTCTGAGGATGTCGGCGGACCACACCGTCGCGGCCACGGCGCGGACCACGGACAGCGCATCGCCCGGGTCTGCCCCGGTGGACGTCACCGTGACGCCCCGGTCGGTGATGTCGACGTGCCATCCAGGGTGACGCGCGATACGCAGCAGGTCAGCTTCCTGCGCGGTGAGGGCGCGCAGATCTTCGGCAAGGAAGTCAGGCCGTTGCTCGGGGATCGCCCAGATCGCATCCTCTGCGGAGTTCACGCCGGAGAGCACCATCAGGCTGGGCAGTTGCGATGCGACGGCGCCGGCGATATCGGTGTCGAGACGGTCTCCGACGACCAGCGGGGTGTCGAACTGGCCGCGGGACAGCGCATCTGACATCAGCGCCGGTGCAGGCTTACCGGCAACCTGGGGATCGGCGTCGGTGGCGGTGCGTAGCGCGGCGACCATGGAACCGTTGCCGGGGAGCAGGCCGCGTTCCGAGGGCAGAGTCTTGTCGACATTGGCGGCAACCCACAGTGCACCGGAACGAATGGCCAGGGCTGCTTCGGCGAGGATCTGCCACCCTGTCTCCGGATTGTGCCCCTGCACGACCGCGGCCGGAGCGTCCGCCCATTCCCGCACGGGCTCCAGTCCCACGCCCCTGACCTCGGCGGCCAGTGAATCCGTACCGATGACGAGCACCTTCGCTCCGCCGGGGAGTTGCTCTCCGAGTAGACGGGCCGCGCTTTGCGCGCTGGTGACGACGTCTTCCGGCACCGCCGAGAACCCGAGTTCGCCAAGATGGTCGGCGACCTGACCGGCACTGCGCGATGCGTTGTTCGTGACGAACAGGATCCGAGACTCGACCGCTGCCAGTGTGTCGACCGCGCCCGGTGTGGGCTCATGTCCGCGGAACACGGTGCCGTCGAGGTCGAGCAACAGACAATCATGTTGCTGCGCAAGAGTGCTCACGTCAGGAAAGCTCCGTAATCCGATCCTCGGCGTCGGTGACCCCTTCGACATCAGCCTTGGCTGCGTGCAGGAACCATTGCAGCGCTTCGTCTTTGCGGCCGAGGGCGAGCAGCGTCTCTGCGTAGGCATAGAAGAGTCGCGCCGAGGTCTGACCGGATCGGGACGGATCGAGCGCAGGGCTGGAGAGAAGGGCGAGCGCCTGCTCATGCTGTCCGAGATCAGAACGGGCGCCGGCCACGACGATGCGAAGTTCGTCGGCGTCGTCGCCGGTGAGCTCCGCGGCCTCGGGGCTGCGGGCAAGTTCGATGGCACGCTCCGGTCGCCCGACGCCGCGCTCACAATCCGCGATGAGCGCCAATAGTGGTGAGCGACTGCCCATTCGACGTGCCGCGCGAAGCTCAGCGAGGGCTTGCGCCCAATCTCCACACTGATAGGCGGCGATGCCAACGGCTTCGCGGACGGCGGCGATGCGGCCCGAGCGGGCACGCGCCGCGCGGGCGTGCTCCAAGGCGGCTTCGGGGTCCTCGTCCAGCAGCTCACCGGCGGCGACGAGATGCCGCGCAACGATGTCGGCAGTCGATTTGTCGAGCGTAGTGAGTTCACCGCGGATCTCGGGGGCGAGTTGTCGGGCCTCGATCTCCGGCGGGATTCGGGGCCCGCTGGGACGGTTGTCCTCACTGTCGGGACGCGGTTGTGCGGGACGTGCCCGGTTCGGTCCCGAAAAACGCGGAGCCGAACGTTGATCCCTGCGGGGTCGCTGTCCGCTGCCGTTGGAGGCGCGGTTGGGTCGACGATCTCCGCGGCCACCCTGATTGTCTTGGGGCACAAAGAAAGGATACGGCCAAGATCTTTTGGCTCATAATTAATGCCCGGTGCGCAAATACGCGCGCAAATTGGAAATCGCCCCCCACGCAATTGTGGGGGGCGATTCCTAATTTGTGTTCGGCGGTGTCCTACTTTTCCACCCGGGTGGGTAGTATCATCGGCGCTGGTAGGCTTAGCTTCCGGG
>NZ_LQPC01000016.1 GCF_002101705.1 Mycolicibacterium iranicum | reverse complement strand
TTCGCACTTCACTCGGAGGTCTTCGTCTTGTCACCTCACCACGCCGTCACCAACGTCCGTGGTCAGTACAGCTAGCACGTCTCTGCGGAATCGCGTGAGCCAGTTCTACCGGACACGCCTCGCCGCGAGGTCGCCGCACGCCGGAGGGTGGCCCCTCAAGTGCATCAAGGACTTGAGTACCGCCTGGGTGCACTTCGGTGAGTGCGCCAACGTGAAGGTCGCTGAGCGCAAGATGTTGGAATCTTTCATGTCAGCGTTGGGGCCTGTTGCGAGGGAACGCACGATCGATCCTGAACTTCCCTTGCCTTACGCGAATCTCGAGATCAAGGACTCCTCGAATCGCCGCCGAATCAAGCGACATGGAATCAGCGGTGCTAAAGCTACCCGCTGAAATGCAAGATACGAGACGCAAGCTGGCACCAATAGACCAGTGCCCAAACCCGTTCGGCCGGTTCAGTACGGATCCAGCGCCGATGCACATCCCGAGTCGGATCTTGGGCAGACAAAATCAGTTCGTCTCAGTCTCTTGCAGCTCACGAATGATTCTGCGACCGAATTCATTTACTCCGGTGATGCTGTAGTTCTCAGCTCGGGGGATGCTGTACAGGCCGCTGGATACAGGCTGTGAACCCACCAATACAAGTCCGGTTCTTACCAGAACCGCCTTCACCGCCGGTGGCTCGTTGCTAAGTGCGGTCTGCAGGGTTTCGTCGTTATTGCCGGGATCTTTTCGGTTCTCGTCATCGGCGGCTATGAGTCTGACAAGTGCGCGAACGTGCGGACCCTCAAGCTCGCGCAAGGCGGCCACGATGAACTGAGCGTCATCCATCTTCGTGTCGTCCGTTAGGGCATTCGCCACCACGCGCGCAAGATAGATGCGCTTACCGCTGTCTGCCGCCGACATCGCGGCTTGGATGCCATCCCAGAGCAGATTCTGGAGCCCCGGATCTGCCCGGACCTGTTCCAACAGTCGGTGTGCATCCACGAGATCGGCAACACCATCGACGAACTCTTCCGCACGACCTTGACGAGAATCGATCAGCCCCTGAACCACGGCGCCGGTTCCCGCGCCAACACCCGGCACACCAGCCTGCCAGCCGAGCACCTCCGCGCCGGAAGCAACCGCAGCTCGCACGACTATCTGTTTCCACGAAGGCACTTCTTCGTCGACCATGCGCCGATGCTATGCCGACGCTCGCGGCTGGAGCTGGCCTCGGCAGCGAATGCAGTCAGGCATGCGACCTGCAACCTCCCCGATCCAGTCGGCGCTAGCGGGTTGAATAGAGCGAGCGTAAGACGGCTCCCGACGGCGATAACGGCACGATCGGGGTTGGATCGAAGGAGTCAGCCATTGCCCGAAAGCCGGCACCGATACCTCTACGAACGCCTTGGCGATCACGATTTTCAGCAGCTCGTCAGCGCTCTGTTGGCAATACAGTTCCCCGACTACTGCCCGATGGCGCTGAGGCAGACCGACGGCGGTGTCGACGGTCTCCGCAACATCGATCCGGAGACATTACTGATCTATCAGGTCAAGTGGTCGGTCAGCGGCACGGAGAAGAACCCCGTCAGCTGGCTGGACGCGGTCGTGAAGAAGGAGCTAAACAACCTGCGCCAGCTAGCGAAGGACGGCATACGCAACTACGTCCTGGTGACCAATGTGGCAAGTACGGCCAAGCCAAAAACCGGCACGTTCTCCCAGCTAAACCGAAAGCTAAAGGAGCACGCCAAGAACGTCGGTTTTGACCAAATGACATGCATCTGGCGTGAGGCGCTTAATCCGTGGGTCGACAACGCTCCGGACTCGACAAAGTGGGCCTACGCCGACATGCTCGCAGGCTGGGATCTCATCCGATACTTGGTCGCTGAGCAGGTCGGCACCGCCAAGAACCAGGCAGACCGCAAGCTGATCCGCAAAATCGCCGCGGCGCAATGGGACGACGACCAGCGTGTCAAGTTCAGCCAGGCTGACGTCGACCGCGAAATGGTGGTGGACCTCTTCGTCGACGTCACCGCCGATCAGGTGCATTCCCCGACCGAAACCCGGATGCGATCAAGCGCGCCGACCCCACTCGGCGGAGCGGCCGCTCACCTGCTGCACTCACCAATACCGTTCACATTGGTGCGAGGCGCCCCCGGTCAAGGAAAATCCACTCTCAGCCAGTACATCTGCCAAGTGCACCGCAGCGCGTTCATCCCGGAATCGGAGCGGCCAGAATCGCTTCCAGAGCTGAAGAACCCTCGATTCCCGATCAGGCTGGACCTCAGCGACTACGCGCTCTGGCTCGCCGGCAACGACGTGTGGGACCACTCCGACGATCGCAGGCCGGCGACGAAGAAGCCACGCAAGGGTGAGCAGGCGGCCATCGAATGCTTCCTCGCCGACCTGTTGACCCATGACAGCGGCGGTATCACCACCACCGCGACAACCGTGCAGGACATATTCGAGCGAGTACCCAGCCTCGTCGTACTTGACGGTCTCGACGAAGTCGGCAGCGCCAGCATCCGGCGCAGGGTGGTCAACGAGATCGACGCGTTCGCCAGCCGGGCGAAGACTTACAGTGAGCCGCTGAAGGTAGTCGTCACCACGCGCCCCAGCGCCGGTGAGCTTGCGGAACCGTCGCCACACATGTTCGGGATCGTCACCTTAAACCAACTCACTGGTGACCAGCGGGCTGATTACCTACGCAAATGGTGCGCCGTCCGAGGGATCAAGAGCAAAGACGGTCGCGCGCTGCGCAGGAGCTTCCAAGAGAAGAGCCGCGAGCCCTACATTCATGAGCTCGCCGGTAACCCAATGCAGCTCACAATCCTGTTGGACCTTCTCCACCAGCAGGGGGCTGCCACCCCCACACAGCGGACCGACCTATACGACAAGTACGTTGACCTGCTCTTGGCCCGCGAAGCCAACAAGCACCCGAAGGCCGTCCGCGACCACAAGGAAGAGCTCCTCGAGATCATCCCGTTCCTCGGCTGGTACTTGCACGCACACACCGAAGAATCGCAGATCAACGGGCGCATGAGCATCGGCGATTTGAAAGCGGCGATGCGCCACTTCCAGCACACCTACGGCAACCGCGAGTCGATTGTCGATCAACTCTTCGAGGGCGCGAGCGACCGTTTGTGGGCTCTGACGAGCAAGGTGGATGGCACCTACGAGTTCGAGGTGTTGTCGCTGCGGGAGTACTTTGCTGCGCGGTTCCTCTACCGCACTTCAGGCGAGGACAACGCTGATTTCGACAGCACAACGGTGCTTCGGGAACTTCTGAGACGCCCGTACTGGCTCAACACCGCAAGGTTCTACGGAGGAAACGCTAAGGGCAGCGACGTTTACTCGTTGACCGCCGGGATCGAGCAGGAACTGGGGAAAACCTCAAATGCCCCGTCGTACCTCGCCGCGTGGGCGCTGCTCACCGATGGCGTCTTCCTGCGTCGTCCGCGTGAAGCTCGAAAGGTGCTGACCGCGCTTTGTTCGGACACCGGAAGCGCGATCTTGCTATCCGCGCTCGACCGCCGGGACATCGTTGCACTCCCTGAACTTCCCGACCTACCCGCCGACGACGGTGTCGACCCGACCTGGGCACGGCTGACGGCCCTAATCAGCAGGAATCCGAGCGATGTCGAGAACCCACAGCGTGTGCGAGTCCTGCGGGAACTGCTTAACCAATGCAGCGACTTTACGGCGTGGTGGTACCAGCAGCTCACTGCAGCGATTGGCACGACCCAGCAGAACGCGTGGCTCGCTGTCGGTGCCTGCTGTGAAGCTGGAGCCGGCATCACCTCGAAATTCGAGAACTTGGATCTGTCCAACGGCGCCGCCGAACTCTTCCTCAGTACCGGGCTAACCCCGGAGCGTGGAAGTTCGTTGGAGGCAGCTCTGCTCACCGCGGTGCTGGATGGGCAATGTCCCTGCGTCACGTCGACGCGCTCGATGCCTGCGCAGGTCGCGGTCGCCCTGGCGCCCGGAGAGTTCCTGACCAGCTCCACGACAGGCTTCATCTCCGGCGACGAGAGGGCGAAACGTCGCAGATCTGAGGCGATCAACCAGCTCAGAAGGGCCCGCTCACCGTGGGAGCAAGTCGGAAGGAAACGCACGTTTAGGTCCGGTTATAAGGCGAGCACATTTCCGTGGGCAGACACCGCCAAAGCGGTGTACGAGCAAGCCGGTCGTTGTTGGATCGCTACGGAGATCGCCATCATCGGCGCGGCCTCTCCGTTCGGACTCGCGTACAGGAAGTGCGCTGACGCTACGGCCTTTGGAACGATGAGCCACCCGACCGAGCTCCTTGCTCAGACCACCACGCACTCACGCAATCCCGGCTGGTGGCGGGAACAGCTGGAGGTCATCGACGACGGCGACCTAGGCCAAGCGGAATGGGCACTGGCCCTATGGTCCGTCGCATCAGGAGCCGTCGTCTCCGAACTCCTGCCGGAATTAACGCTCGTTCTCGGACAGCTCTCGGCGGGGCGACGACGTACGGTCCTCCGCGCGGCTGAACAGATCGCTCGCTTCGGCTGGCTGACAAACCGCCCCGTCACCGGCGACACGACCGACGCCGAATTGGCCGAACTCAATCGGCTCCGAGTGGCAGCACCACCGGCGGAGCGGCCAGGCAAGACCGAGGCTCTTGATCACACGACGATGCCTTCGCTCCTCAGCGTTGCCCGCGCCGAACGGTGGCTGAAGGTCGACAACGCGGCCGCCTACCGCTGAGGGTCCCCGCCCGCGCAACGACAGATACCGGCCGCGTACCGATCAGCACGCCCTTCACACTTGCGAGAGCGTTGCGATCCGCAATTGAACGTCACAGATGCTCCGTTTGATGCGAATGTTGCCCACCCCTCCTTTGGGCGTTTGCCAACACTAGCGCGTCAACCAGTACATTTCGGCCAACGGGTCACACGCTAGCCTGTTTGTGACGTAAGCAGCAGAACGCGTGCGCGCGACGAAAGGCGAGCTCCATGTCAGTCACAACGAAGATCCGCCGTCGACCTGCGCCGGCGATTGCTGTCGTTGGGTTCGGAGCCGCGGAGGCGTTCGCCATCAACAAGGTCACTTCGACGCCGGCCTGGTGGTGGTGGTTACTCCTCGTCGTCGCTCTCATTGGCGCAATCGGTTGTGCGGTGTTGGTGCAGCGCGCGCCTGAAAACGACGCTGGCCGCGATGACCCTAGCAACAAGGTGGAGGGCCCGGTGTCAGGCGGTAGCGCGATAACGCAGCAGTCAGCCGGTGACAAAGGACAGAATATTTCAGCCGACAACGGATCCTTCGCTGCAAACCGCGTGGACAAAATCGGCGACATCACGCTTGGAGGGCAGCGACCCACGGGCGACGATCCCAAGAACCGCTGACGTTTGTGACCTCCCCATCGGAAGGATCAGAAGCGCAGCAGCAAGGAGTGGCGGCCAACGACCACTCCGTCGCGATCGGCCAAGTGGGATCTCTCGGCACTCTGAATGTCGAAGCACGCACGGTGCATATGAATTTCCATGTGCCGGCCCCCAGCTCCTCCATTGCAGAGGCAGTTGGGCCGAGCCCCCTTGACACTGCAGATGCCGTATCACTCGGGCCTCTCGCCAGCACTGAAGCCCAGGGCCTGCTCGACAGAGCGAATCAGCTCGCTGCCGACGACCCACGTGCGGCGCTCGAGCTTTTCCGCGAGGTTCAAAGACGTTTAGTGGCTGCTGGTTTCCCGATTCACGCTGCAGAATTCGACCATCGGGTCGCGGCCCTGTGCGTCAGTACCGGGGAGGAAGACACCGCCGTCCGGCTGATGCTGCAATCGCTATGGGAAGCCGACATCTCTGGAAGCTCAATGCGCGCCGATCGGGTGCTCGGGGCGTTAAGGAATCTGGCGGGTTTTCCCGATTTCCCGAAAGGCTCAGAAGAACCCCTAACTGCGCGCCTGGGTGCTGCGGTCGAGATCGCCGAATTCGTCTCAGATCACCTGCAAACTCCTGTGCCGTTACCAATCGAAATCCCCTCCGAGGCAATATCACTGGTCGATGCGGAAGACCGTGCACGGACCGTCTTGTTCGCAGCAGAGAGCGCGCTAGGCGACGACAACCTGGCCTGGATCGTGAATAACCGCCAAGTGATCACGACGGCCGCGGACGAGATCGCGCATACCCTCCCGGAAATCGCGCTTCGTTTGAGACTGGCATCTGCGGATGCGACGGGAGAATGGGGCGACCTGCTCCACGCGTCAAGTTCTGGAATAGCGAGAAACCTCAAGGCATTGGTGCTCGCGCGACATGCGCGCCACAAGCTACTGCAGGCCGTGCCAATTGAAGCCGACCGGGACTGGCGCGCAGCAGTCAATGAGGCATGTCTGTCGGAGCGCTACACGGACGCTGCCGACTGGCTCTTGAGTCAGCGGTTCGTTGCGAACCGCTTCGGTGTGTTGGCCGACGACAAGTGGCACCCTCTCGCTCAGGCGCTGCTGAACATGCCATCCAAAGCCCGTATCGTGGCTGGGGCTGAGAGCGTTCGCGAACTTGGGCTAGCAGCTTTGCATTTCAATAGCCCGCGTATCGCCGCCATCAATCTAAGACGGCATCTACTTGAGGGAATACGGTCAGCGTCCTTCTTTGACGAAAGAGACGCTCGCGGGCTACTCGGAGCTCATTACCTCGCGTGCGGTGAGTTGCCCCTCGCTGCCTTCTACACCATCGGCGCCGGCAACTATAAGGAATCTCGGGACGTTGCCAAAGCTTTTGGCGACACCTACCACGATGTTACTGAGCTCATCAAGAGTCCACTATCGTGGGTGTGCGCATCCGCACTCGAATTCACAACTCAGCAAGCCGATCTCATCCCTGACAACGATCTCAATTCCGTCGTAGCGCAGGCGCTATCGACAATTGATGACGTCGCTTCGGGTGCACGGCTCGACTCTCCCGTCTTCAGTCCTCAGATGCGCCGATCTGCCTACGGCCTTCTGGCCGCCGTGTCTGAACGTCTTACCGCCTGTGACGCGGAAACCGTCCTCAAGCTGCTATCTGGGTTTGTCGAGTGCGAGAAGCACCACTACCGTCCCACTGACGAAAGCCACGTTCTCATCGCGGCCGGCATAGCTCAGACACACACCGGCGAGCTCCGTGGCGCCGCCGTTGAGCAACTAATCGGTCTCTACGGGAGGGCCTCTCACGCGTTTGGCGATTCGGCTCGCAGAGCGTTAGCGGCCAACTTCGACCAAGTCCGCGATCGACTCCATGAGATGGCGGAAGGTACCCACCTCGACGCTGCAGCTTTCCTCGCGTGGCAAGACCCCGCCGACACGACGACCGATGCTGCGCAAGCTGCTGCACAACGATTGTGTCAACCTGCGAAGAGCGGTCCAAATGGTTTTGGCGTCGGAACTGGGGCAGTCAACGACTCGCTGCTTGCCGCGTCCCTTTCTGAGCCAGAACGCATCAGCTGCATCGAGATGCTTTTTAAGAAGGCAGAGTCCTCGTGGGAACCGGCCACGAATCGCGACGATTACCTCCGCGCCGCCAGCAATCTCGTTAACGGAATTCCCGAGGATACCCGCCGCACATACTTCACGAAGGCGCTGTCGTTCGCTTCGGACATGCCTCATTCGAAGGCCGACGCTTTTCAAGCGTCCATGAGCAGTCCTTTGAGCGCAATGAGGGTCAATGACGGCAGTGACTGCAGACCGGCGGCGGTGTATCTAGCAGGCAGGCTCGCAGACACAGTCGAGGAGAAACAGCGGGTACGAGATGCAGCTCTCCGTCTCGTTGGTGTCGGAACGGACGAAGACTACAGAGTCACGAAAACCTTGCAGCTCGTCCAGTCTCAGCTTGACGGAAGTGTCGGCCTGCTTGCTCAGGGAAGTTGGACCCTGAAAAGTCTCGCGGCCATGTTGTGGGTCGAATCGACAACGTTGCCGGACGAGGTTGGTATTGCATTGAGCCGCGACCCCGATGTCCGAGTCAGAAAAGCTCTCGCCCGGGCCCTGAGTTCGTCACCGAACCGTGCCGACTCCATCGCGCGAATCACTCTTGCCCAAGACCCGCGGTGGTCAGTTCGCACACTGTCGAATAACCGCAGCACCGACAGATGAACAACGGCAGTAGCTCGCAAGGCGCTGAAATACGTGTCAATCAGCGTCATCGTATTACCCTCGGCAGCAACCGCCTACGGCGACCTCGAAGAGACACACAACAATTACCGGCGTCCACAGATACGACAGCAAGAATGCTGAAATTGAATACGCGAGGCAGACGGCACTCAGCGAAAATCCTACGGCCGGCGCAGCATTCCGATGCCGCCGAGCAGGTCGCCACCACCATCGTTGCAGCCGTTAGAACCACGCGGGGCGACCGCCGTGCTCAACGGAGCATCGCGCCGCTTGATCTCTTCACTGTTGCGTTCGCTCGCATAATCGAACGCGTCCCGCCCAACGTCCGCCGCCTGCCCGAACGCGGCGAATCTGCTCACAGGGTGTCGCACCCGACGTTCGATAACGTCAGCGCTGCAATTTTTACTCGGCTCGTTCGTAACTGCTTTTTCTCTGTGCCAGCTGACGGAGGACATGCTCAGGATCACGAACTTCTACCCCTCATACCGCAGTAGTTACCGCAGTGCTTTCGTTTAGACTCAGCTCCGGCCAACGCAGCCAACACCGTATCCGCAGCTAGAGGCATATCTCCCGACGGATTCCAGAACTGGCAAACACAACAAACGCCCAGTTCAGAGGATTTTAAGTCCGCTGCCTCTGCCAATTGGGCTATGGGGGCGTGCGCGTGATCCTACGGGGGCAGCCGCTCCCGTCCGCCGACGGTGCACAACCTCGAAAGCAGGCCAAACCACGCGCCGTGCTGCCGTACCTTTGATCCGATGCGCATCGCGGTGGTGGAAGACGACGACGGCGTCGGGGAGGCGCTGGTCGACGCCCTGGCCGAAGTCGGTCACTCCCCTGTGCGGATGCGTCGCGGCGCCGACCTGCTCCTCGGTCACCGCGACGTCGACCTCGTCCTCCTTGATCTCGGCCTTCCCGACGCCGACGGCATGACCATCCTGCGTCAGCTGCGCGGTGTCAGTCAGGTCCCCGTCGTCGTGCTGACCGCGCGCGACGACGAACGCTCCGTCGTCCGCGCGCTGCGCACCGGCGCCGACGACTACGTCGTCAAACCTGCTCGCCTGGGCGAACTTCGGGCCCGCATCGAGGTCGCTGCCCGCAGACACTCGCCAGCGGCAGCACCGGACGACGAGGTGGTCGAGTGCGGCGACATCGTCGTCGACCTGGGCGCCCGCCGCGTCGAGGTCGCCGGAGTCGAAATCACGCTCCCGCCCAAGGAATTCGAAGTTCTCGCCTATCTCGTCGCTCGCCGCGGCGAGGCCGTCAGCCGCCAGGAACTCATGGATGCCATTTGGGGTGACGCCTACGTCGCGATCTCCCGAAGCCTCGACGTTCACATGACCTCTTTGCGCGCCAAGCTCGCCCGGCCGAACGCGATCGCCACCATCCGCGGATACGGCTACCGGTGGAGTTGCTGACATGTGGCGGCGCGTCCTGCTGGTGCTCGTCATCTACTCCACCATCGTCGTTCTCGGACTCGCAATACCCCTGGCCGTCACGTTAGGTCGGGAACGGTTGCAGCGATTCAGCGAGAGCAGACTCGCCGCCGCCTCCTACTTTGCCGATCTCGCTGCGCGCGAGGGCAATTCACAGTCAGTAGATCTGCAGCAGGCCGTCGACAGGTACTTCACGCTCTACGGCGAGCCCGTCCTCGTCGTTGACCGCGACGGCGCTCCGCGGGCCTCGGCAGGGGTGGCCGGCACCCCCGCCAGCGTCGCCGACGCGGTCTCTGACGCCCTGCGAAATCAACGCAGCCGCCTCCCTGAATCGGTGACACCGTGGTCACCGGCTGAGGTGCTGATCGCTGTCCCGGTCGGAACCGGAACCCAGGTCGACGGGGCTGTCGTCCTGGCCGCCTCCACGGGCGCCGCAAGAACCGACGTGACTCGCGCGTGGTTGACGATTGCCGGCGGCGCGGTAACTCTTTTGGCTGTCGCGTCGTTGATCGCGGTCGTGTTGTCCCGCTGGACTGTTCGCCCGTTGACTGATCTAGCCGGGCGGGTCACGGACCTGAAGAACCGCGTGCTGGACCGCCCGACCGCAGACCACGTCACTCAGATTGACGCCGAACAGGACCGGGCGGGTCACTATGGCGGCCCCCAGGAGGTACGCAAGCTTGCGGCGGTATTCGACGAGATGGCCCGCGACGTCGAAGCGGCCGCGGTCGCGCAGCGCCGCTTCGTCGCCGACTCCGCTCATGCGTTGCGTAATCCCCTGGCGGCATTGCGTATTCGACTGGACACCCTCGGAATGGCGGTCCCGGAATCCTCGGCCGACGCGCATCGCAAGACAACGGCCGAAGTCGACCGCCTCGAAAGCATGGTCGCCGATCTTCTGTCGTTGGCCTCAGCAGAGGCCCGACCCGACCGCGACGGGGACGTGGCCGGCGCCGACGTCGGCGACGTGATCGCGCATCGGCACGAGTTCTGGTCGCAATCGTTGAGCGAGGCAGGCATCGACGCCTCGGTCTCCGCACCGCCGGGTCTGCTCGCCCGGATGTCCGACACCGACCTCGCCCAGATCCTCGACATACTGCTGAGCAACGCCGTCAACTATGCGGGCCGCGGAACCCGCGTCGAGATCGGTGCCCACCGATCCGCCGATCAGATCGTCGCCTGGGTGCAGGACGACGGCCGCGGCGTGTCGGACAACGATCTGCCGCTGATCACGACGCGATTCTTCCGCGCGACCAACACCGTCGGGCAGGGCACCGGCCTGGGCCTGTCCATCGCCCGCGCGCTGACCGAACGCGCCGGCGGGGTGTTCGAGGTCAGCGCAGCCCACGGTGGTGGACTGCGGATCACTGTGCGGCTGCCTGCCGCATCCGCGCCCAGTACGGACCGGGATCTGTCCTAAGGGAGTGTTAGGGATCGCGCCAGCACCTTCCGCAGGCCATGTGACTGCCCTAACAGTAGGACCAGAAAGAGACGTCGGCGACTCAGGTCCCGGCTGATCGTTGGGACAAGGAGGCACGTCATGACCAGTTCGACCACCCAAGCCCTCGGCGACGGACGGGGGACGCCTGCCCCGCAATCGTCGCGGGCAGCCACCCGCCGCGCCGTCTTCAACACCCTTCGGGGATCGTCCGGCAACCTCGTCGAATGGTACGACGTGTACGTCTACACCGTGTTCGCGTCGTACTTCGAAAGCCAGTTCTTCGATTCGGCGGACAAGAACTCGACACTCTACGTGTACGCGATCTTCGCGGTGACGTTCTTGATGCGTCCCGTGGGCTCCTGGTTCTTCGGCCGGTTCGCCGACCGGCGCGGCCGGCGTGCAGCACTGACCTTCAGCGTGTCCCTGATGGCGGCATGCTCGCTGGTGATCGCGCTAACCCCCGGTCGAGAGAGCATCGGCGTCTGGGCCGCAGTCATTCTGATTCTGTGCCGCCTCGTCCAGGGCTTCGCCACCGGCGGCGAATACGGAACGTCGGCTACCTACATGTCTGAGGCGGCGACGAGGGAACGGCGCGGATTCTTCTCCTCGTTCCAATACGTCACGCTTGTCGGCGGCCACGTCCTGGCCCAGCTGACGCTGCTGATCATGCAGTCGTTCATGGATCGCTCGCAGATCGAGCAATACGGTTGGCGCATCGCCTTTTTCATCGGAGGCGTGGCGGCGGTGGTCGTCTTCTGGCTGCGGCGCAGCATGGATGAGTCGCTGACCAGCCAACAGCTTGAAGCCATCCGCCGCGGTGAAGACCACGGCTCGGGATCGATCCGCGAACTGCTGACCCGGCACTGGCGGGCGCTGCTGGTCTGCTTCCTGGTCACCATCGGCGGCACCATCGCCTTCTACACCTACAGCGTGAATGCGCCCGCCATCGTCAAGTCGGCATTCGAAGACCAGGGCATGACCGCGACGTGGATCAACCTCGTCGGACTGACGTTCCTGATGGTCATCCAGCCGATCGGTGGGATGGTCAGCGACAAGGTGGGCCGCAAGCCGTTGCTGGTGTTCTTCGGGGCCAGCGCGCTGATCTATACCTACGTGCTCATCACCTTCCTACCGCAAACCACCTCGTGGGCAATGGCTTTGACGTTGGTTTGCATCGGCTACATCATCCTGACCGGCTACACCTCGATCAACGCGATCGTCAAAGCCGAACTGTTTCCGTCCCACATCCGCGCCCTCGGCGTCGGCTTGGGCTACGCCCTGGCGAACTCGGCGTTCGGCGGCACCGCCCCGCTGATCTACCAGGCGGCCAAGGGCGGCGGCCACGTCACGTGGTTCATCGTCTATGTCACGGCCGTCGTGGCGGTATCACTGTTCGTGTACGTCTTCGTCCTGAAGAACAAGTCCGAAACCCCGCTAGATCGCGAACAGGGCCGCGCCTTCGTATGACGCTCTAGGCTGCCTGACTGTGACGTCGATGTCCCCGCTGATGGACCGCCGGTCTGTTCTGCGGGGCATCGCGTTGCTCAGCTCCGCCGTCATTGCCAGCTCCTGCCGCAATGCCGACAGGCCCGCTGTTCGCCTGGCGGCCGGTGAGCAGGGCGGCTTCTTCTGGGAATTCTCGGGCCTTCTCGCGGCAGCAGCAGACCGCGCCGGCGTCAGCCGTCTGACGCCACTGCAGACCGGGGGCTCCGTCGAGAACCTCGAGATGCTGCGCTCGGGAGACGCCGATCTCGCCATGAGCCTCGCCGACATCATCCCCGCCGCCGCAGACGATTTGACCGCGATCGGACGCGTCTACGAGAACTATTTCCAGATCGCCGTGCGCGACGACTCCCCGATCGTTTCGGTCGAACAGTTGGCCGGCCGCGCGGTCAGCGTCGGCGCGCCGGGTTCGGGCGCGACCATGTTGTCCGAGCGCGTGCTCGCAACGGTCGAGCTGTCGGGTACCGAAGCCCTGCGGCGCGTCGAGCGACCCATGCGCGGTGCGGCAACCGAACTTGCAGAGGGGCTCATCGACGCGGCGATGTGGGCTGGAGGGCTGCCCACCCCGGCCTTTGCCGACCTGCCCGTGGGCATTCGGCTGCTGGATCTGACCACAGTCGTCGACGCGCTGCGCTTGCGGTACGGAACTGCCTACGAAGCGGTGTCGGTCCCGGCAGGGGTGTACGGTCCACATCCGGGTGTAACCACCGTCGGGGTAGCCAATCTATTGCTGGCACGCCGAGACGTGGCCGATCCCGTCGTCGCAGGCATCGTCGATCTACTCCTCGACGACCCGGCATCGCTGGTTCCGGCTCAGGCCATCGGAAGCCAATTCCTCGATGCGCAGTCCCTCATCCAAACAGGTTCGGTTCAGCTGCATCCCGGCGCCACCAGTGAGTATCGCCGGCGCCACGGTTGACAGCAATCAACTCGTCGGCGGCTCGTAATGCGCGTCTGGATGCTTGCGGTGCCATTCCTGTTGCTGCAGTTGCACTTTGTGATGCACGCGCGCGATCCAGGCCAGTCCACCGCCGATCAATAGCACCGCCAGAACTACACCGACAATGCCTGTCGGCGTGCTGCCGTTCGCGAACGAGAACAGTCCCACCACCAGTGACAGGACTCCGAGGCCGACCGCAATGAGGCCAGGGGCATTAACCCCGGCCTTCATCGTCTCGCCCGCGTGCTGGCGGGTGGTGCGGGCATGGTCGACCGGATCTCGTGATGTGTCAGGCATGAGACTCCTCCTCGCCGTTGGTCACTGCTGTCGCTTCAGCACGCGGGCGGTTGAACCGCACCAGCGCTGCAGATCGCCGCAACGAATCGCGGCGCTTCTGGCATGTGGTCGGCATACCCGACGCCCTTTTCACCAAACGATTGACGCCGGCACGTCATAGGTTGGAAAGACTTGACGTTGTTTGAACGACTGCGGTCAGGGCATGTCCTCGCCATGACCAATCCGCAAGACGAAAAAGCCGAAGCTGACGTACAACCCGATTCCAAGGTGGCCGGATCACGCGCGTCCGAAGGCGACGACGACCCATCCGACGGTCCCTATGTGGGCCGCTCGAGCTCCGACGACGACTTCGACGCCGGCGAATCTGGCGCCGAAGCCCGCAGCGACGACTGATTCCAGCGGAAACGGTGTAGTTGGTCAACCAGACGTCGACCAACTACACCGAGATCGCCGAACTCGTCAGTGGTTGCGCAGTTTGTCGATCAACTTGCCCTTCGTCAGATGCGAGTAGCCGGACAAGCCAAGCTCCTTCGCCTTCTGTTTCAGATCGCCCACGGTCCAGTCGTCGTAGGATCCGGACTTGCCGCCCTTGCGACCGACCGAGGACTTGCCACGCGCCGCAGCGGCGTTCGAGATGCGTGCGGCTTTCTCCTTCGAGTTACCTTCGCGGCGAAGATCTTCGTACATCTTCTCGTCCTTGATCGATGCGTTTGGCATTGAACTTCAACCTCCTACCCCGTTGGATCCTTGAAGAGTTTCCCGGCCTGCCAGCAACCAAACCCTCAGGTACGGGCTACTCGGCGAATCAACGTTGCCGACGGTCACGTAATTCCCCAGGGGCTGCCGTCACGTAATTCCTCATGTTCGGGCCCTGCTGTGGCGAGGATAG
>NZ_LQPC01000015.1 GCF_002101705.1 Mycolicibacterium iranicum | reverse complement strand
ACCGAGACGTGTTCGGCGTTGATCAACCCCTGTGCCTGGGCGCGGGCGGTCGCGGGCAACACCGGCGGTAACGCGGGCCCGGTGATCGGCTGGCGCGGCGCCACCCACGATGCCTCGGTCAGCCGGCGATGGGCCTCGCTGGTGGAGATCCGCCACCGCACCGAGAGCACTTCTTTCCACGATTTGGCGCCCAGCTGCTGCGGTGTGGCCTCGGTCTGCAGCCGGGCCAACAACCGGGCATTCACCGCCGGCAGCCGACACCCCAGGACTTCGAGTTCGTCCAATGTTTCCACCAGGTCGGGGCGGGTCACCAAATCGACATCGCAGGCCGCCAACTCATCGACTGCAGCAGCCACCGCCGCCACCGCCGCCCGCAACGTCTCCCCAGACACAACTCGAACATACATTCGACCACCGACAAGTTTCGGTCGCTGGCGGATGTCGCGTTGACTCATCCGAAATGCGCGTGAAAAGCGTCGAAATGGCCCTTCGTTGCCTCATCGGAAATGCGCGCGTGTGCGGCGCGCCTACGTGATCGTCCAGCTACGAACTCTGTAGGCCCAGATGATGGGGTTGACATTGGCCGAGCGCAGGGCAGTGACCGAGACGACCGCGATCCGTTACTCGCTGGCTGATAAATCAACGAAGGGCATCATTCTCGACGAGTTGTGTGCCACTACCGGCTGGCACCGCAACCATGCCCGGAAAGCCCTCACCAGGGCGTTGCAGCCCAAATTGATATCACCGAGAGCGCCGCGGCTCCCGAAGTATGGGCCGGATGTGATTGCCGCACTGACAGTGTGCTGGACAGTGCTGGGAATGCCGGCCGGCAAGAGACTGGCCCCGATGCTGGGTGAATTGTTGGCCGTCTTACGCCATTTCAAGGAACTTGAGATCGATGACGACACCGCCGAACTCTTGGTATCGATGTCTGCTGCCACCATCGACCGTCGCCTGGCCGGTGAACGGGCCAGACAACGACCCAAGGGGCGCTGCACGACCAAGCCGGGATCGCTGCTGAAAAGTCAGATTCCGGTACGTACCTGGGCCGACTGGGACGATGCCCGGCCTGGGTTCGTCGAAATCGACCTGGTTTCCCACGACGGCGGCAACTCCGCCGGTGCGTTCGCGTTCACCTTGACCGTGACCGACGTCGCTACCGGGTGGACCGAAAACCGCTCAGTGCCCAGCAAGGCGGCCAAAGGTGTCCTCCACGCTCTCAACGACATCGCGTACAACATGCCGTTCCCAGTGCTGGGGGTCGACTCTGACAACGGATCGGAATTCATCAACCAGGCCCTGCTGCAGTGGTGCGAACGCCACCAGATCACCTTCACTCGCGCACGGCCGGGCAACAAGAACGATGGCTGCCATGTCGAGCAGAAGAACTGGGCGGTGGTGCGCACCGTGGTCGGCTACCACCGCTACGACACGGCCGCAGAGCTGTTGTTACTCAAAGAGATATGGCGTCTTCAGTCCCAACTGACCAACTACTTCTACCCGCAGCAGAAACTGTTGTCGAAGGTTCGCCACGGCGCCACAGTGACGAAGAAGCACGATACGGCCGCCACTCCGTTCCACCGCGCAATCGTCCATCCCGCCATGACCGTCGAGCGCATCGTGGCACTAACCCGGACTTACTCCCTGATCAATCCCGCCGCCACCAAACGCCAAATCCAAGCCCTCTCCGCCCAGCTCCTGACGATCACCACCAGCAAAGCTGACTCCATTGCCAAGGCCAACGTCAACAAGCGCGCACGATCACATGAGGCAACGAATCCACCCCAGCGCGCATCTTGACATGAGGCAACAGGGATGTGATGTCCCGAGACATCACACGGCCGGCTGGCGAATGCCATCGAAGCCCGGGCATCGCGCTCCCCGATCAGACTGAGCCGTGACATCCTGATTCACGATGACAGACGCAGACTGGACCATTCGTCCCCGCGAGGGTCTGGGTCGACTCGAATTCGGCATGTCCCCGACACAGGTGGATGAGCTGTCCGAGGCGTACGGCACCGTCACCGGTCGCGCTGCCGACCGCATCTCCGACGACTTCCTCCACGAGACGCTGAAGATGTTCGGCGATTCGATGAGCGACGTGGAAAAGCAGGCGCTCATCGCCGAATACGCGGACAACGGCCCGCCCGCAGACAGCGTGACCGAAACCCGCGGCGACCTCGTGCTGCGATACCAGGCCGACCGCCTCTGCGAAATCATGCCTGCCGGCCAACGGCACCCGCTGTTCCTCGCCGGCAGGAATCTCTTCGCACTGCAAAGCCTCGAAACACTGGGGTTACTGGAAGGGGTCAACGGAAGCCCCGGACGCTATGCCGACACCGAAGCGGCCTTCGATAACCTCGCCATCTCAGTCAGCGGATTCAGCGTCCGCGAGTCGAATTCCGTTGTTCTGGCCTTGAAAGGCTCCGACGAGCGTTTCCTGGAACGAACGGTGACGCTGCGGGAAGTCCCCTACGTCCCCGAGGAGGAACTGCACCGCTACGTCCTGTTCTCAGCGCGCGCAGTGACAGACCGGCCTGGTTGAGATCCCACGCAGGCCATGGCCGCCCGACGAAGACACAGCACCGACTACTCCCACCGAACCTCGTCCGGCGTCTTGTCATCACGCAGTCCGCGCCAACTGGGCTGCCGCAACCGGTTGTCCGACGTGCGTTCGCTGTAGCGCACCTCCCCCACCAACTCGGGACGGACGAACGTCACGCCTTTGGCGTCAGGGCCCGTAAGCCTTGCGGCGAAGGGTGATTCGTCGGTCTCGAGCGGAGCGAGTAGCTTTTTCAGCGACGCCAACTGCTTCTCGGTGAAGCCGGTTCCCACGCGGCCGACGAACTGCAGGCCGTCCTCACCGGGGATGCCGAGCATCAGCGCACCGATACCGCTCGTGCGTCCGCCTTCACCCTGCCGCCAGCCGCCGATCACCACCTCCTGGGTATTCCAGATCTTGTCCTTGATCCAGGACGACGACCGGCGGCCCGGCTGGTACGTGGATTCCCGCTTCTTCGCGATCACCCCCTCCCAGCCCCGAGATCTCGCGTACTCCAATGCCTCTGGGCCGTCACCGTCGATCGCAGCTGGAACGATCAACCCGCCGCCGTCGGCCAGCGCCTCCAGTATCTTTCGGCGGTCGCGGTATTTGGCCTTCATCAACGGTCGGCCGTCGACGAACAGGATGTCGAACGCCCAGAATTCCAGTCGGGTTGAGCGGGCACGGTTCTGCATTTCGCTGAAGCTTGGCACCCCCGATTCGTCCAGGGCGACGGCCTCGCCGTCGAGAATGACGTGGTGGTCCGCGAGGTCGGCGGCGAGTGCTTTCAGCTGGGGGTATTCGCCCGTGACATCTCGTCCACGCCGCGAGCGCAGCGTCAGCTTGCCGTGGTCGACCTCGACCAGCAGCCGGTAGCCATCCCATTTACCCTCGAATGCCCACTGCGCCTTGGTCAATCGCTCTACCGAGCCCTCGGTCGTCAGCATCGGCGACAGGTCCGCCACCGAAAGCTTGGGCTGATCCTTCATCCTGTGCGCGAGCCAGTTCTTCCCGTCGGTCTGGATCAGCGCGTAGCGGCCTTCGATCTTCTTGCCGTGCAGCGTGACGATCACCTCGCCACCCTTGGCGGGACCGTCCGGAGAGTTGTCATTGAACTTCTCGGTCTCGTACGTGCCGGTGTCCCAGATGAAGACCTTGCCGCCGCCGTACTCACCCTTCGGTATTTCGCCCGCGAAATCGATGTAGTCCATCGGGTGGTCCTCGGTGTGCACGGCGAGGTGATTCACCGAGGGGGTGTCGGGCAGGTTCTTCGGCACCGCCCAGCTGACGAGCACCCCGTCCCGTTCCAGCCGGAAGTCGTAGTGCAGGCGGCGGGCGTGGTGTTCCTGGATGACGAACTTGTCGTTGCTTCCGGTCGTCGGCGCCTCGGCGGGAACGGGCTCGGGCGTCTTCGCGCGGTCGCGCATGCTGCGATACCGGGTCAGCTTGTCGGTGGCAGGCAGCGGCTCGTCGAGCCCGGCCAGCAGGTCGCCGTCGGCGTCCAGCCGCTCGAGAACCTCGTCGAAAGTCAAGTGCCGCAGCGCCGGATCCTCGATCTCGTCCCACGTCCGCGGCGCGGCAACGCTCGGATGTTCGCGCCCGCGAAGCGAATACGGCGCGATGGTGGTCTTGTTGGCATTGTTCTGACTCCAGTCCAGGAACACCTTGCCTTCGCGCAGACTCTTCGTCATCGTCGCGGTAACCCGCTTCGTCATCGTCTGCTCGAGCTGTTGGGCCACCCGTTTGGCCAGAACAGACGCGCCTCGGGAGCTGATCGGTTCCTCCAACGGGACATAAAGGTGAAGCCCCTTGCTGCCGCTGGTCAACGGAAAGGTCGTCAAACCGATGTCAGCGATCAGGTCCCGGACCTCGTGGGCGACCTCGCAGAGCTGACGGAACGTCACCCCCTCGCCGGGATCGAGATCGAACACGATCCGCGTCGCCGGACCGACCTCACCTCCATCGGTGAAGCGCCACTGCGGCACGTGGACCTCCAATGCCGCCTGCTGCGCGATCCACGCGAGCCCCTCGACGGTGTCGATGACGGGATAGGTGGTCGTGCCGGACTTGTGGGCGATGGTGCCGCGGTCGAGCCAATCCGGTGCCGACGACGCCAGTTGCTTCTCGAAGAACGACGACTCTTCGACGCCGTTGGGCCATCGCTTGCGGGTGACCGGCCGCCCTGCGATGTGGGGCAGCATCGCTTCGGCGACGTTGACGTAGTAGTCGAAGACCTCACCCTTGGTCGTTCCCGTCGCCGGGTAGAGCACCTTGTCCGGGTTGGTCAGCCTCACCCGGTCATAACGGTCCACCACTTCACCGTATTACCCACACAGTGCCGGGTAGCGTCAAACCCGTGCGAGCACTGGTGATCGGGGAAGCGCTGATCGACATCGTGGAGCGCGACGGGCAGGTGCTCGGCGAGCATGTCGGCGGCAGTCCGCTCAATGTCGCGGTCGGATTGGCGCGGCTCGGTCGCAGCGTCGACTTCCTGACCCACATCGGCACCGACGATTACGGTCGACGCATCACCGAGTACGTCGAATCCTCAGGTGTTCAACTGGTTTCGGGTAGCACGGATGCAGCCAAGACCGCCACGGCGCACGCCGTGCTCGACGATTCAGGCTCTGCGACGTACTCTTTCGACATCGAGTGGGCGCTGTCAGGCACCCCCGAGGCAGCGCCTCCGCTGGTGGTACACACCGGCTCGATCGCGGCGGTCCTCGAACCAGGCTGCCTCGCGACCAAAGCACTGGTCGACACTTACCGTCTCTCAGCGACCTTCACGTTCGACCCGAACATCCGCCCGGCGCTGCTGACAGACGCCGACGCGGCCGGGACCCGCGTCGACCGGCTGCTCGAGCGGGCCGACGTCGTCAAGGCCAGCAGCGAGGATATGCACTGGATCGACCCCACCCGCACACCCGAACAGATCGCGACGTCGTGGCTGGCGCTCGGACCGTCGATCGTCGTCGTGACGTTCGGCGGAGAGGGCGCGGTGGCCATGTGTGCCGCCGGGACCTTGCGGGTACCTGCGGGAAATGTCGACGTGGTGGACACCGTGGGTGCCGGAGACGCGTTCATGACGGGACTGATCGACGCTCTGTGGTCGATGGACCTGCTGGGTGCCGAGCGTCGGCCCCATCTCGCGGCCGTCGGGACCGATGCGTTGACCGCCGCGGTTCGGGCCGCGACGCTGACCTCGGCGCTGACCGTGGCCAAAGCCGGGGCCGACCTGCCCGACCGCGCCACCCTCGAAAGCGCCCCCATATCGGACATACTGGGCTGATGCGGTCCATCTGGAAGGGTTCCATCGCCTTCGGGCTGGTCAATGTCCCGGTCAAGGTGTACAGCGCCACCGAGGATCACGACATCAAGTTCCACCAGGTGCACGAGAAGGACAACGGGCGCATCCGCTACAAGCGGGTGTGCGAGGTGTGCGGCGAGGTGGTCGAGTACCGCGACATCGCCAAGGCCTACGAGTCCGACGACGGTCAGACCGTCATCATCACCGACGACGACATCTCCACGTTGCCGGAGGAGCGCAGCCGCGAGATCGAGGTGCTGGAGTTCGTCCCCGCCAGCGATCTCGACCCGCTGATGTACGACCGATCGTATTTCCTTGAGCCCGAAGGCAAGTCGTCGAAGTCGTATGTGTTGCTCGCCAAGACGCTGATGGAGACCGACCGCGTGGCGATCGTAAATTTCGCGCTGCGCAACAAGACCCGGCTCGCGGCGCTGCGGGTCAAGGATTTCAGCAAGCGCGACGTCATGATGATCCACACGCTGCTGTGGCCCGACGAGATTCGCGACCCCGATTTTCCTGTGCTCGACAAGGAAGTCGAGGTCAAACCCGCCGAGCTGAAGATGGCCAGCCAGGTTGTGGACTCCATGACCGACGACTTCAATCCCGACCGCTACCACGACGACTACCAGGAGCAGCTGCACGAGCTGATCCAGGCCAAACTCGAAGGTGGCGAGGCGTTCACCACGGAAGAACAGCCGCAGGAACTCGACGAGACCGAAGATGTGTCGGACCTGCTGGCCAAGCTCGAAGCCAGTGTGAAGGCGCGCAAGGAGCAGGGCCGGTCCTCGGCCAGCAATTCGGATGACGACGAGCCCGCCAAGAAGGCCCCGGCGAAGAAAGCCGCCGCGAAGAAGGCCCCAGCCAAGAAGGCATCAGCGAAAAAGGCCCCCGCCAAGAAGGCCACGAAGAAAGCCGCGGCAAAGAAGAGCTGACCTCGCGAATGCACCCTTTGTGACGAGATTTGGCTTAGATCCGTCAACAACCGTGCATTCGTGATCGCTCGTCGCACCCCGCGCACGCAGCACCCCGCGCACGCAGCCAATTAGAACGTGTTCCAAAAAGCGCCCCCACGCCCACGCTCCCCTTGCTAGCGTTTCCCGCGTCGACGAATGGAGGGCGCACGTGATTCTGGACCGGTTCCGGCTCGACGATCAGGTGGCGGTGGTGACCGGGGCAGGGCGCGGACTCGGCGCCGCCATGGCTCTTGCTTTTGCCGAAGCAGGCGCTGACGTGCTGATTGCAGCGCGCACGCAGTCACAGCTCGAGGAGGTCGCCGAGCAGATCGCCGGCACCGGACGCCGAGCCCACATCGTGGTCGCCGACCTCGCCCACTCCGAGGACACCGCGGCTCTCGCCGCCCAGGCTAAGGAGGCATTCGGCAGACTAGACATCGTCGTCAACAATGTCGGCGGAACGATGCCGAACGCGCTTCTGAACACCAGCGCCAAGGATATGCGCGACGCGTTCGCGTTCAACGTCGCGACTGCGCACGCGCTCACGGTCGCAGCCGTGCCGCTGATGCTGGAAGGCTCGGGCGGCGGCAGCATCATCAACATCACGTCGACCATGGCGCGTCTAGCCGGCCGCGGCTTTGCCGCCTACGGCACGGCAAAAGCCGCGCTGGCGCACTACACCCGGCTGTCGGCGCTCGATCTGGCACCCCGCATTCGCGTCAACGCGATCGCGCCGGGTTCGATCCTGACCTCGGCACTGGAGATCGTCGCCAGCAACGACGATCTGCGTGACCCGATGGAGAAGGCGACTCCGATGAGACGCCTCGGCGACCCGCTCGACATCGCGGCTGCCGCGGTCTATCTCGCCTCCCCCGCGGGCGCCTACCTCACGGGCAAGACGCTCGAAGTCGACGGCGGCCTCACCTTCCCGAACCTCGATCTCCCGATTCCCGATCTGTAAGGAGCCCACATGGCCAACTCGTCCCCAATCAGCGTCGCTGCGATCGGCACGGGGAACGTCGGCAAGCACGCGCTCACCCAGCTGATCAAAGACCCCCGATTCGAGCTGACCGCGGTCTGGGTCTCCTCGGAGTCCAAGGCCGGCAAGGACGCGGCAGAGCTTGCGGGACTTCAGGATTCGACCGGCATCGTCGCGACGACAGACCTGGACGCGGTGTTGGCCACCCAGCCGGAGTGCGCGGTCTACACCGCGCTGGCCGACAATCGCCTTCCCGAAGCCCTGGAGGACTACCGCCGCATCCTCGAGGCGGGCGTCAACGTCGTCGGTAGCAGCGCGGTGTTCCTGCAGCATCCCTGGCAGGTGCTGCCTGCAGAACTCATCACCCCCATCGAGGACGCCGCCCGCAAGGGATCGTCGACCATCTTCGTCAATGGCATCGACCCGGGGTTTGCGAACGACCTGTTGCCGATGGCGCTGGCGGGCACCTGTCAGAACATTCAGCAGATCCGCTGCATGGAGATCATCAACTACGACACCTATGACAGTGCGGCAGTCATGTTCGACGTCATGGGATTCGGCGGTTCCCTGGACGAGACGCCCATGCTGCTGCAGCCCGGAGTGCTGAGCCTGGCGTGGGGCTCGGTGGTGCGCCAACTCGCCGCCGGGCTCGGCGTCGAGCTCGACGAAGTCACCGAGACCCACGAGCGGGTGCCCGCGCCGGAGGACTTCGACATCGCGGCGGGTCCCATCGCCAAGGGCACCACGGCGGCGATCCGCTTCGAAGTCCGCGGGATGAAAGACGGTGAGATCCCGGTCGTCCTCGAACACGTCACCCGGCTGCGCGACGACCTCTGCCCCGACTGGCCGCAGCCCGCCCAGCACGGCGGCTCGTACCGGATCGAGATCACCGGCGAACCGTCCTACGCCCTCGACCTCTGCCTCAGCAGTCCCAACGGCGATCACAACCATGCGGGCCTGGTGGCGACGGCCGCTCGCGTGGTAAATGCGATCCCGGCCGTAATCGATGCTGCGCCAGGAATTGTGACTGCTCGAGAGTTGCCCCTGATCACCGGCGAAGGCTTGTACGCTGCGAGCTGACTCTGCGTGGAAGGTTTCGCCATGAAGGCTCGCTTCGCCGCACTCCTCGCCGCGGGTGCCGCCTCCGCGGCGATCGCCGCTGCCCCCGTCGCGATCGCCCAGCCGAACTGCAGCACCACGTCGCAGAGCGGCGGCGTGGAGGGCGGTTCCACCAAGGTGTGCGAGACGCCCGGCGACGCCGAGATCAGCACCATCCCCCCGGAGAACGCAACGCCGTACTGGGGCGGCATCCTGCCTTTCGAGAGGTACGGTCCCGTCACCTTCTGACCGTTCTCGCCTCGACGCGCGTCCCCCGATCGGGCCGGAATCGACTCTGTCGCCGCAATAGTGACTGCCGCCTGAGTTACCTACCGAATCTGGCAAAGGTCTGTACGCTAAGCGATGACACTCGCTGGAAGGATCCTGAAAATGAAGGCTCGACTGAGCGCTCTCGCTGCCCTCGTCTGCGCGGGCGGTGCAGCCGTGGCGATCGCCGCCGCCCCCGCCGCGCTTGCACAGCCGAACTGCTCCACGACTTCTCGCGGTGCCGGCGGCGCTACCGAGGTGTGCCAGTCGCCCGGCAACGCCCAGATCAGCTCGTCCCCCGGGGTGTACGCCCAGCCGTGGTACGGCGGCGGCTACTTCCCGTGGGAAGGCTACGGTCCCTACATCTTCTAATCGGTTCAGATCGGACCTTCACCATGAACACCGTCTTCCGGCGCCTCGGCGGGCTTGTCGCGGGTCTCACCTTCCTGGCCTTGATCGCAGCGCCCAGCGCAGCGGCAGCTCCCGAATGCACCGACGTCGGGCAGACGGTGACGTTCTGCGAGACCAACGGCAGCACACAGTTGACGACCACGCCTCCGCCGTGGAACTACGGCGGCTGGCAGGGCATCGGCTATTGGCCCCTGGTCGGCGGCTACGGTCTCGGACCCTGGTGACATCGGAGCAAATCCGACCCCGGCGCTAGCCCGCCCGAAAGGTTTCGGCTAGCCTAACTTTTCTATTCGTCGAGCCGGATAGAGAAGGGGTGTCGTGACTTCGCACGTCCAACCGCAGTCGCGGCCAGGCTGGCTGCTGCTCGGACCCGCGTTCGTCGCGGCGATCGCCTACGTCGACCCCGGCAACGTCGCGGCAAATGTCAGCGCGGGCGCACAGTTCGGGTTTCTGCTCGTCTGGGTCATTGTCGTGGCCAACCTGATGGCCTGCCTCGTGCAGTATCTGTCGGCGAAGCTGGGTTTGGTCACCGGCACCTCGCTGCCGGAAGCCGTGGGTGCGCGAATGGGCAGGCCGGCCAGGCTCGCCTACTGGGTACAGGCCGAATTGGTCGCGATGGCAACGGATCTCGCCGAAGTCGTGGGTGGCGCGATCGCGCTGTATCTGCTGTTCGATCTGCCGCTGCTCGTTGGCGGTGTGATCACCGGCGTGGTGTCGCTCATCCTGCTGCTCGTGAAAGACCGCCGCGGCCAACAGCCTTTCGAGCGGGTGATCACCGGCTTGCTGCTGGTCATCGCGATCGGTTTCCTCACAAGCCTGATCGCATCCCCGCCGCCGGCCGGCGCAGCCGCAGAAGGGTTGCTCCCGCGGTTCGACGGCGCCGAAAGCATCCTGCTGGCGGCCGCGATGCTGGGTGCGACCGTGATGCCGCACGCGGTCTACCTGCATTCCGGCCTGGCGCGCGACCGCCACGGCCACCCGGAGGCAGGACCGGCGCGACGGACGCTGCTGCGGGTCACCCGCTGGGACGTCGGCATCGCGATGCTGGTCGCAGGCGCGGTGAACCTGTCGATGCTGCTGGTCGCGGCGACCAATCTGCAGGGCATGGACAACACGGACTCCATCGAGGGCGCGCATGCGGCGGTGCAGAGCACGCTCGGCGCCGGTGTGGCGCTGCTGTTCGCGATCGGCCTGCTCGCCTCCGGGCTGGCCTCGTCGTCGGTCGGCGCCTACGCAGGCGCCATGATCATGCAGGGCCTGCTCCGGCGATCGGTTCCGCTGTTGGCGCGTCGTCTCATCACACTGCTGCCCGCCCTGGCGATCCTCGCGATCGGTGTCGACCCCAGCCGCGCGCTAGTGCTCTCGCAGGTCGTGCTGTCCTTCGGCATCCCGTTCGCGCTGATACCGCTGGTCCGGCTGACCTCAGACGCGCAGCTCATGGGCGCCGACGTCAACCACCGCGTCACCACTGCACTGGGCTGGATTGTCGCGGGGTTGATTACCCTTTTGAACGTGGTGCTGATCTATCTGACGCTCGCCGGCTGAATGGCGCGCCGGCACAACTACTTCGCGTACGGGTCGAACCTGTGCGTGCAGCAGATGGCGCAGCGCTGCCCCGACGCCACCGATCCCCGGCACGCCACGCTGGCCGACCACGACTGGTTGATCAACGAGCGCGGCGTGGCCACCGTCGAACCATTCTCGGGCAGCGAGGTGCACGGCGTGGTGTGGCAGGTGTCCGACCGCGACCTCGCCACCCTCGACAGCGCAGAGGGCGTACCGGTGCGCTACCGCCGCGACGAGATGACGGTTCTCACCGAGGCGGGCCCGTCGACGGCATGGGTCTACATCGACCACCGGGTGGAACCAGGACCGCCGCGCCCCGGCTACCTGGAACGGATCCTCGACGGCGCACGCCACCACGGACTGCCGGGCCGGTGGATCCAGTTCCTGGAGCGCTGGGACCCTGCCCATTGGCCGCACCGTACTCAGGATTCCAATTCCGCTGGACCGCAGTCTCTTTCAGAGCTATTGGCCGACCCCGCCGTCGTCGAGGAGTCGGCCCTGCGGTCGACGTTCGGATTCATGGCGATCCACGGCGGCGGTCTCGAGAAGATGACCGACGTCATCGCCGAGCGAGCCGCCGACGCCGCCGGTGCGTCGCTGTATGTGGTGCGGCATCCCGATCAGTACCCGCACCATCTGTCGTCGGCGCTCTACGACCCGGCCCAGTCACCCCGGCTCGCGGAATTCCTCGCCCACGTCGACGTCGCGGTGTCGCTGCACGGCTATGGCCGAATCGGCCGCAGCACCCAGCTGCTCGCGGGCGGACGCAACCGTGCTCTGGCCGGGCACCTGGCCCACCACGTCGACATCCCCGGCTACCGCGTGGTGACCGACCTGGATTCCATCCCACGCGAACTGCGCGGCCTACATCCCGCCAATCCGGTCAATCTCGTCCGTAGCGGCGGCGCGCAGCTGGAGCTGTCCGCGCGGGTACGCGGCACCAGTCCCCGCAGTTCGGTCCCCGCCGACGACGGCCTGTCGCCGGCGACCTCGGCGCTCGTCCAGGGATTGGCACGCGCCGCCCGGACGTGGAAACTACCCTCGCGCTAGTGCGCCTCGCCGCCGGTCTCGCAAGCACTCTGCTCATCGGGTTCGCCGCCCCATCGGCGCACGCGCAATCCACCCCGCTCGACGCCGTTCTTGCCGAGTCCATTGCGGCCAACGGCCTCGCCGGAGCCGTCGCCGTGGTCGCTGACGGTGCCTCGGTGGCGCTGTCGTCGGCAGGCCACTCCGACGTAGCCACCGGCGCGACATTCACGCCGCAGACGCACGTCCGAGTTGCCAGCATCACGAAAACCTTTGCTGCCGCCGCGATTCTGCAACTCGTGGGCGAGGGGAGGGTCGATCTCGACGCACCGGTCGAAACCTACCTTCCCGGGCTGATCCGCGGCGAGGGCATCGACGGCGCCACCATCTCCGTGCGCCAGTTGCTGCGCCACCAGAGCGGATTGCCCGAGTACTTCGACGACACGACCGAACCTTCGACGCAGCCTGTCACCCCGCGCGACCTGCTGTCACAGGCGCTGGCCAAGCCGGACGCCGCCCCCGGTCAATCGGTGCCGGTCTACACCAACACCAACTACGTTGTCGCCGGGCTGATCATCGAGTCCGTCACCGGCCGCACCGCAGCCGACGAGATCACCCGGCGCATCATCGCTCCGCTCGGACTGACCCACACCTATTTCCCGGCGGCCGGCGACACCGGCCTGCGTCAACCAATGGCGCACGGCTACGAACTCGTCGACGGCCACCGCCAGGACGTCACCGCCGGAGAGCCGTCCGGCGAGTACATGGCCGGGTCTCTGGTCTCCACCAACGAGGACATCACCGGGTTCGTCACGGCGCTGCTCGATGGAAAGGTCGTCGCGCCCGCCGAGCTCGCGCAGATGACGGACACCGTCCCGTGGCCGCTACACGGACCTGGATTCGGGTACGGACTCGGCTTGACCAGCATCGACCTGGGCTGCGGGGTGACCGTGTGGGGCCACGGCGGCGATCTCGCCGGCTACCACAGCGTCATGGCCAAGGCACCAGGGCGGCCCGCGCTCTCGGTGACCTTCACGCAGGGATCACCGAACGTGACGTCCATCGCCAACGATCCCCGGTTTGCGGTCCTGACCTCGGTGTACTGCCGCGAATAGAGGTTTCCCATCCAGACGAGGCACGGCTCCGAATACGTGATGTGGAAGCCATACGTGTGGGGAACCGGTCGATCGCCTCTGTGGGCAGGGTGGGCGCCCGCCGGCTGACGGCGGTGGCGTCATGACCTCTGCCCTGTACCGCACCCGGATCACGCATCTGCGCCGTGCGCCTGTGCACCACTACTTCGAGCATCGCAGCTACAGCTGGTTCGTCGACGTGGACGCGCTCCCAGAGATGCCGGGGTGGCTGCGGCCTTTCGCCAGGTTCGATGTGCAGGATCACCTCTGGGAGGCCCCGATCGACACACTGCGCGGCCGCGTCGACGCGTTCCTTGCCACCAAAGGGATTGAACTTCCGGGCGGCAAGGTCTTCGCTCTGTTCCAAGCCAGGGTGCTCGGCCACGTGTACAACCCGCTGAGCCTGTTTTGGTGCCACGACGCCGACGGCGTGTTGCGTTACGTCATCGCCGAGGTGCACAACACGCACGGTGAGCGCCACGCGTACCTTCTCCCGCCTTCGGGCGTCCAGCCCACGATGGTCGACAAGAAGCTCTACGCATCCGCGTTCAACGACGTCGACGGGCACTATCTGGTTCAGGCTCCCCTGCCCGACGAGGACCTCGATGTCCGGATCTCGTTGCACCGCGATCACCAGCCGGCGTTCGTCGTGACGCTGCGAGGCAGCCGGCGTCCCGCAACGATTCGGCAGGTCCTCGCGCTGCAGATGATCTCTCCGCTGGCGCCGCAGATGAACGTGCTGAGCATGCGAATTCAGGGCACCCTGCTATGGCTGAAGCGGGTTCCGATGGTGCCGCGCACAGCCCACCACAGCGATGAGGACCGCGAGAAAGTGGACCAGCTGTGACCCGCGCGAAGCCGACCCCGACAGCAGCGACGTGAACGCGGTCGGCGGCCTGCGGACCAGGAATATCGGCGCCACGGCCCTACAAGGTGCCGTGACTGCAACTGCATCGGCCCTGGTGGACGCTAGGCTACGGCTCGTGACCGCCGAACTCGACGCATTGTTGCGCCAGGTGGCCCGTCGTGACGCCGAAGCGTTCGCCGCCTTCTACGACCAGACACGCTCTCGGGTGTTCGGACTGGTCACCAGGGTGCTGCGCGATCCCGGCTACAGCGAGGAGACGATGCAGGACATCTATCTGCAGGTGTGGCGCAACGCAGGTAATTACGATCCGTCGGCCGGTTCCCCGCTGGCCTGGCTGCTCACGCTGGCACACCGGCGCGCGGTCGACCGCGTGCGTTCCGAGGAGGCGGCCAGCTCCCGCGAGTCGCGCTACGGCGCGGCCACGGTCGAGCCCCCGCTCGACCACGTCTCCGACGCGGTGATCACCGGTGACGAACGACGTCAGGTGACCGATTGCTTGGACACACTCACAGACACCCAGCGGGAGTGCATCCAGCTCGCTTATTACGACGGCCTGACCTACGTCCAGGTGTCGGAGCGGCTGGCGGCAAACCTTGCAACCATCAAGTCCCGGATGCGCGACGCGATCCGCGGCCTGCGTAGATGCCTGGGGGTCGCATGACCAATCCACATTCCGCCGACGAGCTGCTGTCGCTGGCCACTCCGTACGCATTGCACGCGGTCAGTGATTCCGAGGCCGCCGACATCGATCGTCAGTTGGCAGGCGCGCCGCCTGAGGTCGCCGAGGCGTTCGCCGCCGAGGTGCGCGCGGTTCGCGAGACCATGGCCGTCATCTCGGCCGCCACCGCTGTTGAACCGCCATCGCATCTGCGGGGCGAGATTCTGCGACAGATCTCCGATGACAATGTCCGCACTCTGCCCCCGCAGCCACGGGAGCGGCGCTGGAGCCGGGCCGTGCTTGCCGGCGCGGCAGCTGTGGCCATCGGACTCGGCGCCCTTGTAGTCGGCTACACGCTGCGGCCGCCCGCGACCCCGACGACTGCGGAGGAGATCTTCGCCGCGCCCGACGTGCGCACCGTCTCAGGCGACATTCCCGGTGGCGGCACAGCCACGGTCGTGTTTTCCCGCGAAGAGAATGCGGGCGTGCTCGTCATGAACAATGTGACGCCGCCGCAGGCGGGCACGGTCTACCAGATGTGGCTCATCGATTCCGACGGTCCGCACCCCGCGGGCACGATGGATTCCGGGCAGGTCGCACCGTCGACGACGGCTGTGCTCCCGGACCTCGGGACGTCGCAGACGCTGGCGTTCACCGTCGAGCCGCCCGGCGGCTCGACGCAACCCACAAGCCCGGTGTTCGCGCAGCTGCCACTGGTCTGATTGCGCCGAGACTGAATCCTCGCAGGCCCCTACTCGCACTCTTGCCGCACAGATTCAGTTTCGGCCAGAGGTCAGGGCGCTTCGAGAGTCGCCGCAGCGGCTGCGGCGACCACGTCATCGACGTTGTGGCGCTGGCGCCATGCGCGGCGCTGGCGAGTCGCGCCGTTGCCGCGCTCGGCGATCCTCGCCAGCCCCGTTCTGACGAACTCGTGGTCACCCGCGACTTCCAGCGCGGGCCGGACATGGTCGACGAGCCCTTCCAACAGACCGAGCATCGGCGCCGCGCCGTGGTTCTCCAGGTCGAGGCCGTCACCGTCGATGCCGTTGCGGGCGGCCTTCCAGTACGCGGCCTTGAGCGCATACGGCGCCAGCGGCAGGACGGGCGCGCCACGACGCTCGTCGTCGAGCGCGGTCATCACGCACCCGCGGACCAGCGCGGCGAACACCACCGTCTCGGCCACCGTCGCCGGGACGTCGGCGACGCGCACCTCCACCGTCGGAAAGTTCTTCGACGGCCGCACATCCCAATAGACCATGCCGTCGTCGCGGATCACATCGCTGTGGCACAGCATGCGCACGGCGGCGTCGAACTCGTCGGCCGAATCGAAGTGCGGCGGCGGTCCAGCGCTGGGCCAGCGTGCCCACAACACGCTGCGCCAGCTGGCGTGGCCCGTATCGGCGTTGCGGTAGATCGCCGAGTTCGCCGTCAGGGCGAGCAAGAACGGCAGCCACGGTCGCAGACGATTGCTCACCGCGATCGCGGTGTCGCGATCAGGCACGGCGACATGTACGTGGCAGCCGCAGATGCCCTGCTCGTGGGCGATCATGCCGTACCGCTCGCCGATGTCGTTGTAGCGCGGCGTGTCGGTGACCGGGAAGTCGTGCGGCAGGGTCGGCGGCAGCCCGACAGCGAGTAACCGGGCGCCGGCACACTCGGCGGCGTGGGCGACGTTGCGGCGCAGCCTGACGAGGTGCTCTCGGAGTTCGTCGATATCGTCGACGACGTCCGTCGTCGTCTCGACCTGGCAGCTGGTGAGTTCGAGCTGGAGCTCGACATCGAGCTCGGCGGCGCGGTCTGCGACCACGCGATTGAGGGCGACGAGAGCCCCGGATTCCGGATCGACGAGGAGAAACTCCTCTTCGACGCCGAGGGTGGGGATGTCTGCCATTTCTCCAACGAACCGAAAATATTGATCCGGCCCGTCGGATGTTTCGACGACGGGCCGGATCGGGGTGATGAAAGTCGATTGCGTAATGCCCAGGCCCAATACGGTTCAAACCTGGCTCTACGATCACGATGTGGCAACGGAATTCCGCTTCGGTGTCGGCGTCACGCGGGCCAGCTCGCGAACCAAACTCGAAGACAGCGCACGTCGCGCCGAGGCTCTCGGCTTCGATGTGTTGCACGTCCCCGACCACCTGGGCGGTCCTGCGCCGTTCCCGGTGATGACGGCCGTCGCGATGGCGACCTCAACCCTTCGGGTCGGCACCTTCGTCATCAACTCGGCGTTTTACCGGCCGGCGTTGCTCGCCCGCGACGTCGGCGCGCTCCACGATCTGAGCGACGGCCGGTTCGAGCTGGGCCTGGGTACGGGCTACGTGAAAGAAGAATTCGATGCCGCCGGCATTGCGTATCCCAGCGCACGTGAACGGGTGGACCACCTGAAAGCCACCACCGAATACATGGCCGAGCACCTTCCCGACGTCCCGCTGATGATCGCGGGCAATGGCGACCGCGTGCTGCGGATCGCCGCGAGATCGGCAGACATCATCGGCCTCACCGGGGGTGACCGGGCAGCCACGCCCGACGAGGATCCGTTGGCGGACCGGATCGCGTTCGTGCGGGACGCCGCCGGGGACCGGTTCGGCGAGTTGGAGCTCAATGTCGCGATCACGGCGATGCCGGTCGACGACTCGGGGCAACCTGATCTGACGATCCCGCGAATCTCGTTGCCCGGCCTGTCCGACGAGGAGCTGCTGCGGCACCCCGGCGTGCTGTCGGGGACGACCCAGGAGATCGCCGACCGGATTCGCGGTTACCGCGACGTGTACGGAATCAGCTACCTCATCGTGCAGATGCGCCACGCCGAGGCGTTCAGCAAGGTGATCGAGCTACTCCGCTAGAGCCACAGATACAGCGCGGACAACACCGCCCACATCACGACGCAGTAACCCTCGAACGCTGCGCGCAGTGGGATCGGGGCGTGTCGCAGCTCCATGAAGTCGAGCCCGACCAGACGGACCTTGATCGCGGCGATGCCCAAAACCAGGACGGCCACCATCGACCCGGTGCCGTGTTCGGCACCGACGGCCCACGACACGACGGTCGCGGCGACGAGGAAGAGCCAGCTGGCGCCGGCGCGGTTCTTCAGCAGGTCGAGAGCTCTCATCAGCTCACCAGGTAGAGCAGTGCGAACAGGAAGATCCACAGCAGGTCGACGAGATGCCAGAAGCAGGCGCCCCCCTCGACCAGTGCGGTGCGGGTGACGCTCAGCTCGGCGTTGCGTGTCTGGCTCAGGACAAAGGACAGTGCGCCGAGTCCTAGGCAGACGTGGAACAGGTGCAGCCCAGTGAGAATGAAGTAGTAGAGATAGAAGTCGTTGGCGCCAGGCCCGTGCCCTGCCCCGGCGAGCGAGACGTACTCGTAGACCTTGAGCGCGATGAATGTCACGCCGAAACCTATGGCCGCCGCCACTGCGCGGGCTGCGATCTGATGCGCGCCTGCACGTAATGCGTTGAGCGACAAGACGACACACAGCGAGCTCGTCAGCAGTACCAGGGTGTTGACCACGCCGATGCCGATGTGCAAGGTGGCACGGGCGGTGTCGAAGACCTCCGGCGCTTTGGCGCGCTCGACGAGGAACGTGACGAAAAAGGCGCCGAAGACGAGCATGTCGCCGAACAGGAAGACCCAGGTCCCGCTCTCACCCGGGATCCGCCTCGCGTCGCGCGGCGGATGAGCAGTCGTGGTCACGCGGGGACGGGCTCGACCGAGAGGGCCTTCTGCTCGGCCTTGATCGACTTGAGCATCACCGCGGTGGTGGAGAACAGCCAGACCACGAGCACGAGACCCGGTATGTAGAAGGCGAATACGCCGTCCCATGCCAGCGGCCCGTCGTTGAAGACCACCACCACGCATCCCGGCAACGACAGGGTGGCAACCCATAGGTTGAGATAGCCGTACCACCGCGGGAAGGTCGGCGGGTCGGTCTTGTCCGTGAAGGCGGCGGCGGCCAGCGTCAGGTTCTGGATGATGATGGTCCCGACGATGCCGATGAACCACAGCCAGAACACGTCGTTGAGCGCCTGGGTGAGTTCAGCGGAGCGCTCTTCGGGACGGTAGGCCGCCACGCCGAGGAAGAATTGCGGAAACAGCAGTGCCGGGACGAAGACCGTAGCCGCCATCAGCTGGGTCATCGACAGCATGCCGAAGTGACCCTCGACCCTGCGGATGCGCAGCACAATCGTCGCAAGGAACGGCAGCGCGAGCACAGCACTGAGCAGCGCTCCCGACACTCCGAAGCGGATCCACAGTTTATGGTCGACGAAAAACGCGGCGATCTCGTCTGCCGGAGCGGCCGGGGACAGAGGCGGAAAGAGTTGCGCGATACCGGAGAAGCTGGCGCCGTACAGAAGGATCATGACGGTGCCAGACCAGGCGCCGATGCGTTGCAGTGTCAGCTCCACGTCAGGCACGCTACCGGCCTTGACATGAAGTTTTGACACTTTTGCCATAACTCTCATTTCCCATTGTGGGCGCGCAATAAGAGCCAGGTAAGCTTCCCCCGGTTGTCGCCCCCGTAGCTCAGGGGATAGAGCACGGCTCTCCTAAAGCCGGTGTCGCAGGTTCGAATCCTGCCGGGGGCACCCTAGTCCGACGAACGTGGGCCATACGCACGCGGATCGGACGAAAAGCGTACGCAGGGCCCACGTTGACCTTGATTTCACCCATTCCGGGGGATGTCCTCACCCCTCCAACCGGTCACATTGACATCAGCGTAAGCCGGGCACCGGCCCGCGAAACGTTGGCGATCGGGTCGGGAGGTAGCGATGCGGAAGTCCTACTACGCAATACCGTTTCTGGCGGCGGGAGCCGTGGCCACCGGGCTGGCGTCGGCGTCGCTCGCCTCCGCAACCCCAGTCATAGCGCCGATCCCCACCCAGTACCCATGGTGCGAATTCGACATGTTCTGCTACGACGACGATCTGGACATCGTCCTGAATCCTCGTGAGCAGCGCCGGGACGTCGAATACGGCGGTGGTGCCGCGTTCGGTAGCGAAGACGATGACTGGTGATGGCAGTACAGCCGGCACGATCGACCCGACCAGGTAGAGGAGTAGGAATGTCTGTTCTCGTCCGTTCCGCAAGCGCGATGGTGCTCGCCGGAGCTGCGCTTTTGGGCAGCAGCGCAATCGCCGCGTCGCAGCCACCGCCACCGGCACAGAACTGCTCGCTCGCAGACCAGGCGGGCATTCTCTCCGGCGTCTCGGCGTCGCTGTCGGCTTACATGTTCACCCACCCGGACGCGAACTGGTTCTTCACCAGCCTGCGCGGGCTGCCGCCCGAGGAGAGGCGTGCCAAGGTCGACTCCTACCTCGACATGAATCCGCACACAGCGGCGGAACTGCAGGGAATCCGCCAGCCGATGACCGATTTCCGCGCCCGGTGCGGGCTGCCGCCGGCCGGCATGCCCGACGCCTGAACCAGCAGGCGGGGATTCCGAGTCCCTGGCTGGCGGCGTCTCCCGAGACGACAATGGCCGGATGGATCGAGAGGCGCTGGCAGAGTTTCTGCGTCGCCGCCGCGAGGCGATGCGACCCGAAGACGTCGGGTTGCCGACGGGTACCCGGCCACGGCGCACCGTCGGCCTGCGCCGCGAGGAAGTCGCGCAGCTGACGGGGATGTCCGTCGACTACTACGGGCGCCTGGAACAGTCACGCAGCACGCAGCCCTCGCCCCAGATGGTGCGGGCGCTGGCGCGCGCGCTACGGCTCACCGACGACGAATCCGACCATCTGTACCGGCTGGCCGGCCATGCCGTTCCGGACCGCCTTGCCGCGTCGATTCACGTGCGGCCGGCGTTGTTGTTTCTTCTCGACCAGATGCGCGACGCGGCGGCATTCATCTGCTCCGACACCTACCTGCTTCTTGCCCAGAATGACCTCGCAAAACGCCTCATGGGCGACCGCACGACCGTCACCGGGGCGTTCGAGGAGAGCATCGCGTGGCAGTGGTTCACCGATCCGGACAGCCGGGCCAGCGTGCCCGCCGGCGACCACGACGAGCACAGCCAGATAACCGTCGCCGACCTCCGCGTGACGTGGGCACGCCGCCGCCACGACCGCGATGTACGCCAGCTGATCGAGGCGCTGCTGGCCAACAGCACCGAGTTTGCGGAGCTGTGGGCACGCCACGAGGTCGCCGCGCGACGCATGCAGCGCAAGACGTTCGCGACGAAGGTCGGCCCGATCACGCTCGACTGCGAAGTGCTGGCCACCTACGACGGCCAGAATCTGGTGGTGCTCACTCCCCCGGCCGGCTCGTCCGCGCTGGACGATCTACACCTGCTGCGAGTGCTCGGCGACCAAGCTGTCGACTCACACTGACCGCGGCGGGCAGGCTAGGTGCCCCTGGTATCGATGACCTTCTGAGCGACCTCGACGAGCTTGACGTTGCTGTCCTGAGACAGCTTGCGCAGCATCTCGAAGGCCGCGACATCATCGACGTCGTAGCGCTCCATGATGATCCCTTTGGCCTGACCGATCCGGTCGCGCGTCGACAGCGCCGATTCCAGTTGCTCACTTTCGCGGCTGGCCAGGATCGCGGCGGCCGCGTGCGCGGCGAGCACCGCACCGATCGTCTCGGCCTCCCCGTCAAACGCGTCGGCCTTCGTCGCGAACAGGTTCAGCGCACCTGCGGTCTGGCTGCTCGTGTAGAGCTTGAACGACAGCGCACTGAGGATCCCGAGTTCGACGACAGCCGCCGAGTACAGCGGCCACCGCTGCTCGGTACGAAAGTCGTCGGTGCGCACGATGAGATCGTCGAGCGCCGCCTGGTAGCACGGCCCCTCACGGTATTTCATCTGCAGCGCGTCGAGCCGGTGCGGCAGGTCCGACGTGGCCGCCACCGAGTCCCACTTTCCGGACTTGCCGATCAGCAGGACACCGGCGGTGTCGGCTCCCGGGATCAGGCGCTGCGCCTCGGCCGTGACGTCGGACAGGACGTCTTCAACCTTGCGGGGCGCTGCCACTGCGCGGGCCAACTCCGCCATGCGCTGCGCGAGCTCGTGGCCGGACGGTTCGGTCATGGCTACAGAATTCCAAATGCACAGCCCGGCGTACACAGCAGGGGGTTTGCTACCCCACGGCGGGGGCAATGCAGCCGTGAGACAGGCGTCGACGGTCGACAGTGACGCCTGTCGAGGTCTCGTCGGTTCAGACTCGAGCCGGCGGGGCCGCCTGCCTCCAGTCACTCTGCTAGTTGTAGTACGGTGCCGAGATGGACTCGACGGGCGTGTGGATCCTCGGTGGCTATCAGAGCGACTTCGCGCGCAACGTCGACCGCGAAGGCCTGGACTTTTCCGGATTGACGGCCGAGATCGTGAGGTCGACGCTCGACGCAGCCCGAATCGACGCCGGCGAGGTCGGCGTCGTCCACGTCGCCAACGCATTCGGCGAGCTGTTCGCGCGCCAGGGGCACCTGGGCGCCATGCCCGCCTCCGTCGAGGACGGACTGTGGGGGACCCCGGCGGCACGGCACGAGGCCGCCTGCGCCTCGGGCAGCGTCGCCGCCCTGTCCGCCATCGCCGACCTGCGGTCCGGCGCCTACCGGACAGCACTGGTCGTCGGCGTGGAATTGGAGAAGACGGTGCCCGGCGACGCCGCGACGTCGATCCTCGGGACCGCGGCGTGGACTGGCCACGAGGGTGAGAGCGCCAAGTTCATGTGGCCCCACATGTTCGACGCCGTTGCCGCCGAGTACGACCACCGCTACGGACTCGACCCGGCCCACCTGCGTGCCATCTCGGCGCTGAACTTCGCCAACGCGCGCGCCAACCCGCGCGCTCAGACCCGCGGCTGGTCGATACCCGAAACACTGAGCGACGACGACATTCAGAACCCCGTCGTGGAGGGCCGAGTCCGCCGCTTCGACTGCAGCCAGATCACCGATGGCGGGGCGGGCGTCGTCCTGGTCACCGACGACTGGTTGCGCGACCATCCCGCCGCGCGGCCGCTCGGCCGGATCGACGGGTGGGGCCATCGCACGGTCGGCCTGGGCCTGCGCCAGAAGCTGGACCGCTCCGCCGGCGAAACGCACGTCTTCCCTCACGTTCGCACCGCCGTTCTCGACGCCTTCGACCGCGCCCACCTCACGCTCGACGACATCGACGGATTCGAAGTCCACGACTGTTTCACCCCCAGCGAATACCTCGCCATCGACCACATCGGCCTGACCGCCCCCGGTGAATCGTGGAAAGCCATCGAGGCAGGCGACATTGAGCTCGGCGGCCGACTCCCGATCAATCCCAGCGGCGGCCTGATCGGCGGCGGACATCCCGTCGGCGCGACCGGGGTGAGAATGCTCGTCGACGCCGCCCGCCAGGTGAGCGGCACTGCGGGCGCCTACCAGGTCGACGGCGCAAAAGCATTCGGCACGTTGAACTTCGGTGGCAGCACCGCCACCACCGTCAGCTTCGTCGTCAGGAGAGCACCGTGAGCATGACCGAGATCGTCGGCAAGTTTCTGTCGACGCTGCCCGAAGACGACGATCACCCCTACCGCACCGGCCCCTGGCGCCCACAGACCACCGAGTGGGACGCCGACGACCTGGCCGTCGTCGAGGGGCAGATCCCGCTCGATCTCGACGGCGTCTATCTCCGCAACACCGAGAATCCTTTACATCCCGCGTTGAAGAACTATCACCCGTTCGACGGGGACGGCATGCTGCACATTGTCGGCTTCCGCGACGGCAAGGCGTTCTACCGCAACAGATTTGTGCGCACCGACGGCTTTCTCGCCGAGAACGAGGCAGGCGGCCCACTGTGGCCCGGCATCGCAGAACCGATCGAGCTGGCGCGGTGCGACTACGGCTGGGGCGCCCGCACATTGATGAAAGATGCCTCGTCCACCGATGTCGTCGTGCACCGCGGCACGGCGTTGACGAGCCACTATCAGTGTGGCGACCTGTATCGCATCGATCCCTGCACCGCCGAGAATCTCGGCAAGGAAACCTGGAACGGCGGCTTCCCGTCCGACTGGGGTGTCTCGGCTCATCCGAAAGTCGATGACCGCACCGGCGAACTGCTGTTCTTCTCCTACAGCAAGCAAGCCCCGTATCTGCGCTACGGCGTGGTCGACGATGCCGGCGAGGTCGTGCACGGCGTCGACGTGGAACTGCCGGGTCCGCGGCTGCCCCACGATATGGCGTTCACAGACAACTACGTGATCCTCAACGACTTTCCGCTCTTTTGGGACACAGCGCTGCTGGAGCACAACATCCACCTGCCCAGGTTTCATCGTGATGTGCCCTCGCGGTTCGCCGTGATCCCACGCCGTGGTGAGCTCTCACAGATCATGTGGTTCGAGGCTGACCCCACCTATGTGCTGCACTTCCCCAACGCCTACGAGGACGGCGACGAGATCGTGCTCGACGGCTTCTTCCAAGGCGATCCCGAGCCCGCCGACAACGGCATGGGCAACAAGTGGCAGCGAGCTTTTCGCTTCCTAGCGCTCGATCGCATGCAGGCCAGGCTGCACCGGTGGCGGTTCAACCTGAAGACCGGCGCGGTGCGCGAAGAACAGATGACCGACAGCATCAGCGAATTCGGCATGATCAACCCGGCAAACGCCGGTCGCCCGTACCGCTATACATATGCCGCCACCGGCAAGCCCTCCTGGTTCCTGTTCGACGGGCTGGTCAAGCACGATCTGCACACCGGCTCCGAGCAGCGGTACGCGTTCACCGACGGGGTCTACGGAAGCGAGACCGCGATGGCGCCCCGAGTCGACAGCAGCGCAGAAGATGACGGCTACCTTGTCACGCTGACCACCGACATGAACGTCGACGCCTCGTACTGCCTGGTGTTCGACGCCGCGCGTGTCGAAGATGGTCCGGTGTGCAAAATCCAACTACCCGAACGGATTTCCAGCGGAACCCACTCGACGTGGGCACCGGGTGCGGATCTACCCCGCTGGCGAGAGCGCGACTCGGCCGCCGCCGCGATCGGCTTGTGAGCGAACCCAATGCCGTCGCGCGGATGCTCGGTCTGCTCGGTGACGAATGGACGCTGCTGATCGTGCAGCGGGCCCTGCTGGGCGCCCGCCGCTACCGCGACTTCGTTTCCGTGTTACCGGTATCCAACGCCGTGCTGTCGAACCGACTGCAGTCGCTGACCACGGAAGGACTCCTGTCCCGCAACGAGTATCAGGTCAATCCTCCGCGTTCCGAATATCTGGTCACCCCGAAAAGTCGCTCACTGTGGCCGATGCTGACCTCGATCTGGGAGTGGGAGCGGCGCTGGATCCCCGACCACCCCGAACCTCTGCCCCGGATGCGCCATGCGAAGTGCGGCGAGGAGTTCGCCCCCCGAGTGGTCTGCCGTGTGTGCGACGAATTCGCAGACGACAAAAGCATTGCCGCACAGTGGGGTCCGAGCGGGTCGTGGGAGCGTTCCGTTCCGTCCGGCGCCACCCGCCGGCGCTCGGCGACCCGACGTTCGGGCGCCGCCGCGATGTTTCCGCAGACGATGAGCGTGATCGGTGACCGATGGGGGTTCGCCCTGCTCGTCGCCGCGTTCGTCGGCGTCAGCCGCTTCACCGACTTCCAGACTCAGTTGGGCGCCCCGCCGGTGACGATCGCCGACAGGCTGACCGTGTTCACGGAGGAAGGAATCCTCGTTCAGAGTGAGGGCCGATACCGGCTCACCGAAAAAGGGCGTGCGTTCTTCCCGGTGCTGGTGTTCGCGCTGGCGTGGGCACAGCGGTGGTTCCCGGCGCCCGACGGTGCCGCCGTGATCCTGACGCACACCGCGTGCGACAGGCGTTTTACTCCCGCCCTGGTCTGCGACCAGTGCCGTGGCCGTCTCCGAGGCTCCCAGATCCAACCGGTCTCATACACAATGCAGTCATGACCACCCTCCAAAACCGCCCCAACAGCGCGCTTCTCGTCGTCGACGTGCAGAGTGCCGTCGTCGACGGCGCATACCGGCGTGACGACGTCGTCGCCAACATCGCCGCGCTGGTGGACAGGGCGCGCCGCGAACGTGTTCCCGTGGTGTGGGTGCGCCACCACGACGAGGGTCTCGTGAAGGGCAGCGAGGGCTGGCAGATCGCCTCGGGGCTCACCCCGGGAGCCGACGAACCGGTGGTGGACAAGAACTACGGCGATTCGTTCGAGGCCACCGATCTGGAGGACGTCCTCGCCGAACGGAGCGTCGGACGTCTCGTCGTCACAGGTTGCGAGACCGACGCCTGCGTGCGCTCGACCTTGCACGGCGCCTTCACCCGCGGCTACGACGTCACCCTCGTGGGTGACGCGCACACCGCGGGCGACAAGACGCAGTGGGGTGCGCCGCCGGTCAAGGCGGTGATCGCGCATACAAACCTTTACTGGGAACACCAGGCCGCTCCGGGCCGGACCGCGGCAGTCGTATCGAGCGACGACGTCGACCTGGGCCGAGGCTGACGCGCCCAAACTGAACTTATGGTCGCATTTTCGGCCCCTTGGATCCCGACCAAAGGTTCAGATTCGGCGCCGGTCGCCGCGATCCAACCGGAATCGCAGGTTGTTGCGGACCGAGGGCCACTCGATGTCGAGGATCGAATAGACGACGGTGTCGCGCCGCGAACCGTCGGGCAGCAGCTGATGACTGCGCAGCACGCCGTCGAGCTTGGCGCCGACGCGCTCGATCGCTGCACGGCTCGCCGAGTTGAAGAAGTGGGTTCGGAATTCGACTGCGACACAACCTAACTCGTCGAAGGCATGCCCGAGTAACAGCAGTTTGCACTCGGTGTTGACGCCGGTGCGCCGCACCCGGTCGACATACCAGGTGTAGCCGATCTCCAGCCGGCGGTTGGGGCCGTCGACGTTGAGATAGCTGGACGATCCGATCAGTGCGCCGGCGTGGTCGCGCACCACGAACGTCAGCCCGGTGTCAGGCCCCTGCGCGGCCAGGCGCGCGTCCACCCAGTCTCGCGCACTCGCCGATTTCGGCGCCCCGGTGAACCACAGCGAGTCAAGCGCACCATCGGCGACTTCGGCCTCGATCTCCGGAAGATGTTCGCGAGCAAGCGGTTCCAGCGTCACAAAGCGATCACCCGCCAGCGCGATCGGCTCGACGAAGCCGCTCATCGGTGCGCTCTGCTCTTCGCGCAAGCGCTCCTCGGTGCGCTCTGCTCTTCGCGCAAGCGCTCATCTCGCCCACGCCGCGAGCATGGTCCACACCGACAGCACCGCGGCCACCAGGGCGATCGCACCGCCGACGTAGAGGCCGTAACCGGCGGACACCGGCGGGTAGACGTAGAGGCGGTAGTACCAGACCGCCAGCGCTACCAGCACAAGCGAAATCGCCAGCGCAGCCGACGATGCCAGCCGACCGGAGATCCCGCGCGCGGCCATCGCGCCTGCGACCACCAGCGTCGATGCCAGCAGCACGACCAACTGACCCACCCCGAATCCGGGAGGCGGTACCGGCATGGCGCCGGCCACACCGCCGATAGCGTTGGCACGTCCCCCGCTCTCGGCGGACGTCAGCCACGGCAACCAGGCACTGACCGCGACGGCGAGCGCGCACAGCGCGACCAGCCACCCCGGAAGCGCGCGAGCCATGCGCAGAACACTACTAGGGTGAGCCGATGAGCGATCTTCCCGAATGGGCGCGTCGTCTCGACCTCTCGCCGCATCCCGAGGGCGGCTGGTTTCGGGAGACCTGGCGCAGCGAGTTGACGGTCCCGCAGTCAGTGCTGCCGCCCGACTACACCGGCCCCCGCAACGCCGGGACCGCGATCCTGTTCCTCCTCATGCCGGGTCAGCAGTCCGCATGGCACACGGTGCGCAGCGCCGAACTGTGGCTCTATCACTCGGGCGGGCCTCTCTTGCTGGAAGTCGGCCAGCGTCAGAACACCGCCACCACCCATGTTCTCGGCGCAGACATCATGGCCGGCGAGAACCCGCAGTTCGTCGTGCCGCCGGGACACTGGCAGCGGGCGAAACCGCGCGACGACCAGCCCTGTCTGGTGAGTTGCGTCGTGGTGCCCGGTTTCGATTTCGCCGACTTCGTGCTCGCGCCCCCTACCGACTGAGCAGGTCGACGGCGGCCGACACGAGTTCGGCGTTCCCTGCGGCAACCGATCCGTCGGGCAGCGTCAGGGTGTCTTCCAAGCCGATGCGCGTCTGCAGACCCCGCAGCCCCGCGTGTTGCAGTAGTGGCCAACAGCTTTCGTCGAGGCCATGCAGCAGGACGGGTGCGGGTGAGTCCGCCGCGGCCACGAGGGCGAGGATTTCGTCAGCTGTGGCGACGTCACCGTCGGCGCCCAGTTCGATCATCACGCGCATGCAGTGCGCGGCGACGTCGGAGGTCGCCCAGGACCGCGCTGCCTCGGCGTGGAAGATGCCGACCTCGACTCCGAGGCCCCGATCGAGCAGCAACCGCGCCAACTCCGGCGAACCGGGCTCGTGCCAGTTCAGCGACGCGAAGTCCGGTAGTACCTCCCAGCCGGCCACCGCATCCAGACGCTGCTGCGCATCGGGCAGAGCCCAGAACCCGGTCGTGACACCCAACGGCAACCCCGGCAGCGTCTCGCGCACAGCTGCGACGGCGGCGTCCACCTCGGCTGCGAGCAGCGAGTCCCTGCCGTCGGCGTTCTTGGGATGCATGTGCACCGCCTTCGCGCCCGCACGATGAGCGGCGACGGCCTCGGCCGCGAGCTGCCCGGGAGTGACGGGCAGGTGCGGATGCTGGTCGGGTGTCCGCGCACCGTTGATGCACGCCTTGACATAGATCGTCGGGGTTTCGGTGTCCTGGTGTTCGCCGGGCATGGGGCCCATCCTCGTCTGCGGCGGACTGCTGCGCGAGGTAAGCAGATCAGCGCCGCACCCCGCGCGAGCCGCCTCGACCCGTGCATCGCCAGGCGGGTATGGTCGGCAAAGCCGCGGTGCTCGCCTCATGGAGGCGCACACCCCTAGAGCGGGTCAAGGCCGAGTTGAACAGACAGCCGGGCCATGTCACGTCGCAACAGCACTTTGCAGACAGGATTGGGTCGCATGCCGAATACGTCAACCGAAGGTCCGAACGCCACCGCCAAGTCCGCGTGGCTGTCGAAGTCGGCGTCGGACACGCGCGGGTCGGACAAGAAAGAAGTCCAGTTCCACTACGACATCTCGAACGACTTCTTCAAGCTCTGGCAGGATCCGTCGCAGACCTACAGCTGCGCATACTTCGAGAAGGACGACTACACGCTCGAGCAGGCTCAGCTCGCCAAGGTCGACCTGTCTCTGGGCAAGCTCGGCCTCGAGCCGGGCATGACACTGCTCGACATCGGCTGCGGCTGGGGCTCGACCATTCAGCGCGCCGTGGAGAAGTACGACGTCAACGTCATCGGCTTGACGCTGTCGGAGAACCAGAAGCAGCACATCGAAACCAACCGGTTCCCGAACATCGACACCACCCGCAGCATGGAAGTCCGTCTGCAGCCGTGGGAAGACTTCGAGGGCAAGGTCGACCGGATCGTGTCGATCGGCGCCTTCGAGCATTTCGGCTTCAACAAGTACGACGACTACATGAAGAAGACCTATAGCTGGATGCCCGATGACGGGGTGCAGATGCTGCACACGATCATCATCCCCAGCGACGAAGAGATCAAAGCCAAGAAGCTGCCGCTGACCATGTCGAAGGTGCGCTTCATCAAGTTCATCATGGACGAGATCTACCCCGGCGGACGTCTGCCGCTGGCCGCGCAGGTCACCGACGCCGCGACCCGCAACGGCTACACCGTCACCCGCGAGCAGCATCTGCAGCCCCACTATGTGAAGACACTCGACACGTGGGCAGCGAACCTGAAGGACAAGAAGGACGAGGCCATCGAGATCACCTCCGAGGAGATCTACGAGCGGTTCTACAAGTACCTGACGGGTTGCGCGGACCTGTTCCGCGACGGTTACACCGACGTCGTCCAATTCACCATGGAGAAGCAGTAACTGACGGCCGTGTAGTAATTTGGCGACACGCGTTACCTGATATGGAGGTCGGCCGGGGATGACAGGGAGCAGGGTGCAGCAGCCGCCCGAGAGTGGCGACGACATGAAGCCTCACTTCGCGGAGGTTCAGGCTCACTACGACCTCTCCGACGATTTCTTCGGTCTCTTCCAGGATCCGTCCCGGACGTACAGCTGCGCGTACTACGAGCGTGACGACATGACGCTCGCCGAGGCTCAGGTCGCGAAGATCGATCTGTCGCTGGGCAAGCTGAATCTCGAACCGGGCATGACGCTGCTCGACATCGGCTGCGGCTGGGGATCGGTGCTGAAGCGGGCGATCGAGAAGTACGACGTCAACGTCGTCGGCCTCACGTTGAGCCGCAACCAGTGCAAGTACGCCCAGGAACTGCTCGATGGCATGGACACCGAGCGGTCCCGGCGGATCCTGCTCCGCGGCTGGGAGCAGTTCGACGAGCCGGTCGACCGCATCATCAGCATCGAGGCGATCGAGGCCTTCCCGCAGGAGCGCTACGCGCCGTTCTTCAAGATGTGCAGCAGCGTGCTGCCGAGTGGAGGGCGCTTCCTACTGCAGGCGATTCTGGGACACCCGCTCAAGAAGTGGCCCGAGTTGGGCATTCCGATCGTGATGTCCGACCTGAAGTTCATGCGCTTCATCGCCAAGGAGATCTTCCCCGGCGGTTCCGTGCCCGGCGAGGAGAACATCGTCGCCCTGTCCGCCGAGGCCGGATTCACGCTGGAACAGACGCAGTTTCTCAACGAGCACTACGTGCGGACGCTGGACACCTGGGCCGAGGCTCTGGAAGCCCACCACGAAGAGGCTGTCGCGGCCACCTCCGAGGAGGTCTACCAGCGCTACATGAAGTACCTGACCGGATGCAGCGACTTCTTCAATCGGCGTATCAGCGAACTAGGACAGTTCACACTCGTCAAAGCCTGACCGGCCGTCAGGCCCGGCCGAACACCAGCGAGACGTTGTGGCCGCCGAACCCGAACGAGTTGTTGATCGCGTACTCGAAGTTTCCGCGGCGCGGCTCTCCCGCGACGACGTCGAGGTCGATCTCCGGATCGAGGTTCTTCAGATTGCGGGTCGGGGGGATGATCCCGTCCCGCAATGCGAGAAGCGTCAGGATCGACTCGACAGCACCCACGGCTCCGACCGAGTGGCCGAGCGCACCCTTCGGGGCGTAAACCGCGGGCTTGTGCTCGCCCAGCGCATTGTTGATCGCCACCCCCTCGGCGACGTCGCCGACCGAGGTGCCGGTGGCGTGCGCGTTGACATGGTCGATGTCGGTCGCTGAGAGCCCGGCCAGCTCGACGGCGTGGGACATCGCGTAGCCGGCCCGTTTCCCGTTGGGGTCGGGAGCAACCATGTGGAAGCCGTCGGAGGTGATGCTGGCGCCCATCAGTCTGCCGAGGATGGTGGCACCACGAGCCTTGGCGTGCTCTTCGGTCTCGATGACCAGCAGCGCACCACCCTCGCCGAAGACGAATCCGTCGCGGTCCTTGTCGAACGGGCGACACGCACCTTCCGGGTCGTCGTTGTTCGTCGACATCACGATGCGCATCTGCGCGAACCCGGCGATCGGAACGGCTTCGATGCGGGCTTCCACGCCACCGCAGATCGCGATGTCGGCCTCACCGAAGACGATCTGTCGCCATGCCTGGGCCACGCCTTCGGATCCGGACGCACACGCTGACACCGGCGACAACACCCCGGCGCGCGCATGACGCTCCAAGGCGACCGCCGCCGAAGGCCCGCTGGGCGCGTACTGCTGCACCACGGTCGGGTTGACCTGGTCGAGCCTGCCCTCCCTGAGGTGGTCGTAGGCGAAGGCCAGCTCCTCGATGCCGCCCATGCCGGTGCCGATCGACACCGCGAGGCGGTTCGGATCGACGTCTGGTGATCCCGCGTGTTCCCAGACGCGACGGCCCAGCACCACCGCCATGCGCTGCACGTAGGACAGCGCGTAGTTCTCCTCGGACGTCAACTCCTCGTCGAACGTCTCCAGCAGGTGCCCGCCGATACGGACGGGCAGGTCGAACTCCTCGATGAACGAGTCCTCCAGGATGCGGATACCGCTGCGTCCCTCGAGCAGGGCCTGCCATGTCGACTCGGCGTCGGTCCCGAGCGCCGTCGTCATGGCCATCCCGGTGACCACCACGTTTGGAAACTTCGTCATAGATCCCCCTCGTACACTCCGTTCCCTCGATAGGCCACGATAGCTATCCGGATCCGCTCGCCTCACTCGAGACTTCTCCATGAGTAGCCGCTGCCGCTACGGGTAACAACCACCGTGTGAGCAAGGATGATTTCAAAAAGGGCGACAAAGTCACCTGGCAAAGCCATGGCAGCACCGCCGAGGGAACTGTTGAGGAGAAGATCACCTCCGACACCGAGGCGGCTGGCCGCACTGTGCGGGCATCTCAGGACGAGCCGCAGTACCGAGTTCGCAGCGACAAGAGCGGCAACGACGCCGTTCACAAACCCGAGGCGCTGAAGAAGAAGTCGTGAGCCGCGATTGTCCGGCGGGCCAAGCCGAGCACCTTCAGCGCGGCCGCCCTACTCTGCGATTTCGGCGTGCTCAGGTGCAGGAGGCGCGACCGAGCACGCCGAAATCACGGAGTCACGCCGGGGCGTAGCCGAGCGCGGCCTTGGTCTCCAGGTACTCGTCGAACGCGAATTGGCCCCACTCGCGGCCGTTTCCGCTGCGCTTGTAACCGCCGAATGGCGCGGCCATGTCGAAGCCGTGGTTGATCGCGACGGAACCGGCGCGGATCCGGCGGGCCACGGAGCGCGCCTTGTCCAGATCGGCACCGGACACGTAGCCGGCAAGCCCGTAGTCGGTGTCGTTGCCGATCTCGACGGCCTGGTCGATGTCGTCGTAGCCGAGGATGCACAGCACGGGGCCGAAGATCTCCTCGCGCGCGATCGTCATGTCGTTGGTGACGTTCGCGAACACCGTCGGCTTGACGTAGTAGCCCTTGTCGATGCCCTCGGGACGGCCGGTGCCGCCGACGACGAGGGTGGCCCCCTCGTCGATGCCCTTCTGGATCAGCCCCTGGATCTTGTCGAATTGCGCCTTGGAGGCCACCGGCCCGATGGCGCTCTTGTCGCCGGGGTCGCCGACCTTGACCGCACCGGCAACCTCGCGCGCAATCGCGATGGCTTCGTCCATGCGGGAGTTCGGCACCAGCATGCGCGACGGCGCGTTGCAGCTCTGTCCGCTGTTCATCATCATCACCGACGTTCCCGCGGTGACGCTCTTGGCGAAGGCGTCGTCGTCGAGCACGATGTTGGGACTCTTGCCGCCGAGCTCCTGGGTGACCCGCTTGACCGTCGGCGCGGCGTTGCGGGCCACCTCGATGCCGGCGCGGGTGGATCCGGTGAACGACACCATGTCGATGTCGGGGTGGCTGGACAATGGGACTCCGACGCCCGGGCCGTCCCCGTAGACGAGGTTGTAGACCCCGGCGGGAACACCTGCGGCGTCGAGGATCTCGGTGAAGATCTGCGCCGAATACGGGGCGACCTCCGAGGGCTTGAGCACCATCGTGCACCCGGTCGCCAGTGCCGGGTAGACCTTGCACGCGATCTGGTTGATCGGCCAGTTCCACGGCGTGATGAGCCCGCAGACCCCGATCGGCTCCTTGACCACCAGCGTGCTGCCGTGCTGCTCCTCGAACTGGAAGTTCTTCAGGACGTCGATCGCGGTCGCCAGGTGGCCGAGACCGAGATTCACTTGTGGGCCCGCAGCCAAGGAGGCGGGGGCTCCCATCTCTTCGGTAACCGCCTCGGCGAGGTCGCCGACACGCTTCTGGTACTCACCCATGATGGCCTGGAGCAGGTCCAGGCGCTCCTCGCGCGTGGACTGCGACCACGTGCCGAACGCCCGCCGCGCCGCGGTGGCCGCAAGGTCGACATCGGCCGAGGAGCCCAGGGCGATACGGCCGGATACTTCCTCGGTGGTCGGGTTGTCGACCTCCAGGGCATTGGGCCGCACCGGCTCCACCCACTGGCCATCGATGTAGTGCTTCAGGTAATCGCGCATAATGTGCAGTCTTCCTCACATCGCAGAGTTACTGGGTGCCTTCGGCATACCAGGTGCGGAACCGGTCGTATTTGGGCATTTCCTCGGAGTTCGCCTTCGGATCGATACACACGTGCACCACGCCGACCTTTCCGCTGGCGTAGGAGCGCGCGATCGCCGGCCCGATCTCATCCTCCTTCTCGACGTACTCGCCGTGGCAGCCGAAGCCCTCGGCCACCTTGTCCATGCGAACGTCCTTGCTCCAGTGCACCCCTGGCTGCGGGGAGGGCTGCTCGAACGTGCGCTTGTAGACGCCGACCTCAAGGCCCCACTGATGGTCGACGCCCACCACGCACACCAGCGGCAGATTCAGCCGCGCCGCCGTCTCGAGCTCGGCGATGTGGAACAGGAACGCCGAATCACTTGTCAACAGCATGACCGGACGCCTGCCGCCCTCGGCGACCGACGCGCCGACGGCGTACGGAAGGCCCGTCCCGAGATGACCGAAGTTCTGATTCCAGATCACGTCGCGCGGTTTGGACTGCGAATACGTCCACTGGAAGATGACGGTCGCACCGCCGTCTCGAACCAGGATCGGGTCCTCGAGTTCGTTGAACGCCTTGGTCGATTCGACGACGTAGCGCGCCGGGTGGATCGGGGAACGACCCGACGGCGCGTTCTCGGCGAGCTGGGCGAGTTCCTCGGCGTCCGCTTTCATCAGCGCGTCGAGGTTGGGTGACGGTGTGCGCGGAGTGTCCTTGAGCGCCTGGACAAGCTGCGGCACGACACCGCGCAGGTCGCCGACGAGCGGCACGTCGAACTGGCGGTTGACGCCGATGGCGGTCGGATCTTGTTCGACGTAGACCCATTTGCGGTTCGCATCGTTACCCGCCCAGTGCTGGGTCCGGCCGTAGTGCATGGGCTCACCGAGTTCGGTGCCCAGCGCGACGCAGAGATCGGATTCCTCGACTGCCTGGTTCGCCGCCGGCGAGAACAGGTACGGGAACGTCCGGTCCTGCAGCCCCGGGATGTAGGAGGTGCCGCCGGAGGTCTGGATGACGGGGCAGTTCATCAGGTCGGCGAGCTGCTTGACCTCCTGCTGGGTGCGTGAGGTGTGCACCCCGTGGCCGACGAGCAGGATCGGGCTCTTGGCTTCCCGGATGAGCGTGGCCGCCTTTGCCACCTCCGCCGCCCCGGCCCCCTGGTTGACCAGACGGTAGCGGTGGGGCGGCAGCGGATCGGCCACGTCGAGCTCTTCGAGGATGACGTGCGACGGGTATTCGACGTAGCTGGGGCCGGGAGTGCCCGACATCGACCGACGGATGGCCTCCCGGATGATCTCGTCGGTCTGGTCGGCATACTCGATCGAGCTGCTGAACTTCACCGACGCCTCGAAAAGTGGTTCCTGCTGCACGAATTGGATACGACCGCGACGCACCCGCCGCTCGGTGACCCGCGCCCGCTGCCCGCCCAGAAAGATCACCGGTGAGTTCTCGACGAGCGCGCACTGAATCGCTCCGGCGATGTTGGCCATGCCCGGGCCAAGAGTGCCGATGCACAGCCCCGGCTTGCCGGTCATTCGCGACGCCGCCTCGGCCATGAAGCCGGCGCTGAGTTCGTGGTGCGGCGCGACGACCGACCAGCCGCGCGCTTCCGCCTCGGTGAACATGTGCACGAAATTGGGATCAGGGATGCCGAACAGGGTGTTGACGCCTTCGGCCTCGAAGAGATCCAGAATGCGTTTGTACACGGGTACGCCCATGAGTACTCCTTCTAGTGGTAGCGCTGTGAGAGTCGTTGACGTTGTGTTGCAGGTGAACCGAACAGTGAGCGGTTCAGGGTGGCGCGCTTGAGGTAGCGGTGGATTCCGCTCTCCCACGTGTAGCCGATGCCGCCGTGCAGCTGCATGGCCTTGCCTGCGATATCCACTGCGGCCGAACAGGTGTGGGACTTCGCCATCGCCGCGGGAACCGCCGCATCGGCGCCGTCGGCAATGGCTGCGACCGCGTCTGCCACGAGTTGGCGAGAGACCTCGATGGCGACCAGCATATCGGCACACGCGTGTTTGACCGCCTGGAACGATCCGATCGGGCGCCCGAATTGATGCCGCATCTTCACGTAATCGACTGTGGCCGTGAGCATCCGCTCAGCAATGCCGAGGCTGTCGACGGCGAGGGCGACCGTGGCTCGATTGTGCACCGCTGATGCGCAGTCGGACGGCACGATCATCTCGGGAACCACCCCGTCGGCGATCACGGTCGCCAGTGTCCTGGTCTCGTCGACGACGGGCGCTGCGCTGACGGTCACCGCCGTTGCGGGGACGACAGCCACACCGCCGTCGACGAGGAAGAGCAGCCGGTCGGCGCCGACCGCGTCGGGGACGAACTCGGCTCGCCCGGTGAGTTTTCCTGAGGCCGTCGTGAATTGATCGGTGACAACGGCGAAGCGGCTGCTGCCGTCCGCGACGGCGGCGAGCAGTTCGTCCGGAGCGTGCTGCAGCGCAGCCACCGCGAGCGCCGCGCTGCCGAAATAGTGGTTCGCGCTGGCGGCCCGGCCGATCTGGCGCAGGATCAGTGCGGTCTCGATGAACGTGGCACCGGCGCCGCCGGCGCTCTCCGGTACCTCCAGCCCCGTCCATCCGGCATCGACGAGTACCGACCAGCCGACCTCGCTGTCTTTGGCGAGTATGTCGTTGGCGACAGAGGACAACTCGTCGTGGAATTCGGCGAAGGTGCTCACGCCACACTCGGCTCTCGGGGCAGCCCCAGCCCGCGCTCCGCGATGATCGTGCGCTGGATCTCGCTGGCTCCGCCGGGAATCGTCCACTCCCACGAGCCCACGAAATCCAGTATCCACGAGCCGGATTCCCATCCGCTCGACATCGGTTTGGTGACGACGGTATGGGCAGCGGGCCCGCTGATCTCGGCCCCGAAGTCGGTGAGGCGCTGCAAGAGTTCGCTGTAGTAGAGCTTGACGATCGACGGATCTGCAGGCCCGGACGCTTCACCCTTTACGAGTCGCCGGCACATTCCGCGCAGACCGGTGAGCTCGATCTCGAACTGTGCGAGACGGTCGGCGACGACCGGGTCGTCGACGGGCGCGGCCTCCACGAGCCAGCGAAAGCCCGCATTGCCCAATCGTTCTGCGAGCTCCAGCATCGTCATGCCGCGCTCTGCGCCCAGCGTCGCCTGCGCCACCTGCCACCCGGCGTTCTCGGCGCCGATCAGGTTGGCCGCAGGGATCGCCACCTCGTCGAGGAAGATTTCGCAGAAGTGCGAATCGCCGACGGCGTTGCGGATCGGGCGGACGTCGACGCCCGGGCTGGTCATGTCGAGCAGGAAGTACGAGATCCCCTTCCTTTTGGGCGCTTCGACGTCCGTGCGGGCCAGCAGCAGGCACCAGTCGGCGTGCATGCCGCCGCTCGCCCAGAGCTTCTGCCCGCTGACGATGAACTCGTCGCCGCGCCGCTGCGCAGTGGTGCGCAGCGCGGCAAGGTCGGATCCGGCCTCGGGCTCGGAGAAGCCCTGCACCCAGATCTCGCCGTCGAGGATCGCGGGCAGGTGGCGTCGGCGCTGCTCGTCGGTACCGGCAACGAGCAGAGTCGATGCGGCGTGATGGATTCCGACAAAGGCGAGCACGAGGCGTGGGGCGTCGTGGGCGGCCAACTCCTGATAGAGCACCACCTGGTTCTCGACCGAGAGCCCGCCGCCCCATTCGGCAGGCCAGTGCGGCACCGCGTATCCGGCGCTGTGCAGTTCGGCGAACCATGCTTTCTGGAAGCGCACGAACTCGTCGTCGCTGACGCCGGTCTGGGCGGCCCGCCAGTTCTTGGGGATGTGGTCGCGACACCAGGCCCGGACTTCCCGTCGGAACTGGGCTTGTGACTCAGAATCTGCCGAATTGTCGGTCATATCCGCAGTTTCGACGCTCATGCGTAGAGGCCCGTCAGTCCGCGGCGACCGGCTGCGCGTGTCAGGTGGTCCTGGGTCGCCGAGAGGCCGAACGGTAGGCGGCGCAAGGGCTGGCTGTAGCGGGACAGCCAGGACAGCCGGGTCTCGTCGCAGAAGCCGACCGCGCCGTGCAGCTGGTGGCACACCCGGAACACGACGTCGGCCGCTTCGATCGCGGCCATCCGCAATGCCAGGGCATCGTCGAGCGCGTGCGGCTGGTCGGTGGCCACGGCCCACAGCGCGTGCTTGGCCAGGATGTCAACGCCGCTGCGTTCGACCTCGGCATCGGTCAGCTGGAACTGCACCCCCTGGAACGTCGACAGTGTCTGGCCGAACTGTTTGCGGAGGCTTACGTGCGCGACCGTGAGCTCGAGCGCGCGGTCGAGCATGCCGAGCAGTGTCCAGCACGGCAGCACCAGACCGAGCGCGACATCTCGGGCGCCTACATCGTCGAGGGGCTCGGTTTCCAGCTCGGCGACGAAGCCGGCACCGGTGACGCCGAAGCGAGTGACTCGCGATCGGCGGCCGTCGAGATCGACTGCGATCCAGCGCAGGTCGATACCTGCGATCCCGGCGGACGGGCGGACCCCGCCGATGACGACAAGTCCGTCGGCATCGATGTCGGTGGGCGCGGCGAGCCGTTCGGCGAGGGGATACGGCAGTGCCCAGTAACCGGCGCTGCGGCACAGCGCCGCGGCGGCTTCGATTCCGTCGCTGTCGGAGCGCGGGTCGAGCTCCCACGCGCCGAGCCCGTCAAGCACCGATCCGACGAGCGATGCGCGCGTGTCGGGAGCCGCCTCGGCCTGCTCGACCAGCCGGTCGCCGCCCGCAGCTTCGAAAGCGTGCAGCGCCTGGCGGCCGAATTCCAAGGCGTCATCAGAGAGGTCCAGGATCATTTGACCGCCGCCAGCATCGAACGTGAAAGCAGAATGCGTTGCATCTCAATACTTCCCGAGGACACCGTGGATGCCTGCGAGTATCTCCAATGGTCCTCGACCTCGCCGAGGAACCACGCCGCGCGATGATCGTCGTGACGCACCTCGGCCGCGATGTCCATCAGCACCTCCGCACTGTCCTGGTCGAGTTTCGTGACCGCGATGCGGTAGGCCGACGCGTCCCCGGGGGTGATCCGCCCGCTGCTCTGCTGGGCGACCACCCGGTAGGCGAGCAGTCGTGCCCGGCGACAGTGTGCGAGCATGCGAATCCACCGGCCGCGCAACTCTGCGGGCAGCGACTCCCACCGCTCCCCCAGCACCGCCGGTGCGGCGGCGAGCAGCCGCTCGCATCGCGCGTAGCGTGCGATGCCGACTCGTTCGAAGGACATGACGTCCTGCACGATCGACCACCCGTGGTCGACGGTGCCGAGCACATCCGCCTGCGTCACGCGCAGGTTGTCGAAGAACACCTCGTTGAGGTGGTGCGGGCCCATCATGCACCTGATCGGGCGCACGGTGATCGCCGGATCATCCATCCGCACAAGGAAGATCGTCAGGCCCTGCTGTTTCTTCTCACCGCGGGAGGTGCGGGCCAGCAGGAAGCACCACTGCGCCATCGTCGCGTAGGACGTCCAGATTTTCTGTCCGCTGACCAGCCACCCGTCTCCGTCCGGCCGGGCCGTGGTGCGCAGCGACGCCAGGTCCGACCCGGCCTCCGGTTCCGAGAAGCCCTGGCACCAGATCACCTCACCGGCCGCGATGGGCGGCAGATGGTTGCGCTGCTGCTCCTGGGTGCCGTGCCGCATGATGATCGGCCCTACCCAGTTCACGCCCATGTACTGCGCGCCGCGCGGCTCGTGGTGCGCCCACATCTCCTCTCGCACGACGGTCTGCTCCCACACCGAAGCACCACCGCCGCCGAACTCCTCGGGCCAGGCCAGGCACAGCAGGTTGCGCTCGGCGAGCGTGCGGCAGAATCGCTGTGCGGTGTCCAGGTCGGCAGGATCGTCGGTGAATGCGCCCAGGAAGTGTTCCGGCACATGCGCTTTGATCAAGTCGCGCAACTGGACCCGAAGATCCGCGGCTTGCTTGCCCATGTCGAAGTCCATCAGCTCACCCGCTCCGAACTCAGGCCCAGCTCGTCGAGAACGGCGGCTGTGTCCGCCCCGAGTTCGGGCGCGGGTCCGCGCACCCTGCCCGGGGTCCGGGAGAACCAGGTCGGCACACCGGGGAACTTCACCGGCCCGTGCGGGGTGTCGACCGTCTCGAACAGTCCCACCGCGTTGAGGTGCGGATCGTCGAACAAGGCGTCCGGGGTGTTCAATCGCGCGGCGGGAATCTCCAACTCGCGGAACAGCTCCAGCCACTCGTCGGTGGTTCGCTCCTCCAGGGTCTGCGCCACCAGGCCGTAGACCGTGTCGATCTGGTGTGCCCTCGATTCGAGCGTCGCGTAAAGATCGGACGCCCAGGCCGGGGCGACCGACTCGATGAATGCGTTCCAGTGCTTGTCGTTGTAGATGAGGGCGGCGATGTAGCCGTCCTTCGTGCGGTATGGCCTGCGGTTGGGTGCGACGGTGCGCGGATAGACGGCGGGCCCGAGCGGGGGGGCGAACATGGCACCGTTGGCATGCTCGACCAGCATGAAAGACGCCATTGTCTCGAACATGGCGACCTCGACCTCTTGGCCTTCCCCGGTCCGCTCGCGATGGAACAGCGCCATCGTGGTCGCGTACAACGCAGTCAGCCCGGCCACCTTATCCGCCATGATGGTGCCGACATAGTCCGCCTCGCCGGTGAGTTGCCTTTGCACAGCGGGGATTCCGCATTCGGCCTGAATCGTGTCGTCATAGGCCGGACGATCGCGTTCCGGCCCGCGCCTGCCGTAGCCATAGCAGTTGGTGTAGACGATGCGCGGGTTGATGGCGGCGACGTCCTCGTAGCCGAAGCCCAGCTTGGATATCGCCTTGGACCGCATCGAGTGGATGAACACGTCGGCCCGTTCCACGAGCCCGCGCATCGCCGCCTTGCCCTCCTCGGAGCGCAGGTCGAGCACGATACTGCGCTTGCCGCGGTTGACGTTGACGAACACGCCGCTCATACCCGACACCGGCCCTACGGATATGAACCGGGTGTTGTCACCCTCCGGCGGTTCGACTTTGATGACGTCGGCGCCCATGTCGGCCATGATCTGGGTGCAGTACGGGCCCATCACCATCGCGGTGAGGTCGACGACGCGGATCCCCGCGAGCGGGCCGGTATCAGGCATTGACAGCTCCTTGCGGGGCTGTCTGCTCTTCACCCGAGCGGCTCATCGCGGCGGCCATCGCGAAGCTGTACCGGATGTGGTCGTTGTGGCCGTCGGGGACCACGGGGAACGTCACGGGCTCGGTGCGGTCACGGATCGCATCCAGGTGGGCGCCGACCTCCGCGATGGTCCAGGACGGACGGTAGACGCCTGGCGACTCGGTGACGGCGGCCGTCGCGACTCGTCCGGCAAGGGCGATGAACATCTCCCCGGTCGCCGAACAGCTTTCGTGCGAGAGATAGCCAACGACGGGTGCAACGAGTTCGGGCCCCATCGGCGGATACGCGGACGTGTCAATGCCCTCGGCCATCCGCGTCACGGCGGCGGGGACGATCACGTTGCTCTTCACGCCATGTGCGGCGCCCTCCATCGCGGCGACATTCGACAACCCGATCACGCCGGCCTTGGCGACGGCGTAGTTGGCGACGTCGTGGTTGCCGTACAGGCCGCCGATCGACGACGTGAGCACGATGCGTCCGTATCCGGCCTCGCACATCATGGGGAACGCGGGCCTGACGACATGGAACGCGCCCCGCAGGTGTACGTCGAGGACTGCGTCGAAATCCTGGTAGCTCATGTCTTTCAGCGAGGCTCGCCGCACGATGCCGGCATTGTGGACCAGGATGTCGATGCCGCCGAATCTTTCGCAGGCGGTGTCGATGATCGCCCGACCGCCTTCGGGGGTGGCCACCGAAGCGGTGCTGGCCACCGCGTGCCCTCCGGCGCCGGTGATCTCACGGACGACGTCGTGCGCCGGGCCCGTGTCGCCCCCATCCCCGACGCCGCAGCCGTCGAGCGTGCCGCCGGGGTCGTTGACGACGACCTTGGCGCCCTGGGCGGCCAGCAAGAGCGCGTACGCGCGACCCAACCCCCGGCCGCCGCCGGTGACGACGGCGACGCGGCCGTCGAACCTCAGATCAGCCACGGCCGAAACCCCGAACGTTGCGTAACGCTGCGGCGTTTTCAGGGGCCATTTTCCGCCTTGGCGTTACGCAAGTCGTCTCAGCCACGAAGTTCCAGCCCGTCGAGGTCGCCCTTGTCCCGCCACTCGGTGATGAGATCGTCGAAGGCGTAGAAACCTGGCGAGTAGAAGTCGCCGAGGAAGGAGCCGTTGCGCTCGGCACCCCCACGTCCCTCGTTGTTGTAATAGCCCGGCGTGCAGGACAGTTCGAACGCTGAGTTGTCGATGGACAGTTCGCGGACCGTCGCCACCCAGGCGTCCTGACCCTCCTGGCTGGGCTCGACGGTGGTGGCACCTCGGCGCTGGGCCTCGGCGATCAGGTAGGCGATGTGCTTGGCCTGCTGTTCGAACATCGCCGTGGTGTTGGCCGACACACCGCCCTGGATGAAGCCCATGAAGAACTGGTTCGGGAAACCGCGACTGGTCATCCCGTGCAACGTCTTGTAGTCGTTGCGCCAGTAGTCGAAGAGCGAGAGCCCGTCGCGGCCCTCGATGCAGTCGATCGCGAATCGGCGGCTGATCTCGGTGGAGATCTCGAAGCCACTCGCGAAGATCACGCAGTCAACCTCGTATTCGATGCCGTCGGCGACGATGCCCTTCTCGGTCAGGCGTTCCACACCTTTGGTCGCCGAGACGTCGACGAGTGTCACATTGGGGCGGTTGAACGTCTCCAGGTACTTCTCGCTGGACGTCGGCCGCTTGCACATGAAGCGGTAGTACGGTTTGAGCGCCTCCGCGGTCTCGGGGTCTTCGACGATCTCGGCCACGCGGCGACGCAGCCGCTCCATGATCTTGTAGTCCTCTTCCTCCCGGAAGGCCATGATCTGCTCGATGGTCACGGCCGTGGGGTCCTCGCTGCCGGCGATCCGCGCGGTCAGGTTGCGCCCGAGCTCAGTCCAGAAGTCGCACACCAGGTCCGGCTCGCCGAACACGACACCGACGAACGGTGACCAGTTGTGGAAGTTGCGCTTACGCTCCTCCTGCCAGCCCGGCTGCAGCGACGCTGCCCACGCCGGATCGGTCGGTGGGTTCGAGCGCTGGTCGACCGACGATGGCGTCCGCTGGAACACGTAGAGATGCTGAGCATCCCGGCCGAGGTGCGGCACCACCTGGATACCGGTTGCGCCGGTGCCAACGAGCGCGACCCGCTTGTCGGCGAGCTTGTCGAGCCCGCCGTCGGCATCACCGCCGGTGTAGTCGTAATCCCATCGGGCCGAGTGAAACACATGGCCGGCAAAGTCTTTGATGCCCGGGATGCCGGGAAGCTTTGGGCGGTTGTAGGAGCCCTGCGCCATCACCACGAAGCGCGCCCGGATGTTGTCGCCCCGGTTGGTGGTGATCCGCCAGCGTGCAGATCCGTCATCCCAACGAAGCTCCCGCACCTGCGTGGAGAACAGCGCACCGTCGTAAAGTCCGAAGTGCTTACCGATGTTGCGGCAATGCTGGAAGATCTCGGCGCCGTCGGCGAACTTCTTCGAGGGCATGAAGCCGAGCTCTTCGAGCAGCGGTATGTAGCAGTATGCGTCGTTGTCGCATTGGATTCCGGGGAAGCGGTTCCAGTACCAGACGCCGCCGAAATCGCCCGCCATCTCGACGACGCGAATCCCCTCCACACCGGCCTTTTTCAGGTAGGCACCGGCGAGCAAACCGGCGAAGCCGCCACCGAGGATCACGACGTCAGCGTCCTCGATGATCGGGTCGCGCTCGACCACCGTCGTGTAGGGGTCGACCTCGTAGAAATCGGCGAAATCCCCGTCCAGTTCCAGGTATTGATCCGCACCCTCGGGTCGTAGCCGTTTAGCGCGTTCGGCGGCGTACTTCTCCCGGATGGCGGGGATGTCGATGTCGGTGGGCGTGTCAGTGGGCCCGCACGAGGTCTCGGTCGTCGTCATATCTCTCCTACTAGGGCGAATTCGGCGCGCTCAAGGACGCTGAGCGTCGTCAACCGCGCCCGATTCGCTAAAGCGCTTGGGGGTCTCCGGTGCCCATGTACTTGGACAGCTGGTGGTGCAGGTTCACCGTGCTGCGTTCGCGATAGGGGTTGGGCAGCGTGCCGGGGAAGCCCGCCGATTTCATGCCCTGCTGCACCGCGGCCATGTTCGAGAAGTCCTGCGGCAGAACCGAGAGCCAGTTCGGCGAATCCTTGGGAGTGTAGGCCCATTCCGTGTCAGGCTCTTCACCTTTGGGGTACAGCTCGAAGACGGCGACCTCGAAGATGCACTTGTCCGGGTGGTAGCTCGGATCGGGACGCGCGGAGTAGCACAGTGCGCTCGTCAACCCCTGGCCGATCTGGAAGTTGGGGAAGATCTGCCAGGCCGTTCCGCTCTGGCCGAGGATGTCGGACGGGATGGTCGGCCAGATCACGCCGCGAGCCTCGTCGTCGCGCCGGGCCGACGCGAGCCAGTGTTGCAGCACCTGGTCGGCGGGCGTGCCTTCGGGCAATTCGTCGACGAGTCGCTTGGCAGCGTTGACGAGGGTCTGCGTGGTGGTCGCGTTGGTCTCTTCCATGGTGTAGACCTGCATCTCGGCCGTCGAGATACGCGGATCCCCGGTGCCGAGACGGATCTTGGACTTGGTTTCGTCCATGCCCTTGGGCGCGTCGTAGCCGATGTTGCTGTGTCGGCCCTGCGCCTTAGCCCAGCCCTTGAACTCGCCGAACTTGTTGAACTCCGGGTGGGTCGTGAACACGTGGTAGGTCTCGTTGAAGGCCTCCATCGCGACCTTCCAATTGCATTCGAAATACAACCATTTGCGCCACTTGTAGCGCATGTTCTCCAGACCGAACGGGTCGAGGATCTTCGACGCCGGGAACAGGTAGTCGGCCAGGGATTCACAGTCGGGGTCCATGTTGATGAACAGCCAGCCTCCCCAGGTGTCGACCTGCACGGGAGCCAGGTGTGTGTTCTCCCGGGTCAGCTTTCCCTTCCAGTCGTCCTGTTCGCGAATGTGCGTGCATGTTCCGTCCAGACCGTATGTCCAGCCGTGGAATCCGCAGACGAACGATTTGCGTGCCCGCCCGACCGCGTTCTTCGCGCCGTCCGGGGTGTCGACGAGCCTGCGGCCGCGATGCATGCACACGTTGTGATGCGCGGCAAACGAATCGGGGCCGGTGCGGACGACGATGATCGAGTCGTCGAGGATGTCGTAGGTCAGGTAGCTGCCCACCTCGGGGATCTCCTCGACGCGGCCCACCTGCTGCCACACCTTGCGCCACAGCTTGTCCCGCTCGGCACGGGCATACGCCTCGGAGGTGTACGCGTCGACCGAAATGGTCATCGGGTCCGAAAGGTCCTCGGCGATCTCGCCCGTCGACTCGTCCTTGTCCGCGTCGATCTCGATCGCGGCGTCGAGGTCGGATTCGGTATGGGTCACTAGATCCTCCTTATGGCTTCGCGGAAGGACTGGTCTTTCAGGAACAACGACGTGTTGTCGGCACCGAGGTGGGACCACTTCAGGTTCAGCCCGCCGTCGACGAGCAGTGTCTGCCCGGTGACGTAGCTCGAAAGATCCGAGAGCAGGAAAAGGATGGCGCCGGCCTGCTCTTCCGGAGTTCCCCTGCGTCCCATCGCGATCGCGGTGCGGTCGCGTTCGGGATCGTCGTCGACGTACGTGCGGGAGGCTGCGGTTTCGGTGACTCCGGGAGCGACGGCGTTGACGCGGATGCCGTCGAGGGCGAGTTCGACGGCCATCGTCCGCGTCATGGCGACCACCGCGGCTTTGGCCGTGCCGTAGGCGATGTGGAAGGGCGCGGTGTTCATGCCGCTGATCGACGACACCGACACGATGGAGCCCTTTGTGCCGTTGGCTCGGATCTCTGCGGCGATCGCCTGGCTCATGAAGAAGGCGGTCTCGAGGTTCGCGGCGAAGAGGGCTCGCCAATCCTCGCGGGTGACGCGGGTGGCAGGCATCCACGTCGCGGGCGCCGCGCCGCCGGCGATGTTGACGAGCCCGTAGAGGTCACCGTCGACGCCGCGGACGTGGTCGAGGACGGTGGCGATGCCGTCGTCGGTGGATGCGTCGGCTGCGACCGTGACGACGGGCAGCCCCTGCTGCGCCAGCGGGGCGACGTGCTCGTCCAAATTCTGCTGGGACCGACTGACCGCGACGACGGTGGCGCCCGCCTCGGCGGCGAGGCGGGTGATCGTCGTCCCGATGCCGCCGCCACCTGCTCCGGAGACCACGACGACGCGGCCGGCCAGGCTGAGCGGAACTCCGGCTGTCATCTCAATTGTCCGGACAAATAATGGTGCTCTGCATATTGCAGAACACTATTCCGCAGGGGTTATGTGGCAGTCAAGATCGACCGTGCGGCCTTGCAGCGACTATTGTCTGGACTAGAACGTCTTGCTAACGTCCGGATCCATGACACCGCGCACGACGGCGCAGCTGCCGTCAGCCAGGTACACCCCGGCCGATCCGTCGGCCGCTGAGGGCTGGCGCGTGGAGCACCTCACTCCACCGAGCCGTCTGTTCGGGGCCAACGGCCTCCGGACGGGCCCCGATGGGCGGATGTACATCGCCCAGGTGACGGGCAGCCAGATCAGCGCGCTGGACATCGCGACGGGAACGATCGAGACGATCAGCCCTAAAGGCGGTGACATCGTCACCCCCGACGACCTGGCCTTCGACCCCGCCGGAAACCTCTACGCCACCGAATACATGGAGGGCCGCGTCAGTGCCCGCGACACCGCTGGCCGGACGCGGGTACTGCGTGACGACATCCCAGCGGCCAACGGCATCACGACATATCAGGGCAGATTGTTCGTCAACGAGTGCCGCGAAGGCGGCCGCCTGATGGAATTCGACCTCGGTGGCGGACCGCCCCGCGTGCTCCTGGAGAACCTGCCGTCGCCGAACGCGATGGAAGTCGGCCCCGACGGATTGCTGTACTTCCCGGTGATGACCGCGAATGAGATCTGGCGGGTCGGTCTCAACGGCGGGGAGCCCGAGCGTGTCGCCACGGAGCTCGGCGTGCCCGACTCGGTGAAGTTCGACGCCCAGGGCTTCATCGTCTCGACCCAGGTCGCCAGTGGGCAGGTGCTGCGCATCGATCCTCGAACGGGCGCCAAAACCGTTCTGGCTCAACTGACCCCGGGCCTGGACAACCTGACGATCCTCGACGGCCGGCTGTTCGTGTCCAACTTCACCGGTGAGATCACCGAGGTTCTCGGCGGCGGTGAGACGCGGACGCTCTTGCCCGGCGGATTCAACTGGCCCCACGGTCTCGCGGTGGGTCAGGACGGCAGGCTCTACATCGCCGACGGCACCTACTTCTATGCGCTCGACTCCGACGGCACGCGCGAAGCGGTGGCGATGTTGTTCACTCCCGGTTATCCCGGTTACATGCGTGGCCTTGCCGCGACCGGCGACGGACACTTCGTCTGCACGACCTCGCTCGGCCAGGTCGGGAAGTACCGCCCCGGTGGCGAGACTGATTATCTGGCAACAGGTTACGATCAGCTCTATGGCGTCGCCGTCAGCGGTGACGGCCAAATTGTGTTCGCCGAGCTTGGAGCCGGACGCGTGCACGGCCTGCGGGGCACGTCGGCCGAAGTGCTCGCCGACGGGCTTGCCGAGCCGTCGGGAGTCGTGTTCGGTCCCGACGGCGCACCGCTGGTCGCCGAGTCCGCGGCAGGCAGGGTGGTGCGACTTTCCCGCTCGGGTGTCGAGACCGTGGTCGACGGTCTCGACACCCCGCAGGGCCTCACCGTCGACGACGGAACCCTCTACATCGTCGATGCAGGCGCCAAAGAGGTGCTCGGCGTCGACCTGACGACGGGCCACCGCACTGTGATTGCCACCGGGCTCGCGATCGGTTCCCCGCCGGGAGTCACCCCGAAGCCGCTCAAAGGAATCGAGCCGTTCTCCGGTCCGCAGGGGCCATTCGCGGGGATCACGTCGGGACCCGATGGCACGCTCTACGTCTCGGCCGACGGCGAGGGCAGCGTGCTGGCGGTTCGCCGGACATGACGACCACGGCGGGTGATCACCGCTATCTTCAGGTGGCGCGCGCCCTGCGCAAGGAGATCGTCGACGGGGTGTACCCGGTCGGCTCCCAGCTGCCCACCGAGCACGAACTGTGCGAGCGATTTGCGGTCAGCCGCTATACCATTCGCGAGGCTCTGCGCCGCCTGCGCGACGACAACCTCATCGCGTCCAAGCCGCGAGCAGGAACACTGGTGGTGCCCCGCCCCAGCACCAACTCCTACGCCCAGGACGTCATGTCGATCGACGACCTGCTGGCCTTCGCGCAGGGCGCGCGTTTTGCGATCGAGACCAACGCGATGATCACCGTCGACGAGACGCTCGCTGACCGCACTGGCCTGCCCTCGGGCACAGAGTGGCTGGCCGTCAGCGGATTTCGGCGCGCCGACGACACCGCGGCGCCGATCTGTCGCACCGAATACTTCATCAACCGCAGCTTCGCCGCGGTGGGCCGCTTGCTGCAACGCCACAGCGGGCCGATCTTCCCGCTGATCGAGGACCTGTTCGGCGTCAGCGTGGTCGAGGTGCACCAGGAGATCTCCGCCGTGGTGGTCTCAGCGGAGTTGGCGCAGCGCCTCGCCAGCCAACCGGGCTCGGCCGCACTCCAATTGCAGCGCACCTACACGACGTCCGACGGCGAGATCGCGCAGGTGACTGTCAACACGCATCCGTCGTCGAGGTTCCGGCATGCGATGACGATGCGTAGGGTCAGGGACTCCCTGTGAGCACGCTGGCCGAGGCGCTGCATGAGGCGGCCGCGACGACGCCGGACCGAATCCTGGTACGCGACGGTGACATCGCATTGGACTGTGCAACCCTGCTCGACCGGGCGACCGGCCTGGCCCACGGGCTCATTCGACGGATGCCGGTGGGCAGCGTGGTCTCGTTCATGGTCCCGAACTGGCATGAGGCCGCGGTCGTCTACCTAGGTGCGACGCTGGCCGGCATGGTCGTCAACCCGATCCTGCCGTCGCTACGCGACCATGAGCTGAGATTCATCCTCGCCGATGCCGACAGCCGAGCCATCTTCATCCCCGAGACGTTCGGCGGCCACGACTACGCCGCCATGCTGGACAGGATCGTCGCGGGCCTGCCGAACCCGCCCGAGGTGGTCACCCTGCGCGGCGGGTCCACCGCCTTTGCGGACCTGCTCGACGAACACTGCGAGGGTCCATTGCCGACACTCGATCCCGGTGCGACTCGCATGATCATGTACACATCCGGCACCACCGGACGACCCAAAGGCGTTCTGCACACGCACGCTTCGCTTCATGCACTAATCGCGCAACTCGGCAGGTACTGGCGCATCGATCCGGGGGATACCTTCCTGGTGCCCTCGCCGATAGCGCATATCGGCGGGTCCATCTATGCGTTCGAATGCCCGCTGCTGCTCGGCACCCAGGCCGTCCTGATGGAGCGCTGGGAGGCCGACGCCGCGGTGACGCTGATGCTCGAACACCACTGCACGCACATGGCCGGCGCAACGCCGTTTCTCACCGGCCTGCTGGCTGCAGCGCAGAACCGGGGCACGCGTCTTCCCGATCTGAAGGTGTTCATCTGCGGCGGAGCCTCGGTGCCGCCGTCGTTGATCCGCCGTGCCGCAGACTATTTCGACCGCGCCGTCGTCACCCGGGTCTACGGGTCGACAGAGGTGCCGGTCACCACCGTCGGGTCGCCGGACGACGCGCACCGTGCGGCCGAGACCGACGGGCGTCCGGGGATCGCAGACGTGACCCTGGTGGACGGCGAGATCCGCGCCCGTGGACCGCAGATGCTGGCCGGGTACCTGCACGCTGAGGACACCCGGGACGCATTCGACGATAACGGCTACTTCCGTACCGGAGATCTCGGTCGCTGGACCGACGACGGCTATCTCGTGGTGACGGGCCGCGCCAAGGACATCATCATCCGCAACGGCGAGAACATCTCGCCCAAAGAGGTCGAGGACATCCTCGTCACGCACCCGGGGGTCGCGGAGGTCGCCGTCGTCGGCGTCCCCGATCAGCGCACAGGTGAACGGGCTGTCGCGGCAATCGTCGCCGCCGGGTCACCCGCGCCGGACGTGACAGAACTGAGGGAATTCCTGTTGGGGCACGGCGTCGCAAAGTTCAAGGCCCCCGAGCAAGTGGTGTGCATCGACGCGCTTCCGAAGAACGATGCGGGCAAGGTGCTCAAGCATGCCCTCAAAACCGGACTGTCGAAGGAGTCGTGACATGTTGGTAGCGATCGTCACCGGAGCCAGCAGCGGTATCGGATTCGGCTGCGCCACAATGCTTGCCGAGCAAGGTATGGCGGTGCTGGGCACGGGACGCGATGCCGGCCGGCTCGCGGAGTTGGAGAAGCAGTCCGACCGGATCGCGACACTGGCGGTGGATCTGACCGACGACGATGCGCCCAAGCGGATCGTCGACGCCGCCGTCGAGCGCTGGGGCCGCATCGACTTCCTGGTCAACAACGCCGGGATCGGCAGCCCCAAACCCCTGCACGAGACCGACGACGAGATGCTCGACCATTTCCTCGGCGTGATGCTGCGGGCACCGTTCCGGCTGGCCCGCGACGTGATCGGGCACATGCAGCCGGGGTCGGCCATCATCAACGTCACTTCGACATTCGCGGTCGTCGGCGGGTTGCGCGGCGGCGCCTACTCCGCGGCCAAAGGCGGACTGACGTCGCTGACGACGCACATCGCCTGCCAGTACGGTCCGCTAGGAATCCGTTGCAACGCAGTGGCTCCCGGTGTCACCCTGACTCCGATGGTGGCGTCCCGGCTCGAAGACGAGCGTTTCCGCAAGGTCAACACCGAGATGACGCCGCATCAACGACTCGGCCGCGTCGAGGACATCGCATCCACCGTCGCCTTCCTGTGCTCTGAGGGCGGCAGCTTCATTAACGGACAGACGATCGTGGTCGATGGTGGCTGGAGCTCGACGAAGTACCTCTCCGACTTCGCGTTGAACAGCGAATGGGTGGAGCGGCGGTGATGAGCGCTTGCGCGAAGAACAGACAGCAGTGATGAGCGCTTGCGCGAAGAACAGACAGCAGTGATGAGCGCTTGCGCGAAGAACAGACAGCAGTGATGAGCGCTTGCGCGAAGAACGGACAACTGTGAATCTGTTCGCGCTACTCGACCAGACCGCGGCCCGCCACGGCGACCGCGGCGCGGTGTATCACGGTGAGCGACAGGTGCATACGTGGGCATCGCTGCGTGAGCGGGCCTTGCGTCTGGCGGGCTCGTTCCGAGAGTTCGGCCCGGGCGCCCGCATCGCGGTGGCCAGCGAGAACAGGCCGGAGATCATCGAGCTCATGTTCGCGATCTGGGCTGCCGAATGTGTCTTCGTGCCAATCAATTTCAAGCTGCATCCGCGCGAGATGGAGCAGATCCTCGAGGACTCCGGCGCAGGCCGCGTGTTCACGTCGCCCAAGATCGCCGCCAAACTGGCATCGGAGACGTCGGTACCCATCGAGATCATCGCTTCAACGGAGTACGAAAACCGTTGCCGCGCTGAATCGTTGACGGTGCCGCGGAATACCGAGCCGGCTCTGCTGGCCTGGCTGTTCTACACCAGCGGCACCACGGGGAAGTCGAAGGGAGCGATGCTTTCGCACCGCAACCTCCTGGCGATGACCGTCGCGCATCTCGCGGACTTCGACTCCCCCGACGAGAACTCCAGCCTCATCCACGGCGCCCCGATGTCACACGGCTCGGGTTTGTACGTGCCGCCGTACGTTTTGCGCGGTGCCCGTCAGGTGGTGCCGGCGTCCGGCGCGTTCGATCCTGACGAGTTCCTCGATTTGTGCGAGCGCCATCCTGGTTGCAGTGCGTTCCTCGCGCCGACGATGGTCGCACGCCTGGTGCAGACCGGGCGGGCCCGCCCGGCCAACCTGGACACGATCGTCTACGGCGGTGGACCGATGTACGTCGAGAGCCTGAAGAAGGCGATGGCCGCATTCGGGCCGATTTTCGTGCAGTTGTACGGACAGGGTGAGTCGCCGATGACGATCACCGGGTTGCGACGCCAGGACCACGAGGACGCCCCGGACGCAGTGCTCGGTTCGGTCGGGTATGCGCGGTCGGGTGTCGACGTCGCCGTGCTGGGTCCCGGTGGTGCGCCGGCAGGTATCGACGAAATCGGCGAGATCGTGTGCCGCGGCGACGTGGTGATGTCCGGGTACTGGAGGAACCCGTCGGCGACCGAAGCCGCGCTCCGGAACGGGTGGCTTCGCACCGGCGACATGGGATCATTCGACGCGAACGGATACCTGACGCTGCGGGACCGGTCCAAGGACGTGGTGATCAGCGGCGGCAGCAACATCTATCCCCGCGAAGTGGAAGAAGCGCTTCTCGAACACGCAGCCGTGGTGGAGGCAGGTGTGGTCGGCGCCCCCGACGAGGAGTGGGGCGAGGTGGTCGTCGCTTTCGTCGTGGGACAGGTCTCCGCCGCCGAACTCGACGCGCACCTGCTGGAACGGATCGCGAGATTCAAACGGCCGAAGCGGTACGAATTCGTCGACGAGCTGCCCAAGAACAGCTACGGCAAGGTGCTCAAACGGGAGCTGCGCGCCCGGCTCGGATAGCCCGGTCTGACACGGAGCTCGAACGTGCAATACCTGCAACTACGTCGCCAGCAGGGCTATCATGGCCGCGTGGGTGGGGTGCGGGCCGGCTGGGCCGCAGTCAAGCGCGCGCAAATGTGGCCGGGAATCGCAACATCGGTGTTGTGGGCCCGGACCGCTGGTTCATGCCTGGTGTTCGGCGGCATCCTCGTCGCGCTCGTGACCACATTGGCACCCGACTATTTCGACAACTCCGCCGTCCAGTACGTCAACGCGGCGATCGCCACCTCGATGGGGCTCTTCATCCTGTGGCGGGGTAGCCGCGTCACGCACCAGCAGTTGCACATCATCGTCGTCGCGGCGGCCGCGATGATCACGATGTGTGTCCTCGCTTCGAGTCCCACTGCCGCGGTGTCGATCGCTACGCTCTACATCTTCATCGCCTGCGGGGCGTTCTTCGTCGCGTGGCCCACCGCAATGGTCTATCTTGCGATCGCGATCATCTCCTGCATGACGGCTATCGCCCTCACACCGGGGACGCCGTGGTGGGCGGGCTTCTTCACGTCCGCGTGCACCGTGGCGATCGGAACCCTGATCATCATCCTGGGTCACAGTGTTTCCAGGGCAGAACTCGACGATGCGACAGGGGTGCCCAATCGGCGCGGATTCGACCGCGTGATGGCCGCGGAGATCGCGCGGGCGCACTCCGTTGAATCCGGTCCGGCAGTGATCCTCATCTGCGTCGACAGCTACGCGTCCATCCATGAGGAATTCGGGTCCCGCGCGGGCGACGAGTTGATGCAGCAATTGGTCGCGTCGTGGCAGAACCTGCTCGAACCTGAGCAGGTCATCGCGCGGCGGAGCAACGACGAGTTCATTCTCATGCTGCCCGCGGCGACCGAGCAGGATGCGCTGTCCCTCACGCAACGACTGCGCAGCGCGACATCGCAGGAGTTCTCTGCAGGGGTGAGCAAGTGGGACATCGGCGAACCCCTTGGCCCCGTCCTCAAACGCGCCGATGTTGCCCTGCGACGGGCTAAGTCGATCGGACGCAACCGCACGATGCTGGAGTCCGCCCACCTGCCGACGCTCGCGGTACAGCTGCGCGACGCACTTGCAGCGGGCACGATCGGCGTCCGATACCAGCCCATCGTCCGCCTGTCGGAAGGGGACGCTGTCGTCGGTGTCGAGGCGTTATTGCGGTGGGAGCCGGCCCACGGCTCCGACCTGCAAGCCGGGGAAGTGATCCGGGTCGCCGAGGACAACGATCTGATCTCAGAGCTCGATCAGTATGTGTTGCGGCACGCGTGTATCGACGCCCTCTGGATGCAGCAGAACACGCCTCACCTGCGGTTGTCGCTGAGCGTCAACGTTTCCGGGCTCGAACTGGTGGAGAAGGGTTACGTGGACCGGGTGCTGGAAACGCTCGCATCAACCGGATGGCCGCCCACCCAGCTCGTCCTCGAGGTAACCGAGACCGTCATCGACGTCGACAGGCCATCGTCGATCCTTGCTTTGCACGAACTTCGGACGCACGGCATCAGGATCGCCATCGACGATTTTGGCACCGGGTACTCATCGCTGAGCAGGCTCCAGAAACTGCCGACCGACCTTCTCAAGCTCGATGCCTCGTTCATCGCGTCCATCAGCTCGGCATCGTCCTCCGCGCCACCTTTGCTGCACGCCGTGGCGGGGCTCGCCGACGCGCTCGGTCTTCCGATCGTCGCCGAGGGTGTTGAGACCGCGCACGAGGCAAACGTGCTGCGCGGCACGGGATTCACCATGGCGCAGGGTTTCTACTTCGGCAGGGCACAGACCCGCGAGGACGTCGTCAGTGTCGTCGCGCGCGACAGATCGTGAGATGCGCTCAGGCGGGATCGGGGTCTGCGTCCTCGGCGGTCGCCGGCGCGCCTCTGCGGCCGGGGCGTTCGGCGAGCAGACGGTCGCGCGCGTCGAGCGCGGCACGGAGATCGGCCAATAGTGGGTCGAGGAACCCGGACCGGTACTCGCCGTCGCCGACCGCACGCGCGCAGATGTACATGTAGGTCAACGCCATCAGGAAGACCACGACACGGATCAGGGCAGGCGGCGCCGGAATCGTCACCCCCAACCAGACCCCCTGGGTGGGCCCGCCGCCCGTCAGATGATTGACGTTGGCCGCGTTCATGACGATCAGGCCGAGCACGAGGTACAGCGAACCGATGACCACGGCGATGGACACCGCCTGGATGATCTGCGAAACGGCTGCCACCACAACGACGTTCACCCTCTCTGTCAGCGTCAGCGGTCGACGCTGGGCGGGTGCATCGGAGTCCGAGTTCGATTGGGAGCCCCACATCAGCGGTCTGACCGAGTCGAGCAGGCCCGCGATCAGATACGAGGTCGCCACTGCCCCCAGGAAGAGCACCATCAGCCCGACTCGCAGACCGTCGAGGTTGGACGAGATCGTCCACAGCGGCGAGTTGAAGAACACCAGGATCGTCAGCAGCACCACCGGCAGTGCGCGGAACAGCAAGCGGGTCGCAGATGTGAAGTGCCGCGCCGTGGTACGCAGCGCCCACCCCGCAATAGCGCCGAGCCCCAGTCCGGTGGCGAGGATGATGGCGCCGATCGCCGCGGCGTCAGTTGCGAAGTCCGACAACGCATCCAGAGGGTCGTCCTGATAGAAGTCCGCGAACACGCCCGCGACGATCGACACCGCCGCGACGATCCTCCGTCCCGCGGTGCTGGTCATCCGCGATACGGCCCAGATGACGGCGACGACAGCAGGAACGATGAGGAACAACACGACCACGGCGAGCAGCGCGAGGACGCCGGTGTCGTCGTCGGTGTCGACGTCGGTGCCCCCCGACGCCCACATGACGAAGAAACTCATCACCATCAGCACAGCCCACCCGGCGAGCACGGGCGCTGACCGGCTGAGCACGTGACGCCAGCGGCCGCGTCGCCCGATCACCGACGGAAGGCCGCGCTCCAGAAACCAGCGTTCCGAATCCGGTCCAGCGACCGGGCCGGCTGAACTCACCTGCAACCCCCCGAGATCTTCGCGCCCGACGCGGGCCGTCAGCGCACTTTAGCTGAAAGAGCCAGCGGGGTCGCCGATCACAGGGGCGTCACTCGGTCAGCCGGGTTACCGCGACAGCGATGTTGCCTTGACGTGGCAAACCTGTGATGGCGTCGTAGTCGACGTCGGTGGGCACCAGTCGGCCGACGTTCGTCCCATGCTCGCGGAAGTTGCCGTCCTCGGCGGGCATCCCACCGAACGCGTGATGCATGGCCACGACGTCGCGGCGCAGCGTGTCATCGGCTTCCAGGACCGCAGGTACGCTGTCGTGATTCGACGTGACGCGCACCGAATCGCCGGACTCGAGTCCCAGTGCGTTGACGGTGTCCGGATGCATGTACACCGGGTTGTAGGGCTTGCCTCGGTTCAGCGCGGCGAGCGCAGTACCTGATGAATTCATGAAATTCTGGTGCCGTCGCGGAATCAATCGAAACGGGAACGCGGAGTCGGATCGCTCGGAGAGAAAATCCTCCGCACGGACGGCGGCCACTTCGGCCAGCATGTGGATGTTCCCGACGTCCAGCTTGTCCGAACAGTCCGGGTCGCGTTCGGCGACGACTACGTCGACGTCGAAGATCTTGCCGTGCGGATGCTTGCGCACCTCGCCGAGAGGGATGCGCGACGTGGCGCACATCTGCGCGAACAGGTCTTCGGTGGTGAGTGCGGTCTCGCCGTTCATCTGCAGCACGATCGGGGGCGACTCCATGAACCGCCCGCCGCCGCCGCCGAAGAAGTTCACGAACCACAACTCCAGATCCATCCGCCTGGCCAGACCGAGGAAGAATAGCCACTCCTCGATCAAGTCTGAATCCTCGGGCGGGTCAACAATTCTCGGCACATACTGCCCGTAGGCCGCCGGGATTCCGGTTCCACTGGTGTAGTACTTGATGAGTTCACTGCCCATCGTCATCGCCGGGGTTTCCATCTGCATCATGGGCGCGATCACGTAGTCGGCGAGCTGCGAGGTCAACGACATCTCGGTGTCGAGGGTCACCAGAAGGTCCAGGCTTTCCAGAGCCCGGTGCGTCTTGCGTTGATCGGGCCAGGCCGCCATTGGATTACCGCCGATGCAGATCAATGCCCTGACCTGCCCGTCGCCTTCCAGCAGGATCTCGTCGGCGAGCGCGGCGGTCGGCATGCCACTCACTGTGTCGGTCAGCCCCCGCACACGGAGTCGCTCGCCGTAGCCCCAGCCCTCGTAGGGTGGATGCGCCTGCGCTTTCGCCGTGAACGCCGGCAAAAGGGTATTCGGCCGCGTCACCCGTTCACCGGCGCGCTGCCATCGACCGCAGATCGTCGTCAGGCAAAGACACAGGTATTCGAGCAGGTTCCCGTGCATCGCGAAATTGGCGCCGGTGCCGGCGTTGACCATCCCGCGCTTGGTACCGTAGGTCGCGAAAACGCTTGCCGCTTCCAGGAGCTGAGCTTTCGGCACATCGGCGCGTCGCGCCACGTAGTCGGGGGTGAAACCGACCACCGCGCGGGCCAGGTCGTCGAAGCCTGCGACGTTCTCGTCGATGAAGTCGCGGTCGTGCCACTGCTCACCGATGATGATGTTGATGATGCCGGCCAGAATGGTCACGTCCTCGCCGGGCCGCGGCTGGAGGTGGATGGCGGCCCGGGCCGCGGTCTGCGACCGTCGCGGATCGATGACGATCAGCTTCATGCCGCGATCGATTGCCGCCCTGAGGTTTTGCGACGGGTTCTGCCCAGGGATGCCGATCGCTTTGGACACCAACGGGTTCGTCCCGACAAGCATCCAGCTGTCGGCCTCGTTGAAGTCGATGTCGCCGCCGAGCCAGTGGCCGTGCGCTGCCAGGGCGATCTGCTTTCCGGGTTGATCGATGGTGTTCGCGGTGAAGAACATCGGCGATTCGATGCCGCGCATGAAGGCGTTGCCCATCAGTGCCGAGGCCGGATACGGCAGTCCATTGGTACCGAGGTACATCGCCACCGACCGCGGTCCGTGTTCGGCTATCAACTGCTGCAACCTGGCGGCGATCTCGTCCATCGCCCGCTCGGAGACGATTCTGGCGTAGCTGCCGTCGGCCTGTCGCTTCTGACTGTGCAGGAGCCGAGCGGGGTTGTTGTGGATTTCGGGCAGCGCCCGGCCCTTGATGCAGGTGTAGCCCTTGAACATCGGGTTGTCCGGATCACCGGCCACCTTGGTCAGCCGCCCGTCGGTCACCGTGGCGAGGACGCCGCAGTGCGCCGAACAGATTCGGCAGATACCGGGCTGGGTGGCTGAGTGGGGCATGGTCCGCCATGCTAAGCGACTGCACAGCATGGCGGGTGCCAATCGCGCGGAACGTCATCGATGACATGAGCGCCACCGAGAAATTGGGATCGGTAGCTCGTTGCTCCGCCTTCACTTGTCCCATCGGCGCCGCACGAGTGGCGCAGCAGCAGGAGGAACAGACATGAACACCATCAAGCGCGCAATCGCGGGAGCAGCGCTCTCGGCCGGCATCGCCATCGGCAGCCTGGGAATGTCGGCCGGCGTGGCTCAGGCGGGCACCCCTCCCACCGGCCCGCTCACCTGGTGCCCCGGCGATCCGCCGGTCGAGACGGGCAACAAGAAGTTCAACCCCGTGATCTGGGATAACAACATCTGCCACAGCTACTACATCGTCTATCACGGCCAGGGCAACGTCGCCCAGAACATCTGGGATGGCCCGAACCCTCCCGGCCCTCCGGGCGACGGCGGCCCCTACTTCACACCCCCGCTCCCCCCGGGCTGGTGCTGGAGCCTCTTCCTCCCGGGACCCTGCCCCCGCTAGGGATCTCGACGAGGGGTCACCCCGCGGATGCCCGGAGGCTGCATCCGCGGGGTTTCTCCGGTTCTGCCGGGCGCATTGATGCGGAATCTGCCACGCGCAGGTCGCCGCATCGTCCGCCCTGATCCTGCGACGCCTGCTTCCCGTGTTGTGACCGGGAGGCCGCTCACCACATCAGGCCGCGGATCATCGCCACGGGCGGGATGTCCTCGACGGCAATGATCCCGGCCGGCGCGCGGCAGACCCAGTCGATCGCGTTGACCGCCCGGGCCGCCGTCGAGACACAGCCGGCGTCGGTCACGTCGAGGACGGGGTGCGACAGGTGGGTGGTCAGCTCGATGCGCGGCTCGCCTTCGACGATGACCCTGTGCACACCGGCCTGTCCCTCGGGTGGGTACTCCCACTCCGGAGCGGCGGCCGGGGTGAGCCGCGTGGTGTGCTCGACGGTGATGACGGGGACGTCGCCGCGCACCCCTTCGACGGCGAAACGTACTCCGGCGAGCTGTCCTGGCTCGACGGTCATCATCGTGCACTCGATGCGTTCGGAGGTGTACCAGGGCTCGTAGCGTTGACGAACCTCGTCCAGTTCCACGTCCAGGTGGCTTGCGAGGTTGCGCACCAGACCGCCGAACATCGACGTGATGACGCCCGGCAGGAAAGCCATCGGCAGGTCATCCTCCGGCGTCGTCCCGAAACCCATGGCGGTGCCGGTGTATTCGTAGTCGTCGTAGTTTCCGTAGTCGAAAATCTCCTTGACACTCACGGATTCGGCCCTTGTTACCAGGCTCAACGCAGCGTGGACGGCGGTGTCTCCCGAATACCCGGGGTCGATACCGTTCACGTACAGCGATGCATTGCCGGCTGCACAAGCCTGTTCCAGCGGCCCGCGCAGCCAGTCGTCGGCCTGGCGGGGCGTGACCAGCCACACCATCGACGTGCCGACCACGTTGATGCCCGCCGCGAGGAGCTTCGACATCTGATCGATGGCCTCCATCGGCCTGGTCTCACCCAGCGCCGTGTACACCACACAGTCCGGGTTCAGCGCGATCAACGCATCGATGTCGTCGGTCGCTATGACCCCCGTGGGTTTGTCCAGTCCGCACAACTGGCCGGCGTCGCGACCGATCTTCGACGGACTGGCCGCGTGGACGCCGACGAGTTCCAGATCGGGCCGTCCGATGATCGCCTTCAGTGAATGCCGGCCGACGTTGCCGGTTGAGAACTGCACCACTGTGTGCATCGCGCGAGACCGTTTCTGCTCAGTAGTCGGGAATGGGCAGCAGCGAGTTGTTCGAATCGATGCCTCCCCAGGTCCTCGACGTCGTCCAGGCGGCGATGCGACGGCGTCGCCTCCAACGTCTTCTCCAGCGACACGGGTCGGCCGTCGAGTGAAAACCGTTCCAGTGCCATGAGTTCCGCCCCGTCGCGGCCGTGCCCATCTGACGACCAACTCTGACCTAAGTCAACCATATCGACAGCGCAGTGACCCCATGAGTTGGAATACTCGCATGATAATTGCTGCACAAAAATGCATTTGAATCTACACGGCGCCAAGACGCGCCGTAGAGTAGCCGTTGACTGTGACCATTTACTGACTATAGTCAGCCTTCATGAACTTGCCGACGCTCATACGTGGCCGTGGCAAACCAGCATCCAGCCCGCGGACGTCCGCGAGCGGGCTCGACGAACACATGGAGGCTTCGCAGCGGGCGCAACGACAGGCTGACAAGTGGCTGATCTCGGGAAGTCTTCTGATCGGCACCGCAGCCCTCGGAATTTTCGGCCTCCCCCTGTTCCTGCGGGGCGTGTGGCTGCTTCGCAAGGCGCAACGCGACGGACTCTCCGTGCGTCCGATGCTGGTCACCCTGATCGGATATCTCGTCATCATCGACGCCGCGATCAACACCGTCGGCTGGGCGCTGGATCTCGTCGCCAACCACACCATTCTGGCGCGAATCCTGTTGAACGGCTGGGGCGCAATGTTTGACGCCGGCTACTTCTGGCACTACAACGAGCTCTGGCTCGGCGGGGCTGCCGGTCCGGGTGAGAAAGCCATGGAAGTCGGCATGATCCTCACCGTCTTCACGATGCGCATCGCTGCGGCCATCGGCTTCCTGCAGATGAAACGCTGGGGCCACCAGTGGATGATCATCACCTGCTGGATGGGCATCGTGATCTGGTGTCTCTATGTCTTCAACATGACGATGTACGCCGACGTGCGCTTCGCCGGTGTCGTCCTTCCCGTCGTCGGCTGGTGGCTCTACGACATCTTCTACATCACGCCGTTCCTGGCCATCCCGTACCTGCATTCGGTCAATCGCGAGATCTTCTCAGACTGACTCTAATCATCGAAGGACACGGAAGGAGGAGACGATGGCGCCACAGGTCAAACCGTCGGCGCGCGAACTGCGTCGACTGCAGACGCGCGAGCGAATACTGGGCGCCGCCATCGCCGAGTTCCAGGCTGCCGGCATGGCCGGCGCCGATGTCAGTGCCATCGTCTCCGCCGCCGGTGTCGCCCACGGCACGTTCTTCTTCCACTTCCCCAGCAAGGAGCATGTACTCCTTGAGCTGGAGCGACGCGAAGAAGCCCGCATGGCAGCCGAATTCACGCGCTTCCTGGATTCAAGGCATGATCTCTCTGCGGCCTTGACCAAGGTCGTCGACCTGATATCCGGGCTGGAGCAGCGACTCGGCCCGCTGCTGTTCAAGGAATTCCTGGCGCTACATTTTTCACCGACGCGACCCAGCAGGGACGAGTGGTCCGACCATCCGATCGTCGTCTCGCTCGTCCGCGAGATCGAACGCGCCCGTGGAGACGGCGAGGTCCACCCAGAGGTCGACGCGTTCTACAGTGCCGCCTTCTTTCTGCTCGGCATCTACGGCGTGCTGACCACCGTCGGCAGCGCTGAGGGACGAGACGCGATGCTGGGGAATCTGATCATCACTGCCCGACGGGGACTGCAAAAACGATGAAAACCCGTTAACACGAGAGGAATTGACGTGGTCGGCTGGATCTGGGAGATATTGCGCTACGTGGCCGCTTGGGGCGGCACCGGACTCATCATCTGGTTCTGGTACTGGATGTTCTCCAACATCGGCACCTTCTGAGGACGCACACCGCGATGTCTGAACTCTCCGACACGCACGCCATGGCGATCGAGCGCAGTTGCGCGCTCACCGCGGTGGCGTTGAGCGGTCAGCGCCGGATCGGTGCCCATCTCGTGAGCGGGCAGCACCGCGGCTTCGGCTTGAGTTCCCTGCTCGACGTCGTCCATGTGCCCTACCCCGTGCCCGACCGCGACTGGACGCGCCGATCTCTCACATGCGTTGTCGCACTGCAGTGTTCGCCGTCGAAGGACCGGATCACCGAGTACCGCATCCACGAGCTGTCAGCACGGGAGCTGAGCGCGCTCACGCTCGTCGAGGCCGGTGTCGCCCTCGGATGGGTCTCGGCGAACTGGCCCGGGCTGCTCCCCGAGCTTCGGCGCCTGCTGCCAGATCTCGATGTCGCCGATCCCGACATGGACGCCAAGGAGATGCTCAACCGCGCGGTCGAACTGGCGCGCAGCCGCCAAACCCTGACGTCACATCCGATCGTCGGGACGTTGCCGCGCGGCTACACCGCGCCGCAGAGCCTGACCGACAAGCTTCGCCGCACGCTGGGACGGCTTCCGTGGACGATCAATCAGAAGCGTGTTCCCGCACCGCATTCGGTTCCCGCCGGCGGCGACGGGGGCATCAAGAACCCGAACCTGCCGCCGCCGAGCCGGCCCCAGGACAATGACCTCGACATCACCCCGGACCACCGTCCTGGTATCCCCTACCCGGAATGGAACGCGTGGACCGAACGCTTCATGCCAGACCACGTCGCGGTACTCGAACGTGCCCACCACGGTTCCGGTGGCCAACCCGGTGCCATCGCCGTCGATGTCCGGAGGTGGTTCGAGAAGAACACCCACCGCGCGATGAAGAACCGGTTGGAGGACGGCTCCGATATAGACGTCGACCAGTACGTGGGCCACTACATCGACGTGACCACCGGAGAAGCCGTCGAACCACGGATCTTTCGTGAGTTGCTTCCCGCCAACCGCGACGTCACCACCGCGCTCCTACTCGACGGCAGTTCCTCGCTGGGTGTCCACGGCGGGTCGGTCTTCAAGCTCGAACTCGCCTGCGCCGACGCCCTGTCGCGCGCAATGACAACGGCGCGCGAGCGCCATGGCATCTTCGTCTTCACCGGGAACACCCGCCACCGCGTGGAGGTCAACTGCCTGAAGGACTTCGCCGATCGGCGCTTTGTCCCGCCGGGGAGTCTCGGGCTCTCAACGGCCGGGTACACCCGCCTCGGCGCCCCGCTGCGTCACCTGACAAGCAGGCTGCTGGCACAGCCCTCGGAGCGACGTCTGCTGATCGTCATCGGCGACGGCCTGATTTCCGACGAAGGCTACGAGGGGCGCTACGCCTGGGCGGACGCCGCACACGCCGTCGACGAGGCCAATGACGCCGGAGTCTCCGTGTACTACGTCGGCATCGGTCCGGTGCGTGTCGACCCACTTCCAGAAGTGTTCGGATCCAAACGTTCTCAACGTATTCGGCGCGTCGAAGATCTACCCCGCGTTCTCGCTCACGTGCACAGGGAGCTGGTAGCAGCATGAGTAGCTCTGACATCTACCTCGCGAACGGCAGTGAGGTGCAACTGTTCGAGCAGGCCTACCGGCAGCGTCTGCCGGTGATGCTCACCGGCCCCACGGGCTGCGGCAAGACCCGGCTGGTCGAGCACATGGGCCTGCTGCTGAGCCGACCCGTCGTGACGATCAGCTGCCACGACGACCTGACCAGCTCCGATCTGGTGGGACGATTCATGGTGACGGGCGGTGACGTCACCTGGACCGACGGGCCCCTGACCCGTGCTGTCAAGGCGGGTGCCATCTGTTACCTCGACGAGGTGGTGGAGGCCCGGCACGACTCGCTGGCGGTGCTGCATTCGCTGACTGATCACCGGCGCACCCTGTATCTCGACCGTGCCGGCGAGGTCGTCCAGGCACCCGAGACATTCATGCTCGTCTGCTCCTACAACCCGGCCTACCGCAGCTCGCTCAAAGAACTCAAGCCGTCGTTCCGGCAGCGGTTCGTCACCCTGCCGATGCAGTACCTTTCGCCCGATCGCGAATCCGAGGTGATCGTCGCCGAAGCGGGCATCGGACTGGCGAGCGCGCAGCGACTGGTGAGGTGCGCCAACGCCATCCGCACGGCCGACGAAGCGTTCCATTTCGAACCACCGTCGACACGCGTCCTTGTTACCGCGGCACACCTGATCGCCGCGGGCGCCGCTGAACTCGAAGCGGCCGAGGCGTGCGTCCTCGCCCCGCTGTCGAGTGACGGTGCCATCTCCGAAGGTCTTCGCGAAGTGGCAGCGGCCTGCCTCGCCGACGCCGACAGCCCGAGCCCGAACCGCTAAGAAGGAATCGTCGACATGGTTGACCAGAAGGAACGCAAGCGCAAGAAGGCTCTCATCATTCTGCAGATCGTCATCTATGGCTACCTGCTCACGATGTTCGGAATCCAGCTCTACATGTCCTTTGCCCGGGGGTGGTGGGAGCTGTGAATTTCCCTCTGCTGAAGCAGAAGTCGACAATCAAGGCCAGCGTCCCGTCCGGTTCGGTCAATCTCGAAGAGCACCACGATGAATCGCGCACAGCTCAACGTCGCGCCGACAAATGGATGATCGCAGGCGCCGCACTGATGGGCATGTGGGCGCCCGGCATCATCGGTCTACCGATCTTCCTACGCGGAGTCGCGTTGCAACGCCAGGCGCTGCGGGCCGGTCTGTCCGTCCGTCCCATGATCGTCACGCTGATCGGCTACCTGACGCTGATCGACGGCATGCTCAACAGCCTCGGTTGGGCCCTTGACCTGGTCGCCAACCACACGCTCATCAACCGGGTGCTGATGGTCGGCTGGGGCGCGATGTTCGACGCCGGCTACTTCTGGCACTACAACGAGGCATGGATCGGCGGCGCGGCGGGGCCGGGCGAGAAGTCAATGGTCTTCGGCATGATCCTCACCGTGTTCGCGATGCGGTGCGCCGCAGCGATCGGTTTCCTGCAGATGAAGCGCTGGGGCCACCAGTGGATGATCATCACCTGCTGGATGGGCGTGCTCATCTGGTGCCTCTACGTGTTCAACATGACGATGTACGCCGATGTGCGCTACGCCGGCACCGTGTTCCCGGTCATCGGCTGGTGGCTCTACGACATCTTCTACATCACCCCCTTCCTCGCGATTCCGTACCTGCACACCGTCAACCGCGAAATCTTCTCGGACTGACTGAAGGAGCACACCATGACTGCGCCAGAGACCACACAGGAGAAGACCGAGGACCTTCCCCCCGGCACCACGCCGTACTACGCCCGCATGCACAAGTGGATCAAGCGCGCGGTGCTCGTGTGCCTGGTCGCCCTCGTCATCGAGGGTGCGTTCACGCTGCCGTTCATGGCGGTCTATTACGGCTACCCCACCCTGAGCCTCACCGAGATCTGCAGCGAGCTTCTGAAAGTCCGGTACTCCGACGGCAAGCTGGAATGCCAGGTGCCCTACCCGGCGCTCGGCCCGCCCGAGGGCGCCGAGGGCAAGGACACCGCACAGGACGAGTGGGGCATCCAGCCGGTGCCCCAGTACAACCGGATAGGGTTCCGGGAACTGGTGAAGATTCATGAAGATAGGGAGGCTCGCGAAGCAGCACAGGGGAATTCACCGTGATGCTCACTCCGGAACAGCACGCCGAGAACTGGGATCTGCGCCACGCCGATTTCACCGACAACGATGTCCTCTACGACGTGTACTCGGTCATGCGCGAGAAGTCCCCGTTCGCCCGAACCGACAAACCGTTTCTGAGCGCGACACCGGCGGGCGCGTGGGTCGCGGTCCGCTACGACGAATGCGTGCGCATCCTTCAGGACTGGGAGCACTTCTCCAGCAATCCGACACCGGAGGGCGCCGAGCAGCTCGCCGGTGATCTCGTGATCACCCTCGACCCGCCACGGCAGCAGAAGTTCCGCAAGGTCCTCAACCCCTACTTCTCCCCGGCCAGGATGAAAGCCCTGCGCCCGGAGATCGCCGCCGAAACCGATCGCCTGATCGACCATTTCATCGAAGATGGCTGCGGCGACCTCGCCCAGGTCGCCTGGCGACAACCCGGCATCGTGTTCTTCAAATACCTGCTCGGTATGCCAGTCGAGGACGTTCCGCTGTGCGTCGAACTGACCGACACCGCCCTCAACGGCGCGACCGAGGAGGCGCGGATGGGGGCGTGGGGTGGTTTGTATCAGCACCTGCGCGACGCCGTCACCGCCCGCTTGGAGCAACCGTCACGCGATGACATGATCGACGTTCTGCTCTCCGCAGAGATCGACGGCGAGAAGCTGTCATTCGGCGACGTCGTCTCCAATGCCATGCTGCTGGTTCAGGCCGGTCTCGAAACGACCGCCAGCGCAATGTCATTCGCCTATCACTATCTGGCCACCAATCCAACGGAGCGGGACCGCCTGATCGACGAACCCGAACTTCTCGCCCGTGCGGTCGAGGAGTTCATCCGGTTCGCCGGATCGATCCACGGCATCCCTCGTACCGTCGCCAAGGAGGTCGAACTCAGCGGCTGTACGTTCAGTCCCGGCGAATCGGTGATCGTCAACTACGCCTCCGCCAACCGCGATGAACAGCAGTTCCCCGACGCCGGCCGGTGCGTCCTCGACCGCAGGGAGAACCGGCATCTCGGCTTCGGCGCGGGCGTGCACAGGTGTCTCGGCTCCAACCTCGCGCGACTGGAATTTCAGGTGGGTCTGGAACGAGTGCTGTTGCGGATGCCAGACTTCACTCTCGCCCCTGGCGCGGAAGCGAAGTTCCACGGCAACTCCGTCACCCGTGGGTTCCGTTCCGTTCCTGTCGTCTTCACACCGGGTACGAGGTTGCGACGATGATCCGTGCGGAACTCCAGCCACAAGCTAGGAAGCCATGGTAGAGCGGCGATATCGAGTGATCCAGTGGATGACAGGTGATGTCGGGCAGGTCGGTGTGCGACATTTCGCCGACAACCCGACCTACGAGCTCGTCGGGGTGCTGGTGCACAGTGCGGACAAGGTCGGCAGGGACGCGGGCCAAATCGCCGGCATCGCGCCGATCGGCCTCGCGGCGTCCGACGACGTCGACGCCATGATCGCCCTCGAGGCCGACTGCGTCTTCTACACGCCGATCATCATGGACGTCGACACCGTGTGCCGGCTGCTGAGATCGGGCAAGAATGTCGTGACAACAGCCGGCTTTTTCCACCCTTCACCCGATTTCCGCGAGTCCGCCGAACTGATTCGGGCCGCCTGTGACGAGGGCGGGGCGTCCTTCCTCGGCGGCGGCATCCACCCCGGCTACGCCGGCGACCTCCTGCCGCTCACGCTGGCGCGCGTCATGAGCCGCGTCGACACCATCCACGTATACGAGGTCGTCGACGTGCTCAAGGATGCCCCACCGGACCACATCGACTGGATGGGCTTCGGTAAAGACAAGGACGAATTCCTTTCCGAGCCAACGCTCCTCGGGCTCGGTTTGCCATTCTTTGCCCAGTCCATGCACATGATTGCCGACGGCCTCGGCGTCACCATCGACGAGGTGACGGCCGCTGACGTCGACATCGCGACCGCTGTCGAGGACGTCCCGCACGACGGCGGAGCCATTCCGGCAGGGACCGTCGCCGCGCAGCGTCACGAGTGGACCGCGTGGGTCGGCGGTAAACCCCTGATCGTCTTCCACGCGGTCTACCTCACCGCAGCGCCCGACCGTCTTGACCCACCGTGGGACTGGGGCGAGACGCGCTACGAGATCGTGATCGAAGGCGACCCACCAACCGAACTGACCCTCAAAGGTGTGCGGCAACCCGACGGAACCATGACTCATCCCGGGTACAACTGGACGGCCATGGGGGCGATCAACGCAATTCCCGACGTATGTGACGCACCGCCGGGATGGCTCAACCATCTGGACCTCGGCCTCATCCGACCCCGCGGGCTGGTGCGCGGATGAAGACGAACCTCTCATGATCGGCGCACTGCCCCACATGCTGTACAGCGACCTGCCCATGGCCGCTGACCGCGGCGTCGGCGTGACCGGCCGCTCCCTAGAGTTCGAAAGATGAAGTACAAGATCGACCCAAACGTCCTGCATGGCGTCGTCAAGCAGGTCGTCGGGCTGCCGGTGGGCAGTGAGCTGATTCCTCGCACCGTCGAATTGGTGGCCGCCGCATACCCTGACCTGGTCGATCCCGGACCTGGTCGATGGGTCGGCAGCAAGGCGGGCGGTGTCCTCGGAAAAGTCCGGTTTCTCTACTTTACGCCCCGCGAGTACCTCGTGATCTTCGGATCTCCCACCGGCACACAGGGTTTTTCGGGGAGGTACAAGCATGTCGACATCCACAAGTTTCTGCTGGCCGGGCGGATCGACTCGTACGACCTCGAATCCGACGACACGGTGCCGCTACCGCCGCTGCTTCCCGGCGAGCGCACCTGCCTCGAGCGCGGCCATGCCCGCGGTTTGACCATCCACCCCGGGTCGTGGCACCTCGAATACGGGCGCGGCGCGGTGGCCACCACCCTCCCCTTCGCGATGGTGGATACATTGTTGTTGTCGCTCGAGTTCGAATCGGTGCGCCGCTCGACAGTGGAGTTCGCGAAGCTGGTGCGGCGACGAAGAAAGTAGGCCGCATGCGCGTCGTCATCGCCGGAGGGCACGGCAAGATCGCACTCCTCACCTCGGCCCTGCTCTCGGCGCGGGGCGACTCGGTGGCAGGCATCATCCGCAATCCCGACCACGCCGATGAAGTTCGCGTGGCCGGTGCGGAGCCGATCGTGGTCGACCTGGAGAACACCACCAACGGCGTTGTTTCGACGCATCTGCGCGAAGCGGACGCGGTGATCTTCGCCGCCGGCGCAGGACCCGGTAGCGGCGCCGCGCGCAAGGAGACGGTCGACCGCGATGCCGCGATCCTGCTGGCCGATGCCGCCGAGGCGGCCGGAGTGCAGCGCTACGTCATGATCTCGGCGATGGGCGCCGACGCCGACATCCCCGTCGAGGACGACGAGGACGTCTTCGTCACCTACCTGCGGGCCAAAGGCGCCGCCGACGACGTGATCCGTTCGCGTACCGAGCTTCTCGCGACGATCGTGCGCCCCGGTCAGCTCACCGACGACGATGCCACCGGGAAAGTGACGATCGCCGAACATACCGGCCGCGGCAGCATCCCACGCGCCGACGTCGCCGCCGTGCTGGTCGCGGTGCTGGATGCACCGCAGACCGCGGGCACGACGTTCGACGTCATCTCCGGCGAGACTGAGATCGACGCAGCGCTGGCGGCATTTGTGCTCTGATCAGACATCGTCCGTACGGCGAGCAGACACAACCTCGCACGATCCATGCGGGGATCGTGCGAGTTCGTGTCTGCTCGCGATCTAGGAGAAGACCGCCTTGAAGCGGTTCAGCGACTCCTGGATGTCACCCTTGAGCGCGGACGCGACCACCATGCCGATCGGCCCGAACAGCGCAGGCCCGCCCAGATGGATGTCGAATATGACGGTAGAGCCTTGATCGCTGGGCTTGATCTTGCCCATCAGCTTGACCTTGACACCGCCCTTGCCGTCGCCGTTGAGGGTCATCGCCTCCGGCGGCTTGTAGTGAACGACCGTCCACTGCACCCGGTTCGGCATGCCCTTCACTTCGACGATCGAGGCGATCTGGGTGCCCTTCTCGATGACGTCGGGCAGCGTGGAGCGCCACACCCGGTGAATGGACAGCCACTCCTTGTACCGGGATAGATCCGACGCGGCTTCCCATGCCTTCTCCGGCGGGAGCGGAACGTCGACGGAGACCGAGAGTTTGGCCATGCCCTACGAGGTGGGCGGCGCCGTCGGCGGGGCCTGCGGCGGCGGCGCCCACCTCGTAGGGCATGGCCAAACT
>NZ_LQPC01000014.1 GCF_002101705.1 Mycolicibacterium iranicum | reverse complement strand
CCATTTCGCAGCAGCCGCCTGATCGGCGCAGAGCGACAGCCTACCTCTGACTGCCGCCAATCTTTGCAACAGAGCCCGATCGGTTATCTCGTTATCCTCCAGAGAAGTCAGTGAGCGGAACGGCGGAGAGTAGACGCCCACCACCTCTAGCGCGGGGAACCGTCTGCGTAATCGACCGGCGAGCAGGTCGGCTACTCCAACGTTGCCGCCGTAGAGGAAGGATTTCCACCCGCGCTCTGCGGCGCGTTCGAGCACATTGAGCATCAGATCAGGCCCGTATACCCGGGACATCCAGTTGGCACCAGCACGGTGCCCCGCCCAGACCATTGGCATTCCATCGGGAGTCGTCAGACCCGATGCGTTATGTATGTCGCGTAGTACTGGGTCTCGTTGAGACTCCATAACGCCGTGCACGCCCGTAACGCACACGTAGTGCTGCTCGCGGTGGTCCAGCCAACGGGTAATTTCATCCACCGCCATTGGCATGTTGATGGCGCTTATCCCCACGCCGAGCACATCAACTCTGCGGATTGTCGAACTCATTTTCGCCCGAGCTTGGCGGCGACCTGATCGTAGACCCAGCGATACGTCAGCTCAAGCCCATCTCGCAACCGGGTCGACGGCTCCCAGCCAAATTCTTTTAGAATTAGCGTGTTATCGCTGTTGCGGCCGCGGACTCCTTTCGGAGCAGACAAGTTATAGTTCCGAACAAGTGTAATTCCGGCGATTTGCTCAGCGGTGTCAACCAGCTCATTAATGGTCACCATCTCTGAGCTCCCTACGTTGAGCGGATCGGCGAAGCCGCTCCGAGCGAGCCTTACACTGCCCTCGACGCAATCGTCCACGTACATGAAACTGCGGGTCTGCTCGCCGTCACCCCAGATCTCAATGTCTTCAGTTCCGGTAAGAACCGCCGTTGCAACTTTCCTACAGATCGCAGCCGGAGCTTTCTCACGCCCGCCGTCCCAAGTCCCATAGGGGCCATAAACGTTGTGGTAGCGCGCAATTCGTGTAGCGATTCCATAGTCTTCGCGGAAGTGCCGGGCCATTCTCTCACTGAAGAGCTTCTCCCACCCATAACCATCCTCCGGCATCGCCGGGTAGGCGTCCTCCTCTTTCAGCGCAGTCACGTCTGATTCAAGCTGCTTGTCGGCCGCGTACACACAGGCCGAGGAAGAGTAGAAGTATCGCTCGACGCCCACTTCCTTTGCGGCGATGAGGACGTGCGTACTCGTCAATACCGACAGCATGCAAGCTGCCTTGTGGTTCTCAATGAAACCCATGCCACCCATATCGGCTGCCAGATTGTAGATCTCAGTAGGGCTGCCGGCTACAACTTCTCTTGCGCTCTCAAGCAGCGAAACGTCTTTTACAACGTTGTCCGCTTGACCGTGGCACTGGTACCACTCGTCCAACGGCTTGCGATCAACAGCACGTACGCTGAGGCCCTCGCTCAACAGCCTCTGAACGAGATGCCCTCCAATGAAGCCGCCGGCTCCGGTAACTACAGCGTCGATTTTTGTCATAACTATGCCTCCCTAATTCCCCCTGTGGCGGCTGTGCACCACACAAACTACATCCATTCGGCGCCCGACGCCGTCCTGACCTCAAGTCGTCAGGCTATCCTCCCGACGCCCTGTTCACTCGTTCAAATATGCGCAACTGCGTACGTTGCACCAACTCTGCGTACGTTGCACCAACTCGCGCTATGCGCGTAGCGGCCGACACGGCGCTGCTCGGTCGCTCACTCTACTTTTACAGGCTCGACCAAGCGCGAAAGCAGTTGACCGAACTGGCTGCGTGCGATGCCCAGAGCGGAAGATCATTGAAGCGTATAGGCTCCAAGCAGACGCTCAGTTCGAGCGTCCGAGCTTATGCTCTCAAGCCCGTCGAATGTCCACTCCTTCTGTTAAGACTGACAGGAAGTTGTAAAGCGGCGTGAGATGCTATCTGGCTAACGCACGGCGCGTTATGGCGAGAACTCCCCCACGATCTCGCACTTACTCAAACGGGAGGATGGACTTGAGCTCCAAACTGGGGCAAATGCATTGCAGCCACCCCATTCAACCGGACAGCGGTCACGTCATCGAAAAGCGTATCGACATGCACTTTTATTGCTCATCAACCACGCGACCTCTGCTTAATGGCGCACACACCCCATGTTCGGCGTCACGCGGGTGTTCGCGAATATGTGACACTGCCGGCGGGCCTCGCGGCCGATACCTGATAGGTGAGTTGCAGGGTGCGCGGATTGAATGTCATCACGTCGCAGCACTGCTCGGTCTGGGACTTTCCGCATACGCATCGAGTCCATCATCTAATTCCCCGTCGATTCAGCAAATGTCAGCAATTAGTGAACAACCTTGCGCGATCAGTTGTCGCCCCGAATTTTGCCCAGGCGCATCTGCCGAGACCTCAATAGCACGCGCTGAGCAGGGGCTCACCGAGCAGTTCACAGTAACTCTGTCGCCTGCACAACCAAATTCATCAGGCGGGACGCTTTCACTCGACGCTTATGTCTATTCAGCGCCCGTCCGCACGCGTTCCCCCGCTCCAATTCCTAGCGGAGCGCTGTTGTAATGCGAGTGCTGTTTCTCCATAATGACTACCTCCAGGCAGGCGGAGAGCGACATTCAGTCGCCGCAGAAGTGTCAGCACTGCGCGCGCATACCGACGTTACGGTGAGCGAACTCGCGGTCGCTAATGAGTCTCTTCAGCACAGCCGTTTAGCTGCCGTAAAGGCTGTGGTATCTTCGCGCGAGGCTTACGAACAGGTATCTGACGCAATTTCTCATTTCGATCCGGATATCGTCCATGTGCAGAATTTATTTCCCAGACTTGGCGCTGGGGCACTCAACGCGCTTAAATCTGCTCGCGTCCCCTACGTGCGTAGTCTGCGAAATTACCGTCTCCGATGTATCGCCGGAAGTTGCTTCTTTAATGGAAGCGATTGCGTCAGATGTTCGGCCGCAGGACGAGGATGGCCCGGTGTTGTCCGTGGTTGCTACCGGGATAGTCGGACGGCGTCCGCGGGCGCGGTCATGTACGCCCTTGGCGAGTCCAGAGCTACAGCCGCGTACCCACCCCAGGCGCTTATCTTGCTAAGCAATACAATGCGAGGCATTTTGCGAGATTTTATCGGGAATACCCCGACTTTCGTCAAACCCAATCCAGTCGACAGGCCACCTTTCGATGTCCCGTTGGGACGAGCCCAACGCAATGTAGACGTTCTGTTCTTGGGAAGACTCTCGGCCGAGAAGCGCGTGGACTTAGTTGCCGCTCTAGCGCGCCAAATGCGCGACAATTCCTTTCGCATCGTCGGGGACGGCCCTCTAAGGGAAATGGTCAGAGAGGCTTCCTCAAGATTGCCGAATTTGTCCTACGTACCCGGAGTCAACCACTCGGAAGCTCTCCGCCAACTTTCTCGTGCACGCGTAGTAATCGTTCCGTCCTCCTGGGAAGAACCGTTTGGCCGGGTAGCGGCGGAGGCGCTCGCCGTCGGTACGCCCGCTGTCGTCGCGGATCGCGGAGGGCTTCCCGATATTGTGCGAGGCGTAGATCAGTCGTTGATTGTGCAGGGCGACACCGAGGAGGCATGGCGCGGTCATGTCAAGGCAGTACTGCGCGCTGACGACTCAGCGTACGGCGGCATGGTGCACGCATCGCTTCGGCAGTGGAAAGAGGCTTACTCTCCTTTTGAGAACGCTAAAGCATTACAGAGGATCTATGAAGCTGCGTTAAGCTTCTCGAAGCTTCGCGCAGACGATTAAGGGTCGCGTTCGTAACGGAACGCCCGTACGTCACGTTCTGAACAATCCCATATCGTTGCCTCCGCCCGGCAAAACAGGTCCTGGGTCCGTGCGTAGACCATGGACTAGTACCTCGTGGTACACGTCACGGAAGTCGGTGGTCACCTTTAAGTCGTCCTTCACAAGTTCCGTGAGGATAGGGTCATCACCGTAAAACCCACCCCGCACACGATCGCCGAAGACAAAAACTGGGCCTGCAGTTCCGTGATCGGTGCCATCCGCCGAGTTCGCCGGGACACGCCGCCCAAATTCTGAGTACGCCATCACTACGATGTCGCTGGCGCGCTTGCCTCCGGCCACTGTCTTCATAAATCGCGTGACGGCCTCGTCAAGGGTCATCAATAGCTTTTTCTGGGTTCCGCGCTCGTCGGCATGAGTATCAAAACCTCCGAGGGAAACGCTGTAAACTCGCGTCGGCACATCAGCGGCTATACATGCGGCTACCACATCGAGTTGCGATTTCAAACTACCGTCGTCGACTGCAATTCGAGGATTGCCGTCTTCGCCATATAGTGATGTCAGCTCTTCTTGCGCGCGGATGGCAACGCCGTAAGAGTCGGACACCAGTGACATTGCGTGACTGTCCCCAGGAAAGGGTTCCGACAGCGCAGTCATCAAGTCGATCGTGGCTGGCGAAGGCATTGCTTCTCCGCTGAACGCTGCTGCGCTGCATTTTTCGCCAATTACGAGCCGCGGCAGCGTGGGACCTACGTGCAAAGCTTGGAGCGGGTCAGCCCCGTTTGCGTCCAACCACCGCCCAATCCAGCCGGTCTTGACCGAGCTGTCGACTGTCCCGGACTGCCAGATATCCATCGAGCGGAAATGGCTGTGATCAGGGTTGGGATAGCCAACGCCACGCACGATAGCAAGAGATCCGTCGCGGAACATACTCGCCATCCCCGCCATGCCTGGGTTCAAACCGTACTGACCGTCGAGTTTTAGTACTTTTTCAGCGTCGTAAGCGAGTTCGGGCCGTGCATCGTAATAAGCACTGTCTGTGTACGGGATTACCGTGTTTAGCCCATCATTTCCGCCATAAAGAGTGATCAGGACGAGGATTCCAGAGTTATCCGGCAGGGGGCTGTCGTTTGCCGCTAGAAGGGCATCAACCCATGTAAGAACTGGCGCCGAAGCGAAGGCGCCGGCCACACCTACGCCTGCGCAGCTGGTTAGGAACGTTCGTCGGGTTACTGCGGCCATGCTCGACTCCTTAAGAAGTCAGGTATTCCGGTGTATTAACTGCTGCCACTACCAAAGAAGCAGGCCTATTTCGAACTGGCATCAATGCCTTGACCGTGCGCTCCGACCAAGCGCCGACGCCGATCATGTAGCCGACCGCATCAATGCGGTCTTTTGGGGGCGAATCAACAACGACGTCAATGTCGGCGTGTTCCACAAGTGCTCCAGCGATTTGCAGACGAATAGAAGCAGCGGGCGCCGAAAGCCACGCTTGTCCTTGCGGCCATCCGCCTACACCAGGCGGGTAGAAAGGCAATTGCCCAAGCCGTTTTAGTGCATCCACGACCACTTGAACTTCGATGGGGTCGATTTGAAGCGTCCGAACAAAGCCAATAAGCCATTCTACTGGTCCGGTGACAACGGATGCAGGGCTGCCCAAGAAATCTTGATCGGTTAGGACTGCGTTCGTGAGGGAACGCAGATCCCGGCTTGGACCGTACGCGGCGACGAGCCTGTCGACAGTTTCTTCAGATGGCCGTTGGTCCGATGCCAAGTGTTGCCATAAGCGCCCTGCTACATAGCGGGCAGAGGATGGCTCTGCCAGGACAATGTCACATAGGTCACCCGCGCGCAACCTTGCTGTGGTGTTGAGAACGGTCTTAACAGAGTCGTCGTGACGCTTTCCGACCAACTCTGCGCTTCTGGCCTTCTTCTCGACAACCCACCCCGTCAATGCACGCGCCGCCTCGCGTACATCATGTTCCGAGTACCCGTTCCCATGTCCGAGCGCAAAGAGTTCCATAAACTCTCGCGCAAGATTCTCATTGACTGCCCCGACCATGTTCTCCTTGCCATCGAGCCAAGTGATCATCGCTGGATCGATTAGCATTTCGAAGGCGAGCGTTCGGAAGTCACCTAAACAGTAGCGCCGCAGTTTCTCGTTTTGCGCCAGCATGAGGGGTGCACTGCTAACCTTTGTAGCTGACGTCGCAAAATGGTTGTGCCACAAGAATGTTAACTTTTCACGAACCGGCATTTGGGCTGCCACCATGCGACGCAACCACCATTGGGCCAGATCTCGGTTTTGCGCAGCCTTCCTCTCAAAGTATCGCTCATAAGACTCCGCGGTGACGTCGTCCGGCCGCTTCGACACCTTTAAGTCTGGGGGCGGGGTTTCCAGCACGCCAGGATCATTTTGAAAGTCCGCATTTAGCATGTCGCGCACGTAGATTTCCGGCGATCCCGCTGCGACGGCTGAATCGACGTCTGCACCTTTGGCTCCAAAGCCACTTCGGCGTAGCACCCGAGCCGCGACTATCCACTCCGGTGATTGCGTCGTCACGTGCTTCCCCCTTTCCCTCAAATTCACAGCAATGGAGCCCCGAATGGTTCTCCCGTGGACTTGCCACTGACATCCTGTCGCTACCACCGCATTGAAGCAGCCCCGGGCATCAAATGTATCCGACTGTCTTGTCCTTGCGCGATCGCGACGTTCCGCCAAGAAAAGGAAAAAGGCCACAGTGCCTAGCCGACCGCCCCTTAGTGAAGGTACCTGGTCCTCGGGGACTGCCCCGGGTTCGGTTGACTCGCGGGTGTGAATTTCAGGCCGCGGTGGCGACCGGTGTGTGGAGCAGTTCGAACTCTATCGGGGTGAGCCTGCCGAGTGCGCGTTGGCGGCGGCGGCGGTGGTAGGTGGCTCGATCCAGGTCACGATGGCCAGGCGTAGTTCGGCTCGGGTCGACCAGCGTCGGCGGTCCAGGACGTTGTGGCGTGTTCCCCGTGATTGAGACCGGGAGGTTTTAGAGTCCTGTGGCCCGATGTCGGGCCGGAAGGGACGATGAAACACATGGCTGGTCGGAAGCGGAATTCCGCGGAGGACATCGTGCGCAAATTGCGCCGTGCGGATGAGCTGGCTGCCGAGGGCAAAACTGGCGAGGAGATCGCCGCCGAACTGCAGGTCTCGCCGGCGACGTTGTACAACTGGCGCCGGGCTTATGGCGGGATGGACACCGACGCTGCCAAGGAGCTCAAGGAGCTGCGCGAGCAGAACGCCCGCCTGAAGCGGCTGCTGGCCGATGCCGAGCTCGAGAAGGACGCGCTGCGGGAGGTCGCGAAGGGAAAATTCTGAGCCCAGCTGCTAAGCGCCGCGCCGTGCCGTGGACATGCTCAAAGCGACGTTGAGCATGTCGGAACGGTTGGCGTGCAAAGCCGTTGGGCTGGCCCGCTCTACCTATCGCCGCCTGCCTTTGGCGCAGACCCCTGACGATCCGGACGCCGAGATGAGGGCCTGGCTGCGCGCCTACGCCACCAAACACCCCTGCCACGGGTTCCGGCGTGCCTGGGCGGCGTTGCGCTTCGACGAGCGCCGTGAGGTCAACAAGAAGAAGATCCACCGTCTATGGCGCGAGGAAGGCCTGCAGGTGCGGGCGCCAAGCCCGCGCAAGCGGGCTGGCATCTCCTCGGTCCCGCCGGTCGTCGCCGATGCGCCGAAGGTGGTGTGGGCGATCGACTTCCAGTTCGACTCCACCGTCGATGGGAACGCCATCAAGATTGCCTCGATGGTCGACGAACACACCCGCGAGTCGCTGATGAATCTGGTCGAGCGCTCGATCACCGGCGAGCGTCTGGTCGAGGAGCTGAAGAAGGTGTTCGCCGCTCATGGTGGGCCGCCCGAGGTGCTGCGGCTCGACGATGGCCCGGAGATGGTTTCTCAAGCGCTGCAACGGTTCTGCGAGAACAAGACCGGGATGGTGTACATCCCGCCGGGCTGCCCGTGGGACAACGGCTACATCGAATCGTTAAACAACCGACTGCGCAAGGAGTGCCTCAACCGCAACTACTGGAACACCCTGTTCGAGGCCCGCGTGGTCATCGGCGACTTCAAGCACGAGCACAACCACCGACACCGCCACTCGGCCCTGGGCTACCGCACACCGGCCGAGTACGCTGCGGCTTGCAGGTGCGCCCATACCCCGGTGGCCTGCAGCATCAACTGAGAATGGATCAAACCAACCCGACTCTAGAACCGGGTGGACTCAGTAACGGGGACTCGCCAGTTGCGTTGCAGCAAGGCGAAGAACGACTCCATGGCGACGCTGTCTCCGCACGCGCCGACGCGGCCCATCGATCCGTGTAACCCGTTGTGCGACAGTGCCTGGACGAACTTTCGCGATCGAAATTGACTGCCCCTGTCGGAGTGGACGATCGTCGCGACCGGTGAGCGCAAGGCCACGGCATGGTCCAGGGCGGCCACGGCCAACGTGGACTTCATTCGGGAGTCGATCGAGTAGCCCACGATCCGGTTGGAGTAGACGTCTTTGATCGCGCAGAGGTAGAGCTTGCCTTCGTCGGTGCGGTGCTCGGTAATGTTGGCCAGCCAGACCTGGTTGGCGGCCTGAGCGCTGAACTGCCGGTCGACAAGATCGTCGTGCACCGGTGGCCCTGATCGACGATGCAGCCCACGCTTCTTGGCGAAGATCGACCAGATCCGCTCCTGCGAGCACAGCCGTGCGACGCGGTTCTCCCCGGCGGTGATCCCGCGCCCGGGCAGTTCGTCGGCAATGAACCGGTAGCCGAAGGCGGGGTCATCGGCGTGGATGTCGCGGGCGGCGTTGATCAGGTGGGCATCGTCCCAATCCCGCTGCGACAGGGGTGCTTTGCGCCACTTGTAGAACGCCTGGGTGGAGAATCCCAGGACCCGGCAGGTCACCGTGACGGGCACTCCGTCAGCGGCAAGGTCAAGGACCAGCGGGTACATCATTTTGGGTTGGCATCCCGCGACAGATAGCCGACCGCGCGGCGCATCACCTCAGCCTCCTGCTCGAGGAGCTTGATCCGCTTGTGTGCTTCGCGCAGCTGCGCGGCCATGTCCTCAGCATCGGCCGCTGAGGCGGGCTTACCGCGACCATCCTCACGATCGGCGATCTTGAGCCAGCGGTGCAGGCAGGCCTCCGAGATGCCGAAGTCTTTCGCGATCTGGCGCAGCGGCGCCTCGCCCTTGCGGGCCACCGCGATGACGTCGGCACGGAACTCGGCGGCAAACGGTGTCGGCACGAGGTTGATCCTTCCAGCAAGGACGAATCCTCACAGGTCAGGAGTCAACCAAACTGGGGGCAGACCCGTCGTCCCATCCTCCTCGCGCGCGACAACAGGCAGCTTCTAGCCAAAAGAGTAGACTTCACACTTCCGAGCCGCTTATCGACGCGGCAATGTTTTAACAAGGCGAGGGGGAGGCCGTTGCGTGCAGTAGTGTCGTGGGAAGAGCCAAATCGAGCGGATACGCCGCCGCTCCACATCGCTTCCCGTGGTGATCGCTATTCGTCCCTCACGGGCGTCTGGTGGCTGGATGATCGTCAATATGTAGTTAATCATCGAAGCGGTTTGCGCCTAGCAGTCTTCAATCTCGACGCTGGCGACAAGCCAGTCCATAAAGCCGCAATACCGCATCTGACTGACGACGTAGCTGCCAAGAAGTTGGATGAAAACCGCTGGCTAGTCGCAGTGAGTGGCTGCTGGGCCTCGGCCTACAGCCTTTTCGAACTTAGTCCGAGCGGCTTTACGCTGTTGAAGACCGTCCAAGAATCGCGACTCGCGCCTTTCATGCGAGGTCCGCTACGTCGCGGCAAGACCTTCTGCCACGGTGTGGCGTACGGGCCTACGGGAAACCTCGTAATTACCTACCATACTGGGCTTAGCCCTCGAATTGTATCGGTTTCCAATGATGAGACTTGGCGCCTCCCTTCTCCGTGGGGCGCGCGAGATGCTTGCTTTGACAAAGACGGCTCATTATACGCGGTTGCTAACACAGCGAACCCAAGCCCCTCCGCCTATGAACAAACTAGCGCAGCAATCTGGAAACTTGAAGATGGCGAATTTCGGATGATCGTGGAGTCGCCTGGGGCGCATTTCGACGCTGCCGCAATTTACGATGGCAAATTATATGCCAACAATCAACACGATGATAATGTATCAGTTTTCGACCTCGCGGCCGAGACGGAGCTTGACCCTATTGTGGATGATGCATTTAGCTTTCCCCACGGCGTCGACGTTTCGCCCAACGGAATCCTGGCGGTTACCAACTATGGCACCAGCACGGTAGTACTTCGTGACCTCCCCTAAGCGGACAGCGCCAAAGTTGTCACCGCGATCGTCGTATTCGCTTACTCGACAAACCCGTGACAGCCACGGGGACTCCGCCCCACAATGGCTCTGTTCTAGCCTAGTATCCAGGCGTCTCCTAGCTGCGGCCATCAGATTGTTCGCGCGTAATGCGATTCGAACTGGAGACATAGGAGCTGTTATAAGGTACGAGCAGCGCGCTCAAATCGGTCAAACATGAGGCGCCAAGCATCTTAGCCAGGCCTTCGCGTGGTCTCTCGGTAACTTAGGTGCGAATTCACTACAGGAGATCAGAGTACTTACTACAGGAGATCAGCAAATTTGACGGCGGCTGGAAGCACGGATAGGAGAAAGGCATGACGCTGAGTAGTCGTAACGACCGGCGCGATCATGCCTCGCTGTTTGGAACGGCGGCGGTGGCGTGGATGCTCGCAGCAAGTAAGTGGGGCTCACATATTCCGATCGGCCCGTTCTTCGTGGCGGACGCACTGATCGGATTCGCCGCCGCGTATGCGTTGGCGTCCTACTCACTCAAACCCGCACGTCAGCTTCGTCCATCAAGCGAATTGACGCCGAGACCCCACTGGGCCTTAGTTCTCCTTCTCGGGTGGGCCATACTCCGGTTGGCATTCTCCGAGATTGACTTTGGTATGACCGCACTCCGAGATTTCGCGCCATACGCCTACGTATTAGTAGGTGTTATTTCTGGCGTCGCAGCATACTTCTCGACGGCGCGTTCACGTGCCCGAACATGCCAGGTTCTCTGGTGGGCGCTTATATTCCACCTCGCTTGGGTAGCTCTTGTACGTCTACTACCATCGGTCCGCGGAATGATGCCGGCAGTACCGGGCGAGCAGATGCAGATGTTCCAGTCTCGCGGGGACATCGACATGGCAATACTCGGAGTTACTGCCGCAGTCGCACTCTATCGATGGCTCGATCGGCGTGGCGCATACTATCTCTTTATTGGTTGTATCGCCATAGCAGTCGCATTGCTTATTCCATCCCGTGCTGGTTTAATAGGCGCGATTCTTCCAGTCGCTTTTGTCCTGGTACTGTCACTCGGCAATAAGCGCCATTTTGGCCGTAGCGTGCTCATAGGGACTGCAATTCCACTCGTTGCGATCGCAGCGCTATTTGCTTTGGCGCAGACACCGGCAGTAAACCGTGTACTAGCAACGTTCGATCCGACCGTTGCCACGGATGAGCGCGCATCAGCGCAAGGCACGACGGAGGCTCGCGAACAGGCGTGGCAAGTACTGATCAATTACACCATGGGCGACGACGTCCGCGCGATCGCTGGCGTTGGGTTCGGTCCGGACGTCATGCTCGATTCAGACGCTGCGTACGCTCTGCTCGGTGCAGAGGGGGTAGATGACGGTGTACGTAGTCCACATAACTACTGGATCGGGACGCTAGCGCGGATGGGTATTATCGGCGCCGCGCTCGCCATTACTGTAGCCTTGGCAACTTGTGCACGAATTGTCCGCATTCGACAATACCTCGGGCTTAGCGAACTCCACTTGATCGCAGCGGCAATCGTCCTCGCCTTCCTACCGACGGCAACGTTCGGGGTAACTCTCGAGTCGCCGTTCGGCGCTATCCCCTATTATTGGGCAGCTGGAATTATCCTCGGAGTCAGGGTTCGGTCGCAGTCGGTAGAAGCACCTAAACCAGACCTTGCCCGCGCTGGCAATCCATCACTTGCTCTGCCAGCAGGGGGCGCCGCTTGGCGTCAATGATGCGATCAAGGTGGTAAGGGACAGCCAATATTTGTTGGCGACTCAGCCAACCCCCGAGAACGATTACCGTGAGGCAAGCGATGTATAGTTCGGGTAAATATCGAAAACCTCGGCCCCACAACAAGATTTCAAATCATTTTGGTTGCGCGCCCTTACCTCGCAACGAAAAAATCAGCGCGTAGGCGCGCACTCCGACAAGCTTGAAATCACGTTGTCGGGGGACCAGCAAATCCCGAAGTGGAACTTTGAAGGACAGCCAGTAGCGAACCAAATATCCCGCAAATAGCAAATATTGGCCGAAGACCAGAGCTAGCGCACCACCGCTAATTCCCAGACTCGGGACCAGGGCAAAAGCCAGCACCGTATTCACAATGAGGCTGGCGACTATAATTGGGGTTCCAAAATATGGGTTGCCGCGTCCGGCCTGCGTCGAATACAACACACGGCTGGCAGCAGTCGGGCCAAGGCTTATCGCCATGAGCTGCAGAGCATGTGCTCCCGCCGCGTACTGGGACCCAACTAGCAGGACTATTACCAAAGGCGCACTTGCGGCAACTACCACACCTAGAGCTAGGAAAATCCAGAAAATCCAGCATGCGATACGTGCATTACGATTGAGCAGCGGAGACGTCTTGTCCTGCCGAGCCGCATCTGAAAATAAGACCAATCCTGCGGCAGTCGCCAGCTCTACGACTATTTCGTAAACGCGAATAGCTGCGAAGAACTGGCCGGCCGCCGCTGCCCCCATTTCGTGCTCGATCACAAACATCGATAACCGCGCACACAAGTTAATCAGGACGAAGTTTGCGCCGTTAACTATCCCGTAGCGAAGCGTGCTTCCGAATTTCCGGAAGTCTACAGAGGGACGTCCCGCTCCTCTAAGAGCAAGGAACAGGCCGACCATCGCCGAGACCGCGATTCCGCCGTTGAACGCCCAAAGTGCAGATTGCAGGCTGACAGCCGCGAACACTGTTAGAGCGACGACGATTGCCATGAGGACGAGTCGATTCAATGTTTCGGTCAGTGCATAGGCACTGATATCCCCGCGACCTAGAAAAATGCCTTGAGTGAAAGAGATGAGCAGCAGCCCGGCGACGCCAATGAAGATGATCGCGCCTGACTCAAATGCAGAAAGCCCCGGCAACTGCCGCCCATACGTAAGGTATGCACCCGCCGCCGAGAGGCCCGAAAGCGGAAGCCATATTACGAGAGCAATGCCTGCGGCCTCACTGGCAGTCCGTTGCTTCTGCCCGATTTCGTAGCCAAAAGCCTGCCTTAAACCGAGCATACCTATGAGACTCGCTATGCCAATTGCCGTAGTCGCTATTCCGAACCATCCAAACTCAGCCGGAGACAACATCCGCGCGAGGATGAGAAAAGCGACAAACTGAGCGATGCGTAAGATCCCTCGCCCGAATAGGACGGTAACGATTTGCCGCAAGATAATACTCAGTGCGCCAGCTCCCTTCTCTCTAGCCCACCTATACGTTTAGCCCGAGCACGCCAAATCTTTGTCTCTGCGCGGTCCAGTCCCTTGCCCGCCAGTTCCGATCCGGCCAAGCACTCTTGATAGATGAAGACTGAGTGGCTCTGATCATCAACGTAATTTGGCCAAGACCCTTGTCCACCTGAACCAATTCATAAGGAGGTCAACCGCCGATGCAAAGAAGACGCGCGCAGCACCACAGATCCACCCCTGTATGTATTCACGATGGTGTCAGTCGCGATTGCTCTTTGAGAGCATTTTAACGCCGGATTCGTTTAAAGATGGCTTGGACGGTACCAATAGCACCCTTATCGCGAATCCGTTGAAGGTATGAACCGGAGGAGAACATCGCAACCGTGTTCTCATTAAGCCTTGGCCAAACTGGCGCCACTAGCTCAGCTGACAGGCTGTTTCGAGTGTCTTCGATGCGATCCGCAAGGAAAGGAACATCGAGCTTTGTGGCCAGAGCCGCCAGGTTGGAAGCCGTGTCGAGTATGTACTGCCGTCGAAACGCAGCGCTCTTGTAGAGTCCAGGTTCGTCAATTAATCCGTAATGAGCGGTTGCATCGTCCATATAGTCTTCTATTTCGTTCGCGAGCCGCACCTTCAAGGCCTCGCGCTCGGCGTCGGTGAGTCGGTCTAGTTTTGCCATCAGATGCTCTATCTGATCGTTGGTGAAAGTCCAGCGCAGTGCACAATACGCGTCCACCAAGTCGGCGACATCAAGCCCGACCGACTTCGCGACTATCGGTTTCCACCGTCGAAGCCCGTACTCTCCGCCACCTGGCGGAGCATGTAGAAGGGCCGCGGCCATGGTTTCCGCACTGCAACCGGCGTGCAGAAGCAAGCTCGATGTTCCTACGACGTGGGCGATCAACGGCTTCCCTGTGGCACGGATCTTCCCGGCATAAGCACGGGCTGCGGTATTGTAAGCTCGGCCGACCATCCGGATATCGTCGTCCGAGGAGCCCGCCTTGTTCAATTGGGTCAGTAATTGGAGGTTCGTCTGCGCAACGCGCATCTTCTACCCTTTCAGATTCGGAATTCTGGCCCAAATGATACTTCACTGCGCAGGACCCCGCTTATTGCGGCTTCTTGTGGCGCAAACGGAAATTATGTGAGTACAACGTTCATCACAGCACGATAAACTTGACCTTGCCCTTCGGCCTCCATTCAGCGTCGCACCGGAAATCACCCACCCCTCACCTGGGTAGACAGCACGGCACAGATCGAGAGAAACCGAGCCTTGACCCGCGGTACCCGCCGCTACTACTCGGACGACATTCACCTGCCATCAGACGGCACCACGCCCGTATAGTGAGTCGGCGGTTGGGCAATCACTACCCGCGCAAGTGGCTGGTTGTAGCGCGCAGTCCCAGCTACGCGGTTGCCTCCATGTACAACGTGTTGGGTTTGTACTCGCCGCCTACGTCATCCAGTTCGAGCCGATAATCGGCCCAGTGCGCAATGCCGCTTTCGCCGAATGACCACCTGCGAATATCCACAAATCCGGCCCGTGCTAGTAGGTCCGCCAGATTCTTGTGGTCGTACATCCACTGATGAGTTTCGCCCCGTTTTCTCGCATCTCCCAGAAAGAGGTTCTCGAGGAGCCGACGTGGACCTCGCTGGTTGCTTGTGCCAAAGGCTTCACGCCTCACCGACTGTTCAAGCACTGCCGCAACATAGTCGTCGTGGTCGCGCGACGATCCGCCTCCTTCCAAGCTCTTCAAATAGCTGCGTATTGCGTATTCGAAGTCGGGCACCGCAATTCGTTGTATTCCACCGGGTACTAAAACACGACGAACTTCTTGCATAAATGATAACGCCACATCACGGTCGAGGTGTTCGAGCATATGCGAATGGTAAACAGCTTGCACGCTATTGTCTGCAGCAGGTATACCCTTGGATAGGTCACAGACCACAACGCTCGCAGCTGCAATTTTCTCGAATTTCTTTACGCGGCTTGCACCGACTACGAACGGCGACGAGTAGAGTGATCGCAGTAGGGGAGATGAGACTATCCTCGCGAAAATACCCCAATCGACATTATAGACTCCGGCGGCATCAGTGGTCTGGTAGCCGCAGCCAAGGTTTAACAGAGTCGCACCTGAAAGATCAAGCACCAAAGCTATACCCCCCCGCATATATATTTCACGTAAGCGACCCGACCTATTCGAGCCTCGTAACAGCTCTTGACCGGTGCTGGAGCGCTCACCATCTCCATGGCGGCCACTCAACCGGCCGGCCCTTCTCCTCTGCGCCGTCCGGTTGATGGGAGCAAAGCCGTCCGGTTGGTTGGAGCAAAAATCGAAGCTTGCCAACAATGGACTTATACTTCGACCCGACACCGGTGAAGCTCACTATTGCACAGTGCTGCACGGCACTCAACTCATACACGGCGGTTCAAGAACATTACCGGGTCGTATGCGCTCGGTCAGCGGCCACCGCTCACGCTCGATGCCGCGCTGCCTAAGCACGCCCACCGGGCCAACTGCATTCTCGCCCAAACAAATGTCGGCACCAAGCTCTAGCGTTACTCGCGATGGTCTAGCTCGGGCAACAATCATCGCGTATCATTCCGCAGCTATATGACCTGCCAACCGAAGTACCTTGTTGCGGTGGCCACGTACCGACGACCGGACGGCCTCAAACGATTGTTAGACAGCCTTGCACTGTCGGTTGACCGACAAAACGCCGACGTAATCGTCATCGATAATGACGCCGCGGCTAGCGCTAGAAGCATCGCGACTGAACACCCCCTACTCCCTCACTACGAAGTCGAGCCCGATCCTGGGATCGCCAGCGCCCGAAATCGAGCCTTGGACTCCTTCAATAGTGATTACTCCGCGGTTATATTTGTCGATGACGATGAATGGGTGGATCCCGATTGGTACCGGATGATTACCAGCTATGCAGAGCGCACAGGCGCTGAGGTTGTACAGGGATCCGTTGTAACGATTCTGCATAAGGACGTTCCGCACTGGATTAGCAATGGCCAGTTTTTCCAGCGACCGATACAAGCTTCGGGCACGCAACTCGCCTCCGCTGCAACGAATAACGTTCTGTTGACGCGGAGAGCGTGGCAGCTCGCAGGGTGTCCTCGCTTCGACAAGGCGTTTTCCACATCGGGCGGTTCAGATTTTGATCTTTTTTGGGGCCTCCATAAATCTGGTGCGGAGATACTCTATTGCGCAGAAGCGACTGTTTATGAAGATGTTTCGCCGTCACGTTTATCTTGGAGATGGCTTCGACGAAGGTACACTCGGAACGGTATGGCAATTTTCCGATCACACCGCAAACATGGAGAATCAATGGGCCGGCTCATGACATATCGGTTCGGCGTACTAATTGTCGGCGCAATTCAGTTCCTAATTGATATCCTTGTCGGAAGAGGCCCCCGCGCCAAGCCGGTCGAGCGTGTTTTTAAGTCGGTGGGCGTCTTCGCGAGCGCTATTGGTTATGAAATTCATGAATACAGTCGATCGCCGTAGCTGGATATCGCGCGGTCGGCTACCTTCGGGCATAGTCCAAGTCACCACAAGAATCAGTTTAGCTTCTTCCCTACTGATTCAGTCTCGCGCTGTGGTTGCCGACATACATTCGGCGTTAATTGATCTCCGAGCGCCACAACGTTTACGCCTGGGGATGACTGCGCAAATGGCGGATTTGCTCGACCGACGATCGATGGTCGCGCAATTAATCTGACTAGGCGCAGGCAGGCGATATGGCCCTTCGGTGCCCATTTTTTCGAGCGGATTTGAACGCGGTCTAAAGATGGCCACATCCCGCCGTGATTGCGGTTACCGAGTGAGAACAACACGAGGCGGCCCCAGATTGTCCCGATTCTAGATCAAAGCAACAGCCAGGCGTCGCGAGCTACTCCCCACTAGTCCAGTCGCCTTGTCTTTCCCGAAGCTTGTGCTATCTCTGACGGAGGTTCCTGTAGATTCGCATCATCCTGCTCAACTCTGGAACTAATTCTGGTGTCACCTGATGAACGCGATGGCCGGGACGGCGTGTGCGTATCAGTGTGTTTAGCACTGTCGGACCCGTAATAGGCGTACTTATAGGTATAACCGGCATTGCCACGAGTAGGCACCATCGTAAATACCGCACCTAACAGCGGCGCCCCGACACTCTCAAGAGTGCCAACAGCATGGACAAGTTGGTCGCGCTTTGTCTGACCGAATCGGCACATGATTAAGACGCCATCTGAACCGGCCGCCAAGATTGCGGCGTCCGTCACGGCCAGCAAAGGCGTCGAATCGACAACCACGTAGTCAAACTCTGCGCGGAGTTCACCGAGGAGTTTCCGCGCCGACTGCGACCCCAGCAGCTCACTAGGATTGGGAGGGATTGCGCCCGAGGTCAGCACGGTAAGACCCGGAAATCTCGTCTTCTGTAAGGCCTCGGGCAAAGTTGCCGCACCACTAAGCACCGAACTAAAACCAACAGCACCGACCAGGTCGAGATTCTTCGCCAATGTTGGCCGACGCATGTCCCCGTCGACGAGTACAACATTGTGCTCGGCTTCCGCGAGTGCTAAAGCGATATTTACCGCAGTCGTAGACTTTCCTTCGCTGGGCAGTGAACTCGTGACAACAAGAACACGCGGGGGGTTATCCACTGCAAGGAATTGCAAATTAGTGCGAATCTTCCGAAAAGCTTCGGCGATTGCGGAATTATCTGAATCAAAGGAAATCGCAGTCTGCTTCCGACGTTCCTTATCCAGAGGTACACTGCCGACTAGGCCGGAGCCAGTTAGTCGTTCAAAGTCTTCACGGCTTTTAATAGTATTGTCAAGCATTTCTCGCAATACCGCCAGGCCGATACCCAACAGCACCCCCAGCGCAAGACCAATGAGAACGTTGCGTCCAGTTTCGGGGACAACTGGCGATTGCGGAACTGAAGCTCGTTGTTCGACCACGACCCGAGCTTCAGGTCTGACGCCACCCGCCGGCATTTCCAGCTCTGCGACCATTGCGACGAACTCGTCTGATAATGTATTTGCAATATCCCGCGCTCGTACTGCAGAAGCGTCAAGCACGCGAACCTCAATTAGCACGGTGTTGAGCTTTGCACTCGCGGTGACCTTTTCTTGGAGTTGTCCCGCGCTTATATCTAGGCCGAGCTTATCGATTGTGCGTTGAGCAAGGGTTTCACCCATAAGAAGTTGCACATAGGACGCGACCCTTTCCTGTGAAAAGCGATTCCCCTGGTACACCTCCGCGACGGACGAACCCGTAGTCGTTGAAACAAAGAGCCTCGATTTGGCCTGGTAGAGAGGCGTCGTCAGCAAAGAGACCACCACCGCGGCGAAGACTGCGATAACTACCGTGACACATATGGTCAGCCACCGCGCGCGAAATACCTTTATGAAATCCTGGAGATTCAACTAAACCACCCCTCCGATACTGAAACCCCGGGAACTGCAATGAATCCAACACTGAAAGTGCAGCCAAAAGCGCAACGATGATTCTGCACCAATTGCCGTCTATTCGCTGAACCACTGGACTCGAACGCTTGCGTAGTGGCTCGACTAGCAGCGGGCTCATGGGAGCGAGGTCGCCCATTGAAATCGGTCCGGACGGGGTCGCTCTCACGTAGCCCCAGCCGCGCCGAGTGGAGCAATCGCCCGTACCTGACGTTGATCACCTCGCCAACACGCAGAAGTCCTGACGTCCGCTTTCGTTCGACTGAGCGATGGCGGACCAGGCGTTGGCCGGGAATCGTCTGCTCCGTTAGGCGTCCGCAGCGCCGCTTCTCAGAACAGAGTCCCGATTCTGACCACCCGGGCGGGCGAGTATGAAACCAGTGCCTCCGAGGCGTGGCGGAAAAAGATTGGCGATTATCAACCACATCCACCAACCGCCCGCACACGAAGCTAGTGGCAGTTGCCACGATTCTGTGCGAGGCGGCTTGAAAGGGCACTTGTGGCACTAGCGAATACACTCGGGCACCAAGACCTCAGGCACAACTGTGTCGATAAGAGGCTGAGCGGGCGCTTGCGGCCTACCCGCCACGCTTGGCTCCGACAGCTGAAAAGTAATGTCCGCCGTCTGCCCGGCCGTCATGATGACCTGCACCTCGAACACCGGATGGCCTCGTTCGCTGTAATGGATCGCTGGCACGCGTTCTCCATTAAGGATCACGCCGGACAATTCTGATCCAGTGGTTGCAAAGAGCCGCACCGACGTAACACTCGATCCGTCCGGGAGCGTTAGACCCAGCTCAGGGGACAAACCCGAAGCGCCTGCGACGTATTCAGGCAATGGCTCATCGGGTACCGCATTCGTCAGCTTCACTGTGACCGTCGACGCGCGAGTCGGACCTCGACATTCGTCCGCCGCGTACTCGATCTGGGTTCTTAAATAGTAGTCAAGCTTATTGCCACCGAGGTTATTCAGGACCACTGCCGCGTACGGCGCCTCGTCGTCAGGCAGTACGTGCGCCAGTGCTGTTTGCTCTAGGAGTGTCTGCACTTCCGGCTCGGCACTCCAGACCGCGATACGGCGTTCGCTGACCGCCTTGCCTAGCGCGTCCAGGAGTCGCCGCGGGGAATCGACCCGTCCCGTCATTTTCTTGACGACCGAGTTTGCGATGTCCTGCAAGTACTGCTTCCGTGCAACCTGATCGGTCGGGAATCGTATGTAAGCCGTCGATTCGGTCAGTTCGACAACATTGTCTTTCGTGACAACTTCACCGTCAGGCATAGTTACCGAGCCGACGGCCCCGAGAATATAGCTCAGCGCGACGGGATCGATGGCGATCACGCCGTCAACGTTCATACCAGTCCGTTCGAGCCACATTCCTTGCCAAATCTGGGCGGCGTAGGGGAAATGCGGACTGATATTGCTGTTGCGAAAATCGAAAAAGGGATTCTGAAAGCCGTACTGCTGGTCATATTCGGCTCCCAGGTCGACGGGTGCAACCGCACCGGTGAGATCGGTGTTCGGAGCCAGCGTGTCGACCGTCGGCACGCCGTTATCGAACCTGAGGATGCCATAGCCACCGAGCAACCCACCGGTACCTCGGACTTCGGCGTTTGTTTGAAAGCCCATGAAATAGGTCCGCGGGCCGTCGACACCCATCATCGACGGAGCCAGTTGCGCAGCCAACGCAACGTTCTCGATCAGCGACGAAACTTCAGAGATCTGGCTTTGGAGTTCTGACCGTGCATCGCTCATCAGCGACAGGTAACGAGGGTCCGTAATCGCTGCCGCCTCGGCGTTGAGCCGCGTCGCGCTCGTAGCCAGTTCACGCAAATCGGGTTCTTGGCTGCGGAGGAGCTCGACGTCCACCCGCCCATCGCGATACAGCCGATCCGGCGCGATCGTCAGCCCAACATCAGCCGCAGGCCTCAACACATCCGAGGCGAGCCTTAGGACAACGTCCGTGACCTGCTGGCCAGTCTTCAGCGGACTACCGAGCCAGGGCACCGCGGAGACGATGTTCCACGCGAGAGAATGAGTGGCGTCACGTGCGGACTGGGCGCTGGACAGAGCTTCGTCAGCAGCCTTCGAGGCGCTTGCCGTATCACCTTCCAGCAGTGCATCTTTGGCCGTTTGAGCGCTACTACGGGCCTGCTCAAGATTGGACTTCGCCTGAACAGCCCCAATGGCTGCCCAGCACGCCAGCCCGACGATAACGAACGCTAACAGCGCAGAGGCAAGGAGGAGGCCACGCCGTCCTGGGCTTTCGTCGTGCTTCGTTTCAGAGTCGTCACCGTCATCGGCGTTTGCATTCTGATCAGATTGGCGTCGTGAAAAAAACCGCACTCAGCAATTCCTGTGAACGATTAAAGCCTGCACGCCGGACGACGTGCAGGCTTCCATACTTAGCATTTATAGGGAGTGTCCCGACGAGGTTAGACGCACGCGCCCCGCGTCACGCCACCGTAGGATCCGGCGACGATCGAGTACGAAGTGCCGCCGAAGCATGCGGATATCTCCACCTCACCGTAGGTGGCTAGCCGCTCGTTGAGGCGCTCGATCCTTGCCTCCCAGAACGGAGCGAAGATTGAGTCCGGATTGGCCTCCAGCAGCGATTCGTAGTTCAAAATTGTGAGGCGCGTGAAGTAAGTCGACGTCCTCGTGACGATGCCCGTGAATTGCACAACGAACACGCCGACCAATCCCTGCGGCTGCGCTGCGATATCCCCCATGACCTGAACCGGTGCGGCCGGAAGCTGCACGGCGGGAGCAGCGTTCGCAGCGACCGGAACCAAGGCAGTCCCCGCGGCGACCGCCGCAGCTGCGGCCGTCACCTGAAACTTGGTTGCGATGGCATTCATTATTTATTCCCCCCAAAAGGTTCGAGTCCCTTGTGTGTTGCTGGAAGCATCCCAGACACCGCCCCCCCTGTCAACCGGAATGAAAGAACTGCCCGGATTCTCGCCGCAATCTTGAAAAATGCCCCTGACCTGCATCGCGGCCTCTCGAGCAACTCTGCGGAAGCGCTTCGACATGCCGCCGTAACGGCCGACGCACATAGATGTCATTAATCGCTAGAACCCGTTTTATTTGTTTGCAGCGCGGATCCTTCGCCCCAGCGGATGGACTTATCAGTTTCAAGAACGGGCGGTGCTGATCTAGCAACGCCAGAGCCAGCTCATTGCCGCCGATGAGCTGTAAGGCGGGTGGGCCGCGCGACTATCCGCGAAGTCGTGACACGCAACGCCAGCCATCCGTCCAGAAACTCTAAGGGACTAATAAGACCCACTCGCGACACTCCTGCAGCGCGCCGTTAGCATCAGGGGTCAGTGTCAGGGTGAGGTCACCGCTTCTTGCGGTGGTTGGGATCCTTTACATCTGGTGTCTGGCTCATAGCATCGGCGCCGCCTCCGGGTTGGCAACCATGGGTTTTGTCGGCACCAGGTGTGAAGGACCGGCCGGCGTGACTTGATAGGAGCGTGGCATCGCCCCCACTGAGATGTGTCCGCCGACCGGCCCAACCGTCACCTCACAGTGAAGGAGGCAACCACCATGGTTGTTGTTGGAGCCGACGTGCACAAGCGCACTTACACCTTCGTTGCCGTCGACGAAGTCGGACGCAAGCTCGGCGAGAAGGTCGTGCCGGCCACCACGGCAGGACACCATGACGCAGTGGTGTGGGTGCGCACCCAGTTCGGCAGCGACGTGCGGTGGGGCATCGAGGACTGCCGTCACCTGTCGGCCCGGCTACAGCGCGACCTGCTCACCTGCGGGCAACAGGTGGTACGAGTCCCGCCTAAGTTGATGGCCCAGACCCGAGCCTGCGCACGCACCCGGGGCAAGTCTGATCCCATCGATGCGTTGGCCGTGGCGCGGGCGGTCCTGCGCGAACCCGACCTTTCGGTCGCCTCCCACGACGAGGTCTCCCGGGAGTTGAAGCTGCTGGTGGATCGCCGTGAAGACCTTGTCGGACAGCGCACTTCGACGATCAATCGTCTACTGTGGCGAGTTCATGAGCTCGACCCCGCGCACGCGCCCAAAGCCGGCTCCCTCGACCGTGCCAAGCATCGTCAGTTGCTCGGGGCATGGTTGGCCACCCAGCCTGGCCTGGTCGCCGAACTAGCCCGTGACGAGCTGGCCGACATCACCCGCCTCACCGAACAGATCAACGCCCTCGCCGCACGTATCGGCGATCGCGTACGCCTAGCCGCCCCGGCACTGTTGTCGATGCCCGGCTGCGGGGAACTGACCGCGGCCAAGATTGTCGGCGAGACCGCCGGAATCACCCGGTTCAAAAGCGAGGCCGCTTTCGCTCGCCACAGCGGGGTGGCACCAATCCCGGTCTGGTCGGGCAACACTCGCGGACGGGTCCGCATGACCCGCTCCGGCAACCGCCAACTTAACGCCGCGCTGCACCGCATCGCGGTCACCCAGATCCGTCTCGATGGCCTCGGGCGGACCTACTATCGACACCGCCTCGCCGAAGGAGACTCCACCACCGAAGCCCTACGCTGCCTCAAACGACGCCTGGCCCGCGTCGTATTCGGACATCTGCACACCGACCACCAAAACCGTCAACCCGCTTGCCAAACAGCAGCGGCTTGACATAGGAGAAACTCATGACCAGCGTGACTGAATCTTCTTCGACGCCAGCTGACTCCCACGAGATCGACATTCACACCACCGCCGGGAAATTGGCCGACTTGCGCAAGCGCGCTGAGGAGGCCCTGCACCCCGTCGGTGAGACCGCGATTGAGAAGGTCCACGCCAAAGGCAAGCTGACCGCGCGCGAACGGATTCTCGCGCTGCTGGACGAAGGGTCTTTCGTCGAGCTCGACGCGTTGGCCAAGCACCGCTCGAAGAACTTCGGGCTGGAGAAGAACCGCCCGACCGGTGATGGCGTGGTCACCGGCTACGGCACCATCGACGGCCGCGACGTCTGCATCTTCAGCCAGGACGCCACCGTGTTCGGCGGCAGCCTCGGCGAGGTCTACGGCGAGAAGATCGTCAAGGTCCAGGAGTTGGCCATCAAGACCGGCCGCCCGCTGATCGGGATCAACGACGGCGCCGGCGCGCGCATCCAGGAGGGTGTGGTCTCCCTCGGCCTCTACAGCCGCATCTTCCACAACAACATCAAGGCCTCCGGCGTCATCCCGCAGATCTCACTGATCATGGGCGCCGCCGCCGGCGGACACGTCTACTCCCCCGCCCTCACCGACTTCGTCATCATGGTCGACCAGACCAGCCAGATGTTCATCACCGGTCCCGACGTCATCAAGACCGTCACCGGCGAAGACGTCACGATGGAGGAACTCGGCGGCGCGCACACCCACATGGCCAAGTCGGGCACCGTGCACTACGTCGCGTCCGGCGAACAGGACGCCCTGGACTACGTCCGCGATCTGCTGTCCTACCTTCCCCCGAACAACTACGCCGAGCCGCCGCGCTACCCGGCCCCGCACTCGGACGCCCCCATCGAAGACAGCCTCACCGACGAGGACCTCGAGCTCGATACGCTGATTCCGGATTCTCCGAACCAGCCCTACGACATGCACGAGGTCATCACCCGGATCCTCGATGACGACGAATTCCTCGAAGTCCAAGCCGGATACGCGGGCAACATCGTCGTCGGCTTCGGCCGCGTCGACGGCCGCCCCGTGGGCATCGTCGCCAATCAGCCCACCCAGTTCGCCGGCTGTCTCGACATCAACGCCTCCGAAAAGGCTGCCCGCTTCATCCGCACGTGCGACTGCTTCAACATCCCGATCGTGCTGCTGGTCGACGTCCCCGGCTTCCTACCCGGCACCGACCAGGAATACAACGGCATCATCCGCCGCGGCGCCAAACTGCTCTACGCCTACGGCGAGGCCACCGTCGCCAAAGTCACCGTCATCACCCGCAAGTCCTACGGCGGCGCGTACTGCGTCATGGGTTCCAAGGACATGGGCGCCGACGTGGTCGTCGCCTGGCCGACCGCGCAGATCGCTGTCATGGGCGCCTCCGGCGCGGTGGGCTTCGTCTACCGCCAGCAGCTCAAGCAAGCTGCAGCAGACGGCCAGGATGTCGACGCGCTTCGCCTGCAGCTGCAGCAGGAGTACGAGGACACCCTCGTCAACCCCTACATCGCCGCCGAACGCGGCTATGTCGACGCCGTCATCCCGCCCTCGCACACCCGCGGCTACGTCGCCACCGCGCTGAAACTGTTGGAACGCAAGGTCGTTCAGACCCCACCGAAGAAGCACGGCAACATCCCGCTCTGATCGTGTTCTCAGACAAGGAGTTTCAGCTTTGAATCACGACGCCGACATCGTCGAGGTGTCCGACCCGCGGGACATGACCATCGACGACCCGCCCGCCGCCGACCCGCACTTCCACATCGTCAAAGGCGATCCCTCTCTCGAAGAGCTCGCCGCGCTGGTGACCGTACTCGCCGGCGCCGGCGGCGGCGCGGCCGGCGACCCGGGCCCGCAGGAACTCAACATGTGGGGCCACCCCGTCGACAAACTGCGCTACGACGTCACCAGCTGGCAGCGCGTCACCCTGCTTGAACGCATGCACATGCGGAAGTGACCACCCGAGTCGTTCTCGCCTCGGCATCCCAAGGTCGACTCCGCGTCCTGCGCCAAGCCGGCATCGAACCAGTGGTCATCGTCTCCGACGTGGACGAAGACGCACTCATCGCGTCCCTGGATCCGGACCTGCCTCCGGAGTCGGTAGTGGCCAAGCTGGCCAACGCCAAGGCCCTTAGCGTCGCGGCCGCGCTGCCCGACGAGCTGATCTCCGACTGTCTGGTGATTGGCTGCGACTCCATGCTGTATCTCGACGGCGCACTGCGCGGAAAGCCTGGATCGGCGGAGGTGGCTCTGCAGCAATGGGAATCGATGGCAGGCGCCACCGGGCATCTACTGACAGGACATGCGCTGCTAAGGCTGACTGCCGGCGTCATAACCCACACAGAGGGCGACACCGGCAGTACCACGGTGCATTTCGGAGAGCCATCGGTCGTCGACGTGAGCCGCTATGTCGACAGCGGTGAGCCCATCAACGTCGCAGGTGCCTTCACGTTGGACGGACTCGGCGGATGGTTCATCGAGCGCATCGAGGGCGACCCATCGAACGTCATCGGGTTGAGCTTGCCGCTAATTCGCAGGCTGGTGCGGCGCACCGGCCTGTCGATCTCCGATCTCTGGGCCGGGCCTGATTAGCAGCCGGCCGAACGGCGACTCAGCGCAAGGGTGACCGTCTGCGGCTTCGCAGGATTGACCTTCACGGTCGATTCCGCGGACGGAGACTGACCGCACACGACCCAATTCGTGTAGTTGTAGACGACCTGATTCATGTCGCGGTCGTAGATGTTCCATTTAATGTTGTCTTCTCCGGCAGCGCCGATGACGCTGTCGACCGCATTTTGAAGAACTTCGTTACGCAGAGCCGGCATTTCCCACGTCTCGGCGTCCTGCGCAGCCGCAACCGGGGCGGTCATGCCCAACGCCATCCCGCACGATGCCATTGCAACGGCGACGACGCGCCCCTGCTTCGCCAACCCCTTGAGCTCCATGCCGGAAACCCTAATAGGGGCTGCCTCTTTCCTGCCAGTTGTTCGATAACAATTTGCTCACGGCGGCTGGTGAGCTGGCGGTTTACGCGCCGCAGTGCTCCGCACCGGGTCGCTCCAACAGCAGGGTCACAGACTTCGTCTTCGGTGTGAGCGCAGTGCCCGCTTTCGGCGATTCGCCGCAGACAACCCAGTCCTCGAGGTTGTACACCGGCGCATGATTGGGCGCCTGAGTCTTGAACGTCAGCGGCATCTGTTCGACCACGTCTTCGACGTCGGCCTCCGCCCGGAACAGGATCTCGTCTTTCAGGTCCGGCATCACCCACATTGCGTTGGGCTCCTTGTACTGAATCAAGCCGTCATCAGCGTGGGCACCCGCCGGTCCCGTCCCTGCGATGGCTCCTCCGACAACCACACCCGTGGCCGTTGCTATCAAGATCATTTTCTTCACTGTTATGTCCTTGCGTCCGTGTGGAATTGGCCCGACGGAGCTCAAAGTTCGAAAGAAGGTCCGCGGGCTACATCAGGCGCAGCAGCTTTGCTGCCGTTCCGCTGTTGCGTACAAATGACTGTAAATCGCCTTCGCCTCAAGCGCTTCGCGCCTCAGCAACCTGACAGAAACCGCCCAGCCACCGCCCAGCGCGATGTCAGAAACCGCGATCCAGAAAGCGCAATACTGCGCGAGTGATCTGACACACGTTACAGTTGTATTTGTCGAACATCGCGGGTAATAGCGAAGTACTGACGATCACGACTATTGTCCGCCGGGGGGCACAGCATGGTGACGAGGCTCGATCAATGGCGCGAATCCTCAGCGCGTCGACGTAGGCGTGCAAAACGAGCAAACTATCGGCTGGATATCCAGGGATTGCGCATGGTCGCCGTTCTGGCGGTCCTTGCCTATGCCTTGGCCGGGTGGCCGCGCGGCGGCTTCGTCGGCGTCGACATCTTTTTCGTGGTTGCCGGCTACCTCGTCACTGAGAGTTTGCTGCGAACAACGGCGGAGTCCGGAACCGTAAGGGTAGGCAGGTTCTATCTCGAACGCGTGCAGCGCATCGTTCCCGCCGCGACTTTCGTCCTCATCCTGACCTTTGCCGCGTCGGCCGTTGTACTGGCCTCAGACGTCCACAGCGTCGGCATCGACGCCGTGTTCGCATTCTTCTTCGTCGCCAACTGGCATTTCGCTGCCGGCGGCGAACAGCTCCACTCAGCGACCGATTCGGCATCGCCGCTGCTGCATTACTGGCCGCTGTCCGTCGAAGAACAGTTCTTCGTCCTCTGGCCGCTGCTGATCCTCGGGATCACCGTGTTCGCCGCTCGGCGCGCGTGGGGCGATGCGACGTGGCGAAAGCTCACTGCCGCCGTCATCGGCGTCCTTGCGGCCCTGTCCCTGGCGTGGTCGATCTACGAAACCACCGCCGCACCAGGCTGGGCCTTCTTCAGCACGGTGTCGCGCATGTGGGAGCTGGGCGTCGGCGCACTCCTGGCCACCGCGACCGGCGTTTTCGCGCGCTTACCTAGCCCCGTCCGCCCGATCATGTCCTGGGCAGGCCTGACGCTCATCGGCATTTCATTCGTGGTGATCGACGGGTCCGCCGGCTTCCCCGCACCGTGGGCCCTGCTGCCCGTCGCCGGCGCCGCACTCGTCATCGCCGCCGGCATCGGCGACGAACCCCACCTCCAGGGCTTCCTGCGCAACCGCGTCAGCACCTATATCGGCGACATCTCGTATTCGCTCTACCTGGTGCACTGGCCGGTGTACGTGCTTCTCGCCGCCGCGATGGAACGCAACGTCTACTACTACGCCAGCGCGCTGACCCTCACCTTCGGGCTGGCTCTGCTGACCTACCACTTCGTCGAGACTCCGCTCCGCTACGCCAGCCCGGAGGCCGTGCGCCAGGCACGAAGCGATATGAGACACGGCCTGTTCCACGTCGACGTGTCGACCAAAGTCGGAGGCGTCGGCGGACTGATCCTGATCACCGTCAGCATCATCAGTTTCGCGATGAGCCCCGGCGCCATCACCTAGCGCCCAAATGGGCACGATTGCGCCCAAAACTCCGGATCAGGCCCCGGTAGGCTCGAACACGTGCCGCTACCTGCTGATCCCAGCCCTGCCCTGCAGTCCTACGCCCACCCTGAGCGTCTCGTCACTGCCGACTGGCTGTCCGGCAACCTCGGCAGGCCGGGACTGGCCATCGTCGAGTCCGACGAGGACGTCCTTCTCTACGACACCGGCCACATTCCCGGCGCCGTCAAGATCGACTGGCACACCGACCTCAACGACGCCCACGTGCGCGACTACATCACCGGTGAGCAGTTCGCCGACCTGATGAACCGCAAGGGCATCTCGCGCGACGACACCGTCGTGATCTACGGCGACAAGAGCAACTGGTGGGCCGCCTACGCGCTGTGGGTCTTCACGCTGTTCGGACACCCGGACGTCCGACTGCTCGACGGGGGTCGCACCCTGTGGATCTCCGACGGCCGCGACACCACGCTCGACGTCCCCAACAAGCAGACCACTGGCTACCCCGTCGTCGAGCGCGACGACGCCCCGATCCGTGCCTTCAAAGAGGATGTCCTCGACGTCCTCGGGTCGCAGCCGCTGATCGACGTGCGGTCCCCGCAGGAGTACACCGGCGAGCGCACCCACATGCCCGACTACCCCGAAGAGGGCGCGCTGCGCGGCGGCCACATCCCCACGGCCGTGTCGATCCCGTGGGGCAAGGCCGCCAACGACAGCGGACGCTTCCGCAGCCGCGCCGAACTCGACGAGCTCTACGGCTTCCTCTCCCCCGACGACAAGACGGTGGTGTACTGCCGGATCGGCGAGCGTTCCAGCCACACCTGGTTCGTGCTCACCCATCTGCTCGGCCTGCCCAATGTCCGCAATTACGACGGCTCCTGGACCGAGTGGGGCAACGCGGTGCGCGTTCCGGTGGCGGTCGGAGAACAGCCCGGCGAGGCGCCGGGTAAGTCATGAGCATGCCGGCCGCGCTGGCCGAAGTGGTGTCGGACTTCAAAGATGTTGAGGGACAAGACAAATTGGCCCTGCTTCTCGAATTCGCCGACGAGCTTCCGCCGCTGCCCGCCGACCTCGAAGAAGCGGCGATGGAGCCGGTGCCCGAGTGCCAGTCGCCGTTGTTCCTGCATGTCGACGCCGACGACCGCGACCACGTGCGGCTGTTCTTCAGCGCTCCCGCCGAAGCACCGACCACCCGAGGCTTCGCGGCGATTCTTGCCACCGGCCTCGACGGGTTGCCGGCCGACGACATCCTGGCCGTGCCCGACGACTTCTACACCGAACTCGGACTGGCCAAGCTGATCAGCCCGCTTCGCCTGCGGGGCATGTCGGCGATGCTCGCCCGCATCAAGAAGCGCCTCAAATAGATACCTCCCTCCGTAACACCGGCACGCCGCGGCCGATATCCAGTCGACGACACACATACGCCCGGAGGAGATACATGCCGAAAATCAGCAGGCGCACGATTGCCGTGAGCGCCGTCCTTGCGGCACCCGCCGCCCTCCTGGCGATGTCGAGCGGGATCGCATCCGCCGAAGAGATCAGCCCCGGCCACACCGTCACCAGCGGTCAGGGCACCGTGTCCCGGGACGCCACCTTCGGCGAGGTCCGCGGAGCCGACGATTCCCTGCACGCCCAGGGTGAAATCCGCGATTCGATGATCGCGGTGCCCGGCAGGGTTCCCGGCACCCGGGCACGCGGGTTCCTGCCCAGCTGGGCCGGCGGCCCCGGCATCGGCGGTTGGTGACCTGCGCCTCGCGGGTCCACCTGAATCTCAAGGTCTTTCCAGCAAGTCGCCGTACGCTCTGACCGATCGACTCTGATCAAGGCGGGGGCGGCGGGGTAGCAGTTGAATGCGGTATTGCGGTGGTGGCGACTCCCCGACCATTACGACTGGCTGTCGAGCTACCTGCACGCGCGCAATTTCACCCGCCCGGTACAGATCGGCATGGCGACGGTCTCGGGCGCCGCGCTGCTGTTTCCCGCCAACGCGGTGCTGTCGCCTGACACGCCCCACCGCGCCGCGTTCATCGCGCTCAGCATCGCCATCGCCGCGATCCACCTCGGGTGGGCCGCACTCTGGTTGACGCGATGGCCCAGCCGCCGCCAATCCGTCGCCTACGGCATGACCTTCTCCGTCAGCATCGCCTTCACGACGTGGCTGTCGGGCGATCCCTCAGTCGGCGTCGTGGGGTGCACGGCCCTCGCCCTTTCCGGCGCCTATCTCGCGTTCTTCCACACCAGCCGGCTGGTGACGGCCAACGTCCTGCTCGCGCTCGGCGTCGCTGCTCTGCACGCAATGTCGCTACCCGCGCAGAACACGGTGCTCACCTTTTCGATGATCTTCCTCGTCATCGAACTCAACGCCGGCGTTCCGCTGGCCGTCCAACTCGTTGTTCATGCGCTCGGGTTCGACCTGGTCCAGTCCGACCGTGACCCCTTGACCGGCTTGCTCAACCGCCGCTCCTTCGAACGCGAGGTGATCAAGGCCCTCCTCGACGGGCAGCGCCGCGGCAGCCACCTGCTGTTCACGATGATCGACCTCGATCGCTTCAAAGCCCTCAACGATCTGCATGGCCATCACACCGGCGACGCCGCTCTGGTGTCGACGAGCGCGGCACTCAAGCAACACCTGCCGGAGACCACGATCCTCGGCCGGGTCGGCGGCGAAGAGTTTCTCGCCGCCGACATTGTGACCGCCACCGACATCACCGAGCTCGGCGAGAGGGCGCGCTATGCGGTCACCACGACCTCGTATCAGCTCACCGCCAGCATCGGAACGGCGTGCGTCGACGTGTCGGCCTTCGAGAGCACCGACATCGGGAACTCGCTGCGCTGGTTGACCGCGCAGGCCGACGTCGCGATGTACCGCGCCAAGCGAGCGGGCGGAAATCGTGTGTGTCACCTCGCGCTGGAACCCGGGGCGCGCGAACCTACCGAGGAGTAACCGATACCGGCTTGGCGTGGCCACAGGGCCCCCGCTTAAACTGCCCGATAGATTCTTAAAGACGTTTCTTAGAGAAGGCCGTTTACGGCCGAAAACCTTGCCATCAGGAGGCGCAGTGGCCAGTCATGCCAGCTCAAAGATCTCCAAGGTGCTCGTCGCCAACCGCGGAGAGATTGCCGTCCGAGTGATCCGTGCCGCCAAGGACGCTGGACTGCAGAGCGTGGCGGTCTACGCCGAACCCGACGCCGACGCACCCCACGTACGACTGGCCGACGAGGCATTCGCCCTCGGCGGGCAGACCTCGGCCGAGTCCTACCTGGTGTTCGAGAAGCTGCTCGACGCCGCGGCGAAGTCTGGCGCCAACGCCGTCCACCCGGGCTACGGCTTCCTCTCCGAGAACGCCGACTTCGCCCAGGCCGTCCTCGACGCCGGCCTGATCTGGATCGGCCCCAGCCCGCAGTCCATCCGCGACCTCGGCGACAAGGTCACCGCGCGCCACATCGCCGCCCGCGCGCAGGCCCCGCTCGTTCCGGGCACCCCCGATCCGGTCAAGGACGCCGACGAAATCCTGGCCTTCGCCAAGGAGCACGGCCTGCCGATCGCGATCAAGGCCGCGTTCGGCGGCGGCGGCCGCGGCATGAAGGTCGCCCGCACCCTCGAAGAGATCCCCGAGCTGTTCGATTCGGCCACCCGCGAGGCCGTCGCGGCGTTCGGCCGCGGCGAGTGCTTCGTCGAGCGCTACCTCGACAAGCCGCGCCACGTCGAGGCTCAGGTCATCGCCGACACCCACGGCAACGTCGTGGTCGCGGGCACCCGCGACTGCTCGCTACAGCGCCGGTTCCAGAAGCTCGTCGAGGAGGCGCCCGCGCCGTTCCTGACCGACGCGCAGCGCAAGGAAATCCACGAGTCGGCCAAGCGCATCTGCAAGGAGGCCGGCTACTACGGCGCAGGCACCGTCGAATACCTCGTCGGCCAGGACGGCCTGATCTCGTTCCTCGAGGTCAACACCCGCCTGCAGGTCGAACACCCCGTCACCGAGGAGACCTCGGGCATCGACCTGGTGCAGCAGCAGTTCAAGATCGCCAACGGCGAAGCCCTCGACATCACCGAGGATCCGACGCCGCGCGGCCACTCGTTCGAGTTCCGCATCAACGGCGAGGACGCCGGCCGCGGTTTCCTGCCCGCGCCCGGGCCCGTCACCCGCTACGACATCCCCACCGGCCCCGGCGTCCGCCTGGATTCCGGTGTCGAGGCCGGATCGGTCATCGGCGGCCAGTTCGACTCGATGCTGTCCAAGCTGATCGTCACCGGCGCCACCCGCGAAGAGGCCCTCGCCCGCTCGCGCCGCGCGCTGGCCGAATTCCATGTCGAGGGCCTGGCCACCGTCATCCCGTTCCACCGCGCCGTCGTCTCGGACCCGGCGTTCATCGGTGACGGCGAGAAGTTCGACGTCCACACCCGCTGGATCGAGACCGAGTGGAACAACACCGTCGAGCCGTTCACCGGCGGCGACCCGATCGACGAGGAAGACACCATCCCGCGCCAGACCGTCGTGGTCGAGGTCGGTGGCCGTCGCCTGGAGGTGTCACTGCCCGGCGATCTCGCCCTCGGCGGTGGCGGCGCTCAGCCCCACGGCGCGATCCGCAAGAAGCCCAAGCCGCGCAAGCGTGGTGGCGGGGGCGGTGCGGCCGCGTCCGGTGACGCCGTGACGGCTCCGATGCAGGGCACCGTGGTCAAGGTCGCCGTCGAAGAGGGCCAGACGGTTTCTGCCGGCGATCTGGTGGTCGTCCTGGAGGCCATGAAGATGGAGAACCCGGTCACCGCCCACAAGGACGGCGTGGTCACCGGCCTGGCCGTCGAGCCGGGCGCAGCCATCACCCAGGGCACTGTCGTCTGCGAGCTCAAGAGCTCCGAATAATTCTCACCGACGAGTGCGGGGTGTCACCTCACGGTGGCACCCCGTGTTCGTTGATTGCCGGACCTGCATTTCACCGCCTTTTCACGTACACGTAGCAGGTGAGTTTCAGCCGTCGGCTTAGCTGGCTCTAGGCCGCAACGTTGCCCTCAGGCTCCAGATCGCCTTGCGGAGTTGCCGTTTCGTCGGCGAAGTTCGCGTCAATTTTGCAAACGGACTGTGTAGCGCGTCCCCATCCGATAGCGTTTGCCCTCGCAAGATCATCGGTTTGCCGAGGGGCGGAAGCGGCCCGCCGGGGCGTGACGGCTCCGACGAGGGGGACCGAGGGGTGAACGGCCCCGTTTTCCGCGGTGAAGACCGCGGAGGGCGGGGCCGATCCCGTATCGCGGCCGCGTGGCAAGCTGAGCGGGTGCAGCCCGTCGAGATCAATGCCGGTGCCTGGTATCTGCGCGCGCTGCGCGCCGACGACCGGGTCGACGACCGCCCCGCCTTGGCCGACCTGGGCGAAGATCGGCCCGACTACGTGGAAAGTGCTGCAGCGCAGTGGGATTCGGACTCGCAATATACGTGGGCGGTCTGCGAGCCGACAACCGGGGAACTGCTGGGCGAAGTGACACTCGAGCCGTCGGCCCGCACGATTGGCACCCGCAGCCGCCCGGGCCACGAACGAGCGACCCAGACGGGCGCAGAAGCTGTCCAGCGCTTCGCCGACGCCATGCTCGACTAACGCTGGTCGATGTCGCGCCCGGTGCTCAGGTCGCCGCATTCGACGGAGACGACGTCGGGACGTCCTCTCAGGAACGGTCCGGCGCCGTCGTCCCCGGTCAGTGCGGCGAGCAGCGCCGGCCAGTGCCTGCGCGCCAGCACCACCGGATGCCCCGGTCGCCCGTGGTAGCGCGCCCGAGCGAGCCCCGACTCCCCCGCAGCCGCAAGTACCCGCCGCACCGCCGCAGCCCCCACGTCCGGGGTGTCCACGGTCGTCAGTGCGACGAATTCGGCGGACTCATGCGCAGCGAGCACGCCGGCACGCACCGACGCGCTGAGACCGTCGGCCCAGTCCTCGGCGACGACGGCTCGAGCCGGCGCCGGCACGTCGACGACGGCCGCGCCCAGCACGACGAGCACCTCCCGGCACCCGCCACCGCGCAGCGCCGCGATGCTCGCGCGCAGCCACTCACCGTCAGCGGCGAGCACCTTCGGCATCCCGAATCGTGTGCCCGCACCTGCGGCCAGCACTATTCCGGAAGCCCAAAAACTCTGTGCCACAGCGCTTTCCGAGCCCTCTTCCTCGCAGCCATGAAGCGGCCGACGACCATTTGTGACGACATTTCTTATTCATTGTCCATTAGCTCTTTCCAGGCGTATGGTCAAGTCAAGGTTGAACTCACAGCCGTCTGGAAACGTCATCGTCACGTGGGACAGAAGGTTCGGTTCTGCGCAGGCTTTGAGCACTAGGGCCCAACCTTGACGTGAAGTCACAGCACGATCTTGGAGCTCTTCGAACGGAGTCACCGTGCCTCACGTCCCAGGCCAACCACAGGCCCCGCCCGATCCTGACCGCGTCGTCTGCCGCACCGCGCTGTTCGATACGACCTGGCCCCGGCCGGCCACCGCCATCGTCGCCGGACACGGAGAACTCGACGCCGCCAACGGCATCACCTTCGTCGATTACGCGCTGCGACACTCCGCCACCACGCAGTGGCTTGTCGTCGACTTATCCGGTTTGACCTTCTTCTCGACTGCAGGCTTTTCGGCCCTGCACACGCTCAACGTGCAATGCGTCGGAAAAGACATCCGGTGGGCGTTGGTTCCGGGCCGAGCCGTCAAACGCGTGCTCCGCATCTGCGACCCTGACTCGGCTCTGCCGATCAGCCTCGACATCCCCACTGCGCTGGAGGATGTGCAGCGGGATCCGCCGCACTCATTCCAACTGATCCCGTAGGCGAGTCAGCGACTTCGCGAGCAGCCGCGAAACATGCATCTGTGAGATGCCGACCCGCTCGGCGATTTGCGTCTGGGTCATCGACTCGAAAAACCTCAGCACCAGCACGGTGCGCTCCCGCTCCGGCAGCGCCGCCAGCAGCGGACGCAATGCTTCCCGGTTCTCGATCTGATCCAGCGTGAGGTCGACGTCGCCGAGCGTGTCGGCGATCGCAGGCGCGTCCTCGTTACCGCTACCCCCACCACTGTCGATCGAAAGTGTGTTGTAGGAGCTGCCGGCAACCAGGCCCTCGATGACCTCGTCGCGGTCCATTTCCAACTCGGCGGCCAGTTCGCTCGCGGTCGGGGCACGGCCCAGACGTTGAGACAACTCGCCGGTCGCGGCGCCAAGCCGGAGGTGCAGTTCCTTGAGCCGACGGGGTACCTTCACCGACCAGCTGTTGTCGCGGAAGTGCCTGCGGACCTCGCCCATGATGGTGGGCACCGCGAACGACACGAAATCTGAGCCCGCCTCGACATTGAAACGGATCACCGCGTTGACGAGCCCGACGCGCGCAACCTGAACCAGGTCATCGCGGGGCTCGCCCCGGCCGTCGAAGCGGCGGGCGATGTGGTCGGCCAGAGGCAGGCAGCGCTCGACGATACGGTCGCGCTGCCGCTGGAACGGTGCCGACCCCTCCTCGAGTTTTGCCAACTCTCGGAACATGTCGGCAACGTCGGAGTATTCAGAGCTCGACCGAGATGACGAACCCTGCGACGAGGGCCGTGTCACTGCAACGAACTCGCTCGCCTTGTCGTCATCGAGATGCCGAATACCTCCCCGTCGCCGGCCGATTGTCCATCCGAGAATGTGGTGACTTCATCGGTCAGCGAGCTCAGAACATGCCAACTGAAGCTGCCTGGCGCCAGGATATCGGTGCTGTCACATGTCGTCGACGCGTGCACGACGAGCGCCTCGGGGCGCGGGTCGACCACAACCAGCAGCGTCGACTCCGGGACTGCCGATCGGATGAGCCGGGTGCACGCTTCGTCGACTGCCAGCCTCAGGTCGGCGACGGCGTCGAAATCGAGATCCTCGAACGTGCCGATCGCGGCCACCAGAGTGCGCAGCACCGCCAAATTCTCCAGCGTCGCCGCAACTCGGAGTTCAACCGAGTGCGGGCTGTAGCGCTGTCCATCGATGTGGCTCGCAACATCGGCCATGTGACCTCCCGAAAACTTCCCAGCGAGATTACCCCAGGCTCCATTGCCGTTATCCATGGGCGCTGCGGGCAATCACTAGTGCATTTGTTAGTGGCCAACCTGTGCCGGGTAGCCGGTCAGGATGGACCAGAACACCAAGCCGCTGCGCCGCATTCTGGTGATCGCTGCGGCGGTTCTTGCGATTCTCATCCTGATCGGTGTGGCCATCTACGCCGGAGCGTTCCTGATGCTCGCGCCGATGATGCAGTGAGACGACGCTCGGCGACATTGTGTTCATGGTGCGGAATCCATACCCCGGGACGTGTGCCCGCCAAACCCGGTTAGCTGCGTAAGGCATGGCAGCCCCGTACCCGTGCCCCTCCTGGTCAAACCGCTGTTGGCTGGGCGGCAGCGCAGCGGTATCGGAATGAGACCACCGTCACGCGTTTAGCCGCCTCGGTCCCGGGAAGCCTTGCGATGGCTCAGAAATGGGCGTCGAAGACCAAACCATTCCACGAGCAGGAGGCGAATATGACCGAGAAGAACAGTGGACCCGAAGAAGGCATCAAGGGCGTCGTCGAGGACGTGAAGGGCAAGGCCAAGGAGACCGTCGGCACCGTCACCGGACGCGACGACATGGTCCGTGAAGGTAAAGCCCAGCAGGACAAGGCAGATGCTCAGCGCGAGGTTGCCGAGAAGGAAGCCGAGGCCGAGTCGGCCAGGGCCGGCGCAAAGGCAGCGGAAAAGCGTCAAGAAGCCAACCAGTAGCAGCTCCCCCGATGGGCCCGACCAGGAAACTGGTTGGGCCCATTGGTCGTTGCGTGGTTAGTCGTTGTCTGGTTCGTTGTTGCGTGGTTAGTCGCCGAGATTGCGCTGGCGGCCGTTCCGACGCCGACTTCGCGGCCGTGGACGCAAAGTCGGCGTGTAACCGCGTCGCACGAATGCCTCACCCACTCGATGCTTGATGAACGCCGGCGAGTGCTCCTTGACGACTTTGACGGTGAGCCAGCCTCGACGCTCGACGAACTCCGAACGCCCGATGTCGTAGACGTGGGTGTCGCGGTCCTCACTGTGGTGTGCGCCCTCGTACTCCAGCCCAATCATCGGCTCGTCGTATCCCATATCGAGGTGCACCCGCTCTCCGACGGCGATCTGGGTCCGCACCGGGTCCAGCCATGTGTCGACCAAGATCAATCGCAGCCACGTCTCCCGCGGCGATTCCGAGCCGGCGTCCATCAGGCTCAGCGCTTCGACCGCACGTCGGATTCCGCGTGCTGCCGGGTGGCGCTCGCCCAGAAGCAACGCATCGACCGCTTTGACACCCGTCGCGTTTGCCAGAGCATCGAGGCGAGCGACGGCCTCGTTGCGCGGTAGGTGCCTCGCCAGATCAAAGGCCGTCCGCTCCGGGGTGGTCACTAGTCGGCGAGCATGACTTCGTCCCCATCGAGACGTTCGTTGCGCACCACGATGCCGGACGGCGGCCGACCAGACCGCCAGATCATTTCGATCGGCGTTTGCGCCTTGACCCATTTCGCACCGTGCAACGCCGAGGCTGCGGCACCGGCGATGACACCGCTTCGCCGTGACCACAACCAGGCAGCACCGATGCGGTCGCGCAATGTCGGTTCGGCTCTCGCGTCGACATAGACGTCAGGGAACATCCGGCGGTAGTTCCAGCGCAAAGCCGACCGCGTCAACAATCCAGAAGCCAATGCCTCGCTGCCGACGAGCACTCTTTGCATGCCGGGATACTCAGGGGCAGCACCGACACATTCGATGAATAGGCGCCCAGACTGCACTCAAGGCTGTGGATACACCGCGCTCCACAGCCCTCAGCGCCATCTCGGCGCGCCGGACTCAGCTGTTCGGCGGCTGTCGCACCGCGCCCGGATGTTCGGCGTACCAACGCTGTTCGAGCCGCCGCACACGCTGATGCTCGACGATCAGCCACCCTCCGCCGACAACGAAGCCGGCCAGCGCGGTGGCGCCGAGCATGAGGCCGACATCGTGATGGGAGGTGGCGAACGCCGACAGCGCGGCGACGAAACTGACCAGCGACAGGCCGATCACCACGAGCCCCGGCATGATCTTGTTGTCCTTCATCGACTCACCTGCGTGCGGTCGCGTCGTGCGCGCGTGGTCGACGGGATCTTTGGGACCCTTCATCGGTAACTCCTTAGAACTACCTGTCCCAGTGTGCTACCGCCCAGGCAGAGAAGGAAGACTCAAAACCGCGCAGACCACCGTCAATGCCAGCAGCGCCCAACCGGCACCCTGCCATGCCCACTGGGCAGGCCGTCCATGCTCGGCCCGGAAACTGCGCGCGAGCGACCACACCCCGCCGGTCAGGAGAATGGCCGGAGAACCGAGCGCCAGCATTGCCTTCTGGGGCACCCCGCAGCCGGCCGCCTGCGCCAGCGAACCCGTGCACGTCCCGATCCACATGTCGGCGACGAATAGGAACAGCAGACCGATCACCGCGAACCCCAGGCCGGTGCGGATGGCGTCGCGCACGTCGGCGTCGCTGAACGCGGCGCCGCGGCGTACGTCGCGGGTGTGGTGAGACAGGTCGGCCATCGTGCGGTCTCCGGTTTCGGGTGATCGGTTTGCGACGAATTCCCGGGCCACGGTCGTGATAAACCTGTGATGTCGGCATCCGCCTCTACGATGCGGCCGTGCGAACCCTCAGGTGGAAGCTGTACGCGGCGCTCGCGGCGGCTGCCGGCGTGACCGCTTATCTCACCGGCGCCAGCCTGCCCGTCAGTGCACTCTCGGCGTTGCTGATTCCCGCGGTTGTGCTTGTCGCCCCTCGATTCGTTCGCGCTGCGATCTCCGGGGCGGCCACGCCGAGCGCCCGTGAGCGCGACCCGCAGACGGACATGTCCGGCACCGAGTTCGAGGACTACGTGGCACGCATCGCCAGGAGCTGCGGCGTGCCGGTGATCATGACGTCGCTCACCGGAGACTGGGGCGTCGACCTCATCATCGGCCATCGCCCCCACCGGCTTGCGGTGCAGTGCAAACGGCGCTCACGCCCCGTCGGCGCGGGCGCCGTCCAGGAAGTGGTCGCCGGCGCCCCCATGCAGGACTGCACCCAGACCATGGTCGTCACCAATCACGAATTCACGCCCGCTGCAAGGAAACTGGCTGAGCTGCACGGCTGCGAACTGGTCGGCGGCGCGGAGCTGCCGCGGCTGCGGTCGACGATTCGGCGGCTCACCCAGCCGACATCGTCGTGAGCACCGCGCGGACGGCGTCGAGCGCGGCGTCGATCTCGTCGTGCGTCACCGTCAACGCCGGCCGGAACCGCACGCTGTCGGGGCCACAACCCAGCATGATCACGCCGCGCTCCCACAGCCCGGCCACCAGATCGTCGCGCAGCGTTCCCGACGGCATGCTGAACGCGCACATCAGTCCGCGTCCGCGGACGTCGCGAACCAGGCCGGGAAACTCCACGGCCAGCTCTTCGAGGCCCCCGAGAAGGTGACACCCGGCTTCGGCGGCCCGGTCGAAGAGGCCGTCGCTTTCGATGATCTCGAGGATGCGGCGGGAGCGGACCATGTCGACGAGGTTGCCGCCCCAGGTCGAGTTAATCCGTGAGCTGACCCTGAACACGTTGTGGGCGATCTCGTCGACGCGGCCGCCGGCCATGACGCCGCAGACCTGGGTTTTCTTACCGAATGCGACGACGTCGGGCTGGACCCCCAATTGCTGGTACGCCCAGGCGCTTCCGGTGATCCCGCAGCCGGTCTGCACCTCGTCGAAGATCAGCAGCGCGTCGAACTCGTCGCACAGCTTCCGCATGGCGGCGAAGAACGCCGGACGCAGGTGCCGGTCGCCACCCTCGCCCTGGATCGGCTCGGCGATGAAGCACGCGATGTCGTGGGGGCTGGCCTCAAACGCGGCGCGAGCCTGCCGCAGCGACTCGGCTTCCAGCGCTTCGATGCTCGCACCCGGCCGCGCATAGGGCGCGTCGATACGCGGCCAGTCGAATTTGGGGAAGCGCGCGACCTTGTTCGGGTCGGTGTTGGTCAGTGACATGGTGTAGCCGCTGCGGCCGTGGAACGCGCCGCGCAGATGAAGGACCTTGGTGCCCAATTCCGGGTCGAGCCCCTTCGACTCGTTGAGACGGCTCTTCCAGTCGAAGGCGACCTTGAGGGCGTTTTCGACCGCCAGCGCACCCCCGTCGACGAAGAACAGGTGCGGAAGCTTCGGATCGCCGAGCACCCGGGCGAAGGTGTCGACGAATCGGGCCATCGGCACGCTGTAGACGTCGGAGTTGCTGGGCTTGTTCAGCGCGGCGGCGGCGAGTTCGGCGCGGAACTCTTCGTCGTCGGCGAGCCCGGGGTGGTTCATGCCGAGAGCCGAAGAGGCGAAGAACGTGAACATGTCGAGATAGACGCGGCCTGATCGGGCGTCGACGAGGTATGAGCCGCGCGAGCGGTCGAGGTCGAGCACCAGGTCGAGGCCGTCGGCCAGGATGCTGCGCGCCAGCACCGAGCGGACATCGTTCGGAGTAACCGTGTCGGACGAGAGGTGGCGCCTTTCCGGCAGAACTGCGGTCATGACAGCCATCCTAACGGATTTTTTACTGTTCAGTGCCCCTCAGACGTAATTAGTCCGGTACATAGCGCCGATCGCTGTAAAATTTATGTAGGATGATCGTGCTTCGCGTCTTCACGTCGGCGGCGGTACGGATCTGTTGCAGCAGCCCTTCAAGTGCTCGCGCCGACTCGACGTGGACCAGCAGGACATAGCTGTCCTCACCGGCGACGGAGTAGCAGGCCTCGATTTCGGGGATGTGCTCCAGCCTCGCGGGTGCATCATCGGGTTGAGAGGGATCGAGAGGAGTGATGGCGACGAACGCCGACAGCATGCTGCCGACGGCCTCGGGGTCGATGCGGGCCGTATATCCGCTGACCACTCCCCGCGACTCCAACCGACGCACCCTCGACTGCACCGCGGACACCGACAAACCGGCCGTGGCCGCCAGATGCGCGAGCGTCGCGCGTCCGTCGGCGACGAGTTCGCGCGCCAGCACGCGGTCGATCTCGTCGAGCGGCGCGTGCGGCGGTGTTTCGACGGGATCGGTCATGGCCGCACTGTATCGGAGGGCCTGAGCGTGAACACTCAAACATCGCAGCTACGGGCGCATTTCGCGGCGGGGCTGTCCCGGATGTACGGCTCGGAGGTCCCGGCCTACGACACGTTGGTCGAGGTCAGCACTCGGGTCAATGCCGACTACGCGGCGACGCACGACGCTGCGCAACGCCTCGGGTCGCTGGCGCGCGTCACCGCCGAACGGCACGGCGCGATCCGCGTCGGCAGCGCCCAGGAGCTGGCCCAGGTCGCCGACCTCTTCTCGGCGTTCGGTATGTATCCCGTCGGCTACTACGACCTGAGGGAGGCGGCCTCCCCCGTCCCCGTGGTCTCCACCGCATTTCGTCCCATCGACCAGGATGAACTGGCCCGCAACCCGTTTCGGGTATTCACCTCCATGCTCGCCAGTGCTGACGAGCGATTCTTCAGCGCCGACCTTCGTGCCCGCGTCGAGCGATTTGTGGGCCAACGGCAGCTGTTCGACCCGTCACTGATCGCGCAGGCGCGCCGGATCGCGGCCGCCGGCGGATGCCCCGACGAGGAGGCCGGGGAGTTCGTCGACGCCGCGGTATCGGCTTTTGCCCTGTCACGCGAGCCCATCGACCGATCGTGGTACGAGGAGCTTTCTGCGGTGTCGGCCGTCGCCGCAGACATCGCCGGGGTCACGTCCACCCATATCAACCACCTGACACCGCGCGTCCTCGACATCGATGCGCTGCAACAGTCCATGGAGGCGCGCGGAATCACGATGATCGACCACATCCAGGGCCCGCCGCGCGTACACGGGCCCCAGGTGTTGTTGCGCCAGACATCGTTTCGCGCTCTTGCCGAACCACGGCGGTTCCGGTCGGCCTCTGGGACGGTCACCGACGGAACGCTGCGCGTCCGCTTCGGCGAAGTCGAGCAACGCGGTGTCGCGCTGACGCCGGCGGGCCGCGAGCGGTACGACCACGCGATGGCGGCGTCCGATCCGGCGTCGGTGTGGCATGAGCACTTCCCGGCCACCGACGCCGAGATGGCCGCGGCGGGTCTTGCGTACTACGTGGGCGGCGACCCGGCGAGACCCGTTGTGTATGAGGACTTCCTTCCGGCGTCGGCGGCAGGGATCTTCAGGTCGAACCTCGACAGTGACGCGGCCGCGGCGCAGGGTGGAGATGCCACCGACTACAGCCAGGAATGGATGGCCGGCCAGATCGGACACCACATTCACGACCCCTATGACCTCTACGAGAAAGTCGCATCCTCATGACCACCGTGCTGACCGCATCACTGCCCACCTCCGACGCGCTGCGCACCCGGGTCCGTGACGCGCTTGCGGCCGTCGGCGCCTCCGTCTCGCTGGGTGAGCCCGGCGACGGCATGCCCGCAAGCACACCGATCACCGGGGACGTGTTGTTCTCGGTCCCCGCGTCCTCGGTCGCTGCGACCGATGCCGTAATTTCCTCTGCAGCTGAGGCATTTTCGGTATGGCGGGTGACGCCGGCCCCGGTGCGCGGCGCATTGGTGGCCCGCCTCGGTCAGCTGCTCGTCGAGCACAAGGCCGATCTCGCGGCGCTGGTCACGGTCGAGGCGGGCAAGATCAACTCCGAGGCGCTCGGCGAAGTGCAGGAGATGATCGACATCTGCGAGTTCGCCGTCGGCCTGTCGCGACAGCTCTACGGACGCACGATCGCCTCGGAGCGGCCCGGGCACCGCCTGATGGAGACCTGGCACCCACTCGGGGTCGTCGGTGTGATCACGGCGTTCAATTTCCCGGTCGCGGTGTGGGCGTGGAACACCGCGGTCGCGCTGGTGTGCGGTGACACGGTGGTGTGGAAGCCGTCCGAGCTGACCCCGTTGACCGCGGTGGCGTGCCAGGCACTCATCGAGCGCGCCTGCGCCGATGTCGGTGCGCCGCTGGGTGTTTCGAAGCTGGTGCTCGGAGAGCGCGAGATCGGCGAGAAGCTGGTCGACGACCCGCGGGTGGCGCTGGTCTCGGCGACCGGATCGGTGCGGATGGGGCGTGAAGTCGGGCCTCGGGTGGCTGCGCGATTCGGGCGGTCGTTGCTGGAGCTCGGCGGTAACAACGCCGCAATCGTGACACCCGCGGCCGACCTCGACCTCGCGGTGCGCGGCATCGTGTTCTCCGCGGCGGGGACGGCCGGTCAGCGCTGCACGACGCTGCGGCGGCTGATCGTGCACTCCTCGGTGGCCGACGAGTTGGTGTCGCGGATCGAAGCGGCCTACCAGCAGCTGCCGGTCGGCGATCCGTTCGCCGACGGCACACTCGTGGGGCCCCTGATCCACGCGCGGTCCTACCGCGACATGGTGGGCGCGCTGCAGCGGGCCGAAGCCGAAGGAGGTTCGGTGTCGGGCGGTCAGCGCGTCGATGTCGGGGACGAAGGCGCGTTCTACGTGACGCCCGCCGTGGTGCGGATGCCGTCGCAGACCGCGGTGGTGCACCAGGAGACGTTCGCGCCGATCCTCTACGTGATGACCTATGAGACGCTGGACGAAGCTATCGCGTTGAACAACGCTGTACCGCAGGGCCTTTCGTCGTCGATCTTCACGCTGGACGTACGCGAGGCCGAGCGGTTCCTGGCTGCCGACGGGTCGGACTGCGGCATCGCCAACGTCAACATCGGCACATCGGGCGCCGAGATCGGCGGCGCCTTCGGGGGCGAGAAGGAGACCGGCGGCGGCCGTGAGTCGGGGTCGGACGCCTGGAAGGCCTACATGCGGCGGGCGACGAACACGGTGAACTACTCGTCGGACCTCCCGCTGGCCCAGGGTGTCCATTTCGGCTGATTTGCACCGCGAGCGCGCGCGTCTGTCCGGTCCCCTCGCACCGCGAGCGCGCGCGTCCGTCCGGCGACACGCCGCACCCCGCGTACATTTTGCGCACCCTCACGGCCGACAATCGGGTCATGGACTTAGCAGGCAAGACAGCCATCGTCACCGGCGTAGCGTCGGGAATCGGCGCCGCACTGGCCGTCGAACTCGCCGCCAAGAACGTCAGCGTCGTCGTCGGTGATCTCGACGAATCCGGCGCCCACGCCACGGCTGACTCGATCCGCGACTCCGGCGGTGCCGCCGCGGCGCTGCGCGCCGATGCGGCCGATATCGCCGACATCGAAGCCCTCATCACGCTCGCCGGACAAGAGTTCTCCCCTGTCGACATCTATGTGGCCAACGCCGGGGTCATCGGAAAGCCGGGTCTCGGAACGGAATCCGACTGGGACGTAATCCTTGATGTCAATCTGCGGGCCCACATCCGGGCGGCGCGTCTGCTGGTGCCGCACTGGCAGGCGCTGGGCTCGGGGCACTTCGTGTCCATCGCGTCAGCGGCGGGTCTGCTGACCCAACTCGGTGCCGCGGGCTATGCGGTGAGCAAGCATGCCGCCGTGGGTTTCGCCGAGTGGCTCGCGATCACCTACGGCGACGACGGCATCGGGGTCAGCTGCGTCTGCCCCCTCGGGGTCGAGACACCGCTGCTGCAGACGATCCGGGGCATGGACGATCCGGAGGTGAAGCTCGGCGCGTCGTCGATCGCGCAGTCGGCGAGCGTGATCAGCGCAGCCGACGTCGCGTCGGTGACGGTGGCGGCGATCGAGGAGAACCGCTTCATGGTGCTGCCGCACGCCGAGCTGCTCGAGATGTACCGGCACAAGGGCGGCGACTACGACCGCTGGGTGAGCGGGATGCGTCGGTATCAGCGGACACTGCGAGCGCACTGACGGGCGACGAACGCGCGCAAAAGCACCGGTGCCGACGGCGTGTCGGCGAGCAGACGCGCGCGCTCGCGGGGCAAGGCGCGCGCGCTCGCGGGGCAAGGCGCGCGCGCTCGCGGTGCACAGGGACCCAGAGTGCACAGCTGTTGTACATGTGTTAACTAGGATCGGGGTCATGGCTGAATCACGGCGCAGGCTCTCGCCCGACGATCGCCGCAACGAACTCCTGGCGCTCGGCGCCGAGGTCTTCGGTCAACGGCCGTACGACGAGGTGCGAATCGACGAGATCGCCGAGCGCGCAGGAGTGTCCCGCGCTCTGATGTACCACTACTTCCCCGACAAACGGGCGTTCTTCGCCGCCGTCGTCCGCGCGGAGGGCGAGCGACTGTTCGAAGCGACCAACACCCCGCCACAGCCGGGGCAGACATTGTTCGGCCAGGTTCGCGCCGGTGTGCTGGCCTACCTGCAGTACGACGAACATCATCCCCACGGCGCCTGGGCGGCATACATGGGCATGGGTCGTGCCGACCCGGTGCTGCGCGGGATCGAAGACATCGACAACGACCGCCAGGCCAACCGCATCATCGACCGCATCGTCGGCGCAGTCGGCGGCATCGACCACAAGGTCGAACGCGACCTGCGCGCAACCGTCTACGGCTGGCTGGCCTTCACCTTCGAAATGTGTCGCCAGCGGCTGCTCGACTCGTCATTGGATGCCGATTTCATCGCCGACCTGTGCGCCCACGGCCTGATGGATGCCGTGGGACGGGTTCCGGGAATCCCTTCGACGCTCGCTGAAGCGGTGGCGCCCGACCGGCGCTGAGTTCAGCCCTGCAAATGGCCGCAGCGCTGCCGGAATTCGACCAGCGGTGCGCGAATGCCGCGGAGTTCGGCCGCCACCTGAGGGTTGGCGTCCATGTACTGGGTGACAGCGACCTTCTTCTCGTCGGCGTTCATCTTGAGCAGGGAGCTGAAGAAGTCGTTGACCGGCGGGTGGGTGAACAAGTACGCCGACGTGGCGGCGCTGACGCCGGTGGCGATGCCGGCAACGTCGGCCGCCGTGCAGTTCGGCACGGGCTGCGCAGAGGCCGGAACCGCGACAGCGCTCAGGGCTGCGCCGACACCGAGAGTCGCGGCGAGAAGACACCGCGCAGAGAAGAAACGCACAACGGAATCGTATGTCGTGTCAGCCGCAGCGGTTCCGGAAATCCGTCATGGGCTGACGAATGGCCTGCAGCTCACCGCGCACTTGCGGGTTCGCGGTCAGGAACGCCTCGAGAGCCGCCTTGCGCTCCTCCGGAGATTTGCCCTTCAGGGTGGAGAAGAAGTCGTTCACCGGCGGATGGGTGTACAGATAGGCCGTCGTCGCGGCCATGACCCCGGTCATCGTCCCGGTGAGATCGGCCGAGGTGCAGTTGGGGGGCGCCGGCGGCTGTGCGTGCGCCGGCGCCGCGCTGAGCGCACCGAGGCAGGCGATGGCCGCCACCGCGCGGACAAGGGTTCGAGACGACATGTGTTTCTCCTCGTTTGCGTTGGTCACCGTCGTCCGCCTCCACCGCGGCCGCCGCCTCCGAAACCGCCACCTCCGCCGAACCCGGGTCCTCCCGGTCCGCCGGGTCCGCCGATGCCTCCGGGTCCGCCGGGACCTCCCGGGCCGCCGGGACCTCCGGGGCGTCCGGGATCCCAGTCGATGTCGGCGTCGAAGTCGACGTTCCACCACTCGTCGCAGTCGTACCAGTTGATGTCACAGGGATACGGGACGTACGGGCCCGACGATCCGCTGGGCCCGTCACCTGTATTGGAGCCGCGTACTGTGCCCTGGGAGCAGATGGTCGTGCCGCCAGAGCTGGTGCAATCGGCCGCGGCGGGGGGTGCCACCGCCAGCGCGGTCGACACCACGACAGGCGCGACCAAGAAGGTCACGAACCGCATTGCAGACTCCTCGCCCGTAGGTTCAGCCTGAGGTTAAGCAGGTGCGGTGACCGCGACATCCCCCACAAAGGGGGAAGTTTGCTCAAAGCGGTTATCCCCGGGCGCTGACGGGGTAGCCTCCAATTCGCCTGGGGTCAGGCCCTTTCGGCTGTCCCTAGCAGTCACGCCAGGCGTGACCCCAGGCCTCAACCCGTGACCAGCGCCCGGCCGTGACACAGCACGCCATTTCGTGCTCGGCGACAGCCGACGAGCTTCCCCCAGTTAGGGGGAGGACACCCGCTGACACGCCGCCTTAGCATCCGATCGACGCGATCGAGAGGCTTGCCATGGCGGACAACAGATGGGCGCAGCCCGCAGCAATGGCCATTCCACCGGAGGGCTATCACGAATTGGAGCGAGGCCGCTACGGGCCCGTCTTCCCGCGGACTCCCGCCTGTCACGGCTTCTCGATCATCGCCAAGGTGAAGGAAGGACGCGAGGACGCCGTGCGCGCCTACGGCAAACAGATCGAGGAGGCGATAGCGGCGAGTCCCGACGTGCTCGCCCCGCTGCGCCTGCACTATCTGCGCTGGATCCTGTTCGACGTGGGGTCGGGGCTGCACTTCCAGTACCAGGGCATCTTCGACACCGACTTCGACAAGTACACCGAAGACGCGGTACGACTCTTCAGCGCCACCGGCATCACGACCGTATTCACCAATCTCGAGGGGTTTCCCGACGACTGGAAGACCAACCCCGATGCGTTCATCACGTTCGTGCGTGAACACCAGGTGCCGAGCTTCCTGGAGTACGGCGAATACCCCTACGTGACCGCCGACGAGATCAAGAAGGCCTTGCGGCTCAAGGCGGCGTTCTCCGACATGCTCGACCAAATGCAGTGACACTCGAACTCGACGACATTCAGCACATTCTGTTGACCCGCACTCCGGCCATGACCGGCAGGTACGAGTTCCTCACGTTCGACACCGCCGCCGGCGGTCGGACATGGCTGTCTGAGCTGCTCGACCGGGTGCAGTCGGCATCGGATGCGGTCGCGACGCTGGATGCGTCGAAACGCTGGATCACGTTGGCGTTCACCTGGAATGGGCTGCGTGCGCTCGGCGTTCCCGACGAATCGCTGGCCACTTTCCCCGAGGAGTTCCGCGAAGGCATGGCCGCGCGGGCCGACATCCTCGGCGACACCGGCCCGAACGCTCCGGAGCATTGGGTGGACGGTCTGGCCAGTGACGACATCCACGCCATCGCCATCCTGTTCGCCCGCGACGACGACGAGCACCGGCGGTGCGTGGGCGAGCACGACAAGCTCGTCGCACGCTGCGACGGGGTGCGCACCGTGTCCTATCTCGACCTGAACGCCCACCCGCCGTTCAACTATGCCCACGATCATTTCGGATTCCGGGACCGCCTTTCTCAACCCGTGATGAAGGGGTCGGGTGAGGAGCCGACACCGGGTTCGGGCCCGGCACTGGAGCCCGGAGAGTTCATCCTGGGCTATGCCGACGAGTTCAGCCCCTCTCCCGAGGTTCCTGAGCCAGAAGCGTTGTCCCGCAACGGCAGCTACATGGCGTACCGGCGACTTCAGGAGCATGTCGGCGCCTTCCGCGCGTATCTGGCCGACAACGCCGACAGCCCGCAGGAGCAGGAGCTGCTGGCCGCAAAGTTCATGGGTCGCTGGCGCAGCGGCGCACCCCTGGTTCTGGCGCCTGAGGCTGACGACCCCGAACTCGGTGCAGACCCGTTGCGCAACAACGACTTCAACTACAAGGAGATGGATCCCTTTGGCTACGCGTGTCCGCTGGGATCCCACGCCCGACGGCTCAATCCGCGCGACACCGCCCACAACATGAACCGGCGCCGCATGATTCGCCGCGGCGCCACCTACGGCCCGGCACTCCCGGACGGTGCGCCGGAGGACGGCGTGGATCGCGGAATTGCCGCATTCATCATTTGCGCAAGCCTGGTGCGGCAGTTCGAATTCGCGCAGAACGTGTGGATCAACGACAAGAGCTTCCACGAACTCGGCAACGAGCACGATCCTATCTGCGGAACGCAGGACGGCACGCTGGACTTCACCGTGCCGAAAAGGCCGATCCGCAAAGTACACAAAGGCATCCCCGCGTTCACCACACTGCGGGGAGGCGCGTACTTCTTCTTGCCCGGCATCAGCGCTCTGAGATATCTGGCGGAGGGAAGCCCATGACAGTCCGAGCGGCCCGCACCTACAACCAACAGCACGTCGCCCGCCCGCGCGACGGCCGTCGACGCATCAGCATCTACTGGACATGGAGTTATCCCTGGGAGGCGCAACGGGATCCGGCGGCGATGTCGAACAGGTTCTCGACACTGACCGAGGTGCGCAACGTGGTCTACCCGGCGTATGAGACGGCCGAGTTTGAGGCCGGCAATTTCCTCCAGGGCATCGCCGGGACCCTTGAACTGTTCCACCGCTCCACCCTGTCCTTCCAGGACCTCGTCGGGGAGGTCACCGGCCACCCGGTCGCGGTGTTCCAACGTGTCGACCAGGCCGGTTACCCCCAACCGATCGACGAGAGGATTCTGGCCGACACCGACACGCTGATGGTGTTCGGGCTCGACCACCTCAACTCCGGCCTGGAGGCCGCCCGGGAGGAAGTGGAAGCGATCCGCGAATGGCTGCGACAAGAAGGCAATTGCCTTCTGCTCGCGCCACACCATGACGTCGGGTTCACCGATGACCTCACTCAACGACAGATCGAGTACGAGCACCACGGCGACCGACTCGTACCGCGCAAACAACGCTTCAGCCGCTACACCCGGTCGTTGATGCGCGCACTCTCAGTTCCCGTGCACAACATCTGGGGGCTGCGGCCCGATGTAGTCGACGGAACGCGGGATCCCCTGCCGCTGAAAACTTTTTGTGATTTCGATGAGCTGGGGCTGCTCGCCGACGTACCAACGCTGAGCTTCCATCAGCACCTTCCCCACTACGAGTTGACCGCACCCGAGGGCGCGAACCTGCGAGTGCTGGCACGCCAGCCCGTGGACCTCAAACGACCCCACCCCTTCACCGCAGCCGGCAACACCGCCTTCAACGCGGTCATCTGGATGCCCCCCGACGGCGAACGCGCCGCCGACATCGTGCTGATCGATTCGACGCACTTCACCACTCTGTTCGGCGGCACGGACAGCTTGCGCAACCTCTGGCGGAACCTGACAAGGATGGCTCTGTGACACAGAATCCGTTCGACACCGTGGTGCGTTACGTCGATGCGTTCAACGGCGCCGACGTCAACGCGATGGCGTCCGAGTGCGCTGACGTGATGCAGATTCTCGACGGCATGGCACCCCACGTGTGGGTAGGCCCGGCGGCGACCCGTGACTGGTGGCGTGACGTGCTGACCGAAGGCGAGCATCTGGGTGCTTCCGACTACCGGATCTCACTCGAGGAACCGCGACACGTCGACGTCACCGGTGATTGCGCCTACGTCGTGGTGCCGGCGACGATGACGTTCGATCTCCGAGGTGACCGTCGGACGCAGACGGGATCGACGTTCACAGTCGCCCTAAGGCGCAGTGGCGGCGCATGGCTGATCGCGGCGTGGAGCTGGTCGAAGGGAGCGTGAGAGCTCTCACTCCGGGATCAGACCGACCCGTTTGCCTTCCGCGACCGCCTCGGCACGCGACGTGACTCCCAGCTTGCGATAGATGGATGTCGCCTGGCTCTTGGCCGTCTCCCGGCCCACCATGAGCACCTCCGAAATGCTCTGCAGCGAAAGATGTGTCGCCAAATGTGGCAGCAGCCGCAGCTCGGCTGCGGTCAGCGGACGCGCAGCGCCCGTCGCCAACGACTTGACGCGTTCGATGCGCTGCAGGAGTGCCACCGCGTCGGGTTCGCGATGACGGAGGCGCTCCGCCGCGGCGAGGTGCTTGGCAAGCAGGTCCGGGTCCGCGATGACAGCGCCCGTCCATGCCAGCAGTCCGTGGCCCGTCAACGCGGTGCGTGTAGCCAATTGGCCCAGCCGGTCGAGCAGAACCTCCGTCATACCGACGGCTTCCCGGGCCGACGCCACATCACCGACGCGTGCGCCCATGACCGCACTCGTGGCATACACGACGATCATCGGAACCACATCGCACAGGTCGTATTTGTCGGCGAGGGTGCGCGCAGCGTCGCTGCGCTGCACGGCGCTCTCGTCGTCCCCGCCGCCCAGGTCGAGCAATGCCAGGTGCGCAAGGGCTGCCGCCTGGAAACCCGGAAGATCCTCGGTGACCGGGAGGGCAGACTCGAGCAGTACGCGGGCCCGGTTTGCCTGGCCCCGCATGGCCTCCGCCGCACCTTTCATGACGGTGGCCGCCCCCCACCACGGGTTCACCAGGCTGTCACCTGCGGCACGCACCACATCCGCGTGGCGGATGACGTCATTCACGCCGCCGGCTCCCAGCATCGAGCTAATCAGTGCCACAGCGACTTTCACCGACGGCGTGTCGTCCGACAGAGGTTTCCCGTCGTCGCAGCGGTGCGCCAGCATCAGCGAGCGCTGGATCAGTTCGGCATCGGCCGTCGTGACTCCGAGCCACGCCCGGGCCACGGCGGCGTCGGGATGCTCGGCGAAGGTGCGTGCATCGAGCATGCTCAAGCGACGGGCGAGCACTCCGGCGCGTCCGTCGAAACTGAGCCGGACCGCTTCGCGATTCACCAGCGACGCGGCGCGCGCCCGGTCTCCCGCATCCAGTGCCAGCAGCAGCGCACCGTCGATGTCGCCCTCACGCTCGAGCAGATCTGCTGCGCGCACTGCCAATTCACGGAAACGCGCAGTGTTGCTGGCCCGTAGTCTTTCTCGCAGTACGTCTCCGAACAGGTGATGGTAGCGGTACCAGCGATGCCGAAAGTCCAAGGCAATCAGGAACGGATTGCCCGTGGTGGCCATGGACTCCAAGACATGCGCGGAATCGTGGCGATCCAAGACGGCGTCGAGTTGTTCTGCGTTGAAACGGTCGAGGACCGCAGATTCGACGAGGAAGGTGGCGATGTGTGCGTCGAGGCGGTCGAGGACTTCTTCGACGACGTACTCGACAACCAGGTTGTTCCGACCGCTGAGAGCTTCGAGTGCCGCCCCGTCGCGCAACGCCATCGCGGTCAGGATGATTCCGGCCGCCCATCCCTCGCAGAGGTCCACGACCGCGGTCGCGGTCGCGTGGGTGCGGGGTCCGCTGACGATCTCCAGGGCAGCCAACGCCTCATCGCGGGAGAACCTCAGCATCTCCTGACCGACTTCGACCACGGTGTGCTGCAGGCGGCGGCGCGCAATCTCCAGTGGGAGCATGTACCGGCCGAGGAGGGCGATGGTGGTCGTCGGCGGCGCGGCATCGATGAGCAGGTGCAGCGCGGTGATGGCGTCGGGAGCCGACAGTTTGTGGACATCGTCGACGACAAGGACGAGCGGCCCGCACTCCTCGAGCACCCGCACGACCGTCGGCAACAAGTGGGTGATCGGGGGCCGTCCTGGCCCACGCAGATAGTGCAGCAGACCATGGTCGATCTGAGTGAGTTCGACGACCGCTGTCGCCAGGTGCAGCAGCAGGTGGGCGGGGTCGTCGTCAAGGTGGTCGATGCGCGCCCAGGCGAACGACCGGTCGTCGTCGGCGTCCCACAGTGCGGCCGCGGTCGTCTTGCCGTATCCCGCCGGCGCAGTGATGACCACGAGGTCGCCGCCTGAGGCTGACCGCAGAACTCTGATCAGATCGGGGCGCGGCACGACGCGGTCGGCGATCCTCGGCCGACCCATCGTGGCGGCCGGAATATGCGGCCGCCAGTCCCCCGCCACCACAACCGGATCTTAGGCCTCTGACTTCGCGATATGGATAGTTTTTGGCGACGACGGTCAGCCCGGACGTGGGTTGTCGGTGCAGGAGGGCACCATGGAGCCATGCCCACCACGACCGATCCGCTGTCACGCTTCAGCGCGTTGACGCGCGAGTGGTTCGCGGGCACGTTCGTCCAGCCGACCCCGGCGCAGGCCGAGGCCTGGAAGGCCATCGCCGCGGGGGAAAACACGCTGGTCATCGCTCCGACCGGCTCGGGTAAAACGCTGGCGGCGTTCTTGTGGGCGATCGATGGGTTGGCCCGCCAACCGCAGGCCAAGCGTGTCACTCGGGTCCTCTACGTCTCCCCGCTCAAGGCGCTCGCGGTCGACGTCGAACGCAATCTCCGCACCCCGCTGACCGGTATCTCGCGTATCGCCGAGCGCACCGGAGAGGAACCCCCGGCGATCAGCGTCGGCGTGCGCTCCGGCGATACCACTGCCAGTAAGCGCCGCGAACTGATCACCAAACCGCCCGACATCCTGATCACCACACCCGAGTCGTTGTTCTTGATGCTCACATCCGCGGCTCGCGAGACGCTGGCCGACGTCGAAACAGTGATCGTCGACGAGGTGCACGCCGTGGCGGGCACCAAGCGGGGCGCCCATCTGGCGGTGTCGCTGGAGCGGCTCGACGCGATGCTGGACAGGCCCGCGCAGCGCATCGGTCTCTCGGCGACGGTGCGTCCGCCCGAAGAGGTGGCCCGGTTCCTGTCCGGCGCCTCGCCCACGACCATCGTGGCGCCTCCTGCCGCCAAGACGTTCGACCTCACGGTGCAGGTGCCCGTCCCCGACATGGCCAACCTCGAAGACAACTCGATCTGGCCGGACGTCGAGGAACGCATCGTCGATCTGGTCGAGGCGCACAACTCGTCGATCGTGTTCACCAACTCGCGGCGTCTCGCCGAGCGGCTGACCGCGCGGCTGAACGAGATTCACGCAGAACGGGCCGGTATCGAACTGGGCGCCCACAACCCCGGGGTGGCCGGCGGGGCACCCGCCCACATCATGGGCAGCGGGCAGACCTACGGTGCCGAGCCGGTGCTGGCACGCGCCCACCACGGCTCGGTCAGCAAGGAGGCGCGCGCCGACGTCGAAGACGCTCTCAAGAGCGGCCGGCTCAAAGCGGTGGTGGCCACGTCGAGTCTTGAGCTCGGCATCGACATGGGCGCAGTCGATCTGGTGATCCAGGTCGAGACGCCGCCGTCGGTCGCCAGTGGTCTGCAGCGCGTCGGTCGCGCCGGGCACCAGGTCGGCGAGATCAGCCAGGGCGTGCTGTTCCCGAAGCACCGCACCGACCTGATCGGTTGCGCGGTCAGCGTGCAGCGGATGTTGGCCGGGCAGATCGAGACGATGCGGGTGCCGACAAATCCGCTCGACGTGCTGGCCCAGCACACCGTGGCGGCCGCCGCCCTCGAGCCGATCAGCGCCGACGCGTGGTTCGACACCGTGCGACGCAGCGCGCCGTTCGCAACCCTGCCGCGCAGCGCATTCGAGGCGACGCTGGACCTGCTGTCGGGGAAGTATCCGTCCACCGAGTTCGCCGAGCTGCGACCCCGCATCGTCTACGACCGCGACACCGGCACGCTGACATCGCGCCCGGGCGCGCAACGGCTGGCGGTCACCTCAGGTGGGGCGATTCCCGATCGCGGGCTTTTCACCGTGTTCCTGGCCTCCAGCGCCGACTCCGAGAAGCCTTCCCGGGTCGGGGAACTCGACGAGGAGATGGTCTACGAGTCCCGGCCCGGCGACGTCATCTCCCTGGGCGCGACGAGCTGGCGCATCACCGAGATCACCCACGACCGGGTGCTGGTCATTCCCGCGCCCGGTGAACCGGCGCGGCTGCCGTTCTGGCGCGGCGACGGCGTCGGTCGTCCCGCCGAACTGGGTGCGGCCATCGGCGCCTTCAACGGCGAGCTGGCTCGGCTGGACCGCACCGAGTTCGAATCACGCTGCCAGGAAGTCGGATTCGACGACTTTGCGACCGACAACCTGTGGCAGCTCATCGACGAGCAGCGCTCGGCGACGTCGGCGGTGCCGTCGGACACGACGCTGATCGTCGAGCGCTTCCGCGACGAACTCGGCGACTGGCGAGTCATCCTGCACTCCCCCTACGGCTTACGGGTGCACGGACCACTGGCGTTGGCGGTCGGCAAGCGGCTCTACGAGCGCTACGGCATCGACGAGAAGCCGACGGCGTCCGACGACGGCATCATCGTGCGGCTCCCTGACACCGACGACGCGGCGCCCGGCGCCGACATCTTCGTGTTCGACGCCGACGAGATCGAGCCGCTGGTCACCACCGAGGTAAGCAGCTCGGCCCTGTTCGCATCGCGGTTCCGCGAGTGTGCCGCCCGCGCCCTACTGCTGCCGCGCCGCCACCCCGGCAAGCGGTCACCGCTGTGGCATCAACGCCAGCGTGCCGCGCAGCTGCTCGACGTCGCACGCAACTACCCCGACTTCCCCATCGTGCTCGAAGCCGTGCGCGAGTGCCTGCAGGACGTCTACGACGTTCCGACGCTGACGGCGCTCATGGGTCGCATCGCCCAGCGCCGGGTTCGCATCCTCGAAGTGGAAACCCAGACGCCGTCTCCGTTCGCCGCATCGCTTCTGTTCGGATACGTCGGCGCATTCATGTACGAAGGGGACAGTCCACTCGCCGAACGGCGGGCTGCAGCACTGGCTTTGGACCCGACCCTGCTGGCCGAGCTGCTCGGACGCGTCGAACTGCGCGAGCTTCTCGACGCCGACGTCATCGCCACCACGACGCGCCAGCTGCAGCACCTCACCCCGGAGCGACTGGTTCGCGACGCCGAGGGCATTGCCGACCTGTTGCGACTGCTTGGACCCTTGACCGCCGACGAGATCGCCGAGCGGTGTGTCCAGTCCGAGATCGGCGGCTGGCTCGAGGGACTGCTGACCGCCAAGCGCATTCTGCCGGTGTCGTACGCCGGCCAGACGTGGTGGGCTGCTGTCGAGGACATCGGACGTCTGCGCGACGGTGTCGGCGTGGCAGTTCCCGTCGGCGTGCCGATGGCGTTCCTGGAGCCGATCGTCGATCCGCTGGGCGAGCTTCTTTCGCGGTATGCGCGGACCCGGGGCCCGTTCACCACGGCGGACGCGGCATCCCGTTTCGGACTCGGGTTGCGAGTGGCGGCAGACGTACTGGGCCGGCTGGCCGCCGACCGCAAGCTGGTTCGCGGTGAGTTCAGCGACGTCCCAACAGATTTCGGAGGCGTCGAACAGTGGTGTGACGCCGAGGTGCTGCGCATCCTGCGCCGGCGTTCGCTGGCGGCATTGCGTGCCCAGATCGAACCTGTCAGCACGACGGCGTTCGGGCGGTTTCTTCCCGCGTGGCAGATGCTGGGCACCGACTCGGTATCAGGTGTGGACGGGCTCGCCGCGGTGATCGATCAGCTGGCGGGTGTGCCGATGCCGGCGTCCGCGGTCGAGCCGCTGATCTTCGGGCAGCGCGTCCGCGACTACCAGCCGGGGATGCTCGACGAACTGCTGGCCTCGGGCGAGGTGCTGTGGTCGGGATCGGGCGCGCTGTCGGCCGCCGACGGCTGGGTGTCCTTCCATCCGGCGGACACCGCGCCGCTGTCGCTCGCCCCACCGGGCGAACTCGAGATGACCGACGTCCACCATCAGATTCTGGCGGCACTGTCGGGTGGCGGTGCGTACTTCTTCCGCCAACTGGCCATCGACGGGGTGCCCACGGAGTCGTTGAAAGAAGCTCTGTGGCAGTTGATCTGGGCCGGGCACGTCGGCGGTGACACGTTCGCTCCCGTGCGGGCGCTGCTGGCGGGCACAAAAGGACCGGGCTCGCGGCGTGCGGCGACCCCGTCGCACCGGCACCGGAGGGCTCCGCGGCTGAGCCGCTACAGCCTCAGCACGTCGAGCCTCAGCGCGCACCGCGACTCCGACCCGACTGTGGCAGGACGATGGTCGGCCCTGCCCGTCCCGGAAGTCGATTCCACGGTGCGCGCGCACTACCAGGCCGACCAGCTGCTGGCGCGTCACGGAGTACTCACCAAGGGTGCGGTGGCCAGCGAGAACATCGTGGGCGGTTTCGCGTCGATGTACAAGGTGCTCACCACCATGGAGGATGCCGGACGGTGCCAACGCGGCTACTTCGTCGAGTCGCTCGGCGGTGCCCAGTTCGCGACGGCGAGCACTGTCGACAGGCTGCGTAGCCATGCGGACAGCATCGACGACAAGCAGCAGAGCCTGCGCGCGGTCGCGCTGGCGGCCACCGACCCTGCCAACCCGTACGGCGCGGCGCTACCGTGGCCGTCCCGCGGAGCCGAGGGTGACACCGCGCATCGCCCGGGTCGCAAAGCCGGAGCGCTCGTCGTGCTCGTGGACGGCGCGCTGGCGTGGTATGTCGAACGGGGAGGACGCTCGCTGCTGAGCTTCGGCATCGACCAGGAGACGGCGAACGCGGCGGCCGCTGCACTGGCCGAATTGGTCACCCGGCGAAGGGTTCCCGCGCTGCTGGTGGAACGTGTCGACGGCGTTCCGGTACTGGAGGCGCGGGACTCGCACGTCGTCGAGGCGCTGGCGACGGCGGGCTTCTCGCGGACACCGCGCGGGCTGCGGCTGCGCTGATGCCGGAAGGGGACACCGTCTTCCGCACCGCAGCCAAACTGCTAGAAGCTCTGGAAGGCAGGGAGCTGACGCGGTGCGACGTCCGCGTTCCCCGCTACGCGGCGGTGGACCTGTCCGGTCAGGTCGTCGACGAAGTGCTCAGCCGCGGCAAGCACCTCTTCATCCGGGTGGGCCAGGCCAGCATTCATTCGCATCTGAAGATGGACGGCGCCTGGGTGATCGGCCGCGTCCGGCAACCGGCATACAAGATCCGAATCGTGCTGGAGACGGCCGATTCTCGTGCCTCTGGCATAGACCTGGGAGTGCTGGAAATACTGGACCGTGCGACCGACATGGAGGCCGTCGCGCACCTGGGGCCGGACCTGCTCGGGGCCGACTGGTCGGCTCAGACGGCCGCAGCGAACCTGGTCGCCGATCCCGATCGCCCGTTGTCCGAAGCGCTGCTGGATCAGCGGGTGATGGCAGGCGTGGGCAACGTGTTCGCCAATGAGATCTGCTTCGTGTTCGGACTGCTGCCAGGCACGGCTGTCAAAGAAGTCGCGGATCCACTGCGTCTGGCCAACCGGGCCCAGCAGATGTTGTGGCTCAACAGGTTACGCATCAACCGCACCACCACCGGAAACACCCGACCCGGTCAAGACGTCTGGGTGTACGGCAGGGCGGGACTGCCCTGCCGTCGCTGCGGCACACCGATCGAGACCGACAAGGACACCGAGCGAGTCACCTACTGGTGCCCCAACTGCCAACGCTGACAGAGCTTTCGCCGAAACTGCATTCCACGCGCATGTCTGGGGATAACTTCAACACTGCAGGCAATCTCGGCGAATCCTGTCGGACTCAGCGCCGATCATTCGCTCATGGACGACATCATCATCGGCACCGAGGCGCTCGCCAGCGGTGCAATCACGAGCCACACCCTTCGACGGTATTACCGTCCTCTCTTTCGCAACGTGCACGCGCCGCGGGATCGGATCGTGACGGTCAGAGATCGCGCCATAGGCGCCTGGCTGTACTCGCGCCGCGTCGGCATCGTCACCGGTTTGGCGGCGTCGTCCCTGCACGGGGCGAGGTGGATCGACACCGATATCGACATCGAGCTGATCTTCACATACACCCGGCCACCGGACGGCATCATTGCCCGCAACGAGCGGATCGCCTCGGACGAGTGGCGCGAGCTTGACGGGCTTCCCGTGGCGACTCCGTCCCGGACTGCATTCGACCTGGGCCGCCACCGGCCCGATTACGAGGCGTTGGGCCGGCTGGACGCGCTGATGCGAGCACAGCCTTTCTCGATCGGGGACGTCGCGCTGTTGGCCGAACGCTATAGGGGCGCACGCGGCGTCGCACGCCTGAAGGCGCTGCTTCCCTTCATCGACGGAGGCGCCGAATCGCCCCGCGAATCCTGGTGGCGAAAATTGGTTCTTGACTGCGGCTTTCCGACGCCTAGAACCCAGATCCCCGTCGCGGACGAGACCGGACATCACGTTCGCTTCCTCGACTTCGGATGGGAGGACTACAAGGTCGCATTGGAGTATGACGGCGACCAACACCAATCGGATCGCGCTCAATACCTCAAGGACCGATTCGTTGTGCCTGAGCTACGGCGTCTGAACTGGCACGTCACATCCGTGGTGAAGGAGGATGACCCCGTCCTCGTCATCAACTCGCTTAACCGGGCCATGCTGGCGCGCGGCTGGCGCGGGACCATTCAGATCCCGTCTTACGCATACGGCTATGCCGAAAGAGTCGCCGAAACTGCATTCCGTGCGGGGCTTCCCGCCTGAGGGCCGCACGGAATGCAGTTTCGGCGGAGGCCTAGACGGTGCAGTCGACGCCTGCTACGTCGCGGGCGATCACGCATGCCGACGGGTTGGACAGCTTCCACGCGCCGTCCTGGTCGATCCAATAGATGTTGTGTGTCTTGGTTCCGAAGATCGGGATCGTGACCGCGATCTGCGCATCGAGCTGGTCACCGTTGAGAACCGGGTTCTGCACCTGCCAGTTGACCATGCCGCCATAGGTGTTCAACCGGTTGGCAATGTTGTCGGCGGTGGGGATCGCAGCCTCGCCGCCGGCCAGCTTGGATGCGCGCACCTCGCTGGGCGTTCCGGTATTCAGCACCTGCTGCAATTCGGATGTCAGCTCACCCGCGGACGGCACCGGAGGCTGCGCGTAGGCGACACCCATCCCACTCAGGGCACCCGCCGCCAACACCGACACCGCCGCGATCGCAGCACGCATGAACGCTTCCTTCCGCAAAGATGAGCCGACCCTGGCACACCTCACCACGCGGACGGCAGGCCCACAAGGCCTACGTCCCGCGTCGCACCAACACCGAAACTGCATTCCATGCGGCGAATTCCGAGAGGAGACCGCGCGGAATGCAGTTTCGGCGAGAAGGCGAGCGGGTTAGAACGGCAGCGCGTACTTGAAGATCTTGCGGACCACCGTCGCGAACTGCCGCGGCAGCGGACCGGTGTTGTAGGGCACGCCGTAGCGTTCACAGATCTCGCGCACCTTGGGTGCGATCTCCGCGTGCCGGAACGCCGGGATATCCGGGAACAGGTGATGCTCGATCTGGAAGGACAGGTTGCCACTCAGAATGTGGAACAGCTTTCCGCCGGTCAGGTTCGCCGAACCGAGCACCTGGCGGAAGTACCACTGGCCCCGCGTCTCAGCCTTCGTCTCCTCGATCGAGAACTCCTGAACATCTTCCGGGAAGTGTCCGCAGAAGATGATCATGTAGGCCCACACGTTGCGCATCAGGTTCGCGGTCAGGTTGCCGGCGAACACCCATGGCGCGAACGGCCCGGCCAGCAGCGGGAAGGCGACGTAGTCCTTCAGCGTCTGGCGCTTGGTCTTTCGCCAGATGCCTTCCAGGATTTCGCGCTTGTCGGTCAGGGTTATCTCACCGGCGGCGATCTTCTCGCTTTCCAGCTCGTGCAGCGCCACCCCGTACTGGAACAGCACCATCAGCAGGAACGCGTACACCGGGTTGCCGAGGTAGTACGGCCGCCACTTCTGGTCGGTGCTCATCCGCAGGATGCCGTAGCCGATGTCGCGGTCCAGCCCGACGATGTTGGTGTAGGTGTGGTGCATGTAGTTGTGCGAGTGACGCCATTGGTCGGCCGGGCACGCGGTATCCCATTCGAAGTTGCGGCTCGAGATCGCCGGATCGCCCATCCAGTCGTACTGGCCGTGCATGACGTTGTGGCCGATCTCCATGTTGTCGATGATCTTGGACAGGCCCAGCATCGCTGTGCCCGCCAGCCAGAACGGCGGGAAGATGCCACCGAACAGCAGGGCGCGACCGCCGATCTCAAGTCCGCGCTGCGCCTTGATCATTCGCCGAATGTAGGTGGCGTCGCGCTCCCCGAGGTCGGCGATGACAGTTTCCTTGAGCGCGTCGAGCTCGCGACCGAAGGCCTCGGCCTGCTCGGGGGTCAGGGTGACGGTCTTTCCGGCGACGGTCTTGCTGAGAGTCCGCGCCTGCGCAGACGTCTCGGGAGTGGTGGTGTCCAGAGTTTCGGTCATGATTCCTACCTCTCAGTTGGTGCCGAGACTGCATCTACGGTGCGAATTCGGGCGGAAACACCGCACGGAATGCAGTTTCGGCGGGGGTTGGCTTAAAGGTCGATGACAACGTCGCCGACGGGGGCCGAGACGCAGATCTGCACGTCCTCTTCCTCGGTCGACGAGACGGCGCCGGTGATGACATTGCGGACAGCGCCGCTTGTTTTGCGTCGTGTGCACGAGAAGCAGATCCCCATGCGGCATCCGCTCTCGGGGGTCAGGCCGGCGTTCTCGGCCTGGTTGAGAATCGGCTGACCGTCGTCGACGACGTCGATGCCGGCTCCGGTGAAACTCACGTTCCCGCCGGATGATTCGGTGATCGTGAACTCGGGCGGCACGAAGCTCTCCGACTCGGCATGCGGAAACACCTCACGAACCGCGTCGACAAGAGCCGGCGGCCCGCACGCGTACACCGCATCGGGTTCTGTCATCGCGGTGTGCGCCGGGTTGAAGCGGCCGTCGAGATCAGAGCCGGTGGTGTCACGCGTATATCCGTGCAAGACGGTCACGTTCGGCATCACCCGGGCGATCTCGGCCAGTTCGGCGCGGTAGCAGGCCTCGTGCACCGACCGTGCGTAGTGGACGAAGACCACCTCGCCCGTATGCCGCCGGGATCGAAGTGTGCGCAACATCGACATGACAGGGGTGATGCCGCTTCCGCCGGAGACGAAGAGGATCTTGCGGCCCGGGTGCTCGGGAAGCGTGAAGTCTCCGCCCACCGAATCGAGGCCGACGACCATGCCGCGGCGCGCGTGTTCGAACAGATAGTTCGAAACCAGTCCGCCGTCGTGGCGACCGATGGTCAGCTCGATGTGGCCGTCGCCCTCGCCGTTGGCCGGCGAGTAGGGCCGGGTTCGGCGTCGCCCGTCGATGTCGACGGAGACGTTGATGTGCTGACCGGCCCGGAAGCCGGTGAAGGCCCGGTTGGGGGCCAACGTCAGGGTCACACTTCGCGGCGTGGTCCGCCGCACCCCGACAACCCGAGCGCGGCCCTGCCCGCGCGTCCAGGTGGGGTCGACCAGCTCGGTGTAGCGGTCGACGCCGTGGGGACCGGTCAGGAGGTCCAGCAGGGCGGACCGCTTAACCCGCTTGGTCAAAGTTTCAGTGAACATGTGTACACCGTGCGCGCTCAGCGCTGGTCACGTCAAGAGATCACTGCAGCTTGTGGTAGGTTTCACATAGTGAACAGTCGTACTCCCAGCTCACGATCGGGGCATTCGAGCCGCTCCCGGTCGAAGGAAAAGAGCAGGGACACCCTGTCGCGGGAGGAACGCAAAGAGGCCACCCGCCGCGCGATCGTCTCCGCTGCACTGCACCTGCTCGCCGAACGAAGCTTCAGCGCACTGAGCCTGCGCGAGGTCACCCGAGAAGCCGGGATCGTGCCTGCCGCGTTCTATCGCCACTTCGAATCGATGGAAGCCCTCGGGCTGGTGCTGATCGACGAATCGTTTCGCGCCCTGCGCGACATGCTGCGTGGCGCCCGCGCAGGCAAGCTCGATCCCAACCGCGTCATCGAGTCATCGGTCGACATCCTCATCGACAGTGTGCAGCAGCGGCGCGAGCACTGGCGGTTCATCGGACGCGAACGCTCCACCGGCGTCACGGTATTGCGTTACGCGATCCGCACCGAGATCCGCTTGATCACTTCGGAGTTGGCCATCGACCTGGCGCGCTTCCCGAACCTCAACACATGGAGCAGCGAGGACCTCAACATCCTGGCCAGTGTTTTCGTCAACACGATGATCGTGATCGCCGAATCCCTCGAAGACGCCACCGAACCCGCGAGTATCGAGGAGATCCGGCGTGTCGCGGTCAAACAACTTCGGATGATCACCGTCGGCGTGGCGGGGTGGCGCAGCGGTTAACGTTGCGGGATGTCGTCGACACTCGAAGTGACACTTCCCCGGCCTGAGATCGCCGTCCTCACTCTGAACAGGCCGGACAAGCTCAACGCGCTGACCTACGAATTGGTCGAGGCGTTGCATGATGCACTCGATGCGGCCGGCAACGACAACACCGTGCGCGTCGTGGTGCTGACCGGGGCGGGATGTGGCTTCTGCTCCGGCCTGGACCTGAGCACCCCGAATCCTGACGAGGCGGGCGGCGGAACCGAGTTCCCTCGATCGGGGATGCGGTGGCAGGAACGCATCGCCGAGCTCACCGCCAAGATCCACCGGCTGCGTCAGCCGGTGATCGCGGCCGTCAACGGCGTCGCCTACGGAGGCGGTTTCGGCATCGCCGCGGCGTGTGACATCCGCGTTGCGTCACCGTCTGCGCGGTTCTGCACCCAATTCATCAAACTCGGGTTGGGCGGCTGCGATATCGGTGTGAGCTACACGCTGCCCCGGATCATCGGCGCGGGAACCGCATTCGACCTCATCTTGACTGCACGTGCCGTGGACGCCGAGGAGGCGCTGCGGCTCGGACTGGTATCCCGCGTGACGGAGACCCCGGTCGACGAGGCGATGAGCATTGCCGAAACCCTCTGTGATTTCGGGAAGTTCGGCGTCGAGTCGACGAAGCAGGTGCTGTGGGCGAACCTCGAAGCATCGAGCTTGGAAGCGGCCCTGCACCTGGAGAATCGCAGCCAGATCCTGGCTTCGACAAGCGGCGAGATGCGCGAAGCGGCCGCCAAGGTGCTGCGCAAAGGTTGAGACTCGCCGAAACTGCATTCCGCGCGGGCTTGCCCGAGTGGACACCGCATGGAATGCAGTTTCGGCGACAGGGGGCTAGTCCAGTGCGACTCCCAGTTCGCCTGCGAGCACCCGGATCATGTGCTGGACGCCAATCTCGTTGCGGCCGATGAGCATATGGTCGTGCTGGCCGTGCCGTACGCCTTCACCGCACTGCGGAAGCATGACGAAATCTTCGTCTCGAACCGCGGCATGCACCTGGTCGTAGATCTGGTCATAGAAGGCCCGCTGCGCGTCGTCGGTGGCCGGGTAGCGCGCCATCCAGCTGTGCCGGACTGAACACCGCGTCGGCTCCCCGGCAGGCAGGATGTCGATGATCTCCACCCCCACCGGACTGTTGGCCAGGATCAGGTTCGGATAGATCCAGTAGATGACACCCATACGGAGAACGGGATCCCAGTCCTCGCCCGGATTCTCGTTGAGGTCGGTGATGTTGTTGAACGGGAAGCCGATTCGATGATGGCGGCCCCACTCGTCGTAGACGTGGGTGTTGGCGACGGTGTTCTGGCCGATGACGCTCTGCCCGTGGACGAAGGGAAAGTGATAGCCCTCGGCGAAGGCTTCGAGCGCTCCCTTCCAGCTGGTCTCCGACTCGAACTCGCGCTGATCGTGGTATCCGAAGGCCGCGTAGTTCCACTGCTCGAGCTCGGGCGCGAAATCGCCCAGGTGCGCGTCCAGGTCGATATCGACTCCCGCCGTCAGGACTGCCCACACGAACCCGAAGCGTTCCTCGTTGGGCAGCTCGACCAACCCGTAGGAGTCGTGATCGACACCGGCGAATCCCGCGCTTCCGGGAACGCGCACCAGCTTGCCGGCGGTGTCGTAATTCCATGCGTGATAAGGGCATACGAAGCGGCGGGAGTTTCCGCTGCCGCAGGCGGGCATGGCGCCGCGGTGCCGGCAATAGTTCAGGAACACATGCGCACGCCCCGACGCGTCCCGAGTCACCAACAGCGAATCACCCAGCACCGAACGGACCACATAGTCGTGACAGTTCGGGATCTGAGCGCTCGGCACGATTGCGAGCGGGGTGCGCCGCAGGATCGACGACTCCTCGATCTCGGTGATCTTCGGGTCGCGGTAGTAGTGCAGCGGCACCCGCAGCACCGACTCGGCCATGTCGGTGGTCTTCCCGTTCACTAGAGAAAGACCGCGCTCGGTCAACGTATGGTCGATCGTCACGACAGTCACCATACACATCGACGGGACCGTATGGTCAGGATCTTTCGCCGAAACTGCATTCCGTGCGCGAATCCGGCCGCGAAGGCCGCATGGAATGCAGTTTCGGCGCGGTCCTATCTTGGAGTGCCTCCGCCGTCGACCATGATGACCTGCCCGGTCATATAGCTGCCCGCGTCCGACGTCAAAAGCAGTGCCGCACCCACCATCTCGTCCGCGGAGGCCAGCCGACCGAGCAACGTGCCGCCGACCATGCCGTCGATGGCCTCCTTCGGGTTCTTCCGCATCATGTCGGTGTCAACAGGTCCCGGCGCCAACGCGTTGACGCGGATGCCGTGGTGCACGAACTCGGCCGCCATCGACCGGGTGAACGACATCATCGCCGCCTTCATAGAGGCGTAGATCGACAGAACCGGCGCGAAGATGAACGCCCCGATCGACACCATGTTCAAGATGGCGGCGTGCTCGCTGGACTTCAGGTGCGGCAGCGCCTCCTGCACCAGCATCACGGGCCCACGAAGATTGACCTCGAACGACTTCGTCAATGCATCGACAGTGATGTCTCCCAAAGGCATCGCGAGCGGATTCGCAGCATTGTTGACGACGACGTCCACGCCGCCGAATTCCGCGACCGTGCGCTCGACGAGCACACCGAGGTCGTCAACCTCACCCAGGTGGGTCGGCACCCCGATGGCCTGACCTCCCAACTCCCGAAGATGCTGCGCGGCCTGCTCGCAGGCGTCGGCCTTACGGCTGGCCACCACCACCCGAGCGCCGGCCAGGACGTAACCCTCCGCCAGAGCAAGCCCGATCCCGCGCGTGCCTCCGGTGACGATGACGGTGCGGTCCGTCATGTCGAAAAGCCGGTCGAACGTGGGACGGTCCATCAAATGCATCCAGCAACGTTGATTCGGCGCCCGACGTCCGCGCAGACGCTGACGTTCGGCGCAGGCGGGATGTACACCGGCGGAGGGGGCGGCGGCGGTGGTGGTGGAG
>NZ_LQPC01000013.1 GCF_002101705.1 Mycolicibacterium iranicum | reverse complement strand
AGCACGCCGGCACCTTCACCCATCACGAAGCCATCACGACGCGCATCGAACGGACGCGACACCCCAGACGGCGACAGCGCCCCCATGCAGCGGAAGGCGGAGAGCGGGAGCTCATAGATTCCCGCTTCCGAGCCGCCGACCAGCACCGCGTCCACTTCACCCAGGCGCAACATGCGGATACCTGCGACGATCGCGTCTGCACCGCTTGAGCATGCCGAAACAACTGAACACGCAGGACCCTCGAGACCGTGACGCATCGCCAGCACGCTGGCCGCCGCATTGCACATCGCCTTGGGGACGTCGGGGAAGTTCAAGGTGCCTGCGGCTTGCAGCGTGCCCTGTCCGCCTTCCCCCGACCCCACGACGCAGCCGATCCGCTCCGGCGCTACTGGTGCGCCGTTTTCGACCCAGCCGGCCTTTGTGAGCGCTTCCTGGGCCGCCACGACCGCGAATTGGGTGAAGCGGTCGTAGGACTCAATCTCCTCCGGGGTGAGGAAGTCGGCGGGCTTGAAGTCCGAGCAGGCCGCTACGCCGTCGACGACGACGCCCGCTTCACCCGCCGACCATCGATCCAACAGGCGCTGTGCGCCGACGCCGAGTGGGGACACTGCACCAAATCCCGTGACCACCACGCGGCGGTGACTCATTCGTCGTCCTCAGAGGCCTTCGGCTCGTTACTGTTGACCTTGCGGTGAATCAGCTTGACCATTCCGCCGAGGTCCGTGATGCCCTCAGCGTCGCTGGGACGAACACGCACTCCGTACTTTCGTTGCGCGACCTGCGCAATCTCGACCATGTCGAGTGAATCGAGGTCGAGCTCCTCCATCGTCGCCGAGTCGTCGATCTGATCTTCGTCGATGTCGAGCTCCTCGACGAGGAGTTTGACGATCATCGCCTTTATCTCCTCTTGGGATACCGTCTCAGTCGAAGTCGTGTCCACCACGCGCGTCACCTTTCCATTGCTTTACGCGACCAGCCAATTATCCGAAACCTGGGGCTCCTGCCCTGATTTGCGCAGGTCACGATTGACCCACAGCAGGAACTCCCCCTCCCTTGGCGGGGATGGCTCGTACGGCAGTGTGGGCATGGGCTGCCCCGTCGCGTCGCTCATCCGAGAGCACATCTCCGTTGCCATCGCTTGCATGCGCGAGACACTCTTGTGCATGTGCGCACGCATCTGCTCAGAGTCAAGGGCGCGCAACGGTGTTGTGAACAAGTTCTCCATATGCGAGTCGGTCATTTGAGGCACACCGACCTGCGTCAGGTCCTTCTCGGCGGCGCCCCACTCCATGAAGCGGCTCTGCATGAACACGTTGAGTTCTGTGGCATGGAGCAGCAGCGGCTGCAGCGATCGCATCAGGTCGATGTCGAGCAGGCTCCCGCTGCGGAACAGCGTCATCAGGAGCGCGAAGTAGTTACTGTTGTCCCACGCGAGCTTGCAGCCAGTGGCCTCTGGTTGGCCGTACACCGCAAGCGCGCCGGGAAAGACGTCCCGCAGAATGGTGACAATTCCGAGCATCGAGCGGTTGTGTTGCCGTACCCGCTGGGTGAATTCGGCGCCGTCGTCGCCGTCGAGGTGACGGCGGATGAGGTCGGTCAGCAGCGTATTACTGATTGCGCCCGTGTCATGGCCGGTGGAGTACATGGGATTTATGAACACACCCGCCTCCCCGGACAGCGCCCAGCGCTGCCGCGAGAACGTACGGCGAACCGTGTGCGTGTACCGCCGGCGCTTCAGGAAGTCCATGACACCGTCCGCCGTTGGCGGTAGGTGAGCGGCTACCTGCGGTTCGACTTCGCGAAGGAAATCGAGCAGTGCATCGTATCTGCGGATCCGCTCATACGGTACGTGCGCCGGATCGGTCACGACCCCAACGCTGCACGAGCCGGATCCGAGGTTGATCACCCACATCCAAAATCCCCGGCCGACAAACAGGTTCGTGCTTCGGAAGCGTGTCCCGCTCGGTACACGCGCGCGCCATGCCGGATCTTGCGACCAATCGTCGATCTTCAACTGATAGGGGACCCGGAAGAAGCTGCAGTTCTCGTTGTTCGGGATGGGGAGTTCGCTCGCCAGGTCTAGCTGTTGCCGTAGCAACCGTCGGGGCCCGGATGCGTCCACCACCCAACGCGCTCCGATCTCCCTCTTGCGCCCGACCGATTCGACGGCGAGGGTGTGGCGGTCGGGCTTGAAGTCCACGTGCGAAACCGCTGTGCTGTCGAGGATCTCGATCCCGCGGTCAGCCGCGAGCGACACCATGTGGTTCTCGATGACGCCACGATCGATGTGGAAGTTGGCCAGCGGCGAGAAGCGCGCCAAGCCGATCTCATGCCGTTGGGCAATGTCCTTGTTGCCGTCGTCTCCGGGGCACCACCACCGCAGTCCCATCTTCTTTAAGTGCTCGGATTCGAGGTGGTTGCGGATACCGATGACGTCGTTGAAGTAATGAGCAGCCACGTCTGCCAGCGACTCGCCGACCTTGAATGCGGTGGGCGGCACCGGATACGTGGATTTCTCGAGAACTGCGATGCGAGTCTGCGGCCGCAAGTCGTGGAGCTGCAGCGCGGCGCTCAGGCCACTTGCCCCGCCACCGATTATCGCGACGTCGTAGTCCTGGTTCGCCACGCTCGAGCCCTCCTCATGAAGTGGGGGTGACCCATCCCCCGGGGTGCGAAAACGCGCTCGCAGACCGACGCTACCAAACGGTGGGGCCGAGGTATATAGGTTTGCCGGATCTGTTTGCCAGTATCGTGCAATAGTGGATGCCATGGACATCCTCCGAACCCCGTCCGATCGGTTCAGTAGTTTGCCCGGCTTCCCATTCGAGGCACGCTTCATCGACTTTGAGGAAGTGCGTATCGCGCGGGTTGATGAAGGAAGCGGCCCTCCGATCCTGATGATTCACGGACAGCCGACTTGGTCGTTCCTGTTCCGCAAGTGCATTCCACCCTTGGTCGCTGCGGGTTACCGGTGCATCGCACCGGACCTGCCCGGATTCGGGCGCTCCGATAAGCCCGCCGACATCGGCTGGTACTCCTATGAACGGCATGTCGAAGTCTTGGCCAAGCTCGTGAGGGACCTCGACCTACACGACGTCACGCTGTTGCTGCACGACTGGGGCGGCCCGATCGGGTTGCGCCTTGCAACGGGCGAGGTGGGTGACCGGATCAGCCGCATCGTCGCGATGGAGACCGTGGCCGTCACGGGGGACTTCGACCTGGGCGAGGTCTGGCACCTCTTCCGTCAGATCGTTGCCGAGCGCGACCCCGTTCCCTGTGGACGGCTGGTACGGATGGGCTGTCACACCCGGCCGTCCCGTGAGGTCGTCAAGGGATACGACGCGCCCTATCCCACCCGGGCGTATCAAGCCGGCGTGCGCGCCTTCCCCGAACTCATCCCCCGGACCCCGGACTCCCCTGGCGCATCGGCAAATCGCGACGTCGTTACGGCGTTAGCTCACGATGACCGACCGGTGCTGTTGATGTGGGGCGAACACGACCTGATTTTCCCGCGTGAGCGCCTCGCTGATCGGCTTCGCGCGATCTTCCGCGATGCGCGAGATCCGCTCGTGATCCCGGGGGCCGGTCACTTCGTATTCGAGGACCAAGCCGAGTTCATCGCGACGACCCTGGCCAGGTGGTTGTCATCTCCCAAGGCGATCGTCGGCGCTCAATCCTGAGTTTTGGGAAGGGCCGCGAGCATGTCGGCGGTGACGGGCTCCGTTGCCATCGCGTGGAAGCCGCCGTCCACATGAATTATCTCGCCGGTGATGCCAGCCGACCAGGCTGACAGCAGGAAGCACACCGTTCGTGCAACCGGCCCCGGGTCGGCGATGTCCCAGCCGAGGGGGGCGCGGCGCTGCCATACGCCGGCGATCTGGTCGAAGCCGGGAATCGCGCTTGCTGACACGGTGTCTAGCGGGCCGGCGGATACCAGGTTGACGCGGATGCCTGAAGGTCCGAGGTCGCGCGCCAGGTAACGGCTCACGGCCTCCAGCGCTGCTTTGGCCACTCCCATCCAGTCGTAAAGCGGCCACGCGAACTGTGCGTCGAAGTCCAGACCGACCACCGAGCCGCCGTTCTTGAGCAGTGGCGCCAGCGCGACCGCCAACGCTTTCAACGAGTAGGCACTGGTGCGGAAAGCCTCGATCGCACTGTTCGCCGGCGCATCGAGGAAGCCACCGCCGAGCGCGTCGAGCGGAGCGAAGGCGATGGCGTGCAGCACGCCGTCGAGCCGGCCCCAGCGCCCCTGTAGGTCGGCCGCCAAATTGGCGAGGTGGTCTTCGCTGTTGACGTCGAGCTCGAGCACGTCCGCGGGGGCGGGCAGCTGCTGGGCTGCGCGACTGGTGATCCGGCGCGCGCGCCCGAATGAGGTCAGTATGACCTCGGCACCGGCACGTTGGGCCTGCTCGGCGACAGCGAACGCGATGGAATTCTCGGTGAGGACACCGGTGATCAACAGGCGTCGGCCTGCAAGAATGCGCTCATCCATTGGTCATCGCCCCGGCCAGCGGTGTGTCTTCGGTCCCGTTGAGCCGCCTTGTGACGAAGCGCGCCAGCTCAACGGGTGTTGGATGGTCGAACGTGACGGTAGCCGGAAGTCGGATACCGGTCGCCAAGGCGAGACGGTTGCGCAACTCGATCGCGTCCAACGAATCAAACTCCAACTCCTTGACAGTGAGGTTCGGATCAATCGCCGACGCCGTCGGATACCCAAGCACGGTGGCGATCTGCCCGCGGATCTCGTTGAGGACGAGCGCCTCGCGCTCGGCATCCGGCGTCTCAGCGAATCGGCGTAGCAGTGCCGAAGACCCGCCCGACGATTTGCGCCCACGCACGAGACCTTGCAGCAGCGGAGGCAACATCCCCTCCGCTGCCAGGCCGCGCACGGCTGACATGTCGACACGCACTGGCAGCAGCACAGCCCGTCCGCAGGCGCGCGCGGCGTCAAAAAGCTCAAGGCCCTGCTCGGGCTGCAGCGACGCGACGCCCAGGCGTGCGATACGAGCCAGGTCGGTCTCGCCGAGCGCTGCCGTCATACCGGCCGCCTCCTCCCACAGTCCCCACGCGAGGGACTGGGCCGGTAAACCATGCAGTTGTCGGCGCTGCGCCAGCGCATCGAGGTAGGCGTTGGCGGCCGCGTAATTGCCCTGCCCCCCGCTACCAAGAGTGCCGGCGACTGAGCTGAATAACACGAACTGCGAGAGGTCGACATCGCGCGTGAGCTCGTCGAGGTGGCTTGCGGAGACCGCCTTGACGGCCAGCACGCGCTCGACTTGCTCCGCAGTCAGCGTCTCGATTGTCGCGTCCGAGACGCTTCCGGCGGCGTGCACCACCACGGTCAGCGGATGCTCCTCGGGAATCGCATCGATCACCGCGGCGAGCTGCGCTCGATCGGTGACATCACAGGCGACGATCGTGACTTCGCAGCCATGTGCCGCGAGCTCCGCTGCGAGCTGGTCTGCGCCGGGCGTCCCCCGGCCGCGTCGGCCGATGAGCATCAACCGACGCACGCCATGCGCCACGGCGAGGTGACGGGCGACGTGGGCACCGAGCGCACCCGTGCCCCCGGTGATCAGGACGGTGCCGTCCTGCCTCGGCGGCTGGGGGATCGTGAGCACAGCCTTGCCGATGTGGCGCGCCTCGCGTACGTGGCGGAAAGCGTCGGCCGCCTGACGTATGTCGAACGCGGCGAGCGGCGGCAGGTCAAGCGCCCGCGACTCGAACAACGTGGCGAGCTCGGTGAGCATCACCTGAATACGCTCAGGCCCTGCTTCGGTCAGGTCGAACGCGCGGTAGTGGACACCCGGGTGGTCGGCGCTCACCATATCCGCATCGCGCACATCGGTCTTGCCCATCTCGATGAAGCGGCCACCACGCGGAAGCAGCGCGAGCGATGCGTCGACGAACTCGCCGGCCAGCGCGTCCAGCACGACGTCGACGCCAGCGCCTCGAGTCGCCGCACTGAAACGGTCTTTGAACGTCAGATCACGCGACGAAGCGAGGTGCGTCGCGTCGATGCCCTGGGCGCGCAGCGTCGCCCATTTGGCGGGGCTTGCCGTCGCGTACACCTCCGCGCCGAGGTGCCGCGCGAGTGCGCACGCGGCCATGCCGACACCGCCGGCGGCGGAATGGATCAACACCCGCTCTCCGCGCTGCAGCCCCGCGAGGTCCACGAGGGCGTAGTACGCGGTCAAGAAGATGGTCGGCGCTGCGGCCGCTTCGATGAACGACCAACCGGCGGGCACGCGGATCAGCAGGCGGTGATCAGTGACTCCGGTAGGCCCGAACGCTTCCGGAATCAGCCCCATCACGCGGTCGCCGGGTGCGACCCCCGACACCTGATCGCCGACCTCGAGCACGACGCCCGCTCCCTCGCCGCCCAGCGGCGCCCGTCCGGGATAGTGCCCCAGCGCGATCAAGACATCGCGGAAGTTCAGCCCCGCCGCGCGTATCGCGACACGGACTTCAGTCGGGCCCAAAGCAGCGTTGGCGCGCGCCGCGGGGACGAATGTCAAGTCGTCGAGCGTCGCGCACCGCTCAGAGTCCAGGTGCCAATCGCCATGTTCGGGCACTGCGAGGCCGCCGGTGGCGGTTACAGGCACCAGCCGTGGCGCATGCAGGCGTCCCGCCCGCACGGCGATCTGCGGTTCATCGGTGTCGAGCACCGCAGACCACCGGATCTCCTCGACCTCATCGGCGTCGACGAGAAGGAATGCCCCGGGATGTTCGGACTGCGCCGAACGCACGAGTCCCCACACCGCTGCGCCGTCCGGATCGGGCTCTTCACCGGCGGTGATCGCGACGGCGCGCCGCGTGACGACGGCGAGACGCGTCGCCCGCAGCCGATCCTCGGCGAGCCATTCCTGCAGTAGCGCAAGGGTGGCTTGCACGGGATCGTCCTCCCCCGACAGGTATGCGACCGCTATGTCTGCATCCTGCGCCTCATCGGCGAGTGCGGTGGTGCTGGCCTCGCCTAAGACGATGATGGCTGGTTCACCATTGTTTTGCCTCGGTGACAGCGCGACCCAGTCGATCGCGAAGAGGGCGCCGCGGCCTCCGCGGACACCCGACAATTGGCTCTGCTCAACGCGGCGCACGGCAAGTTGGTTGACCCGCACGACGAGGGCACCCGACGCGTCCACCGCCTCGAGGCTCAGCGTGTCCGGTGAAGTCATGGTCAGCGCGACGCGCACCGCCGCGGCACCGCCACGCCCGACGTGCACGCCCGAGAACGAGAACGGCAGCGCCACTGTGCCCTCTTCCAGGTCGGTCATAGCGGTCGCGGCGGTATGGGAGCACGCGTCGAGCAACGCAGGGTGGATGACGAAGCCAGCGGCGCGGGCGGCGGTCTCCGGATTCAGGGCAACCTCGGCGAGCAGTGCGCCGTCGCGCCGCCATGCTGCGCGCACCCCTTGGAACGTCGGGCCGTACTGGAGGCCGTATCCGGCCAGACGTTCGTAGAGGGCGCCCACGTCGACTGGTTCGGCGTCCTGCGGCGGCCAGGTGCCGGCGAGCAGATCCGAGGGCGCCTGCTGGTGATCATCGGAGACCAGTGTGCCGCTGGCATGGCGCACCCACTCTGCGCCGTGGTCGGGTGATGCAGGGCGGGAGTAGATGGCGACCCGGCGAGGCTCCTCGCCACTGCCGGTGACCGACACCTGCAGCTCGACGGCCTCGCTGTCCGTGACCAGCAACGGCACCTCGAGGACGAGCTCGTCGACGACGGGAAACCCGGCATGGGTGCCCGCGTGCAGCGCAAGCTCGACCAGCGCTGTCCCTGGAACCACGGTCCGATCGAGGATCGCGTGATCTGCCAGCCATGGATCGGTCGCGCTCGAGATGCGGCCCGTGAACAGCCAGCCGCCGTTGTCGGCGGTCCTTACAGCGGCGCCCAGCAGTGGATGTCCGGCCGATGCGAGCCCGGCCGCCGACAGGTCGCCGAGCGCGCCGTCCCCAGCCCGCCAGTAGCGTCGACGTTGGAAGGGGTACACGGGAAGGTCGACTTGGCGGGCATGCATCGGCTCGTAGACTGCCCGCCAGTCCACGCTCACGCCGTCAACATGGGCGGCGGAGATCATCTGCAGCAGTGTCCGCGTCTCGGAGCCTTTAGCGCGCATGCTGGGAAGCGCCAGTGGGGCGTGCTCAGCGTCACTGAGACAGTCCTGTGCCATCGCGGTCAGCACGCTGTCTGGCCCCACTTCGACATAGCGGACGGCGCCGAGTTTGGCCAACGTCGTGACACCGGCGGCGAAGCACACCGGCTCTCGCACCTGTCGGGCCCAGTAGGCCGGAGAGATGGCCTGCTCGTCCGTCAGCAGCTCACCAGTCACATTCGAAGCGATCGGTATCCGCGGTGGGGACAACGTGACAGCGGAGACGGCGTCGGTGAAATCGCTGAGCATCGCGTCCATCGACGGGGAGTGAAAAGCGTGACTGACATTCAGCCGCGTGGTCTTGCGCCCGCGCTCTCGCCAGTGACGCTCCGCCTCCGCGATAGCTGCCCGTCCACCGGACAACACGCAGGCGGCGGGGCCGTTGACCGCGGCGAGGGCGAGGGCACCGTCATATAACGCCATTCGTTCCCCCAACTCGTCCTTGGTGGCTTGGACGGCGAGCATCGCGCCGCCCGTGGGCAGCCCTCCCATCAGGCGCCCGCGTGCGGCGACGAGTGCGCAGGCATCGGCTAGGGACAACACGCCTGCGACGTTCGCAGCGACGAGTTCACCTATCGAGTGGCCGATCAGCAGGTCGGGCAGAACGCCCCATGCCCGCAACTGCGCCGCGAGCGCAAATTCAACGGCGAACAGTGCCGGCTGGGTATATTCGGTGCGGCCCAGTAGCTCCGACTCCGGATCACCCCCCGCGGCGAAGATGATGTCGCGCAGGCGACGACCCAGGTGAGTGTCGAAGTGCGTGCACGCTTCGTCGAAGGCTGTGGCGAACGCGGGGAAAGCGTCGTAAAGCGCCCTCCCCATCCCCGGATGCTGAGCGCCCTGGCCGGTGAACGTGAACGCCGTCTGGCCGCTGCGCATGCGGCCCTGAATCAACCCTGCGGCGCGGTCATGGCCGGCCAGCGCGCCGACGCCGGCGAGCAGCTCTTCGCGCCCGCCGCCGATGATTGCAGCTCGGTGCTCGAGCTGCGCGCGGCCGGTGGCAAGCGTCCATGCGACGTCGAGATCGCGCTGGTCGGGATGGCGTCGCAGGTGCGCTTGAAGCCGCTGCGCCTGCGCGTGGAGCGCAGCAGGGGTCTTGGCGGAGAGCAGCCACACCCTCGTGCCCGGGTCGCGTGCAGGTTCGGGTGGTGGACCGTCGGCCGCCTCGGCGGGTGTTTCAGCGATGATGACGTGGGCGTTCGTGCCGCTCACACTGAAGGAACTCACCCCCGCCCGTCGCGGGCGCTTCCCCGCCGGCCACGCCCGCGACTCGCTGAGAACTTCGACCCCGCCCGCTGACCAGTCCACATAGGGCGACAGGTGCTCCGCATGCAGCGTTCGGGGCAGCATCTCGTGGCGCAGCGCCTGCACCATCTTGATGACGCCCGCGACGCCCGCCGCAGCCACCGAGTGACCGATATTCGACTTGATCGTCCCTACCGCCAGCGGTCCGTTGGTGCGGTCGCGCCCATAGGTCGCCAGTAGGGCTTGTGCCTCGATGGGGTCGCCCAGCGGGGTGCCGGTGCCGTGGGCCTCGACCGCATCGACGTCGCTTGGCATCAGGCGTGCGTTTGCTAACGCTTGTCGGATCACCCGTTCTTGGGCGGGCCCGTTCGGTGCGGTCAGACCGTTGCTGGCACCATCCTGATTGGTTGCTGACCCGGCGATGACTGCCAGGACCTGATGGTTGCGGCTACGCGCTTGGGACAGGCGTTCGAGCACGAGGAGTCCCGCGCCCTCCGCCCAGCCGGCGCCGTCGGCTTCGGCGCTGAAGGCCTTGCAACGACCGTCCCGCGCGACACCGCGCTGGCGACTGAATTCGGTGAACAGAATCGGTGTGCCCAGGACCGTCACCCCACCGGCGAGCGACAGCGAGCACTCACCGCTTCGCAGCGCCTGGCAGGCGAGATGTAGCGCCACGAGCGAGGACGAGCACGCGGTGTCGACCGAAACCGCCGGCCCCTCCAGCCCTAGCGAGTAGGCCACGCGGCCGGATACCACGCTGCCGGCCAACCCGAAGGCAACGTAACCTTCAAGTTCAGGTGGCACGCTGGTGCCGATGCCGTAGTCAAGGGACCCGATGCCGGCGAAGACGCCGGCGTTTAGCCCGCGGACCGACTGAGGGTCGATGCCGGCGTGCTCCAACGCCTCCCACGCGACCTCGAGGAGCATCCGCTGTTGGGGGTCCATCGCGAGTGCTTCCCGCGCATTGATGCCGAAGAATTCCGCGTCGAATTCGGCGGCGTCGTAAACAAATCCACCTTCGCGTGCGTAGCTGGTGCCGGAGTGGTCCGGATCGGGGTCATACAGCCGGTCGATGTCCCAGCCCCGGTCGCCGGGCAATTTCCCGATCGCGTCGGTGCCGGTCGCCACGAGTTCCCAGAGATCCTCGGGCGACCGTACTCCACCCGGGTAACGGCAGCCGATTCCGACGATCGCGATCGGTTCGTCGCGCTGGTCCTCGAGCTCCTGCACGCGCCGTTTGGCCAGGCGCAGCTCCTGCGTGATCTTGCGGAGATACTGGCTGAGCTCTTCTTTCGTCGTCATAGGGCGCCGAACTCCTTATCGATGAGAGCGAGTACCTCTGAATCTGAGCCTGATTCGAGTACGTCGTCAGCCGCGTGACTGGTCTTGCCACTCGCGCCGGCTACAACGGCCTGCAGGCGACGCAGGCGATGATTGATCGCGTCGAGGTCGCCGTTGAGGCGGCGTGCCTCATCTCTCAGCAGCGATTCGAGCAAGGCTTCAACGGTGTTGAGGCCTCGGTCGATGGCGGCGCGTTCGTCCTCACCCGCGTCGCGGCGACCATGCAGTTCGCTGGTGATGAGTGTGGCGACGGCGGTGGGTGTGGGGTGGTCGAAAATGAGGGTGGCTGGGAGTCGCAGTCCGGTGACTTGTGCCAGTCGGTTGCGTAGTTCTACGGCCGATAGTGAGTCGAA
>NZ_LQPC01000012.1 GCF_002101705.1 Mycolicibacterium iranicum | reverse complement strand
GTGGCGGCGGTGGCGGTGGCGGTGGCGGGTATTCGAGGGCGCCGTCGAGTTCGGACAGCGGATCCGCGCACCCGGTGACATCGACATGCACGCCGCCCACCGATCCGCAGATCGCCCCACTGACCGGGGCAGGGGTTACACACATCCCCAGGAACGTTGTCGCCACCACAACGAGCCAGCTTTTGCGCACGGCCACTCCTCCGCTTCCCGGCGACCGTCGCCGCCGATGTCTTGGTGATTGTGGCAGTCGCGGAGTTTCCCCGGGCATCAACTCGCACAAGACGGCGCCTCCGTCCCGATTGGCGGCGCAGAAGCATTCTTGACCGCGTGATCTTTGCCGTCTTTGCACGATCTTGTGAGCTTTCCACGCATTTGTACAGCGCTTATGGCTTTCGCAACGTGGGCTGAGCCGCGTCGTGGCGTAGCCCAATATGCATTGCCGCGCAAATAGCCTATACAGCCGACTTGCCCGAGCTTCCCCTAGTCAGACGCGAGATTGACGACTGTGACGAATTAGCCAGCGAACTAATTTCGAATGCAGTAGATTTTCCTGTGCGCGGAGTCGGGGCCGCGCAGGCACGACAACGGAGTGTCCCTGCACTTCCGGCGTGCGCTCAGATCGCGATCATGCGTGATCGACCGAGGGGAGTCGCGATCTGAGCGCACACTACGTTTCGGCCACGCGCCGTTCGCTGATGAATTCGCGGTGAACCCCAGAAACCGGGTCCTCGAACACAAGCGAGTGCGCGAGCAGCGCCAGCGGCGTGGAAAAGTCCGCCGGATCGACATCGACAACTGTGGGATACAACGGGTCGCCGGTGATGGGCACGCCCAAGCCCGACATGTGCAGGCGCAGTTGGTGGGTACGTCCTGTTCGCGGCGACAACCGGTATCGCCCGTCGCCCATGTACTCCACGAATGTCTCGGCATTCGGCTCGCCCGGTTCCTTCACTGCTTGTAAAACCCCTCGCCGCTTCACTATTCGGCTTCGGACGGTGACGGGAAACTCCCGTTCGGGCTCTACCGACGAATGCGCGAGGTAGGTCTTCGTCACCTCTGCGCGCGCGAACTTGCTCTGATAGGCGCCACGAATCTCGCGCCGAGTCGTGAACAACAGCACGCCCGCGGTCAGACGATCGAGCCGATGAGCCGGACTGAGTTCCGGCAGCGCCAAGTCACGACGCAATCGAACCAGCGCCGTCTCGACGACATGGCGGCCACGCGGCATGGTGGCGAGAAAGTGCGGCTTGTCCACCACGACGATGTCGTCGTCGCGAAAAAGGACCGGCAGATCGAAAGGGACCGGGACTTCGTCGGGCAGGTCGCGGTAGAGATACACCACCGCTCCGGCGGGCAGCACCGTCGTCTCGTCGGCTACCGTACCGTCTGCGCAATAAACCTCCCCTGCAACGACTTTCGCGCCGGATCCCCACCGACGCTGAAACTCGTCGACCAGTCGGCCGCCCCGTACCCGCACCCGCGCCGGCCCAAGGCCGTCACGCACAGGCAGCGGCGGCAGACGACTCAATTCAGCGGCACCGGCTCAAGGATCTCCGCTCGCGCCTCGGGCGCCGCGGCACGCAACGCGTCGGCGGAGGCGTCATCGGGCTGCGTCTGGGATCGGACCTCCGCGTCAACCCGGGCCTGATACGTCTGCACCTCACGATCGACGTCCGCAGGGCTCCAACCCAAAATGGGTGCCACGACCTCGGCTACCTCGCGGGCACAGTCGACGCCACGGTGCGGGTACTCGATGGAGATCCGCATCCTCCTGGCGAGGATGTCTTCGAGATGTAAGGCCCCCTCGGCGGCAGCGGCATAGGCCGCTTCCACCTTGAGGTACACCGGCGCATCGGTGATGGGGCCTAGCAGCTCCGGATTGTCCTCGGCAAGCTGGAGAACCTCGCCGATCAGGGAGCCGTATCTGTCCAGCAGATGTCGCACCCGGTACGGATGCAATCCGTAATGCGAACCGACACTGCCGGTTTGGTTGACCAGAGCGAAGTACCCGTCGGCACCCATCAGCGGCACCTTCTCGGTGATCGAGGGCGCCACGCGGGTCGGAATGAACTCGGCGGCAGCGTCAATCGCGTCTTCGGCCATTACCCGGTAGGTGGTGTACTTGCCGCCCGCGATCGCCACCAGCCCGGGCGAGGGCACCGCCACCGCATGCTCACGCGAGAGCTTCGAGGTCTCTTCGCTTTCCCCGGCGAGCAGCGGCCGCAGCCCGGCGTAGACCCCGTCGATGTCGTCGTGGGTCAGCGGCGTCGCCAGCACCTTGTTGACATGGCCGAGGATGTAGTCGATGTCGGCCTTCGTCGCGGCGGGGTGGGCAAGATCGAGATTCCAGTCGGTGTCGGTGGTTCCGATGATCCAGTGGGTGCCCCACGGGATGACGAACAGCACCGATTTCTCGGTGCGCAGGATGATCGCGACCTCGCTCACGATGCGGTCGCGCGGCACCACGATGTGCACACCTTTGGACGCTCGCACACGAAAACGACCGCGCTGCTTCGATAATGCCTGGATCTCGTCGGTCCACACCCCGGTGGCGTTGACGACCACGTGGCCGCGCACCTCGGTGATCTCGCCGTCCTCGGAGTCACGCACCCGCACACCGGTGACCCGGTCCCCCTCGCGCAGCAGCGCGACGACCTGCGTCGACGTTCGGACGACGGCACCGTAGTGCGCCGCGGTCCGCGCGACGGTCATCGTGTGACGGGCGTCGTCGACGACGGTGTCGTAGTAACGGATTCCGCCGACCAGAGAGGACCTCTTCAATCCGGGCGAAAGCCTTAGCGCCCCGGCACGGGTCAAATGTTTCTGCGCAGGAACAGATTTCGCGCCGCCCAGCTGGTCATAGAGAAAGATGCCCGCGGCGATATAAGGACGCTCCCACCAGCGATTGGTGAGCGGGAACAGGAACGGCAGCGGTTTGACCAGATGCGGCGCCAGCGTCGTCAACGACAGTTCACGCTCGTGCAGCGCCTCGCGCACCAGACCGAACTCGAGCTGCTCGAGGTAGCGCAGACCGCCGTGGAACATCTTGCTGCTCCGGCTCGAGGTCCCCGACGCGAAGTCGCGCGCCTCGACCAACGCCACTTTCAAGCCGCGGGTCGCCGCGTCGAGCGCGGCACCCGCACCAACGATCCCGCCGCCGATGACGATGACGTCGAACTGTTCACTGCCCAGCCGCTGCCAGGCTCGAGCTCGCTGCTCAGGACCCAGGAACGTCTGACCGTTGCCCGGAACACTCCCCGTCGCTTCGCTCGCCCCCGGAACACTCCCCGTCGCTTCGCTCGCCCCCGGAACATTCCCCGTCGCTTCGCTCGCCCCCGGAACATTCCCCGTCGCTTCGCTCGCCCCCGGAACACTCCCCGTCGCTTCGCTCGCCCCCGGTGCTGGGATCGGGTCACTCACGCTGGCCGACTCCTCGGTTACTCGTCAGTACGCGTTGTCGAACCCCAGGCTAGCTGGATGGCGATCACGCGGCGAGCAACGGACCGGGGCGGGGAGTCAGTCGAGGTCGTCGTGGGCCATCAGGCGCCGTGCGGCCTCCACGATCGAACCCGACAGCGACGGATACACCGACAGCGTCTGCGCCAGGTCGGTCACCGACAAGTTGTTCTGCACTGCCAGCGCGATCGGCAGGATCAGCTCCGACGCGATCGGTGCCACCACGACCCCGCCGATCACCACCCCGGTGGCGGGTCGGCAGAAGATCTTCACGAAGCCGTGCTGCAGCAGCGACATCTTTGCGCGGGCGTTGGTGCTCAGCGGCAGCATCAGCGTGCGGGCGGGCACACTGCCGTCGTCGATCGCCGACTGCGGGATACCGACAGCGCCGATCTCGGGCCGGGTGAAGGTCGCCGCCGCAACGGTGCGCAGCCGGATCGGCGACACGCCCTCACCGAGCGCGTGATACATCGCGATGCGGCCCTGCATGGCGGCAACGGAGGCCAACGGCAGCAGACCCGTGCAATCGCCCGCGGCGTAGATGCCCGACGCCGGGGTCCGCGAGACCCGGTCGACCGGGATGTAGCCGCCGGGCTTGAGCTCGACGCCGACGCGCTCCAGACCCAGGCCAGAGGTGTTGGGAACCGAGCCGACGGTCATCAGGGCGTGGCTGCCCTCGATGACGCGGCCGTCGGCGATGGCGACCCTGACCCCCGTTTCGGTGCGTGTCACCGAGTCCGCGCGCGCGTTCTTGACGAGCGTCACACCGCGCTGTTCGAAGACCTGTTCAAGGACGGCCGCCGCGTCGGAGTCCTCGTGCGGCAAGATCTGGTCGCGGCTGGCCACGACCGTCACCGTTACGCCGAGCTCGGTGTAGGCGTTGCAGAACTCGGCGCCCGTGACGCCGGATCCGACGATGATGAGGTGCGTAGGGAGCTCGTCGAGTTCGTAGAGCTGGCGCCAGGTCAGGATGCGTTCCCCGTCGGGCACGGCGTTGGGCAGCACGCGTGGCTGCGCGCCGGTGGCGATCAGCACCACGTCGGCTTTCAGCACACCGACCTTGCCGTCGGAGGTGGTGACCTTGACTCGGTGGTGGGCCATGCCCGCGACGTCGTCGACGAGTTCGCCGCGGCCGCCGATGATCGTCACGCCCTGGTTGAGCAGCTGGCTGCCGATGTCGGCCGATTGCGACGCCGCCAGCGTCTTGGCGCGGTTGTTGATCTTCGGCAATTCGATCTTGGCGGCGTCGATGTCGATGTCGAAGCCCATGCCCCCGGCGCGGCGCAGCTCGGTGCGCACACCCGTCGACGCAATCAGCGTCTTCGACGGTACGCAGTCGTACAGCACGCAGGCCCCGCCCAGCCCGTCCTCGTCGACAACGGTCACTTGCGTGACGTCGCGCCCCCGTGCCGCGGCCACCAACGCCGCTTCGTAGCCCGCCGGCCCTCCACCGATGATCACGATGCGCGTTACCACGGTTCTAACCTAGGCCACCGACGTGACGAAGGTTGGCAGCCGTCTCAACACAATGCGTTTAAGCTTCTCGCGTGCCGATCTACGCCGCCTACGGATCGAATATGCATCCCGAGCAGATGCTTGAGCGCGCTCCGCATTCTCCGATGGCGGGAACGGGCTGGCTCCACGGGTGGCGCCTGACCTTCGGCGGCGCCGATATCGCGTGGGAAGGTGCGCTCGCGACGATCGTCGAGGACCCGACGTCGAAGGTGTTCGTCGTGCTCTACGACGTGACCAAGGAGGACGAGGAGAACCTCGACCGCTGGGAGGGCTCCGAGCTCGGCTTCCACAAGAAGATCCGCTGCCGCGTGGAGCGCACCTCCTCGGACACCGACACCGATCCCGTGCTGGCGTGGTTGTACGTGCTGGACGCGTGGGAGGGCGGCATCCCGTCCGCGCGGTATCTGGGAGTGATGGCCGACGCCGCCGAAATCGCCGGCGCCCCAGCCGAATACGTGCACGATCTGAGAACCCGCCCGGCAGGAAACGTCGGCCCGGGCTCGTAGGGGTCGTGGGGTTCGTGGGGTTCGCCCCGCGAGCGCGCGCGTCTGCCCACCGACGCGCCGTCAATCCTGGCACTAGACGCGCGTTCACGCTGCGCGAGCGCGCCGCAACTGCTCACCGATGCGGACGACGATTTCCCACCCGCCGTCCCTCAAGTCCTCGGAAACGATGGGGATGACCGTGAGCCCGACGGCCAGCAGCGCCGCCTGGCGACGCCGATCGCGCTGCATCGCCTCTGGCTCCGAATGCCAATCCACGCCGTCGTACTCGGCGGCGACACCCGCCTCGGGCCAGGCGAAGTCGAGCCGGCGCAGATCCCCGTTGCCGTCGACGATCTCGTACTGAAGTTCGGGAACGGGCAGACCCCCGTCGATCATGGCCAACCGCGCCGCGCTCTCCCCCGGTGACTCGGCTCGGGCGTCGGCCAGAGGCAGCAGGTTGCGGACCGCGACGATGCCGCGGCGCCCCTTCTGCTCAATCGCAGCTCGCCACATGTCAGGACGGGTACACGCGCCACTCCGTAGAGCCGCATCGAGGGTTGCCAACGCACGCGGACGCCGCAGACCGCGGGCAACCTCGACGGCAGTCCACGCCGGCGAGGTTGCCCGTCGGCCACCGATCGTCACCAACGGTGCGCCGTCGCGGCGGTGCACGACGAGGCCGTCGACGTCGCGCAGCGCGCATCCGGGCGGATTGAGCACATGTAGGTCGGGCGGCTGCTCGGTGTCGAATCCGTACATCGCGGCCGCGGTCCCGAGACATACTGCGACGCGCCTGCCCGCCGCCAGGTCCAGACCGCGAAGGCGGATCTCGTCGTCAGGCTCGCCCAAGCAATAGATTCCCTGCCAAAGGCGCTCCAGCGCACCGGTTTCCACCAGCTTCTCAAAGCGGCGACGAGGGACGTGGTTGAGAATCTGCCCGGTCGTCACCACACCGTGCTGGGCGTCGAAGAGCGCGCGGAGTTCGTCGTTCATGACGCCGATGCTTCGGCGTTCGTGGCGCTGTTAGCTAGGCGCGCTCCCAGATCTGGGGATGAACGAGCGATTGTGCATAACCCGACCGCGGCGAGCGCGCCCCAAATGACAGTCGTGGCGGCGTGTCACCGTTCAGACGCGCGCGCTCGCGGTGCCGGGGTCCCCGCTACCCCACGCGACCGGGCGTGGGCGGGTGCGGACTTTCTGCGGCCACCAGAACCAGCGGCCCAACAGCGCCGCGATCGACGGCGTCATGAATGACCGGATGACCAGCGTGTCGAAGATCAGACCCATACCGATCGTCGTGCCGACCTGCCCCATGATCGTCAGGTCGCTGACCGCCATCGTCATCATCGTGAGCGCGAACACCATGCCCGCGGCAGTGACCACCGAACCACTGCCGCCCATCGTGCGGATCAGCCCGGTGTGCAGACCGGCGCCGACCTCTTCCTTGAGTCGCGACACCACCAGCAGGTTGTAGTCCGCGCCGACGGCCAGCAGGATGATCACCGCCATCGGCAACACCATCCAGTGCAGTTCGATGCCGATGATGTGCTGCCACACCAACACTGACAGCCCGAACGATGCGCCCAGCGACAACACCACGGTGCCGACGATTACCGCCGCCGCGACGATCGCGCGTGTCAGGATCAGCATGATGATGAAAATCAGCCCGATAGCAGCGATTCCGGCGATCAGCAGGTCGTACTGCGTGCCGTCGGCCATGTCATTGAACGTCGCCGCGGTGCCGCCGAGATAGATCGTCGACCCCTCCAGCGGTGTGCCCTTGATGGCTTCCTTGGCCGCGTTCTTGAGCGCATCGATCTTCTCGATGCCGTCGGGACTGAGCGGGTCACCCTCGTGGGCGATGATGAACCGCACCGCATGCCCGTTGGGTGAGATGAACTGCTCCATACCGCTTTGGAAGTCCTTGTTCTGGAACGCTTCCGGCGGCAGATAGAAGGTGTCGGCGTTCATGGCGTCGTTGAACGCGTCGCCCATGTCAGTAGCGTCGCCGCCCATCTCGGCGGCAGCTTTGAGCTGGCCGCCCTGCGTCTGCTGCATGGTCAGCATCATGTCGCGCTGCGAGCGCATCGATTCGATCTGCGACGGCATCAGCTTGATCAGCTCGGGCATGAGCGCCGCGAGCCGCTCCAACTCGGGGACGAGGTCCTGGACGTTGTCGGTCAACAGGTTCGTGCCGTCGATCAAATCGAAGATCGACCGCATCGACCAGCAGACCGGGATGTTGTAGCAGTGCGGTTCCCAGTAGAAGTAGTTGCGGACGGGCCTCAGGAAGTCGTCGAGATCGGCAATGTGATCCCGCAATTCGGTGATGTCGGCAGCCATCGTCTTGGTCTTGGCCACCATGCTCGTGGTGATGTCCGACATCTGCCCCATCAGCGACATCATCTTGGTCATCGTCGCGATGGTGTTGTCCAACGAGGCGGCCTGAACGGACATGTCATCCATCCGGTCGAGCATGTATTTCTCGTTGAGCTTCTGCGTGCCGCTCTGCCGGCTCATGATGTACGGGATCGTGGTGCCCTCGATCGGCGTGCCGTCGGGCCGGGTGATCGTCTGGACGCGGCCGATGCCCTCGACCGCGAACAGCGCCTTGGCGATCTTGTCGATGACGATGAAGTCGGCCGAATTGCGAAGGTCCCGATCGGTTTCCACCATCAGCATCTCGGGATTGAGCCGGGACGGCGAGAAGTGGCGTTCGGCCGCGGCATACCCGACGTTGGACTGGATGTCGGCGGGTAGATAGTTGCGATCGTTGTAGCTGGTCTGATAACCGGGCAGGGCGAGAAGACCGATCAGTGACACCGCGACGCTGGCCACCAGGATCGCGCCCGGCCAGCGCACCGTGGCCGCGCCGATCTTGCGCCAGCCGCGAACACGCATGGCGCGCTTGGGTTCCAGCAGACCGAACCGGCTCGCCACGACCACCACCGCGGGCCCGAACGTCATCGCGACGCAGATCAGTACCAGCATGCCCAGCGCCAGCGGGACACCGAGCGTCTGGAAGTACGGCAGCCGGGTAAAGCTCAGGCAGAATGTCGCGCCGGCGATGGTCAGGCCGGAGCCGACGATGACGTGCGCGTTGCCGCCGAACATCGTGTAGTAGGCGTCTTCTCGCGTCTGGCCACTACCTCGGGCCTCCTGATAGCGCCCAATGAGGAAGATGGCGTAGTCGACGGCGATCGCGATGGCCAGTGTGACGAGCAGGCTCGTCGCGAAGGTGGACAGCCCGATGATGTCGTGAAAACCGAGGAACGCCACCGCTCCACGAACCGTCATCAAGCTCAGGCCCACCATCACCAGGATCAGCAGCGTCGTGACGATGGAGCGGAAGAACAGCACCAGCATGATCGTGATGACGAGGAACGTCAGCGCCTCGACCATCCGCAGGCTCTCGGTGCCGGCCGTCTCCTGTTCGGCGGCAAGCACCGACGCACCGGTGACGTAGGCCTGCACCCCCTCGGGCGGCTGACTGTCGGCGACCAATTTCTGCACGGCGGCGACGGATTCGTTGGCCAGCGCTTCGCCCTGGTTGCCGGCGAGATTGACCTGGAAGTACATCGACTTACCGTCACCGCTCTGCGCGCCGGCGGCGGTCAGCGGATCGCCCCACAGGTCCTGGACGTGCTCGACGTGGACGGGATCGGCCTCGAGCGCGTCGATCAGCGTCGCGTAATAGGCGCGTGCTTCGTCACCGAGAGGCTGCTCGCCTTCGAGCACGATCATCGCCGAGCTGCTCGACTCGTACTCTTCGAAGACCTCGCCGATGCGTTCCATCGAGATGACGGCCGGCGCCTCGTCGGGACTCATCGACACCGATCGCAGCTTTCCGACCGCCTCCAGCTGCGGCACGGACACGTTGAGGAATGCGGCGACGGCGACCCAGATCAAGATGATGGGGACCGACGCCCGCCGAATGAACCGGGCGATGCCGTAGAAGTGCGGCTTGGGGTGATTCTCTTCGCGCACGCTGCTCATCGGCGTCCGATGCCTGTCGTCGAAGCCCCGTCCACCGTCGCGACTCCTCCATTCGAAAGTCGTTACGTCCCGGCCGTGTTCGACAGGAATTATCCGGTTAGCAGGGCTAACCTAACCAATCGGCTAAGTTCGCACAAGCCGGTCGGTTAAGTAGTGATCTGCCTCCGCGTGAATACCGGGGGTGAGCTGGGATACAGTTCCGCGAACCGGAGCGCGAACGGGGGTGACGATGGCCAAGCCGGTCGCGGTGCGGGGCTTCGCTCGGGATCGCGTGCTCGAAGCCGCCCTCGAACTGTTCTCCGACCACGGTGTCAGTGGTACTTCACTGCAGATGATCGCCGACCGACTCGGGGTGACGAAAGCGGCGGTCTACTACCAGTTCCACTCCAAGGACGACATCGCGCTGGCCGTGGTGAAGCCGGTGTTCGACGACATCGAACACCTGCTACGGATCGCCGACACGTTGCCGACGACCGAGTCGCGGCGCAGCGTGACGATGGGCGGCATGGTCGAGCTGATCATCCGGCACCGGCGAATCTCCAGCGTTTTCTACGGTGACCCCACCGTGCACCATCTCCTCGAGGGCACCGATGAGTTCCGTGTCATCGGCGACCGGCTGGCCGACGTGCTGCTCGGTCCGCATCCCGACAATGCGACCCGGGTGGCGATCTCGATGTTCAGCGCGGGTGTCCACGGCTGCGTCACCGACCCGATGATCAGCGAGCTGGACGACGCCGAACTGCAGGAGATCCTGCTGGACCTGACGAAGAGGTTTCTCGACGTCTGCGTACCGCGGGGCTGACTCGGCGAGCGCGAGCGCGCGCAGAATGCCAGGAAATGCGGCGCGTCGGTGTGCAGACGCGCGCGCTCGCGGTGCGAAGGTCAGGTCACTGAGGCGCTGTTTTCGACGAGGTTGACCAGCAACCGCACCCCGACACCGAGCGCGCGTTCGTCGAGATCGAAGGTGGGCTGGTGCAGATCCAGCTGCGGGCCGCGACCACTCCACACCCCGAGGCGGGCCATCGCGCCGGGCACCTCTTCCAGATACCAGGAGAAGTCCTCACCGCCGCCGGACTGCTGGGTGTCGGCGAGCACGTCAGGACCGATCGCCTCGATCGCATGGGTCATGATGCGCGTGGCGATCTCTTCGTTGACCACCGGCGGCACCCCCCGCCGGTACTGCACCACGTACTCGATGCCCAGCGGCGCAAGCAGCGACGCAATCGCTTCCTGCACAACGTCTTCCAGCGTCAGCCAAGTCTCCCGGCTGGCTGTGCGGATGGTGCCCGCCATCGTTCCGGTCTGCGGGATCGCATTGGCGGCAACCCCGGCGTGCACCGCGCCCCACACCATCACCGTGCTGTGGCGTGGATCGATACGCCGCGACAGAATCCCCGGCACCCCGGTGATCAGCGTGCCGAGACCGTAGACGAGATCGCCGGTCAGATGCGGACGCGACGTGTGCCCGCCCGGCGAATGCAACGTCACCTCGATGTGGTCGGCCGCCGACGTGATCGGGCCCGGCTTCACCGCGACCCGCCCCACCGCCAGGTGCGGATCACAGTGCAACGCGTAGATGCGCGACACTCCGCTCAGCGCGCCGGCGGCGATCGCATCGATCGCGCCACCGGGCATCAATTCTTCGGCGGCCTGGAAGATCAACCGCACGCCGACCGGGAGTTCGACGTCGGATGCCATCGCCAGCGCCGCGCCGAGCAACACCGCGGTGTGTGCGTCGTGGCCGCACGCATGCGCGACATTCGGCACCTCCGACGAGAACGGCAAATCGGTGCGCTCGGCCATCGGCAGGGCATCCATGTCTGCACGCAAAGCGACCCGCGGACCGTCTTCGGGCCCGAAGTCGCACGTCAACCCCGTCCCACCGGGCAGCACCTTCGGGTTCAGCCCCGCGTCGGCGAGCAGCGAGGCGACGAACTGCGTCGTCCCGAACTCCTGCCTGCCCAGCTCGGGGTGCCGGTGGATGTGCCTGCGCCACTCGACGAGGTCGTCGTAGTGCTCGCTCAGCCAGCGCGCGGCCGCGTGCTTCAACACGCTCATGATGCCCGCCTCTGCCACTGCTCCAGCACCCGGCCCCTCTCCACGTCTGACTCGGCCAGCGCCACAACGGTACGGGCCAGCATGATCGCTCCCTCGACCACAGCGACGTCCGCACTCGCACTCACGGCGGCCGCGGTGAACTCCGGTTGATGGATGGAGGCGCCTCCGGCGTCGATGCCGACGATCGGATGGATCCCAGGCATCACCTGCGTCACGTTGCCCATGTCCGTGCTACCCAGCGGCAACGTCGGCTCCAGCTCAGCGGGCACCGGCTCCCGTCCGAGGCGCACCATCTCGGCGCGGATCGTTTCCGCCAGCCACGGATCGGGCGTCAGCTCGGCGTAGGCGGGCGCCGTCTCTGTCACCACATGCTCGCAGCCGGTCGCGACCGCGCCCGCGGCGAAGCACCCTGCCATCCGGGACTCCAACTCGCGCAACGACTCCGAGTGCGTCGCCCGCATCGTGTACCGCAATTCGGCGTGTGCGGGAATGACATTGGACGCCTGGCCGCCGTCGGTCACGATGCCGTGCACCATCTGCCCGGGCGCCAACTGCTGGCGCAGCAGCCCGATGGCCACCTGCGTCACCGTGACCGCGTCGGCGGCGTTGATGCCGAGGTAGGGCGCGACCGCTGCATGCGACTCCCGGCCGGTGTAGCCGATGGTGACCTCCGAGAGCGCCAGCGAGCGCGCCGCGGCGATGTCGATCGGGCCGGGGTGCAGCATCACGGTCGCGGCGATGTCGTCGAAGGCTCCCGCGTCGAGCATCAGGGCCTTGCCGCCGCCGAGTTCTTCGGCCGGAGTGCCGAGCAGCACGACCGTCAGCCCGAGGGTGTCGGCGACCTCGGCGAGGGCGAGCGCTGCGCCGACCGCCGATGCGGCGATGATGTTGTGCCCGCAGGCGTGCCCGATACCGGGCAGCGCGTCGTACTCGGCGCAGATCCCGACGACGAGCGGGCCGCTGCCGAAGACCGCCCGGAACGCGGTGTCCAGCTCGGCCACGCCGGACATCGCGAAACCGCGCTCTGCGACCAGCGCCTTGGTCTTGGCGCAGCTGCGATGTTCGGCGAACGCAAGCTCGGGTTCGGCGTGAATGGCGTGCGACAACTCGACCAGGTCACCGCGGCGACCGTTGACGGCGTCTTCGACGCACGTCGACGCGGCGGCAATGGGCATGCAGGCCAGTATCTCACTGCGCAAAGCCCCACTAAGCTGCCGCCTGTGGAGGATCCGGCAGCGGCCGCCCAGTTGGCAGCGAATGCACTGAGCGAGCGGACCGGCGTCGATGCGCACGACGTCGCGGTCGTGCTCGGCTCCGGGTGGGCGCCCGCCGCGGCGCAGATCGGCGAAGCGACAGCTGTCGTCTCGATGGCCGAGCTCCCCGGGTTCACCCCACCCAGCGCTCAGGGCCACGGCGGTCAGGTGCTGTCGCTGCGTGTGGGGCCGCACCGGACTCTGGTGCTCGTCGGCCGCATCCACGCCTACGAAGGCCACGACCTGCGGCACGTCGTGCACCCGGTTCGGACGGCGTGCGCGGCCGGCGTCCACACCGTCGTTCTGACGAACGCCGCGGGCGGTCTGCGTACGGACTTCACCGTCGGCCAGCCGGTCCTGATCAGCGACCACCTCAACATGACGGCGCGCTCGCCGCTGCAGGGTGCGCAGTTCGTCGACATGGTGGACGCGTACTCGCCGCGGCTGCGCGCCCTCGCGCGCGAGATCGACCCGTCGCTGGCCGAAGGCGTGTACGCGGGGCTGCCGGGCCCGCACTACGAGACACCCGCCGAGATCCGGATGCTGCGGACGCTGGGTGCTGATCTGGTGGGCATGTCGACAGTCCACGAGACGATCGCGGCGCGCGCGGCCGGCGCCGACGTGCTCGGGGTGTCGCTGGTCACCAACCTGGCCGCCGGGATGACGGGCCAGCCGTTGAGTCATGACGAAGTCCTCGAGGCGGGCCGTCAGTCGGCGACGCGGATGGGTTCCCTGCTCTCGGCGGTCATCTCCAGGCTCTGACCGCGGGTGAGCTTGCGGCTCGCCCACACCACTGCCCGCGCCATCAGCGGCGCCGCGAACAGCATCAGCAGGATCCGCACCACCTGCGCGGCGATGACGAACGTGACGTTCGAACCGGTCTCGACCGCCGTGGCGAGGACGGCGTACACGCCGCCGGGGCTGGTCGCCAGGTAGCCCTCCAGCGGCGTCAGCCCGGCGACGTGGGCCAGCAGAATGCCCAGGCCCGCCGTCGCGACACCGATGAACACGATCAGGGCGACCGCGGCCGGCAGCAGCCTGCCGACGCTGCGCACCGACTCCCGGGTGAAGGCCAGACCGGCCTGCCAGCCGATCAGCATGTATCCGGCCTGGACCAGCAGCATCGGCACCGACAGCCCGAACGACCACCCGCTGACCTCGAGCGCGACCGTCAGAGCGAGAGGGCCGAGCAGTCCGGCACCCGGCAACCGGATCAACCGGCCGCCCACGGATCCGACCACGATCAGCGCGGCCATGATCGCGACGCTGAGATACCAGGGCGCCGTGGCTGTTTCGGCCACGGGAGCAGCGCTGTGGGACCGGTCGGCGTGGTAGATGAGCGTGACGACGACGGGCATGGACGCGGTCACCAGAGCGACCCTCAGATACTGCACCACGGCGACGACGCGGTCGTCGCCGCCGAGTTCCCGCGCGATCGCCACCAGACCCGAAGCCCCGCCCGCAACGAGGGCGAGCGACCCGGTCAGCGGTGTGACGTCGCGACGCAGACCGAGCAGTGCGCCCGCAATGATGCTCAGCAACAGCGTCCCGACAGCGACTGCGACGACGATCGCCCAGTCCCCCTTGAGAGTGGAAAGGGCGTCCTGCTGAACCATGGTGCCGATGTAGACGCCGAGAACACCCTGTGCGGCCACGCCGATCTTGCGCGGCACCCGCTGAGGGCCCGCCGCCATCAGCGCCAGGGCGATACCGACCGCCAGGGCGGCGAACAGCGCGGCCGAGGGGACGCCGAGGTTTGTCAGCGGAATGGTGACCGCGACGGTCACCGCGAGCAGAATCGTCCACCTGAGGGTCTGTTGCCACCACTTCATACTGGTAGCAAGTATGCTCTTATCAATTCAAGATCTCAATAAGGGGCGATGTTCCATGAAGCACATCAGATACCAAGGGATATCTTGGTAATGGTTACGGAGTCCAGCCTGTCTGCGGCGACCGAGCTGCGCGAGTCGATGATGGCGGTGACGCGCCAGTTGCGCCGGCACCGCCCCGACAACGGGCTTACGCTCAGCCAGCTGCAATTGCTCGGCGAGATCAGCCGTGCGGGTGTGACGACACCGGCTGAGCTCGGGGTCCGGTTGCAGGTGCGCGTGCAGTCGCTGACGGACTCGTTCAACGAACTGGAGGCACGGGGACTGATCGCGCGTCGCCCCGACGAGGCCGACCGGCGGCGCCAACTCGTGGAGATCACCCCCGACGGCATGGCGGTGCTGGACGCTGACCGGGGTGAGCGCGACGCGTGGCTGCACCAGACCATGCGCGACACGCTGTCCGAGCTCGAGTTCGACCTGCTGATGCTGGTGGCGCCGATCCTGCGCAAGCTGGCATCCGCGGACGCGAATCCGGCAGGCTGAGGCTGTGGCGACCGCAGACGTGGTGCAGGAGTGGATCGCTCACGATCCCGACCCGGGCGCGGCAGCCGAGCTGGCCGCCTGCGGCGCAGAAGAACTCGAAGATCGATTCTCCCGGCCGCTGACGTTCGGAACCGCGGGCCTTCGTGGTCCCCTGCGCGCAGGGCCCAACGGGATGAATCTCGCGGTCGTCATCCGCGCGACGTGGGGTGTTTCGCGGGTGCTGGGCGATCGGGGATTGAGCGGGTCGCAGGTGGTGGTGGGCTACGACGCCCGGCACCGCTCTGCCGAGTTCGGCCAAGCTGTCGCGGAAGTGTTTGCCGCACAGGGATTCTCCGTGACCTTGATGCCTGGACCGGTGCCGACGCCGGCGGTTGCGTACGCCGTGCGGAGCATGAATGCGGCTGCGGGTGTCCAGATCACCGCCTCGCACAATCCACCCACCGACAACGGATACAAGGTGTACTTCCCCGGCGGGATGCAGATCGTCTCCCCCACCGACCGCGACATCGAGACCGCCATCGCCGCGGCGCCGCCCGCCGACGAGATACCCCGCACGCCCGTCGAAGCCTCCGGTTCCGACCAACTCCGCGCATATCTGGAACGCGCCGCTTCGATTCGCCGCACCACCGGTTCCGCACGTATCGCACTGACCCCGATGCACGGTGTCGGCGGTGAATTCGCACTCGACGCGCTGGCTTTGGCCGGCTTCGACGATGTGCACGTCGTCGAACAGCAATTCGCGCCGGACCCCGACTTCCCGACCGTCACGTTCCCCAACCCGGAGGAACCCGGTGCGTCGGACCAGTTGCTGGCACTCGCAGCCGACGTCGACGCGGAGATCGCGATCGCCCTCGACCCAGACGCCGACCGCTGCGCGATCGGAGTGCCGACACCGACCGGCTGGCGAATGCTCAGTGGTGACGAAACCGGTTGGCTGCTCGGCGAATACATTCTGTCGCACACAACCGGCCCTTCCGTAGTCGCCAGCACCGTGGTGTCGTCACGGATGCTGGCCGGCATCGCCGCCGCCCACGGCGCCCATGACGTCGAGACCCTGACCGGCTTCAAGTGGCTGGCGCGCGCCGACGAAGGACTCGATGCGCCGCTGGTGTACGCCTACGAGGAGGCCATCGGGCACTGTGTGGATCCCGCCGCAGTGCGCGACAAAGACGGCATCAGCGCCGCGGTGTTGGCCTGCGATCTGGTGGTCGCACTGCGGCGAGCGGGCCGCACCATTCTCGACGCGCTCGACGACCTGGCCCGGCATCACGGGGTGCACATGACGACCGCGATCACGCGTCGCGTCGCCTCCCCCGAAGACGCGGCCGCCCTGATGACCCGACTCCGCACGAACCCACCCGGTCACGTGGCCGGGTTCACCGTGTCCGCAACAGATCTGGCGCCGCGCACCGACGCGTTGATTCTGGACGGCGGCGATGGTGTGACATCCCTGCGGGTGGTGGTGCGTCCGTCCGGAACGGAGCCGAAATTGAAGTCCTACATCGAGATTCGCTGCGGCGGGGATCTGAACCAGGCGCGACGGCGGGCTACCGACCTGCTATCGAGGACCGAACTGGCGGTCGCCGGCATCACCCAATCCGGGGACGATGTAGGCGATCTCGTTAAGACCCGAGTCGATCGAGGCAGTGAAGAGTCGTAGCTCAGGCGCGGCCTTCTCCAGCGCCGCAAGGCCTTCGGGAGCGGCGACCACACAGATCACGGTGACATCGACGGCATCACGTGCGAAGAGAAGCTCAAGGGTATGCACCATCGACCCGCCGGTGGCGAGCATCGGATCGAGCACGATCACCGGCTGGCGGCTCAGGTCGTCAGGCAACGACTCCAGGTACGGCGTGGGCTGGTGGGTCTCCTCGTTGCGAGCCACCCCGACGAAACCGACCCGCGCCTCGGGAATGAGCTCGTGCGCCTGGTCGACCATCCCGAGCCCGGCCCGCAACACCGGAACCAGAAGCGGCGGCACAGCGATCTTGGCTCCCGCGGTCTCGGCCAGCGGGGTGCGTACAGAGATGGTCTCGGTGACCAGGTCACGGGTGGCCTCGTAGACCAGCATCAGCGTGAGATCGCGGAGTGCTGCGCGGAAACCCGCGTTGTCGGTGCGCTCGTCGCGCAGAGTGGTCAGCCGAGCTGCAGCCAGTGGGTGATCGACGACGCGCACATCCATGGGTCACGACCTTATGGGAACCGACGGAGGATGTGCCGCGTCATAACCATATGTACGCGCGCCTGTCGGCAGATACCGGACTGATCGATGACTACGCCGCCGCGTGCGCCGCCCACGCTGCCGACCTAAAGCAGGCGGCTGCGGCCCTGTCCTCAGCGGGCGCGGAATCGGGCGCGATGTTCGGTCCCGTCGGCGCGCGGTTCCTCGCCTCACTGGCCAGGGCTGCGCGGGACGACGCCGACGGGGTCGCCCAGCTGAGCCGGGCGCTGGCGTCGGGCGCCACTGCGGCAGCCGGGACGTCGCACGCCTACACCGTCGCCGACGACGCCGCAGCCGCCCGGATCGCCCGCTGATGACGGTGGAGGCACTGGCTGCCCCGCTTCGGCGTGTGCAGGCGCTCGTCGGCCCGGGATGGAGCGCCGAACCGGTGGGGGATCCAGCTGCAGAACTCGGCAGAGTGCGCGACGTGCTGGAGGGCGTCGCCGGGGCGTCCGGTCAGGCGTGGCGGCGGGCCGGCGATGGCTGGTCGGGCGCGGGGGCCGACGCCGCCGAGGAGTTCGCGACGACCACTGCCGCTGCGATCGACGCGGCTGCCGACCGCGCGGGCCGGTTGGGCGGGGTGGCCGACGGTGCTGCGCAGGCAGTGGCCCGCGCGCACCGGCGCCTGCAGGATCTCGTCGACGAATTCGAGGCGAAAGCCGCCGCGCTGGAACCACACCTCGATTCACCGGGGACGGCGCGGGAGCTGCTGGGCGCGGCGCGCGATGCGCTCGCCGAGGCCATCGCGATCGTCGAGGAGTTGGAGTCCGGGCTCAACGGCCGCGCGGAGGTGCTGGATGCGCGGGTTCCTGCAGCGGCGCCGACGACACCGTCGGGATTCTCGGGCGGGGCCGCGGGGTCCCCGATGGGAGTGCCCGCGGCCGGCTTCGGTTCCGGCAGCGGCCCCGGTCTCGGAACCTTCGGTGGCAGTGCGGGATTACCCGCCGAACTGGCCTCGCTCACACGACCCGACGGAACCGACACGCCGGATGCGGCCGAGTTCGGCGAAGGCGTGGCGATTCAACTACCCGACGGAAGCGTCGTCATGGCGCCGAATGCAACGGCCGCCAGCGCTGTTCGGCATGCCCTTACCCAGCTGGGCGTGCCCTACCAGTGGGGCGGTACCACGCCGGGCGTCGGCCTGGATTGCAGCGGACTCACGCAGTGGGCGTATCAGGAGGCAGGGCTGAACATTCCGCGGCTGGCGCAGGAGCAGGACGTCGGCGCGTCGGTATCCGCCGGCGCGTTGCTGCCAGGCGACCTGGCGGTGTGGGACGGCCACGTCGCGATGATCGTCGGCGACGGCCTCATGGTCGAGGCGGGCGACCCCGTGAAGCTTTCGCCGATCAGGACAGCCAATGCCGGTCAAGGGTTCCAGGGGTTCTGGCGGCCGACGGGCTAGGCGCGGACCCGCATCCACTTTCCGGCGAGATCGGAAATCCATGCCTCGGCCGCGATCGGGTCCGCGGGCGGTCCGGCGACGAGCACCAGTTCATCAATGCCTGCATCGGCCAGTCTCGTCGCGTCGGCGGGCACGGGGTCCTGCAGCGACACCGCCAATCTCAGGTCCGTCGGGTCGCGGCCGACCTCCCGGCACAGGGAACGCAGCTTGGACGCGCGTAAAGCCGCCTCCTCGACGTCGGCGAGGTTGAAGCCGTACCAGCCGTCACCCCATTCGGCGACACGGCGCAGTGCGGCGTCCGAGTTGCCTCCCAGCACAACCGGGATCGAGCGACCGTGCGGCTTGGGGTTGACCCGCACCCGGTCGAAGGAGACGAACTCACCGGAAAACGACGCCACGTCGTCGCGCCAGAGCGTCCGCATCGCCGCGACGTACTCAGTGAGGCGACGCCCGCGTCCCTCGAACGGCACCCCGAGCGCGTCGTACTCCTCCTTCGACCAGCCGACACCCACGCCCAGGGACAGCCGGCCACCCGTCATCCGGTCCAGCGACGCGGCCTGTTTGGCCATGATCACCGGATTGTGTTCAGGCAGCAGCAGCACGCCCGTCGCAAGCTCGATGCGGTTGGTGGCCGCCGCGGCGAAGCTCAGTGTGATCAGCGGGTCCAGCCAGTCGACGTCGGCGGAGATCGCGATGCGGCCGTCGTCGCTGTAGGGGTAGTGCGAATCCGATTCGTCCACCATGACGACGTGCTCGCCCACCCACAGTGTCGCGAAACCGCAACGCTCGGCGGTCGCGGCCACGGCATCGATCACGGTGCGCTGCGCACCCGCGGCGATGCCGAGTCCGTGGAGGCCGAGTCTGATCATTCGGCGATCATGGCAGGCTTGACGAACACTCCGAGCGACGAACGGGTTGCGGTACGGCAACAGTGAGCCGACCTTCCGACGAGGGACGCCTTACCCCAACCAGGCCCGCTGTACGGCTGGGACCAGTGGTTAGGCTGTGCCGCATGGCTGCTGACATCGTGCCGATCGGGCTGAAGCTGACCAAGGGCGACGTGTACACCCTGTGGGCGCCGAGGTGGCGCGCCGACGGCGACGAGTGGGAGGCCTTCCTCGGTAAGGACGAGGACCTCTATGTGTTGGACTCCGTCGCCGACCTGGTGGCATTCGTGCGCACCAACAGCGACAACGACCTGGTCGATCATCCGGCGTGGGAGAAGCTGACCCAGGCCAATGCCCACCGGCTCAACCCCACCGACGAACACACCCACGACCTGGTGGTTCTGGAAGAGCTGCTGTCGCAGAAGCCCACCGAGGAGAGCGTCAGCGCATTGCATGGCGCCTTGGCCGTGGTGTCGTCGATGGGGTCGGTGTGTGAGCTGCCCGCGGTGACGAAGTTCTTCAACGGCAACCCGGTGCTCGGAACCGTCGGCGGGGGTATCGAGGCGTTTTCCGGCCGCGCAGGCCGCAAGCGTTGGGCCGAGATCGAGAAGATCGTCGCTAAGGGTTGGGACAACGTGATCGAGGCGCTCGACGCGGTCATCACGACACCGGAGGTGGACAGCGCCGCGGCGGAGAAGGCGCAGGCTGAACTCGACGAGGACGCGCCCGAGCCCGACGAGGACGACCTCGTGATCGATGACATCGTCGACACCGAAGAGGAAGCTGACGATCTCGCCGTCGCGGCCGAAACCAAGGTGCTGGGCAGCGACGAAGATTTCTGGGAGCGGGTGGGTATCGATCCGATCCGCGTGATGATGACCGGCGGCACCTACTTCACGCTGCGCTGCTACTTCGACGACCGCCCGATCTTCCTGGGCCGCAACGGGCGGATCAGCGTGTTCCCCTCCGAGCGCGCGCTGGCCCGCTATCTCGCGGATGAGCACGATCATGACCTGGCAGACCTGGCCACCTACGACGACATCCGGACCGCCGCGACCGACGGGTCGTTGCGCGTGGACGTGACCGACGACAACGTCTACGTGCTGACCGACATCGTCGATGATCTCGCCGAGGGCCCTGACGCGCTGGACCGCGACCAGATCGAGCTGGCCGTGGAGTTGCTCCGCGACATCGGCGACTACTCCGAGGAGACGACGGTCGACGCCAAGCTGAACCCGGACACCGCGCTGGGCCGGGTGATCGGGCACGTCCTGGATCCCGACAAGGTCAGGCGCCCGAGCGCGCCGTACGCCGACGCGGTGACGCAGTGGGAGTCTCTGGAGCGCTTCGTCGAGTCGCGTCTGCGCAGCGAGTAGCTCGCCTTGCTCCGCGAGCGCGCGTGTTCGCACGCCGACACGCCGGGATTGGCGTTCATGCGGCGCGCACTCGTCGGCGGCGAGCGTGCCCAAAACGTCGCGTTTCTGCGGCGCGCCGCTGTGCAAACACGCGCGCTCGCGGTGCGAATTGGCTGGTGACTAGCTGTACTGACCACGGACGTTGGTGACGGCGTGGTGAGGTGACAAGACGAAGACCTCCGAGTGGAGTGCGAGCTGTCTA
>NZ_LQPC01000011.1 GCF_002101705.1 Mycolicibacterium iranicum | reverse complement strand
CTCCGGTTTACGCGGTCGGGTGGCTTTCTGCGCGGCCGCCAACTGCGCCTGCGACACCTTTTTCCCGCCCTCAACGAGGGTCAGATTGGATGCCGCCCACTCCCTCAACGCGGTGCTGCGCGTTGACCAGGCGGTGATGGTGTTGGGGTCGATGCCGGCGATCTCGGCCATCCCGGTGCGGGCGTCCACCCGCCCCCACTCCACCCCGATCAAGCGGTGCAGTTCGTGACGCAGGGTGGCCTGATAAATGATCCCCGCCGCACGCGCTTCATGAAACAACGACGTGCCGTCAATGGACACCAACCGGCCATCAGCGCGGGCCTGCCGATTGGGAACCAGCACGTGGGTGTGCAGGTGCGGATCGCCCGCCCGCGAGGTCTCATGCTGATAAGCCGCGGCCACCAAACCCGGCAACTTCTGCAGGTCTTTTTCTCCCGTGACCGGGTTATGTACCCGGGTGTAACCGGCATGCGCGCACAGGTACTCCAGGGCCTCCGCGATGGCTGTTTGATGCGCCGCGTTGACCGCTTTATCGGCCACATCGTTGCCGAAAACCCGCACCAACGACACCGACTTCGGGGCACAAAACGTCAGATCGAACCCGTGCACACCACCCTTGCCGTGCGCCCGACCACACTCCCCGTTCGGGGCTACACCACTGTCCAACCAGCGCGCCACCACATCCGGATCCGCGTCCCCACCGGCACGCTCAGAAGCCCCCAACCCCACCGCTTCAGCGACCGCGCGTACATCACCGGCACATACCCAGACCGGGGTACGGGTGTCACGTTCGGCGTAGTACTCCGCCAACCCCCCATTGGCTTTCTGCCGGTCCGCAACCGCATCACCGACCGCCCGCGCAGTGTCGTTGTAATAGTTCACCGACCACAACGACAACTTCGCCACCGTCAACACCCCAACCCACCTCCTCCCCGACCGATCCCACCCAAGATCACAAGGCGAAACCCTCGACGGGACCGGCACCCACCAGCATCGCACAAACTTGTGCAAATGTGCCATAGCATTAAGCGGTGGAGCAGTACTGAGGTTTGGGGGTGGGTTGTGAGAGCGCAGCGGGGAAGGGACGAGCAGGCAGAGATGGAACAGCGAGAGGTCGGGAGAGAAGCGGAAGCAGTACGGAAGACGTGGGTGAGAAGCGACTAAAAGAGGCCGTTGGTTGGGGGTGCTGAGGGTGGCGTCTGGCCGCAACGTCCGCGCGTCGGTTCGCAACCAACTAGGCGCGTCGTCGACCCGAACGTTCAACGGTGCTCTGACTCGCGTCTCCGCGGACCGCACGGTGGTCTGCTGCGGGTCGGTTCATCGCGCCGCCGTGCCGTGTCTGGACCGACAGCCCGATGTCTCGCCGCGACGACGCGGCGAGAGGACTACTGGTGCGTTCCTCGCGGCTGCGTTGGGCGCGCTCGGTGAGCACTCGGCGGATCTCTTCTCGGGCGGCGGTGATCCGGGCTCGCGCCGCGTCGGTGAGCACCACTGGGCGCGGCGTCTGGTCGATGCTGGCGGCGGCGCAGCCGCCGGCCTTTTTCGGAGGGGCCTCGGGAGGTGCCCATGACAGCCGTCGCAACCGGCTGGCGAGGAATGCGCCGGGGTTGGCGATGCGGTCGGGCCACGTCGTTCCTCTGGTACGCATGTCGGCGTTGAGGGCGTCGTTGATCGCACGCGCAGACCACACCGCGGGGTCGATACCGGCGCCGCTGAGCGCATCGCAGATGGCACCGATGTGGGCGCGATCCAGACCGTGCGTGATCGCGACGAGTCCAGCGGCCAGTTTCTGGGTGGCCAGCGGCCGCGCGGTAGCGCGCCGCGGCCGCGGTTGTCGCGTCGTGTCGCAGAGCCTGTTGGCGGGCGCGCTCGCGCGCCTGCTTGGTGAGTAATTCCCTACGGGAGAAGAACAACCAACACCGCCTGACGGCGGTAGGTGGAAATCATGCACGAGTGGTGGGGTCGCTGGGCGGGCTTCGCGACGCGGCACCAGGTGGTACACCGAGGGTCGCCGGCCGACGCTGGGAGTGGTCGTCGAACCGTGGCCCCGCTGCGCCTCCACGGCCCATCTGGAGACCCGCAGCACGCGCCAGGCGGCGGTCACGGTGCGCACGTCACACCCCACCTTGTCGGCGATTGTCGCGCGGGTGACCGCGACGTGGCGGCCGGTGCCGTGATCGGCGTGCTCGGCCATCACCGCGGCGATCGACAACAGCGTGGCCGTGGTGATCGACACCCGCGCCTCAGCACACAGCTGTCCGAACGCCGGGGAGTGCACCCACCGCGACAGCCCGTCGAGCCACCCGCCGCGGCTGGTCCACATCGGCGCAGACGGCGCGCAGGAGCCGGCGCGCGTCACCCAGTCACGGCGACGCTCGTGCGCCAGCGCACGAACCACATGCGGACTGGGAGCAGCAGGAGCTACAGCCGCGCCAAGCGGCGTCGGCCACGCACTGTTCGTCCGACGTGCGCGGGTACTGATGAGGTCACGGTTTGCGCACCGATCGCGCGGCGAATCTGGTGCAGCTTCGAGGCGTGCGCTACCGTGAGAACTGTCCACCAAGACAGATCCCTTCGGGGAATGGGTGCGGACCCAGAACCGAGCGCCAACTCAGTTCGAAACCTCAGACAAGGGCCTCGCTAACGCGGGGCCTTCGTCATGTCAGCGGGTAATCCGCACACCGGCTATTCAGATGTCACATATGCCAAGACCCTCTGCCCAGCAAAAGTCTTGAGGCCTGGCGGATGATCACATCGCCAGCGGCAGAACCTCCTTGTCGAGTTCGCGAACAGCCTCGGGGTGACCAACCGCGATAGCGAGCAGGTCTGCCGAGAGTTGGCTGACGCTGGTGCCGCGTTCGGCGGCCATTTCACGAAGCCGGGCGTAGACGGATGCGTCAGCGCGAACCTTGATCTGCTCGCGCGGACCTTTGTGCGGTTGGGCCATGCATCTGATCCTTACGTAGAGAGGCTCATGTACCTGGTACCGACACGCGCACATCCCGCCACTCCTTTCACAGGGCTACCGTTCGGGTGGTGATCGATCCCCTGGAGCTGGAGGCGGCCATCGCGGCGGTGTACGCGGCCCAGCTCCCGATCCCGGTCTGGTGGCCGGCTGAAGCGCGGTCGGCGTTCATCGAGGAATACGCAAGCGAGGCGGCCTGCTTGGTGCTCTCAGAGGTGGACGCGATCGGCGATCGGATGAGCGACTGGGCGGCCCGATTACACGTCAGCGACGCCGATGATCGCCTCGGCGCAACAAGTTCTACTCGATGAAGCCTGCAGCGAAGTTCAGTACGACTTGACCGAGATGATCGCCAACAGGAGCGCCCGATTGACGGCTGAAGCTGTCTTCGACCACGGTCCGCCTCGCGCGCAGCAACACGTGGTGTGGCCGATGGCTCATCAGGGCCGACGTTAGGCCGCCGCGCCGACAACGCGCGCGGCGTTCGAAGTGGTGCAGCGTGGGCCGCCGAGCATGTCCAGGATCGGGGCGCCGGTCGATGCGGGTCCGTGGATCACCGACCGCAACACTCGTTCGAAGGCGAGATCCACTGCGCTGTTTGCGTAAGCGGCAGCAGAAGGTGCCGTTGAACACCTATGTGCGTCCGGGCACGCAGCAGCGCGTGGAGGTGTTGAAGGACCGCGCGGGTACGCGGTCACCGACATCGTGGATGCGGCGCTCAACGAGTTTCTGGACCGCGCCGGGGGCCCCAGTCCGAGTAGCCCTTCACTCCCCCACATGACCAGATTTTCCGCTGCTTCCTCGTAGTGGCCCGTTTGCGCGGTGGGTGGTGGCTGTCCAGGCTCGACCGCGGTCGACCGCGCAGCGGCGGTTGCCGGCCTTGACGGCCCCCACCCACCGTTTCGCCACAATCGAGGCCGAGGAAGACGTACGTGCGCAATTGAAGCGTTATAGCGCTATAACGCTTCAACGGTGTTTAGGCGCGTTTGCGGCCGGGGCCGCTATGAGTGGCGGCGCTGCGTTGCAGCTCAGCGACGATTTCGGCGGGAGTGAGCTGTTCGGCGAGCCGGGTAAGCGCCAGTCGGACGACGGCGCTGCGGGTGGCGTCGACGCGTGGCTTGGTCGCGCGGGCCGCTGCGCGCACAGCCTCGAGGGAGGCGTCCGTGGTGTCGTCGAGATAGATCGACACTTTCGTGAGGTCGGTGCCGGAGGCCGGCGGGGTCGCCGCCGAGACAGGGGCCGCCGGCTGCGCCTTGGGCGGTTCGGATACGGCTGCTGGCGATGGTGCGGCGGGCATGTCGACCGGCGTGCGACGCGGTTGGTGTCGCGGCGGCGGGATTGCGCGGCGCGATGTGGTCGACTTCGAGCGCATGGCGGTGAGCGAGTCCAGGCCGTCAGCCATTGACGTACTCCTTCACGAAGGTGCCGAGATCGGTGAGCGCGGCCGCGACTTTCTGTAGCGACTTCGCAGGTGGCGCTTCGGCGGTGATGGCGATGCGCTTCTTGCGTGTTCCTACGTGCAGCGCGGTCGGTATCGGTGGAGCGACCTGTACGGGTGTGTTGGCGATGATGCTGCGCAGTCGCTGTATTTCGGCGGCCGGTGGTGTTGTGGGGACGAAGTTGGGGACGATAACGAGCGGGTAGTCAGCCGCCTCATTGACCAGCTCGGCGGTGGCGTCGAGTTCAGCGGTTCGTAGCGCAGTCGGGGCTAGCACGATGTTGGCCACGGCCAGGGCACCGTGGGCAGCTGGGCTAGCGCCGGGATGGGTGTCGACCACGATCCACGGTTTGCCCCATTCGGATGCCCATTTGGTGAGGGCATCAGCCATGGTGTTGGCGTCGGGCTGGTGGTCATAGAGATCGGGATGACCTGGGATGAGGTCGGGCTTCTTGAATCCGCGTAGCGGCCGCGGCGCGGTAGCGCCCGCTTCCAGTGCATCCAGAAGCCGTGACCGTGGGTGATCTTGGGGGCGATACCCCCACTTGGCCGTCACGCCTCCCCCATCGTGTTCTAGATCGACGAGAACCGCATCAAGCAGATGGGCCAGCTCGTAGGCCAGGAAAGACTTGCCCACACCACCCTTACGGGAGTGGCACACAGCAATGTTGACTGTCACCTAAGCATTATAGCGCTGTAACTCTGTAACGCTTAAGTGCTACGGCGTTTTAATGTTTAAGCTTTATATCGTTAGAACGACAGAAAGCTATAACGCTTTCCGGGCTCGGATGCCGTGGACCCCGCTCACGGCATCCGACGTACGCGCGGCCTCGGTTACGTCCGCTGGCGTTGTTCTGTTCTGAGTCACTTCTACTGCGACAGATCGGCCATTTGTGCTGTTCAGAGTGCTATCAGCCGAAGTCCTGCACGGATGCGCTTACCGGGGGACGGTGATCTCGCCACCCACCGTCAAGGACGTGACTGCAAGAGCGAGTCGACGGTGCTGGTCTGTCGGATGTAGTGCCGGAGATCGGGAGAGATGTAACCGGCGTAGCGGCGCATTCGGCGAATCAGGTTGTTGACATCGGCGACGCGGACGGGCTCGTGGTGAGCGACCCGGTTGCGCGCCTTACGCATGTCATCGAGGCCGAAGTGGATTTTGTGCCGCTGCGAACCGGCCGGGTAGAGAGCTTCCAGATGTGGGTTCCAGAGAAGCGTCGTGTGTCGCGAGCTGGTCAGCAGGACCCAGAACCCGAAGGTCAGCTCGGCAAGGATCTTTCCGGGAGGTGCGGCCGGGCCGCCAGCCTTGGTGCGTGCGGACGCCAGGTCGGCGTGGGTGCGGGCGTCATTGCCCGGTACCGCCGGGAACAGCGCGGCAAACGAAGCTGGGTCGGTCCAGTGGGCCTCGCCTGGCTGGACGGCACTCATGAGTGCCCGGTCGTAGAAGTTGCGGAGGCCAACTTCGAGGTGGGCAAAATCGTGCAGCAGTGCGGCGTTGAGCTGGGTGTTCCATTCGTGCAGGTCGAGAGCACGGGTGCGGTCCCCACCGGCCAGGAGCATGTACGTGTGGAATCGCTGGGGGCTCAACCATTGTTCAACCCAGGGGCCCGGCGCCGTCACCGTTGAGTTCTATCAGGGCTCCACGTACGATTGAGTGCATACAGGCCGGTGTGACGTGTAGCGCGTGCCCGGTTGAAGCCAGGAAGAGCCCGGTATTCGGTCCTTGCGACCGACCCGGGCTCTTTGCTTTGAACAGCGCTGTCTGCGGCTGAAAGGCTATCTTTCGGTCTCGTGGTCTAGGGCCTAGAGCCCTCCGCTATGCCGAAGCATGTCGGTTCGACCTGGGACAATGGCGAGCGCGCGGGCCGCGACCGCTCTCCTGGAAAAAACTTTCTCCGGGTTTCAGGGGTTCGCGGTACGCGCGGACTTAAGAGGAAGCGACAACCGTAGGGATCGGTTGTCTCTTTCTCGCCTCCTGGAGATGTAGCCATGGATCGACCGGCACGCCGCCCCGGCCCGCCCGTTGATGCCGCGCGCTTACAACCGGACAACCAGGGCGACATCCATCGCGTCGACGAGGGCTTGGTCGGTACCTGGCTCGACGACCCTGATCTGGCCGCCGAACTGGCCGACGAGCTGGAACAGCTGGAACGACTGCGGCGTCTTCAAGCCGATGAGGAGCTGTTGCTGGCGCTGCAGTTGGAGCAGTTCACCGGCCGGCTGTGGGAGCGGTTCTCCCGCGAACTGACCCGCTACGGCCTCGGCGTGCTGCGCGCCTGGATCCGCCACGGCACCATCTACGCGAAGGCCAAGACGCTGACCGGCTACGGTCTGGGCCGCATCGAGGGCTGGCCCGACGACCAGACCATCGACGACATCGCCACCGACACCGTGGTCGCCGCGCTGATCTACTTCCGCGACAAGGTGCTCAAGACCCACCGCTGGCAGTCCTCGGGTGGGGCGTCGCTGGGCACCTTCTTCATCGGCCAGTGCCTCTATCAATTCGCCAACATCTACCGCAGCGCACTGCGGGCCGAGAAAGAGCGCATCCAGGAGGCCACCACGCCGATGGACGAACTCCCCGAAGACGAGTTCGACGTCATCAAGGGCATCGAGGAGACCATCGTCACCAACGACACGGTGGCCGAAGCGATGGCCCTGCTGACCACCGACCGGGCGCGCCAAGCACTGTTCCTGCAGGAACACGGCTTCACCCAGCGCGAGATCGCCAACAAGCTGGGGCTGCGCGACGCGAAAAGCGTGGAAAACCTCCTCGGCCACCAACTCCGCCAACTCCGAAACCGAAAGAGGACGTCGTGACCACCATCAAGCACCTCACCTCACTGATCAACGCCAGCTCATTGGGCACCCGCACCGCCCGAGTCGCACGCAGGTCGGTGACCGCCGCCGAAGGCGACGCCCTGGCCCGCCGCGCCGCCGAGGCCGGTCGAAACGATTCCGGGGAATTCAGGGATCGAGCCGACGAGCGCACTTATAGACCGGTATCCGGCTCAACACCGGGCCGGACAAACCGAAAGGACAAGACAATGGCCAAGGGACATCACCGCAGCGCGACCACCGGTCGCTACGTCAAGGCGTCCACCGCGGCGCGCAACCCCAAGACCACGGTCACCGAACGGGGCGCCAACCGCAGCAGCGGAACCCATCACCGCAGTGCCATCACCGGCAAGTTCGTGAAGGGCTCCACGGCCGCACGTCACCCCAACACCACGGTCACCGAACGCGGTTGAGCATCAACCGATTTCGGCGTTGTCCCCCTCGGCTCGACAGACGGGCCGAGGGGACACCAGACCGACCCACTTCCGAAAGGCGAAATCCCATGATCCGTACCACCGTTGAAGCCCTCGGCGGCGCGCAAGCCGTTCCCAGTGAGCTGATCCCGGTCCGCGAACTGCATCAGCGCCTGATCGATCAGGTGACCACCAGTGGCGGCCACGTCGTCCTGGCCGACACCGCCGGCAAGCCCGCCGCCGTCGTCATGTCCCTTCAGCGCTACGAGCAGCTGCTCGACGAGCTGAACACGCTGCGCCGCAGAACCGCCGACAACGCCTGATGGCGGGGGAGGGGCATCACGTGCTGACCGACGACGACGTGCAAACTCTCAACCGACGCGCGCGCGAGGTGGGAGGCGTCATCGGCTGGGATCTGCAGTTCGTCGTCGCGCCGAACTCAGAGTACGTGGGCCTGGCGGCCGGCGGCGGCGCTGATCACGCTGACGAGATCATCGTGATCGGCCCCAGCCGCATCACCGATCTCGCCGTCTACGAGATAGACCCTCGCACTCGACGCACTCCAGCGCGGCGAACGGCACATCATCCTCGACGAAGACGGCAACCCCCGCCTGATCTGAACCGGCCTGCCGCCAAAGACTGAAGCCGGTTACCCTTTTTTAGGAGGTAACCGGCTTCAGGTTCGGACAACTATGCAGCCGAGGGGTCGACGCCTTCGGCCTCGTCCCGCCACCCGAGCTGTTCGCGATCGGATGGGTTCTTCCCGACGCGCAGGCGCGGGAGCTGCATTCGCGAATCGAGCACGCAGTGTAGATAAGGCGGTTCGGTGTTCGGGTTCGGCGAGTCGTACATGATCGCTTTCATCCGTGACTGGCCGTTCGGGAACCCCATCGTGTGGTGCTCGATGTACCCGAATGCCTCGGTGCTGGCTGGATCAGACACAGTTCCGCTCTGTGCCTGATAGTGCTGGACGACGAATATTTGGACCTTGTCGGCTCCGTACTTTTCGTTGATCCGGTCACGCAGATCGACGAGCCGGGCTAGCGCCTCGTCGATCTGATCCACCAGCTTCGATCGGTGATAAGTGACATCGAGAAGATCGCACAGCTGCGGTCGGCCTCGAAGCCAAGTGGGGTCGATCATCTCGAAGGTGATGGTGCCCCCCCGCCGTGCCGCGGCCTCGATCAATACCGCGTCGCGGACGATGTTCGTCATACCGACGCCCCAGCACAAGATGTGCTCTTTAGCGCGCTCCCAAGGCTGGGAAAACTCCTCGGCCCGGTTGCGCCCGCAGGACACCGCGATGACACCGCGCTTGGCATGCAGCGACTCAAGCTGCCTGGTGGTTGCCCGCCGGCGCAGCACCCGGTAGACCCCGATCCCCAACAGCGTGCTCGCCGCGACCGCCGAGCCTGCGTATGCGAGCGGGAGCACCGTAGGAGCCAAGCCCAAAAGCGCGGCCCACCCGAAGGCCACGCTCCAACCGAGAATCAGATCGCGGTTCATGACTTCCTCCCGACAATCCAGTTCCCCCAGGTCTTCTCAGAGGCAAGACGGTCAGATGTCACGTAGGAGTCGACGACCTCGAGCTGAGCGAGCCGAATCAGGCTCTCGAAGGACGCAGCGGTGTGCTGGGTCCGATAACGCACTTGCGCGGTGGCGTCCTTCTCGATGTAGCCCGCGCGGAACAGCGGGTGCAGTGTCGTCGCCAGGTATGCGACTCCACCGGGTGCCAGCAGCTCACGCGTCTTCTCCAGCACCGCGAGATCCCACGGATGCGGGAAGAGGTGGGCAAACGCCGACACCAACACGGCGTCGAACGGCGTCGGGAACTGGTACCCCAAGAACTCGGCCTCGATCACCGTGGCCTTGCTGGCGTGCCGCCGGGTGGCCTCGCACATCGACGGAGCGAAGTCGATCGCCGTGATGTCGAACCCGAGGTCGCACAGATGCCCTGTCAGATAGCCATCCGCCGGCCCCAGCTCCAACACAGTCCTCACGTTGTGTTCGGACATGGCGGCGATGAACGGTTCGAGCCATCGTTTCGCCTGCTGGAGTCGGGGATACCCCGTTTTCTCATACTTGCTGGCCAGACCCGTATACGTCTCACGGTTCAGGCTGAATACCTCGTCCAGTCCGGAATCGAGGTTTGTGATAGCAGCAGACACCGCTATCCTCCCTTCCGCGTGTTATACGCGGTTCAGGGACGGGTACCCCAGAGGGCGTAGAGCGTCGATCGTGAATGCTGGTGGTACTCGCGAGCGACGAGATATGCCTCCGTACCCCCTGGGGTCCCTGTCCATCTGGAGCCTTCCCCGCAGAACGTGGTTGCAGCCACGACGTCGAGACTCTGCGGTTCCGACAGAGGACACTTGTCCTCTGATAATGAGGATGCCTGCGAAACACGCATACCGTCAACGGTTGACCGCAGCCTTTTTGGCTCCTACCTTGAAAGAGTCCCGTACTGCCCTGGATCAAACTCTCCAAACAAGACTTGATCCCCGGTAGGACTGGATATCCATCTGGATTAGCTGCACTCGGTTGCAGCCGGTGCAGCGACGGACAGAAGGCCTCGACTCAACGTCGGGGCCTTTTGTTTTTGGAAGCAGTAGCTTTTGTTTTTGGAAGCAGTAGGAAGCACGACTCGTCAGCGGAGATCGCTGAACTGACCTTACTGCCGCTACGTCGGGTTCTCCGACCGGGATATGTCGAAGGTGCGTGCGATCTGGGCTAGGGGAGTGCCGGCCTCGTCGAGAGCCTGAACGGCGGCGATGGTGCCGGCGGCGGTCAGATCGGGCGTGGCCACTTTTCGTCTTTTCGTCTCCTTGTCGCTGGCCCACTGAACGGTACCGCTGCGCCCGACCGACCCGCTTATGGCATTCCATCCGGACGGGCGTCGGCCGCGCGGTCTCCGTTCGAATCGGAGGATTGACAGGAGCCTTCTGTCTCGTTTCTAAAGAAACGAGACATCCCCTCGGGCTCCTCTCCCCTAGCGTGTAGCCCCAGGTCGCGGTGTCTCATATCTTGTCTCACGCCGCGTGTCTCAGATCCTCACTGTCGGAGGGCAATGAGACGGTGGGTGCTGTGACAGCGATTCTTGGATACGCGCGGGTGAGCACTGCGGGGCAGGACCTCGATGGACAGCTGGCCGCACTCGCTGCCCAGGGCGTCGAATCCGACCAGATCTTCACCGACAAGCTTTCCGGTGCGGTGAACACTGACCGGCCTGGCCTGGCATCCCTGCTGCACTATGCCCGCGAGGGCGACACCGTGGTCGTGACCGCCATCGATCGTCTCGGGCGTTCCGTCGCCGAAGTTACACGCACCATCGCCGAACTTGGCGGACGTCGAATCCTGTTGCGCGCCTTGCGTGAAGGCATAGATACAGCTACACCAACAGGCCGCGCGGTGGCCGCGATCATGGCAACACTGGCCGAACTCGAACTGGAGCTTGGCCGCGAGCGTCGCGCCGCATCGCGTGAGTCCCGACGAGCCCGCCAATTACCGGCTACAAAGCCGGCCAAGCTGACCCTCGAACGGCAAGAGCAGCTGCGCCGCCTCGCCGGGACGGGCGAACCGGTTCACGAACTCGCCAAAGCATTCGGCATCAGTCGAGCAACGGCCTACCGGTACCTCTCCACGCCCATAGAGTGCGAGCAGGAATAACTCCGAGAAAGGCGTCAGGTGGCCGATAGCTCCGTGCCGAAGCTGTTCGATGAACAGGTTCCGCTACGCACAGAATATGTTCTTGGACAGGGTTTTACACGCGACCCTGAATACTGCAAGAGCGTGCTGCCTGATGAGCGGATGTGGCCGAGTGAACTTGACCAACTCCCGGCGCAACCCAACGGCCGGATTCGAATCGATCGCGCTGTGGTGTTCGCGATCGCTCAACGGGTGGTGGCTGAACTCACCGACCCGCGGTCCGCGACACAATTGCATGCGGCGATCATTTTTTGGGGAGCTCCTCCAGGACAGTCGACAGCACGCGCGGCGAGGCCGTTGTCGAGCGACAACGCCCCGTCACACCTGACTGAGGCGATCAAGGTGGTGCGTAGCGAAGGGGCCGCCAGCGCATACAAGGCGATGGGCAGGCATCAACGGCTATGGATCGCCGGACTGGGCCCGTCCTACTTCACCAAGCTGATGTATTTCGCCGGTTACGATGCCAAACCGTATATTTCACAACCACTTATCATGGACGACAACGTGGTTGCTGGTCTTCGAAAATCGACCGGACAGCAATGGGAGGCGTCGCTAGAGCACTATCTCCGCTACATCGATCTCGCCAAAGATTGGGCCTACGAGTTCGACACTGAGGTCGATGTCATCGAACGCCGGCTGTTCGAACTCGGATCATCCTGAACCTCGTTTCCCACGCGCTCCGAATGATCGCCCGACCGTGTACCTGCTCGTCGTGACCTGAGGAGGAGGCGCGTTGTCTTGGGCGTTGAGAGGTCAACCCTCGCCGCTATTCCGGCTGACGCATCCTCTGACGACCTCGTCAACGTTGTACTTCGCCAACAGGTCCTTGGGCAGCCCGCTCACCTCGGCTTGACAGGCGTCCCTGACCTTCATTCCGCGGTTGTCTTTTAAGCGAGCCGCAGCTGACCTACCGACGGTGTCGATTCCGTACTGTTCCGACTCGGTCGGCGGATCAGCGCAGGCGGCGGTAGGGATTATGGAGGCGGCGGTGAGCACCGCGAGCATCATCTTCATTCAGAGAGCACCCTTCTAGCTGTGGCAGAGATCCAAATCGCTTGATTAGCAGGGTCATAGACCGTCAAGGACGTCCTGGGACGGAACGGACGGCGTCAGATTTTCATCGTTTTGCCGCAGTTGCCACAACGGATGAGCCCATGCTTGGTGACCCGCACGTTCACGAAAGTGAATCGGCAGTACGGGCAAGTGATGGTGGGGACAGACACGGCCATGATGGCCTCACTTTCCTTGAAGGGTTCTGCGGGTGAAGGGCATCCGAGCGGCGGGGCGGTACATCGAGAACCGGAGGCCCCCCGCTCGGACAAGCGGTCAGCCGCGTTCGGTGACCGTGGTTTTGGGGTTGCGCGCAGCGGTGGAGGCCTTCACGAACTTGCCGGTGATGGCACTGCGGTGATGGGTGCCGCTGCTGTGGTTGGCACCACGTTCGGTGACCGTGGTCCTGGGGTTGCGTGCGGCGGTGGAGGCCTTCACAAACCTGCCGCTGATAGCGCTGCGGTGATGTCCCTTGGACATGTTGAGATCCCTTCTCGTGCGTTTGTACGCATGTCCGCGTACACGCATACAGGATAACACGTGAGTCTGACAGATGGGTCGGATGCGGCCGGCGGCGTACGCTAATTTGCGTACATGGCAGGCATTGCATGACTGAGACCCTTGGCAAGCGCATCCGGGATGCCCGGGTCGAGCTGAAGCAGACGCTGCGCGGGTTGGCTCGCGAGCTTGGACTATCACCGTCGTACTTGAACGACATCGAGTTCGACCGTCGGATACCTTCGCAAGAGGTGCTGGTAAAGATTGCCGCCGAGCTGGGTCTGAAGCTTGATGACCTTCTGGCTGCGGCAGGGCGCGTTGGCATCACGAAGGACGACGAGCAATACATTCGAGAAACCCCTAGTGCAGGGGTGCTTTTCCGGCGGGTCGCGAGCGATCGGTTGACCGAAAATCAGCTCAAGAGCCTTCTCGAGCAGGTAGATCGGATAACCAAAGACGATGACGTGGAGCGGTAACGGTGCAGTGGTATTCCGGGCCGGAGGGCGATCAGCGGATCTGGTACGAGCCGGAAGACATCGAAGAGATTGCTACGGAGCAACTGCGACGTGCGGGCTTGACGCCCACGTTGAGCGACCCGGTGACCGATGTCGAGCGCTTCATCGAAGGATTTCTTCGCGCCGAACTCGATTTGTACGCCGACCTCCCCGCCGGGGTGCTCGGTCTCACCCAATTTTCGGTGCGTGGAGCACCAAAGGTGTCGATCGACAGTTCGTTGACCGAGGCGCGAGACGCCGACGGTGCGACCATGGGAGCGGTCGGACGCTGGCGCGCGACGCTCGCTCACGAGGCATCTCACATCTTCCTCCACCGCTACCTTTTTGATCCGGAGATGGCTCAGCTAGTTGGACGCACCGGTGTTGTGGGCGGCCCTTTTTCCAAGGAAGACGGAGTGGTGCGCTGTCTTCACCGCGACATCACACCGAATGAGACGAGCTGGGCTTCGACGCGTCAACGTCCGGATTGGCGCGAAGTGCAAGCCAATCGCGCGATGGCGGCGTTGCTGATGCCCCGCCGAACCTTTCGCCGGCTTGTATTGCGAGAGATGCAGAACCTTGAGCTGGGTCCCCCGCCGACACCCCCCGCGAGAGTCGATGAACTCGTCGCCACACTTGCCGACCTGCTCCAGGTATCCAAGCAGGCCGTCGGCATCCGACTCGCATCCGAACGACTAGTGGCCGTCTCAGACGACGGCCGTAATCCATAGAAATGTAGACATAGCCCCGCAGTCTCGAAAACCTTCGTTCTGGTCAGGGGTCATAGCGTGATCCCGGCACGACGTACGTACAGTTTCATGGCTTCGTCGGCGAACAGGACTGACGCGAAAAGCGCTCCGTTGAACCATGTTTCATCGAACTCTCCTGGATTGGAGCGGTTCTGATCGGTCCAGAAGTAACCGTGGGCCGATGCCGACCCGGTGCGCCACATCTGCAGGACGAATGTGCCTTCCAGCGACTGCGGGTCGACCATCGTTCGGAGCATGGACACAGTGTCGATCGGGTCATGCAGCTGCGTGGCGCCGAGAGCCTGCGCCTGCTGTGTCAGCTTGTCCTTCTCAGCATCCATGGCCGCCAGAAGCCGCTGCCGTTGTTGCTCTAGCTCAGCTTCGACGGCCGGCGCACCCAGATCCACTAACGCCTTTCGCTGCTCCATCAAATTTTTGTGCCGAATTTGCGCGCATCGCAACCGGCGATCGGTGGAGATCTCTGGCTGCAGCAGCCACCGCACACGAGCCGACGACAGCAACACCGTTCGCATCGATGTGAAGTGCGCGTAGTGCCGGATCTGTACGCCCGACGTCATGGCATCCACCACCGCGCCCAGGTGATCCAACGCCATTAGCAGCCCATGATGCGCCACCGGCGATATCTGCGGACCAGCTGCGTCGTCAGCAGCTAACTCACTGCCCGCTGCGGCCTCACCGGGCGCACCTGGCCGCATCCACGGGTCACCTATCTCCCTCATCCACTGCACCACGCGGTCGCGGCGCTCCTCGTTGGTAGCCATGCTCAACAGTGTGGTCTGCTAGACCGACCACCCAAGCCAACCGAGCAGAGTGCTGCAGTTGCCGCCCTAGTTACCCCTCAACTTCGTCGCCGCCCTTGCCGCTCCTCCGCCGTCCCGGAAATCTTCGTTATCGAGACGGGTGGGGTGCGCACGGGGCTGCGGCGTTGATGTTTGGATTGGTCGAGCGGCTGCCTGCTGGTATCAGTCTGCGATGTCGTATCGGTCGAACAGTTCCTTGAAGAACGGGACGAGTGTTGATCTGGCTTGTGCTTCGCTGCGCAGTTCGGCTCCGCCGAAGCGGAATACCTCATATCCGCGCAGGCGCATGGCTCGGTCGAGAGCGGCGCTTCGTGCGTACGCCGTTGGAGATGGGTTGCCTGCCTCGTCGGTGTAGTGAGTTTCGCCGTCGACTTCTAACACGATGCGGTGGTGATTGCGTGTCAGCAGGAGGAAGTCCATCCGTTGGCCAAGCAGAGCCCGAATGCCACGTTCGCGAATTGTCTTGTGGTCCCAGTGCAGCCACACTTCGGGTAGCAGTGCAGGTAGATCGGGAATTCGGCTGCCGTGGATTTGGTGATATGCCATGAACATGTGGCGTTGTGGCGGCGAATCTTTGGGTAGGCCGCTCAACATCCGCGAATAAAGCGCACGTCTGGCGGTGGCCTCGTCTTGCTCCTGGTGGTGCCGACTCCACCAGGCTTGCAGGTCTCGCCAGCGCACCCCGTCAAGTCCAATCGGATCATCGAATACAAGGGCATCTGCACCATCGACGATTTCGATCTCGTTGTCGACCGTGTCGCTGATCCGCAGGTCTGGTTTCCGTGTTGATCCGAAGATAAGACTTTTCGGTCGGGAGGTGGGTTGTCCGGTCGCCACTAGGCGGAACACGGGATATCCGCCGTCGAGATCGACCTCTCGGAATTCCAGGCGGGCCTCATGCAGCTGTCGGGCGATGGCATTGACGATTCGGCGTTGGGCGTTCTCGCGAATAACGACCTTGTGTGACACCAGGTCCTCGAGGAAGCCTGCGAAGCGCCGGTCTACCGCATCGAACGCGCCAAGTTCGTCGAATAGCCGCTCCACTGACCAATCCGAATTCCGGAAGACGTGTTGTTGGATGTTTTTGCGGAGTCGCGCGGGACTACTGGCCGGTCCGAATGCCAGTGCGAGCGTTGATGTGTCTTCTTCACTGAAGACTCCTTCGAACGGGCTCGGTGTACCCAGCACCCACCAACGATCGAGCATTGCCTCGAACCGGTCGGCATCGACGACTAAGTCTTCGATGTCGAGGGCGGCGGCTAGGTCGCGACGGGTCCGCTCCCAGATGACGGGACCCTGCCCTATCCACAGCACGTCCTGCAGCTGGTTGCGCCGCTCAGCCCAAAGAACGTCCGCGTCGAGAAGTTGTTGAGCCACGCGCACTAACTCGTCATGAGGCAGGGAGTCAAGGACGGATGCGACCCGTTCGGCCTTCGTCCCCTCGCCTAAATCCAATCCTAGGGACTGGAGTCTGTCGCTGATTTCGTCGTGCGTGCCAGAGACAAGGGGCTGATACAACAACGTACGGAGCAATGCCGTGACGTCGTCGACTGGATGAGGCATCAGCTAGAAATCTTTGCAGACCACCCCGACAACCCGGTGCTTCCAGGTTTCACCGACTTCGGTGAGCGTGCGGCGCTGGCGCTCGCGCGGCCAACATCGCTACCCGCCGAACCTCCGCGCGGGGAAACCAATTGCCGTGCTCTGATGGCGCTACTGTGCCGAAAGGTTGTAGGTGTCAAGCACTTTGGCCAAGATCGGGTTGCGCTCAGGAGGGTGTACCGGTTCTCCGGCATCAACGGCGATGCTGGTGTTCACGCCGTTGCGTAACCAAACCGTCCAGCAGTCCCAGTCGCTGCCGTGCTTGGAGCCGTATCGCAACCCAATCGCAGTGTGTCCCTCCGTGAGACGGGCGCGAGCCAATCGTTCGGCAAGGTGGGTGGTGAGGAATCGGTCTTCGCTGCGTAGATCCGACACGGTCACCCCTTGCACACCACGTTCCCAGAGCGCCAGGGGGATGTTTTCCTGCAAGAAGGTGACGGTGCGGGAATGTTCGGAGTCCACCAGCCATCCCTGCTGGGGCAAGGTCATCGTGTACAGGCGAAATTCATCGAGCCAGTTGACGTCGACCACATGCGGGGCCAGCCGCTTGCCCAATGCTGCCCAGTCCTCGGCGATTAACTCTTCCACCGTGACTGCTGCGCCTCCGGCATCGTCGAACAGCACCGAAGCCGCCAGTGGGGCTGGCTTCTTCAAACCGCCCAGTAACTCTCCGTAAGCTCCTTCAGGGGTGGAAGCGGCATAGACGGTTTGTTCCCCGGGCAAGTCGAACCGATTCCATCGGCTGCGGTCGTCGTCGCTGGTGAGCGGACGGCATTGGGGGTTCAGCGGTCCGTAGGAAGGCTTGGCAAGCCGAAACACCGTCTGCCCGCAGGCAGGAAGCAAGGCAATACCCGTCGTCGGACAGGCCCGGATATCACTCGTCACGCCCCCACAACCCCCTGCCCAGAATCAAATCAGCAGGATGCCGATCCTATCTGTGCAGTCGGGCCGTGGGCGGTTCCTTCGAAATTAGTTGTCGGTGCCATCGACGAAGGCCGCCGCGGCAGCCATCACCTTGTTGTAGTCGCCAGCCCGGATCGCCAGGTAAGGCGGCACCTCATCGAGGCGCGGATTGGCGCCGATGAACCACGCTCGGGCAATGTCGTCCCCTTCGGCGGTGGCCAGCGCCACCCAGGCGCGGTGAGCGACCTGCAGTCGCGCCAATGCCTCTGGCCGAGGAGTGGGCCCACCGTCGTATGCCCACTTATGTGGCAGCTTGCGATCTCGGACGTTGGCCATTGCCGCGACCAGCGTCGGGCCCAGGTGCGAGACCAGTTGACGCGCCAACTCCGCCGGCGGCAGCTTCATGGTCAGCGTGTGGTTCAGGATGGCGGTATTCACCATGGTCACGGTGTCACGTCCTCATCTTTGGATCTTTTTCGACCTGCGGTTCTACAGGTTCCTACCCAAGAGCCTATTCAAAAACCACTGAAATGCAACCACGAATCAATCATAGACATCATGGAGACCGGATTCAATCAGCCCTAGTCGTGGGTCAATGACCAAATAGCAGCAGGTGAACCCCACCCTGGGAAGTTCTTGCGCTGCTGAATCGCGGATTGCCAACGAGATGGCCACCTGGAACGTGGCACCCGACCTGGTTGCATCAGCGGCACGGTCGCAGACACACTGGGAGGAGAGTCCCCCGCCGCGACAATCGGCGGGAGACCCTCCCAGCTAGTAGGGCTCGAGCGTGATCGAGATGGACCCGTGGGCCCATCGAACGGTAAGTCGAAAACCACGCCGCATTCGAGTACCACCTCCTTTCTGGGATCGCGTGCGGAACGGAGGACGCGAGCCCGAGCCACAGGTGTCGCGTCCTCCGTCCATCACAGCCCAACCGCGGCTAATGAGCAAGCCTCATTCACGGACGTTTCAGCGGTATACGATGACCACCACAGCAAGTGCCAGATACTGAGTTAGCTAGTTGTCAGTTCCATATAAGCCATCAATAAATACTTCTTGAGCGGAAAATCAACGCTCTGATCTGGCCCTTGGCGTACATTACATGTACCCCAATACTTCTATATCCCACTACTCCAGGGATACCCGCTGAAACGTCCGAGAACTTTGGAGGATGGACCCGATGGGAACGCTGACGGTGACGGCCCAGCAGCTGCTGAACAAGGCAGTCAAGATGTCGGGCCGACGGTCGACCGTGCAGCTGCCACGAGAGTTCGCCCGGATTCAAGATCCGGCTCAGACCGAGACCCCACTGTCCGCGATGTTCCTCTGCGGCGAAGCCGCGCTGAAGGTGTATCTCAGCCTGGTGATGCTGACGCGCCAACCCCCCCACGGCCTGTTCACACCGCTCACCGACAACTTTTGGGCGGAGATGTTGGGGTACGAGGAACTAAATGATGCCGATCCCATCCCCGGGGCTGGTACGAGGCGGATCAAGCGGGCTATGTCTGCACTGCAGACGAGCGGACCCAACGTAACGACACGCTGGATCAGTCGTGTTCGCGAACCCGGAAAGGGATACAAGATTGTCGTCGCCCACCTTCCCGAAACGGGAGCGCCGTACATCACCATCCCCCTCGAGTTCTGGTCGAACGGCTGGATCAACGTGTTGTCTGCCCGCGCTCTCTTCGTGTACCTGATTTTGCGGCTGATGTTGAAAGGCGGCACGGACGACACCGTTGGCACGCACGTCTCGGTCAACGATCGAAAGAACCACGCCATCAAAGATGACACCTGGCAGCGCGGATTGAAGGAACTAGAGACGTTAGGCCTTGCACGCAGCGCGCGTGGGAAGAGCACGGAAGACCGCTGGAGCAGCGAACTGCTCACGCGAAAGATCGTGTATCTGAACAACGCCTACATGAAGGCCACCGTCAGCCCAACGGCTCCCATCGACTTGAAATGATCCCAAGCTTGGACCGACCACTTCCAGACCCTGGGATGACCTGGCTGCTCAACAGGCTCGCTAGCTACGGACTTTTAATCCGCAGATCCCAGGTTGATGTCAGCCCCGATTTCGGCCAGTGCGTCCCTGATCGATTTGCGGCGCCGGGTGTCCATGAGCTGGTCCCTTAGGGGTGTGGAGCGCTCGACCACGATGAGTACGCGCACCCGCCCGCTGTCGAGGGCTGTGGCGAACGTACGGATTTTCCAGCCCAGTTCACGTCCCACGCGCCGGCCGATGGAGCGCAGCTTGTCGACCCTGCTGAGGTCGTCTGGTTCAAAGATCTGCTCGAAGTGATCGGCTTTTCGTAGGGCGGCGGTTACCTGATCGAACAGCAGGCGGTCTGGGCCCGTTGGCTGTGGCATGGGTTCCGGTCTCCGATCCGGCGCGCGGGCATGGCGTCGAGGGTCTGCACCTCTGCACCTCATTGTGGGCACAAAAAAGCCTCGCTCGTCGAGCTGGTGCTCGACCTGCGAGGCAAGAAAGGTCTTGCAGCGGAGGCGCGCGTCAGATGACGCGTGGAGCTACAACATCACAGATCTTTCTGAATGTGCCATGGCTGGTGTTTCAGCGTCGCGGACGGCGGTTGATGAGGGCTTTGATCAATGCCTCGAGGCGTTGGGCTGGCTCATCGCGACGCGCAAGGACGGCGATGTAGATCAGTGGCACGAAGAGTCCGATAAGGACCATCCAGGCGTGCGTGACTACGTCCATGTGTTGTTACCTCCTGCGACGAAAGCCGCACTCCGTTGGGAAGTGCGGCTTTCTGGGGGCCACCGGTGGGTGGACATGAAAATAGCCGGGTTGATCAACCCGGCTAATCGATGCTCGATAAAGAGCATCTTTCATTGCGGATGCATTGCACCGCAATGAAAGTCGTGGATGAACAGCGGAAGCGTTGTTGCAGCTGTTCCGTTCGACGGTAGGGTGCTACCGCCCAGGGGAGGAAGGCTCAGAGACCGCGGTTCGCGCGGAACGATGTTTGTTTTGGGCGCACAAATAGCGCCCATCGAGTGTCTCATGGGACAGCGACCATCCGGTGTGTGACAGGCGCACGCCGACCAGAATTTTGAAGGCGGCCGATCGCCCGAGGCTGTTTTGGCGCGCGATGATCACACCAGATGGCGGCAAGTTCACCGTCGTTGATGAGTGTCGGCTGCTGTCGACACGCTCGCGCGGCCTCGTCCTCAACTCCTTTCAGTCGGGGTCTTCGGCTTCGCGGTTGGTGAGGTAGTCGGTGAGTTGGTCGGTGAGCCACCAGGTGAGGTGGCTGGCGGTGTGTCTGGTGAGGGCTGCGACGGCGGCGGTGTGGCGGTCGTCGGTGTGCATGACCCAGCCGTATTCGGTGACTGGTGGCCGGTCGGCTTCTTGGTAGATGTGGTCGTCGAGCATGGTGATCAGTTCGGTGGCGGTGATGTCGGCGGCGTCGGTGAGGATGTCGGCGCGTTGGTCGGGGGTGTAGCGCGGCGGGAGGTCGGCGAGGTCGGTGTAGAGCTCGGCGATCATCGCGGTGAGGGTGTTGTGGCCGTGGTGTGCCCAGTCGGTGGCGATGCGTTCGGCGGTGGCGTTGATGCGATCGGTGTCGAGCACGGCCGGCGGGTTAGAGGCTGAGGTCATAGCCTTGGTCCCTTTCCTGGCTTCGGGTTTGACTGCGGTCGAGCCCCAGTGCGCGGTCGAGGGCTCGATCCTGTTGTCTACGTTGCGATCTGCGATCAGTAGCCAGTCTGGCGGTGACAGCTTGCTGGTGGCGGGTGACGAGTGAGGCGACGCGCTCGGGTAGCGCGTGGGCCGGTGTTTGGGCTGCGGTGTGGTGGGCCGTTTGGGCGGGGGTGTCGTTGCCGATGATGTGGCGCAGTGTCCGGCCGGCGTGGGTGGGGGTGCCGCGGTGCGCGAGGTGAACCCCGTCGGACAGGTCGCGGTGTTGGTGATCGCCTTCCCCGACCGTGCGTTGGTAGAGGTAGGCGTGATTGGAGGCGCGGCCGCGGGTGAGGGCGACGTAGGCCAGGTTGCGGGTGGCGGTGTCGGCGAGCACGGCGTGGGTGGTTTCGGCGGTGACGCCTTGGGCGGTGTGCACGGTGACCGCGTGCCCGAGCTGCACATGCTCGCGTAGGTAGTCGTCGGCGAAGACTGCCAGTGCTTGGTCGCCGTGTCGGCGTGCGGCGATCCGTGGGCGGTCGGGGTTGGTGTCGACGGCGACGACGTGCCAGCGCTGCCCGTTGCGGACCGGGGCCTCGTCCTGGATCGGGGTGCGGGTTTTGTCGGCGGCGGTGACGGTGATGGTGGGGTCGTTGCTGCGGGTGACGATGACGTCGCCGGCGCCGATGCGGTGGTTGCGTGCCCCGGTCACCGTGGCCACTTCGAGGCCCTGGCGGGCGCGGTCGGCGACAGTGTGGTCGTGGACTCGGCGGTTCAGCGCGTCGGTCATCTCGACGGTGTCGGCCAGCAGCAGGCTGTCTTTCCCGGCCGCGAGGTCAGCTTGGTGGGCGGCCAGGGCGTCGGCGGCCATGGTGACCTGGTCCCCGCACGCCAGGCGGTGGTGGTTGCGGTACCAGTCGATCGCGCGGCGCACCGGGGCGGGCCCACCATCCCGCAAAGCGAGTGAGGCCGCCCGTTCGGCAGGGTCGTGTTGGCGCCACACCTCGCTGAGGCGTTGGGTCCAGGGCAGCTCGTCACACAGTTGGGCGAACATCCCGCCGCGCGCTTTGACCGGGGCGAGTTGGTGGGCGTCGCCGACCATGACGGTTTTCGTTCCGGCCGTCGTCGTCGCGGACAGCAGTTGATGCCAGTGGCCGGTGCCGACCATGCCGGCCTCATCGACAACAACGACATCGAAGG
>NZ_LQPC01000010.1 GCF_002101705.1 Mycolicibacterium iranicum | reverse complement strand
AAAACCCCGGCCGATGGCCGGGGAATCTGTAACCGATGACGCGACTCAGGTGTAACCCATCACCCGACTCATCACAGAGTGGAGCTAAGGGGAATCGAACCCCTGACCTTCTCGATGCGAACGAGACGCGCTACCAACTGCGCTATAGCCCCTAGTGCCGGTACAGGTTATCAGCCGGCTGGCACGGCCAGAAATCGCGAGGTGGTTACTGGCCCGCCGCCCGCGGAAGGTCGTAGTGGCGCGAGAAGGGCACGTAGTCGAGGTGCTCGAACGCCGGATCCTCGTCGTCGATCTCCAGCACGGCCGCACCCGGTCGGCGCAGGCGCGCCGGGGTCACGTCGTAATCGCGATCACTGGTGTTCTCGACGCCGAGCCGCGACCTGGCCATCCGTTGCGCACGTCGCCTACGCAGCTGCTCCTCGATCCGGGTCTGCCTGCGCAGGTAGGCCAGATACAGCAGGGTCACCGTGGCGGTCGCGGCGGTGGCGTACCACATGGTTGACGACCAGGTGAATGCCGCGACCGCGCTGGCCAGCATCAACACGGCCATCACCGCGATCGTGCGGGCACGGAAACGGTACTTGCGCGCCGACACCGCGGCAGCGGTCGTCGACTCGCGGCGCCTGCGCCGAGCATCGCTGAGCGAGTCCGCAACTCGCGTCTCGGGCTCCGACGGCTGCTCGTCGGAGTTCTCGTCGTCGGTGTCGCCGTCGTACTCGTATTCGTCGTCGATGACGGAGTAGACGCCGGTGTCTTCGGAGGTGTCGCGCTCCCCGTCCTGGGCGGCAGCCGTCACCGGCTCGTCGCGTACGTCGTCACGCTCGGCGACGCCGTCGAAATCCAAAGTGAGCTCGTCGGTTTCGGCCGCCACCGGCTCCGCGATGTCCGCCACGGGAAGCGCTCCGGAGTCCTCGACCACGTCGACGTCCAGGTAGTCCGGCTCGCCGTCGGCACCGTCGGCTTCGGCGGCGACCATCACGACTGCACGGCTCGGCGCTGCCTCGTCATCGAGGTCGGCTTCTTCGGCGGACGACTGCCAGTCCGGATCACTGCGATGACCGGAGGCGGGCCCGCGACGTCGCCGCAACCGCGCACCCGCGCCGCTGTTGAGCACGCGGGTGGCCAGCGCGACATCGCTGGTCCGACGCACCGCGTCCCGCTTGCTGATCAGCATCGGGACGAGAACGAAGAGCCAGAGGACGACGAGCGAGATCCAGAGGAGAGATTGGGGGATGCTTGGCATGGCGCCTGCTCCTTTCCCCATCAGGCTAGGTCTGTGACCAGCGCATCCAAGGGCGGCGCGCCGAGACAATTACACACCTGTAATTCGCTGGAGACAAGCACCAAACGTCACACGTGTCACATGAGTAACACACCGGCTCCGGCAAACGAGCCGTCAGGCCCAGGAGGCGTGCCCCGCGCGAACCAACGCAGAGGCCACCGACCCGTTCAGTTCCTCGATCGTGATCGCGACCAGCAAGTGGTCCCGCCACGCGCGGTCGACATCCAGGTAGCGCTTCAGCAGGCCCTCTTCGCGGAACCCGGCCTTTGCCAGCACCGCCCTGCTCGCCCCATTCTCCGGACGCACTGTTGCTTCGACACGGTGCAGCATCACCGGGCCGAAGCAATGGTCGAGGCCGAGAGCCAGCGCGGCAGTGGCGACACCGCCGCCTGTCGATTCGCTGGCCACCCAGTACCCGATCCACGCGGACCGCAGCGCGCCGTGCGTGACGTTCCCGATCGTGAGCTGTCCGGCGAATTGGCCGTCGAGTTCGATCGCGTAGGGCAGCATCCGGCCCTTACGAGCTTCCGAGCGCAGGCCCGAACACACCGAGGGCCACGCCGAAACCGAATGGCGCAGTTCCCAATTCATGTCGGTCGAGGGTTCCCACGGCTCCAGGTGCGCACGGTCGGCGAGCCGGATCCTGCTCCATTGCGCGGCATCGCGGAGTCGGATCGGGCGTAGCCGGACTGTGCCTGCGGGCACGACTAGCGGCCCGACCGGCTGCGGCCACCCCGGATGCTGCGACCGGGAACTCAGCAGGTTCATCAGAGCAGCCAATCGGGACGCTCAGCCGCGCTGCGCAAGGAACGCGACGTCGACGACCTCACCGGTACGGATCTGCTCGGCCTCGCTGGGGACGATGACCAAGCAGTTTGCCTCGGCCAGCGTCGCGAGCAGATGCGACGACGCACCCGGCGCGCCGCCGAGGGCTTGAACGAGGTACTCGCCGGTGTCCTGATCACGCATCAACTGGCCGCGGAGAAACCCCTTGCGGCCGGCGACGGAGCTGATCGGCGACAGCGTGCGAGCAGGCACCATTCGACGCATCGCCTGCCGCTTGCCGAGTGAGAGGCGGATCAACGGCCGCACCATCACCTCGAACACTACGAGCGCACTCACCGGATTGGCGGGCAGCAGGAAGACGGGCACACGGTCCGGCCCGAGCTGACCGAATCCCTGCACCGACCCGGGATGCATGGCGATGCGGGTGACCTCCATGTCACCGAGCTGGGCCAGCACCGCCCGCACCCCTTCGGCCGCCGCACCGCCGACCGCACCGGCGATGACCACGACCTCGGAGCGGCTGAGCTGACCCTCGACCACCTCACGCAACAGTTTGGGGTCGGTCGGCACGATGCCGACTCGGTTCACCTCGGCACCGGCATCGCGACCGGCCGCCGCCAACGCATAGGAGTTGACGTCGTAGACCTGACCGTTGCCAGGAGTGCGGGAGATGTCGACGAGTTCACCGCCCACACACATCACCGACACCCGCGGCCTGGGGTGCACGAGCACTCGCTCGCGTCCTACAGCCGCCAGCAGACCCACCTGAGCAGCCCCGATGATGGTTCCCGCCCGTACCGCGACGTCACCGGGCTGCACGTCGTCACCCGTGCGACGGACGTAGGCGCCGGACCGCACGCCGCGCAGGACCCGGACGCGCGAGTCGCCGCCATCGGTCCATCGCAGCGGAAGCACCGCATCGGCGAGGGTGGGCATCGGCGCCCCGGTCTGCACCCGGGCGGCCTGACGGGGTTGCAGCCGACTCGGTGTGCGGCTGCCCGCCTCGATCAGACCCATCACCGGCAGGCTGATCTCCTGCGGTCTGCCCTGGTCGCGATCGCCGTCCTCGTCGGCACCGTCGCCCGCACCGCCGATTCCGAGGACGTCGATGCTGCGTACGGCATAGCCGTCGATGGCCGCCTGATCGAACCCGGGCAGCGGACGCTCGGTCACTACTTCCTCGGCGCACATCAGGCCCTGGGCTTCGGCGATTGCCACGCGCACCGGCCGCGGCGCGACCGCGGCTGCTGCCACCCGAGCCTGCTGCTCTTCAACCGAACGCACAGCTCGCCTTTCTTCCGTTGACCGGCTGGCGTCGACCGGCCCGCTCGGCAGTGCAGCCGTGGCTAGTGTTCGGTCGCCGCCGGGACGGCGTCAGCCGACCCTGTCGGGACGGCGTCAGCCGTCCCTGTCGGAGCGAGCCCGAGCCTTTCGACCAGCCACCGGCGCAGTTCGGGCCCGTAATCGTCCCGCTCCAACGCAAAGTCAACCGCAGCCTTCAGGTAGCCCCCGGGATTTCCCAGGTCGTGTCGAGAACCGCGATGGACGACGACGTGGACCGGGTGGCCCTCCTCAATCAGCAGAGCGATCGCGTCGGTGAGCTGCAACTCACCGCCCGCACCCTTCGGGATCCGCCTCAACGCGTCGAAGATCGCCCGGTCCAGGACGTACCGGCCGGCCGCGGCGAACAGCGACGGCGCGTCTTCCGGCTTCGGCTTCTCGACCATGCCTTTGACCCGCAGCACGTTCGGGTTGGCCGCATCGGGCACGGGCTCGACATCGAAGACGCCGTAGGCGCCGATGTCCTCTCGGTCGACCTCGATCGCGCACAGCACCGTTCCGCCGCGCTTGGCGCGCACCTTCGACATCGTCTCCAGCACACCGGTCGGCAGTACCAGATCGTCGGGCAGCAACACCGCGATCGCGTCCTCGTCGGGCGACAGGCTCGCTTCGACACAGCCGACGGCATGTCCGAGGCCGAGCGGTTCGGCCTGAACGACCGATTCGACCTTGATCAATGCCGGTGCCCGGCGGACCTTTTCGAGCATCGTCTTCTTGCCGCGGGCTTCCAGCGTCCCTTCCAGGACGAGGTCCTCGACGAAGTGCGCGACGACGCCGTCTTTGCCTTCGGAGGTGATGATGATGAGCCGTTCGGCGCCGGCCTCTGCGGCTTCGGCGGCGACGAGCTCGATCCCCGGGGTGTCGACGACCGGAAGCAATTCCTTCGGCACCGTCTTGGTGGCAGGCAGGAAACGGGTTCCCAGTCCCGCTGCGGGGACCACCGCGGTGTACGGAATGGGAACTTCAGGCCGATTCATCGTTCACACACTAACCTCTCTGCGTCGGTTGTTCTCCCCATACCCGAGCTTCAAAGGACTACTCGGTGACGTCCAACAAATCAGAGGTACGCGCCGGAATCCTCGCTGCCAGGCGGTCATTGAGTCGGCAAACACGCGAGCGCGAAACGGCCGATTTGACCCGGCATCTGGAGGCGTTCGTAGAGCCGGGGACGACGGTGTGCGCCTATATTCCGGTCGGTTCTGAACCTGGCTCGGTCACGATGATCGACAAGCTGGTGGCACGGACGGTCACCGTCTTGCTGCCCGTCGCGCGCGAGGATGCCGACGGCACTCCCCTGCCAATGCAGTGGGGTCGCCACATTCCGGGCCAGCTGATCGACGCTCCGTTCGGATTGCGCGAACCCGCGCCACCGTGGTTGCCCGCGGTTGCAGTGGCCAACGCCGCCGTCGTCTTCGTTCCAGCCCTCGCGGTCGACCGGCACGGTGCCCGTTTGGGCCGCGGTGCCGGGTATTACGATCGGACGTTGCCGCTGGCGGCACCCGGTGCGCTCCTCGTCGCCGTCGTCCGCGACGATGAACTGGTCGATCACCTGCCGTCGGAAGCCCACGACGTCCGGATGACGCACGCGCTGACCCCTCGCCGGGGGCTCGTCCCACTCGTGTGACCCTGGGGGGAATGAGCCGCGCCCGCTGGCGGTTCTAGCACTTGAGCCGGTAGAGTGCTAAACAGTTTGACCACCTCGGAGGTTTGCGTGCCCACCTATTCCTATGCGTGCACCGAATGCAGCAACAAGTTCGACGTGGTGCAGGCGTTCACCGATGACTCTCTGACCGACTGCCCGCAGTGCGACGGACGGCTGCGGAAGGTGTTCGGCAAGGTCGGCGTGGTCTTCAAGGGCAGCGGGTTCTATCGCACCGACAGCCGCGAGTCCGGAAAGAAGACCAGCACCGGTAGTTCCGGCAGCACCGAGTCCTCGAGTTCGTCATCGGATTCGTCCTCGTCGAGCACGAGCTCGTCGACGTCGAAGTCCGGTTCGTCCGACTCCTCGAGCTCATCGAGCTCATCGAGTAGCTCCTCGGCTCCCGCCGCCGCTGCGTCCAGCTGATCGTTATCCACAACTTCCGGATTGCCGGCTGACGGCAGCCCGCCGGGCTGCTTAGCGTGGCCCCATGGGGGAATCGCTCGACCCGTCGCCGCTCGATCGACTCAGCCGCGCGTTGCGGCCCGACTGGTCGAGAACGCCGTCGGCGCGACGGGCGCTCGCCGCCGCCTTGGTGGTATTGGCCGCCGTCGCGGCATGGCGCGGCGATCCCCGCAACGATCACACCGAGGTCGTCGTGACCGTTCGCGATCTGTCGCCTGGGGTTGAGCTCACCGCGGGCGACGTCCGCGTGGAGTCTCGATCGCTGCCCACGGTGCCCGACGGGGCGCACCGGGATGTCGATGCCATCGTCGGCGCCACTCTGGCAGGACCCGCTCGCCGCGGCGAAGTGCTCACCGACGTCCGCCTTCTCGGACCGCGCCTCGCGGAATCGGCCGCAGGCCCCGATGCGCGCATCGTTCCCATCCCCCTGGCGGACGCCGCGTTGATGGACCTCGTCAGGCCCGGCGACGTCGTCGATATCGTGGCGGCACCGGCTGACGACGCCGCGGAGGCGCGCCTGGTCGCGGCGAACGGGGTCGTTGTGCTGGTGTCCGCCAAGGAAAGTGGGGTGGGCGCCCGAGGTGGCGAGCGGGTGGTGCTCGTTGCGCTTCCTGCCACCGCCGCGAAGACCGTCGCGGGGATCGCGCTGGTTCAGGCCGTCACGCTGACATTGCACTGAGCTGCAGACAACAAAACACCCCCGGGACTTCCCGGGGGTGCTCCGTTTGGTCTAGGTCAGATCACCAGTCGCCGATGGCGGGGCCGACCGGGTATTCACCCTCGAATGCCGAGGCCGTGGTGCCGGCGACCGCCTTGACGGAGTCGCGGACCTCGGTCGAGCTGCTGCCGCCGGCGTGGACGATCCCGGCGTCGGCGAGGCGCGCCTCCGAGATGCCACGGGCAACACCGAAGTCGTTGATGCGGATGACCGAGTTCTCCGAGGCCTGCCGGCTGGTGACCTGAGGAGCCGGTGCGATCTCCTCGACCTCGGCGTTGGCGGTTCCTGCGCTCAGTCCGGAGAAAGCTGCTGCCATAAAGAACGAGCCCAAGCCCACGGCACCCAGCTTCTTCGCACTACGAGCGGGCGCTTTGGCGTGCTTAGCCATCAGCTTCCCCTTTACTAAGAGTGAGGACACAAGTGTCCTGCTTGACGTTTTCAGGCCTTCACAGGGTATCAGCCGGAACCTCCAAGCGCGCACCCAATCAAAGATTCTTATTCGTGTGGTAGGGCCCGACTGGACCCAGCTATCAGAAGGCCGAAAGCCTTTTACCCGCTTGGCTTTTGACGTGCAGGGCACCGACGGGAATTCGGGTTGCCGCGCCTCACAGAATCCTCACAGTCGGCCCGCTTTACAGCAGCAGGCACTAAGTTCGTTGCACTGAGAGAACCACGAAGAAGAAAGGGTCATCGCCATGCTGAAGGGTTTCAAGGAATTCATCTCGCGAGGCAACGTCATCGACCTCGCTGTCGCGGTCGTGGTCGGCGCCGCGTTCACCGGCCTGGTCACCGCATTCACCCAGAATGTGGTGCAGCCGCTGGTCGATCGCATCGGTGCGGGCCCAGACGCCGAGTACGGAATCCTCAAGATCCCGCTGGGTGCCGATCAATTCGTGGACCTGAACGCGGTGCTGTCCGCGGCCATCAATTTCCTGATCGTCGCCGCGGTGATCTACTTCGTCATCGTGGTTCCGTTCAAGAAGCTCAAAGAGCGCGACGCCAAGGTGGTCTCGGAAGAGACCGAGCTGACGCTGCTGACCGAGATCCGCGATCTCCTACAGGCGCAATCGGCCAACACCGTCACCGCAGACCACACCGAGAAGGACACACCGACCACCGAGAAGTGACACCCTCTGATCACGAAATCAGCCCCCGGCCGAAGCCGGGGGCTGATTCTTTCAAACCAGGTGGAACCAGATAAAGCCTTGTGTCAGTTCATGTTCCACGGGGCGCCGTAGGTGCTGACGCTGTCGCCCGTCGAGGAGATCAGCCGAGCGAACGGACGCAGCAGCACGCCGCCGGCAGCGCCGGTCACGGTGCCGTGAGCGTTGGACACGACGACCGAGCCACCCGGGCCGGCGACGTCGACCGAGAAGGTCGCCACTTCCTGGATGCCGGGGCCGTTACCGAGGTCAGCCGAGATCGACACGCCGGGGAACAGCGGCGGGGTCACGATGCTGTCGCCGAGACCGAAGTCGGGGTCGATGCCGGGGACGCCGTAGCCGTCGAACGCGATGTTCGGGGTGGTGTAGCTGAAGTTGATGCCCACGCCGAGCGACCACGGGAAGCCGACCTGGTAGCCGAGCTCGAGGGTGCCCTCGAAGTCGTCGGCGCCTTCGCCGGCGACGATGTAGGTCGCCTTGCCGGAGTGGAACCACTCACGGGTCAGACGGTTGCGGTCGAGGGGGAAGACGCCGTTGAGGAACGTGTCCCACTGCTGAACCGTCAGAGTGCGGCCCTGGCCGTCCACGACACTCAGCTCATTGTCCAATCCCGCGTGAGAGGTGCCAGTGCTCACGAACAATGCCGCGATGGACGCCACCATCGCGATCAGCACCCGAGTGATTGCCTTCATGATCTCCCTAGCTCAGCGTTACGGATGCCCCGGGCGGGGCTCCGATGTGTCCGTGCCTGGCTTTACCGCTACACCACACACCTCGCAAGACTTCCATGTGAGAAGAATTAAAAACCCCACATCTTGTTCTTACGATTCGCTCATCGTTGACACGAGGAACATAACGGGGAGGCATCTGACCGGCAACGCGAGGCCCCGGTGGTGTTAATCGGGACGCAAAGCCTCGCGTCATTTGCTGGAGATTTCCCCGGGTGTCCCGGACCCCTTCCGCGCGGCGACGGGGAGTCGTTTTCATGCGCCGCAGTTCGTGACCCCGCATCGACGTATTCGTCAATCGGAGCGAATCCGTTACCAGCGGGTGCTTATGGACGCTTAAGCGAAATCACAGGTCAATCGTGGTGGGGCGGGACGTTGTCCTGCAGCCACCGGTCGTGGTCGTCATGGCCGTCCGATGAAACGGGTTCGCGTTCGTCGCGCGTGACGTCAGGAAGCGAGTCCCCAAAGACTCTGTTAACTAGCTCGCGGGACTCGCGAGAAGGTCCGGCCACGGTCTCATCTCCCTGTGATTAACATCACTATTTGACGCATAGGTTTGTTCACCTGGTCTTAACTTTGCGGTCCTGTTCGGCTTCATAAATGCCAGAATCCGCTCGGTACAAACATGCCCGTACCGGCGGATTCTGGACTAGTCCCACAGAAAAGCGGGCGATTAGATCTCCAAACTGGATAGCTGCGCGATGATCTGACCCGCCAGCGGTCCGAGGGTGGCCATGCCGTCGCGGACCGCCGCGCGCGAGCCCGCCAGGTTGACCACCAGCGTGCTTCCCGAGATGCCTGCGAGACCACGCGAGACGCCGGCGTCGATCGTCCCCGCCGACAGGCCGGAGGCCCGCAGCGCCTCGGCGATACCCAACAGCTCTCGGTCGAGCAGATCGCGGGTCGCCTCAGGGGTCACGTCGCGCGGCGTGACGCCGGTTCCTCCGACGGATACCACGAGGTCGACGCCGCCGATGACGGCGGTGTTGAGTGCGTTGCGTATCTCCACCTCGTCCGACGAGACCACGACGACCCCGTCCACGACGAAACCGGCCTCGCCGAGCAGTTCGGCGACCAGCGGACCGCTGTGATCCTCTTCGTCTCCGTGAGCGGTGCGGTCATCGACAACAACTACCAAGGCACGACCTACCAAGGCGTGGGGCTGCTCCATGAGCTCAACCGTATATCTCGGTGCAGACACGGGAGCAGCCACTCTGAGCACGGCGCGGTCGTCTCCGATCGAGGACCTCACTGGGCGGCCTTGCCGAGCGTGACTTCCAGCGACTGCGACTTACCCGACGGGTCGAGGTACGTCAGGGTCACCTTGTCGCCGGGGGCCTTGGAGCGAACGGCGGCCACCAGCGCGTCGGCGCTGCTGATCACCCTGTCGTCGAGCTTGGTGACCACCACGCCGCTGGGAAGTCCGGCGGCCGACGCCGCGCCGCCGGCGGTCACCTCGACGATCTTGGCGCCGTCGACGCCCGCGTCGTTGCCGACCTGAACTCCGAGCGAGGCGCGCGACGCGCTGCCGGTCTGGATGATCTCATCGGCGATCCGCTTGGCCTGGTCGACCGGGATGGCGAAGCCGAGGCCGATGGAGCCGCCCTGGGGACCGCCGGCATCGGCGCCCAGGGTGGCGATCGCCGAGTTGATGCCGACCAGTTCGCCACTCATATTCACGAGGGCGCCGCCGGAGTTGCCCGGGTTGATCGCCGCGTCGGTCTGGATGGCGTCGAGGACCGTGTTCTGGTTCTTGGCGTCGCCGCTGGCGGCAACCGGTCGGTTGAGGGCGCTGATGATGCCGGTCGTCACCGTGCCCTCCAGGCCGAGGGGTGAGCCGATCGCCACGACGTCCTGGCCGACCCGCAGATCTGCCGACGAGCCGACCGCAATGGGCGTCAGGCCCGACACGTTCTGCGCGCGGACGACGGCAATATCACTGCCGGGATCGGCGCCGACCACCGTGAACGATGCAGTCTTGCCGTCGGCGAACGTCACCTTCGTCTTTGCGGAACCACCCGGCACACCGACGGGACCGGCGTCGCCCGCCGCGGCGGCGACCACGTGGTTGTTGGTGAGGATGAGCCCGTCGGTCGACAGGATCACCCCGGAGCCCTCTTCCGTCGCGCGTCCCTGGTTGACCTCGAGCTTCACCACGCTCGGCACCACTTTTGCCGCGACGGCCTCGACGGACCCACTGGGCACGCTGGCCGCCGGCACCGAGGGCGCGGCGCCCGATGCGCTGATACCGCTCAGGCTGTGGTCGGGGTGGACGAGCATCGCGACCCCGCCACCGACTCCGGCCGAGACCAGGGCGACAGCCACCGCGCCGGCGATCAAAGCCGATGCACGGGAACGCTTTCCGGGCTGTGGCTGCGACGCGGGCGGCATGCCCGGGCGCGGGTACTGACCCGGCCCGGTCGGCATGGGGGCGCCGGGATACGGATCGTACGGCGGCCGAAACGCTTGGCGCTGCTGCTCGGTCGCGTAGCGCCAGTCCCAACCGCCGGTGCCCTGCTGCTCATAGGATCCTGACCGCTGCGGCCCGACAGGGCCCTGCGGCCCCTGCCCGGGATAGCCGGACTGACGACCCGGCTGCGGAGTCGGCGAGTACCTCGGGTGGTTGGTCATATCGCTGCAGTGCTCTTCCTCGAGTCGGTTCTGACGCTTAGATCAACGATCGTTGCCATGTCAGCGTGCCCAAACGTACTGAGAAACCCCTTAGAGATCGATTTCCTTTGAGACAACATTCGCGCGTGGCGTGGGCACATCCGTCTCAATCATCCCCGCCGGTGACACAGGTCACCGGTGTACCGCCTCAGCGTGTCGCGGCTACTCGTCATCCCGCCCGGCGGCCACCGAGAGGCGCCCCGGCAGCACCACATGCATCGACGTTCCGGGCGGCTGACCGCCGGGGACGGTGTCAGCGACGCGCAAACTGCCGCCGTGTTTGAGCACGACCTGTTTGACGATCGCGAGTCCGAGCCCGGACCCCGGCATCGCGCGGGCCGAGGTGGACCGGAAGAACCGCTCGAAGACGAGGTCGCGCTCATGCGGTGGGATCCCGGGACCGAAGTCCGACACCACCAATTCGGCGTGCAGCGAGTCGATCTGGGTGAGCCGGACCCCGACGCTCCCGCCGGGCGGACTCCACTTGGCCGCATTGTCGAGCAGGTTGAGTACCGCGCGGCCGAGGCCGGCGGCGTCGCCGTACACCTGCCACGGCGTGATGGCGACGTTGAATTCGATGTCGTTGCGACGCCTGCGAACCCGCTCCAGGGACCGCTCGATGACCTCGGACATCTCGACCGTGTCGTGGACGGCGTTTCCCGCGTCCTCGCGGGTGAGATCGACCAGATCGCCGACCAAGGTGGACAATTCCTCGATCTGGCCGATCACGTCGGTACGCAGCTCGATCATGTCCTTTTCGGGAAGCCGTGGGGCGCCGGGCTTCATCGACTCCATCAGCAGTTCGACGTTGGTGCGCATCGACGTCAGCGGCGTGCGAAGTTCGTGGCCTGCGTCGGCGACCAGACGAGCTTGGCGCTCCCGGGATTCGGCGAGCGCCCGCAGCATCATGTTGAAAGCTTCGGTGAGGCGGGCGAGTTCGTCGTTGCCGGCCACAGGGATCGGGCGCAGATCGTCGGTGCGCGCAACCCTTTCTGCCGCCTGAGTGAGCCTGGCCACCGGTCTCAAACCCGCGCTGGCCACCATGCCGCCTGCGATGGCGGCCACGGCGACGCCGAGTCCGCCGACGATGAGCAGGACGGTGCCGAGGCGCTTGAGCACCTTGCCCGTCGGGGCCAGGTTCTTCGAGAGCAGCAAGGAGTTGCCACTGGCGAGGTGGACAGCCAGCACCCGCTGACGGTCGACGGTTCGCAGCGACATCCACAGCGTGCCGTCCATGACGTCCTGCTCGGGCGCCCCCACCGGCAGCGTCTCGCCCTGCTGATTGGCGGTGTACTTGCTGCGGCCGGGGATGTAGAACATCGCGTTCATGTCGGAGTACGCGGTGCCCTCGATGGCCTTGCCGGGATCGGCGTCCAGTGAGCCGCTCTCGATGAGCATTTCCGCTCTGGTCCTAAGCTGATTGTCGATGTCGTCGTAGAGCGCGCGGGAGACCACCGCATAGACCGCGACGGCCATCAGCACGACGGAGATGACCACCATCGACATGGCGAGCAACATGACCCGCCATCGCAGAGACACCGAACTGGCAGGGTGGGAATTCGCGGCCGGCTGGCCCGGCCACGGGCCCGACTTGGGCTCCAGGACCATCAGGGCGGCGTCTCGCGAAGCACATAACCCACACCACGCACCGTGTGGATCAGCCTCGGTTCTCCTTCGGCCTCGGTCTTGCGCCGCAGGTATCCGACGTAGACCTCGAGCGCGTTGCCCGAGGTCGGAAAGTCGAAGCCCCAGACCTCCTCCAGGATTCGGCTCCGGGTCAGCACGCGACGCGGGTTCGCGATCAACATCTCCAGGAGTGAGAACTCGGTGCGGGTCAGGCTGATCGCGCGATTACCTCGGGTCACCTCGCGCGTCACCGGATCCAGGGACAGATCCGAGAACGTCATCGCCGCGGAATCGGCGTCGCCCTCGTCGGGGCCGGTGCGGCGGAGCAGCGCCCGCATCCGAGCGAGCAGTTCTTCCAGCGCGAACGGTTTGGGAAGGTAGTCGTCGGCTCCGGCATCGAGGCCGGCGACACGCTCGGACACCGAGTCGCGGGCCGTGAGGACCAGAATCGGGAGATCGTCGCCCGTGCTGCGCAGCTGCCTGCAGACTTCGAGTCCGTCCAGGCGCGGCATCATCACGTCGAGCACCACGGCGTCGGGACGGCTGCTGGCGATCAGATCGAGAGCTTCGCGACCGTCCTGTGCCAGCTCGACCGAATAACCATTGAAGGACAGTGACCGTCGCAGGGATTCGCGCACGGCGCGATCGTCATCAACGACAAGAATGCGCACTGCCACAGTCTCAACCCAGTGTCTGAGAGGGGCCTGAGAGGCGCGCCGCCAACCTGACGGTTTCCCTGAGAGTTAGCGGCGGTCGAGGTCGATCAGGCCGAGACGTGCGGCCTTGAGCAGGCGACGCGGCACCTTGCGGGGCTGACCGGCGACGGTGACGTTCACCAGACCCGTGGCTTCCGCTTTCCACTGCGCGCGCCGGCTACGGGTGTTCGCGCGCGACATCCTGCGCTTCGGCACAGCCATGATCGAGCTCCATCTCATCGGGGTGTCTGCCTGCAAGCCTGGACCAGGCCGGGCGCTGACAATTGCTGACCAGGATAGCCCGTGGGCTGGGCGTGCTCCAAACTCCGCCGCTCGGCCGAAACCGCGACCGCCGCCGAAAACGCCGAGAGCCCCCGGCGCGGGTCGCACACTCAGATACCGCCGACCGCCGCCCAACCCTTGACTTGGTACCGCCGGTAGCGATTAACCTACCGGTTGGTTGGTCGAAGGTCCGACGCCATGGTGCCGGTAAGGAGTGCGTGTGACGAGTGAGCCGGGTGACACGATCGGAAACTCGGTCCGTATCGGCAACTGCTCCGGCTTCTACGGCGACCGCCTCTCGGCGATGCGAGAAATGCTCGCCGGCGGCGAGCTGGACTACCTCACCGGCGACTACCTGGCCGAACTCACCATGCTGATCCTGGGCCGCGACCGGATGAAGAACCCCGACCGCGGTTATGCCAAGACTTTCCTGCGTCAGCTCGAGGACTGCCTCGGCATGGCCACAGACCACGGCGTCCGCATCGTCGCCAACGCCGGCGGGTTGAACCCCGCGGGATTGGCCGACGCCGTGCGGGCGTTGGCCGACAAGCTCGGCGTCGCGATCACCGTCGCCCACGTCGAGGGCGACGACCTGCTCGGCCGCGCCGACGCACTCGGCCTCGGCACACCGCTGACGGCCAACGCCTACCTCGGAGCGTGGGGCATCGTCGACTGCCTCGCGTCCGGCGCCGACGTCGTCGTCACCGGCCGGGTCACCGACGCGTCAGTCATCGTCGGCCCCGCGGCCGCCCATTTCGGTTGGCAGCCAACCGATTACGACCGGATCGCAGGGGCGGTCGCGGCGGGCCACGTCATCGAATGCGGCACACAGGCCACCGGCGGCAACTTCTCGTTCTTCGCCCGGGATTTCCCCGACCTCACGGTGTTGACCCATCCGGGCTTCCCGATCGCCGAGATCCACGCCGACGGCTCCTCCGTCATCACCAAGCACCCCGGTACCGGTGGCGCCGTCACGGTCGACACTGTCACCGCCCAGCTTCTCTACGAGATCGGCGGCGCCCGGTATGCCAACCCCGACGCCACACTGCGCGTCGACAGCATCGAGCTGACCGGCGACGGCCCCGACCGGGTTCGCATCAGCGCCGTGAAGGGCGAGCCACCGCCGCCGACACTGAAGGTTTCGCTCAACAGCCTGGGCGGCTTCCGCAACGAGGTCACGTTCGTGCTCACCGGGCTCGACGTCGAAGCCAAAGCCGAGTTGGTGCGCCACCAGTTGGAATCCGGCCTGCAGGTGAAGCCGGCCGAATTGGAGTGGACGCTGGCACGCACCGATCATCCCGACGCCGACACCGAACAGACGGCGAGCGCGCTGCTGCGCTGCGTCGTCCGCGATCCTGACCCCGACACCGTGGGCCGCCGGTTCTCCTCGGCCGCCGTCGAGCTCGCGTTGGCCAGTTACCCCGGGTTCACCAGCACCGCACCGCCGGGCGACGGTCAGGTCTACGGCGTGTTCACCGCCGCCTTCGTGCCTGCCGAGGAAATAACCCACGTCGCGGTGCACGCCGATGGCACCCGCAGCGTCATTCCCGCCGCTGCACACACCGCCGAACTCGAGCCCGTTCCCGATCCCGATCTTCCGGCAGCACCGACACCCGGTGCGACGCGACGGCTCCCGCTGGGCACCATTGCCGGCGCGCGCAGCGGTGACAAAGGCGGGAGCGCGAACGTCGGGGTGTGGGTGCGAACCCCCGCGCAGTGGGCGTGGCTCGCGCACACTCTCACCGTGGAGAAGCTGCGTGAACTGCTCCCGGAGGCGAAAGACCTTCCCGTCACGCGCCACGTCCTGCCGAATCTGCGGGCCGTGAACTTCGTCATCGACGAGATCCTGGGCCAGGGCGTCGCCTATCAGGCGCGCTTCGACCCTCAGGCCAAAGGACTCGGCGAATGGCTGCGAAGCAGGCACGTCGACCTACCCGAGGAGTTGCTGCCATGAGCATTTGGACCACACCCGAACGCGAGGATCTGCGAAAGACGGTGCGCGCCTTCGCCGAGCGCGAGGTCTTGCCCCACGTCGACGAGTGGGAACGCCTCGGCGAGCTGCCGCGCGACCTCCACCGCAAGGCCGCCCAAGCCGGTCTGCTGGGCGCGGGTTTCCCCGAGGCGGTCGGCGGCGAGGGCGGCGACGCCGCCGACGCCCTCGTCATCTGCGAGGAAATGCACCAGTCGGGTTCCCCAGGAGGCGTTTTCGCATCGCTGTTCACGTGCGGCATCGCGGTGCCGCACATGATCGCCTCCGGCGACGAGCGGCTGATCGAGGAGTACGTACGCCCGACGCTGCGCGGCGAGAAGATCGGGTCGCTGGCAATCACCGAGCCCGGCGGCGGCTCCGACGTCGGGCACCTGACCACCCGCGCGGTGCGGGAGGGTGATGAATACGTGCTCAACGGCGCAAAGACCTACATCACGTCTGGGGTACGCGCTGACTACGTCGTCACCGCGGCGCGCACCGGCGGCCCTGGCGCAGCCGGTGTTTCGCTGATTGTGGTCGATAAGGGCACCCCCGGCTTTGAGGTCAGCCGTAGGCTGGACAAGATGGGCTGGCGCTCCTCGGACACGGCCGAACTGTCCTATTCAGATGTGCGAGTGCCCGCGGCCAACCTCGTCGGAGTCGAGAACACCGGGTTCCTGCAGATCGCCGCGGCGTTCGTCTCCGAGCGCGTCGGCCTTGCCGCGCAGGCATATTCGAGTGCTCAGCGCTGCCTCGACCTGACCGTGGACTGGTGCCGCAACCGCGAGACGTTCGGCAAGCCGCTGATCGCACGCCAGTCGGTGCAGAACACGCTCGCCGAGATGGCGCGCCGCATCGACGTGGCACGCGTATACACCCGCGCGCTCGTCGAACGGCAGATAGCCGGAGACCACAACCTGATCACCGAGGTCTGCTTCGCGAAGAACACCGCGGTCGAATCCGGCGAATGGGTGGCCAACCAGGCGGTGCAACTCTTCGGCGGCATGGGGTACATGGCCGAGTCGGAGGTCGAACGGCAGTATCGGGACATGCGCATCCTCGGTATCGGCGGTGGCACCACCGAAATCCTCACCTCGCTGGCCGCCAAGACGTTGGGATTTCAGGCATGAGCCTCAAGTCCACCCTGGACACCCGATCACCCGCCTACACCGAGGCCGCCGACGCGATGGCGGTCAAGCTGCTGGAACTGGAGACCGAGCACGCCAAAGCCCTTGCGGGAGGCGGCGAAAAGTACGTAGCTCGCCACCACGCCCGCGGCAAGATGACCGCACGCGAGCGCATCGAGGCGCTGCTCGATCCCGACTCCCCCTTCCTGGAGTTGAGCCCGCTGGCCGCCTGGGGCACCGACTTCACCGTCGGCGCAAGCGTGGTCGTGGGCATCGGCGCGGTCAGCTCAGTCGAATGTCTAGTCGTCGCCAACGATCCCACCGTCAAGGGCGGCACCAGTAATCCCTGGACGCTACGGAAGATCCTGCGCGCCAACCAGATCGCACTCCAGAATCGACTGCCGGTGATCTCGCTGGTGGAGTCGGGCGGCGCCGATCTGCCCACACAGAAGGAGATCTTCATCCCGGGCGGGCAGATGTTCCGCGACCTGACGCGGCTCTCCGCTGCGGGCATCCCGACGATCGCGCTCGTGTTCGGAAACTCGACGGCGGGCGGTGCCTACATCCCCGGCATGTCCGACCACGTCGTGATGATCAAGGAACGCTCGAAGGTGTTTCTGGCCGGCCCACCGCTGGTGAAGATGGCCACCGGTGAGGAATCCGACGATGAGTCGCTCGGCGGTGCCGAGATGCACGCCCGCACCTCCGGTCTCGGTGACTACTTCGCCGTCGACGAACTCGACGCGTTGCGGATCGGACGGCGCATCGTCGCACGGCTGAACTGGCGCAAGTCGGGCCCGGCGCCCAAGCCGTTCACCGCCCCACTTTTCGACGAGAGCGAATTAATCGGCGTGGTGCCGCCAGATCTGCGTATCCCGTTCGACCCGCGGGAGGTGATCGCCCGGATCGTCGACGGGTCCGAGTTCGACGAGTTCAAGCCGCTCTACGGCGGCTCACTGGTCACCGGGTGGGCCACGCTGCACGGCTATCCGCTCGGCATCCTCGCCAACGCGCGCGGCGTGCTGTTCAGCGAGGAGTCACAGAAGGCCACCCAGTTCATCCAGCTCGCCAATCGCTCCGACACCCCACTGTTGTTCCTTCACAACACCACCGGCTACATGGTGGGAAAGGACTACGAGGAGCGCGGGATGATCAAGCACGGCTCGATGATGATCAACGCCGTCTCCAATTCGACCGTCCCGCACATTTCGCTGCTGATCGGCGCATCGTACGGAGCCGGGCACTACGGCATGTGCGGCCGCGCCTACGACCCGCGCTTCCTGTTCGCCTGGCCCAGCGCGAAATCGGCGGTCATGGGCGGTACACAACTGGCCGGCGTGCTGTCGATCGTCAGCCGGGCCGCCGCAGAGGCCCGCGGCCAGCAGGTCGACGAAGCCGCCGATGCCGCGCTGCGCGCCGCCGTCGAAGCCCAGATCGAGGCGGAGTCGCTGCCGATGTTCCTGTCCGGACGGCTCTACGACGATGGCGTGATCGATCCGCGCGACACCCGCACCGTGTTGGGAATGTGCCTGTCCGCCATCGCCAACGGTCCGATCGAGGGGACGTCGAACTTCGGCGTCTTCCGGATGTGAGCGCCCGCATGTCTGCGATTTCGGCGTGCGCAGTTGCGCTCACCGCGACCGAGCACGCCGAAATCGCTGGGAGAAGCAGATGATCACACGAGTTCTGGTCGCCAACCGCGGCGAGATCGCGCGGCGGGTGTTCGCCACCTGTCGGCGGCTCGGAATCGGCACCGTCGCGGTCTACACCGACCCGGACGCCGACGCCCTCCATGTCACCGAGGCGGATGCGCGAGTGCGACTCGAGGGCACCCGGGGCTATCTGGACGCCGAGCAACTCATCGCCGCGGCTCGGGCAGCGGGTGCCGACGCGGTGCATCCCGGTTACGGATTCCTCTCAGAAAACCCAGATTTCGCTCAGGCGGTCGAGGAGGCGGATCTGACGTGGATCGGTCCGCCGGTGGCGGCCGTGGCGGCGATGGGCTCCAAGATCGAGGCGAAGAAGATCATGGCCGCCGCCGGGGTTCCGGTCCTGGAGGAACTCGACCCCCAGGCAGTGACACCCGACATGCTGCCGGTCCTGATCAAAGCGTCAGCGGGCGGAGGCGGCCGAGGGATGCGCGTGGTCCGCGACCTCGCGCAGTTGCCCGCGCAGGTGGAAGCCGCACGGCGCGAGGCCCAGTCGGCGTTCGGTGACCCCACCGTCTTCTGCGAGCGCTACCTCGACGCAGGCCACCACGTCGAGGTTCAGGTGATGGCCGATGCGCACGGCACGGTGTGGGCCGTCGGGGAGCGTGAATGCTCCATTCAACGCAGGCACCAGAAGATCATCGAGGAGGCCCCGTCGCCGCTGGTCGAACGCGTCGCGGGGATGCGCGACAAGCTGTTCGAGGCGGCACGGCTGGCCGCCACCGCGATCGGTTATACCGGCGCGGGCACTGTCGAGTTCATGGCCGACGGCGCGGGCGGCTTCTTTTTCCTCGAGATGAACACCCGGCTGCAGGTGGAGCATCCGGTCACCGAGCTCACCTCGGGATTGGACCTTGTCGAACTACAGTTGGCTGTCGCCGACGGGGCGCGACTAGAATCGATACCACCTGTGTCACAGGCGTTCTCGATCGAAGCCAGGCTCTACGCCGAAGACCCGGCCAAGAACTGGCAGCCGCAGGCGGGCACCGTGCACCGCTTCGCCGTCCCCGCCGCGGGGGCGGAGTTCGGGCCGGTCGGGCGCGCCGGTGTGCGTCTGGATTCGGGCATCGCCGACGGGTCGGTGATCTCGGTGTTCTACGACCCGATGATCGCCAAGGTCATCTCCTACGCGCCGACCCGCGCCCAGGCTGCCGCGCTGCTGGCCGACGCGCTGACCCGCGCGCGGGTGCACGGCGTCAGGACGAACCGCGACCTGCTGGTCAACGTGCTGCGCCACCGCGCCTTCCTCGCCGGCGCCACCGATACCGCGTTCTTCGAGACGAATGGGCTTGCCGACCTTGCCGCGCCGGCCGGCGAGATGCAGGCGAGCCTGTCGGCCGTGGCAGCTGCGTTGGCCGACGCAGCCCACAATCGTTCCACGGCAGAGGTTTTCGGCGCTGTGCCGAGTGGCTGGCGAAATCTCGCCTCCGGATATCAGACCAAGACGTTCAAGGATGCCGACGGCGAGATCCACGACGTCCGGTATCGGTTCACCCGTGGCGGCGTCACCATCGAAGGGCACGATGACGTGCGGATGGTTTCGTCGACACCGCACCGGGTCGTGTTGAGCGTGGCGGGGGTGGAGCGTCCCTTCGACGTCGCGCGCTACGGCGACGACGTCTACGTCGACTCCCCCGCCGGATCCATGCATCTCGTCGCGGTATCCCGGTTCCCCGATCCCGACGCGGCACTCGCCCACGGGTCGCTTGTCGCCCCGATGCCGGGCTCGGTGCTGCGCGTCGCAGCATCCGCCGGCGACAGGGTGATCGCGGGACAACCGCTGATGTGGCTGGAGGCGATGAAGATGGAACACACCATCACCGCTCCCGCCGACGGTGTCCTCGTCGAGCTTCATGTCATAGCAGGTCAACAAGTCGAGGTGGGCGCCGTGCTGGCACGCGTCGATTCAGGAGAGGGCGATCAGTGAGCGGATTCATCGAGACCGAGGAACAGCAGGCGCTGCGCAAGGCGGTGGCCGCCATGGTCGCCAACTATGGGCAGGAGTACTACCTCGAAAAGGCCCGCGCCGGCCAGCACACCGACGAATTATGGTCCGAGGCAGGAAAACTCGGCTTCATCGGAGTGAACCTGCCGGAGGAGTACGGTGGCGGCGGTGCGGGCATGTACGAGTTGAGCCTGGTCATGGAGGAGATGGCCGCCGGCGGGGCTTCGCTGCTGATGATGGTCGTCTCACCCGCGATCAACGGCACGATCATCTCGAAGTTCGGCACTGAGGAGCAGAAGAAACGCTGGATCCCGGGTATCGCCGACGGATCCTTGACGATGGCTTTTGCGATCACCGAACCCGATGCCGGATCGAACTCGCACAGGATCACCACGACGGCCCGTCGCGACGGCAGCGACTGGATCCTTTCCGGGCAGAAGGTTTACATCTCCGGTGTGGATCAGGCGCAGGCGGTGCTTGTCGTGGGTCGCACCGAAGACCACAAAACGGGCAACCTGAAACCGGCCCTGTTCGTGGTGCCCACGGATACACCGGGATTCACGTTCACGAAGATCCCCATGGAGATCATCAGCCCGGAGTTCCAGTTCCAGGTTTTCCTCGACGAGGTCCGGTTGCCCGCCGATGCGCTGGTCGGATCCGAGGACGCGGCGATCGCGCAGTTATTCGCCGGCCTGAATCCCGAGCGCATCATGGGTGCGGCCAACGCGGTCGGCGTCGGCCGCTTTGCTCTTGACCGAGCCGTCGAGTACGTCAAGACGCGGCAGGTGTGGAAGACGCCGATCGGCGCACACCAGGGCCTGTCACATCCGTTGGCGCAGAACCACATCGAGGTCGAGCTCGCGAAGCTGATGATGCAAAAGGCCGCGGCTCTCTACGACGCGGGCGACGATGGCGGAGCGGCCGAAGCCGCCAACATGGCCAAGTACGCGGCCGGCGAAGCCTCGGTGCGCGCGGTGGATCAGGCGGTGCAGTCCCTCGGCGGCAACGGTTTGACCAAAGAGTACGGCGTGGCATCGATGCTGACGGCGTCGCGGCTGGCCCGCATCGCCCCGGTGAGCCGAGAGATGATCCTCAACTTCATTGCGCAGACGTCGCTGGGTCTCCCGAGGTCCTACTGATGAGCGCTCGCGCGAAGAAGAGGCGGTGCTGATGAGCGCTTGCGCGAAGAAGAGGCGGCACCAGTGAGCGTCCTGGTCGGCTATGAACGCGACGGCGCGGTCGCGCGATTGACCCTGGATTCGCCGCACAACCGCAATGCCCTGTCCTCGGCGCTGGTCGAGCAGCTGCATGACGCCTTGACCCGCGCGGCCGCCGATCAGGGCGTACGGGTTGTGGTGCTGGGCCACACGGGCGGGACGTTCTGCGCCGGCGCCGATCTGAGCGAGGCGGCTGGGCGGGATCCGTCGGAACTGGCGGTCGCCCGCGCACACGAGATGACGCGCCTGCTCCGCCGCATTCTCGAACTCCGGCTGCCGGTGATCGCCGCGATCGACGGTCATGTCCGCGCAGGCGGGCTCGGACTGGTCGGCGCCTGTGACATCGCGGTGGCCGGCAACGCGAGCACGTTTGCGCTCACCGAGGCGCGCATCGGTGTCGCCCCGTCGATCATCTCGCTGACACTGTTGCCGAAGATGTCGGCGCGGGCGGCGGGCCGGTACTTCGTCACCGGCGAGAAGTTCGGCGCGGCCGAGGCCGCCGACATCGGGCTGATCACCGTGGCCGCCGACGACGTCGGGGCGACCGTCGCCGAACTGGCGGCCGCGATCGCCCAAGGGTCGCCCCAGGGGCTCGCGGCGTCGAAGGCGCTCACCACGGCGGCAGTGATCGACGACTTCGAGCTTCGCGCAGAGAAATTGACGCGCGAGTCGGCCCAACTGTTCGTCTCCGACGAGGCCCGGGAGGGCATGCTGGCGTTCCTGGAGAAGCGGCCGCCGCGCTGGGTCGGCTGACCAGCTCACAGTTTGGCCAAGATACTTGCATGTGCCGACGTTCGTCGTAGGCTCGGTGGCGATGTGCGCACGTCTCGCTCCGAGAAGGTCACGATGAGCACACCCGCGTACCGCAGCGGGTCGATGCGTGCTGGCGACACCGACCGAATCCAGGTAGCCCAGCTACTCACCGATGCCGCCGCGTCGGGCACGCTGGGCATCAGCGAGTACGAGGACCGCCTGAACAGGGCGTACGCCGCGCAGACGTACGACGAACTCGACCGCCTGTCGGCCGACCTTCCCGGCGCGATCACCCGGGGCCGCGGCGGTCCGTGCCGGCCCGCGCCGTCCAGCCTGCTGCTCGCGATCCTGAGCGGCTACGAGCGCCGGGGGCGATGGAACGTTCCCCGCAAGCTGACCACATTTGCCTTCTGCGGTGGTGGAGTCGTCGACCTGCGCTACGCCGACTTCACCTCCCCCGAGGTTCACATTCGGACCTATTCGATCATGGGCGGGCAGACGATCCTGGTGCCGCCGGAGGTCAACGTCGACGTGCACGGCGTCGCGGTAATGGGCAGCTTCGACCACCGCGTCGAAGGCGAGGGTTCTCCCGGCGCCCCACTAGTGCGCATCAGCGGGTTTTCCGTGTGGGGCAGCGTCACCGTCCGGCGCAAGAAGCGCAAGCGCGCCGTCTAGCGACCTACCGCCGCCGCTTGGCACTCAGATAATCACCGACCACCGCAGCGCCCAACCCGTCGAGGTCTGGCACCACCACTCGTCCGCCCACGCGGCGCGCGACCTGGTCGATGAAACGTGCCAGCCCCGGATCGCTGCCGAGCCGGAAGATCGTCACCTGCGCCCCGAGCCGCGCTACTTCGTCGAACCCCTTCACCGTGTGGGCGATGGTCCGTGGGTGCGGCGGGTAATCGAAGAAAACGGCAGAAGATCCGTTCCCGTCGAAGTCCTCCAGGTGAGCTGTCGGCTCACCATCCGTCACGACGAGGATCACCGGTTGAGCGTTGGGGTGACGCCTCAGGTGCCGGCTGGCCAGCGCCAGCGCGTGGTGCAGATTGGTGCCCTGCTCGTAGACGCCCTCCAGTCCGGTCAGCTCGGCGGCGGTGACGGTACGGGCGTAGCGGCCGAACGCGACGATCTGCAGGGCATCGGAACGGAACCGGGTGCTGACGAGGTGGTTGAGCGCCAGCGCCGTGCGCTTCATCGGCAGCCAGCGGTTTTCCATCACCATCGAGAACGAGGTGTCGACCAGCAGCGCGACCGCGGCTTGCGTGCGGGTCTCGGTTTCGGAGATCTCGACGTCCTCGACCGTGATCCGGATCGGTCGCGCCGACTCGCCGGTTCCCGCCTCACGCAGGACGGCGTTGGTGAGGGTCCGGGTGACGTTCCATGGTTCGGTGTCGCCGAACTGCCATGGCCGCGTCGCGCCGGTCAACTCGCCCGCCGCCCCGGCCTTGCGGGTGTCGCGCTCACCGTGACGACCCGAAAGCTGTTGCGCCACATCCCGTAAAGCTGCCTGCCCGAGCTGGCGCATGGCCTTCGGCGAGAGCCGCCACTGCCCGTCTGAGCCGCGGTCGAGAAAGCCCTGGTTCATCAGCGCGCGTTCCAGCTCGGCCAGGGTCCTGGCGTCGACGGCCGCGTCCTCGCCGAGTTGGCGTGCCAGCATGTCGAGGTCGACGTCGTCCATCGTCGCGCCCGAGTAGCTCTGTGAGAGCTGCTCGGCGAGCTGTTCGAGTTCAGAGATGTCGGCGAGTGCCTGCGCGCCCTCCCCCATGCCCAGCGGGTCGTCCCCGGAGAACCGCTGCGAACCCGACCAATCCTCGCCGGGGCGGGCGGCCTGGAGATGGCTGTCCAGACGGTTGAGTGCGTTCATCAACGACGGCGACCCGAACGCCTGCTGCGCCAAAGAGTCCAACTCGGCGCGCTGCTGCTCGCTGAGGCTGTTGCGGAACCGTTGGGCGGCTGCGGAACGCTTCGCGAGCGAGTCCAGCAGCTCGTCGACATTTTGCGGATTCTCCGGGAAGTATTGGCCGTGCTTGGCCATGAAGTCCTGAAAATCCTGTTGCGTGTCTTCGCCTTTGGCGTGTTTGTCGAGCAGATCGTTGAGGTCGTCGAGCATCTCGTTGACGCGCTGACGATCCTCGTCGGTCGCGTTCTCCAGAGCTTCCTTCATGCCGGCGAACCGCTGATCGAGCATCTCCCGGCCCAGGAGGTCCTTGATCTGCTCGTACTTTTCGCGGGCCTCCTGCGAACGCCAGTCGTACTCCGCGAGCTCCTGGACAGCTTTGGCGGGCGACGGCGACAGGGACTCCAGCTGCAGTTCGCCGAAGCGGGCGTCATCGTCGAGCGCCCGCGCCAGCTCCTTGCGCTCGGCGAGCACCGCCTCATCGAGCAGCTTTTTGATGTCGGCCAGGGTTCCGTCGAGGTTGTTGCGCTGCAACAGTTCCCGACGGCGGCGGTTGGCCTCGGCCGCGAGCTTGTCGGCGCCGGGCATGTTCCTGGTGCCGCGCCGCAGAAGCTCCGACAGCGCACGGCGGGGCGAGGTGCCTTCCATGACGTCCTGCCCGATCGCCTCCAGCGCCTCCCGCAAATCGACAGGAGGTGCCAGCGGGTCAGGGCCGCCGGTGTAGCGGGAGTACCGCGAAAACCTCCTAGCCATAGACCGTTTCGCCTTGATCGGACACCTTGTCGATCCGCTTCGCCAAATAGAGCGCTTCGAGCGCCAGCTCGATCGCCGCCGCGCGCTGCCCTTCGGACTGTGCGCCGAGGCGCTGCTGAATCTCGGCGACGGCGGACACCTCGGGCAGCGCTGCCAGAACGTCGCGGGCCGACACCCGCTCGCCCGTGGTCACGGGTGAGCCACCCTCCACCGCCGTGACAATCGGTCCGACGTCGATGCCGCCGAGCAGCCGTTGCGCCGTCTCGGCGGTGGCCCGGCGCAACAGATGTTCCAGAATCGCCTGCTCGCGACCCTCCTCGCCGGATTCGAACTCCAACTTGCCGCGAAGCACGTCGATGATCGACGCGAGATCCACCACGCGCGCGACCGGCTCCTGCTCGCCGAGCACCGCCGCGCGATGCCGGGCCGACGCCGCGACGGTCTCAGCCGCGGCGATCGCGAACCGTGCCGAGACCCCGGAACGCTGGTCGATGGAGCTCGATTCGCGCAGGCTGCGGGCGAACCGCGCCAAGATCTGCAGCAGGTGCTCGGGCACCTCGGCGGCCAGATGCGCCTCTTGCACGATGACGCCGACCTCGGCGTCGAGTTCCTGCGGATAGTGGGTGCGGATCTCGGCCCCGAATCGGTCCTTGAGCGGGGTGATGATGCGTCCGCGGTTGGTGTAGTCCTCCGGATTCGCGCTCGCGACGACCAGGACGTCCAGCGGCAGTCGCAGCGTGTAGCCGCGCACCTGGATGTCGCGCTCCTCCATCACGTTGAGCATCGACACCTGGATACGTTCGGCCAGGTCGGGCAGCTCGTTGACCGCGACGATGCCGCGGTGCGCGCGAGGGACAAGACCGTAGGCGATGGTCTCGGGGTCTCCGAGGCTGCGGCCTTCGGCCACCTTGATCGGGTCGATGTCACCGACGAGGTCGGCCACGCTGGTGTCGGGGGTCGCGAGCTTCTCGGTGTAGCGCTCACTGCGGTGGCGCCACTCGACGGGCAGGTCGTCGCCTGAATCGGCGGCCCGGCGGATCGACTCCGGGCTGATCGGGCTGTACGGGTGTTCGCCGAGTTCGGCGCCGGCGATGACGGGCGTCCACTCGTCGAGCATTCCGGTGAGTGCCCGCAGCAGGCGGGTCTTGCCCTGGCCGCGCTCACCGAGCAGGACGATGTCGTGTCCGGCGATGAGGGCCCGTTCCAGCTGCGGGATCACGGTGTCCTCGAACCCGAGGATGCCTGGCCACACCTCGTCGACGGGGGCGCCCGACGCGAGTGCCGCCAGCAGGTTCTCCCTGATCTCGGCCTTGACGCTGCGTTCGCGATGCCCCGATGCCCGCAGCTCGCCGACGGTGCGGGGGAGGTCGTTAGGTGATGTCACCACTCCAAGCTACGACTGCCGTCCGGATTAGGCACTGTGCCCCCGGTAACCAGGGGCTAACGGGTGCCCGGGGGCAGCATCTGGAAGCCGTCGAGAATCACCTGCGAATCGCGCTGATAGTCGGGATCCTGCTCGTCGGCGCTCTGCAGTGTGAGTGCCACACCGAAGGTTCTGCCTTCGGTGAACATGACGGCGCTGAGCAGTTCGGCGCGGCGGGGCCCCGCGGTACCCAGCAGCGGGGACATGTAGCTGCCGCGCACGGCGGGCAGACCGCACAGAGTGGTGTCGGTGAGCTCGAGGTCGGTCACCCCCAACTGCGACACCTGCCTGCGCTGCTCGTCGAAGAATCTCTGGGCGGACAGTTCGCCGCGGTGCGACTCAAGGGTCACCACAGCCGTCGGCGCCACTCCGCCGCGGGCGAGGTCGTCGTTGCGCATCACGAAGCGGATCATGTCCGAATCCAGTGCTGTGATCCGCTTCCATCCGTCCGGCTGGGGAATCCGCAGCACCGGATCGGCATCCGCCGAAACACCCGATGGGGCAGGCACATCGACCAGTTCGGCATCCACCGGCGTGCAGTCCTGAGCCGACGCGGCAGACCCGAACACCTGGCCGGGTTGTGCGGCCACCCCTCGCGCGTCGTCGACCACGCGGGTGCACGACGGCAGCATCGCCGCCGCGGCGATCGCGGCAACAGCGACGGCGCGTCGACGCCGGGATGTTCGGATCATCATGTGTCGTAGCTCCTAGTGCGCGAAGTGCCGTGCGCCGGTGAGGTACAGCGTGATGCCTGCCGCTTCCGCGGCGGCGGTGACCTCGTTGTCGCGCACCGAGCCGCCGGGGTGGACGACGGCCTTGACGCCCGCCCTGGTGAGCGTCTCCAGCCCGTCGGGGAACGGGAAGAACGCGTCGCTGGCACCGACTGCGCCGCGGGTGCGATCGCCGGCCCGCTCCACAGCGAGCCTGGCCGCGTCGACGCGATTCACCTGCCCCATACCGACACCGACGGTGGCGCCGTCCTTGGCGATCACGATCGCGTTGGACTTGACGGCCCGGCACGTCCGCCACGCGAACACCAGGTCGGCCAGAGTCTCGGGGTCGGCGGGGGCGCCGGTGGCCAGAGTCCAATTGTTCGGGTCGTCCCCGGCCGCGTCGATTGCGTCGCGTTGTTGCAGCAGCAGCCCGCCGCTGACCTGGCGGAACTCGGTACCGCCCGGCTGCGGCTCGGAGGCGACGAGCACCCGGATGTTCTTTTTGCCCGTGAGGATCTCGACGGCACCGGGCTCGTAGGCGGGCGCGATGATCACCTCGGTGAAAATGCCCGCAACGGTTTCGGCCATCTCCACGGTGACTTCGGTATTGGCGGCGATCACCCCGCCGAACGCCGACAGCTGATCGCACTCGTGCGCCTTGCGGTGAGCGTCGGCCACCGACACCGAAGAGATCGCGATGCCACACGGGTTGGCGTGCTTGATGATTGCCACGCAAATGTCTTCGTGGTCGAATGCTGCGCGCCAGGCGGCGTCAGCGTCGGTGTAGTTGTTGTAGGACATCTCCTTGCCGTGCAGCTGTTCGGCCTGCGCGAGCCCGGGCCAGCCGCCGTCGTCGCTGTACAGTGCGGCCTGCTGGTGCGGGTTCTCGCCGTAACGCAGCACCGCGGTACGCCGGAACGTCGACCCCAGCCACCGCGGCAGCTCGGCCGATTCCGCGTTCTCCTCGGGCGCCAGCACCGACCCCATCCAGGAGGCCACGGCCACGTCGTATTCGGCGGTGTGACGGAATGCCAATGACGCCAACTTCTTTCGCTCACTATAGGTAAAGCCGCCGGCTCGCACCGCGGCCAGCACTCCGTCGTATCCGAGGGGGTCGACGACGACGGCGACGCTGGGGTGGTTCTTGGCTGCGGCACGCACCATGGACGGTCCGCCGATGTCGATCTGCTCCACACACTCATCGACGCCCGCGCCGGAGTTGACGGTCTGGGTGAAGGGGTAGAGATTGACGACGACGAGCTCGAACGCCGCGACGCCGAGCTCGGCCAACGCCGAAACATGTTCGGGCTTACGCTGATCGGCGAGCAGGCCGGCGTGCACATGTGGGTGCAGTGTCTTGACACGGCCGTCGAGCACTTCGGGGAAACCCGTGACGTCCTCGACCGGTGTGACCGGAATCCCGGCGTCGGCAATGGTTTTGGCGGTCGACCCGGTGGAGACGATGTCGACGCCCGCCGCATGCAGCCCCTCGGCGAGCGGTACCAGACCGGACTTGTCGTAAACGCTGATCAGGGCACGGCGGATGGGCCGCCGGAAGTCGTTGTCGCTCATCCTAGAATCGCCTTTCGTCCTGTCCAGGTCATACCGCGGGTGGCCATCGCGGCCACCACATCCACCAGAAGCTCTCGCTCGATCACCTTGATCCGCTCGTGCAGGGTCGACTCGTCGTCGCCGTCGAGGACCGGCACAGCCTGCTGAGCCACGATCGGCCCGGTGTCGGTGCCCGCGTCCACCAGATGCACGGTGCACCCGGTCAGCCGCACGCCGTAGGCCAGCGCGTCCCGGACCGCATGGGCGCCGGGGAAGGCAGGCAGGAGCGCGGGATGCGTGTTGAGCACGCGGCCGGGGAACCTGGAAAGGAATTCGGGCCCAAGAATTTTCATGAAGCCGGCGGACACGACGATATCCGGGCTGAACGCGTCCGTCGCGTCGGTGATCGCGACATCCCACGCGCTACGGTCGGGTTGGTCGGCCAGCGACACGGTGAACGACGGAATCGATGCCGCGGCGGCGACGTCGAGTGCCGCGCAGAGTCGGTCGGTGCCCACCGCGACGACCCGGGCCGGAAAGTCACCGATGGCGGCCTCGACCAGAGAGGCCAGCAGTGAGCCGGTCCCCGACGCCAGAACCACCAGGCGCGACGGCGCACTCGGGGCGACGTGGACCTCGGGCTGCACGCTGAAAGCCTAGTGGTTACGACGATCGGCATCGTCGCTGCCGTCTTCGTCTACGACGCTCCGGTTTAATTCTTCGTCTCCGACGAAGTGGTTTAATTCTTCGTCTACGACGAAGTGCTCCTCCGGGTCCAGCTCGACATCCGGCACGCTGTTCACCGCGTCATGTTCGGCGGCAGGCTCGTCGAACACGGGCACGGGATCCTCATGGGCCGGCGCGTCGGCAACGATCACCTCTGTCACGGGCTCGGGATCGTCGGCAGTCTCGGCGGCGACCGGGTCGGTGTCGTCGACCGCGTCGGTGTCGTCGACCGCGACAGGCTTGGGTTTGCGGACGCGGGGCCGGATCCCGCCGGACATCGCGGACGTCAGTCCGCCGATGCCCGCGAACCAGACGAACACCGCGGGTGCGAACGTCGCCTGGTCGACGCCGACATCGCCGAAGTTGCCCAGCGGGCCGCTGCCCGCATACGCCAGCAGAGCCATCGTTGCCGCGGCGACCGCAGCGGCCAGCAGCACCTTGGCCAGGGCCTCCAGGACCGGCAACGGCCTGCGCGCACACTGCTGCCCCAAGGCCACGGCGGAGACCGCGGCCACGATCAGCAACGCCACCCACACAGGTCCGAGCGGCGGAGTCGGGACCGCCGCCAGCACCGGCAACGCGGGTATGTCGCCGCCGAACACCGTGAACGAACTGAATGTCGCCAGGCCCACATGGGCGCTGGAGCCTACGGCCACCGCGGCCGTCCCGACCATCACGTTGGGCACGTAGAGCACCGACAGCACCGTCAAGCTGAACTGACCGAACACGGAGTCGGTGATGGAAAAGAGGTCGTGCATTGTCGACCAGTGCACGATCAGTGAGCCCGCGATGACTGCGCCGGACAGACCCATCAAGGCCAGCACACCGGCCGCGGCGGCGCGCAACGCGTCGTACAGCCAGTTCGGTAGCGGCGAGGCGTACAGCAGGCGCCTGCCCATCCGAGAGCCGACGCCCAGCACGGCGCCGATGGCGTGAACGACGAACACGCCCCCGAACGCGCGAAGGGCGTCCGGGGTCTGCAGCTCGGTCAGGACTGACGCGGCGTCGTGGATGACGGCCAGGCTGATCGCGGCGATCAGCAAAGGGCCGCCGAGCGCCGACGCGACCACCCAGCGGGTGACGAACCACGACGTGGCCGTCGTTGCCGCCGCAGTGGTTCGTGCCGTGCCATAGATCATGAGCAGCACCGGCATCAGCGGCATCACCCCGAGCGCACTGCCTGCGATCGACACCGGAACCTGATGCACGCCCAGCCACATGCTCGCGATAGCGCCGAGCGCGCCGGTCATGTCGCTGTTGGCGATCAACAGCTGTAACAGAACGACAGCGGCGATGATGACCAGCGCGACGACCGACGGGCCGAACGCAACCCGCAGCAGTTCACGCGCCTGGCGTGTACCGACGGGCCGGGTGCTCACGGGTGTAGCCGCTCCTCGCAGACGCTCGGGCGCGCGACGTTCGCGCACGCGCGGCTCAGACTACGACGACTGACCCGGCTGCGAGCTCGGCGGCGACTGGTGTTGCGTAGGAACCTGTGTCGTCGGTGTGTTGCTCGCCGGAGGCTGACCGTAGGTGGGGAATCCGGTCGGGGGCGTCGGCGGACCGGACTGCGAATCAGAGGCGGGGAAGCCGCCGGTGCTCGGGCCGGTGCTGGGATATCCGCCATACGGGGTCGGGTAGCCGGGACGCTGCTGCGGCCCCTGGTGGTGTTGCGGCCCGCCGTGCTGCTGGGAGGGCTGCTGACCGTAGTAGGCGCCCGGGTATTGGCCGTACTGAGGCTGCTGCTCGTACTTGGGTCGCGGCACCGGCGGGGTGATGATCCCGGCGTCGAACAACAGGACGACCACCGCGACGGCGGCCTGCAGCAGCGAGAAGGCGATGACGAGGTACAGACCCCAGTCGATCGATACGCCGGTGGGGGTCGAGATCACGACATAGAGCACGAGCAGGAAACCGAGGACGGCCGACACAGCTGCGAATGCGCTGTAATTCTGCTGCTTGGGAAGCAGACCGACACCGGCGAAGAGCGCGGCCAGCAGCGCCGCCACCACGACCAGGAGGCCCCACAGCGAGATGCCGCCCAGGACAGCCGCGGCTGCCAGGTCGGCAGACCCGACGGCGAACTGCGGGCCGAAGCTGGACAGGAACACCAGCAGGCCGAGGGCGGCGGTGGCCGCACTCAGGTAGAGCGGAAGCCTGCTCGGGCCTTCTGCTGCCGGCTCCGAGTCGGGAAGCTTGCTGAACTGCTGGGTGGGGGCGCTGAACTGGTTGGTCGGCTGCTGAGCGGGCGGGAATCCAGGACCCCCGGGCGCGCCTTGTGGGTACGACATGACCTCTCCTGTGCTGTGCGGGCATCGGAACCGTCGGTGACGCCGTCGGTGACGACACTGTCGACGGCTCTGGCGACGGCGGTGGGCGATGGATCCGCCTGAGCGATTCGATGAACCACGCTAGCGCACCTCCGGGGCGGGCTGTCACACCCTGACGGCCGTCCAGCGCCGCCCCGACCGCGGGCGGACGGGTCCGGATGACCAGTTAGGCCGAGACGAGCACAGGGGTTTCGGCGGAGTTGCGCTCGGACTCCTCGATCTCGCGGACCAGGGGCAGAACGCGTGCGCCGAAGTACTCGATCTCTTCTTGGAAGTGCAGGAATCCGCCGAGAATCAGGTCGACGCCGCGTTTGCGGTAGGCGGCGATGCGTTCGGCGATCTGCTCGGGGGTGCCGATCAACTGCGTGCGGAACCCGTCGTTGTACTGCACCAGATCCTCGAACGACGAATCCGCCCACATGCCGCGCTTGTCGGATGTGGAGTTGCCTGCCTGCTGCACGGCGTCGCGGAATCCCTCGACCGCGGGCTTATTGGCCTTCGCGACGATCTCCTTGAGGACTTCTTTTGCTTCTCTTTCTGAGTCGCGCGCCACGATGAAGCCGTTCAGCCCGAATTTCACCTCCCGGCCGGCGTCTCTCGCATGGTCACGCACCTCGACGAGCTGCTCGGTGACCCCGTCGAAATCCTTCCCGTTCGAGAAATACCAGTCCGAGTAGTAGCCGCCGTTGCGGCGGGCTGCGGTGGAGTTGCCGCCCTGGAAGATCTCCGGGTTGGGCCGCTCGGGGGTGTTGAGGGGTTTGGGCTTCAGCGTGAAGTCGTGGATACGGTAGAAGTCGCCACGGAAATCCACGTCGTCTTCGGTCCAGATCTTGCGCAGCACCTGCAGGAACTCGGCGCTGCGCCGGTAGCGCTCGTCGTGTTCGAGCCACGGCTCGCCCAGGTGGGTGAATTCGTCCTTGAACCATCCGCTGACGACGTTGACCGCGAACCGGCCGCCGGACAGGTGGTCGGCGGTGACGCCGAGCTTGGCCAGGACCGCCGGCTGCCACAGACCGGGGTGCACGGCTGCGATGACCTTGAGGCGTTCGGTGGCCAGCAGCAGCGCCAGGCTGAAGCTGGTGGACTCGTGTTGGAATTCCGCGCCGTAGCTGGCCTCGTAGCGCACCTGCGACAACGCGTACTCGAAACCGTTGTTCTCGGCAGTCCGGGCGAGCTCGGCGTTGTATTCGTAATTCCAGTCGGTGCGCTGCTCGATGTCGCTGGTCACCAGCCCGCCGCTGACGTTGGGCACCCAGTAGGCGAACTTGACGTGGTCGGCGATGCGTTCGGTCGTCATGGACGGCCATGAAACCGCCTCCGCACGGCGCGGTCACTCGTATTGATCGCGGTGACGTAAAGGCGCCCAATTCCGGCGCGGCGTCAGGACATCACGATCGGTGTCGGGGCGATCCCGTTGAACGGTGACGCGGTGACGCTGGTGTAAGCACCCATGGACGGGCTGATCACGAGGTCACCGACAGCGAGATCGGGCATCGGATAGTCACGGGCGATCACATCGGCGCTGTCGCACGTCGGTCCTGCCAGAGTGACCAGATCGAGACTGGCGTCTGGGACGGAAAGCTCGCTGAGCGCCAGGATCGCTGGATGGACGTCCTCGGTCATCACGTTCGAGTAGCTGCCGTAGAGCCCGTCGTCCAGGTAGTGCCACACCTGCCCGTCGCGTACCGCTGTCCCCACCACGCTCGTGATTAACGTCATGCAGTCGGCGGCCAGGAACCGTCCCGGTTCGGCCAGAAGCGTGAATTCGTGCGAGGTTCCGAGGACATCGCTGACGATCTCCCCTACCTCGCCGACCGGAGGTGCGCATTCCCGGTAGCCCACCGGAAAGCCTCCGCCGATGTCGATCACGCGCGTCCGCACTCCCACAGCGGTCTGCAGATGCGCGATGAGCTCGAGCGTCTGCGCCAGCGCTCGGCGGTACGGCGCCATCGAGGTGCCCTGGCTCCCGACGTGAAAGCTGAAGCCGGCGAACTGCACACCGGCGGCCAGCACATGTTTGACGAGCAGCTCGGCATCCGCCGGTTCGGCACCGAACTTCGTCGAAAGGTCCGACTTGGCTGTCGGATTTCGGAACGCCAACCGGACCAGGATCTCGACATCGCTGGGCATACCGGTGAATTTGTCTGCTTCACAGACATTTTCGACGACAAACGTCCGCACGCCCGCGTCATAGGCGTATGCGATGTCGGCGGGCTTCTTGATCGGATTGGTGTGGATGCAGCGATGAACCGGCAGCCCCAGCCGCTGGATCAGGTCGATCTCGCCGCGTGTGGCGACATCGAACCCGCCGCCACAGATGGCGATGGCGGACAACACGATCGGATGCGGCAACGCCTTGACCGCGTAGTGAATTCCGAACCCGGGAAGCGCTGTCTGAAGCTCCCGAAACCGGCGTGCCGCCATGTGCGGCTCGAGCACGAGCAGCGGGGTTCCGTACTTGTGCGCCAACTCTTCCCAACGTGTGCCACGCTCCCGCAGAGAGTCACGCAGCCGAGACCGCCACCGTGGATTCATGGCCACCCTCCTCCCCGATCTCGGCGTGCGCCTCGCTTCTCGCGAGCAGCGCGGTGAACCGCTCATAGCTGAAGATGGCGCACGCGTAGAAGGCCACGTCCGACACCAACTTCCCGAAGATCCAGCCGGCCAGGACGTTGCCGAACATCATCGGTCCGACATAGAAGGCCAGCGGGCGGACGGCGACGCTGTCGATGAGTTCAGCAGGACCGAACTCGACCGCGACGCTGCGCAGTGCAAGCAGACTGGACACCGCGACGCGCCGCGCGCCCTGCCGGTGCGCCTGGTCGCGAAAACTCCATCGCAGGGCACTGATGTACGCGGCCGCGTAATACCCGATCGACGCGCCGACCGTCGCCGCGACGGCGGCCAGGGCCAGCGAGCCCGTGGCGAGGTAGGTCAGCGCAGCGGCGCCGAACTCAGCGGCAGTACCCGCGATCTCGCAGGGCAGATACCGCCGCACCCATTCCTTCACTTTCCACCACCGTGAGTTGGTCTCCCCCATGCACGCAACTGTGGTCGACGGCGTTAGGCGCGTCCTGAGTAGCGCGCTACGCGTATTCCTTGTGGAGGGCCGCTCGACCCCGCGCAGGTACCCCCCTTGCGGGCGCGGATTGGAACACGTTCTAATTCTGGGTATGAACTTTGGATTGGTGCTGTTCACCTCGGACCGCGGGATCGCGCCCGCCTCGGCCGCCAAGCTGGCCGACGAGCACGGATTCGAGACGTTCTACGTGCCCGAACACACCCACATCCCGATCAAACGCCAGGCCGCGCACCCCACCACGGGCGACGAATCCCTGCCCGACGACCGCTACATGCGCACGCTGGACCCGTGGGTTTCGCTCGGCGGCGCCGCCGCCGTCACCTCCCGCGTCCGGCTGTCGACCGCGGTCGCTCTTCCCGTCGAGCACGACCCCATCACGCTGGCCAAGTCGATCGCCACGCTCGATCACCTCTCCGGCGGCCGCGTGTCACTCGGGGTCGGATTCGGCTGGAACACCGACGAACTGGCCGACCACAATGTGCCACCCGGTCGCCGACGCACGATGCTGCGTGAGTACTTGGAAGCAATGCGTGCGCTGTGGACACAGGAAGAGGCCGAATACGACGGCGAGTTCGTCAAATTCGGGCCGTCGTGGGCGTGGCCGAAGCCGGTGCAGGCCCACATCCCGGTGCTGGTCGGCGCCGCGGGCACAGAGAAGAATTTCAAGTGGATCGCCAAATCCGCCGACGGCTGGATCACCACGCCCCGCGATTTCAACATCGACGAACCGGTGAAGCTGTTACAAGACACCTGGGCGGCGGCCGGTCGCGACGGCGCCCCGCAGATTGTCGCGCTGGACTTCAAACCCGACCCTGAAAAGCTCGCGCACTGGCGCGAGCTGGGAGTGACCGAGGTGTTGTTCGGACTGCCCGACAAGTCCGAAGCCGACGTCGCCGCCTACGTCGAGCGCCTCGCCGGAAAGCTCAGCGCGCTGGCGTAAATCGTGTGTGGAGGGTCCGGGCGGACGACTTAGGCTGATGGGCAACCCCGGCTAGGAGCCCCGTCCGTCGTATGTCGATTTCCGTGATCCGCGCGCAGAACCCGCAGGAAGTCGTCTACGCGGGCGGTGATTTGGCCACCAAAGCGTCAGCACTCGACGAGCTGGTCGGCGAGCAGGTCCGCGCGCTGAACCAGTTGAAACAAGACTGGTCGGGCAGCGCGGCGAATGCGGCGGTCGCCGCGGCATACCGCAACATCCAGCATCAGCACTGGCAACACGAGAAGTTGGCGGCACTGGCCAACGCGATGAAGTCCGGCGGCGGCACCCTGGTCGCGGTCCGCGACGTCCTGCTGGCCTGGGTCGACATCGCATCGACGCTGTTCGACGTCTCGGACGCCGGAGTGGTTACGCCACGGCCGCCGAACGACACGGCGCCATGGGTCGCGATCGCCGCGTCCTACACGAAGATCATCCAGCAACTCATCGAGTCGTTCGTCACGACGGATCAGACGGTGTCCACGGGGATCAGCGCCATCAACGCCGGGTGGCTGCCGGGAAACAATCCGCTGCCGGGCAACATCGACCCCGACAGCTTGAACAGTGAGCAGTTGAAATGGATGCAGAGCCTGGCCGGGTCAGGCTATCCCGATACCGGTGAAGGCGGGGTCGGTGTACCCAACACCGATCTGTCGATCATGGGGATGACGCCGGACGGACGCCTGTTCACGATTCAGGGCGACACCGGTGTGGGCATGGGTGAGACAGGCGGTCCAGGGCCCCGGCCCGCCGAGGGTGGCCACAACAACATCATCTTCTGGAGGATGGACGAGCACGGGAAATGGGTGGTGGACGAGGTCGTGAATGACCCGTTCCCGAACACCCCGGGCCGGCTACCGAAACAGGCGGAAGACATCTCGACCATCCCGACCTCGACCTTCAACAACGGCGACACGATGTACACGTCGGTGATGAATGTGAAGAACTGGGACGACGGCACCTGGCAGACCCGCAGTTCGCAGTTGTACAAGTCCACCGACGGCGTTACCTGGTCGCCACCCCAACTCGTCACCGCTCAGCCCGGCGCATACGGCGTCTTTCAGTCGCCACTGTCCGGCGGTGACTCGATCGATGCGTCGATCTCGCTATGGAAGCCGTATGGCACGCACCTTGTCCAGATCCAGAACTCAGACACACGCGGATTAGGAGCCTACTGATGATCGCGAGATTCATTGCCGCCGTTGCATTGTCGATGACGACGCTCACAGGGTGTTCGCCGACGCCGGACACCGGATCCACCGAGGGCAGCGATGTCTCTCGACAATCCGCCACCGCGACGAGCCCTGCCGACGCTGCGCCGGCCGGCTTTCCGGATCTGTCGGCCTATACCGAGAGTGGCGAGCAGTTCGCCCAGCAGATGGTGCCGCGTGTGCAGGGTTTCGCTTTCTCGACACCCACCGGCCTCATCTGCGCGAGCAACGCCTACCCGGAGCCGAAGTTCGAGCACGTCGGTTGCCGCGGGCCGATCCCGTCACAAGGTCCCGGCGACTGGTCGGTGGGCGCGGGATACGCGGAGCCGGGAACGATCGAATCCCTGGCCGGTGACCCAGATTTCGCCGCCGACAAGAAGCGGCCCCCACCCCCGCTGGCGCCGATGCACAAGGTCACCTCATTGGATGGCGTGGCTGTGTGCGGCGTCGACGACGCCGGGACCGTAGCCTGCCGCATCGACGACCACGGCTTCGTGATCACCCCGGCCGAGACGACAATCTTCTAACGCAGGACGGCCCTGTTGCCGTTGCCGGTTGACGTCACAGTCAGCTTCGCGCCCAACGGATCTCCCTCGGACATCAATGCCACGAGCTCGGTGTCCTCGCTGGTCGCCATGAACCGCGAGCCGTCGTCCTGCCTGCCGACGATGATGCCGGTCCGCACCGGCCAGTCGTAGCGCACGGAGTAGGTCTCGATCGTGCCCATGCCGTCCGGTGTCTTGTTCACGGCGACCTTCGGCAAATCTGCGACCTGCGCCGTGAGTTCGGCGCTGCGCGACGTCGGCCACTGCGCCGGCTCGGTCGAGTAGATGCCGACCGAGTACTTGCTCATGATGCCGCCGTTGGCGCCCACAAAGCCGAATGCGCCTGGCCTGTCCCGCATCGCAGTGACCGTCTCGGCGATACCGTGCAGCGAGTAGCTGTTCCCGGGGCCACCGAAGTACGGCAGTCCCCCGGTGAGCGTGAGACCACGCGGGTCGTCGAACGACAGGCCGAGCGCCTCGCAGATGACGAAGACAGGAAACGGGAAGCAGCTGTAGAGATCGAAGGTGGCGATATCGTCCACGGCCAAGCCTGCCACCCTGAGGGCTTCGTGGGCTGCATGGACGGCGGCCGGGCTGGCACCGAGGTCGGCTCTCGCGAGCAGCGGCTGCTCGATCAGGTCCGACGTGCCGTGCACATACACCCACTTTTGTTCGGGCACACCGATTCTGCGGGCCGCCTCGACCGACATGAGCACCGCCGCTGCACCCTGATTGACGGTGTCACGCGCCACCAGCAGCCGAGGGTACGGGTCGCAGATCATCCGGTTCTCGTCGGTGACGGTCTCCACTTCCTCCACCGACCGTTCAACGGGGGATGACGAGAACGGGTTTTTGGCAGCCACTTTCGACATGGGCGCGAAGAGCTGCGCCATCTGGTGGCGGTACTCGGCGACCCCGAGCCCGAGGCGGGAGCGGCGCGCGTTGTCGAGCAGCCCGTACTGCACCGGCGCACCGGTCAGACCGTGCGTGACGGTGTATTCGTCGATGTAGCTGTAGATCTGATGTCCGCGATCTTCGAGCTGGCCGTCGACATTCTCGGTGAAGTCAGGTTTGTCGTCGCGATCTGCGAAGTACTTCGCCGTGGACCCCGGTTCGGAACCCATGATCATGACGACGTCGGCGTCGCCCGCGACGATCAGATTCCCCGCTTCTGTGACGAGCTTCTGCGGGCCCTGACCACCGACGGGTTCCAGGACTACGCGGGCCGGGTCGCCTCCCAACCGGTTCATGACCGATCGCGGGTAGTTGTTGGACTTGCCCAGCGTCGCGGGCATCGGACCCGAGATCTCGAACTGCCGTAGCCCGAACACTGTGTCGATGGCCTTGGCCACCTCGGCCTTGTCCGCCCCGGTGTCGGCCAGCGCCGCCTCCGCCGCAGCCGTCGCGAGCTCGACCGCTGACATCCCCCGGTAAGCGGGGTCGTCGATCCGCTCGGTGAATTGCCCGACGCCGACAAGCACCGGCGTCCGTGGATCAACTGGCATGTTCGCGTCCTTCCAATTACTTCGGGAATCTAATAGAACACGTTCCAGCAAGGCCAATCGGCCCCGGGCCCCGCGTCGGGTCGGAGCGCACACTTCGAGTTCGGGTCGGGGTGCGCGAAAGCGCCCGTCACCTGCGACGCTTGACGGCTTTGTCACTTAGTGACACGGTGGGGTCATGTCACTAAGTGACACGTCGACCCAGAAAGGCCCTCGTGACCGACACGACCCGCCCCCCGCAGATTTCCGTCGAAGAATTCTTCAGCCCACCGGTGCGCGCTGGCGCCACGATCTCGCCTGACGGCACCCGGATCGCCTACCTCGCGCCGTGGAAGAACCGCCTCAACGTCTGGGTACAGGACGTCGACGGCAACGAGGAGCCGCGCTGCGTGACCGCCGACGAGACGCGCAGCGTGTACATCTACAAATGGACGCACGATTCGCGGTGGCTTCTCTACCTGCAGGACAATGGCGGCGACGAACACTGGCATGTGTACCGAGTGAATCCCGATGCTCCCGAGGTCTCCGCCGTGGACCTCACCCCGTTTCCTCGGGTGCGTGCCTCCTTCGAACTACTCAAGGCCCGCCCCGGCAAGGCCATCGTCCAGCACAACGCCCGCAACCCCGAACTCGTCGACGCGTTCGAACTCGACATCGCCACCGGCGAGCTCACCCTGCTCGCCGAGAACCCCGGCACCGTCGTCGCGTGGATTCCCGGGCCGGGCGGCGACCTGTTTACCAACACGCTGACCGCCGAGGGCGACGTGGAGATCTCGCAGTGGGATCCGGCTTCCAAGACCCTGCGCACGATCCGGGTGTACGCGGGACGCGACTATCCGCTGGGCATCCACCCCATCGCGGTCTCGCCCGACGGCCAGGGCCTCTGGCTGGGTTCCTACGAGGGCAGTGACCGGTTGCGACTGGTTCGTGTCGACGTGACCACCGGCGAGGAGACCGAGGTGGACAGTCACCCCACCCTCGATCTTGCGGGGCAGATCATGCTGCCGTACCCGCTGATCCTCAGTGAGCAGACCGGCGAACTGATCGGCGCCCGTTACTACGGTGAGCGGCAGGTGATCCACGCGTTCGACGATGACTTCGCCGCGGTGCTGAACAAGCTCACCGACCTGTCCGACGGCGACCTGTCCGGAATCTCCTGCGATGACAGCGGACAACGCTGGGTGGTCAGCTTCACGCACGACCGAGAGCCCGGCGTCACCTATTTCTACGACCGCACCACCGACGAGAGCCGACTGTTGTTCCGGCCCTACCCGAACCTGGACCCTGACGCGCTCGCCCCGATGACGCCGGTGACGATCACCGCGCGCGACGGGTTGGACGTGCACGGGTACCTGACGCTGCCGGTCGGGCGGGAGCCCGAGAACCTTCCTCTCGTGCTACTGGTGCACGGCGGCCCGTGGGCGCGCGACGTCTGGTCCTACCAACCCGATGTGCAATTGCTCGCCAACCGCGGATACGCCGTGCTGCAGGTCAACTTTCGCGGATCCACCGGCTACGGGAAGGCCTTCACACAAGCCGCCATCGGAGAATTCGCGGGCACGATGCACGACGATCTGATCGACGCGGTGGACTGGGCCGTCAAGCAGGGTTACGCCGACCGCGACCGGGTGGCGATCTTCGGCGGCTCCTACGGCGGCTACGCCGCGTTGGTCGGGGTGACGTTCACACCAGACGTCTTTGCCGCGGCCATCGACTACGTGGGGATCTCGAGCCTGCCGAATTTCATGCGAACGCTGCCCGATGTCGGCCGCCGGTTCCTGGCCAACAACTGGCGACTCTACGTCGGCGATCCGTCGGATCCGGAGCAGGAGGCCGACATGCTGGCCCGCTCTCCGATCACGAAGGTCGACCAGATCCGCACCCCGCTGCTGGTGGTGCAGGGCGCCAATGACTCTCGCGTTGTGCAGGCCGAGTCCGACAACATGGTGGCGGCGCTGCGTGCCCGCGGCGTCGAGGTCGAGTACATGGTCAAAGAGGACGAGGGACACGGGTTCGTCAACCCCGACAACAACATCGACATGTATCGCGCCGTCGAGAAGTTCCTCGCCGCGCACCTGTAGCGCCGCAGATGCGAAAAGCCCCCGGAATGAACGACTTCCGGGGGCTTTTGCTCTAGCGGTACGCAGCGAGCGCGCGCACTTGTACGCGATCCGACGGCGTGTCGCCGTACAGACACGCGCGCTCGCGGTGCGACGTGCGAGGTGCGACGTGCGACGTGCGACGTGCTTACAGGTTCTTCAGCAGTTCGCGCGCCTTGGCAGCGGTCTCGGACGGCGTCTTGCCGACCTTCACACCGGCAGCCTCCAGCGCTTCCTGCTTACCGGCGGCGGTACCCGCGCCGGAGGTGACGATCGCACCGGCGTGGCCCATCGTCTTGCCTTCGGGCGCAGTGAAACCCGCGACGTAGCCGACGACCGGCTTGGTGACGTTGGCCTGGATGTAGGCCGCGGCCTTCTCCTCCGCGTCGCCGCCGATTTCACCGATCATCACGATCAACTTGGTCTCGGGATCCTTCTCGAACGCCTCGATGGCGTCGATGTGGGTGGTGCCGATGACCGGGTCGCCGCCGATGCCGATGGCGGTCGAGAAGCCGAGATCGCGCAACTCGTACATCATCTGGTAGGTCAGCGTGCCCGACTTCGACACCAGGCCGATCGGGCCCTTGCCGGTGATGTTGTTCGGCGTGATGCCGACCAGCGACTCGCCGGGGGTGATGATGCCGGGGCAGTTGGGCCCGATGATGCGGGTCTTCTCGCCCTTGTCGACGTTATAGGCCCACGCATAGGCGCTGTCCTGCACCGGGATTCCCTCGGTGATGACGACCAGCAGCGGAATCTCGGCGTCGATGGCCTCGATGATGGCGTCCTTCGAGAACGCCGGCGGCACGAACGCGATCGACACGTCAGCGCCGGTCTCCTTCATCGCCTCGGCGACCGTGCCGAACACCGGCAATTCGATCTCGTTGCCATCTTTATCTTCGTGCTTGACAGTGGTTCCGGCCTTGCGCGCGTTCACGCCGCCCACAATTTGGGTACCGGCCTTGAGCATCAGTTTGGTGTGCTTGGTGCCCTCGCCACCGGTGATGCCCTGGACGATGACCTTGCTGTCCTTGTTCAGGAAGATAGACATAGTTGTTGGCTCCCTTACTTGTTGGCCAGCTCGGCGGCCTTGTCGGCGCCGGAGTCCATGGTTTCGGCCTGTACGACCAGCGGGTGGTTGGCTTCGGCGAGGATGCGTCGACCCTCGTCGACGTTGTTGCCGTCGAGGCGCACAACCAGCGGCTTGTTGGCCTCGTCGCCGAGGATCTCCAGCGCCTTGACGATGCCGTTGGCCACCGCGTCACACGAGGTGATGCCGCCGAAGACGTTGACGAACACGCTCTTGACCTGGCTGTCGCCCAGGATGACGTCGAGACCGTTGGCCATCACCTCGGCCGAGGCGCCACCGCCGATGTCGAGGAAGTTGGCGGGCTTGACGCCGCCGTGCTTCTCGCCGGCGTAGGCGACGACATCGAGCGTGGACATGACCAGGCCCGCGCCGTTGCCGATGATGCCGACCTCGCCGTCGAGCTTGACGTAGTTGAGGTCGTTCTCCTTGGCCTTGAGCTCGAGCGGATCGGTGGCGTCTTTGTCCTCGAAGTCGGCATGGCCGGGCTGCCGGAAGTCGGCGTTCGCGTCGAGTGTGACCTTGCCGTCGAGCGCCAGGATCTGATCGTCAGGCGTGCGCACCAGCGGGTTCACCTCGACGAGCGTGGCGTCCTCCTTGGTGAAGACCTCCCACAGCTTCTGGATCGTCACCGCGGCGGCGTCGAGCACCTCGGCCGGCAGGTGGCCTTTCTCGGCAATCTCACGGGCGAATGCCAGATCGACACCCTTGACCGCGTTGACAGGCACCTTGGCGAGGCGGTCGGGCTTGGTGGCTGCTACCTCTTCGATCTCCATGCCGCCCTCGACCGAGCACATTGCGAGGTAGGTGCGGTTGGAGCGGTCCAGCAGGAAGGAGATGTAGTACTCCTCGGCGATGTCGCTGGCCTCGGCGACCAGCAGCTTCTTGACGACGTGACCCTTGATGTCGAGGCCCAGGATGTTCTGGGCGTGGGTGAAGGCGTCGTCAGGGGTTGCGGCGTACTTGACGCCGCCGGCCTTGCCGCGGCCGCCGACCTTGACCTGAGCCTTGACCATGACGGGCTTGCCGATTTCGGTGGCGATGGCCTTCGCGTCCTCGGCGGATTCGGTCACCCGGCCGGGCGTGGTGGGAACGTTGTGCTTGGCGAACAGCTCTTTCGCCTGATACTCGAAGAGGTCCATGGAATCCGGAACATCCCTGTCTGTGAGCGGCTAGAGGTACGGCCCGATGGGCTCGGGGTGACTGTATCGACACGGGTGCAAACCGTTGTCATCGCACCCCGATCATGTGGTCGATCTCACCGTGGGCTGCATCGTGATTCAAGTCACATTCGTGCTTGGAATAAGGTCTCGGGTTGCCACCAGGATTGGAATTTGGTTAACGTCCTGTGGTCTATATAACGGACTGGTCACGATGACTCCCCGGACATTAAGGACGTTTCAGGTTGCCTCAGCATCGTTTGCCTCGTTCCCGCGAGGCCTTAGCGGCGCCTGGCCCTTCAGAAGTCACCGACATCATCCCGTTCAACGAGTTCGGTGACCTCGGCGGCTTTGACGACCTGGAGTTCCTGTCGCACGCGGCTTTTGACCGCGACACGCAAGTCATCTACGCGCCCGAGCTCGACGATCTGCACGACACCGACGATCTGACCCCGCTTCGTCTGGTTGTGCCCACGGAGTTCCGCGCGGAGCCGAGCGAGGGGCGCCGCGCTTCCGATCGCGCCTACCGCGACAGTCATACCGACGTCAGCGACGGCACAGCAAAGACGGACATCATCGACATGCGCGGCCGCAAAGGCGCGCATCGCAAGCCTGAAGTGCCCGTTAAGGGTCGGCTCGTAGTGGCGGCGATGGCCGTGGGAGCAACGGCGGCCGGCGCCTACACGATGACCAACAACACCGCGAAGGCTCCCGCCGAGACGGTGCTCGCCTCCGACCAGACCACGCTCGGCGATGGCACCGTCGTCACCGGTTCCGTGGACGGCATGCAGATCGTCTCCGTGGCCCCGGCCTCGAACTCGGCGATCCACGCCGAGGAGATCACCAAGGCTGCCGCGTTCGCGCAGGAGCGCGCCGAGCGCGAGGCCAGGCTGACCAAGCCGCAGTTCGTCATGCCGACCACCGGTGTGTGGACGTCCGGCTTCGGATATCGGTGGGGCGTGCTGCACGCGGGCATCGACATCGCCAACGCGATCGGCACGCCCATTCTGGCTGCCGCCGACGGCGTCGTCATCGCCGCGGGTTCGGAGGGCGGCTACGGGAACCTGGTGAAACTGCGTCACGCTGACGGCACGGTCACCCTCTACGGGCACAACAGCTCCATCCTCGTCACCGTCGGTGAGCGCGTGATGGCCGGTGACCAGATCGCCAAGATGGGCAACACCGGCAATTCCACCGGCCCCCACTGCCACTTCGAGGTCCACCTCAACGGCACCGACCGAGTCGATCCGGTCGGCTGGCTGGCCAAGCGGGGGCTGTCCCCCGGCGGCTACGTTGGCTGAGTGGCCAGCGATCCACCTCCTGAAACCGACCCGTCCTCAGAGCAGGACGACACCAGCACCCGGATTCTGCGCCGCGCGCCGCTGAATACCGGCTCGCATCCCCTTCCCCTACCGGCCAATGCCGACCCGCCGACAAGCATCTTGCGGCGTCATCCCACCGGGGCCCAGCCCGTCGTCGTAGAACCAATTACCCAATACGTTCCGCGGGCCAAACCCATCGCCGTCGGACCGCCACGCAGCGCTCGGAGTGATCCACGATCGGCCATTGCCACCGCGGTCCTGAGCATCCTGTCCGGCTGGGCCAGCGGCGTGATCGCCACCGACCTGATCACCGGGTGGTGGGCTACCGATCCTCTGTTCTGCGTTGCCGTCGGCTTCCTCGCTGCCGTGTCAGCCGCGGCATCCATCAGCGGCGTCGTCGCGCTGTTGTTGCGCCGACGGACCGCGCGACTGCTGATCGTCGTCGGAGCGGTGATCGCCGTGCTCATCTTCGCGAGCTTGTTCGTCGCCGGCGCGAAGCTGCCCGCGCCGGTCTACGCGTTGCCGCTGCTGCCGCTCACGGCCATCGTCCTTGCGGCATTGCCCGCGACGGCGCGGTGGGCCCGCACGGACTGATTCAGAGCTTGCTGATGGGCGCGTGGTTGTGCATCAGCTTCACCCGACCGGCGCTGCCGAAGTCGATCAGCGACATCGCGGACTCCCCGGCGCCGGAGACCTCTTCAACGCGGCCGAGACCGTACTTGTCGTGAGTGACGCGATCGCCCGGCTCCAAGACGATCAGAGGCCGTTTCGCGGCAGCCGGCCGTGACGGGGACGGACGCGGCGTGCCGTACCGGCCCGCGTTGCCCACAGGTGCGGAGTACGACGACGGAGCCTCGGTACGGCGCCAGTTGATGAGCTCCTGCGGAATCTCGCGCAGAAATCGGGATTCCGGGTTGAGCATCGGCTGGCCCCACGACGAGCGGACCTTGGCCCGGCTCAGGTAGAGGCGTTGTCGGGCGCGGGTGATCCCCACGTAGGCCAGCCGCCGCTCCTCCGAGAGTTCCATCGGGTCGCCGAGAGCGCGCATGTGCGGGAACATGCCGTCCTCCCATCCGGTCACGAAGACCAGCGGGAACTCCAGCCCCTTCGCGGTGTGCAGCGTCATCATCGTCACCACGCCCGACCCGTGTTCGGGGATGTCGTCGGCGTCGGCGACGAGGGAGACCCGCTCCAGGAATGCGGCGAGCACACCGGTGTCGGGAACGTCCTCGTCCTGGAGGTCGGTTTCCTCTTCGGCGAGGGCTTTCGCGTTCGCCAGGTCGGTACTGAATTCGTGTGCGACGCTGACCAACTCGTTGAGGTTGTCGAGCCGGGCAAGGTCCTGCGGGTCGTTGGATGCCTCGAGTTCGGCGCGGTAGCCGGTGCGGTCGAGAACGGTCTCGACGAGGTCGCCCAGTTCACCGTCGAGGCCACCGCGCAATTCGTCGAGCAGGGCGACGAAGCCGGCGATCTGCTTCTCCGACCTGGTGTTGAGCATCGGGACCTTGCCCTCTGCAGCGGCAACCAGCGCATCGTTGAAGTTGGAGCCGGTGTTCTCCGCGTACACCGCCACGCACGCCTCGGCGCGGTCACCAATACCGCGGCGCGGGGTGTTGAGGATGCGCCTCATGCTCACCGAGTCGCCGGGGTTGTCCAGGACTCGCAGGTAGGCGACGATGTCGCGAATCTCCCTGCGCTCGTAGAAGCGCACTCCGCCAACGACTTTGTACGGTATGCCGGCGCGGATGAAGACTTCTTCGATCGCGCGCGACGAGTTGTTGGTGCGATAGAAAACGGCGACGTCGTTGTAGGAGAAGTCCGGGATCGAGTCGGACAGCGCGTCGATTTCCTGTGCGATGAAACGCGCCTCGTCGTGTTCGTTGTCGGCGACATACCCGACGATCAGCTCACCTTCGCCTGCATCGGTCCACAGCCGCTTCTCCCGCCTACCGGCATTGCGGGCGATCACCGCGTTCGCGGCGTTCAAGATGTTCTGCGTGGACCGGTAGTTCTGTTCGAGCAGAATGGTTGTGGCGTTGGGAAAGTCGCGCTCGAAGTCCTCGATGTTGCGGATCGTCGCACCGCGGAAGGCGTAGATCGACTGGTCGGCGTCGCCGACGACACACAGCTCGGCCGGTGCCAGACCGTCGACCGTCTCGGTGCCCACCAATTCGCGCACCAGAACGTACTGGGCATGGTTGGTGTCCTGGTATTCGTCGACCAGGATGTGCCGGAACCGGCGCCGGTAATACTGGGCGATCTGCGGAAAGGCTTGCAGCACAGCGACTGTCTCACCGATGAGATCGTCGAAATCCAACGCGTTGGCGGCGCGCAGTCTGCGCTGGTACTCGCCGTACACCTCGGCGATGATGCGGGCGAGATCGTCCTCGGCCTCGGAGGCCTCGGCCGCGGCCTGCTCCGGTCCGATCAATTCGTTCTTCAGGTTGGAGATGCCGTTGGCCAGCAGCCGGGGCGAATGCCGCTTGGTGTCGAGCCCCATGTCCTTGCCGATCATCATCAGCAGGCGCCGCGAATCGTCAGCGTCGTAGATCGAGAAGTTGGAGTTCAGGCCGGGCAACAGTGAGGCCTGATTGCGCAGGATCCGCACACACGTCGAGTGGAACGTCGACACCCACATGTTGCGCGCCCGCGGCCCCACCAACCCGACCACCCGCTCGCGCATCTCGGCGGCGGCCTTGTTGGTGAATGTGATGGCCAGCACCTGGCCTACGCCGACCTCCCGGGATGCCAGTAGGTAGGCGATGCGGCGGGTCAGCACAGCCGTCTTCCCCGAGCCTGCGCCCGCCACGATCAGCAGCGGTGAGCCTTCGTGCAGCACCGCCTGGCGCTGCTGAGAATTGAGGCCTTCGAGAAGGTCGTCGCCGGACATCGGCCTGGCATCCTCTTTAAGGAGGTTCGCGTCGTTCAGGGTCACGTGCACACTCATGTCGCACCCAAACTTACCGCTGACCGCAGACAGGTTCGGCCCACCGGGAGTTTTGCCCCAGAAAACGACGAGACCTCCGGGGAAGGGGTCGGCCCTTCACCCGGAGGTCGTGTCGTCACCTGTTAATCGTCGTCGCTTTCGCGGCCGGCCGTGCCATCCGCGCCGTCGTCGCCGCGGGTACCCGCCAGTCCGCCGGAACCGCCGATGCCACCGACGCCTGCGCTCGGGGATCCGGTGCCGGCATCAGGCACGGTCGCGTCACCCCCGTCACCGCCGTCGCCGCCCTCGCCCGCGACGAACCCGCCGCGGCCACCGTTGCCGCCATCGCCACCGGTGGCGTCGCCGTCGGATTCGCCCTCTTCGTCGCCGAAGACGTAGGCCTCGCCGCCGGCGCCGCCGTCACCTCCGGTTCCCGCGAGACCGGCGTTGCCACCGTTGCCGCCTTTGCCTCCTTCGCCGTTGCCATTTATCGGGGCGGCGTCACCGCCGGCGCCGCCGTGACCGCCAATGCCGACGAGCGTGGAACCACCGTTGCCACCAAAACCGCCGCTGGCATCGGCATCGTCGTCGGGATTGCCATACCCGCCGTTACCGCCATCACCACCGTCGCCGATGGTGGTCGCGCCACCCTTGCCGCCGTCGCCGGCAACAGCTTCTTCGCCGTCTTCGTACGCTGCGGCGTCGCCGCCCCAGCCGCCATTGCCGCCGTTGCCGTTGACCGAGATGCCGCCGTTGCCGCCCCAACCGCCATAGGCGCTGCCGTATTCGGACTCGGCGTTGCCCCCGTCACCGCCCCAGCCGCCGCTACCCATCGAAGCCGAGCCACCCACACCGCCGTCTCCCGCGTATGCGTCGCCGTTGAACGAGTGGGCATCCCCGCCCCATCCGGCGTCTCCGCCTTCGCCGCCGAGCAGGCCGCCGCCACCTCCGTTGCCACCCTTGGCGCCCTCGGCGTCGTTGTCCTCCGGGTCATCCGCATCCAACAGGTTCTCGTCGGACCCGCCGTCGCCACCGTTACCGCCGTTGCCGAACAGGAAGCCACCACGACCACCGCGCCCGCCGTCGGTGGCGGCAAGCTTCTCCCCCGTGCCCTCGCGGTAGAAGGCGTCGAGACCGCCACCACCGTCGCCGCCATCGCCGAACAGGAAGCCCGCATTGCCGCCGTCGTAGCCGTAGCGCCCGTCGCCGCCGTTACCCCACAGCAGGCCGCCGTCGCCGCCGCGGCACGCGTTGCCTTCGCAATCCTCGGCGGCATCGAGGCCGTTGCCGATCAGCCAGCCGCCGGGCCCGATGATGGGGCGCAGGACGGGGTTGGCAGACGCGAGGGCCAGAGGTGTCGGTGCGCCGCTCGACCCGACGAAGGATCCACAGCCGTCCGCAGTGACGCTGCCGGAAAGGCATTCGGGAGCAGTCGACTCCGTCGACAGCAGCTCCACCTCCATCTCGACCGGCGTCGTGACCTCGGTGTCAGGCGCGGCCGCGAGCGCCACGCCGGCCCCGACCATCGCGGATCCGAAGACGCCGGCCGCGAGATAGCGAGCGACCGAACCCTTCGACGAATGTGATTCCCGAGCCATGCGGTGTCTACCCACTTGGTACCCCTCCGTTTTTCCGGACCGCCCCCTGGCGATGCACGTGAAGCCCCCAAAATTCCTGGGTTAGGAAGAATGTATGGCTGCTTTCAGCAATGTGTCCTGCAAATGCGAATATTGCTGCCGAATATTTCATGAACAGCGATCCAGCGAGACGCATTCTTGGCCTTGGGCAGCACTGAGACGAAAGAGACAGCATGTCTAGCGACGTGCAGATTGGGATTAAATCTGTTGAACGCCAGTTGATTATGCAGTCGATTTGGTGCTGAGCATCTCATGGTCGGACGAATCGACGGCACTGACCGAGCATCGCCATCTGTTGAGCCCGGCCTAACCGAAAGATCGCCGTTTGGCTAACTCCGCCGTGCACACAGCAAACGAATATGTGGTAGCGCCAGCTACTTGACCACCCCTCGGCGCCGGGCCGCCTCGCGGCGAGGACCCAGCGTGGTCCACGGCTTCGGCGGGGAGGCGGTTTCGCCGGCCAGTTCGGCGACGACAAGCCCGAATCGCGCTGCGCCCCAAGAGCTCACGAAACCGTCGAATGAGAGTTCGCGCGGCAGCGAACCGCTTACCGCGGCCGCCGGGTAGCTGTGGTCGAACCGGACGGTATGAGACCGGGAGTCCACGGCGGCCACCACCGCGTGACCGCCCTCGACAGGGACGATCGCGACCTTCGAGTCATCGACGAGAGCGTCGCTCAAAGCCCGCAGAGCTTGTGCACCGGTGTCGTAGGTCGTGGCAACCGATCCAATTCCGTGCTGTTGCAACAGGACACGCGCATCGTCGATCGACACGGTGTCATCGGTTCTCAGACCCCGGTACATCTTCCTGCCCGGCTTGCTCACACTCGGACTGTTCATGGCCTCGTAGACGATTCGAGCCTCGCGAGGCGCCGCACCCCTGAGTCGACCGATCGTCGTCGCGACTACGAGTAAGACACTGTCCATGGCTGTGATTTCGATCGGGACTACCGCGACCGACGCGGCGTCTCTTTCGCAGTGGTCAGCGCTACGGAGTCGCGGCGAGGCTGCAGGTTCTTCCATGCCGACGGCGGAATCGTCGGGTTATCGGGCCGTTCGGCGACTACAGTCATGAAACTGCTTTTGCTCCACGCCTCCATGAACACTTCGCGAGGAATTCGCCACCCCTGCCCCCATGGCTTGCCTTCGGAGTTCAGCCATGACATTGCGGAATCGTTGACGATGACAGTGTCGGTCTCGGTGTCGTAGCCGGTCACCACCAAGGCGTGATTCGAGAGGTGGCCCGGCTCCGGCGGGCTGACTCGATACCCGGTAATCGCCTTGTAGTACAAGATCTGGCTGTAGACCGACGCGATGATGGCCTTGTCGGGATCGGCAAGATCTGACTTGAGCTTCTCCAGAGCCTCGTCCGCATAGGCCATGTCCGGATTGCCCCAAGTGCCGAACCGATGAGGCTCTTTGGAGTCGATGCCGTACTCCTTTAAGAGATTACGTGCATCCTCGTAAAAGGCGCCCTTCGAGTTATCGCGCATGCCGCGGTACATCATCTTGCCCGCGAATTGCGATCGAACGCTGAGCAGGTTCATCGCGCGGTAAACGATTTGAGGTTCGGTCGGGGCCTTGCCCGTGAGGATCCCGATGACGCCGGCCACCGACATCAGCACACAGTCACCCGAATTCTGCTTCTGCCAGTACCTGGCTGCCTTGGCTGGGTCGCCGTAGGTCGCCTGCAATTCCAGATCACGGCGTGTCAACGTCAACGAACCCGCATAACCAATCGCCTCAGGCACCACCGGCGAGGACGGCGACGACGGCGCCACCGGCACCACCCGCGGCTGCACCCGCACCGTCAACAACCGATCCCGATCCACACCAGCAGCCGCCCGACCCAACGACGGAACCCGCGTCACCGGAGCCGGATCCA
>NZ_LQPC01000009.1 GCF_002101705.1 Mycolicibacterium iranicum | reverse complement strand
ACTTGAAATCCGTCATCGTTCCGTCCGTCCAATCTCCGCCAAGCATGCTCAAGCTTCACGATTTTTGCAACAGAGCCACCGATCGGATAAATCGCTCAGGTGCGGACATCGTCTGGGTAGGCTTGTCGACACCCAAGCAGGAGAGATGGATGGCGGCGCACATGGGGCGTCTGCAGGCGCCGGCACTATTGGGTGTTGGCGCTGCGTTCGACTTTCATGCGGGGATGGTTTCGCAGGCGCCACCTTGGATTCAGGAGCGCGGTTTGGAATGGCTCTACAGACTCGGCAAAGAGCCGCGACGACTCTGGAAGCGGTATTTGCAAAACAATCCCGCCTTCGTAGCGCAAATAATCCGCAAGCCTCCCCGCCTCAGTGGCTGAAGTATGGTCGCGCAAATAAGAGTTCAATGCCGGTGAGTGGAGTTCACCCTGAGCCAGTTTATGATTTGGCGTTTCGAACTTAGGAAGTTGTGACTCGCTCTCATTTGATGCAAAGGAAATATTTTTCGCCTACGGATTTGTTTGGAAAAGCGCTGGCTCTGAGCTTGACCTATGTATGGGACAGCGTATTTGATTAGTCGGCCTCAGCTCTCATGTTGACGCACAATTTAATAGAATTGTGTTTGTATGTATTCTTGGATCGGCAGCGCCGCGTAGCCGCAGCAGGGGCTGTGTTGTGTGCGGAGCATGGCAGGCTGAGGCTGGGGCGTAAGTTGCTTTGCCCGCACCGCCTTCATGTCGATGAGGTTTCAGTGGCTCTGCTGTAGTGCAGTGCCGGGCACTCATCGAGTTCGAGCTGCAATTCCGGTTGTTGCATACATTCGCCGATGGTAGCCTCTGCGCAGGGATCGTTTGCTCAAGCGTCGGCGTCAGGCTCAGGTGCTGGGTAAGGTTTGGGCGCTTAGAATTTTCGGAATTCGAAGCTGGGCTCTCGACACATACAAGGGGGGTTATGCGACAGCGAGCAGTAATTTCTGGCGGCGCTGGGTTTATAGGGTCATTTCTTGTTGAGCGCCTGCTCGCGCAGGACATTGACGTGGTTTGCATCGATAATTTTGTCACCGGTTCACCGGATAACGTCGCCCATTTGCAGGGCCACGACGGCTTTCGGCTGATCAAGGCCGACGTCAGCGATTTCGTTTCGATTCCTGGCCCCGTCGACTACGTGCTGCATTTTGCCTCTCCAGCGTCGCCGATTGATTACGCCGAACTTCCGATCCAAACCATGAAGGCAGGATCACTGGGGACGCTGCACACTCTTGGTCTCGCGAAGGAAAAGGGCGCGCGCTATCTCCTCGCGTCGACATCCGAAACCTACGGCGACCCCCACGTGCACCCGCAGCCCGAAAGCTACTGGGGCAATGTCAATCCCGTCGGGCCTCGGGCCTGCTACGACGAGGCCAAGCGATTCGCTGAGGCACTCACTGTGTCGTATCGAAAGATGCACGGCGTCAACACCGCGATCATGCGGATCTTCAACACCTACGGCCCGCGCATGCGTCCTAACGACGGGCGCGCGATCCCCAACTTCATCACTCAGGCGCTGGCCGGTGAACCGATCACCGTGCACGGGGACGGCAGCCATACGCGGTCAGTCTGCTATGTCGACGACCTGGTCGAGGGGGCGCTGCAGTTGCTCTTCTCCGACCTCGCCGGCCCGGTCAACATCGGTAACCCGCACGAGCTCTCGATCCTCGAGTTGGCCGAGTTCATCCGCGAACTCGCCGGTAGCGAGTCACCTGTGGAGTTTGTCGCGCGTCCCCAGGATGACCCCTCGCAGCGTCAGCCCGACATCACCCTCGCGCGCACCGCACTCCAGTGGGAGCCGCAAGTTGCCCCCCGCGATGGGCTCCTCAAAACCATCGCGTGGTTCCGCGACCTTAACGAGGGCGCAGAACGGGCCGTCGCCTCCACGCCGCTGCAGCCAGCCGAAGCGCACCCGCGCCACAAAGTCGCCGTGATCGGCACCGGTTACGTCGGTGCGGTCACCTCAACCTGTTTGGCCTACCTGGGCCATACCGTGTGCGGTCTCGACAGCGACTCGTCGCGCGCGGGGCAGCTCAACAAGGGGCAGGCCCCTTTCCACGAGCCGGGTCTGCCCGAGATGCTCGAAGCGTCGTTGGCCACGGGGCGGCTCCGTTTCACCGATCAGCCGGCCGAGGCGCTGTCCGACGCCGACTTCGTGTTTCTCTGCGTAGGTACACCACCGGGACCAGATGGATCCCCCGACCTCGCCCAGCTCGAAAGCGCCATTCAATCGCTGGCGCCTTATCTGCGCGCTGGCGTGGTGATCGTCAATAAGTCGACGGTGCCGGTCGGATCGGGCAACTGGACCCGCACCATCCTCGAGGATGCCCTTGAGGGAAACCGCCAACTGTCCTTCCACGTGGTGTCCAACCCCGAGTTCCTTCGCGAGGGCTGCGCCCTTGAGGACTTCCTGTACCCGGATCGCATCGTGCTCGGTGGCCCAGAAGCTGATGTCAGCCGAGTCGCCGAGTTGTATCAGCCCGTCCTCGATCAGTCGTTCGAAGGTGGTCGGCGCGACATCAAGCCGTCGCTGATCACGACGGAACTGGCATCCGCCGAGATGATCAAGTACGCGGCGAATGCTTTCCTCGCCACAAAGATCAGCTTCGCCAACGAGATCGCGCAGTTGTGCGAGGTCTTCGGCGCTGACGTTCGCGAGGTCATTCCCGCGATCGGCGCCGACCACCGCGTCGGCAGCGCATTCCTCAATCCGGGGGTGGGATGGGGTGGCTCGTGTTTCGGCAAGGACGTTGCGGCACTCATCTCGTCGGGCCAGGAATACGGTTACACGCCGTCGATGCTGCAGGCGACTGTCGAAATCAACAAGAGGCAGCGGTCAAGTGCCGTCCGCAAGCTGCAGCGCGAGTTGCACATGCTCAAAGGTCGCCGCATCGCGCTTCTCGGCCTCACCTTCAAGCCCGGGACCGACGACCTGCGCGATGCGCCGGCATTGGACATCGCCAAACGATTGATCGCCGCGGGAGCAATTGTCTCTGCCTACGATCCCGTCGTGAAAACGCTGCCGAGCGAGTACTCTGCAGTGCGGATGGCTGATGACGCGTACGAAGCTGCCAACAGGGTCGACGCCGTAGTTCTGACCACAGAATGGCCAGAGTTTCGGCTCCTCGACCCTGCCGGGTTACGTCGGGTCATGCGGGGCGACCTCATCGTGGATGGTCGCAATATCTTGCCAGAAGCCAGTTTCGCCGGATCGGGTCTCCGGCTCATGGGCTTTGGCTGGTAGGGGAGCACGAAGTATATCTAGGGGGAGATAGTGACGATCGAGGCGACACCGACAACGTCAGCACCACCAGGGGGCGGGTCTTCTGGGGGATCATCTGCGAAGTGGCAATCGAACGACACCCACCAGGCGATGAAACTCGGGCTGCGGCACCGCTACTACCTGCAGGTCGCCGATATCACTACCCTCGCGTTCTCTGCCGTGCTCGGTGCGGTAGCGCTGAACGTGATCAGCCCCGCGCGCGCCGGCTACATCGACGTCGTCAATGCTGCCGTCGATGTCGGCATTGCCATCTTCGCGATGGCGCTGGCGTTGCACCTGCACGGCCTGTACCGCCGGCCGGCTGCACGGCTGAGGCCGAGCGAGTGGTGGCGACCCGGGGTGATCGCACGCTGCGTGCCCACTGGAGCACTGCTTGCTCTCTTTATCGATGCCTTTGTATTCCGCGACGGGCGCGGCATGACATTGACTGCCGCTGTGGCGATGACGCTGCCTGCCGTTCTGCTTGTTCCCCTCGGCCGCAGGCTGATCGCTCGGACGATGGATCCGACTGTCAGCCGGATCTTGGTCATCGGGACGGGTCCAATCTCCGACCGACTCACCTCCAGGCTGCAGCGGTGCCCCGACACGTTCGTCGTCGGTCATGTCGACGACGACGTCGCACCGGGTACCACCTCGGTGGTACTCGGCGGGCTCAGCGACCTGCCCGCAGTCTGCGCCGCCTACAAGATCGACCGGGTGATCGTTGGTTTCCCCAACACCAGCGATGCCATCGTCCTCGAAGCGCTGCGGCAGCTTCAGGGCCGGGTGCCGGTATCAGAGATCCCGCGCTACTTCGAGTTGCACAACTGGCGCAGTGAATCCGAAGAACTGCACGGACTCACCTTGATGCACCTGCCGACTGCCTCTCTCGGGCCGAGCGCGCGAATGATGAAGCGGTTCATGGACGTAACGTTGGCGTGCTGTGCGCTGCTCGCCGCATCGCCTGTCCTGCTGCTCATCGCGCTGGCCATCAAGCTCGACACTCGCGGTCCGGTCTTCTTCCGCCAGGAGCGTGGCGGGCAGGGCGGCGTGCCGTTCCGGATTTTCAAGTTCCGCTCGATGACCGCCGATGCGTGGGAAAAGCGCAATTCCGTTGCGCAACACAACCAATCGGACGGACCGCTATTCAAGATGGAGAACGATCCGCGCGTCACCCGCGTCGGGGCGTTCATTCGCAAAACCAGCCTCGACGAACTGCCCCAGCTGATCAACGTCGTTCGCGGCGAGATGTCTCTCGTTGGCCCGCGGCCGCTGCCCGTTGAGGAGGCAGATCGCATCGACGGCGCGGCGGGGTTGGCGCGATTGGACGCGAAGCCTGGAATCACCGGCCTCTGGCAGGTCTGCGGCCGAAGCGATCTCACCTATGCCGACCTGCAGCACCTTGACTCGGTATACGTCAGGTCCTGGTCGCTGATGTGGGACGTTCGGATCATTGCGAAGACGCCACGGGTCGTATTCGCCCGCAGCGGAGCTTACTGACCGTCGACGTACTACTCAGGCTGGCACAGCCCGATAATCGGACGCAAAAGTTCCGCAATCTGAGTCCCGATGGACTCGAAGACCTCGGTACTTTGCCCGATCGGATCCGGAACATCCGGGCGATCATGCCTGGACAATTGAGGTCGGAGGCTGGCCAAATCGGCGATGCTCTCTGCGCCGAAATCCGACGCAAGCCGTGATGCTTCGGTCAGCGTGAACGTTCTGCTGAGCTTGGGTGGGCTGAGTTCCAGCACGCGGTCACGGTGCTTTGCCGTCATGGTCAAGATCAGGTCGGCGCCGGACGCTATTTTTGCCGTCAACTGTCGTGCCGCGAACTCTGCCGGTTCGCCGCCGAGTTGCTGAAGGACAAGTGCTGCCTCGGCGTGCATTGGATGGCCGATTACCGCGTTTGTGCCTGCGCTCGATGCGCTGAAGTCCGCTATATGCATTTCCAACGCGTATGCCGTTGCCAGACGCTCGGCGGTCGGCGACCGGCAGATGTTCCCGGTGCACACAAAGAGGACGTGCAGAGCAGACTCCTTCGTTATCGCGGCCGGCGTCGTCGCAGAGAACACCGCGCCGTCTGGGTCGGCTGGGTGCCGCCACGGCGCTCGGTGACACCCTATCTGCAGGCAGCCAGAGCTTTGGGCGGGGCGGCTGCGTGTTCACGTGGCGGCTTGGCGAGTCATCGCGCAGAAAGGCGCCGGAACGGGTAAGCGGCACGCTGCGCCCGGCGATGGCATCCGGATTTGCCCACGCGCATTCACTCTGGCCCCAATATTCACACTCAGAGCCGGTTCTGCAGTGAATTGACGAATTCGATAGATGGGCAAAGCGAGCTGGGCTACATTTGCTGAGGGCGCGTACATCGGGCGGGGGGGTGAGTGTGCCGTGAAGCCGGCTCACGTGGGTCTGATCCCCGACGGAATGCGGCGGTGGGCCGAAGCGAACGGCACCACGCTCACCGACTCGTATCGGCGCGGAGCCGAGAAGGTCGTCGAGGTCCTGCTCGCCCTCCAGCGCAACGGTGTGCACACGGTGTCGGTGTACAACCTGAGTCGCGCCAACCTGGCTCGGCCCAGCGCCGAATTGGACGCTGTGTATGCCGCATCCATCCACTTCTTCCGCGAGCTGCTTCCCGCAAATTTCGACCCCGAGGAATGCGCCATACGGCTGCACGGTGACCGCGCCCTGCTGCCCCGCGACTACGTCGAGGCGGCCGCCGCGTTGGAGCGCGTCACCACCGGCACCGCCTTCAAAGTGAACATCCTTGCCGCCTATGACGCTATGGATGAACTGCGGCTCGCGCATGCGCGGGCACAAGCCGAGGGGTGCGACATAAGTGCGGCATTCGACATTCCCGACGTCGACCTGGTCATCCGGACCACGGCAGAACCGCTGCTTAGTGGCTTCCTGCCGCTGCAAAGCCAGTACGCCGAACTCATGTTCCTCTCGACGCCGCTCAACGAGCTGACGGCGCAGGACGTCGACGAGCTGATCGCCGCGCACCGTGGCTTCCCGCAAAGGCGCGGAAGGTAGCGCCTCGATGACAGCCAAGAACCCCCTCATCATCGGCGGGGGACCCGCGGGACTCACTGCTGCGCTCGACCTCGTGAAGCGGGGAGTGACGCCCCGGGTGTTCGAAGGGTCATCACACGTCGGCGGCCTCGCCCGTACGCCCCGCGACGGCGCCTGGCGGGTCGACCCCGGCGGTCATCGCTTCTTCACCCGACACGAAGAAATCCTGGACTTCTGGAAGTCTCTTTTGCCGAACGATCAGTGGATCGCGGTGCCTCGCAGCTCTACGATGCTTGTCGACGGCCACTTCGTTCCGTATCCGCTTCGGGGTCGGGATCTTCTGCGGCAGTTGGGCTTTCGAAGTGGCTTACGTGGTGTCGGCAGTATTGCGGGCTCCCGGATTCGTCGCGGCTGGCGCGCCGTCGACAGGCCGCAGACGTTCCGCGAGTGGGGCATCGAAGAGTTCGGCCGCCACTGGTACCAGCTGTTTTTCGACGGGTACGTTCGCAAGACCTGGTTGGCCGACCCCGACCACCTCGCCAGCGACTGGGCAAATCAGCGGATCAAACCGATTGATTGGCGCCGCCCCCGCGACCGGGCTGCCGACCGAGACGTCTTCCTCTATCCGCGGCTCGGGCCCGGTCAACTGTGGGATGCCGCCGCAACAGCACTGGCTGCCGAGGGTGCGGCGCCGCAGCTGAACTCGCCTGTGGTCGGGATCTGCGACAACGGTGACGGCTGGACGATCGAGCTGAAGGACGGTCAGACCGCGTCGGGCGATGTGCTGTTCTCCAGCATGCCGTTGCAACTGCTGGTGAACATGCTGGAACCCACGCCGCCGAAACACATTTCTGCGATCGCCGCGACCCTGCGGCACCGCTCCGTCATCACGGTCGCCGTCGCGCTGCGCAAGCACTACGACATGCCGTTCAACTGGGTGTACACGCCGGGACCGGAGTTCCGCGTGGGCCGCATCCAAAACTATGGACGCTGGTCGCCCGCCCTCTCACCCGACGGGTTCACGGGGACGCACCTGGGGTTTGAATACTTCACCCTCCCGCACGACGACCTGTGGCTGGCGGGCGACGACACCTTGCGCGAGATCGTCGGAAACGACCTTCGTGCACTTGGAGTTGACAGCCGCGACCTCGAACACGTCATGATCGTTCGATCCCAGTACGCATACCCCATCTACGACCCTGGTCGCGAACGAAACGTCGTGCGGATCCGGGACTACATACGCCAGAACCACCCGACTCTGCTGCCCATCGGACGTAACGGCATGCACCGGTACGACAACCAAGACCACGCAATGCTGAGCGCCCTGCACAGCGTCGCCCGGTACTTCGGTGAAAACGCCGATCCGTGGCAGGTCAATACAGACCTCGGATACCACGAAACCGGGATATTGCGAAGCTGATCTGCTGCCGTCAGCGAACGAAAAGCCGCAGGAGCCAGGCGCGGAAGCTATTGTCGCCGAGCTGAAAGCGCGAGCACTCGCACACCGAGCAGTCCGAACCGGCACGATAATGCTCGTGCGCTGAGCGCTCGTGGCCGCACCGGCATACCCCCGTCTGCACGGTAATGAATCTACGCGCAGGTGGCGCCAGTGCCGCAGCAAATCGCCAGCTGGCTGACAGGAAGGATGCGAAGACCTCCCGCCGGCTGGCGAAGGGCCCGCCGACGCGTCAATTCCCCAGTACAGTGCTGCCGTGGGCTACCCGGAAAATGTGCTCGCCAAGGATGAACATGTGGTCTTGCACCGCCACCCGCACTGGGGGCGGTTGGCAATGCCGGCGCTGGTTCTGGTCGTCGTCTCGGCGGCGGCCGCATTTATCGCGGGCTACGTCAACACCCTGAACTGGGAACCGACCGCCAAGAACATCATCTTCGGAGTCATCGCCGCGATCTGGCTGGTTCTGGTCGGCTGGCTGTCGGTCTGGAAATTCCTGAACTGGTGGACCACCCACTTCGTCATCACCGACCGTCGCGTCATGTACCGGCACGGGCTGGTCACCCGGTCGGGCATCGACATTCCGCTGGCGCGCATCAACAGCGTCGAATTCCAGCACGGCCTCATCGACCGCATCTTCCGAACCGGGACGCTCATCATCGAATCGGCATCCCAGGATCCGCTCGAGTTCCAGGACATTCCGCGCGTCGAGCAAGTCCACTCGCTGCTCTACCACGAAGTGTTCGACACTTTGGGAACCGAGGAGCGGCCGAGCTGAGTTCGCGGCCCGGCCGCGGGTGCCTTAGCGTGCAGTAGATGCGGCGCCGACAACGCCACCTCGTGTACGCCTCGATCGCGGCGCTCGTCGCCCTGTTGTTCCTCAACGGTGCTAGCGGCACGATCCTTTTCGCCCGTGCCCAGGCGGATCCGCTGAAACGTGCCGACGCGATCGTCGTCCTCTCCGGCGACTACGACGGCCGCCAGGAGTACGGGATCTCCCTTGCACAGCGCGGGTACGCGCCCGCGGTGCTGCTGTCCACGCCCCCGGGTCCCAGGAACCGGACGATGCAGAAGGCCTGTCAACCACGAACCGACATTCAGGTGATGTGCAGCGTGGCAACGCCTTTCACCACCCGTGGGGAAGCCATCATGACGCGGCAATTCGCCCAGCAGTACGGCTGGAAGTCCGTCATCGTCATCAGTTGGCGGTTTCACCTGCCCCGCGCTCGCTACATCTTCGATCAGTGCTTCACTTCACCGGACCGTTCGGTGATCATGCGCGACGTGCCGCGCACGTATCCGTTCTCGGTCGCCAATTGGCAGTACCAGTACCTCTACCAATACGGCGGATGGGTGAAAGCCGTCATTCAAGGGCAGTGCGCCTAGCCGACATCCTGAGCGCTGCCGATGATCAGAACTCCTGGCTGGCTTGAGCCGTGTCGACACCGACGGCCCACAGACCGGCGGCCGTAGTCAGATAGGTGGTATCGCCGATGAGGACGATGTCATGGTTAAAACCATTAGGCGGCCCGGGAAACGGTTCAGCCACCCGCACCGGGCCGTATCCGGTCATCTCCCACAGTTGGGTCTGATAATCCTCGATATCCCTTCCGTCGCCGGTGACGGTGGTGGACATCAGGTACGTGGTCCCGCCCACTGCGACGGGTCCGCGTTGTATCCCACCGGGAATTAGGTGCTCGACAGCCGGCGTGCCTGGTTCCAAAACCGTGAGGTACGTACGGTCTGCTCTCCAATAGCCCTCTTCAGGCACCTCGCGGCGAACGATCGAAATCACGTAGGTCTTGCCCTCGATGACAAGGGGTTCGTCGTCGGGAATCCCAGGACGCGCGACTCCGGGAGGGGTGACGCCGTCGGGACCGATCTCTGTCAGATAGAAATGTTGGTCACCGTCCCAGTAGTTGCCGGTGACCGTCATCAAGTAGGTCGTGTCACCAACACTGACCAATCGCGGGAACGGAGCGCCGTACGTCTGGATCACGCGGCCCGGAATGACAACGTCCACCGGTGCCGCGCTGTCCTGCTGCACCGCCGTCAGGTGCGTCTGATAGCCGGATTCGTCGTTTCCAGTCACGGTCACCAGGTAAGCCGTGTCACCTACGACGGCGGCATCGACACCGTGATCTTCGAGTTCGCCGGCTATGGGACTTCCGACGAGGGCGAGTCCCGTGGGTCCGACACGCAGCAGATAAGTCTCCCAGCCGCTGAGGCCCGGTCTTGTCGTCTGGGCTGCCAGGTAGACGGTGTCGCCGACAATAAAGCTCCTCGCCTGCGCAAGGTAATTGGTGGAAACCAGATGAACAGGTTCGCCCACCGGCGTCAGACCGCTGGGGCCGACCGCGAGCAGATGGACCTGATGGCCGGTAGCGTCCCCCGTCCATGTGGCGACGTACGGATTTCCGGCGACCAGGACGACGATCGGATCGGGTGATTCGGTCGTGTCATGCACACCGTCGCCGACTGGTGTCAGACCTTCGGCACTGACCCTCATGAGTCGGGTCTGGATACCGGTTTCCGCATCGTAGGTCCGCACCACCACATAGGTGGTGCCCCCAATATCCAATCTGCCGGCGAACTCGCCAGAGCCCGACGACAGGTAGCCGGCTAAGGGGTCTCCCACCCCGGCCATGCTCAGAGCCGCGGGGCCGAACGTCGACAGGTAAACCCGCCGGGTTTCGACCGAGTTCCAGCGACCGATTTCTGACAGCAGGTACGGCGTACCACCGATCATCACCGGATCGCCGGTCACGCGGCCGGGAACTTCCCCCACGTATACGGCGCCGTCGGCCGTCAATGCACTCACACGGCTTATGAGTTCGGAATCATCGATGGTCAGGACATAGGTGGTCCCGCCGATGACCAAAGGGTCGCGACTCATCGTTCCGGGCATGGAGATCGTTGGGGGAGTCACTCCTTCCGGCCCGACCAAGGTGAGGTGGGTCTCATAGCCCGACTCGTAATTACCCGACTGCGACCTCACGAATGCACGACCGCCAGCCATGATGACTTCCTGGAAACCGCCGGGCAGGATTGCCGTCCAACCCAGTCCGTCCGGGGTGAGGACGGTGACGCGAACCTCCGCAGGGCCTGAATCAGACGTATCAGACTGCGTCACGAGATAGGTCGTACCTCCCGCGGTGAAGTGGCGGGGTGTGACTAAGTCGCCCTCAAAGTCCAAGGGTTCGCCTGGAATTGCGGCACCGAGGGGGGTTAAGCCGTCGAACCCCAACCGCGAGAGATACGTGTGATACTCGGCTCCGAACGTCACCGAGACGACATAGTTCGTGTCGCCGACGGTCACCGTGCCGATCACGACGCCCGAGACGGGTGAGTCGGCGACGATGCGGTAACTACCGTTGCGCTCGACGATAGCTGCGACCTGCGACGTCTGCTGTTCTTCGTTGTAGGTGAAGAAGTAGCCGGCACCAGTGTCGGGATCGATGAACGACTGCACCGGATTTGCGCCCGACGGGAGCCGGACCGCGGCGACCGCCGATCCGGTGATCGGCTCGGTGATCGTAATTGGCACCGTCGCGGTCGTTCCGTCGCTCGCTGCGACCGCGAAGGTGAACTCGACACTCTGCTGGCCCAAAGCCTGAGCCAGCACGCGGGCGCGCGCGGTGGGCGTGAATGTCCACTGCCCGGTCTGAGCGTTCAGCTCGACCGTTCCCAGCGCCGGATCAGGTTGCGTCACAACATAATAGGTCAACACCTCGTCGTCGGTGACGTTGACCTGACCGCTGATAGCGCCGGTGCTCGGGTCAGCCCCACCCAGGGCTACCGTGTACGGCTCAGCCTCGTTGATGACGGGCGGCTGATACGGAGCCAGTTCGGCGATCGGCGCGGACGCATCGACTGTGACAGATCTTTCGCCGTCCGTGACAATCACCGCGAAGGGCACGGCGTCGGCACCCGCGGTGAGGTAGGCCGCCTCGCGGGCCGCCTGCGTCGGGGTGAACGTCCATACGCCGGTGGCGCTGTCGACGTCGAGGCTGCCCACCTCTGCTGACACCGAAGTGTCGAGCTGGTAGCTCAGCGCCTGGCCCTTGGGGCCGAAGACCTTGAAATGTCCGGTGACCGAACCAGTCTCGCTGTCGACCTCGTCCACCACGAACCCCGGCACACCGACCACGGGGGCATCACCGATCGCGTGCACCTTGGTGACCCCATCGCCCGTGGCCTCATCCCGATAGCCCGCGCTGAGATACGCCGTCCCGTCGAGGTCCACGCTGACCATGACGACCTGTGTCGCGGCGACCTCGATGACCTTGACTGCTCCCGCCGCCGACACGGCCCACACCTCGCTGACGCCGCCGACGACATCGGGGCCGGGTGAAATCGTCACGTACGCAGTGCCATCCGGCGCAAACGCGACCAAGCGGGGGAGGAAACCGGTCAAGCCACCTGGCTGCAGACCGGCCACGACACTTCCAACGGCGGTGAAGGTGTCAAGTGTCGAACCGTCGGCCCGCAGTACGAGAACCGATGTGGTGGGGCTACCGCCGTCCTCACTCGGTTGGGCAGCGAAAACATATCCGCGGCCATCCGGCCCGAAGACGATCGGGTCGGTACCCATCGACACGGCGCCGAGGCCGGGAATCTCTTCCGAGACCGCACCCGTCGCCACAGACACCACCGACACGAACGACTGCCCGGTCTCCGGGTCGACGCGGCTCACCCGCTGGAACGCGGCCCCCGTCGGAGAAATGCTGACCGGCTGATCCACGCTCACCCCGACCGGAAGAGCGCGGGTCGTGATCGCTCCATCCGCGGTGATCACGGCGATGTGGAACCGGCCGGTCTCAGAGATGTAAGACGTATAGGCCGTACCGTCGGGTGCCACCACGAGATTGCCGCCGTTGGCCTGGAGCGCGGCTCCCTGACCCGGGATCGTCACCGAGATCACGGTGCCGTCGGTGCGAACGATCTTCAGCTCCCTCACAATGTTGTTGCCGGAGAATCGTTGTGCCTGAATGTAGGCGGTGCCGTCGCCCGCAACTCTGACGAAACTGGTGAAGTTCCCTTCGAACGTCGTCGTCTGTATCGCGGTAGCGGTGATGCGCGACAGTGAGAACTGGATCCCTGTCGGGGTTTGGGCGCCGGTGACCACGTGGACGCTCCCGTCCGGTCCGACCGTCATCGGCGCGCCGCCGAAGCCCAGCACACCCGGGATTTGACGCACGGTGAGCGTCGAACCGCTGAACATCAGCACGTCGGTGACGTTGCCGGCCTGACCACTGGTGGTCGTCACTGCCGCATAGACGTTGCCGTCGGAGGCAAGCACCAATTGGGTCGCCGAGGCAATTGGCTGCTCGAAATGCGAGGTCGCTGTTCCATCAGGAGCGATGGCCAAGATGACGGAACTGCCGTATCGGAGCAGATACGCGCTGCCGTCCGGGGTGACAACGGGAAGCCCGACCGTCAGCCCGTTGACGTCGTAGATCTGCGTATCGTTGGCTGCCGATACCCGTGCGAGTCGATATGCGAAACCAACCGGGTTTCCCTGGTCGTCGGTGTTGATCTCGACGGCCGTGAAGAATGCTGTTCCGTTGTCGGACAGTGAGATCGGGCTTGCGGCGATACCGGTTACCGTTCCCGCCTCGGAGACGACGCCTTGCGCATCAACCACCGACACGTAGCTGATGTTTCCGGACGAGTTCATCGTGACCAGCAGCAGACTCCCGTCAGGTCGGACGACCGCCGACGAGCCACTGAACATCGCACCCGTGATGTCGTCACTGGTCGTGATGACCCGACCGTCGTCGTCGAGGATGCTGACACGGGTGAACCCGTTGGGCAGCCCGGACTGCGGGTCGTAGTCCGATGTGACCTGGTAACGCGTTCCGTCGGAGGCCACGATGACGCTGCTGGCCGGTGTGCCCGGGGTGGTCTCGGTCGTCGTCACGACCGGTGGTGCGATCGTGACCGAGACGGTGACAGTGTCGATGCCTCCGTGGCCATCGCTGACGGTCACGGTGAACGTATCGGTATCTGCACCCGCGGTTTGCGCAGCCTGAGCGCGAGCAGCGTCGGTGGGCTTGTAGCTGAACTGGCCAGTCGTGGTGTTCAGCGTGACTTCGCCTCCCTTCGCTGAAAGCATTGGGGCAGAGAATGTTTGAGTGTCGCCGTCCACGTCGGTAGCGGTGACTATGCCCGCGACCACGCCCGTGGTGGGGTCGGGATTGCCGGCCGAGAAGCTGGCTTCGGGGACCGCGTTGGCGCCGACGATGCTGACCGTCACCGGCACCGTGAGTGTTCCGCCGAGTCCGTCGGCGACGGTGACCGTGAACGAATCCGTCAGAGCCGAGGTCGGTGCGCCGACGGCGGAAGCGGCATGCCGTGCGGCTGCAGTCGGGGTGTAGGTGAAGCCGCCATCGGCCTCGACGACAACGGTGCCTTTCGCTGTCGTGCCAGACCCGCTGTAGGACAACGTGTCTCCATCAGGATCTGTCGCCGTGACCGTACCGGTGACGACGCCGTTGGCTCCTGGTGCGTCGACGGAGAACGCACCGCCTGTCGGATCAGAATTGGCGCTCGTCGACGGCGCGATGCTCACCGTAACCGTCGTGGTGACGATGCCGCCGTGACCGTCGGTGACTGTCACCGTCACGGTGTCGGTCCGATCCGCCGCGGTTGCGTCGTCACGTGCTGCTGCGCGCCGCGCCGCGGCAGTCGGCGTGTAGGTGAAGCTGCCGTTGCCGTTGCCGACCACTGTGCCTTTCGTCGTCGACGCGGACGCGGTGAACGTCAGCACGTCCCCGTCGCTGTCCGTCGCGCTGACCGCGACGTCGACGACCCCTGTCTCGGCATCTGGCCGCGACGCGCTCGCGCGGCTGATCCGCGGCGCCGCGTTGCGCGGCGCAATGGTGATCGTCACCGGCACGACCAGGGATCCGCCAAACCCGTCGGTCACCGTGACCGCGAAGGTGTCGACTTTCTCGGCAGACGTTGCGCCGACGGCTGCCGCGGCGTGCCGGGCCTCAGAACTGGGCGTGTAGACGAACCGCCCGGACGAGAACACGGTGACGCGCCCCTTCTCCGTGACGGTCGACCCAGCGTAGGAAAGCCTGTCACCGTCGGCGTCGGTAGCGAACACTCGCCCCGACACGCGGCCCGTCCACGCGCTTGGATCGCGTTCGTCGACGCTGTCGAAAACAGGTGCCGCATTGTCGGCCGCAGCGATCTGCACGGTGAACCGCACGGTGTCGGTGCCCCCGTAACCGTCGTCAACAGTCACCGTGAAGGTGTCTCGGCGCGCACCGAATGCCCAGAAGCTTCGATTGGCCGCTGCTTCGCGCGCCGCATCGGTGGGCGTGTAGACGAATGTGCCGTCGTCATTGAAGACAACGCTGCCCTTATCCGACGTGCTGGCCCGGTAGGTGACGGTGTCGCCGTCGCTGTCCTCGGTCACGACGACCCCGGTCACCGCGCCGGTTTCGGCGTTCGGTAGCCCGATTGACCCAGACGCATTGGGACGGCTGTTGGCCGGGCGGATCTCGACATTGACCTCGACCTCGGTCAGGTTGCCGTTGCCGTCGTCGATGGTGACGACAAACGAATCAGCCCGATCCTCGTCAGTGGCACCGATTTTCGCGGCGGTGTGCCGCGCCTCGTCGCTGGGCGTATACGTGAACCAGCCGCCTGAAGTGATGGCGACCGTGCCCTTTTCTGTATTCGTTGGCGCGGTATAGGTCAGCCTGTCCCCGTCGCTGTCCGAGCCCAACACCAGCCCGACGACCCGGCCGGTCGACCATCCCGGCGAGAACACCCAGGCCCGGCCGGTCGGGGCGGCGGCATTGGGGTCGGCCGCCGCGGCGGTGTCCAGCGCCGTCGTCCGCAGCCCCACGCCGGTCTCTTCGCTGCGCTGGCCGACCTGACGGCGGGCGAAGGCCAAGAGCCCCCAGGCCAGGGGTGAATCGACCGGCACCTCGTTGTCGGAAGCGCCCAACGGTGCCAGCACCGATGACAGTAAGGACATAACAGACGTCGCGCCGTTCGGTTCGGGCTCCTCGACGGGCGGCTCCTCGACCACCGCAACGGTCACATCAGCGACGGGCGCCGGTGGTGCCGTCGGCGTCGGAAGTGTCGCGTCTGCGTCGGTCGGCGCCTCTGCGACGGAGCTGTCGGCCGGTGCATCCTTCTGGTGATGGGAAATCGGAGCTCGGTCAGCGAGCGCCTCGTCCGGCTCCGCGGCTCGTGAATCGCGCCTGTCGTCGGCCTCGATATCGCTGGTCTCGGTCGGATCGTCTTCGGCGCTGCTGCCGTCAGACAACTCGTCCGCGTCGAGAACGTCGTCATCGGTATCGCCAGAATCGGTCGGCGCGGGATCCGCGTCGTCGTCGGCCGTCTGAGGACCCGTTTCGTCGCTAACATCCCCCGAGTCGTCGTCGCGAGCTACGTTTCTATCATCTCGCTCGGCTGACGGTCTAGCTGTTTTGGTAGAAGTCGTACGTTCGGATGACGAAGTGCCATCGGATTCCGAGTCTGCCCATGCAACAACAGGACTGGACGTCACTGCCGCGCCAATGCCCAGCGCTACAGCCAGCGCCCCGACCCGGCCGATGTAATTCGAATAACGCACGATCAACCCCCAACTAGCAAATATTGACAGTCGCTGATACTACGTCGCGGGTGGCTGACTGTGTCGTACTTGCGAAAGTTTGGCCCGTGTCACGCAGACCCGGCGGTGCGGTTCGCTGCGCCTATCGCAGCTTTACGTAAAGCGTGATTCCTGCGCGCACCGCGAGGTAGCCCGCCAATGCGAACGTGACACCCACGGCGCAATACACCGCCAACCGCTTGGTGACGTCACGCGTAGTTCGCCAGATCGATTGGCTGTCGAGGAACAGCGGCGGTGCGGTACTGAAAAGCAGCATGCTGGCCGCCGAGCCGAGGACGCCGAACGTCAGCGGATCCGTCAGCGCTGGCCAGAACGGGTACGCGCTGCGGACACCCAGCAGCCCGCAGGTCACCGCAGTGCCGACCAACAGGCGCTGTCGGGATGGCCTGCGCACAAGGAGCAACCCCAAGGCGCTGCCCACCGCGCCGCCCAGCGCGACGAGCACCCATGTCGTCGTGGGGTCAGCGAGCCACTGCACGCGCCACCACCAAACCGCACAGCAGCCCGCCGACCGCTGCAGCCGGCGTCAAAACGAGGAACGCGAGCGACAGCCGCATCGGCTGGCTGATGGTCAAGATCGCCCACGCGCTCAGGCTCGCAGCGCTGGCGCACACACCGAGAACGAGGCTGGCGACAATCGATGTCGAGTTCGTCGCCAGCAGGTACACCGCGACCGTGAACGCCAGTCCGACCGTCAGGATCGTCGACACCAGCATCTGTTGGGGGAGCGGCCACGTCGTCGCCAGGGCGTAACGCAGCAGCGCACCGACCGTCCCCCCAACGATGAGGGCCAACGGCCGCACTTGATTTCGGCGGTGTCGACCCGGCACCACGTCAGGCTATGCAAAGACCGTCACACCGGCAGCGCCGGACTACGAGGTCTTCGACACCCTCGCATCGTCTGCCTCGCTCATCGGCCGCCGTGAGCGCCGGCGCGACAACCGCATCGGGGTGACGTTGCCGTCCGTGCCCTCGATCGGGCCGTGCGGGTGCCGGAGTTCGTATTCGTCCTCCAGCGCCTCGGCGATGCCACCGCCGGTCAGCGTGGATTCCAGCGCCTTCTCCGGGTTGCGGGCGAACTCGTCGGGGAACACGAAGCGGCGGAACGCCCAGAACCGGAACGCCATCTGCAGCAGATTGCCGATGATGTAGGCGGAGATGAAGTCGGCGACGTTCTCGACGGCCAACGACACCATCGGTACGCGCAGCATGAACACGTAGCTCGAAATCCACAGCGGGGCCATGCTCAACAGCACGCCGACCGCGCTGACCCCGAAGAACAGCAGCGCCTCGTGATGCCGCTCCCGGCCACCCCGGTCGCGGAAGCTCCACTCCCGGTTCAGGATGTAGGACGCGATCACCGCGACGATGCCGGCGATGATCTTCGCCGTCACCGGCTTGGGTTCCAGGATCGTCAGCTTGAGCGTGAAGAAGATCGCCGAGTCGATGACGAACGTCGTGGCACCGACGATCGCAAATTTGATGAGCTCGTGGTGCCGTTCGGCGTAGGGACGGAACCGCCGCGGCAGGCGCGCGATCGTCGCATCGGCAAAGGACACAAGGAGCGAGTCTACGTAACGGTTGTCCCGGATGCCGCATCCGTGAGTAACCGCAGGTCAACGATGTGGTGTAGGTCATGACACGATGTATGCCGTGTCAAGACGCTCCGCCTCGCCACCCGTCGTCGCCATGATCGGCGGCGGACAACTCGCCCGTATGACCGCTCAAGCCGCGATCGCGCTCGGCCAGACCCTGCGCGTCCTTGCGGTCCGCCCCGACGAATCGGCGGCGCAGGTCACCCCAGACGTCGTCCTCGGCTCGCACACCGACCTGGACGCTCTGCGACGCGTCGCCGAGGGTTCCACGGCCTTCACCTTCGACCACGAGCACGTCCCCACCGAACTGTTGGACAAGCTGGTCGCCGACGGCGTCAATGTCCTACCGCCGCCCGAGGCGCTGGTGCATGCCCAGGACAAGCTGGTCATGCGCCGCCGTCTCTCCGAACTCGGAGCGCCGGTGCCGCGCTTCTCGGACGTGACCTCCGCCGACGACGCGGTCGCGTTCGCCCGTGACATCGGGGGACCGGTGGTGATCAAGACCGTCCGCGGCGGGTACGACGGTCGCGGCGTGATGATGGCCGACGACGCCGACGAGGCGCGCTCGGTGGTCGAACGGTACCTGGCCCACGGCGTGCCGGTGATGATCGAAGAGCGGGTCGCGATGCGCCGCGAATTGGCCGCGCTGGTCGCCCGCTCACCGTTCGGACAGGGCGCCGCGTGGCCGGTGGTCGAGACGGTGCAGCGCGACGGGATCTGTGTCACGGTGATCGCGCCCGCACCCGACCTGTCGGAGGAAACCGGTTCTGCTGCTTCAGAATTGGCGCTCCGTGTGGCCTCGGCTCTCGGCGTTGTCGGGGTGCTCGCCGTCGAACTGTTCGAGACGGTCGACGGTGGACTGGTCGTCAACGAACTCGCGATGCGGCCGCACAACTCCGGGCACTGGACGATGGACGGCGCCCGCACCAGTCAGTTCGAACAGCATCTGCGGGCCGTCCTCGACTACCCGCTGGGCGACACGTCGGCGCTCGCCCCGACGGTGATGGGCAACGTGCTCGGCGCACCTGAGACGCCGACGATGTCGATGGACGAGCGCGTGCACCACCTGTTCGCGCGGATGCCCGACGCCAAGGTGCACCTGTACGGGAAAGAGGAGCGGCCGGGCCGAAAGATCGGCCACGTCAACATCGTCGGCGGGCCGACAAATTCTAGTGAAGTCGGCGGGCCGACAAATTCTAGTGAAGTCGGCGGGCCGACAAATTCTAGTGAAGTCGGCGGGCCGACAAATTCTGGTGAAGTCGGCGGGCCGACGGAGTCCGTGGAGTCCCTGCGGGAGCGGGCGGAGCGGGCGGCACACTGGTTGTCGCACGCACAGTGGACGGACGGATGGGACCCTCACGCATGACCGCACGGGTTGGCTTGATCATGGGCAGCGACAGCGACTGGCCGGTGATGTCAGAGGCCGCAGAGGCCTTGGCGGAGTTCGACGTTCCGTTCGAAGTCGGTGTCGTGTCGGCGCATCGCACCCCGGGCCGGATGCTGACCTACGCCCAGGACGCCGCCGGCCGCGGCATCGAGGTGATCATCGCCGGCGCGGGCGGAGCCGCTCACCTGCCCGGCATGGTCGCCTCGGCGACTCCACTGCCGGTGATCGGCGTGCCGGTGCCGTTGGCGCGCCTGGACGGAATGGACTCGCTGCTGTCGATCGTGCAGATGCCCGCCGGCGTGCCGGTGGCAACCGTCTCGATCGGGGGCGCACGCAACGCGGGGCTGCTGGCGGTGCGCATTCTCGGCGCATCGGACTCCGCGCTGCGGGACCGAATGGCGGCCTTTCAGGCTTCCCTTGAGCAGATGGTGCTGGACAAAGACGAGGCATTGCGGCAGCGCCTGCTGGGAAATTAACGCCTTACTGCACTTCTGGCATATTCCTGTGCGTAAATAAAGGTGCGTTTCTACTGGTAAATCTCACATGTATGTGTAGATCTGGCGAATCTTGGCTACCGTTTCTTCATGTCCATCTCGCTGCCTGGGTTCGACGCCTGGCTGACTGAGCGGCTGGAGGAGTGCGCCGGCGATTCGGGCGAAAACGTTGATTTCTATGTTGCTCGGGCCGTCGCTGCGCAGATGATCAGCGATTGCGAGCGCGCCGACGTTGCATCGGCGGGCCCGTTGAAGGCCCGCCTCACGCAGTCGGGGCTTTCGGGAGAAACCGTCAGCGACGGAATCTCCTCAGTCCTGGCCGACCCCCGCCGACTGCACGCGCTGAACTCGACGGGGCTGATGGGCGCGCCGTCAGATCCCACCTTGGATCGCGTGGCCCGCACCGCTGCAGGCGCGCTGGCCACGCCTGCGGCGGCAGTCGTGCTGGTTGGCGCAGAATCCCAGTCCCTAGCCGGCGCGTGCGGAGTCGATCCAGCCTCCCCGCCGAAACATCTCGTGGACCTCGCCGAGTCCTTCGACAAATACGTCGTTGTCAACGAATCACTCGTGCGCGTCGAAAATGCCGCGCACCACCCGCTTTTCGGGAAGTACTCGATCGTTGCCGAGGGCCGGATCGCGGCGTACCTGGGTGTGCCGCTGACCGACGATGCGGGCAACACAGTCGGCGTGCTGAGCGTTTTCGACAGCAGTCCACGTCAGTGGAAGAACGGGCACATCCAGATCCTCGACGATCTTGCCAGCGTTGCCAAAGGCCGAATCTTCCACGGCTGAACAGCTTTGCTGGACGCATATTCGCCGCAATTGTGCGGTGTCAGCAATCCGGAGTCGCGGTTACCCTGGCGAACATGACTGGGATCGATCCTGAGGCGGCCGCCGTCCGTCGTCTCGTGGTGAAGCTGCTTCTCGAGCGCATCGAGGGCTCACAACCGGAGACTTCGGCGCTCCAAGAAATCCGTCAGCACGGGGCTGATACAGCAACCGCAGTGCTGTCGGACGTGGCCGACCTGGCTGTTACGAACTTGGTGCAGCTGCACGGCGTCGACGAAGCCCGCCTGCTGTTGAATCGGCTGATCGTGGCCGATCTCGAAGAAGAGGCGTACCTCGCCGGTCAGTGACGACCGTTCTGTCGCGGTCGCGAACTGAGGGTGCGGGCGGATGGCTGGGGTGCGGGACGCGCGCTACGACGCGGTGAGGGCTTGCGTTAGTAGCCCAGGTAGCCCAGGTAGCCCTGCGAATATCCGCCTGATTCGCCCCGAAATCACGGTGCCAGCCACTGTTCGCGTCGAACGGAATCTTGAATTATTTGTAGGTCGGCCGGAAAAGCATCCGACTGGACGACAGTAGCGTTGCCGAGCAATGAGCGGACCTGTCGGTCCCGCTGCGAACCCCGAGCACGTTGATGTGGCGACAATCACAACGCGTCGGGGGCTGGAAGGGCTGGCTAGGACGCCGTAAGCGCCATCAACGGCACGCGATCGAGATCACACGGTGTGTCGACGAAATGATCGGGCGAAACCGCATGCAGCGCGGCATCGAGCTCCGCGGAGCCCCGCGACCAGCGTCGAATGCCATTCCACCCGCAGTCGCAACGCGCTGTGTGGCGAAAGGCGTCACTGTCGATGTACGTCGGCATGTTTTCCAAGATAAGCAGGCAGACTGAGAGAAAACCGTCGTCGTGACTGAGCCGAGACTGAGAAGACGGTCACGAATTCGTATAGCGCCGCGACCGCGCTAAAGTTACCGACGAGTAGCAAGGAGATGAAGATGGCTAGTTGGGCTGGAGATCCCTCGTTCGACCTCTTCCAGTTGCCGGAGGAGCATCAGGAGCTGCGCGCAGCGATCCGTGCGCTCGCCGAGAAGGAGATCGCGCCGCACGCCGCGGACGTCGACGAGAACGCGCGCTTCCCTCAGGAGGCGTTGGACGCATTGGTCTCCAACGGCTTCAACGCTGTGCACGTGCCTGAGGAGTACGGCGGCCAGGGCGCGGACTCGGTTGCGGCGTGCATCGTGATCGAAGAGGTCGCCCGCGTTGACGCCTCGGCGTCGCTGATCCCGGCGGTGAACAAGCTCGGCACGATGGGGCTGATCCTGCGCGGCTCGGACGAACTGAAGAAGAAGGTGCTCCCGTCGCTGGCCTCCGGCGAGGCGATGGCCTCCTACGCGCTCTCCGAGCGTGAGGCGGGCAGCGACGCCGCCTCGATGCGGACCCGCGCCAAGGCCGACGGCGACGACTGGATTCTCAACGGCGCCAAGTGCTGGATCACCAACGGCGGCAAGTCTGCCTGGTACACCGTCATGGCCGTCACCGACCCCGACAAGGGCGCCAATGGCATCTCCGCGTTCATGGTCCACGTCGACGACGAGGGTTTCACCATCGGGCCCAAGGAACGCAAGCTTGGGATCAAGGGCTCGCCCACCACGGAGCTGTACTTCGAGAACTGCCGCATCCCGGGTGACCGGATCATCGGTGAGCCGGGCACTGGCTTCAAGACCGCGCTCGCCACGCTCGACCACACTCGGCCGACCATCGGCGCCCAGGCTGTCGGCATTGCGCAGGGCGCGCTGGACGCGGCGATCGAATACACCAAAGACCGCAAGCAATTCGGCAAGAGCATCTCTGATTTCCAGGCCGTGCAGTTCATGCTCGCCGACATGGCGATGAAGGTCGAAGCCGCCCGGCTCATGGTGTACTCGGCCGCCGCACGGGCCGAGCGCGGCGAGGGCAATCTCGGCTTCATCTCGGCGGCCTCGAAGTGCCTGGCCTCCGACGTTGCGATGGAGGTCACCACCGACGCGGTGCAGCTCTTCGGCGGAGCCGGCTACACCGTCGACTTCCCGGTCGAGCGAATGATGCGCGATGCCAAGATCACTCAGATCTACGAGGGCACCAATCAGATTCAGCGCGTGGTGATGAGCCGCGCCCTGCTGAAGTAGCTTCGCCCGCCGCGAAATATCATTCCGGGCTGTGATCGCGGGGATGGTCACAGCCGTGACTTCTCGCTCGCGAACGGGTCGGGGAATGACTGCCCGTGCCTAGTGAATCGCCGCGATAGGGTAGGGCGCATGGCGTCCGACGACCTCGAACCGCGGGTCGAAGCCCTCGAAGATCAGGTGCGTGACCTGACTGCACGGGTGCGGGCGACGGAGCGTGATGCGGCAGCGGCCCGTGTCCTCGCCGGCGGCGCCGATCGCGGCGTCGGCGAGATCCGGGGCGAACTGCGCGATTTCCGACAGGCGACGACGGCGAGCTTCAACGCGATGCGGCAGGACTTCGTCGACCTGCGTGATCAGGTAGACCGTGGCTTCGCGGAGATGCGGGGCAAGCTCGACGCCACCGCGTCCGGACAGCAACAGATCGTCGACCTGCTCCAGACGATCATCGACAAGCCGGCGCGTTAGCGGTCGGCAGGCCGCAGGTGCGTGATGTCGCCGGCAGACACCGTCACCGTCGTCCCGGCGTCGTCGATGAGCAGCCGGCCTGCATCATCGATATCCTTTGCGACGCCGACAATTTCGGAGTCACCGGGCAGGAGCGCACGCACGCGGGTGCCGATGGTCGTGCTGACGCTGCGGTATTCCGCGGCCAGCCTGGGGTCGCCGGCGCGCCATCTCTGAAGGCGCTCACTCAATGCGCGTAGGAGAACTCCGGCCAACACCGTCCGGTCGGCGTGGTGGCCCAGCATCGATAGCGACACCGCGTTCGGATCGGGAAGGTCGTCGGCGGACAGGCTCACGTTGAGACCGAGACCGACGACGATGACCGGTGCGGACACCTCCGCAAGGATTCCCGCGAGTTTTCCCGTTCCGACGAGAACGTCGTTGGGCCACTTGACCCCCGCGTCGACGCCGAACTGCTCCCGCACTGTCCCTGCGACGGACAGGCCGGTCAGCAGCGGTAACCAGCCCCACCGGGCGACAGGGACCCCGGTGGTGTCGACGCCGACCGACATCGCAATCTGAGACCGCGGCGGTGCTGACCAGCTGCGGCCGTGACGGCCGCGACCTGCGCTCTGGAACTCGGCGAGCAGGACCGCTCCCGCGATGTCCTCGCCACCTGCCGCCCGCGCGATGAGGTCCGCATTCGTCGAACCGGTTTCGCCGACGACGTCGACGTGACGCCACTCGGTCTCGGCAATGGCAGAACGCAATTCGTTGATGTCGAGCGGCAACCGCGCGTCGTCAGGCACGAATCCGAGCCTATCGGTGGGCCCCGAAGTCAGTCGGCGCCGCTTGTGAGCTGTTCTAAACGGGGGACCGTCTCCCGATGGTTCGCCGACTGCGCAGGGTCACCTGTCGCACGGCTCAGGGCGTCGAACCCGCGCATAAACGCCACGATCCCCGCCAAACCCCAGCCGAGCGCGAACAGCCATTGCCATTCGTCGACAGGCGGATGTGCCAGCCAATACAGCGAGCTCCCGGCGACCGAGTAGCCGCACAAGAAGTAAGACCGTCCGCTATCACTGACGCGCCATCCCGGATGGCGACGGTTGCGTAGGTGCCACAGCCCCAGCGCGCACACGAGCGCGACAGCGGTGAGGTCGACTCCATTGACGTCCCTTCGCGGGTGGCGCCGTGATTCTCCCCAGATCTAGGGCGCAGCTTTGCCAGATCCGTCATCGGGTGGCGAATGTTTGTACCGAACGTTGTGCCGACGACCGCCTGGATTGGTTAAACGGTAAGGTCACGTGACGTTTTAGTCAACAACAAGAAAACGACGTGTTGCTGGAGCCTTGGCCGTGAGTATTTTCGCCAAGATGGAGAGGCTGTGTCGTTTTTTGGCTAGTGGGACCGATGTGAATTCTGAGCACCGAATTTGAAAGCCGACCATTCACTAGTGCGCAGTTGAGTGAGCTTGGCCACGGAAACCATCTGGTCACAGTGCCGTTCGCGTCAGTTTCTCGCTCTCGCGCCTGCGCTCGACCAAGGCGGGGTCCGGATCTGCCACCTGTACCAGGGACGCGCCGACCACATACAGCGCGAGCAGTCGCTCGATCACATCGTCGGCGCTGTCCCACGGCGCCGACGACATCACGCGATCCGCGCCCGTGACGCCCGCAGCCGCCGCCGACTCCCGCGCCGCGGCGAGGACGTCGTCGGCCGACCTGCCCTCCAACGCGGGACCCGGCTGACGCTCCGGCACGATCTGGTCACCGTGCACCCGCACGGCCGTCGCGTAGTCGGTCAGCCCCACCGCGAGGTCGGGGACCGGCTTGCCGAACGGATCCAGCGACAGCACGGCGATCTCACCCATGCCAACCGCGGCGTCCGCCTCGTCAAGACGGTCAGCAGTGCACAGCGCGATGTCGGCCTCTCCGGCGAACACCACCTCGGCGCCTATCCACCAGATACCGAACAAGACCGCGGCCGTCTGCCAATGTGCGGGCAGCAGCACCGCAACGCGGGATCCGCGCGTCGCACCCAGTTCGTCACGCAACAGGTTTCCGGTCTTGGCCGCCCAATTCGCCAAGGTCGCCGTCGACAACTCGATGCGCTCGCCGGTGGCGTCGTCGTAGTAGGTGATGCGCGGTCCGGCCGGATTGGTGGCCATCAGCGGATCCAGGATCGCGGAGCTGACGTTCGTCACGTCAGTTGACGCACTCGGGGTCATTGGAACCGGCCGTGATGATCGGTGACGGCGGAGGCACCATCTCGCCGTCCCCCGACACCTCGCTCGACGCCGAAGGGTCCGCACCCATCAGCGTCACGTCCGTACCGTCGAGCCCGGAGCCGGGTCCGGTGTAATCAGCCGAAAGCACCACGCGCACTGAGCCCTCCGGAATCGAGGAATCCTCGACGACCGGCAGGCCACCCAGCTCCAGCGCGACCGCCTGCGCACCGAGGTCGTCGGACTTGGCGGCCTGCACCTGGCTGTTGGCCACCTTCGTGCCCTCGTTGTTGCCGACGTTGCCCTGCGTGAAACCCTTGCCCGTCAATACATACGCCACCGCAGCGGCCAGACCGTTGACATCGCTGTCGTTGATGACCTCGACCGTGGTCTTGTCATTGCTGTAGGTGAGTTCCTCGGTCTTGCCCTCGTCCTGGTCGTGCAGCAGGCTGGTGACCCAATCCTTGACCTCGGTCGGGTTGACGCGCACCACGCTCTGCATGCCGTCGTCGCTCCAGCCCGCCTCCTCCAGGATCGGGATGGTCGCGAAGGCCACGTTGCCCGCCGCCAGCTTCTGCAGCTGCTCGACGAAATCCATGATGTCCCAGCCTTCGGAGAGCACCACCGAACGCTGCACTGCCGCTTCGAGATTGCCCAGCGTGGTGGGGCTCGACAGCGTCTCGCTGGAGATCACCTCGTGCGCCATCGATGCCATCACCGCCTGCTGGCGGGTCACGCGATCGAGGTCGCCGCGCGGCAGGTCATGTCGTTGACGCACGAAGCTCAACGCCTGCGCGCCGTTCAGCTTCTGCCAGCCGGCCGGGAAATCGGCGCCCGAAAGTGGTTCGTAGACAGGATTATTGAGGCAGACGTTGACGCCGCCCAGGGCGTCGGTGATCAACGCGAACCCGAGCAGCCCGATCTCGGCGTAATGGTCGACGGTGACACCGGTCAGGTTGGCGACCGTCTTGATGAGCTCTTCGCGTCCGGCGGCCTGCGCCTCCGGTTCCGCCTCCGCCGGGTCGACACCCTGCTGTTCGACGAGCTCCTTCATCTCCTCGAGATGCACCGAGCCGTACACGCCGTTGATCTTCATCTTTCCGATGCCGGGCGCCTCGACGTAGGAGTCGCGGGGGATCGAGATCGCGGTCGCCGACCTCCCGTTGTTCGGGATGCGGATCAAGATGATCGTGTCGGTGTTGGTGGACACCTCGTCGCCGGCGCGCAGCATCGCGCGCTCCTCATCGGTCAGCGGGTTACCGTGCGCGTCGGTGCGACTGTCGGCGCCGACCAGCAGGATGTCGATCGCGCCGTCCTCGCCGCCGCCACCGAGAGCGATCGGGTTGATGTGGTTGATGCCGGCCTCGAACGAGCGGATCTTGCCCCAGGCGACACCCGTGCCGATGACGACGGCCACTGCCAACGCCATGGAGACAGCGCGGATCACGTGAGCAGCAGGCATTTGCCCAGGCTACTTGCGAGCAGCCCGCATTCCGGGGAGCGCGAACCGGCGTGCCAAACTCGTGATGTGAGCGGCCGAATCGTGATTACCGGCGCCGGCGGGCTGGTCGGGCGCGTGTTGGCAGGTCAGGCGCGTGGCGCCGGACGAGACGTGCTGGCGCTCACATCGTCGGAATGGGACATCACCGATCGTTCGGCCGGGCCTGAGCTTTCCGAAGGCGACGTCGTCGTCAACTGCGCTGCCTTCACGAAGGTCGACGCCGCCGAGGACGAGCCCGAACGCGCCCACGCCGTCAACGTCACCGGCGCCGAGAACGTCGCGCAGGCCTGCGTCCAGGCCGGTGCATCGCTGATCCACATCTCCACCGACTACGTCTTCAACGGCGTCTTCGACGGCGAGCCACACCCGTATGAAATCGACGATCCCACCGCGCCGCTGTCGGTGTACGGGCGGACCAAGCTCGCCGGCGAACTGGCGGTGCTGGCCGCGATGCCCGACGCGTACGTCGTGCGCACCGCATGGATCTATGAGGGCGCCGACGGCTCCGACTTCGCTGCGGTGATGCGGCGCGCCGCAGCGGCGAGCGGCACCGTCGAGGTGGTCGCCGACCAGATCGGCACCCCGACCTATGTTCGTGACCTGTGCGGGGCGCTGCTGCAGATCGCCGACGGGTCGGTCCGCGGACCGGTGCTGCACGCCGCCAACGAAGGGGGCGCGAGCCGCTTCGAGCAGGCCCAGGCAATCTTCGCCGAGCTCGGCGAAGACCCTGACCGGGTACGTCCCATCAGCAGCGACAAGCATCCCCGGCCCGCACCGAGGCCGTCCTACTCCGTGCTGTCATCGGTCAAATCGGCGGCCGCGGGCCTCACACCTTTACGCCCATGGCGCGAAGCCTTGGCTGAGGCGCTCGCCACAGCACGCGGGTAGTTACTCTCTACGCCGTGACGGTGATGCCTACGTGAGCGACGAACTGTTTGTCGTGACGGTGACGTACTCGCCGGGGCCCCACCTGGATCGGTTCCTCGCCACACTGGCGCACGCGACCGACCGTCCGGTAACCGTCATCATGGCCGACAACGGTTCCACCGACGGCGCACCCGAAGCAGCCGCCGAGCGTTACCCGAACGCCACGCTCTTCCGCACCGGCGGCAACCTCGGATACGGCACCGCCGTCAACCGCGCCGTCTCCGAATACGGGTTGGGCTCCCAGGAGTTCTTCATCGTCGCCAACCCCGACGTCCAATGGGGCCCCCGCAGCATCGATCTCCTCCTGGAGGCCGCGGCGCGATGGCCGCGCGCAGGCTCGCTGGGCCCGTTGATCCGCGACCCCGACGGCTCGATCTATCCGTCGGCGCGGCACCTTCCGTCGATCGTTCGCGGCGGCATGCACGCCGTCGTCGGACCGGTGTGGAAGTCGAACCCGTGGACGGCGGCCTACCGCCAGGAGCGCACCGATCCCAGCGAACGCGCCGTCGGCTGGCTGTCCGGATCCTGCCTGTTGCTACGCGGTTCCGCATACGCCGACATCGGGGGATTCGACGAGCGCTACTTCATGTATATGGAAGACGTCGACCTGGGAGACCGGCTGGGCAAAGCCGGTTGGCAGAACGTCTACGTCCCTTCGGCGGAAGTGTTGCACGCGAAGGGGCATGCCACAGGTCGCGATCCGGCCCGCAACCTCGCTGCCCATCACGTCAGCACGTACACTTTTCTGGCCGATCGGTACCCGAAGTGGTGGCAGGCGCCGCTACGCTTGGCGTTCCGGGGAGCACTGGGGGCACGGGCCAATCTCGTCGTCCGGAATGCACGTAGGAAGCGGGCGAAAGGGCGGGGCTAATGGTCAATCCAGCCGAAGTCGATGCTGTCGTTCTTGTCGGTGGGATGGGCACTCGCCTACGCCCCCTGACTTTGTCCGCGCCCAAACCGATGCTCCCCACGGCCGGACTGCCGTTTCTGACCCACCTGCTGTCGCGCATCGCCAACGCCGGCATCGAGCACGTCGTCATGGGTACCTCCTACAAGGCGGCGGTGTTCGAGCAGGAGTTCGGTGACGGCTCCAAACTCGGTCTGCAGATCGACTACGTGGTCGAGGACGAGCCGTTGGGCACCGGCGGTGGAATCGCCAACGTCGCATCGAAATTGCGCTACGACACCGCAGTGGTTTTTAACGGCGACGTGCTGTCGGGATGCGATCTGGGCGCGCTGCTCGAATCGCACAGCGCAAGCGATGCCGACGTCACGCTGCACCTGGTACGAGTCGGAGATCCTCGCGCATTCGGCTGTGTGCCAACGGATTCCGATGGAGTGGTGACGGCCTTCCTGGAGAAGACGCAGGACCCGCCTACCGACCAGATCAACGCCGGCTGCTACGTGTTCAAACGTGCGGTGATCGACGAGATTCCGAAGGACCGCGCACTGTCGGTGGAACGCGAGATCTTCCCCGGGCTGCTCACCGAGGGCAAACGCGTGTGCGGCTACGTCGACGCCACCTACTGGCGCGACATGGGAACCCCCGAGGACTTCGTGCGCGGGTCCGCGGACCTGGTGCGCGGCATCGCGCCGTCGCCGGCGCTGACGCATCAGCGCGGCGAAAAGCTGGTGCACGACGGGGCTTCCGTGGCTCCGGGCGCCCTGCTGATCGGGGGCACGGTGGTCGGTCGCGGCGCCGAGGTCGCCGGTGGTGCCCGTCTCGACGGCGCGGTGATCTTCGACGGCGTGAAAATCGGTGCGGGAGCGGTGATCGAGCGCTCGATCATCGGCTTCGGTGCGCACATCGGCCCGCGGGCATTGATCCGCGACGGCGTGATCGGCGACGGCGCCGACATCGGCGCACGCTGCGAGCTGCTGCGCGGCGCGCGCGTGTGGCCGGGCATCACGATCCCCGACGGCGGCATCCGCTTCTCGACCGACCTCTAGCTTTGGCCGCGAACCCTCGCCGGGCCGCGGAATAGCATTCCTGGCTGCTCAGGCCGACATTTTCACAGCCATGGCTTCTCGCTCGCGTTGCGCGATGGCTTCCTGTACCCACGCTTTTATCTCGTGCCGGCGATCACCCTTCATTACCCGAATAACGATCCAGCCCATGGCGTTGATTCTGCGAAGACGCCGGCCATCCCTACGGTATTGCGCGTCGTCGGTGCGATGGTGCTCGCCGTCGTACTCCACGGCGATTTTGAGATCGGGCCAGCCCATGTCGAGCCTGGCGAAGACGTAGCCGCTGGCGTCGACCATGGGTATCTGAGTGAACGGGCGGGGAAAGCCCAAGTCGATCAGGGTCAGTCGCAGCCTGCTTTCCTGAGGGGACTCGGCGCCTGCGTCCATGAGCGCGACTGCTTCTCGACACTTCCGCACGCCGCGGCTGCCCTTGTATCGATAGGTGAGCTCGAGAATGTCGGGTGCCGCGATACCGGTGGCGCGCGCAAGGGCGTCGAGGTGAGCAACTGCTTCGTCGCGCGCCAGATGACGCCCGATGTCTAGAGCAGCGCGCTCAGGCTTCGCGATAGGTATGCCTCGGTGCCAGGTGATTTCACCAGGCGCGATAGGTTCCCGGCGGCTGACGATGCCTGTCGGCGAGTGATTGTTCGCCCAAATGACTTCGACGGGCACGGTGTCAGCTATCCATCGGGCACCGTGGAGCGCAGCCGCAGCGCGACCGGTGATCACCCCTCGGCGCCTAGACCAGAGATAGGCACCTCTGCTGCGTTCGGCGACAGTGACTTCGAGGTCTTTGCGGACATACACGTCGGGAAATATCGAGCGGTAGTTCCATCGCAGTTGGCCTCTGGTCACGGTCCCTGCCCGTATTGCCTCCGACCCGACGATTACCTTCCCCATATCGATGAGCATGCACCGCGAAGCCGCGCCCACCGCGAGTGAGAACTCAGGGCTGTGGATAACTCGGATTCAACAGCCAGGAATGCTATTCCGCGGCAGTAGATGGCGGTTTCGCGAGGCGGCGGGCTGCGGCGGCCAGTTGCGAGAGCCCGAAATCGAGAGCGTCGGGCAGACGGTCCAACGGCCACCATCGCAGTTCCAGAGACTCGTCGCTGCGGACGATCTGCGCGCCCTCCGGAGCGCGCACCACGAACTGCACGTCGAGATGGCGCGTGGGCACACCCAGCGAGCAGGTCACCGGATGCACATGCAGCGCAGCGGGTTCCGGTGCGATGGTCAAGCCTTCGATGCCTGACTCCTCGGTCGCCTCTCGCAAGGCCGCCGCGATGATCGTGTCGTCCTCGGGCTCGCAGTGACCGCCGAGTTGCAGCCAGCGCCCGAATCGCGGATGCAGTGTCAGCAGCGCCTGTGTGCCGGTGTGATCAAGCACCAACGCCGAGCCCGTGAGGTGGCCCGGGACGCATGCCCGCAGACAGGCATCCTCGCGCGCGGCGAGGAAAGCCAGGTAGGCCTGCCGCAGCGAATCCTGCTCGGGCTCAGGCGCATTCCACTCGGTGAGCACCTCCACCGCTGATTGGTGCAGGCTCACTTTCGAACCAGCAGGCCATCTGTGGGGACGGGGCTTCTGGGCGCCAGCGGTTCGTCGGGATGGCCGATGGCGATCGCCCCCAACGGCTCCCAGTCCCGCGGCAGATCGAGCTGTGCGCGCACCAGGTCGGGCGCGAAGATGGTCGAACCTATCCAGCAGCTGCCCACACCGCGGACGGCGAGCGCCACCAGCAAGCCCTGCACCGCGGCGCCGACGGCGACTGTGAACATTGTGTGCTCGGCCGCAGTGCGCCGCTCGTCTGGGTACGTGTGAGCGCCGTCGGGGACCATGAACGGGATCACCAGTTCCGAAGCGTCATAGAGGATCTGGCCGCGGCTGACCCGACGCTCCACCGAGTCGGTGTCGCGGCCATCCCCGCCGAGGTCCGCGCGCCAGCGGTCCTTCATCGCGTCGAGCAACCGCACCCGCAGCGCCGCATCTTGTATCCACACGAACCGCACCGGCCGGGTGTGGTGCGGCGCCGGTGCCGTCAGCGCCTCACCGACCGCGGCCTCGATCAGGGCGCCGTCCACAGGTTCTGCACTGAACGTTCGCACCGACCGTCGCAGCAGCTGCGCTTGCGAACGGCCGAGAGTGATGGCCTCGTCGGTGCCGAGCCAGAACAGATCCTCCTCGCCGGCCCGCACCAGATTTCGTGCCGACGAGCCGTCGGCGCGGAGCTTCAGCCCGCGCACCACCGCGACGGGCACTGCGGTCAGCTTGCCTTTCACCAGATCGGCAGCGGCGGCGATCTCGTCGGCGACAGCGATCTCGGTGACGATCAGCTCGTTGCCGTGCTGATCGTGTTCGCCCGCGTAGGCATGCAGCACCTCGAGCCCTGCGGCGCCGATCGCGACGTCGGTCTGACCCGTGCGCCAGGCGCGTCCCATCGTGTCGGTGACGACGACGCCGACCGTCACGCCGAGACGCTCCCGGAGCGCCTCGACGAGACGCGCTGCACTACCGTCGGGATCCACGGGCAGCAGCGCCAATTCGTGGGACTCGACGTTGGAGCCGTCCACGCCGGCGGCGGCCTGCACCAGTCCCAACGCGTTCTCGGTGATCAGCGTGCGGCCCTTACGCGCCAGCACGCGCACTGCCTCGCCGTCGATCAGTCTGCGCCGCAGCGCGTCCCGCTCCTCGGGATCCGCCGGTGCGGGGACCATTCGGCCTTCGGTCTTGGACAGCACCTTGCTCGTCACGACGAGGACGTCGTTGTCCTGCAGCCACGGGGCGGCGTCTGCGATGGCGGCGGCAAGGTCGTCGCCGGGACGGAACTCCGGCAAACCGGGGACAGGCAGCAGCTCGACGCGCGCCGACGTTCCGTGGTCACTCATGGCGACACCCCGGCCAGTTCCATTCCGGCGCGCACCATCTCGGCGGTCGCGGCCGGTTCGGTCATCAGCAGCGGCACCGCCCGCACCGTGACGCCGTCGACGTCGGCGGCATCCCCTTCGTGCACCAGCCAGCCATCGAGGATGCCGGTTCCCGACCGGGCACCGTAGTAATTGCCGACGGCCTCGGAGGTGCTCGGGAGGCCGATGACGCTCAGGCAGGCGTCGGCCATGCCGCGCAACGGCTTTCCGGCGATGATCGGGGAGTACCCGATCACCGGCGCGGTGGTCGATCGTAAGGCCCCGCGGATGCCTCCGACGTTGAGGATCGCACCGACACTGACGACCGGATTGGACGGCGCGATCAGCACGACGTCGGCGTTCTCGATCGCGTCGGTGACACCGGGTGCGGCAGTGGCCTTGTCGGCGCCGACGAACGCGAAGCTGTGGGTGGGGACGTGCGCGCGGTGTCGGACCCACCACTCCTGGAAGTGGATGGCGCGCTTCTCGCCGGCCGACTCACCCGGGCCGGGATCGGTGACGACTACATGGGTTTCGCAACGGTCGTCGGTGGCGGGTAGCAGCCGCGCTCCGGGGGACCACCTCGCGCACAGGGCCTGGGTCACCTCCGAAAGCGGATAGCCCGCCCGCAGCATCTGGCTGCGCACCAGATGGGTGGCGAGGTCGCGGTCGCCGAGGCCGAACCAGTCCGGCTGGACGCCATAGGCCGCGAGTTCCTCTTTGGCATTCCAGGTTTCGTTGCGATGGCCCCAGCCCCGCTCGGGGTCGATTCCGCCGCCGAGGGTGTACATGCACGTGTCGAGATCGGGGCAGATGCGCACCCCGAACATCCATGCGTCATCGCCCACATTGACCACAGCAGTCACTTCATGCTCATTGGTATCGTGAGTTTTGAACTGCCCCAAGCTCAACAGATGTTGGACACCGAGTAGGAAGCGTGCACCACCGACGCCGCCGACGAGAACCGTGACCTTCACAACGACCGAGACTAGGCGTTGGCGCGGCCGAAGCCGACGTCGGAGGGGAGCGTGACAGACACGCCACAGCGCGACGCGCCGAAATCAAGTCACGGAATGGTATGAATTCCTGTTCTAGCGCTTGACCGTGGCAGCTAACGCGTGTGTAATCACAGCAGTGTCATTTCGCGGTTCTCCGGCCGGTTTCGGTGTCGCAGACCAAGATTCGATCACTTGTTCGAATTGGGATGGCCGCACGTTCGACAGTGGGGCTGGCATATACGAAACTACGAGACCCATGGAGGAGGGGAAATGGCATTTGAACAGGCCGATTTCGGCGATTCAGTACGGTTCGACAGCAGGCTCCTTGGCTCGGTAGGAAGTGCGCCGCACATCCAGACCGGACCGGCACCGAGTGGCGCGAACGGGCGTCCCCAACTGAGTTTGGTGCCCGAACGCCCAGATTATGGAGATCCGTTCAGCGACGGTTCTGACGTCGCCGACGAGGATCAGTGGCAGGAGCGCGCGCTGTGCGCTCAGACCGATCCCGAGGCGTTCTTCCCCGAGAAGGGCGGCTCGACCCGCGAGGCGAAGCGGATCTGCCAGGGGTGTGAAGTCAAGGACATGTGCCTTGAATATGCACTCGCCAACGATGAGCGCTTCGGCATCTGGGGCGGCCTGTCGGAGCGTGAGCGCCGGCGCCTCAAGCGCGGCATCATCTAGTCCGAACCGAACGAGCCCTAGTCGTCGTCCAGGGTCGGGTCGATGACGGAGGGTTCAACGCCCAGATACGTGGCTACCTGAGCCACCAATACTTCGTGCAGCAGGTCGGTCAGCTCTTCGGTGTCTTTCGCCCGACGCTCGATCGGCTTGCGGAACAACACAATTCGCGCACGGGTGGAATTGCCGCGGACGTCCACCCCCGCAGGGATCAGACGGGCCAACGCGATCGGACCGTCCGCCACCACTTCAGGCGGCCACTGCACGCTCTCGGGATCCTTCGGTGAGATCCGCGGGATCTCATCCACCGCCACATCCAGGGTCGACACCCTCTCATGCCAGCGCCGCTCGATGGGCTCGTAGGCCTCCAGCACCGCCATGTCGAAGCGTTCGGCGCGGCTGCGCCAACCCGGGACAGTGGGCGGAAGCAACGGGCCGCGCATCTCCCGGCCGCGCCGCGAGCCGCGATGCTGGCGCCTCGTCACGAAAAAGATCGTAACGGTTGGGCTTCGGGCCGCTTGCGGCTGCGCGTGTCCGCGCCCTCGCGGGGGTTTGCGCACGATAGCCTTCCGCTGTGAATGTTCCCCGTCGCTGCTGCCGGCCTGGGTGCCCGCACTATGCGGTCGCGACGCTCACCTTCGTCTACTCAGACTCGACGGCAGTCGTCGGCCCGCTGGCCACCGTGTCCGAGCCGCATTCGTGGGATCTGTGTGTCATGCACGCCGGCCGCATCACCGCTCCCCGCGGTTGGGAGCTCGTTCGCCATGCCGGGCCGCTGCCTTCGCATCCCGATGACGACGATTTGGTGGCGCTTGCCGATGCAGTCCGAGAAGGTCGTGAGGGCGCCGTCCCCCCGGGTGTGACCGCAGGATTTACGACGGGATTCACCGATCCCGTCAGCGGGGCCCACGGTGGTGCGCTGATGGCTCCGCCGACCCGCAGGCCGGAGACGAACGGTCGCCGCCGCGGACATCTGCGCGTGCTGCCCGACCCCACGGAGTGAGGACATCCACGTCGTTGCTGGCAGAGGCCTGTGCTTTAGGCAGATGTGCGATTTCGACGGGGTAACGCGCAGGGGTGACTCGCCATGCGGACCGTCCGCGACGGCTAGGCTGATTCTGTAGAACAGTCTCTTCGTCCAAGGAGCCCCATGTCTCGTCCCGCCGAGGCGGTACAGCGTGTCATCAAAGCGTATGACGTGCGCGGACTCGTCGGCGAGGAGATCGATGAGGCCTTCGTGCGCGACGTCGGCGCCGCATTTGCCCGGCTCGTCCGCGACGGCGCCGCCCAGGTGGTCATCGGCCACGACATGCGCGAGAGTTCGCCCACGCTCTCCGAGGCGTTCGCCGACGGGGTGCTCGCCCAAGGTCTCGACGTGGTCCGGATCGGGCTCGCATCGACCGATCAGCTCTATTTCGCGTCCGGCCTGCTCGACTGCCCAGGCGCCATGTTCACCGCCAGCCACAATCCCGCGGCCTACAACGGCATCAAACTGTGCCGCGCCGGTGCCAAGCCCGTCGGAAAGGACACCGGCCTGTCCATCATCAGCGACGAGGTCATCGCCGGCGTTCCCGAATACGACGGTCCGCGCGGAACCAGTAGTGATCGCGACGTCCTCGCCGACTACGGCAATTTCCTGCGCTCCCTCGTCGCCATCGGTGGCGAGCGGCCGCTGCACGTCGCCGTGGATGCGGGCAACGGCATGGCAGGCCACACAACGCCCGGTGTGCTGGGCCCCATCCCGTCGATCACGCTTTCGCCGCTGTTCTTCGAACTCGACGGGAACTTCCCCAACCACGAAGCCAACCCGCTCGACCCGGCCAACCTCGTCGACCTACAGGCGTTTGTGCTGGAGACCGGTGCCGACATCGGGCTGGCCTTCGACGGCGATGCCGACCGATGCTTCGTCGTCGACGAGAAAGGCCAAGCCGTTTCCCCGTCGGCGGTCACCGCGCTGGTCGCCGCGCGCGAACTGCAGCGTGAGATCGGTGCGACGATCATCTACAACCTGATCACGTCCCGCGCTGTACCGGAGCTGGTCGCCGAACGCGGAGGGACACCGGTGCGTTCACGCGTCGGCCACTCCTACATCAAGGGCCTCATGGCCGAGACCGGTGCCATCTTCGGCGGCGAGCACTCGGCGCACTACTACTTCCGCGATTTCTGGGGCGCCGACTCGGGAATGCTGGCCGCCCTCCATGTCCTTGCGGCGCTTGCCGAACAGGACCGGCCACTGTCGGAGATGATGGCCGACTATCAGCGCTACGAAGCCTCCGGTGAGATCAACTTCACCGTGACCGACGCGCCCGCTCTCGTCGATGCGGTCCTGCAGGCCTTCGGATCGCGGGTGCATGCGATCGACCACCTCGACGGGGTCACGGTCGACCTCGGCGACGGCCGCTGGTTCAACCTGCGCATGTCCAATACGGAACCGTTGCTGCGGCTGAACGTGGAGGCGCGCAGCGCCGAAGAAGTCAAAGAGCTTGTCGACGAGATCGGCGACCACATCACCTCAGGGGCAAGGGAATCGACGTGAGTGCCAGCCCGCTGTCGGCTGCCGAAGTCGACCTCGACGATCCGGACGGTCTGTTGGCCGCCGACCGTCTGGGTTTGCTTCGTGCCGCGTCGATGGCGGGCGCTCAGGTACGCGCCACCGCAGCGGCGTTGAGCGAGGGTGACCTCGAAGCGGTCCGCTCGGACACCCCACCCCGCACCATCGTGTGGGTGGCCGGACACGGGACCGCCGAGACGGCGGGGACGATGCTCGCGGTCCAGCTCGGTCACACGATCGGAGCGCCGATCGTCGTCGCCTCCGAGGCGCCCCCGTGGATCGGCGCGCTGGACGTGCTGGTCGTCGCCGGCGACGACCCCGGACATCCGGCGCTGGTGACGGCAGCGGCCACCGCGGTCCGTCGCGGCGCTCGCGTCATCGTGGTGGCTCCCTACGAAGGGCCGCTACGCGACGCCACCGCGGGACGTTCGGTGGCGCTGCCGCCGCGGCTGCCCGTACCCGACGATTTCACGCTGGCCCGCTACCTGGCCGCGGGATTGGCTGTGCTGCAAGCGATCGCGCCCGGTTTCTCGGTGGACCTGTCGGCGCTGGCCGACGAACTCGACGCCGAGGCGCTCCGAAACAGCGCAGGCCGTGACCTTTTCACCAATCCCGCCAAAGGGCTCGCGGAGCGGATGCTGGGCCGGCAAGTGGTTTTCGCCGGCGACTCCGCCGCCACACTCGCCCTGGCGCGGCACGCGTGCACCGTGATGCTGCGCATCGCCCATCAGGCGGTGGCCGCGGTCGGTTTGACCGACGCGCTGGTGGCGATCGGATCGGGATGGGGACGCAGTACGGGATCGACTGCGGCGTCGATCTTCCATGACGAGGAGATCGACGGGCCGCTGCCCCCGCGCACACGCACCATCGTGTTGACCACCGACGCCGAGCGGCCGGCCGTGTCCGCCCGGCTGCGGGGATTTGACGACGTCCACGTCGTCAATGCCAACGACGTACCGGACGCCCCAGAGGTCCGGGAACAAGGGGGGAACAGCGAGCCGGGCTCAGCCACGATGCCCGGATCTACGCGTCCCGAACAACAATTAGCGCTGTTGGCGGTCCGCCTCGAGATGGCGGCGGTCTACCAACGGCTGGTTCGAGGTTGAGACGAGTGCATCTGCTCAGAGGTGCGGTGCGGACCTATGCGTGGGGTTCGAGAACCGCAATCGCCGATTTCGTGGGAGCTCCGAGCCCCACCCCACACCCCGAGGCGGAACTGTGGTTCGGTGCCCATCCGGGGGATCCGGCGTGGCTGCAAACCGACGACGGGGAGCGCTCGCTGCTCGAGGCGCTGCGCGCGGATCCCGAGGGTGAGCTCGGTCCGGCTGTCCGCGGTCGTTTCGGGGACACCCTGCCGTTCCTGGTGAAAGTGCTTGCCGCAGATGAGCCGTTGTCGCTGCAAGCCCACCCCAGCACCGAGCAGGCCCGTGAGGGTTTCGCCCACGAGGACCGGATGGGGATCCCGATCACGGCCCCCAACCGGAACTACCGCGACCGCAGCCACAAGCCCGAAATCATTGTCGCGCTCAGTCAATTCGAGGCGCTGGCCGGCTTCCGCCCCGCCGCACGCTCGGTCGAGCTGATGCGTGCCCTGGGTGTCTCGGACCTCGATCCTTACATCGGCCTGCTGTCAGGGCAGCGCGACGAGGATGGCCTGCGGGCGTTGTTCACGACGTGGATCACCTGTCCGCAGCCCGACCTCGACGTGCTGGTGCCCGCTGTCCTCGACGGCGCGATCAACTATGTGCGCTCTGGGGAAAAGGAATTCGCACGCGAGGCCAAGACGGTGCTCGAGCTGGGGGAGCGGTATCCCGGCGATGCCGGCGTGTTGGCCTCCATGCTGCTGAACCGGCTCTCACTGGCTCCGGGGGAGGCGCTGTATCTGCCCGCCGGGAACCTGCACGCCTACCTGCACGGGGTGGGAGTCGAGGTGATGGCCAACTCCGACAACGTGCTGCGCGGTGGGTTGACACCCAAGCACGTCGACGTCCCCGAACTGCTGCGGGTGCTGGACTTCACCCCCGCCGAGGACGTTCTCGTCGAGCCACAGGCGATTCGCGACGGCAGCGAAATCGTCTATCCGACACCGGCACCCGAGTTCGCCGTGTCGGTGCTCGGCATCGATGGCGAACAGCTCGGGCACGAGATCGACGCTCCGACCCTGCACGACGGCCCGCAGGTTCTGCTCTGCACGCAGGGCAGCGCCACTGTGCACGCGAAGTCCAGCACGGTGGTTATCGACCGCGGTGCTGCCGCGTGGGTGGCCGCCGATGACGGGCCGATCAGGCTTGTCGCGCAGGAACCTACGCGGCTGTTTCGGGTGAGCGTCGGGATTTAGCCCACAGCGTCATGTTGTGCCGGATCGTGCGCCCGACCAGGCGCGCCGACGGGACCATGTACAGGCTGTCGAGCAGGCTGAACCGTCGCAGGAACCATTCTGCGAGAACAGGATCCGTCTCGGCGGCGCCGAGGAACTGATCGAACAGCGACCCCACCGGGCGATACCACCACGGCATGTTTCCTTCGGCGCGGTGCAGGGTCAGGTCGCCGATCGCATTCATCGTCCATACCGGCCATGTGGTTTTGGTGGTGGCCTTGAGGAACGTCTTCTCGGGTTCGGGGCTCAGCAGTGCGTGACGCAGATGGCCTGCCTGTAGTGAGGTCATCGTCATGCCCTGGCCGAACGTGGGGTTGAAGCTGACCACTGCGTCCCCGAACGGAAGGATCCCCTCGGGGTAGCGTGTCAGCTTGTCGAAACGGCGCCACCGGCTCGTCGGATACTTGTGCAGCGCAATGTCTCCCAGCACCTCGGCCTGGCGGACCGCAGCAGCCACGTGGGCGGGCAGGATCTCATCGGCCAGCGCGCACATCTCGTCGAAGTTGGCCGGCGCCGGGACCTTCCCGACACCGAACGTCGTCATGCCCCAGGTGCCGTCCTCGTAGTAGAGCATGCCGATACCGACCGGCTGATCGTGTGACGCACCGGCGACCACGACCTTCTCGGCGATGAGACCCTCCGGAATCCGCAACTGGTGGGTGGCATAGCTGATGCCGACATCGACGGTGTCCTCGCCGGGCTTTTCAAAACCCCACTGCGCCAACCACGTCGGTAACCGGGTGCCGCGGCCGGTCGCGTCGATCACCAGGTCGGCATCGACCGTCGACCCGTCGGAGGTGCGCACGCCCGTGACCCTGCGGCCGTCGAACACCGGCTCGTCGACGTCACCGTGCAGCAGCGTCACGTTGTCGATTTCGGTGACCCGACGTCGGATCTGCCATTCCAGATGCTTTCGGCTCGGGACGTAGGCGGTGAATTCGTCCTGCAGGCGGTGTTGGGTGCCGAGCACGTGGCCGGCCGCGCCGAAATGGATGCAGTCGGGTCGGTTCTCCAAGATCGGCACGCCCGCTGCGACCATCTCGTCCAGAATGCCGGGGAAGAGTTCTTCGAACGTCATCGCGCCGCGTGCCATCAACAGGTGCACATGCCTGCTCTGCGGTGTCGCCGCCCGGTGCGCCGGCTCGGTAGGCAGCGGATCGCGCTCGTAAAGCGTTACCCGACCGTAGAAATTCGACAGAACGCGGGCGGCGCACAGCCCGCCGAGACTCGCGCCGATCACGATCGCGTGTTTTTGGCCCATTGGCAACCACGGTAGTGGGTACATTCCGCTCAAGGAATGACGAAACGAGGACGGTTGATGGCTCAGGAGCCCGGTGCGCAGACGGCTGGCAAGTTGCGGTTGAAGTCGGTGGAGCAGTCGATCGCCGACACCGACGAACCCGACACCAAACTGCGCCGAGACCTCAACTGGTGGGACCTGACTGTCTTCGGGGTCTCGGTGGTGATCGGCGCGGGCATCTTCACGATCACCGCGTCTACAGCGGCCAACCTGACCGGGCCGGCGATATCGGTGTCGTTCATCATCGCCGCGATCGCATGCGGGCTGGCGGCGCTGTGCTACGCCGAGTTCGCCTCGACCGTCCCGGTGGCGGGCAGCGCCTACACCTTTTCGTACGCGACGTTCGGGGAGTTCGTCGCATGGATCATCGGTTGGGATCTGATTCTCGAGTTCGCCGTCGCAGCGGCCGTCGTCGCCAAGGGCTGGTCCAGCTATCTCGGCACCGTTTTCGGGTTTGCCGGTGGCACAGTGGAAGTGGCTGGTCTGCAAGTGGATTGGGGCGCGATGATCATCATCGCTTTCGTGACGACGATCTTGGCGATGGGCACCAAGCTGTCGGCGGGCGTCAGCCTGGCCATCACCGCGCTGAAGGTCGCGGTTGTCCTGCTTGTCGTCATCGTCGGGGCCTTCTACATCAAAGCCGCGAACTTCACGCCCTTTGTTCCGTCACCCGAACCCGGTCAGGGAGGCTCGGGAACGGAGCAGTCGTTGTTCTCCCTGCTCACCGGCGCCGAGGGCAGCGCGTACGGCTGGTACGGCGTGCTGGCGGGCGCCTCGATCGTGTTTTTCGCGTTCATCGGGTTCGACATCGTCGCGACCACGGCCGAGGAAACCAAGGACCCGCAGCGCAACGTTCCGCGCGGAATCCTTGCCTCGCTGGGCATCGTCACCGTGCTGTACGTCGCGGTGGCCGTGGTGTTGACGGGCATGGTCAGCTACAAGGAACTGCGCGAGGCCGAGACCGCGAACCTTGCCACGGCGTTCGCACTGAACGGAGTCGACTGGGCCGCGAAGGTCATCTCGATCGGCGCGCTGGCCGGGTTGACGACCGTCGTCATCGTGCTGGTGCTCGGTCAGACGCGGGTGCTGTTCGCGATGTCGCGCGACGGGCTGATGCCGCGCCAGCTGGCGAAGACCAACGAGCACGGGACACCGGTGCGGATCACGCTGATCGTCGGATTCGTGGTGGCGGTGACGGCAACGGTGTTCCCGATCGACAAGCTCGAAGAAATGGTGAACATCGGCACGCTGTTCGCGTTCGTGTTGGTGTCGGCGGGTGTCATCGTGCTGCGCCGGACCCGGCCGGATCTCAAGCGCGGCTTCCGCACGCCGTGGGTTCCGTTGCTGCCGATCCTGTCGATCTTGGCGTGTGTGTGGCTGATGCTGAACCTGACCGGCCTGACATGGGTTCGCTTCTCCATCTGGATGGCGATCGGCGTGGTCGTGTACTTCCTCTACGGCCGCCGGCACTCACTGGTGGGCAAGCGCTCCCAGGTCTAGGCGCTTCGCACCGCGCGCTTCGCACCGCGCGCTTCGCACCGCGAGCTTCGCACCGCGAGGGCGCGTGTCTGCACGGCGGCGCGCCGCATTAGTTGGCATTGTGCGCGCGCTCGTCGTCGGCGAGCGCTGCCGTGTGCGGGCCCCGTTGGCCTGGCCCTGCGCCAAGCCCTAAGCAGTCGTCATTTTGCGCGCCCTCGCGGCGGGTGACGGCGCGCGAAATCCCACGACACGCCGCGCGTTGGCGGACAGACGCGCGCGCTCGCGGGGCCAGTGGGATTTACAAATAGACCTCTGCTGTCTAGACACACGACAAAACTGCCTCTATAGTCAACTGCAGTAGGTGATCGCACTCACAGCAAGGAGGCATCGAGGTGACCACGCAAGAAATGTCCGAGGCTCCCAACGTCGAGCAATGGCGCGACAAGAAGCGCTACCTCTGGCTGATGGGCCTGATCGCCCCCACGGCGCTCTTCGTGATGCTGCCGCTGGTGTGGGCGTTCAATCAGGTCGGCTGGCACGCGGCCGCACAGGTCCCGTTGTGGATCGGCCCGATCCTGCTCTACATCCTGCTGCCGGCCCTCGATCGATTCTTCGGTCCCGACGGCCAGAACCCGCCGGAAGAGGTGATGGAGCGCCTCGAGAACGACAAGTACTACCGCTACTGCACCTACATCTACATCCCGTTCCAGTACGCCAGCGTCGTCTTCGGCGCCTACTTGTTCACCGCTTCCGACCTGAGCTGGCTGGGCTTCGACGGTGCGCTGCCGTGGCCGGCCAAGATCGGGCTGGCGCTGTCGGTCGGACTGCTCGGCGGCGTGGGTATCAACACCGCGCACGAAATGGGCCACAAGAAGGACTCGCTGGAGCGCTGGCTCGCCAAAATCACTCTGGCGCAGACGCTTTACGGTCACTTCTACATCGAGCACAACCGCGGCCACCACGTCCGCGTCGCCACCCCGGAGGATCCCGCCTCGGCGCGCTTCGGTGAGACGTTCTGGGAGTTCCTGCCGCGCAGCGTTTTCGGCAGCTTGAAGTCCTCGTGGGAGCTGGAGTCCAAGCGTCTGGAGCGGGCCGGCAAGAGCAAGTGGCACTGGTCCAACGATGTGCTCAACGCGTGGGCCATGTCGGTGGTGCTCTACGGCGCGCTGATCGCGGTCTTCGGCTGGGCGCTGATACCGTACATCTTGATCTCGGCGATCTTCGGCTTCACACTGCTGGAAACCGTTAACTACCTTGAGCATTACGGCCTGCTGCGCAAGAAGCTCGACAACGGTCGCTACGAGCGGTGCGCCCCGGTGCACAGCTGGAACTCCGATCACATCGTGACGAACCTGTTCCTGTATCACCTGCAGCGTCACAGCGATCACCACGCCAACCCCACTCGCCGCTACCAGACCCTGCGCAGCATGGACGGCGCGCCGAACCTGCCCAGTGGTTACGCGTCGATGATCGGCCTGACCTACTTTCCGCCGCTGTGGCGCAAGGTGATGGACCATCGCGTCCTCGATCACTACGACGGCGACGTCACCAGGGTCAACATCCATCCGCGGATGCGTGACAAGGTGCTGGCCCAGTATGGGCAGACATCGTGACCGGCTACCGCTGCCCTGGTTGCGACTACGTCTACGACGAATCCAAAGGTGAACCGCGCGAAGGCTTTCCAGCCGGAACGGCGTGGAGCGACGTACCGGACGACTGGTGCTGCCCCGACTGCGCGGTCCGCGAGAAACCTGACTTCGAAGAGATAGGAGTGAAAAAATGAGCGACTACAAGCTGTTCGTGTGTGTGCAATGCGGTTTCGAGTACGACGAAGCCAAGGGCTGGCCCGAGGACGGCATCGCGCCGGGCACCCGCTGGGACGACATTCCCGACGACTGGAGCTGCCCCGACTGCGGCGCGGCCAAGTCCGACTTCGAGATGGTCGAGGTCGCCCGGCCGTGAACGCACACCCGATGCCGGCGAGCGTGCGCGAAAGCGCGCGACACGCCGACTGGAGGCGTGCAGACACGCGCGCTCGCGGTGCAACGCCGGAGGGGCTGCGCGCAACCGTTATTGTCGCGCCTGTGGGCGGCCCCAACGACAAGCGCATCACCTACGCCGAGGCGTCGCGCGTCCTGTTGCGAGATTCGATCCTCGACGGCATGCGCGAAATGCTGCTCACCCGCGACTGGTCGCAGATCACCCTGTCCGACGTCGCCAAGGCCGCCGGCATCAGTCGCCAGACCATCTACAACGAGTTCGGGTCGCGCCAGGGTCTGGCGCAGGGCTACGCAATGCGTCTGGCCGATCGTCTTGTCGACCAGATCCACACCGCGATCAACAACAACGTCGCCGACGTCTACGCCGCTTTCCTGCAGGGTTTCCGCGACTTCTTCGTCGAGTCCGCAGCCGACCCGCTGGTCATCTCGCTGCTGACCGGCACGTCCAAGCCCGACCTGCTGCAGCTGATCACGACCGACAGCGCGCCCATCATCAACCATTGCTCGTCGCGGCTCACCGAGTCGTTCATGAGCAGCTGGGTGCGCTGCAGCGAAGAGGACGCCGGTGTGCTGGCCAGGGCCATCGTGCGGCTGGCCATGAGCTACATCTCGATGCCGCCGGAAGCTGACCACGATGTGGCACGCGACCTCGCTCGACTGATGACGCCGTTCGCGGAGCGCTACGGGGTCATCGAGACGCCGTAGCCACTGCGGGGTCGACAGGATCGATGCGGTGCGGCGGGACGATCGCCGTCCGCCAGCGCAGGAACGCGATGACGGCGACCACCGCGATCGCACCACTGAGTAGATGCGATGCGTGGTAGCCGTACGCGCCGACGACCGCACCGGCGACGACGTTGCTCAACGACGCGCCGACCCCCTGGATCGTCAGCAGCGCCGCCAGGCCGACATTGAAGCGGCCCGAACCGGCCAGCAAGCGCTCGGCGGCGACCGGGGTGGCGATACCGATCAGCCCGGCGCCGACGCCGTCGAGGATCTGGACCGGGAAGATCGCCCAGAAGCCCGGTTGAGTGCCGGCGATCAACCCACGCACCGGTAGCGCGCACAGTGCGATCAGCAGGACCGCCGACAGGCCGAACCTGCGCAGCAGCAGCGGTGCGAGCACCGCCACCGCGATCATCGACACCTGCGCGATCCCGGTGATGATCGCGGTGGTGCGGAACGGCGTCCCCAGCTCGATCGCGAAATCCTGTGCGACGAGCCGACTCATCGGCGCGTTGCCGAAGTGGAACATCAGCAGCACCAGGCCCAGGAGCAGCAGGCCCGGGGTCGAGAACACCACCCGAAGTCCCGACGGACGCGCCGCGGTGTCGTTGTCGGTGAAGCCGCGCGCGGCTGCGTGATCGATGCGGGCCGGGTCGATGCTCGCCGCCGCGACGACGGCGCCCACCGCGGTCGCCAGCATCAGGCCGATGATGGCGTGTTCGCCGAAGATTGAGACGAGGATGAAGACGGCGGCGAGCGACACGACGTTGCCGGTGTGGTTCCACACCTCGTTGCGTGACACCTGGCGTCCGAAGAACCTTTCGCCGACCAACCCGAGTGTGAGCCCCATCAGCGCCGGACCGATAACCGCGCCGATCACCGCGGTGCCGACCTGACCGATCCACACCACCGCCGGATTCGGTACGACCAAGGTGGCCAGCGCCACCGCCGTCACCACGATGACCGGGCCGGCCACCAGCGCCCGCTTGTGACGCGACCCGTCGACCAGGGCTCCGAAGAGCGGCGTCGCCACCAGCCCGATCAGGCCCCCCACCGTCGCGATCGCCCCCAGGGCCATCGACGACCACCCGCGGGTGGCCAGGAACGCGTCGAGGAATGGACCGAGCCCGTCACGCGCATCGGCGAGCAAGAAGTTCAGCACGGCCAGGCTCAGCAACGACCGCCGTCCGACCACGTCGGCGCGTTCGCCCATCAGCACTCCTCTGTTCGGCCCGGCACCCATACCCCCCGGCGCACGTCTGGCAAACGGATGTCCGCCTCGGAGAGTGCTGTGAATCTTCGACGACCTGCACTGACAGGACGCGACGTGCCTTCGCGCAGCTCGAGGCGTTACGGTGTTGTAGACGTCCCTGGCTGGCAGAGCGCTTCAACCGCCTGTCCCGCGAGCCCGCAGGCCCATGGGCGTCTGCACAGATGTTGTCGCTGCACATCTGTGCGCTCATAGGCAATTGACGAACCACAAAGAGGGGCTCTACATGACTGCTCTGACCGCCGATGTCCGCAACGGGATCGACTTCAAGGTCGCTGACCTGTCGCTGGCCGACTTCGGGCGCAAGGAGATCCGACTCGCCGAACACGAGATGCCCGGCCTGATGGCGCTGCGCCGCGAATACGCCGACGTCCAGCCGCTCAAGGGCGCGCGTATCTCGGGATCGCTGCACATGACCGTGCAGACCGCCGTGCTGATCGAGACGCTGACCAGCCTGGGCGCCGAGGTGCGCTGGGCGTCCTGCAACATCTTCTCCACCCAGGACCATGCCGCCGCGGCCGTCGTCGTCGGCCCGAACGGAACCCCCGAGGAGCCCAAGGGCACCCCGGTCTTCGCCTGGAAGGGCGAGACGCTGGAGGAGTACTGGTGGGCCGCCGAGCAGATGCTCACCTGGGAGGGCGAGCCGGCGAACATGATCCTTGACGACGGCGGCGACGCCACCATGCTGGTGCTGCGCGGCGCGCAGTACGAGAAGGCCGGCGTGGTCCCCCCCGCCGAAGAGGACGACTCGGCCGAGTGGAAGGTGTTCCTTGAGCTGGTCCGCAAGGGCTACGAGCAGAGCAAGGACAAGTGGACCAAGATCGCCGAGTCGGTCAAGGGTGTCACCGAGGAGACCACCACCGGCGTGCTGCGCCTCTACCAGTTCGCTGCTGCCGGTGAGCTCGCGTTCCCGGCGATCAACGTCAACGACTCGGTCACCAAGAGCAAGTTCGACAACAAGTACGGCACCCGACACTCGCTCATCGACGGCATCAACCGCGGCACCGACGCCCTCATTGGTGGCAAGAAGGTGCTGATCTGTGGTTACGGCGACGTGGGCAAGGGCTGCGCCGAGTCGATGGCCGGCCAGGGCGCTCGCGTCCAGGTCACCGAGATCGACCCGATCAACGCGCTGCAGGCGCTGATGGACGGCTACGACGTAGTCACCGTCGAGCAGGCGATCGGCGACGCCGACATCGTGATCACCTCGACCGGCAACAAGGACATCATCACCCTCGAGCACATGAAGGCGATGAAGGATCACGCCATCCTCGGGAACATCGGCCACTTCGACAACGAGATCGATATCGCTGCCCTGGAAAGGTCGGGCGCGACCCGCATCAACATCAAGCCGCAGGTCGACGAGTGGACCTTCGGGGAGTCGGGCAAGTCGATCATCCTGCTGTCCGAGGGACGCCTGCTCAACCTCGGCAACGCGACCGGCCACCCGTCGTTCGTGATGAGCAACAGCTTCTCGAACCAGGTCATCGCCCAGATCGAGCTGTGGACCAAGAACGACGAGTACGACAACGAGGTCTACCGCCTGGCCAAGCACCTCGACGAGAAGGTCGCCAAGATCCACGTCGAGGCACTCGGCGGCACGCTGACCAAGCTGACCAAGGATCAGGCCGAATACATCGGCGTCGACGTCGAAGGCCCGTACAAGCCGGAGCACTACCGCTACTGACGTGGCGAGATTTCTGAGAGTGGCGACGCTCGGACTCGTGCTGGCCCTGACGGCATGTCAGGGCCAGCCGGACTCCGAAGAGGCCGGCGAGTCCGAGGTCGCCGCCTCCGGTCCGGCGGCCGACGTCCGTCACGACACCGAAGAACTGGCCACGACATTTCCCGCGTTGGGGACTCCGGTGTCGGCGTCATGGATCGCGTGGGACAACTCCGACGACCAGACGACCAAATTGAGTCTTCAGTGGATCGATGCGGTCGTCGAGGTCACACCGGAGACCATGACCGGGCTGGTCGACAAGTACGGCGCCGAGGACCTCGGCCATCGCCCGGCAGTACAAAAAGTTCTCGAGCCTGAGCTGCCGCCGGGGCCGTTCCTGACCGGCGTCGAACTCAACATCTTCTTCGGCGGCCCACGCAGAAGTACGCGCGTGTTCCTCGACCCGCCGGTCAACACCGTTGTCCTGCAATCCAGCGTCGCAGGCTGACGGGAAATCGGCGCGCTCATGCACCTCCAGCGTCGTTTTCCGCGCCGGATTCGTCGACTCCGCGCGAAACCTGTTCATGGTCAGCGCAACCGGTGACTAGGCAACCTGCAGCGTGATATGCCGGCCGGTCGGCAGCAGGCCCAGCTGCCGGTACACGTTGGGCCGCCAGAGCTGCGCTTGCGAGTTCACGACGATGCCGCCCAACGTCCAGCCGTGCAACTGCCCGTCGCCGATGACGACGGTCAGGTCCGCGGCCGGGTCCTGAGACAACAGCTTGTTACGGAACGCGAGAGCGCCCGGATAGAGCTTCTCCTGCGTGCCGATGTAGATCGTCGTCGGCGGCAGCCCGGTCAGGTCGTCACTCGAATACGGGTTGACCAGTGGATCATCGAGGTCCAGATCGCCGTTGTAGCGCGGACCCTCGCCGGGCTTGTTGCGGGGCAGCACCGGATCGTCGATCGCCTCGATCTCCGGCGCCGACAGCGTGATGTGAAGAGCGGGGGAGACAAGGACCATCCGTGACGGCTGAGCCTCCGAGATCACGCACTGCACATCAGATCGGCAGCGGCGCAGCATCTCCTGCACCACCAGCACGGCGTAGGAGCCACCGGACGAATCTCCGTACAGGCTGACGTTGTCCACGCCGTGCTCATCGATCAGCATCGACAGGTAGTCGGCCATCGGGGGCACCAGAGTGGTGACGGTGCCAGTGCCCTTCGGCGGGGCGAGCGGATAGATCGGCACCAGGACGGTCGCCCCCGTGTCCCGCACCATCTGCGCGTAGTCGGACCACTGCAGCACATTGGCTTCGGTGGCGAATCCGCCGCCGTGCAGGGCGACCACAACCTCGCCTGTCGGCTTCGGTGATGCCAGCTCCCACACCGTCCAGCCGTTGTACTCGCGTTCGGTGACGTCGAGGCCGAGGGTCAGCGTCCGCGGCGGTGAGTCGTAGGTGGCCCCGGAGGCGAACCCGCTGAGGAGCTTGATGCCCGTCTCCTCGTTGAGCCATCGCAGGGTGCGCAGGATGTCCGCGACGAGCCTGTCGCTGTAGGTCGGCGGGCCGGTCGTGATCGTCTTCGGTCCTGCCGCAACATCATTGAGGCCGAGCTGACGGTAGATGTCGGGCCGCACCTTCGGTCCTGCCGAATTGAAAGACAGTCCGCCAAGTGCCCAGTCGTGGAACTGGCCTCTGCCGACGATCGTCGAGACGATGCCGCCCGCGCCAGACCACTTGTCGTGCAACAGAAGTGTGTCCGGCAGCAGGTATTCGAGTTCGCCGACATAGATGGTCGTCGGTGGCAGCGCGGCCAATACCGCGTCTTCGAAGAACAGCGGGCTCAGCAACGGATCCTTCGGGTCGAGGCCGTCGCTCCAATGGTTTTCGCGGGTATAGAAGTCGAGGTTGCGCACATCGATGATCGGGTCGTCGATGTCGTAGATATCCGGATTCGACAGCGACAGGTCGGGCGCGAACGACAGCAGCACCATGCTCGCAGGCACCGGCTTGCCGTCGAGAATCAGCTCGCGCACCGCGGCCATCGCCAAGGTGGGCCCAGCCGAATCCGAGTAGATGCTGACGTTCTCCGCGCCGTAGACGTCGATCTGTTCGGAGAGGAAATCCGCCATCGCGGGGACGACGGTGACGGCTGTTCCGGCGTCGGTCTTGGCAAGCGGGTACATCGGCACGATCACCGTCGCACCGGTCTCACGCGCCATGTTGGCGTACGAAAGCCAATGGGTGACAAGCGGTTTGACGATGAACCCGCCGCCGTGCACGGCGATCACCGTCTTGCCGGTCGGATTCGGCGGACGAAACTCCCACACGTCCCACGTGCTGTCCTCGGATGCCTCGAACTCCGTGCGCCGAACGTCAAGCCCGCCTCTGACAAACCACGGCGGGTCGTCGTTCTCCAGCACCTCCCCGATGAGGCCGTAGATGTCGACACCAATGAGGCTGGAGATGCCGCGCATCACATACAGACTCGTGACGATGACCTGATCGACGAAGCTCGGCTCGTCGGTGTAGACGATCTCGTTCTGCGCTGGGGTGGCGGCGGTTGTCGCGGTCCCGGTGCCGAGTTCGCGCCGCGGGGCGGCCGTCGCGGTCACCAACTGCGCGACGACGGTGGGAGTGGGTTCCGGTTCGGGCTCCTCGGCCTCCTGCAGGGCCGGCTCGGGTGCGTCCTCGACGTCGACGACTGTTGTCGTGTCGTCATCTGCTTCGTCCTTGATCACCTTGTGTCCGGTGGCGTCGTCGTCCTCGGTCACCTCGTCGTCGGTGACGTCCTGGGCTTTCTCGCTCTCGGCAGGGTCGTCGTCAGGGGTGTCGGCACGATCGGCACGGTCGATCGAGTGCTTCGCGCGCGCCGGACCCGCGTCGCGCCGCTCCGACGAGTCGGCCTGACCGGAGTCGTCGGCGGACGCCACCGCGCAGCCCCACCCCATGAAGACCGCCGCCACCCCAGCGC
>NZ_LQPC01000008.1 GCF_002101705.1 Mycolicibacterium iranicum | reverse complement strand
CTATCTGCGGCTACCGCGGTGACGGTGGTGGGTCTTGGGGCGGTGGAGGTTGCGCCGGTGGTGATCGTGGCCCCGGCGGCCGCGGGCACCACGGGTCAGCCGATCACGGTCAGCCCGGTGGTGGTGCTCACTGATCCGGATTCCGATATCGAGTCGGTGGTGGTGACGGTCGACGGGGACGGGGTCTTCGGTTGGGGTGCCCTGCTCGGTGGCATTGATGCCGATGATTCGGTGGCCGGTCAGGTCACGTTCAGTGGTGCGGCCAGTGCGGGGGTGTATCAGCAAGTCCTGCAGTCGGTCACACTCACCTCGGCGACGGCTGGGGTGCAGACGGTGTCCTTTGAAGTGACTGATGTGGATGGCAACTCCAACGTGTTGCCGGCGGCTACCGCGGTGACGGTGGTGGGTCTTGGGGCGGTGGAGGTGTCTCCGGTGGTGATCGTGGCCCCGGCGGCCGCCGGCACCACGGGTCAGCCGATCACGGTGTCTCCGGTGGTGGTGCTCACCGATCCCGACTCGCAGATCGAGTCGGTGGTGGTGACGGTCGATGGGGACGGGGTCTTCGGTTGGGGTGCCCTGCCCGGTGGCCTTGATGCTGATGACTCGGTGGCTGGTCAGGTCACGTTCAGTGGTGCGGCGAGCGCGGCGGTGTATCAGCAAGTCCTGCAATCACTCACGCTGACCTCGGCGGCTCCTGGCTTGCAGACGGTGTCCTTTGAAGTTACTGATGTTGATGGCAACACCAACGCGGTCCCGGCGGGCACGGTGGTGACGGTGGTGGGGTTGGGTCCGGTGGAGGTGTCGCCAATCCTGGTGGTGGCTCCGGCGGCGGCGGGGTTGGCGGGTCAGCCGATCACGGTCAGTCCGATTGTGGTGCTCACTGACCCGGATTCCGATATCGAGTCGGTGGTGGTCACGGTCGATGGTGGCGGGGTGCTGGGCTGGACGCTCTCTGGTGGCATTGATGCCGATGACTCGGTGGCTGGTCAGGTGACGTTCACGGGTGCGGCGAGTGCGGCGGTGTATCAGCAAGTGCTGCAATCACTCACGCTGACGTCGTCGGCTCCTGGCTTGCAGACGGTGTCCTTTGAAGTGACTGATGTGGATGGCAACTCCAACGTGTTGCCGGCGGCTACGGCGGTGACGGTGGTGGGTCTTGGGGCGGTGGAGGTTGCGCCGGTGGTGATCGTGGCCCCGGCGGCCGCGGGCACCACGGGTCAGCCGATCACGGTCAGCCCGGTGGTGGTGCTCACTGATCCGGATTCCGATATCGAGTCGGTGGTGGTGACGGTCGACGGGGACGGGGTCTTCGGTTGGGGTGCCCTGCTCGGTGGCATTGATGCCGATGATTCGGTGGCCGGTCAGGTCACGTTCAGTGGTGCGGCCAGTGCGGGGGTGTATCAGCAAGTCCTGCAGTCGGTCACACTCACCTCGGCGACGGCTGGGGTGCAGACGGTGTCCTTTGAAGTGACTGATGTGGATGGCAACTCCAACGTGTTGCCGGCGGCTACCGCGGTGACGGTGGTGGGTCTTGGGGCGGTGGAGGTGTCTCCGGTGGTGATCGTGGCCCCGGCGGCCGCCGGCACCACGGGTCAGCCGATCACGGTGTCTCCGGTGGTGGTGCTCACCGATCCCGACTCGCAGATCGAGTCGGTGGTGGTGACGGTCGATGGGGACGGGGTCTTCGGTTGGGGTGCCCTGCCCGGTGGCCTTGATGCTGATGACTCGGTGGCTGGTCAGGTCACGTTCAGTGGTGCGGCGAGCG
>NZ_LQPC01000007.1 GCF_002101705.1 Mycolicibacterium iranicum | reverse complement strand
GCCGGCGCGGGGGCCGGGGGAGCGGGCGGCACGACCGGAGCGGGCTGCAACGGAGCGTCGACGCCGAGCGACCACACTTCGGGTCCGCCGGGCGCAGGAGCGGGGGCGGCATCCCAGTTGGCGGCCGCGATGATCGCGGTGGGGGCCTCGGCAGGGACGGGCGCCCCGAGGGGTGCGTCCAGAGGTGCGACGTTGGCGACATCCACCGCCGGCGCGGGTGGCATCGGATCGACAGGTGCGGGCGCCGACATCGCGTCGAACGGCGCGGGCGCGGGCGGCTGCGGCGGAAGCTTGAGCGGGCCAATGGACGGCGGCAGCGGTGCGGGTGCCGGGGCCGAGAGCATGTCGGCCGGAGCCGGAGGCGGCGCCTCGGGAGCAGGCGGCAGCGGGGCCGGGGCAGCGAGCATGTCGACCGGGGCCGGCGGGGCAGGCGCCGGCGGTGGAGGCAGCGGTGCCGGCGGCAGCGGTGCGGGGGCGGCCATCGCGTCGAACGGCGCGGGAGCAGGCGGGGGCGGCGGAGGCGCGAAGGGAGCCGGGGGAGGCGGCGGAAGCAGGGCGTTGAGGCCGAGCGGATCGAACGGCGCAGGGGCAGGAGGCTCGTCGACGACGTTGCGCGGCGTTGCGGCGGAGAGCGGCCCGCCGCACGACGGCCAGGCCCCCTTGCCCTGCGACGCCAAGACGCGTTCGGCGACCGCGATCTGCTCTTCCTTCGTGGCGAGGTAGGCGGCAGGTGCGAATTCGCCGCCACCATGGCCCGACCACGTGCTGGGTGAGAACTGCAGTCCGCCGTGATAGCCGTTGCCGGTGTTGATTGCCCAGTTGCCGCCTGATTCGCAGCTGGCTACCTGGTCCCACTCATTGTCGGTGGCTGCGCCGGCCTGGCCGGCAAGGGCGAGGCTTCCGCCTCCGATGACTGCGCCGGTGAACGCAATCTTGGCGACGTTCTTGGCAGATGAAGCGGGCTTACGGTGCCGTCCACTCATAGGTGCGCGTGGTTCCTCTCTGAAAGCGCCCGCGAGGTCAGCTGTCGGGTTCGGGCTGGAGAGGTTGCCCGGCCGTCCTCGTCGTAACGACGACGGCTTCACCCCAAGGAACCGAATCGGTTCCAGGTCTCCCAATTTCGGTGGACCAGTGGGTCCCCCGCCTCCATCCAGGTATGTCTCGTTGTCCCCGCACACCAATGGATGGAGCTCGGCGCGATTGGCGGTGCGGCGGGCCGATCGGAATGTGGGGATCGATTGGCCTGGTTCAAAACCGTAACGGCTCGTTTGGGTGCCGTCACCTTTTGCTCTCGGACGTGTCTACGGCGGCGGCAAATACTAAAAAATCTCTAAAAGGCCAGGAGGGACTGTTGTTCCTGCAGGTGCCCAGCGCCTCAACCTCGTCGTAGCCATCCCGTGACCATTCCGTGATGTGATGTAAATCACGGAATAGGTTGAGTCGACAGCGTGACTACCCGCCCGCGAACGGGGGCAAAACATCGATTGTCTGCGCGTCGCCGAGCTCAACGGTCGAATCCCTCACCGCAAATCCGTCACGCAAATATGAACACCGGGCCAGCACCGAGGCCAGAGCCTCACCACGCGCCTTCAATGCGCGCACGAGGTCGTCGACGGTCGCACCCGCAGGCAGGTCGACCGTCTCGGACTCCACACCTGCCGCCGCCCGCGCCGCGGCGAAGAAGCGCACCGTGATGCGCACTCGAATGTCAGCAGCCATCGATCAGCCCCCGATGGCGCTCATCGGACGATCGGGTTGGACGAAGTCGGGATCGTTGATGCCGTGCCCCGCAGCCTTGGCCCACATCGCACCACGCCAGGCGGCCTCGAGAGCCTGATCGTCGGCGCCGGACCGCAGGAGCCCGCGCAGGTCGGTCTCCTCGCGCGCGAACAGGCAGTTACGGATCTGCCCGTCGGCGGTGAGCCTGCTGCGGTCGCAGGTGGCGCAGAACGCGTGCGACACGGACGCGATGATCCCGACCAGACCGGCGACGCGGGCGCCGTCGTGGACCCGCCACAGCTCTGCGGGCGCGGAACCGCGCGGCGTGGGGTCGGGCGACAGCGTGAAGTGGCGTTGCAGAGCACCGAGGATGTCGTCGGCGCTCAGCGCGCGGTCCCGCTGCCAGGAGTGGCCGGCGTCGAGTGGCATCTGCTCGATGATGCGCAATTGGTAGCCGTGGTCCAGGCAGAACCTCAGCAACGCGACCGCGTCCTCCAGCCCGGAGACCGGATCCAGCACCGCGTTGACCTTCACCGGCTTGAGGCCGGCGTCCTTGGCTGCACGGAGACCGGCGAGGACGTCGTCGATGCGGTCGCGCCGGGTGATGGCGGCGAACCGGGCAGGGTCGACGGTGTCGAGCGAGACGTTGATGCGATCCAATCCCGCGCGCTTGAGGCCGGCCGCCTTTCCGGCGAGGCCGATGCCGTTGGTCGTCAATGTGATCTCGGGACGCGGCGTCAGGGCCGACGTCGCTGCGATGACGTCCTCGAGATGAGGAACTACCAGCGGTTCGCCTCCGGTGAAACGCACGCTCGTGATGCCCAGCCGGGTGACCGCGATGCGCAGCAGACGGATGAGCTCGTCGGAACTCAGCTTCTCGTCGCGCGGCAGCCAGTCGAGTCCTTCGGCGGGCATGCAATAGGTGCAGCGGAGATTGCACAGGTCGGTCAGCGACACCCGCAGGTCCGTCGCCACGCGGCCGAACGTGTCGATCAGCGGACCCTCCGCAGGTGCGGGAGTCGGCGGTCGCCGAACTGACGGCACGCCGAGGGCCACAGTCACGGCACGGTTCCGACGACGCGACCGTGGGCCTCGCCCACCGGGACGATTTCTTTACCGAGGGGCATTAGCGACACAGGGATCAGTTTGAGGTTCGCGAGCGCCAACGGGATGCCGATGATGGTGATCGCCATCGCGATGGCCGTGGTGATGTGTCCGATCGCCAACCACACGCCCGCGACGATCACCCAGATCACATTGCCGACGAGCGCGCCGGGGCGCGGCCCGGGCTTTTCGACGATGGTGCGGCCGAACGGCCACAGCGCGTACGCCGCGATGCGCAGCGACGCGAATCCGAACGGGATCGTGATGATCAGGACGAAGCAGATCAGGGCTGCCAGAACATAGCCGAGCGCCAACCAGAGGCCGCCGAAGATCAGCCAGATGACGTTCAGGATCAGTCGCATTTTCTTCCTCCAGCGGTGACCTGCAGCCTACCGACATAAGGGGATGCTGGGCGTAGCGCCGTCCGAGTAGGATCTCCCAGGACGCGTCCCGGCGGGGGCGCTTACTTTATGTACGCCGACGTAAGACAGACAGACAGCAGGTGAGACCAGTGCCGACCGGGCGGGTGAAGTGGTACGACGCCGAGAAGGGCTTCGGGTTCCTCTCTCAGGAGGAGGGCGAAGACGTCTACGTGCGGTCCTCGGCGTTGCCTGCGGGTGTCGAAGGTCTCAAGGCGGGGCAGCGCGTCGAGTTCGGCGTGGCCGCCGGCCGGCGGGGACCCCAGGCGCTGCAGGTGAAGCTGATCGACCCGCCGCCGAGCGTCAGCCGCAATCGCAGGGAAGCGGCGACCGTCGAGCACAAGCACACCCCTGACGAACTGCACGGCATGGTCGAGGACATGATCACGCTGTTGGAAGGCGCGGTGCAGCCCGAGTTGCGCAAGGGCAAGTACCCCGATCGCAAGGTCGCACGCCGAGTATCCGAGGTGGTCAAGGCCGTCGCCCGCGAACTCGACGCGTAGTTTTCGTACGCGGCAGCGTCGAGCGCCGAGTCTGAGCGCAAAAACTCGGCTATATGTTCAGATTCGGCGGGGTATCAACAGACCCATGAGCTACGTGGCGAGCGAGACCTCCGGCGGAGAGTTCAACCGGGACACCAACTACATCAACACCCGCATCACCGCTGACGGCCGTGACGGCTACCCCGTCGAGCCGGGTCGCTATCGCCTGGTGGTGGCCAGGGCGTGTCCGTGGGCCAACCGCACCATCATCGTCAGGCGCCTCCTCGGGCTGGAAGACGTTCTCTCCATTGGCTTTTGCGGTCCCACTCACGACGAGCGCAGCTGGACCTTCGACCTCGATCCCGACGGCGTCGATCCCGTGCTTGGCATCCACTTCCTGCGCGACGCGTACAACAAGCGCATCCCTGACTACGAGAAGGGAGTGACGGTTCCCGCGATCGTCGACATCCCCACGGGCGAGGTGGTCACCAATGACTTCCCTCAGATCACGCTCGACTTCTCCCTGGAGTGGACCGCCTACCAACGTGACGGCGCGCCGCAGCTCTATCCCGAACCGCTACGCGACGAGATCGACGAGGTCGCGCAGCGCATTTACACCGAGGTCAACAACGGGGTCTACCGCTGCGGCTTCGCAGGCTCGCAAGGCGCCTACGAAAAGGCCTACGACCGGCTCTTCACCGCCCTGGACTGGCTGACGGATCGACTGGAGAACCAGCGATATCTCGTAGGGGACACCATCACCGAGGCCGACGTGCGATTGTTCACGACGCTGGCGCGGTTCGACCCGGTCTATCACGGCCACTTCAAGTGCAACCGCAGCAAGCTCTCCGAGATGCCCGTGCTCTGGGCTTATGCGCGCGATCTGTTTCAGACGCCCGGCTTCGGCGACACCACCGATTTCGTGCAGATCAAGCAGCACTACTACGTCGTGCATTCCGACATCAACCCCACCGGTGTCGTACCGAAAGGCCCTGACCTGCGGAACTGGATGACGCCCCATGGCCGAGAAGCGCTGGGCGGAAGACCTTTCGGAGACGGAACGCCGCCCGGGCCGACGCCCGAGGGCGAGCGCGTGCCCGACGCCCACTCAGCCGGCTGAAGATTCCGGGTACTCCTCGGATTCGTCCCACACCGTGCGGACCGACCATTCTGCATGGGGCACGGGGAACTCGTTGCCCGCCTCATCGCGCACCAGCGTCGGCAGCTGCACCGCGATGCCGGTGAGCCGACCGCGCTGCGCGTCGACGGTGGGGATCGTCACCGCCAGCCTGGTGCCCGGGCGGAATTCCTCGATGAGGTCTTCGTCCTCGTAGGCCCGCAACAGCACCCACGGCGCTCGCGCGATGCTCTCGGGAATCGACAACTGCACGGGGTGTCGCCCGGTCACCGGCAGCTCGCCCTGAGACGCCGGGACGACGCAGTCGGTCGGGTTGAAGACCTGGCAGAACCGGTACGGCCCGACCCTGGTGAGGTGGCCGTGAGAGAACGCCGAGATCTCGGGCAGCTCAGGTGATCGGTCGCGGGTCAGCCGCCACACCAGTACACCCGCACCGACCATCGAGAGCAGCGCCACCGTCACCAGAACAGCGACAACACGTTTCACTCGCGGGTCACCGTCGCATCCGTCCGTACGCCTTCCTGTTCGGCCAGCACGGGACGGTTTCCACCGAGCCCCGGTACCAGCGACTCGCCACGATAGCTCAGAACCGTCTGGGCCAGCCCGAGGATCAGAATGGCGGTGATCGTGGTGAAGCCCGCGTACAGCTCGGTGTAGATGAGCACCCCGGTGGCCCCGCCGGCGACCCACGCCAGCTGCAGCAGCGACTCGGAGCGGCCGAAGGCCGAGGCCCGCGACTCTTCGGGGAGGTCGTCCTGTAGGGACGCATCCAGCGATGCCTTGGCGATCGCGGCGGCGCCCGAGGTCACCAGCGTGGCAGCTGCGGCCACCATCAGATTGCCCGTCAACGCCGCGGCCAGCGCCATGACCGTGACCGCCAGCGCGCACCGCACCACCAGCCGCGCCGGGTGGCCGAGTTTGAGGCGGGCCGCGATCATGTTGCCCCCGAAGTTGCCGACGGCCGCGGCGGCACCGATGATTCCGAGGATCCGAAGCTGTTCCCAGCCGCTGGCGTCGTGAGCCTTCGCGACGAACGCCGGGTACAGGAACAGGAATCCCACCATCACCTTGACCGTGCAGTTGCCCCACAGTGACGTGATGATGTTGCGGCCCAACGGCTGCCTCGCCTTGTCGTTGCCGCGGTGCGGTTCGCGGCGCAGCTCGTCGCTCTGGCCGTGGTAGCTCAGTGTGGCGGGCACCTCGCCCTCGGTGACCTCGACCCACTTCGGGATGCGCATCGCGAGAACGGCGCCCGCCACGGTCACGGCCACCACGACATACAGCGCCCCCGGCATCTGGAACAGCTGGAAGCCGTACTCGGCAGCTGCTGCGATACCTCCGCCGATCATGGTTCCGCCCAGCAATCCGAACGTGGTCAAACGCGAGTTCACGCGCACCAGGTCGATCGTCGGCGGTAACACTCGTGGCGTGACGGCGCTGCGGAGCACCGAGAAAGACTTGGACAGCACCATCATTCCGAGCGCGCACGGATACAGCACCCACGACGGGAAGCTGCCGGTGGCGCTGTCGAAGTTGGCGATGAGCACGAGGGCGAGCACCGTGCGGAACGCGAACGACGCGGCCAGGGCGACGCGCCTGCCGTGTTGCAACCGGTCCAGCGCCGGCCCGATCAGCGGCGCGATGACCGCGAACGGCGCGATGGTGATGAGCAGGTACAGCGCGACCTTGCCCTTGCTCTCGCCGGAAGCCGCCGCGAAGAACAACGTGTTGGCCAGCGCCACCGCCATGGCGGCGTCCACGGCGAAGTTCGCGACCACAGGCCACGTCAGCGCCGTCAGCCCCGACTTGTCGGCACCGTCGGCGGTGGCGGCACGGTGCACCATGCCGTAGACCTTCGACCCCATCTCACGGCTGCGCTGCGCGGCGGCGCGCGTCACCGTCACCTTCTCGCCGCCCGGCTCGCGGCTCGGGGGCGAGTCGAAGGAGTGGCTCCGACGTACGTTGTCGTCGAGCGGAGGCAACCAGCGGTTGCCGGTGTCGTTCGGCGAGTACGGCCGTCCCGGGCGGCGATTGCCGGGGCGCATCGTCGGGTCGCTCGGGTAGTTGGCCATCCCCGGGTGTTCTCCCGCAGGTGGGCGTGGCGGGTAGTAGCGTCCACCCTGCTGACCGTCAGGGTCCCGGGGGTCACGCCGCGGTCCGGTCACGGCTCGATTCTCCCCCATGGGCCCGACTGCGGCCGTGCAGGTGACCGGTGTGGCTAGCCCTTCCGTGGTTCAGGCAAGATTGGAGGCGATGGACAGCATGACCGAACCTGATCAGAACGACGCGGCGGCGGGTGTAACGCCTGACGAGGCGACGCCTGAGGCGGAGTCCGTCGCCCCCGCACCCGACCTGGAAGCTGTGTTGCTGGGCGCCGTGGACGCAGCCCGTGCGGCGATCGTCGAATTCAGCGGCGAGGACAGCGTCGGCGAATATCTCGGTGCGGGTTTTGAGGATCCGACTGCTGCCACCCACCGTTTTCTGGCCGACATGCCCGGTTACAAGGGCTGGCAGTGGGCCGTGGTCGTTGCCGCCTGCCCAGGCGCCGCGCACGCCACCATCAGCGAGGTCGTCCTCGTTCCCGGTCCGACGGCGCTGCTGGCGCCGAAGTGGATTCCGTGGGACGAGCGGGTGCGCCCCGGGGACCTCAGTCCAGGTGACCTACTCGCCCCGCCGCAGGATGATCCCCGCCTGGTGCCCGGATTCATGGCGACCGGCGATCCGCAGATCGACGAGGTTGCCGTCGAGGTCGGACTCGGCCGCCGTCAGGTGCTGAGCTTGTGGGGACGCAACGACGCCGCACAGCGCTGGCACGACGGTGACTACGGTCCCGGTTCTGCGATGGCGCGGGCCACCCGGCGGATGTGCCGTGACTGCGGCTATTACGTGCCGCTCGGCGGTTCGCTCGGCGTGATGTTCGGGGTGTGCGCCAACGAGTACGCCGCCGACGGGCATGTCGTCGACGCCGAGTTCGGTTGCGGCGCACATTCGGACACTCCGGCGGCGCCGGGCGCAGGCTCTCCGTTGTTCGATCCGTACGACGACGGAGTTCTCGATCTGGTCGAGCGCGCGGACAACTAGTTCTCGGCAGCGGCCTTGATCCGCCTCAGCGACATGTTCATGCCTGCGATGAGCTCTTCCTCGAAGCCCGGCACACCGCCCATGAACTTTCCGACGAGAAAGTTCGACACCGCGGTGGTGCCGTTCTCGGCGCGCCGCGTCTCGACGAGGCGAGTGCCGGCCTCCGTCGGCTCCAGTTCGTAGCTCCAGACGGTGTGGTTCTCGTTGACGCGGAACGCCAACTTTTTCTCGGGAACGAGTTCGGTGATGCGGCACGTCGTCGGCCAGACGAGCAGACCGCGGCGGTTGAAATTCACGGTGCGTGCGCCCTGACGGAGCTGCCCGACCGGCTTCATCAGCCGGCACTGCGGGCTCCACTGCGGCATTTTGCTCAAATCGGACACCAGTTCCCAGACTTTCGACACGGGGGCGTTGATGTCGACTTCGGCCTGCAAAATCGGCGCTGCCATGGCTTCTCCCTAAGTCAGTCCGCGTTGGGCGCCGCGGTCTCCGCGGCGCGCGGAGTGACGTTGCCACAGAAAGATCGATGTGCCAAGAACGCCGACGCCGAGCCCCGCGACGGAGATGGGCCGCCAGTCGTGCAGCGCGGGCACGGTGAAGGCCAACACTGCGGCAATCACCCAGGCACACGTGATCGCCACGATGACCGGAACCGGCGCGAGCAGCGCCGCGGGCAGCGGGGGCGGCTGTGGTTCGGTGTTCGTTGCATCAGAGTCCATTGCCTGCCAACTTAAACGACCGCGACGGGGTCGTGGGTAGTGTCTAGCGCTGTGCACGTCGCCGATCGCTCCGAATTCGCGTGATGGGCAACGGCTTCGCGGGCGATGTCGACGTCATCGACGTGGACGATCCGGCCGACCCTCGGCTCGACGACTTCCGCGATCTGAACAGCGTGGACCGCAGGCCTGACCTGCCGAGCGGTAAGGGTTTGGTCATCGCCGAAGGTGTGCTGGTGGTGCAGCGCATGATCGCGTCGAGGTTCGCGCCGCGCGCCCTCCTGGGCACCGACCGACGCCTGGCCGAGCTCGGTGATGACCTCCGCGGGCTGGCGGCGCCGTTCTACCGGGTGAGTGCCGAGGTCATGGCCGAGGCCGTGGGGTTCCACCTGAACCGGGGTGTGCTGGCATCTGCATCGCGCGCGCCCGATCTTTCAGTTTCGGAGGTCCTTCACCGTGCTCGCACCGTGGCGGTATTGGAGGGCGTGAACGACCACGAAAACCTGGGGTCGGTGTTCCGCAACGCTGCCGGGCTCGGCGTCGACGCTGTGGTGTTCGGCAGCGGCTGTGCCGATCCGCTGTACCGCCGCGCCGTGCGGGTGTCGATGGGCCACGCGCTGCTCGTTCCGTTCGCCAGAGCGCAGGAGTGGCCGCAAGATTTGAAACTGTTGAAGGACAGCGGCTTTCATATCCTGGCGATGACTCCTGATCCTGCGGCCCAGACGCTCGCCGAGGCGATGGCGCAGCTGTCGGATCACCGGGTGGCCATCCTGGTCGGTGCCGAGGGGCCGGGTCTGAAAGAGCACACCATGCGGTCAAGCGACGTGCGGGTGCGGATCCCGATGTCGCGCGGCACCGACTCTCTCAACGTCGCCACCGCTGCAGCGCTGGCGTTCTACGAGCGGGATAGGCTCCGCGGGTGAACGACGAGACGCCCTGGGCCACCGGCCTCACGGTGGCGGCGTTCGTCGCCGCGGTCATCGCAGCTGCCATCATCGTGCTCACCATCGGGCTCATCCGGGTGCATCCGCTGCTCGCCGCGGGGCTCAATCTCGTGGCCGTCGGCGGACTCGCGCCGACGGTGTGGGGGTGGCGCAAAGTGCCGGTATGGCGGTGGTTCGTGCTGGGGTCGGGCGTCGGGGTGGCTGCGGCCTGGGTTGCGCTGCTGGCACTGGCCGGCACGGGCACCGTGTGACTCAGCAGTTCGGAGCCTCAGAGGGCGAAGGTCAGCGTTGGCCGCTGGAGCGCACGCCCAGCAGCACATCCTCCCACGCCGGCACGGCGGGACGGCCCTTGCGCGACTTCGGCGCCGCGGGCGCTGGTGCAGGTTTAGGCGTCTCGGCGACAGGTTCCGGCTCGGGCGTCGGTGCGGGCTCGGGCTCTTCGAGTGCCAGTTGCGCGACAGGAGCCAACGGCCGCAGCGGTGGCCGCGAGTAGTTCGGGTCGATCAGTTCCGCCGCGGCCTCGTCGAAGGCGGTGACGGTGCCGCCGTGTGCCCCGGGCGCATAACGGAAGTGCGCGGCGTTGTCCGACAAGCCGGCCTTCCAGGCGAGCTGAACCGTCCAGCGGCCATCCTCGTTGCGCCATGCGTCCCAGTTGGTGCCCTCGGGGTCGAGGCCACGCGCGATCAGTGCCGAGGTCACGGTCTCCAGCAGGGTGAGCACCGACGGGCCGTCGGCCAGCACCGGGTGAGCCGCAGTCGCCAGCTCGGCGGCACGGGCCCGCTCCAGCAATACGGGATGGGCGAAGCGTTCGACGCGCCCGATGTCGACGCCCGCGGCCGACGCGACCTGCTCGACTGAGGCGCCGGCGCGAATCTTTGACTGAATCTCTCTCGGGCGCAGCATGTTTGGGACCTCGACATCGATCGCGGTTTGGTTGGATCCGGCCCTGTCACCGCGGACGGCGGCCTTGAGCCGGTCGTCTGACCGGAGGGCGAACTTCTCGCCGGAGTCGCCGGTTTCGCAGATGATGCGTTTGCCGTCGATGTCCAGTCCGACGACCCTGAGCTCCCTCATACGACCTCCTCCGGGCTGACGCCATGCCCGATAATCAGGTCACCCTACTGCGTTATCAGTCCGTAACCGGAGTGACACGCGGCAGGCCCTCAGAGCCGTTGCACCACAAAATCGACGCACTCCGTCAGCGCGCTCACGTCCTCGGGGTCCACCGCGGGGAACATGCCGACGCGCAGCTGGTTGCGGCCCAGCTTGCGGTAGGGCTCGGTGTCGACGATGCCGTTCGCGCGCAGAATCGACGCGACCGCCGCGGCGTCGACGTCGTCGGAGAAGTCGACGGTGCCGACGACCTGCGAGCGTAGCTGCGGGTCGCCGACGAACGGGGTGGCGAACGACGCCGCTTCGGCCCACGAGTAGAGGCGCTGCGACGAATCGGCGGTGCGCTTGACCGCCCAGTCCAGGCCGCCGTTGCCGTTGAGCCAGTCGAGCTGCTCGGCCAGCAGGATCAGCGTGGCGATCGCCGGGGTGTTGTACGTCTGGTTCTTGACGCTGTTCTCGATCGCGATCGGCAGGGACAGGAACTCCGGCACCCACCGGCCGGCGGCGGCAATCGCCTCGACGCGCGTCAGGGCGGCGGGTGACAGGATCGCGATCCACAGTCCGCCGTCTCCGGCGAAATTCTTCTGCGGTGCGAAGTAGTAGGCGTCGACCTCGGTGATGTCGACGGGCAGCCCGCCCGCGGCCGAGGTGGCATCGATGGCGATGAGCGCATCGCCGGATCCCTCGGGGCGCACAACCGGCACCGCGACGCCCGTCGACGTCTCGTTGTGCGCCCACGCGATCAGGTCCACCGACGGATCGGACTGCGGCTTCGGTGCGCTCCCGGGGTCGGCCTTGATGACGATCGGGTCGCCGACGAACGGGTTCTTCGCCACCGCCGAGGCGAATTTCGCGCTGAACTCGCCGTAGGTCAGGTGCAGCGATCGCTTGTCGATCAGGCCGAACGCGGCGGCGTCCCAGAAGGCGGTCGAGCCGCCGTTGCCGAGGACGACCTCGTACCCGTCGGGCAGGGAGAACAGCTGCCGCAGTCCGTCGCGCACCCGCCCGACGAGGTTCTTCACCGGCGCCTGGCGGTGCGATGTGCCGAACAGGTCGCCAGCCGCGGTCAATGCCTGCAGTTGTTCGGGCCGGACCTTGGACGGCCCGCAGCCGAATCGTCCGTCGGCGGGCTTGAGGTCAGAGGGGATGGTCAGCTTCTCGGCCATGGCTTCAGCGTAGTTCCGCAGATGGGGGGTGTCGGGCGAGGGCCCGGCGCCGTCGCTGAAGTGGCGTGGATCACATGTGACGTGAATAACCCTGCTGACCCACAACTCGGAATTCGCCCTGGTTAATTCCTGGGACCGTGGGTACTGTTACTGGACAACTGGCCAATGTATGTAAACCTCACGGGAGGCTTCGAATGGCTGTCAAAGAAGCGAAGACGCGCGTCATCCGGCGCTGGCGCAAGAACATGGATGTCCTCGACGACGCCCAGTACGTCGACACGCTGACCACACTTTCCGAAGGGTCGGTGCGCAGGAACTTCAATCCCTACACCGACATCGACTGGGACTCGGCCGAATTTGCGGTGACGCCCGACGATGAGCGCTGGATCCTTCCCGGCACAGACCCGCTGGGTAAGCACCCCTGGTACCAGGCCCAGTCCAGGGAACGTCAGATCGAGATCGGAATGTGGCGCCAGGCCAATGTCGCCAAGGTCGGGCTGCACTTCGAGTCGATCCTCATCCGCGGCCTGATGAACTACGCATTCTGGGTGCCCAACGGTTCCCCGGAGTACCGATACTGCCTGCACGAGTCCGTCGAGGAGTGCAACCACACCCTGATGTTTCAGGAGATGGTGAATCGGATCGGCGCCGACGTGCCCGGCATGCCCCGCATGCTGAAGTGGCTGTCGCAGTTCATCCCGCTCGCGGCGGGCCCCATGCCGGTCTTGTTCTTCTTCGGGGTCCTCGCCGGCGAGGAACCCATCGACCACACCCAGAAGAACGTGTTGCGCGAAGGTAAAGCACTGCATCCGATCATGGAGCGCGTGATGGCCATTCACGTGGCCGAAGAGGCCCGGCACATCTCGTTTGCGCACGAGTACCTGCGCAAGCGTGTGCCCCCCATGAGTCGCGCCAAGCGGTTGTGGCTGTCGCTGCATGTGCCGATCGTCATGCGTGTGCTGTGTCAGGCGATCGTGGTCCCGCCGAAGGCGTTCTGGAAGGAATTCGACATCCCGCGCTCGGTGAAGAAGGAAGTCTTCTTCGGCACCCCCGACGCTCGGCAGTTCCTCCGCGACATGTTCGGCGACGTACGCATGCTCTGCCACGAGACCGGTTTGATGAATCCGCTCGCCAAGCTCATGTGGCGGATCTGCAAGATCGACGGCAAGCCCAGCCGCTACCGCAGCGAACCGGCCCGCCAGCACGTGGTCAGCGCCGCGTAGGAGACCCCGTGCCACACGTTGTCACCCAGTCGTGTTGCAGCGACGGGTCATGTGTCTACGCATGCCCCGTCAACTGCATCCACCCGTCCCCGGATGAGCCCGGTTTCGCGACTGCCGAGATGCTCTACATCGACCCGGTCGCGTGCGTCGACTGCGGCGCCTGCGTGTCGGCGTGCCCGGTCGGAGCCATTGCACCCGACTCGAAGCTGACACCCGAGCAGCTGCCCTTCGTCGAGCTCAACGCCGCGTTCTACCCGAAGCGCGAAGGCAAGTTGCCGCCGACGTCGAAGCTGGCGCCAGTCCTGGAGGCCCCGGTCGTGCATGCCCAGCGCGGCGGTCCATTGACTGTCGCGATCGTCGGATCGGGCCCGGCGGCCATGTATGCCGCCGACGAACTGTTGACCCAGCAGGGCGTGCGCGTGAACGTCTTCGAAAAACTGCCCACCCCATACGGTTTGGTGCGCGCGGGTGTCGCGCCGGATCATCAGACCACCAAGAGGGTCACCGCACTCTTCGACAAGATCGCTGCGCGACCAGGCTTCACGTTTTATCTGAACGTCGACGTGGGTTCTGATCTCACGCACGACGAACTGCTCGCCCATCACCACGCGGTGATCTATGCGGTGGGTGCGCCCACCGATCGTCGCCTCGAGGTCGACGGAATCGAACTGCCCGGTACGGGCACCGCGACCGAGTTCGTCGCGTGGTACAACGGCCACCCCGACTTCACCGATCTGCCCGTCGATCTCTCCGGCGAACGTGTCGTCATCATCGGCAACGGCAACGTCGCACTCGATGTCGCCCGCATTCTGACGACCGACCCGGATGTCCTGGCGCGCACCGACATCGCCGACCAGGCCCTCGACGCGCTGCGCACGTCGCGCGTGCAGGAAGTGGTGATCGCCGCTCGGCGCGGGCCGGCCGCGTCGGCGTTCACTCTGCCTGAACTGATCGGACTGACGGCAGCCTGCGAGGTCGTCCTCGATCCCACAGACCATCAGCGGGTGCTTGCCGACCTCGCCGAGGAGACCGACGCCCTCACCCGCAACAAGCTGGAGATCCTGTCGAAGCTCGGGGACGCGAGCACGCCGATCACCCGGCCCCGTATCCGGCTCGCCTACGGTCTGACGCCGGCGCGGATTCTCGGCGATACCACGGCCGCCGGGGTGGAATTCACGGTCACCGGAACCGACGACCGCGTCCAGATGTCATCAGGGCTCGTTCTGACCTCGATCGGCTACCGCGGCAAGCCCATTCGGGGCCTCCCGTTCGACGACGCCGCGGCGGTCGTGCCCAACGAGGGCGGGAGGGTGGCGGACACCCCCGGAAGCTATGTCGCCGGGTGGATCAAGCGTGGGCCGACCGGCTTCATCGGTACCAACAAATCGTGCGCCGCCGAAACGGTACACAACCTGGTTGCCGACTACAACAACGGTCTGCTGACCGAGCCCAGGCACAAATCCTCCGCTCTCGAACGGTTCGTCCGGGGCCGGCAGCCTGCCGTCATCGATGCGGCGGGATGGAAGGCGATCGACGACGCCGAGGTAGCACGCGGCGGCGGGTTGCGCCCGCGTGACAAGTTCACGTCGGTCACCGAGATGTGCGCCGCGGCGGCGACTGCTCCCGCACCGCCGCTTCACCAGCGGCTGCTGGCCGGCCTGCGCCGCTGACGCTACTGATCCCACACTTCGAGCACGTCGACGTACGGGGTGGGCTGCACGGACAACTCGCCGACGTAGGGGTGCTCGAGGAGAAAGATCAGATACATCACGAACGCCAGCAGCGCCGACGTCAGGCCAACTGCGAGAGCGTGCACGAACAGATCGCGGGTTCCGAACAGGAACGTGAAGCCCATGACCACGCCACCGCCGCCGAGTAGCAGGATCCACAGGGGAGTGGGCACCGATGCGTCCGCCGTCGACACTCGAAGCTTGCGGTCGGCGCTCAGGTCGTTGAGCCGCCCGATCGCATGATCGAAGAACGCGATCTCGTTGCGGGTCTCGGGCTGGACCATCTTGTAGCTTTCCCAGACGGCGTACAGCTCGTCGCTTTGATCCTCGATCCGCTCTCCCTCCCGCATGCGCGGGAATTCCACGTCGATGACGTTTCTGGTGTAGGCAATCAGACTCTGCTGAATCAGGTCCCGCGACTCGACCGGCAGCGCCTCCGAGTCCCGCAGCAGGTCGCCGATCGCGGCCGCCTCCAGCCCGCTGGCATCCTCTGCGTCGCCGAACTGCTCCCACACGACGACGACCAGGAAGGCGACGAGAACGGCGTAGAGCACACCGGCAAGTTGGAACACCGAGCCGGACACCGCATTAGAGCCTTCAAACCTTTTGTGTGACACCACCTTGCGGAAGAGGACAAGGCCGCCCACAGACAGGCCGACGAAGAGCGCGACCCAGAGGACGCCGAGGATCGGCGCAGGCATCTGGAGTAGCCAGAGCACAGATCACACCTCGCATCTGGTGCCCGCGGTCGGGGCGCATTCCGGCATTATCGCCATCGGGGAAAGCCACGCCGCTATGAACACACCGGCAATTCGCTATCTGGCCAAGTTTGGCCAAACTTCCGATCCCGGCCGCGCGACGGGCGTATGCAGAAGGTCATGAGCTGTGGGAGCTTCGTAGGACGCGTCGGGGGTCTCGCCGTGGCGCTGGGGGTAGGTGCCGCGGTGTTCACCGGGTCCGGGGTCGCCTGGGCGACGGAGGATTCCGCCGCCGCGACCAAAGCCGATACTGCCGAGACGTCGTCGAAGGCCGACGGCCCGAATGAGGCGAGCGGTGAGAACGCGCCCGCCGAGGAGGCTGAGCTCGAACCCGAAGCGCAGCCCGAACTCGTGGTCGACGAGCCGGACGCGGTCGACGAGCCGGACGAGGTCGACGAACCGGACGACGTGATCGAGGACGACGAATCCGAATCGGAACCCGACGAGGTGCCCTCGGCTGACGACGAAGCGGCCGTCACCCAGGACGACGAGTCCGCCGAGCCGGACATCGAGGCCTCCGTCGAACCTGAAGAGCCCGACCACGTCGTCACCCGCAAGGCACAGTCTGAGGCTCCCAGCTCGGCACCGGCGCGCGCCACGGCGGCGACATCGGTCGCGCCGCCGCAGGTCCCCTCTTGGCGGCCCTATCCGACCGCGTTCGACCTGCGTTCGGCGGTGACCTACGTCGTCGACCTGGCGGGCAGCGTCGTCCGGTCGTTCCTGCAGCCGTTCGCCGCCGGTGCTCCGAAGCCGCCCACCGATCCTTCCCTGTGGGGTCTGCTGGCGTGGGTGCGGCGGGAACTGTTCAACGGGTCGCCGACGGACGTGGAGAATCCGCTGCCGCAGACGCAGAGCCTCACAGTCGACGGCGATGTCGTCGTCACGGGAAACGTCGGCGTCGAGGACCCCGACGGGGACGTGCTGACCTACACAGTGATCGGCAGGCCGCACAACGGCGGCACCGTCGTTGTTGACGCGGCCGGCAACTTCGTCTACCGGCCGATGAACGCGATGGCCGCGGTCGGTGGCACAGATACCTTCACCGTCGCGGTCAGTGACGAGCAGGACGGCCTGCACGTGCACGGGCTGCTGGGTTTGCTGCGATTCGTCCCCATCATCGGCAGCTTTCTCAATCCGGGTGGCGGGCATGGAATCAGCAAGACCATCACGGTCAACATCACTCCGGTGGCAGGCGTCGATCTGTCGCTGCCGGACGATTTCCGTTGGGGTGTGGCCCATTCCGGCTTCCAGGCCGAGGGCGGACCCGGAGCGCCGGTCGATACCCGGTCGGACTGGTACCGCTGGGTGCACGACCCGCTCAACCGGCTTCTCGGTTTGGTCAAAGGGGTCCCCGAAGACGGGCCGGGTGCCTACGTCTCCTACGAGGACGACGCTGTGCTGGCCCGCGACGAGCTCGGGATGGACACCTTCCGGATGTCCATCGAATGGAGCCGGATCTTTCCGAACTCCACCGCCGAGGTCGATATCTCCGATGAGGGCGGGGCGCTCAGTGAGGCCGACCTGCAGGCCCTCGACGCGTTGGCCGACCAGGACGAGGTAGCCCACTATCGGGCCGTCTTCGCCGCTCTGCGTCGGCATGGACTCGACCCGTTCGTCACGATCAACCACTTCACGCTTCCGGTGTGGGTGCACGATCCGATCGCCTCGCGGCCACTGATCCAGTTGGGGCTACCCGCGCCCAAGGCCGGTTGGTTATCGGACGGCACCGCCGGCGAGTTCGAAAAGTACGCGGCATACCTGGCGTGGAAGTACGGCGACCAGGTGGACAACTGGGCGACGCTCAACGAGCCGTTCTCGCCGGTGCTGACCGAGTTTCTGGCGATCCCGTGGGTGGTGCCGAACTGGCCACCGGGCGTCATCCGACCCGATCTGGCGTCGACCTTCTTGGTGAACCAGGCGATCGGACACGTCGCCGCATTTGATGCCATCCGCACGTGGGACACCACCACCGCCGGCGAGAACGGGCCGGCGGCGTTCGTCGGCGTGACCCTCAACATGATTCCGGCGCGGCCCGCCAACCCGGTCAACGAGCTCGACGTGCAGGCCGCCGACGCGTGGAATCACTACTACAACGGGTGGTTCCCGAACGCCGTGGTCGACGGATGGGTGGACGTCAACTTCGACGGGATCAAGACCGCCGACGAGGTTCATCCCGACTTCGCGGACAAGGTCGATTTCCTCGGCGTGCAGTACTACGGGTCGCAGCCCATGTTCGGTTTCGGTGTCGCACCGCTGCCGGGTTTTCCGTTCCTGCGCGGTTTCCCGGTCCGGTGCTCGGCCGACGAGCCCACCTGCAGCGACTTCAACCAGCCGACCGATCCCGGCGGCCTCCGCGAGGTCCTCGAGCTCGCCGCGTCCTACGGAAAACCGTTGTGGATCACCGAGAACGGCATCGCCGATGATGACGACTCGAAGCGGCCGTCCTACATCGTGAACCATGTCGCGGTGGTGCAGGACCTGGTCGCGCACGGCGCCGACATCCGCGGCTACACCTACTGGTCATTCGTCGACAACCTCGAGTGGGCGGGCGGCTACGACCTGCAGTTCGGGCTGTACGGCAGCGACCCGAGCACGCCCGAACTCGAACGGATCCCCAAGCCGGCGAGCATCGCTGCGCTCAGCGGCATTACGTTCGCGAACGGGTTGCCCGTGTCACTGCTGCAGAGCTACGTGCCGTAGCGACCGAGCGTGGGCCTCCTGCACACAAATTCGACGATCGGCGTACATAGGGCCCACGTTCGACCGCGCGGCTACCCCTGGCTTCCCATCTCGGCGAGCACCTGTTCCATGTCGACCTCTTTGACCGTCTCGGCCAGCGACCACTGGTGGCCGAACGGGTCCCGAACGACGCCGTAGCGGTCGCCCCAGAACTGGTCCTCGAGCGGATTCACCACGGTCGCTCCGGCGTCGAGTGCGCGTTGGAACCGTCCCTCGACATCCGGGCCGTGCAGGTGGATGGTCACCGACGCCCCGCCCAGCGCGGTCGGGGTGCTCGATTTGCCGTCGTTGTACTCGGGGAAGTCATCGTTGAGGAACACCATGGCGCCGTTGATGGTCATGCAGGCGTGCATGAGTTTTCCATCGGGTCCAGGCAGGCGAACCATCTCCTCGGCGCCGAACGCCTTGGCGTAGAAGTCGAGCGCTGCCGCGGCGTCGTCCACGACGAGGTGGGGGACGAGCATGGGGGTGTTGTCGATCGCCATCGCAGTTCCTTACGAGGTAGGGGTGTGACGTCGGTTCTGACCCACTGTGGGCCGGAAACTCATCGCGGTGCGGCGGACGGGTGCAGGTCCGGTGTGAATTGGACGGTCCGCTGGGGTTCCGCCGGCCGCGATGTTTTAGCTGTGGCGACGATGGGTAAACGCTGCCGACTAATTGAAAACGACGTTAAATTCTTCGGTCGACCCAACTGTTGACCAGCGGTTTCCCATCATCGACGAAGCGGTAGAGGCGGAATTAGATGGCAGTGCGCAGCGCTGGCAACGAATGGCCAACGACGTCGCTGGCTACGGCTGTTCGCGATGCGGTCGCCCCGCGTTCGGTGGCCAGGGGATCGCTGGGCCTGCTGATCAAATTCTCGGCGGATCTGGCATCGGCGTGCGCTGCGTCCGTCGTGGGCTTGTTCTGGGCACACGAGCGCGGTTTCCCCATGCCGCCGATATGGATGATGGCGTGCTACGCGCCGATGGTATTGGTCATCTTCGCCGCTCGGTCGACGTACCGTCGCAAACTGCACAACACCCTCGTCGGCGAATTCATGGCGGTTCAGACGACGGCGGCCCTCGCGGCGATGTTGTTGCTCGCCGGAATGGTGCTGACCGGAGTTCCGGGCGACCTGAGCGACACCATCACCAAGGTGTGGCTCACCACCGCGTTCTTCCTCCCCGCCGGCCGAATCGCCGCGATTCTGGTCACGCGGTCTCTGCGGCGGCACTCCCACCTGCAATCGCCCACGCTCATCCTCGGCAATGGCGCAATCGCGTATCACCTGGCCAAGAGATTCCTCGACAACCCGCAGTTCGGAATTCTGCCGGTCGGCCTGGTCGACAGTGATTCGCCGTGGACCGGCGCGGGCGGCCACGATTGGCCCATTCCGGCGGTAGGTACGCCCGCCACCATGGCCGAGGCGATCCAGAACACCCGGGCCGAGGCCGTCGTGGTGGCGTTCTCGCAAGCGCGCGACGAAGATCTGATTCCTGCCATCAGGGCCGCACGGTTGGCCGGTCTCACGGTCTGGGTCGTTCCGAGGATGTTCGACACGGTGGGCCTGCGCGCGCGAATGGACTGCGTGGGCGGTATGCCGGTGATGACGCTGTCGAACATCAGCCCCACCAGTTGGCAGTTCGAGGCCAAGCACATCCTCGATCGTTTGCTCGCCGCCGCCATCCTGACGGCCATTTCCCCTCTCTTCGTCTTTCTCATGGTGGCCGTCAAAGCTTCCTCGCCGGGATCGGTGTTCTTTCGTCAACCAAGGATCGGCCGCGATGGAATTGTGTTCGACTGCTTGAAGTTTCGCTCGATGCGCCCTCCCAGCGATTCTGATTCCGGTTTCGTCCTGGGCGACGGCGTGGCCCCCGGCGGCGTGGAGGGTATCGACCGCCGTACTTGGATCGGCAAGCTGCTGCGAACCACTTCTCTCGATGAACTGCCGCAGCTGCTGAATGTCATCAAGGGCGAGATGAGCTTGGTCGGGCCTCGACCCGAGCGCCCGGAATTCGTTGAAATCTTCAACAGCCAGATCCGACGTTACGGAGAACGGCACCGGGTGAAGGCGGGCATGACCGGCTGGGCCCAGGTACACGGTCTGCGGGGCCAGACCTCCATCGCCGACCGCGCCGAGTGGGACAACTTCTATGTTGAGAACTGGTCGTTGGGCCTCGACCTTCAGACACTTCTCATGACAGTGCCCGCCGTGCTGCGCCCGAGTGAGAAACTCCGGCCGCCGGTGCCGATGGCTTCGAACATTCCACTTCCGCAGACGGTCGTGGGAAGGCGGGTGCGCGGCATCGCGCTTCTCCGACAGGCCGTCACGCGACTGCCCCGCCGACGTGCACCGTCGATCCACACAGGATCAGGCTGCAAGCCGATATTGGTGGAGCGCATCGACGTCGAACCAGTCAACGCAGCCACCGGTTCGCTGGAGCCTCTCAACCCGGCTGGGTGATGTAGGGGAGGGGTTAGACGACCGAGAAGCCGGGCGGCAGGTTCTGGCGCCCGGTCAGCGCCAGCAGCACCGGTGTGCCCTGTCCGAGCGCGACGGCTATCCGTGCGGCCAGCGCCGCGGCATCGGCGAGAACGTCGGCCGGTGGGGTGTAGTCGATTCCGACTGCGTGCGCGATGTCGACGCCATGCACCGCCATCTCGAAGGTTCGCGTCGGCAGATACGTGTTCAACCGCATTCCGAGGCCGCCGATCACCTCGATCAGCGGGTCATCGACGTCGGCAAGGTCGGCGCGCACTTTCGTCACCAGAGCGTCGACCGCGGACGCGGGATCGGCCCCGAGGTCGCGTCCGGCCTGACGGCCGCGTTCGACGATGGCGTCCTCACCCATACCCGCCGATATCTCGCGAATGGCGGCGTAGTAGTCGGCGGCGGTGGTGACGGTCTCGCGCTGCGCCGGGGCCTTGAGGTACGTGCTGACGGTGATCAGTGAGCGTGAGGTGTGCCCGACGAGGTCGCGCACACTCCATGCGCCGAGGCCCGGCCCCTCCCACGCCGTGGTCGGGATGCGCCGCACCAGATCGGCGAAACTCTCTGCGGCAGAGAGGAATACGGTGCGGGAGGCGGTCATTTCCGGTCTATTTCCGGCTCAACAGGTCCCAGCCGTCGACCGACTCCGGGCTGCGGGGCTCCGGGCCGACGTAGATCGCCGACGGCCGGACGAGCTTGCCGAGCCGCTTCTGCTCCAGAATGTGCGCACACCATCCGGCGGTGCGGCCGCAGGTGAACATGGCGGGCATCATCTTCGGCGGCACCTTCGCGAAATCGAGGATGACGGCCGCCCAGAACTCGACGTTGGTCTCGATCGCGCGGTCGGGTCTGCGCTCGCGTAGTTCGGCCAGCGCGGCCTGCTCCAGTGCCGCGGCCACTTCGTAGCGGGGTGCTTGCAGACGTTTGGCGGTCGCGCGAAGCACACGTGCGCGCGGGTCCTCGGCCCGGTAGACGCGATGCCCGAAGCCCATCAATTTCTCGTTGCGGTCCAGGATTCCCTTGACCACGGCGCGCGCGTCGCCGGTCTGCTCGGCCTCTTCGATCATCGGGATGACGCGTGCCGGCGCACCACCGTGAAGCGGCCCGCTCATCGCACCGATCGCTCCCGACAGCGCCGCGGCGACGTCGGCGCCGGTCGAGGCGATCACACGGGCGGTGAAGGTCGACGCATTCATGCCGTGCTCGGCGGCGCTGACCCAGTAGGCATCGATCGCCTCGATGTGGCGCGGGTCCGGCTCGCCCTGCCAGCGGGTCATGAAGCGGGCGGTGACGGTGTCGCATTCGTCGACGGTGCGCTGAGGCACGGCCGGCTGATAGATCCCGCGTGCGGATTGGGCGACGTAGGACAGGGCCATCACCGAGGCGCGGGCCAGCTGGTCGCGGGCGGTCTCGTCGTCGATGTCCAGCAGCGGCGGGTAACCCCAGATCGGCGCCAGCATCGCCAGGCCGGCCTGGACGTCGACGCGGACGTCACCGCTGTGGATGGGCAGGGGAAAGGGTTCAGCGGGAGGTAGGCCGCGGCCGAACCGCCCGTCCACCAACAGGCCCCACACGTCGCCGAAGGTGATGCCGTGCGCGACCAGATCTTCGATGTCGACGCCGCGATAGCGCAGTGCGCCGCCGTCCTTGTCCGGTTCGGCGATCTCGGTCTCGAACGCCACAACCCCTGCCAGCCCTGGGGCGAAATCCTTCGGCACCGCAGTCGTCATGCGCCGATTGTCGCACCCACCCTGGGCGTAGCGTTTGGCGCGTGGGCACTTCTGATCACCTCGCGCGGATGCGTGTGGAGTACGGCTCGGCGGAGAAGGACGGCAGCAGTGATCTTGACGCTGATTGGCTGGACGTCGGCTGGGTGACGCTGCTCAACCAGTGGATGGCCGAGGCCCTCCATGCGGGTGTCGCGGAGCCGAACGCGATGGTGGTCGGCACCGTCGACGCAGAGGGCAGACCGGTCACCCGAACCGTGCTCTGCAAGAGCGTCGACGAGTCGGGGATCTCGTTCTACACCAATTACGAATCCGACAAAGGTGAGCAGTTGGCGGCTCGTCCTTACGCTTCGGCGACGTTCGCGTGGTTTCCGCTCGGGCGCCAGGTTCATGTGCGCGGTGCCGTGTCCAAGGTGGCGCCGGAAGCGACAGCCGACTACTGGAAACACCGTCCGCGCGGCTCGCAGTTGGGGGCGTGGGCGTCCCAGCAGAGCAAGCCGATCACCTCGCGGGCCGCGTTGCTGCGCCAGCTCGCCGAGGTCACCGAACGGTTCGCCGGGGTCGAGGCCGTGCCGGTTCCGCCGCACTGGGGTGGCTATCTGATCGCGCCCGAGGTGGTCGAGTTCTGGCAGGGCCGGGAGAACCGGCTACACAACAGGATTCGGCTGCGGAACGGCACCGTCGAGCGCCTTCAGCCCTAGCCGGTCGGTTGCTTGCGTTTACCGGAGACGCACGAAATGGGCGCCGAATTGGGAGCCATTTCTGCCAATTCGCCAGTGCCGACAGTTGTCTCGACGTGCCATTTTCGCCCTCGGAGCGCGTGCTGAGGCGTTAGCATTCGAGGCGTGGCTGATTTCAGGGGGGAGCCGGTCCTCGGTTTGCGCGAACGCAAGAAGCGACGCACCCGCGCCACTCTGATCGATGCTGCGGTCGGGCTCTGCGACCGTCAGGGATTCGATGCCACCACCGTCGACCAGATCGCCGCCATCGCCGAGGTGTCGCCCCGGACGTTCAGCCGCTACTTCGCGACCAAGGACGCCATCGCGATGGCGCTCATCGACGAGGTGCTCGACAGTGCCGCATCCGAGCTGATGTGCCAGCCCCGCGATCTCAGCAATCTCGAAGCGCTGCGCCGAGCGTTCATCGCGATGGCCCGCAACACCAGGCTTGCGTCCGCGGGTGCCCTGACCTCGGAGCGCTTACTGCAGATCCTGCGCATCGTCATGTCGTCGGCGACGTTGCGGCAGGCGGCGGTCGAATACCGGGCCAGCAAGGTCGACGCCATCATCGCCGACCGAATGGGCGCTCAGGTCGGTGACCGCAGGGTCAAGCTGATGTCGGCGGTATGGGGCGCGGTGCTGATCACCGCGATGAGCGACCTCGCCGACCGAAGCGTGTCGGGCATCGACGTCAACGACGTCATCACCGCGTTCGAGGACACTTTCGCCGAGTTCGCGGGCGAGATTGCCGGTCTTGGCCAGCCCGTCTGACGCTGTACCCGCCCCCCGCGGGCGTCGCTGCGGGAATGGGACTACCTTTTGTAGGCAGACTCTGTTTGTAGCCAGACACCGTGACCCGCGACGAACCCGAAGGGAACCCAGTGGCCGATAACGCCGAAGCCGGGCAGCACGCCACGCTGAAGTACCCAGGCGGCGAGCTTGACCTTGACATCGTCCAAGCCACCGAGGGCTCGGACGGCATCGCTCTGGGGTCGTTGCTGGCCAAGACCGGTTACACGACCTTCGATGGCGGTTTCGTCAACACGGCCTCGACGAAGAGCGCCATCACCTACATCGACGGCGATGCCGGCATCCTGCGGTACCGCGGCTACCCGATCGAGCAGCTGGCCGAGAAGTCGACCTTCATCGAGGTCAGTTACTTGCTGATCTACGGTGAGCTGCCCACCGCCGAGCAGTTGGAGAAGTTCACCACCCAGATCCAGCGGCACACGCTGCTGCACGAGGACCTCAAGCGGTTCTTCGACGGCTTCCCTCGCGACGCGCACCCGATGCCGGTGCTGTCGAGCACGGTCAATGCGCTCAGCGCCTACTACCAGGATTCGCTCGACCCGTTCAATCCGCAGCAGGTGGAATTGTCGACGATCCGCTTGCTGGCCAAGCTGCCGACCATCGCTGCGTACGCGTACAAGAAGTCCGAGGGGCAGCCGTTCCTGTATCCGGACAACTCGCTGACCCTGGTCGAGAATTTCCTGAGGATGACGTTCGGCTTCCCGGCCGAGCCCTACGAGGTCGACCCTGAGATCGTGCGGGCGCTGGACATGCTGTTCATCCTGCACGCCGACCACGAACAGAACTGCTCGACGTCGACGGTGCGCCTCGTCGGCAGCTCGCAGGCCAACCTGTTCACCTCGATCTCCGGTGGCATCAACGCGCTGTGGGGCCCGCTGCACGGCGGCGCCAACCAGGCGGTGCTGGAGATGTTGACCAAGATCGAGAAGGGCGACGACGACGTCGCGACGTTCGTCAAGAAGGTCAAGAACCGCGAGGACGGCGTCAAGCTCATGGGCTTCGGACACCGGGTCTACAAGAACTACGATCCGCGGGCGCGCATCGTCAAGGAGCAGGCCGACAAGATCCTCGGCAAGATCGGCATCAAGGATCCCCTGCTCGACATCGCCAAGGAGCTTGAGGAGATCGCGCTGACCGACGACTTCTTCGTCGAGCGCAAGCTCTATCCGAACGTGGACTACTACACCGGCGTGATCTACCGGGCGATGGGCTTCCCGACCCGGATGTTCACGGTGCTGTTCGCGCTCGGCCGGCTGCCCGGGTGGATCGCGCACTGGCGCGAGATGCACGGCGAGCCGAACAAGATCGGGCGGCCTCGCCAGATCTACACCGGCTACACCGAGCGCGACTACACGGAGATCGACGGCCGGTAGCTCCGGCACCAGCCAGTAGCTCCGGCACCGCGAGCGCACCCCTCGGCACCGCGAGCGCACCCGTCGGCACCGCGAGCGCGCGCGTCTGCACGGCGACGCGCCGCGAATTCCGTCACTTCGCGCACGCTCGTCTCTGACGAACGTCACACCAGTGTCACTTGCCCTCGCAACAGTTGTAGTTTCACAATAGTCAGGTGAACTCAACCACCGAGATGACGCCCAGGCGCAAGGCCATCATCCTGGCCTCCTGCTGCCTGAGCCTGCTCATCGTCTCGATGGACGCGACCATCGTCAACGTCGCCCTCCCCTCGATCCGGGACGACCTGTCGGCGACCCCGGCGCAACTGCAGTGGGTGGTCGACATCTACACCTTGGTGCTGGCCTCACTGCTCATGCTCTCGGGCGCCACCGGTGACCGGTTCGGACGCAGGCGGGTGTTCCACATAGGGCTCGCCGTCTTCGCCCTAGGGTCGTTGGCGTGCAGCCTCGCTCCGACCATCGACGTATTGATCGGGGCGCGGCTGCTGCAGGGTATCGGCGGCTCGATGCTCAATCCCGTTGCATTGTCCATTATTTCGCAGATCTTCACCGGCAAGGTAGAGCGTGCCAGGGCGCTCGGCGTCTGGGGCGGCGTTGTCGGCATCTCGATGTCACTCGGCCCCATCGTCGGTGGGCTGCTCATCGAATCCATCGGGTGGCGGGCGGTGTTCTGGATCAACCTGCCGATCTGTGCGCTGGCCATCGTGCTCACCCAGGTCTTCGTGCCGGAGTCCAGGTCGTCGACGATGCGCTCCATCGATCCGGTCGGGCAGGCGCTGGCTGTGCTGTTCCTGTTCGGCGTCGTCTACGCGCTCATCGAAGGTCCCGTGCTGGGCTGGACCGACGCCCGTGTCGTTGGTTTCGGGACGGCCGCGGTGCTGGCCTTCGCCCTGTTCCTGCGTTACGAGTCCCGCCGTGTGGACCCGTTCGTGGACCTTCGCTTCTTCCGCAGTATCCCGTTTGCCACGGCAACGGTGACCGCCGTCAGTGCCTTCGCCGCGTGGAGTGCCTTCCTGTTCATGATGTCGCTGTACCTCCAGGTCGAGCGCGGTTTCTCCGCGATGCACACGGGCCTGATCTACCTACCGATTGCCCTTGGCGCCCTGGTCTTCTCGCCGCTGTCGGGACGGCTGGTGGGACGGTTCGGCGCACGGCCGTCGATGGTGAGCTCCGGTGTGCTGATCGCCCTGGCGGCGACGATGCTGACCCTCCTCACCGACACCACCCCGGTGTGGGAGCTGCTGATCGTCTTCGCGGTGTTCGGGATCGGCTTTGCGATGGTCAACGCGCCCGTCACCAACGCCGCCGTGAGTGGAATGCCTCTCGACCGCGCCGGAGCCGCGTCGGCGGTCACGTCGACCAGTCGGCAGGTCGGCGTGAGTATCGGCGTGGCTCTGTGCGGTTCGATCGCCGGCGGGGCGATGGGTCCCGCGGGGGCGGAATTCGCGACGGCCGCACGTCCGCTGTGGTTCGTGTGTGCAGCCCTGGGTGTGGCGATCGTCATTCTCGGCTTCTACTCGACCTCACCCACGGCGATGCGATCAGCCGAACGACTCGCCCCGCTGGTGGCCGGCACCCCGAAATTGGCTGCCCATGTCCCGTGACGCGCGCGCCGACGAGGTCTGGGCCGACTTGGCTGCGTTCGTCCACGATAACCGCGACGGGTGGAAGAAGGCCGTCGTGGATCGAACGGGATTGCCGTTCAGCAGAATTCGCATCCTCATGCGTCTGAGTAGACGTCCGATGACCGTCAAGCAGATCGCCGACGCCGCCACCGTGGACGCACCGGCCGCCACCGTCGCGGTCAACGATCTGGAGGATCGCGGCCTGGTGGTGCGGCAGGTCGATCCGACGAACCGCCGGTGCAAGGTGGTGTCGCTGACCGACGCCGGCCGCGATGCCGTCGCCGCGATCGACACCGTGCACGACCCGGCTCCGGAAGCGCTGGCCGCGCTGTCCGGCGACGACCTCACGATGCTGCGGGCGCTGCTGGACAAGCTCAACCGCTCCTGAGCGTCGTTCCCGCAACGGAACTCACACCCCCAGCACAGCCATCGCCGCGTTGTGCCCGCCGATCCCGGAGACCGCCCCGCCCCGCCGCGAACCCGAACCGCACAACAAGATTCGGTCGTGGTCTGTGGCCACACCCCAGCGACGGGCCGGAGTGTCGAGTGGCTCGTCGTCTTCGGCGAAAGGCCATGCCAGGGCGCCGTGGAAGATGTTGCCGTTCGTCATCCCGAGCGCACCCTCGAGGTCTGAGGTCGTCTTGGTCTCGATGCAGAGACGGCCGGCGGCGTCCTGCCACAGGACGTCCTGAATCGGTTCGGCGAGAACGGAGTTCAGCGATGTCAGCGCCGCGGAGGTCAGGGTGTCGCGGAAGCGATCGGGTGTGTCCGACGTCGCCAGGCTGTGTGGAGTGTGCAGGCCGAAAACGGTCAATGTGTGCGCGCCGGCGGCGCGAAGCGATTCCGACAGGATCGTGGGATCGGCCAGGGTGTGGCAGTAGATCTCACACGGCAGGGGATTGGGTACCGAGCCGGACGCAGCCCGGGTGTAGGCGGCGTCGAGCTGGCGGTAGCTCTCGTTGATATGGAAGGTTCCGCCGAAAGCCTGCTCCGGTGTGATGGTTTGGTCGCGAAGCCGTGGCAGACGCCGAAGCATCAGGTTGACCTTGACCTGGGCGCCTGGTGCGGTCTCGGGCTCGGTTTCTCCGAGCAGATGTGCCAGGACCGCAGGTGTGACGTTGGCGAGCACATGCTCTGCGGCCACCTTGTGGTCGGTGTCGCCGTGACGGTAGTGCACCTCGCCGTCGGGATGGATCGCGTAAACATCAGCGCCGGTAACGATTTCGGCGCCGAATCCGGTTGCGGCGGCGGCCAGTGCGCCGCTGACCGCCCCCATGCCGCCGATCGGCACGTCCCACGCCCCGGTGCCTCCGCCGATCAGGTGGTAGAGGAAACATCGATTCTGAAGCAGGGATTCGTCGTCGAGTGCGGCGAACGTGCCTATCAGCGCATCGGTCGCCATGACGCCACGCACGAGGTCGTCGGTCACCGCCGTGGTGATCGCTTCAGCGATGGGGTGCTCAATCATCGCCTGCCACGCCCGTGCGGTGTCGATACCGCCGTCGGCGATCACCGCGGCGCGAAGCTCCGAGCGAGAACGCAGGGGTTCGACCAATGTCGGCCACAGTCGGGAGGTCACCAGGGCACTACGGCGGTAGAAGTCCTCGAAGCCGCGTTGGTCAGCGGCAGCACCGATCGCGCCGAAGGTCGACTCCGGCCCGATCAACAGACCTGTCCGGCCGCCGCAGGTCGGGTCGGGGGTGTAAGAGGAGAAGCGGCGCGGTACCAGCCGTACCCGTGCTCCCAGGTCGTCGACGATCCGCCGCGGTAGAAGGCTGACCAGATACGAGTATCGCGACAGTCGGGCGTCGACCCCGTCGAAAGGGTGCGCCGAAACCGCCGCGCCGCCGACGTGTTCGAGACGCTCGAGGAGTCGAACTCGCCGGCCCGCGCGCGCCAGGTACGCGGCTGCGACGAGGCCGTTGTGCCCGCCCCCGACTATGACGGCGTCGAGAAAAGGTTCACGCATGGGTTCCGGCTGCGGCACAAGCGGTCTGGACCGCCGTGGCGTCCGCGTTGAGGTCCGCCACGGAGAGGTTCAGAGTTTCACCAGAGGTCCGCAGGCCCATCTTCAGCAGGAGTTTGGTGGCACCCAGCGACCACGACCGCATAGGGCCCGCGATGTCGGGCGCGAGGCCCGGTGTATTGGCCGCGCTGAGTGTCAGACCGGCGCCCTGCCGAAGCGCCGTGCGTCCCAGCACATTGGCACTGCTGATCGACGGGGTGGAGTAGTCGGGATCCTCATAGGTTTCGAGCGCGTCGGCGAACTGCCCGTAGTACAGCGAAGTGCCCTGTAGCACCGCGGCGAACTGCTGGCACGCGGCAACGGCGGCTGGATCCGCATGGTCCGACGGCAGCGCCGGCGTCTGCCCCGCCGCCGTGGCGAAGGGATCGAAGGCTGTGCCGTCAACGGGCTGAGCAAACGCGACCGCCGGGCCGAACGCAACGACAACCCCGAGGGCGCAAGCCACAGTCGCACTTGCGCGCCCGGCGGAACGCGCGAACGCCGACGACCTGTGAATCGACTCGTCTCGGCTGTGCTCGCGGGACATGCAACGTAAGGTAGCCCATTACCTGCACCGGAATCGCGGGGAACGGACCGGAGTCAGCCGGCGGAATGAAAGTTTGGGGAGCATTCATTGGTCGGCAAACAATCTGCTTGATACTGCTCGCGATCACCTGGTTACGGACGTCGAGGGACGGCCGAGAGAGGTACCTGCACCTTCATGAAGAACCGCTTCGTCGCTTTGGCGCTCGCCCTCGTGGCGCTTCCCGCGGCCGCGACGCCGCTGGCTGTGGCACAGCCGCCTGCGGTACCCCTTCCGTCGCCACCCCCGCCCGACGCCGCGGTGCTGTCGGGTCCCCCCGGTGTCCTCGAGACGCCGGACGGGTGGCGCATCGAGGTGGTGGGGAGCAACGAATCCCAGCAGGCGGTTGCGCCGCTGACGACGGCCGTGTCCTCTCGGGAGTACCTGTTCGGCGGCACCTACACCGGGACGATCACCGGTGACGGAACCACGACGTTGACCGGTGGGACGTTGGAGGTCGGCGCGCAGATCGGTTGCGGCATCATCTCCGACGAACAGGAAGTCAACCCGGGCGGCGGCTTCACGCCCGCGCTGCCGTTCGGGGACGACCCGACGCTCGCCTTGTCGGTGACCCTGCAGGGCAAGGTGTATCTGTCGCCGGGCACCGTCACGACGGTGCCGATCAACAAGAAGACGTTCAAAGGCAAGTCGACCCGCGTGTCGATCGACGGGGTCCGGATCAAGACGGACCAGTGTGCAGGCCAGTCGTTCATCCGGTCGTATGCGACCTTGACCAGTTCGTCGGACAACGCCGACGACGTCATCACCTACCTCGGTGTCACCAAGGTTGTCTGACGCCGCTTCTACCAAGCACCCTAAGACGAGAGGTACCGCCGGACCGATGTTGACCCGCCTCGCGGCATTGGCCGGACTGTGTCTCTTCGCCTTAGCTGCACCGCACCAAGCCTCGGCGCAGCCCGCGCCGCCCGGACCGGTGTTGCCGCCGCCTGCTGTGCCCGCCGGTGCACCGCCGCCCGGCGTGACGCCGCCGCCTCTCGACAACGGAATCGTGGCCTCGTCGCCGCCCAGCGTCGTCGTCACGCCGGACGGCTGGACGTTGTCGGTGATGGCGGGGGAGGAGACTCAGCTTCCCGTCGCGCCGCTGACCACCGCTGTCTCGTCGCGCGAGTATCTCGTCGGGGGAACGTTCGGTGGTGACGTCACCGGCGACGGCAGCACCGAATTGACCGGGGGCACTTTGGAGGTCGGGTACCAGATCGGGTGTGGCATCGAACTCAAACAGATGCGGCTGATTGGAAGTGTGGGTGCTTCGACCACAGGGTCGACACTTGTGAGTCCGCTCATCGACGGCATTTCGTTCCCGGTCACGGGGGTGCTGGAGTTCCATCCGCGGCCGGGAACCGTCCAAACCGTCACGGTCAACAAGAAGTCCTTCAAGAAGGCCCCGGTGCGGGTCACGCTGAAGGACATTCACGTCAAGATCGACGGGTGTCTCGGGCAATCGTTCATCCGGTCGTACGCGACGATGACGAGTTCGAGCACCGACAACGACGATATCGTTGCCTATTACGGCGTGACGAAGGCGGTCTGAGGCGTGATGCGCCATTCTTCCGTATCGATAGGGTCGGTGCTCGCCGCCGCTGCGTTCGCCACCTCCGGAACCGTTGCCGCACAACCGCTTACGCCTCCCCCCGCCCCGATTCCCGCACCCCCCGCGGGGCCGTCGCTGCCGTTGCTCGGACCGCTGGGACCGAATGGACTCGCGGTGTTGGGGCAGACAGGACAACCGGCCGCGGGCTCCTTCGGAATCCCGTCGATTACCGGATTGGATCCGGCCACGGTGCTTGGACAGAACGAAGTTCCTTCTGCGCCCGGCGTCGGCCCGGGTGCGCCCCCGAACCTGAACATCTTCAACAACGCCTACGGAATCCCGCAGTATCTCGTCCCGTCGGCGCCTGGCGAGGGCGTCATCTTCGACGTGGCGCCCGGGTCGGAGAACGCCGACGTGAGCCGTCGTGAGTGGTTCGGGCGGTGGATCGACATGTACCGCGCCGGTCAGTTGGAGGGCGGAATGCTTGGTCAGCGACCGCAGGAGCAACTCGGTCAGCCGCTGCCCGGTACCGCCCCGCCTCCCGGGGTCAACCTTCCGCCGGGCCCGGCGCCGTTGCCGCCGCTCCCTCCCAGGTGATCACCTAGTCGTTGTGCCAGAAGGACTCTGGGGCCCCAGCATGCCCGCAGGGCAGCACCCCCGTCAGTGTCCAGATGCTCAGCCGAGGTAGCCCTCGACCTCGCCCTCGGGCCGCACCGACGCGCTGTCCGGATCGCCGCCGCTGGCCCGCAGAGCGCGGCGCTGCCGCAGCAGATCCCAGCATTGGTCGAGCTGCACCTCGAGTGCCTTCAGCCGCTGATGTTCCTCGGATTCCTCGATCTCGCGATGCTGCAGCTTGTCGCGCAGATCGCGCTCCTCGGCGACGAGGTCGTTGACTGTCTGCAAAATGTCGTCATCTGTAGCCACGACTACCAGTGTGCAGTGCCGTGCCGGTGATGGCCGCGTCTAGGGTGGGCGGATGGCTACCAAACCCGAGATCGAGTTCCCCGACGGCCCAGCTCCGACCGAGTTGGTGATCGACGACATCGTGGTCGGCGACGGCGCGGAGGCCGTGCCCGGCGCCAACGTCGAGGTGCACTACGTCGGCGTCGAGTACGACACCGGCGAGGAGTTCGACAGCTCGTGGAATCGCGGTGAATCGATCGAGTTCCCGCTGCGCGGCCTGATCCAGGGCTGGCAGGACGGAATCCCCGGCATGAAGGTCGGCGGCAGGCGCAAGCTGACGATCCCGCCCGAGCAGGCCTACGGTCCCGCCGGCGGCGGACACCGCCTGTCGGGCAAGACGCTCATCTTCGTCATCGATCTGCTCGCCACCCGCTAGACCGCGAAACTGCATTCCACGCGGCGCAAACGCCGATTCACGCGCGCGGAATGCAGTTTCGGCGAAGCTCAGCGCGGGCCGGGCAGGCGCAGTAGTAGGCGCGCTCCGCCTAACGGGCTGGACTCCAAAGACGCAGTTCCGCCGTGCAATTCGGCCTGCTGGGCGACGAGCGCGAGCCCGAGGCCGGACCCTGAATGTGACGCCGTCGAGCCCCGCGAGAACCGGTCGAACACAACCTTTCGTTCCTCTTCGGGAACCCCGACGCCGTCGTCGTCGATCGCGATCTCGACACCATCGCGGGAGCTGACCGCCGACAACTGCACCCGCGACGCGCCGCCGTGCTTGACGGCGTTGGCGATCGCGTTGTCGACGGCCAGGCGCAGTCCGGCGGGCAGACCGACGATGATCACCGTCGGTGCGGGCACCAGCGATACGTCGAGCTCGGGGTAGACGCGCATCGCGTCGTGCGCGGCCCGGTCGAGTAGTTCGGTGATGTCCACCGGCACATGGTCGTCCTCGGTGGACAGCTCGCCCTGGGCGAGACGCTCCAGCGCACCGAGGGTCGCCTCGATCCGCGACTGTGTGCGAATCACATCGTTGACGATCTCGGCGCGGCTCTCCTCGGGCATGTCCAGCGTGGCGAGCACCTCCAGGTTGGTGCGCATGGCGGTCAGCGGGGTACGCAGTTCGTGCGCGGACACCGACGCGAAGTCGCGGGCCGATGCCAGTGCCGCCTTGGTGCGGTCCTGCTCCTCCCACACCCGCTCGACGAGTCCCTTGATGGCGTCGGCGATCTCGACGGCCTCGGTGGCTCCGCGGACGTCGATGTCGGGATCCTCGTCACCGGCATCGATCGCCCTGGTCTGCTGCGCGAGTTTCTTGAACGGACGGACCGCGAACGCGGCCAGCACCCAGCCGCCGACCGTCGCCGCCCCGATCGCCAGCGCGCAGATGATGAGGACGCGCCGGTGCAGATTGTTGATGTCGGCGATCGTCGCGTCGTAGGTGGCGCCGACGGCCACAGACATCGGCTGAGGGTTGGACAGCGCCACCGTGCGGACGCGGTAGCGCACACCGTCGACCTGGGTGTCGGCGTAACCCGGTTCCAGTTCGGGCAGAACCACATTCGAATTCGACGCCACCTGGCCGTCTGCGCGGCGCACGGTGATCACCACGTCCTGGTCGTTGGGGGACGGCGGAATCTCGTCGAGCCCGCGCGGCAGGAACGGGATCACGAACCCCGCCGCCTCGTCGAGTCGTCGATCCAGACGTTCGTTCCAGGCGTCGGTGATGCCGAACCACACCACGGTGCCGGCGACGACGACGATGATCGCGCCCGCGATGGCGCTGGTGAACGCCACCCGCTGCCGAAGCGACGGAGTTCTGCGGAAGATCCGGGACAGCGCGATCAAGACGGCTGTCCTCTACTGCTGCCTGAGAACAAACCCCACGCCGCGAACCGTGTGAAGCAGCCGGGGGGCGCCGTTGGCCTCGAGCTTGCGCCGCAGATAGCCGATGAAGACGTCGACGACGTTGGTGTCGGCGGCGAAGTCGTACCCCCACACCAATTCGAGCAGCTGAGCCCGGGAAAGCACCGCGGTCTTGTGCTCGGCCAGCACGGCCAGCAGGTCGAACTCACGCTTGGTCAGGTCCACGTCGACGCCGTCGACCCGGGCGCGCCTGCCGGGGATGTCGACTTCCAGCGGACCGACGGTGATGGTCTCCGACGAGAACGTCGCCGTCGAACCACGTCGGCGCAGAAGGGCCTTCACCCGCGCGACGAGTTCGGCCAGCACGAACGGCTTGACGAGATAGTCGTCGGCGCCGGCTTCCAGGCCAGACACCCGGTCGTCGACCGACGAGCGCGCCGACAGGACGCAGACGGGCACGTCGTTGTCCATCGCTCGCAGCGCCGTCACCACCGACACCCCGTCCAGGACGGGCATGTTGATGTCGAGGACGATGGCGTCGGGTCGCGTCTCGGTGGCGCTGCGCAGAGCTTCGGCGCCGTCGACGGCGGTGAAGACTTCGAATCCGGACAGTCTCAGGCCGCGTTCGAGCGAGGCGAGGACGTCGGGATCGTCGTCGACCACGAGCACCCGGGGTGAGCCCAGACCACTGTCCATGCACGCAATCTTGCACGATGAACCCGCACCTCAGTGGGAGGCGGTGCCCGAGGATTCCGGCGCGCTAATTGACGAATGCGCTTTTTTGTTGTCGACGTTTGCTGGAACGTGGGGGCGCAGGAGGCCGAGGAAACGCACCGCGACGACAGGTGACCGGGTGACCTGGGGCTGCTAGCGTCCGGCGAGTGGAGCCGCACCTGATCGTCGAGCCCGACGACGGTATCGGTCCCGTGCTGGATTTCATCGCCTCGGCGCGGGACAGCCTGCGAATCAAACAGTTCACGTTCACCGAAGAGTCGCTCATCGATGCGGTGATCGAGCGCAGCCGGGCCGGCGTCGACGTCAAGGTCATGCTGAACGCCGCAAAGTCGGGCGGCGAACGCGCCAACGACGACACGTTCGCCCGGCTCGAAGACGCCGGAGTGTCGGTCGCATGGACCAACCCCGCGTTCTATGTGACGCACGAAAAGTCGATGGTCGTCGACACCGGCGCGGCCATGATCGCGACCTTCAATCTCTGCACGAAATATTTCACCCGCACCCGGGATTTCGGTGTGGTGACCACCGACCCGAGTCAGGTCGCTCAGATCATCGAGGTCTTCGAGGCCGACTGGGCGCACGGGAACTGGGTGCCGGCCGACAACTCGGGACTCCTGTGGAGCAATTCGAACTCGCGCGTCGTGATGGCGCAGTTCATCGACACTGCCAGGACGCACCTCGACATCCAGCATCCGAAGTTCGTCGACGCCGTGATTCTCGACCGCATCGTGGCGGCGGCGGATCGCGGCGTGAAGGTCAAGGTCCTCTGCGGTGGGCGGCACGGCATCAGCGACAGCGATGTGCTCGACACGTTCTCGTCCCTGCGGACGCTGAACTACTTCGGCATCAAGGTGCACAAGCAGAAGAATCTGCGCGCACACGCCAAGCTCGTCATGGTCGATCGTGAGCGTGCGCTGGTGGGCTCGATGAACATCGACCGCAGCGCTTTCGACCTGCGCCGCGAACTCGGCGTCACCGTCGACGACCCGGTGATCGTCGACCGCCTCATCGAGACGTTCACCCAGGACTGGGAGTCCTCGCGCCGCTACTACGCCCCCGACCCGCTGGCGCCGCAGGAACACGACGAGACGGACTTTCCGTACGACCCTGAGCTCATCCATGAGTGAACCCGCGCCGCGCGTCTCGCATCTGTCGATCGCGACGGCGTTCAACCACGTGGCGCTGGCCTCTTTCGGCGGTGGCCTGTCGGCGTGGTCGCGCGAGATCATCGTCGAACGGAAACGGTGGCTCGACGACAGGGAGTTCCTGTCGGCGCTGACCATGTGCCGGATCCTGCCCGGAGCCAACCAGGTCAACATCGCGGTCTTCGTCGGTGCCAAGCTGCGCGGCGCTACCGGTGCCCTCGCCGCGGTGCTGGGACTCATGGTGGTTCCTGTGGCGCTGACGCTTGTCGCCGGCTGGGCTTACTTCACCTTCAAGGAGGTGCCGGGTGTCCACGGTGCGCTGCAGGGTGCCTCGTCGGCGGCCGTCGCGCTGACGGTTGCGATGGTGGTCAAGACCGGGCGGCAGTGTCTGACCGGTTGGATCCCGGTGGCGCTGTTCGCGGCGGCGTTCCTGCTCAACGGCGTCGTGCGCTGGCCGCTGCTCGTGACGCTGCTGATCCTGGTCCCACTGTGCCTGTGGTGGGCGTGGCCCCGCGGAACCCGGACGGACTCCGAGCAGACCGCGCAGTGACGGCGTGAACACCTATCTGCAGCTGGCTCTGCTGTTCGGCGGTTTGTCGCTGATGTCGATCGGGGGCGGCAACGTCGTGCTTCCCGAAATGCACCTGCGGTCGGTCAACGATCACCATTGGCTGTCCAACATGCAGTTCGCCGAGATCTTCTCCATCTCGCAGACCATGCCGGGCCCGAGCAGCGTGTTGATCGTGACATTGGTCGGCTACGGCGCGGGGCATGAAGTCGGCGGCATTCCCGGGGCCATCGCCGGAGGATTGGTCGCGATCGTCGCCATGGTGGTGCCGGCGGCGGGCGTGACGTTCTTCGTCACCCGCGTCTGGCACCGCGCACACGACGCGCCGTGGCACGCCGCCGTGGAGAGGGGCCTGGCGCCGATGGCGGTCGGCCTCATCATGGCGACGGCGCTGGTGATGAGCCGAGCCGCCGACCACGATTGGCGGTCCTACCTGCTGACCGCACTGTGCACGCTGGTGTTCGTGTTCACCAAGATCAATCCGTTGTGGCTGGTCGCGATGGCGGCCGTGCTCGGGTACGTCGGCGTCGTCTGAGCTGTGATTTCGCCGATCGGCGGCGAGCAACACGCCGGACTCGCGAGCCAGGAATCGTTTGACCTCAACGAATGTTGAGGTCCTACGGTGATTACGTGAGTTTGGAAGCAGCGGCGAGGCAATCCCTGTACGGGCAGCTGCGGGTGCGGGGCGGCACGGTGCGCTCCGTGGCCGACCGCCGCCTGCTGCGCAGAATCTGGCGCTTCTCGGAGCGCCACCATCGCCGCCTCGCGGTGTTCCTTGCGGTCAGCGTCCTGGGCGCGATCCTCACGGTGGCGACGCCGCTGCTGGCGGGCCGGGTGGTCGACGAGATCACCGGAGGCGGATCGGTTCGCGCCGTTGTCGCGCTGGCGTTGGTCATCGCCGCGGTCGCCCTCGCCGAAGCGGCGGTGTCCCTGCTGACGCGGTGGCTCTCGTCGACGATCGGGGAGGGCTTGATCCTCGACCTGCGGACCGCCGTGTTCGACCACGTCCAGCGCATGCCCGTCGCCTTCTTCACCCGCACCCGCACCGGCGCGCTCGTCAGCCGTCTCGGCTCCGACGTGATCGGCGCCCAGCGGGCGTTCTCCGACACGCTGTCCGGGGTCGTGTCCAATGTCGTCACACTGACCCTGACGATCATCGTGATGCTCGGCATCTCCTGGCAGATCACGGTCCTGTCCCTGGCGTTGATGCCCGTGTTCCTGTTCCCGGCCCGCCGGATCGGCGCGGCGATGGCCGCGCTCGCGCGTGAGGCTGCCGACCACAACGCGACGATGAACATCCAGATGACGGAACGGTTTTCGGCCCCGGGCGCGACGCTGGTGAAGCTGTTCGGCGACCCGCGGTCGGAATCTGGCGAGTTCGAGACGCGCGCCGGCCGTGTTCGCGACATCGGCGTCCGCAAGTCGATGCTGCAGGCCACCTTTATGAACTCGCTGACGCTGATGTCGGCGCTGGCACTGGCGCTGGTGTACGGGTTGGGAGGCGTGCTCGCGATTGACGGGCATCTGCAGGCCGGCGCCGTGGTGTCTCTGGCGCTTCTGCTGACCCGGCTCTACGCGCCGCTTACCGCGCTGGCCAATGCGCGGGTCGAGATCGCCAGTGCTCTGGTCAGTTTCGAGCGGGTCTTCGAGGTGCTCGACCTGGTTCCGCTGATCCGGCAGCGACCAGGCGCCGTCGCTGTCCCGCGCGGCCCCGTCACCGTCGAATTCGACGACGTGCATTTCTCCTATCCGTCGGCCGACCAGGTCTCGCTCGCCTCGCTGGAGGATGTCGCCGAACTCGATGAGCGTGGCGGCGACGAAGTGCTGCACGGTGTTTCGTTCACCGCCCAGGCCGGACAGATGGTGGCCCTCGTCGGGTCGTCAGGAGCGGGTAAGTCCACGATCGCGGCGCTGGTGGCGCGGCTCTACGACGCCGATTCGGGTGCCGTCCGACTCAACGGCGCCGACGTGCGCGACGTGACATTCGCGTCGCTCAAGGAGACCGTCGGGATGGTCACTCAGGACGGGCACCTGTTCCACGAGTCGATCCGGTCCAACCTGTTGCTGGGCGCGCCGAACGCCACCGACGGGGACCTGTGGGAGGCACTGGAACGCGCCCGGCTGGCCGATGTCGTCGCGGACATGCCCGACGGGCTGGACACCGTCGTCGGCGAACGGGGATACCGGCTCTCCGGCGGGCAGCGGCAGCGCCTGACCATCGCCCGTGTCCTGCTGGCCTCGCCGCAGGTGGTGATCCTCGACGAGGCGACGGCCGCGCTGGACTCGGAGTCCGAAGCCGCGGTACAGCAGGCGCTGGCCGAAGCGCTGGCGGGCCGCACCTCGATCGTCATCGCCCACCGGTTGTCGACCGTGCGAGCCGCCGACGTGATCCTGGTCGTGGAAGGCGGGCGCATCGTGGAGCGCGGCACCCATGCCCAGCTGCTCGCAGAACAGGGGCGCTACGCCGAGCTGTACCGCACCCAGTTCGGTGCGGAGTCGGAGAACGCGTTATCCACTTGCCCACAATGGGAAGATGTTCTAAGTGGCTGACTTCCGACCTGACTCCCTGCGCGCGGCGCCCTCCATCGGGTCGCCGCCGAAGAAGGTCAGACCCAGTTCGGACCTGTGGCGGATGATGCCCTATCTGCTGCCGTACCGCGGCCGATGGATCGTGATGATCACGGTCGCGCTGATCAGTTTGGTCGCGACGATCTCGATTCCGCTGATGACCAAGGCCGTCATCGATGGACCCGTCCGCCACCAGGACCAGCAGGGTCTGTGGCTGGTCGGGTCCGCGGCGCTGGCGGTCGGCATCACCGAGGCGGTGCTGTGGTTCATCCGCCGCTGGCTGGTCGCCCGCGCGACCATGGGCGTGGAAGCAGATATCCGAAAGCAGCTCTACGCGCGGTTGCAGATCCTGCCGATGTCCTTCCACGGCCGCTGGCAATCCGGCCAGCTGCTGTCGCGAATCATGAACGACCTGAGCACGATTCGTCGCTTCATGTCTTTCGGGCTCACGTTTCTCATCCTCAACGTCCTGCAGATCACCGTGGTCACGATCATCCTGCTGGCGATGTACTGGCCGCTGGGCGTCGTCGTACTCGTCTCGATCGTGCCGATCACGTTGACGGTGCTGCACTTCCAGCAGGAGTACACGCGGCTCTCGCGGCTCGCCCAGGACCAGGCCGGGCACGTCGCCACCCACGTCGAAGAGGCCGCACTCGGGTTGCGCGTCGTGAAGTCGTTCGGCCGTGAGGACTACGTCTACGAACGCTTCGACGACCAGCTGACCGACCTCTACGACACCCAGGTCGGCCGGGTCTCGGTGTCGGCGAAGTTCTGGACGCTGCTGGAGATCATCCCCAACCTCACGCTGATCGTCGTGCTCGGTTTCGGCGCCTACGCCGCCGGACAGGGATACGTCACGATGGGCACGCTGGTCGCGTTCATCACGATGATGCTCTCGCTGGTGTGGCCGATCGCGTCGCTGGGCTTCCTGCTGTCGATGACCCAGGAATCGTTCACTGCCGCCAATCGCATCGCCGAGATCTTCGACGCGCCCAAGGAGATCACCGACGGACCGCGCGAGCAGACGCCGCGCGGTGGCCGGCTCGAGCTGGTGAACGTCGGGTTCAGATTTCCCGACTCGCCACCCGACGAGTGGGCCCTGCGGCACGTCACGGTGACCGTCGAGCCGGGGGAGACGCTGGCGCTGGTCGGTGCCACGGGCTCGGGCAAGTCGGTGCTCGTGGGCCTGCTCTCCCGGCTCTACGACGTCACCGAAGGCGAGATCCGCATCGACGCCCAGGACATCCGCGAGCTGTCCCTGCAGGCGTTGCGCGAGGCCGTGGCGACCGCGTTCGAGGATCCGACCCTGTTCTCGATGTCGGTCGCCGAGAACTTGCGGCTCGGCAACGCCGACGCGACCGACGAAGAGCTGCGGCAGGCCGTCGAGGTGGCGGCCGCACAGTTCGTGTACGACCTGCCCTTCGGTCTGGACACCCGGATCGGCGAGCAGGGGATGAGTCTGTCCGGCGGTCAGCGGCAACGGCTTTCGCTGGCGCGGGCGATCCTGGCGCACCCGAAGATTCTGGTGCTCGATGACACGTTGTCCGCGCTGGACGTACACACCGAGGCGGTGGTGGAAGAGGCGCTGAGGCGAGTGCTGCACTCCGTCACCGGCGTCGTGGTGGCCCACCGCGCGTCGACTGTGCTCCTGGCCGACCGGGTCGCGCTGTTGCAGAACGGCACGATCACCCACGTCGGCACCCACGCCGAGCTGTTGGCGGACGTGCCCGAATACCGCTATCTGCTGGCGGCCGATGACGAGCTCGATGACGGCCGTGAACGCGAATGCGATTGGGAGGAACACGAGGAGCGCACGCGCCTCGAGCACGACGGACAGCGCGACCGGCTGGATCACGAAGTCCTGGGGAGGGGCCGATGAGCGCTTGCGCGAAGAACAAAGAGCAGCGATGAACAGCACCGATTGGCGCGGCAAGTTCGATGAGAGCGCCGACCTGCCGATCGACGAGTCGGTGCCGCGGCGGCGGGAGGCGCGGGCACTGCTGTTCTCGCTGTTGCGGCCGTACCGCTGGGTCGTGGCCGCCCTCGCGGTTGTCGTCGTCGTGGAAAATGCTGCGCGACTTTCGGTTCCGATCCTGGTGCAGAAAGGGATCGATGACGGGATACCTCCGTTGCTTGCGGGTGGCCCCGCCACGGCGCTGCTGACGATCGTCGCGACGCTCTGCGGCGTGGTGGTCGTGCAGGCAGTCAGCCGGATGTACTTCCTGCGACGGTCCGGCCGCACCGGGCAGAAGGTGCTCCTCGAACTGCGCAGGCGTGTCTTCCGCCATTTCGGCCGACTCGACGTTGCCTTTCACGACCGCTACACCTCCGGCCGGGTGGTGAGCAGGTCCACCAATGACGTCGAGGCGATCCAGGACATGCTGGAGACCGGTTTCGACAGCCTGATCACCGCCGTACTGACGCTGGTGGGCACGGCGGTGCTGCTGGTGGTGCTCGACGTCAAGCTCGGCCTGATGTGTCTGGCCGCGTTTCCTGTTCTGGTGCTGCTGGTTTGGTGGTTCCGGCGCGAATCGTCGAAGACCTACCGTGATGTTCGCGAGATCTCAGCGCTCGTCATCGTGCAGTTCGTCGAGACGATGACGGGTATCAAGGCGGTGCAGGCCTATCGGCGCGAACCACGCAACCAGCAGATCTTCGAGGAGGTCGCCGACCGGTACCGGGTGATCAACGAACGCACCTTCAAGCTGCTCGCGATCTTCATGCCCGGCGTGAAGCTGGTCGGCAACCTGACCACAGGCGTGGTGCTGCTCTACGGCGGATACCGCGTGCTGCACGGCGAGATGACGATCGGCACGCTCGCGGCGTTCCTGCTCTATCTGCGGATGTTCTTCGAGCCCATGCAGGAGATCTCGCAGTTCTTCAACACCTTTCAGTCCGCGGCGTCGGCGCTGGAGAAGCTCGCGGGCGTGCTGGCGGAGAAGCCCGCGATCAGCGATCCGGCGCAGCCCGCGGACCTCGGTGACGTCCGCGGGGAGATCGCCTTGCGCGACGTGGAATTCGAGTATGTGCCCGGCCGTCCCGTTCTGCCGGGATTGGACCTGGTGATCCCGGCGGGGCAGACGGTCGCGCTGGTCGGTACGACCGGTGCCGGAAAGACCACCATCGCCAAACTGCTCACCCGGTTCTACGACCCGATCTCAGGTGTGGTGACGCTCGACGGGATCGACCTGCGAGACGTCGCCCAGGCGGACCTGCGCCGCCACGTCGTGATGGTGACCCAGGAGAACTTCATGTTCGGCGGCACGATCGCCGACAACATTCGCTTCGGCAGGCCCGAGGCCACCGACGAGCAAGTGCTGGAAGCCGCGAAAGCCGTTGGTGCGCACACTTTCATCGAGGCACTGCCGGAGGGTTACGACACCGACGTCGCCAAGAGGGGCGGACGTCTGTCGGCAGGGCAGCGGCAGCTGGTCGCGTTCGCCCGGGCGTTCCTGGCCGACCCCGCGGTGCTGATTCTGGACGAGGCGACGTCGTCACTGGACATCCCCAGCGAGCGGCTGGTGCAGCGTGCGCTGGAGACGGTGCTGGCCGACCGGACGGCTGTGGTGATCGCGCACCGGCTTTCGACCGTGCAGATCGCCGATCGGGTGCTGGTGCTCGAGCACGGTCGCATCGTGGAAGACGGACCACCCGACGAACTGACCGCGCGCGACGGTGGGCATTACGCGGCGCTGCACCGGTCGTGGGTGCAGTCGCTGGCCTGACGTCCCCCCCTCGCACCGCGAGCGCGCGTGTCTGCCCGGCAACACGCCGGGGACATGTGTGCGCGAGCGCACGTTCGCCCCGCTGACATCCCTCTCAATATCACTGTGGGGCGCCGTCACCGGCTACGAAGCAGTCAACGGAAGTCGGAGAAGAACTCTGTGACGTCGGCGACGTAGAGTTCGGGCTGCTCGAACGCGGCGAAGTGCCCGCCGCGCGGCATCGTCGTCCACCGGGTGATGTTGTAGTTGGCTTCGCACCAGTGGCGGGGTGAGCGCAGGATCTCCATCGGGAAGGACGCCACCCCGGTGGGCAGCGTGACGGGTTCACCGCCGGTGAAGCTGCCGAAGCTCTCCCAGTACAGCCTGGCCGACGACGCGCCGCTGGCGGTGGCCCAGTAGAGCATCACGTTGTCGAGCAGTTCGTCCTTGGTCAGCACGTTCTCTGGGTGGCCGTCGCAGTCCATCCACGACCAGAATTTCTCGACGATCCAACCCATCTGTGCCACCGGCGAATCGACCAACCCGTAGCCGAGGGTCTGCGGGCGGGTCGACTGCTGCTTGGCATACCCCGAATCCCATCGCCGGTAGTAGCCGAGACGCTCGAGCGCCGCGAGCTCATCGGGGCTGGGATCGCCGAGGTTTTTCGGCGGACGGCCCAGCGGCATGTTGGTGTGGATCGCCACGCAGCCCCCGACGTCGCGCCCGATCTGGGTGGTGACGGCCGCGCCCCAGTCGCCGCCCTGCGCGCCGTAGCGCTGATAGCCCAGACGCCCCATCAGCGCATCCCACGCCTGGGCGATGCGCTCGACCCCCCAGCCGGTGGCCGTCGGCTTGCCCGAGAAGCCGTACCCGGGCAGCGACGGGCAGACCACGTCGAAGCCCGCGTCGCACAGCGGTGCGATGACCTTTCCGAACTCGACGATGGATCCGGGCCAGCCGTGGGTGATGATCAGCGGAAACGCGTCGTCGCGGCCGGAGCGTTGATGCACGAAGTGGATGTCGAGACCGTCGATGTCGGTGGTGAACTGGTCGAAGCGGTTCAGGGCCGATTCCCGCGCGCGCCAGTCGTATCCGTCGGCCCAGTACTCGGCGAGTTCCCGGGTGTAAGCCAGCGGGACGCCCTGACTCCAGTCGTCGACGCACTCCGCGTCGGGCCATCGGGTCCGCTTCAAGCGTTGCGCGAGGTCATCGAGGACGTCGTCGGGGACGGCGATGGTGAATGGCTGGATCGCGGCCATGACACATCCTGGCACTTGGATAATCGGATGCCGTGGGTACCCCGACGCTCGTCCTGATCGCCGCGACGACACTTGCGGCTTGCACAGCGCTGGGCGGGGCGATCTACGAGGTGCTCGTCGTCGATCCGTTCTGGCCGAAGCGGCCCGGAATCATCCAGACACAGAACGGAGGCATCTCACGGGTCCGATTCTGGCTGCCCGCCCCGGTCATCTTCGAGGTGCTGCTCCTCGTCACCCTGATCGTCACCTGGGGTGACAGCGGCGTCGGCGTCGCGCTGCTGGTCGCCCTCGTCAGCCACGCCGCGATGCGGTTGTGGGCGTTGTTCGACCTGATCCCCAAGGGCGCAGAGTTCGAGCGCAAGGACCCCGCCGACGTCGACGAGGTGGCGGCCGCGAAGTGGACCCGCCGCAACATGATGCGCGTCCCGCTTCTGGCGGTGACCTCCTGCGCGATGCTCGCCGCGCTGGCGTTGGCCTAGACGGGATCAAAACCGAGATTCACACCGGTCGGTGTGGTGGGATTGTCCGGTGACGGATTCGGCAGATCGCGACCCGGCGATCGCGGCCCGGGCGATCGCGATGCGTGGCCCGTGGGGGCCCGTCTACGGTCCCATCGACCTCGAAATCGACGCCGGTGGGGTCACGGTGCTGGTGTGCCCGCCCGGTTCGGGGCGTACGGCCCTGCTGATGACGCTCGCCGGGCGCATGCGGCCGGCAGCGGGAAGTCTGTCGGTGTTCGGGAAGACCCGGGCGACCGACATCTTCGGGCGCGCCGCGCTCGCCGCCGTCGAGGACCTCGACGGCGTCTCCGAATCTGTGACCGTCGAAGACGTGATCACCGAGCAACTGCGCTGGGACGCGCCTTGGTACAAGCTGATTCGCCGCGCGGACAACGCCGCTGCGGCGAAGATCTGCGCGCCGGTGTTCGGAGAGCTGCCGTTGCCGCCACTGTCGGAGTACGTCGAGGAACTCAGCGAACTCGACGGCGTGCTGCTGCGCATCGCCTTGGCCAATACCGGAAAGCCACCGCTGCTGATCGTCGGCGACATCGACCAGGTCACCCACGACAGCAGCCGGGAACTACTCGTCGAGCGGCTGGTCGAACTGGGGCGGGACCAGACGGTGGTCACCGCGAGTGCGAACAGTCTCTACGGTCACGCCGTTCGTCTGATTCCGGTCGAGAACACGTCCCGCGCCTGGCAGTCGGGTCAGCAGAAAGGTGGTGCCTGATGGCGCTCGCCGGAATGTCATTGGGCACCGACCTCAAGCGGTACACCCGCGGTGTCCTGCCGCGGATCGCGCTGATCACCATCATCCTGATGCCGCTGCTGTACGGAGCGATGTACCTGTGGGCGTTCTGGAATCCGTTCGCCGAGGTGAACAAGGTGCCGGTGGCGTTGGTCAACGAGGATCGTGGCGCGTCGGCACAAGGACAGGAGTTGCGCGCCGGAGACGAGGTCGCTCAGGCACTCATCGGTTCGGGTCAACTCAACCTGACCGAGATGTCGGCCGAGGAGGCTGCCGCCGGGGTCGGCGACGGTGACTACTACTTCTCGATCACGTTGCCGCAGAACTTCAGTGAGCGTATCGCTTCGCCGTCGGGCGAGCATCCAGAGCAGGCGCAGATCGAGTTCACCTTCAACGACGCCAACAACTATCTGGCGTCGATCATCGGGCAGAACGCCTCCCGCGAAGTCGTCAACCAGATCAACGCCAAGGTCGGAGAGCAGACCATCGGCACCGTTCTGACGGGCCTCACCGATGCGGGCACAGGGCTGGATCAGGCGGCCGATGGCGCGCAGCAGCTCGCAACAGGTTTGGACACCGCCGACGACGGAGCCGATCGGCTTTCCGAGGGGGCGGCTACGTTGTCGTCGGGTCTTGACAGCGCCCAGGCCGGGTCTGCTGAACTGGCAGCAGGCACAAGGCAATTGGCGGGAGCAATCGACGCCGCGACAGGTCCGCTGGTGGAGATGCTCGAGCGCGTGGGGGGTCTCGGTTTCAACCCCGACGAGGTCGCGGTCGCTGCGCAGCACTTGTCCGCCGCGGTCCGCTCGACCACCGAGCGCATCGCAGCGCTGAACGTCAACAGCACCCAGGCCGCCGCGATCGTCGACCAGGCTGTCACATTTCTGCAAACCAACCCGGACCCTGCGGTGCGCGATGCCGGGCATGCGCTCGCCGGCGCGCAACGCCTTCTGCGTGCGCAGGGAATCGACCCGGCTACCGATGACGGGCTGCTCCGCCTGCGTGAGGGCGCCGCCCGCTTGGAGAACGAGCTCGGCGATCCCCACAGCAAGCTGCGCGTGTTCCTGACCCGTGTGTTCAACGGCGGGTTACGTTCAGACGTCGCCGAGCTCAGAGACGGCGTCGATCAACTGAATTCCGGGGCGCAGCGGCTCAATGCCGGCCTGATACAGCTGGCCGGCGGTGGGCGCCAACTCTCCGGTGGTGCAAGCCAACTGGCGGACGGCACGGACAGGCTGCGAGCCGGCGGGCACGAGTTGGCCGACAAACTCCGCCAAGGCGCAAACCAGATCCCGTCGTGGACGCCGCAACAGCGCTCCGAGGTGGCCCAGACGCTGGCGGCGCCGGTGGGCGCGGAGCTGGTCAACAACAATCCCGCGGCGACGTTCGGCACCGGCTTCGCTCCGTTCTTCATGCCGCTCGCGTTGTTCATCGGCACGCTGATCATCTGGATGTTGCTCAAGCCGTTGCAGTCCCGGCCCATCGTCAACGGCCTTGGCGCGCTGCGGGTAGTGCTCGCCTCCTATTGGCCGGCGCTGCTGATCGCGGTGTGTCAGGTGGTCGTGATGTACCTCGTCGTGCACTTCGGCGTCGGCCTGCAGGCCAAGTACCCGCTGGCGACCATAGGCTTCCTCGTGCTCATCGCGGGGGCGTTCCTGGCGCTCATCCAGGCGTTCAACGCGGTGTTCGGAGTGCCCGTCGGCCGCGTTGTGACGCTGGCATTCCTGATGTTGCAGCTGGTGTCGGCCGGTGGCATCTATCCGGTGGAGACGACGGCGAAACCGTTCCAGGTGATCCACCCGTTCGACCCGATGACCTACGCGGTCAACGGGCTTCGGGAGCTCACGGTGGGCGGCATCGACTCACGGCTGTGGACGGCGGTCGCGGTGCTCACCGGTCTGCTGGCGGCGTCCCTGGCCGCCAGCGCCTGGGCCGCGAGGCGCAACCGCCAGTACACAATGGACCGGCTGCGCCCGCCCATCGAGGTCTAGGCACCGCCGCTCAGGTCAAGCCGATGCGACGATAGCGCTCGAAGCGGGCAGCCAGCCGCTGCTCGTCGGGTGTCGACCGTAGCCGGTGCAGCTCGCCCGCGATGGTCGCCGACAGACGTTCGATGAACGCCTCCGGCTCGTCGGCGGCATCGGGGTACTCGGGCACGACGGTGTCGACGATCCCGTTGCGCAGCAGGTCCACCGACCGGATTCCTTGTGCGGCAGCCAGTTCCGGAGCGTGGTCGACGTCACGGAAGACGATGGCGCTGGCACCTTCCGGTGGCAGGGGTGCCAGCCAGCCGTGCAATGCGGCGAGCACGCGGTCGGCGGGCACCATGGCCAGCGCGGGTCCGCCGCTGCCCTGGCCCAGAAGAACCGACACGGTCGGGGTGTCCACGGTGACGAGCTCGGCCAGGCAGCGAGCGATCTCGCCCGCCAGCCCTCCCTCCTCAGCCTCGCCAGAAAGCGCAGGACCTGCGGTGTCGATGACCAGGACCAGTGGAAGCCGCAGGCTCGCCGCCAACGCCATACCGCGGCGTGCCTCGCGCAGCGCCGCCGGGCCCACGAGGCCGCCGGGCACTCGTTGCTGCCCCAGCACCACGGCGGGTTGGCCGCCGAATCGCGCGAGCGCAAGCAGGGTGGTCGCGTCCTCACCCAGTCCGGTACCCGACAGCAGCACCCGTTCGGTGGAGCCGTAACGCAGCAGCGAACTCACGCCGGGACGGTCGGGGCGACGCGAGATCTCGACGGAGTCCCACGCGGGGATGTCGGGTAGCGGCTCGGGCGCCGGTATCGCAGGTGGCGACGGCGGCGCGGCCGGAACATCGGCGACGACCTTCAGCGCCCGGTCGAGGGTGGCCCGCAGCACCTCCAGGGGGACCACCGCGTCGATGACACCGTGGCGCTGCAGGTTCTCGGCCGTCTGGATGCCCGACGGGAACGGCTCGCCGTACAGATGCTCGTAGACGCGCGGCCCCAGGAAGCCGATGAGCGCCCCCGGCTCGGCCACGGTGACGTGGCCCAGCGAACCCCACGACGCGAACACCCCGCCGGTAGTCGGGTGCCGCAGATAGACCAGGTAGGGAAGGTGGGCTTTTTTGTGCAGCTCCACGGCGGCCGCGATCTTGACCATCTGCAGGAACGCGACGGTGCCCTCCTGCATGCGGGTGCCGCCGGAACTCGGCGAGGCGAGCAGCGGCAAGCCCTCGGCGGTGGCCCTGTGCACGGCGGCGACGATGCGCTCGGCGGCTGCGACGCCGATGGAGCCGGCGAGGAAGTCGAACTCGCAGGCCACCAGCGCGACGCGGCGGCCGAACACCCTTCCTTCGCCGGTCAGGACGGATTCGTCGAACCCGGTGGCGGCCGCGGCGGCGTCCAGCTCTCTGCGGTAGTCCGCGGACGTCGGGACGGCCAGCGGCGGTTCGTCCCAGCTGACGAAGGACCCCTCGTCGAGCACGGCGTCGCGCAGGGCGAGGGCTCCGATCCGGCTCACAGGGAAAAGGCTATGCCTTTAGTAGGAGCGGATGTACTGCCCTTCCCAATAGTCCATATTGGAATCAGACAGATACTCAGAATCCAACTTCTGAGCCACTTCGCGATAAGTGGCCGGGTCGCTGTGGACTACCCCGATTGGATTCCACTGGGCCCAGTCATTGTCCCCTGTCCTTGTCGGCGTGCGATAGACGATTCCCGCTTTGACAGCTTCTGGAAGCAAATTAGGTTTACTCCAGTCGTACACGATGGAATCTTTCTGCGCCTGAAGATGAAGCATCCATGTGTCATTCGGATCTGGCGGATATTGGACGATAGGGGAGCCAAACGTGACGACCATCTTGATATTGAAATCTGTTTTCGCCACCAAGTTCTGGGCGTCCATGCCTCCCTGGCTGAACCCAAACATGAGGATCTCAATATTTGGATTGCCTCGTGTCGCCAATCTCAGTGCGTCCATCTGCTCGGACCTAAGGACACCCAGCCAGCTGGGGCCGTTCGCAATTATTGGCTGGTTGAAAAGGCTTAGTGTGGTCCCGCCGATATAGACGACTAGTCGCTCAACTCCGTCATAAGCCGACCGTATTTTGTCGATGTGGAAGCCATCGTTGAGGAATCCACCAGTGACGGTCTGGAGACGCTCCCAGTGGCCAGGAGTGGTCGTGGGGTTTTGCTTCGGGATGTAGTCGCCCCAGAGGAACCGAGTGACGCCATTGACGACCGCCATGGTGGTGCGCACGACACCATCGACCACGCTTCTGACCGTGTTGGCGACCGTCCTGGTTACGGCCCTCGCTGCATTCCATGCGTTATGGATTGCCGTTTCGAACCAGTTCGGAGGGTCGGCGGCGGCGACCGCAGTAACAGCAACGTCGGCGGCTGGCGGCACAACCGTCTCTGCTTGAACCTCGTGCGTTGATGTTTCCGCTGGACCCGTGACTTCCCTTCGATCCTGCAGGTTGCGAAGAGCCAGTCCTAACGCCTCGACCGGCGGCGCAGGTACGTCTGGTTCTGTGTCATCGCCGTACGATTCGGCGAGCTCTGCGACGAGGAGTTCTGGCTCGTCGACGTCTACCGCGATTGTGTCAGCGTCAGCGGCTTCGGCTTCATCGACCGCAACGGCTTCGGCTTCGTCGTCGGATTTCCGCGACTCCGTCGCAACTTTGGTCGATTCAGTTTCATCGTCCGACGTGGAAGCCTTTGCGGTGCTTCGAGATTCGGTAACGGCTGAGGATCTCGCGTCAGAACTCGAATCACCTGCCCGTGAGTCAACCGGCCCTCGAGTGGCTTTCGACGTCGTGCTCTTGCCGGATTCGTCGCCGGGCGAAGCGTTCGCAACGCCAGAACCCAAGGCGATTGCTGCACCCATTCCTGCGGTCACGACGCCTGCCCGCAGCCAATGTGAGGAGGACCGTTCACTCTTGCGATGACGCCCCTGCTTCTGCGGCGATTCAGTTTGATTATTCGACGTCACCATTCCCTCATCTCCCGCCCGGTTAGAGCGCCTGCGTCGTTGGTGCTGGGTCAAGTCCAAGGGCGTGGTGTACGACGTCGTCATGTGATTCTTCGATGGTGTTGGTTCAGGCGGTCAGTGCCGCCGGCACGTCCTCCTGTTCTGTTGGGGTGTCGTTGACGACCCGTGATTTGCTCAGGACGTCCAGGCCCAGGTAGCGCCGGGATTCGGCCCATTCGTCGTGCTGTTCGGCCAGGACAGCGCCGACGAGGCGGATCAAGGCGTTGCGGTCGGGGAAGATGCCGACGACGTCGGTGCGGCGGCGGATCTCCTTGTTGAGCCGATCGGTTAACCGGCCCTCTCACGACACGATCATGGGTGCGGCGTGAGGTCCGGGGCCGACGGCGTTGCTCGGCGCA
>NZ_LQPC01000006.1 GCF_002101705.1 Mycolicibacterium iranicum | reverse complement strand
CGTCGTCGCGGACAGCAGTTGATGCCAGTGGCCGGTGCCGACCATGCCGGCCTCATCGACAACAACGACATCGAAGGGCCCCAACTCCAGTTGGCCTTCGGCGAGCCGTTTCAACGCGGCGTGCATGGTGTAGCCCGCCGATGCGGCGCCCTCAGCGAGGGCGACGTCGACGGCTTTCCCGGTGGGGGCGATGACGATCATTTTCGCCTTGTGGCGTTTCTCGACGATGGTGCGCAACGCCCGCATCGAGGTGGTCTTACCCGCCCCCGCCGGCGCCGACAGCGGCATCACTAACTGCGGTGTGGACGCGATCATGGTGACCACCTGGTGCTGTTGTTCTGAAAGCTTCAACGCCGCGGCGGTGTGCTCCGGGCGGACCCACGCCGAGGCCCGAACATTGGCGCTGTCGACCAGCTGGAACACCTGATATTCCTCGGCCAGGATTTGGTCGACGGTGAACCGTTCCGAGCCCTCGCGTTGATGCGCCAGCCGCGGCGCAGTCAACCGCATCCCGACGGTGTCCACGCACGCTTCGATGACCTGACGGGGCAGCGGCGCCGACCCGTCCTCACCGGCCCCACTGTCGACAATGAGAGGTAATTGCGCGCCGATGATCTCGACCAGATCCGCGCGAGTGAGCGCGGCTTTGTCGGCGCGAGAGGCCATCGCCGCCACCGCGCGGCGATCCACCACGATCCCGCTGCGCGTGACGCGCGCCGCGGCCGTCTGTGCGGCGCGTTCACGGGCGGTTCGCGCCTCGAGTTGGCCGTCGCGCTCGATCCGGAAACCCCGGCGCTCGGCGCGCCACTGGGCACGCAGCTCCGCCCACGACAGCGACTCCGGTTTACGCGGTCGGGTGGCTTTCTGCGCGGCCGCCAACTGCGCCTGCGACACCTTTTTCCCGCCCTCAACGACGGTCAGATTGGAAGCCGCCCACTCCCGCAACGCGGTGCTGCGCGTCGACCAGGCGGTGATGGTGTTGGGGTCGATGCCGGCGATCTCGGCCATCCCGGTGCGGGCATCCACCCGCCCCCACTCCACCCCGATCAAGCGGTGCAGTTCATGGCGCAGGGTGGCCTGATAAATGATCCCCGCCGCGCGCGCTTCGTGAAACAAACTGGTGCCGTCAATGGACACCAACCGGCCATCAGCGCGGGCCTGCCGATTGGGCACCAGCACGTGGGTGTGCAGGTGCGGATCGCCCGCCCGCGAGGTCTCATGCTGATAGGCCGCGGCCACCAAACCCGGCAACTTTTGCAGGTCTTTTTCTCCCGTGACCGGGTTGTGCACCCGGGTGTAGCCGGCATGCGCGCTCAGATACTCCAGGGCTTCCGCGATCGCGGTTTGGTGCGCCGCGTTGACCGCTTTGTCGGCCACATCGTTGCCGAACACCCGCACCAACGACACCGACTTGGGCGCGCAAAACGTCAGATCGAACCCGTGCACACCGCCCTTGCCGTGCGCCCGGCCGCACTCTCCGTTCGGTGCTACACCACTGTCCAGCCAGCGCGCCACTGCGTCGGGATCAGCGTCCCCACCGGCACGCTCAGAAGCCCCCAACCCCACGGCTTCCGCGACCGCGCGCACATCCCCCGCACACGCCCAGACCGGAGTGCGGGTGTCGCGTTCGGCGTAGTACTCCGCCAATCCCCCGTTGGCCTTCTGCCGGTCCGCCACCGCATCACCGACCGCCCGCGCAGTGTCGTTGTAATAGTTCACCGACCACAGCGACAACTTCGCCACCGTCAACACCCCAACCCACCTCCTCCCCGACCGATCCCGCCCAGGATCACAAGGGGAAACCCCGAACGGGACCGGCACCACAAGCATCGCACAAATTTGTGCAAATGTGCCATATCGTTATGGTGGTAGAGCAGTGCTAGGGGTCGGGTGGGGTGTGAGAGGGCAGCGGAGATGCGGTGAGCGGGCAAAGAGGAACAGGAGAGGGGTGGGAGACAGCGCGGAAAAGACGTGGGTGAGAAGCGACGAAGAGGCCGTTGGTTGGGGGGTGCTGAGGGTGGCGTCTGGCCGCAACGTCCGCTCGGCGGTTCGCAACCACTAGGCGCGTCGTCGATCGGAACCTTCAACGGTGCGCTCCATCGCGTCTCCGCGGACCGCGCGGTGGTCTGCTGCGGGTCAGTTCATCGCGCCGCCGTGCCGTGTCTGAACCGACACCCCGATGTTGCGCCGCGACAACGCGGTGAGCGTGCTGCTGGTGTGGTCCTCGCGGCTGCGTTGGGCGCGCTCGGTGAGCACTCGGCGGATCTCTTCTCGGGCGGCGGTGATCCGGGCCCGCGCTGCGTCGGTGAGCACCACCGGGCGCGGCGTCTGGTCGATGCTGGCGGCGGCGCAGCCGCCGGCCTTTGTCGGGGTCGTCTCGGGGGGTGTCCAGGACAGCCGTCGCAACCGGCTGGCGAGGAACGCGCCGGGGTTGGCGATGTGGTCGGGCCAGGTCGTTCCTCGGGCGCGCATGTCGGCGTTGAGGGCGTCGTTGACCGCACGCGCGGACCACACCGCAGGGTCGATGCCGACGCCGGTGAGTGCGTCGCAGATGGCACCGATGTGGGCGCGGTCGAGACCGTGGGTGAGCGCGACCAGTCCAGCGGCGAGTTTCTGGGTGGCTAGCGGTCGCGCGGTAGCGCGCCGCGGCCGTGGTTGTCGCGTCGTGTCGCAGCATCGGTTGGTGGGCGCGCTTGCGCGCCTGCTTGGTGAGTAATTCCCTACGGGAGAAGAACAACCAACACCGCCTGACGGCGGTAGGTGGAAATCATGCACGAGTGGGGGGGTCGCGGGACGGGCTTCGCGACGCGGTACCAGGTGGTACACCGAGGGTCGCCGGCCGATGCTGGGGGTGGTTGTCGAACCGTGGCCCCGCTGCGCTTCCACGGCCCATCTGGAGGCCCTCAGGACGCGCCAGGCGGCGGTGACGGTGCGGACGTCGCAGCCCACCTTGTCGGCGATTGTCGCGCGGGTGACGGCGACGTGGCGGCCGGTGTCGTGATCGGCGTGCTCGGCCATCACCGTGGCGATCGACAACAGCGTGGCCGTGGTGATCGACACCCGCGCCTGCGCGCACAGCTGTCCGAACGCCGGGGAGTGGACCCAGCGCGACAGCCCGTCGAGCCACCCGCCGCGGCTGGTCCACATCGGCGCGGACGGTGCGCAGGAGCCGGCGCGCGTCACCCAGTCACGGCGACGCTCGTGCGCCAGCGCACGCACCACATGCGGACTGGGAGCAGCCGGGGCTACAGCAGCGCCGAACGGCGTCGGCCAGGTACTACTCGCTCGACGTGACGGGGCATGCAAAAGGTCACGATTTACGCACTCGATTCGCGGCGTTTCTGAAACTGCAGCAGAACGTGCGCTACCGTGAGAACTGTCCACCAGACAGATCCCTTCGGGGAATGGGTGCGGACCCAGAACCGAGTTGGCGCTCGGTTCAAAACCTCAGACAAGGGCCTCGCTAACGCGGGGCCTTCGTCATGTCAGCGGGGTAATCCGCACACCGGCTATTCAGATGTCACATATGCCAGGGCCGACCAGCAAAGTTGAGGTCCTGGCGGGGTGATCACATCGCCAGCGGCAGAACCTCCTTGTCGACTTTTCCGAGTTCACGCACCAGGTCTGGTCGGCCGGCGTGGATGGCGAGAAGGTCCGCCATGTACTGCGCCATGGACGAAACGCCCGACTGCGCGAACTTCTCCTCTAGGAGCGGAACGGCCTCGATGGGTGGGCGAACGGTGTATGCCTTGCGTTCGCCTTTTGCGTGAGCTGGCATGACGTTGACCCTTCCAGTCCGATCGGTGATTCAGCATCAGGACACGCCGAGGCGGGTGGTACTGGTGTGAATTTTGAGGTCCGTTCCAGATAACACGTGGTGCGCGATCACCAGTCGTCGACCTCGGTGGGGATGAGTTCGTACAGTTCCGTGCTGAGGACCTGGCGCACGGCTTGGGCGCGGGCCTCGGTGCGTAATGCAGTCTGCGTCAATGGGTCTGGCTCCTGGCCGTGGTTTCGGCAAGTCCAGTCGCGGATGCTCAGGTCGCCGAGAGTGGCGGCGTGGGCACGGGCCATCCACGTGATTCGGTCGGCCTCGTCGCGGATGAACTCGGTCCGCTGGTCGGTGGTCCAGTCCTCGGGTAGCCCGAGGTTTGTGGTGTAGACCGCCTGGACGGTGCGCTGAATTGCGGGATCGACGGGTGGCGGCATGGTCTCGGACGTGCAGAAGTGCACGCGGCGAGGTCGTAGGGTGCGGGCCGGGAAGCGTGGTGTCACGATTCCGACCGCTTCCTCCCCAGGGCTGGGCCTACGGCTCGAAGTGGGAACGGAAGCCTTCGAGCCAGTCCGCCCGCGCGTGGCCGAGGAGATCGCCTGGAACCCATGTCTCGGCGTCGTCGGGGTTGTCTGCGTCGCCGCTGGCCACCCGTTCGTGGGCTTCGAGGTAGCCGGCGGCGTGCATGTCATCGGACTGGGAGAAGACGGCTTGGATGGTGTCCAGGTTCGTCGTGAAGTCCTGGTAGGCGGCGCGGCGCTCGGCGTCGGTGGTGTAGTCACCGCCGTACCGCTGCAGCCATGCCTGCCAGTGCTCGGTGGAGCCCGGCTTCGGCGGCGGCGAGGGTGCGCTCATCAGGGCCGACTTTAGGCCGCCGCACCGACGACGAGCGCGGCGTGCGGGGTGCAGAGTGGGCCGCCAAGCATGTCCAGGATCGGGGCGCCGGTCGATGCGGGCCCGTAGATCACCGACCGCAACACCCGTTCGAAGGCGAGATCCACTGCCGGGGCATCCTCCAGGAGCAGATCGAGGAGCTTCTCTGCGGCGGGGGTGTTGAACGGATTGGCTGTCAGCTGCGCGCACAGCGCACGGACCTGGGATGCGAAGTCCCGGACCGCACTCACGTCGTCTTGGACCGTGCCGAGGGTTTCCATGTCCACCACTGTAAGAGCGTGCGTGCACACTTGCAAGCAAATTGCGTGCAAGCTACTTTTAGGGATGCATGTAGGATGCGTGCATGCCCGATTCGGCTGGGGATGCTCTCGACGGCGGTGCTCCCGACGCCGCCGGTAGCGCGCTTCCCTTGCGTAAGCGGCAGCAGAAGGTGCCGTTGAACACCTATGTGCGGCCCGGCACGCAGCAGCGCGTGGAGGTGTTGAAGGACCGCGGGTACGCGGTCACCGACATCGTGGATGCGGCGCTCAACGAGTTCTTGGACCGTGCCGGGGTGCCCCAGGCCGAGTAGCTCGGACCCCCTGGGAGTCTGGCCAGCGTTTCCCGTCCGGCTTCCTCGTACTGGCGCGTTTGCGCGGTGGGTGGCGGCTGTCCAGGCTCGGCCGTAGGTCGACCGCGCAGCGGCGGTTACCGGCCTTGACGGCCACCACCCACCGTTTCGCCACAATCGAGGCCGGGGAAGTCCGCTCCCCTCCCCCGTGACGCCCTTGATTGGTGGGCAGTAAGGGCACCTACGTTCGCCACCAGTCATGGCGATGACGTGGGCTTACGTTGCGCGCCCGTGTTTCAGGGCATGCGGTCGTTGCGGTCCGGCTTTGGAATGCCGGCGTCGTCCAGGTAGCGGTTGATGGCCTCGTCGACGGTGTCGGTGATGACGTATCCGCGGGTCTTGATCCATTCGAGCCGCGCGAGGGTTCCCGCGTGCAGCTGTGTGGCGAACGGACTCTTCACCTTGCGCTGCCGGGCCTTGAGCCGAACCGGTTCGGTCGGTTGAGCTTTCTCCTCGCCACCGGTCACCGCGGGTGCGGGCGGGATCTCGGCGTCCTGCGGCTCAGGCTCGGCCGGTGCCGGTGTCCCGGTGGTGGGGGTGTCGTCGGCGGTGACTCGTGCGGCTTGGGCGCGTCGTTCTGCCCGCGACAGCGGACGGGTGGAGCCGACCTGCAATCCGGTGGGTTTCGATGTGGCGTTCATGCTGCTTGCCGCCGTGCCGCGATACGTTCGGCAACCTCGCGGTAGGCCACCGCTGCCGTGCTGGTCGGGGCGTGCACGTTGACCGGTACGCGTTTGCCTTTGGCCTCCACGACTCGCACCGTGTGCGGGATCTCGCCCAGGTAGGCCCCGCCGTCAGACCACTCCCCCCAGTCGGCCCGCAGCTGCCGGCGCACGTCCTTGCTCGCTTTCGGGTTGCCGTCGAAGTCGGCCAGCAGCACGTACCGGATCTCCACGTCGGGGTTGAGGGTCTCCTGAACGTCGAGGATCGAGTTGCCCAGTTCCACTAGGCCGTCAACCTCGTCGGGGCCGGCCTTGAGGACGGCCAACACGTAATCGGCGGCCGCGAGCGCTGCGGTGGTCAGCTCCCCCAAGGCCGGCGGGCAATCCAGGAGCACGAAGTCGTAGCCCTCGATGTCGTCGAGCTGGCGCGCTAGCCGCAACTGGCCGCCCGATCCAAGCCCGGTTCGCTCGAGCTCCTTGAGCGCGAGATGACCGGGCGCGACGTCGATGCCGAACTGCGTCGGAACGATGACCTTGGCCAACGGGACGCGCATCGCCCGGTCCGGGTGCAGAACCTCGTACATGGACGCGTCCTCGGCGTCGAGTTCGATGCCCAACCCCTTGGTGCTGTGCGCCTGCTGATCCATGTCGATCACCAGGACGCGCAGACCCATCGCCGCCAGGTTCGCGCCGAGGTTGATCGTCGTGGTGGTCTTGCCGACGCCGCCCTTCTGCAACGCCACCGCCACGATTTCGCACTGCTTATCTACCGCAACAGTCATGGAAGAAATCTACCAATTTGCATGTAAGCATGTCTACATGCAAACTTACATGTAAGAAAACATGTATTCATGATACGTGGGCCAAACCGTCTGCTGGCGTGATAAAGGGCGCTGTGGTCGCCGGTAACATCATCGGCAGAAGTCCCCGGACACCGCCTCTCTGGCCTGAAGCCATGACGCGGCCGGGGTTCTGCACAGACCGGTGTTGCGCTTGATGCGCTGCCCCGGTTGAGGCTTAGGAGAACCCGGTATTCGATCCTGGCGGTCGACCCGGGTTCTTTGCTTTTACGCTTGTTCGGGCCGAGCCGTGTAGCGGTCCCGCGCGGACCGACGTTCACCTTTAGCGGTCTCGCTGTTGAATTCCGCCGCCAGCTGGGCGTAGCCGACATCGAGGTCATCCGGGTCGGGCTCGGCTTCCGCGCGAATCACTTGGACCTCATTTTCGGGGGAGACCGCAGTCGGTGCGGATCTCGTCTTCGCCGAACGTGCGGCCGGCCGCGATGTCGGCTTCCGACTCCATCAGCGATTCGCGGAGACGCGCAATGTCAACGGATGGATCATCGAAAGGCCAGTCGTCGAGATCATCAATGGGCCAGTCGTCTTCGTCGAGAGACGGCTCATCGCAGTCATTCGGGGCACCAAGGTCAGGCCGCTGACGCGGCAGCGCGGGGGAGGAGCGGTCCCGCACCCCGCCGTCGTCTTCCGTCACCTTCGAAGCGTAAGCCGCCTGCCCCTACACGGGGGATCGGCCTCGACCAAGTTCATCGACAAGTTGAAGGTCCCAGGCTGTGACGGTGGTGGTTAGTAGGCTGCCGTTTCGATGAGCGAGCTTCTGCCCAACCTCGATGCCTTGCGCGGCCAACTCACCGGTGACACGGCCAGTCAGCAGGACGCCCGCGCCCTGGCCGACGCGATCGCTCATGCCACGACCGAAAAGGACCTCGACGACGCCCTTGATGCCGTCATCGCCACCTGGCGGCAGCCATGAGCCACGCCACGACCGCGACGCGGTTGGTGTCGCTGGAGATTCGCGGGTTCAGAGCCTTCGGCACCGAGCCCCGCACGCTCGACCTCGACGCCGGACTGGTGGTCATCCACGCCGGAAACAGCCAGGGCAAGACCAGCCTCGCCGAGGCCATCGAGTTCCTGATCAGCGGCCGCAGTAGCCGCCGTGAACTGCTCGGCGGCGCGAAAGCGGAGTACAACGACAGCCTGCGTAATGCCCACCTCGCCGACAGCGACACAGACGTCTACGTCCAGGCCGTGGTCCGCGACGCCGCGGGAAACACCCATCAGGTACGCCGGGAACTGGTCAGCGACTTCGGCCAGGGCACCGAATGCGAAAGCCGCCTGCTCATCGACGGCACCGAGGCCGCCGACCTCGACGGCGTGGGGCTGGCGCTGGCCGACCCGCCGGTGCGTGCGCCCGTTCTGCTGCAGCACATCCTGCGCCACGTCCTGTCGACCGAACCCAAGCAGCGCGTCGGCTACTTCAAGGCGCTGCTGTCGCTGACCGACCTGGACTCCTTCCGTGAACGTGTCCGGGCAGCGCGCGGGCGGGTGGAAGCCGAGCGGCCCGGTGCGGCGTTTCAGCGCGTCAACACACTCACCGCCACCCCCGCAGCACCGGCGGGCACCGCCATCAGCGCGTTGACGAAGAAGCCGCTCACCACCGATGCCGCGCGCACCGCTGTCGACAAGGCGCTGCGCACTGCGGGGGGTGCGATCCTGGCTGACGCGGGAGGTGCCGAACCCGTCTTCGAAACGGTCGACGATCTCGCCGCCGCTCTTGGGGAGGCACTCGACGCGCAGCGTGAGCGCGCGTTCCCACTCTCGGCGTTCGCGGTCACGGAGCTGCCCGAGGAACATCCTGCAGGTCCGGACCTGGAGCCCTATGCCACCGCGCTGGCTGAATTCGACCAGCACACCGCTCGGCTAACGCCGGTCCTCGATGCGCTGCTGGGCATCGAGGAGTACGCGCACCTCGATCACCCTGCGGCCTGTCCGGTGTGCGGCACCGACGACGCGTTGACCTCTGACCGGATCGACGTCCTTCGCGATCATCTGCGCCGTACCCGAAGCCTTGGCGACGTAGCCAAGGACGCCTCCGAGGTCCTCACCACCAAGCGTCACGAACTCGATCAGTTCGCCGCTGCGGCGACCGCCGCGACACCTGCGGTCGCGACATGGACAGACGAACAGTTGGTCGCCGCCGCCGACGCACTACGCAGCCTGAGGGTCGACGTCGCACTACTGACCGCCACAAAAGCGGCCGCTGACGTCGTGGCCACGGCCGCCCACGACCTGGCCACCGCCGTGGCGGCGGCGCGGCTCGCCGTCGAAGAGACCAGCGACGCCGTGGGCACACGCCAACCCCTCCCCGAGGGGATCGCCACTCGCTATCTGGGCATCGACGGCGCAATCCGTCGACTCAGCGAAGCCAGCGCGGACTATTCCACGCCCGCCGCGGTGCTGCGCACCGCCGTCGAAGACGCCGCCCGCGAACGCATCACCATCAGCGGGTTGACCGAACTAGCCGATCTGGTGGCAGTACGGACAGAACTGATCGCCGACGTCGTCACCGAAGCCATCCGCCAACGCACCATTCGGCGTCTCACCGCCGCCGAAAAGGCCCTTCGCGACGGCGCGGGAGCGGTCCTCGACGACCGCTTCGCCCAGATGAGCGACACCATCACCAAATGGTGGTCCACCATCCGCCCCGAGGAACTCGTCGGTTTCGGCGGCATCAAGCGCCGCGCCGCCGGCACTCTGTTCGTCAACCTGATCGCCGACCTCCGCGTCGATGCCACCAGTACCCCGGTAGAGCGGGAAGCCCTTGGCGTCTACAGCGATTCGCAACTCAACGCGCTGGGATTGTCGATCTTCTTGGCGCGCACCGAACTGCTCGGCGCCCCGATCGTGGTCCTCGACGACCCGATCCCCGGCAGCGACGCCGGCCACCGACTGACTTTCGTCCAGTACACGTTGGGCGCCCTGCTCACGGGCGGCACTCAAGTTATCTTGACCACGTTCGACAGCAAGCTCGCCGAATGGTCCTACACCAACCACGGCGGCACTGACTTCCTGGCCTACAAGCTCGATCTCATCGACATCCGCGCGGGGACCGAGCCCACCCAGACCACCGACACCTTCGGACAGCTGATGCTCGAAGCCGAGGAGAGTCTGCACGCCCCCACGGCGAAAGGTCGCCGGTCGGCGTGCAACACCATGCGCTCTGCTGCTGAACGGCTCGCCAAGCAGATCATCGCCACCGGTACGACCGACGCGGGCACCCCCACGACGATCACCGACGTCGAGGCCAAGGCCACCCAACTCGGTGACCTGCTCACCTTGCTCTATCCCTTTGTCGTCGAGGGTAATTCCGAGAAGGGCCAGTGGAAGACCCTGCCCAAGGTGCTCAATCCCGGAAGTCATGACGACGACGTGCCGTCCACGACCGAACTCAAGGTCATCTTCGGCAATCTCCGCCACATCAACAAGGCCCACCAGAAGCATTGGCCTGATGGGCTCATCAAATGAGTCCCCGGCGGCTGCTGGGTATCGCTAGTCGGTAAGGCCGAGCAGCTGCGGGAAGGGTTGCACGCTCAGCATCTGGTCCAGTGTTTCCAGAGTGAACACCCGCCCGTCGGTGTACTGGAGCACCGGCCCTAGCGTGTCGTTGACGCGTGCCCAGCCGGTGCCCCCGAGGACGGCCACAACGGGAACACTGAATCGCCCTGGAAATCCTGGAGGCTCCTGACCTTGGAAACGAGGATGCAGGTATGCCGAAGGAACAGTCTGCTGGGAAGCCCACGACGCGGCGCTACAGCCCAGAGGAGAAGGCCGCAGCGGTGCGGATGGTCCGGGCCTTACGCGCGGAACTGGGTACTGCGCAGGGCACAGTGCAGCGGGTCGCCACCCAACTCGGCTACGGCGTGGAGTCGGTCCGCACCTGGGTACGCCAGGCCGATATTGACGAAGGCCTGACCCCCGGGGTGTCGACCGCCGAATCTGCGCGGCTCAAGGAGCTTGAGCAGGAGAACCGAGAACTCAAGCGCACCAACGAGATCCTGAAAAGAGCAGCGAGTTTCTTCGGGGCGGAGCTCGACCGCCAACACAAGAAATAGTCGCCTTCATCGACGCTCACCGGGCCGAGTTCGGGGTCGAGCCCATCTGCACCGTCCTGCGCAGCGCAGGAGTGCAGGTGGCCCCGAGCACCTATTACGACGCTACGACCCGGCCACCGTCAGCCCGTGCCCGCCGCGATGCCGTCCTGGGGCCGGCGCTGCAGAAGCTTTGGGAGGACAACTACGGCGTCTATGGCGCTGTCAAGCTGTGGAAAGCCGCACGTCGTGCCGGCGCACTGATCGGCGCCCGCCCGCGCTGCGGGGGGTGTTCATCGCCGCTGCCCCCGGGGATCGGTGGCGTTGATGGCGGCCAGGACGGCCGCGGTGTCGGCGGGCACTGCGGTGATCGGGGCCAAACCGTGTAGCGCCGTGGTGGGGTCTTTGAGGCCGTTGCCGGTCAGGGTGCACACCACGGTCGATCCGCGGGGGATCCAGCCCTGTTCGGCTGCGGCGAGCAGGCCCGCAATGCTGGCTGCTGAGGCCGGCTCCACGAACAGGCCTTCCCGGCGGGCCACCGTGCGGTAGGCGGCCAGGATGTCGGTGTCCTCGACGGCGAGGAACGCTCCCCGCGAGGCGTGTTGGGCCTCTACGGCCGATGTCCAGGCGGCCGGTGCGCCGATGCGGATGGCGGTGGCGACGGTGTCGGGCTCGGCGACCGGCTGACCGTGCACTAGCGGAGCGGCGCCGGCGGCTTGCACCCCCAGCAGGCGCGGCAGCTTGTCGGTGCGCCCCTCGCGGTGGCAGTCGCTGTAGCCCTGCCAGTAGGCGGTGATGTTGCCGCCGTTGCCCACCGGCAGCACATGCACGTCCGGGGCGCCGCCCCGGGATTCGACGATTTCGTAGGCCGCGGTCTTCTGGCCGGCGATGCGGTAGGGGTTGATGGAGTTCACCAACGCGATGGCCGGATCCTCGGCGGTCACGGTGCGGGCCAGGGTGAGGCAGTCGTCGAACGAGCCGGCAACGTGAATGACGGTGGCACCGTGCATGACCGCTTGGGCGAGTTTGCCAGCGGCAATGTTGCCGTGCGGCACCAGCACCACGCAGGTGATCCCTGCCCGCGCGGCGTACGCTGCGGCGGAGGCGGCGGTGTTGCCGGTCGAGGCGCACAGCACCGCTCTCGCGCCGGCGGCCACCGCAGCGGTGAGGGCCACCGTCATACCGCGGTCTTTGAACGACCCGGTGGGGTTGAGGCCTTCCACCTTGAGCGCCACGGTGCACCCGGTGAGCTCCGAAAGCCGTGGCGCCGGCAACAGCGGGGTGGCTCCCTCGGCGAGAGTGACCGCCGCCCAACCGGTTTCAATAGGCAGCCGATCAGCATAGGCGGCGATGATTCCGGGCCACGGGGCGACGGTAGTGGTGGCGGTCACAGCAGGATCTCCTCGACGGGATTGATTAAGGGTGTGGTGCTGTCGGGTGGGAAGGGGCGAATCGGGGGTTCGTATCGACGTACTCAACCGCGGTGGTTTTCCCGCCGCGTCGTCAGCAATGGGTGGCAGCGCGGATCCGACGCCGCCGATCGTGGTCGGTGTAGCCGTAGGCGGCGGTGGTGCGCAGCTGCCCGCGCACGGAATCCGCGGGAGAGGTGGCAGCGGTGAGGTCCACACAGGAGCACTGCAATCCGATCGGGGCGCGGGTGCGGCTGTGGTGGATCGGCGCCCCGATCACGACTACGTCATGGACTTGGTCGTGGGTGTCGATGATGCGATGCCGGGTGCTGAACGGCAGGCGGGTGCGACGGACCCAGTCGAGAAGACTGATCACGTGTTCCCGGTCCTGAGGGTGGACGTGGTTTACCAGCAGCCCCGTGTCAGGGGTTGTCGTTCCTGGCCGGTAGCCATGCATCTGCTCAACGGTGGGCGACCAGTCCCACCGCTGCTCATCGAAGAGGAACCACGCCGACCCGAGCTGCGGCACCCAGAATCCGCGCTCAAGGCCGATTGAACCGCACTGCTCATCGACGCGGTCGGCCAGCGCCCCATCGTTGGTTGTTTTCACCATGATCTCCGCATGTTGTCCGGCGTGCTCAACACATCCCGCTGTCGGCCAAGGTGCTAGGCGGCCCGACACGATTGAGCCCAGGGATGCCTGCGGCAGAACTCCCCGGTCGCGCTGAGTTAAAGGGCGCTGTCAAACCCGTGGCGGGCGTGGTGTCGGCGTCGATGGCGACCCAGACGTCGCGGTACACGGGCAGCTGCTGCCAGCCGGCGACTGCCAACATCCGGGCCACGATAGGCCGTGTGCTGACCAGACGCAGCGAGATGCCCTGCGGTCGGCACCGGTCAGCGGCCTCACTGAGGGCCGCAAGCGCCGAACAGCCCAGAAAATCTAGCCCGTCGAGATCAATGACGACCGGGCCGGGAGTAACTGCGGCGGCCGTCACCTCGTCAAGCACACATCGCCACGTCGCGGTGTTGCTGGCATCGATTTCCCCGCCGGCGTGCACAACGACAGCAGAGCCGACGCGCTCTGCTGTGATGCGCACCATGCTCTGCGGATCGATGAGCGCGGCAGCAAGGGATTTACTGAGCCGCAGACCGGGATAAAAGCTGGAAATGGAGGATTCCATCGGATCGGACCGACCCTCTCTCGCGCGAGTATGCGCGGGGATAACGGTTGTTGACCGCCCTACGCGCTGAAGCCGGTGAGATCAACCTACCCCTCACCTGTTTACGGTGTAAACAGGTGAGGGTGTGTGGCCGCTCACAGCCGGGTCGGCCAACAGGTGCGCTCTTCTCAGCGCCCGTCGTTCACGCTCTAAACTTTCGTCAGGGCGTCGCGGGGCAGGGGCGATGGGTCGAGAAACTGGAGCTCTGCTCACCGGTGTGCCGGTGCGCAGAATCCGGCGCGCCGCGCGGAAAGGGCAAGGGGCTGATGAAGGAGAGCCAGCCGGCGGTGGAGTGCGGCGTCGGTGCCGGTCATCTGGAACGTCTTGCTGCCCAGAATGTGTCGGGGTTGAGTCGGGAGGTTGTCGTCGAGGCGGCCCTGATGTTCATCGATCGGCATGGTTTGGCCCGGTTGACGATGCGCCGGCTGGGGGCGGCGTGCGGTGTGGAGGCGATGGCGCTGTACCGGTACGTGCGTGGCCGCGGGGACCTGGTGACCGGAGTGGTCGACCATGTCGTGGACCGGCTTCATACCGAGCACCTCGCCGCCCGACACCTCAACGATAGCTGGCAGGACTATCTGGTCGGGCTGGCTCATGGGGTCCGCCAAACCGCGCTCGATCATCCGCAGGTGTTTCCTCTGCTGGCCTCCGAGGCGCCGCAGGCGCCGTGGGTGCGACCCCCACTGCGGAGTCTGCGCTGGATGGAAACCTTCTTGGACACCTTGATCTCCTACGGTTTCGACGATGTCGCCGCGGTCGCGGCCTATCGCACCTACACCGCGTCGCTGCTGGGGCAGCTGTTGTTGGAGATTTCGTCCCGCGGGACCGACCTGCATCCCGACCAGACCGTCCTGGATCAGCGGCGTGGCAGCCGTGACCTGTCGGAATACCCGCATCTGCAGCGGCTGCAGACGATGCTGTCTGCAGATCACAGCGCCGCCGAGTTCGAGAGCATGCTTGAATCCGTGCTCGACCGATTGGAACGTCTTGTCGAGGTGCTGCCTTGCTGACTATGGGAACCGGCAGGACTCTTCACTGTTCTCGATGACGTTGATTCACCGCACCGACCGGTTACTGCTGCTCAAAGCCGCCGGGGCGGTGCCCGACAAGCGATGCGGAGATGTGTGTGGTGAGCCCAGCAGGGGAGGCGCTCTCCTCGGCGTGCGTGGTGCTCGGTGTAGTCGCTGCCCCGGGGCGGCCGGTTCAGATGGCCCAGCGGGCGCTCGCTGATGGTCTGCAATCCGTTCTTGAGCAGCGGTTGCCCGGGGCGAAGTGGCGGATCGAGGTAGAACAGGATCGGCTCGTTGCGGCACCGGCCAGCGACGCCGACATCGTGGCGGCGGCCCGGCGGATGCTGTTGCGCCGCGGTTGGGATGTGGTGGTCTGTTTGACCGATCTGCCGTTGCACACCCGCGCCCGTCGCCCGGTCCTCGCCCATGCCAGCCCGATGCATCAAGTGGCGGTCGTGTGTGTGCCTGCGCTGGGCGCCCGACGGGGTGACCGCGCCCGACATCTAATGGCGCAGCTCGTCGAGCAACTGTTGGGCGTCGACCCAAACCTGCCCCGCAGCGGCGCGGGGTCGGCGCCGGACGTGTCGCAGCGGGTCCGGGAACTGGGTACCGACGTCGGCGAGCAACCGTATGCCTTCACCGCCCGGGTGCTCACCGGCAACATCCGGCTGCTGCTCGGCATGGTGCGGGCCAATCAACCCTGGCGGCTGACGTTGCGGTTATCGCGGGCACTGGCGGCGGCCGCGGCCGCGGGCGTTTTCGCGTTGGTCACCTCCGACATCTGGCGACTGGCCGATACATTCGGCGCGGTGCGGCTGGCCGGTGCCACCGTCGGGTCACTCACCGCGGTGGTCGCCACGCTGATCATCGGCGCCGAGTTGTGGGAGCGTGCGCCGCAACGGCGCAACCGAGAACAGGTGGCGTTATTCAACATCGCCACCACAGCGACGGTGGTGATCGGTGTGGCTACCTTCTATGCCGTCCTGCTGGTCCTCGCCGGGGTCGCGGCAGCCTGCCTGGTAGTGCCGCGCGGCTTCAGCGACGCCGTCGGACATCCCGTGCACGTCAGTGATTACGCCGAGCTGGCGTGGCTGACCTGCTCGTTGGCGACCCTGGGCGGCGCGTTGGGCGCTGGATTGGAAACCGACGATGTCGTGCGCGACGCCGCGTACGCCCAACAGAACAGCACCGCCACCGGCGATACCGATCTGCAATAGCCCCGACCCCAGGTTCGGGGTGCGCCGCGCGGGGCGGCGACCGGTGGGGTTATCCAGCGGCGCGCCGAAGAAGCCCGATGGCGGCCCGCTTGCTGACGCTCTCTTCCCGAGCCACAATCGGTTCAGGAAGCCGTTATAGGAGGTGTCTCGTCTCTAAGAAACGAGACAGGCCAAAATGGCTCGCCTGACCCTGTATCGCGCCAGTTCGTGCGTCTCATTTCCAGTCTCACATCGGCTGTCTCTGATTCTCAACGTCGGAGGCGTGTCGAAAGAGACGATCTAGGTGGCCGAGACCTACGCCGGAGATGCCGTGCGACGGCTCGATGAGCAAATAGAGGATGTGAATCCGAGTGAGTGTCCACCATGTCGTCGACAGTGGACGTGAATAGACTTAAAACGTTTGCAGCGCTTGGCTTCCCAGGTGAACTAAGTCGGTTGCGGCAGCCTGCCCCAATGCCGCAGCCCCGGCGGTGATCGCCGACATGACGAGCTGCTTGAAGCGGCTCGGATTCGGCTGATCTGAAGCTGCTTCGGCTTTGATCTCGGATGCGATGCGGTGGGCCTCGGCCACTTCGGGAGAATCTCCTGACGAGGCTTCTAAAGCGTCTGCGACCGCGACAGATCTTTCGCGCTGCTGGGTCAGGGTGTAGGTCTGCGTGACGCCAGGGCTGCCCACCGCCACCTTGGTGCTGTTGCTGATGGTGATCATCGTTGTGCCTTGCGGATCGGCGGGGGTGTTTCCACCCCGCACGGATCGCCCGGCGTCTGCGAGCGCTTCGCCCCGCGGTGTGATCGACGGGCGAACGACGCCGTGGCCGAAGGTGCCACCGCCGGTGAGGTAACCCTCCTCTTTGAGCCAGTCGGACGCGGCTGCCACGTCCGGCTCGGTTAACGGATCAGCTTGCCAGTCAACGGTTTTGGCGATGTCCTCGGCGAGGAGGACAGGGTGCCGATTGCCGTCGACCATGGCTTTGAGGTACAGCCATTTCAATACGGCATCCCGGATGCTCCAGACGCGGTCTATCGCGTGTGCGGTCATCGTGTTGTCGCCTTTCTGTTGCTGGTTGAGGGCTCGGTATAGGGTCGATCGGCCGACGAGAAGCATGTCGGCGATGTCGGTCACGGACATCCCGGATTCAGCCAACCGACGTGCGTGATCGAGACGATGGCCGGTGAGCGCTTTCGGGCGGCCGCCGATCCGACCGCGTGATTTCGCCGCGGCCAGACCGGCCATGGTGCGCTCGTGGTTGATGCCACGCTCGAACTCGGCCAACGCGGCGAAGACGTGAAGGATCAGGCGCCCGGTCGCATTGGAGGTGTCGATCTGCTCCGCCAACGAGCGCAACCCGACGTTTTGGGCGGCCAGCTGCTCCACCAGATTCAGCAGATGCGGTAGCGATCGGCCGAGCCGGTCTAGCCGGGTCACCACCACGGTGTCCCCATTGCGCACGTCGGTGAGGAGTTCTTCGAGGGCCGGCCGATCCGCGCGAGCACCGGAGGTGGTGTCCGTCCAGACCCGCACGCAGCCGGCCCTCTCCAGAGCGTCCACCTGGCTGCGTACCGTCTGATCGCTGGTCGAGACTCGGGCGTAGCCGAGCATCCGGTTCATGCCCTGTTCTCTACCACCAGCCACCGACAGTTTCGGTACACGTTTTCGAGATGGTGAAGCCCCAGGTAGCGAGCTTGTTGGCGGAATGTCCCGGAAACCTTCGTTATCGGGACGCAGCCTGTGCATGTTCTGGCGGTGCGCAGGGCCCCGCGGTTCGGGGCTTGACATGGTCTTTGCCGACCTAGTGCGCGGGGGAGCCGACGAGAATCGAGTGGCTTAACGAGGCGGAAAAGCCGGTCGCGGTGCCAAAAGATGCCACTCAAGAGGAAGTAGAGGCCGGTAGTGGCGGCCGACGGGAAGCGGCGCGGTCTGATTTATTAGCGACCAACGATCGAGTGTCAATCACCGCTGTTGATGGGAACCATGTTATTGATGGCGTCGAGGCGGGCAGCCAGGTGGTCGCGGGCGATGTCGGCGTCGTACTGGGCCTGCATGTTGACCCAAAACATGTCCGACAGTCCCAGCGCTCGAGACAGGCGCAGCGCGGTGTCGGCGGTGATGGCGCGTTTGCCGTGCACAATCTCGTTGATGCGGCGGGCAGGAACGCCGATGGCCTTCGCGATGCGGTACTGGGTGATTCCGAGAGGCTCAAGAAACTCGGTCAGCAGAATCTCGCCAGGGTGGATGGGAGCGAAGTCGGCGGGTGCGTGAGTGGGTGCGTGAGTGGTGGTCATGGGGCTGGGGTTCCTTGGGTCGTGTGAGTGGTGGGTGTGTCTTGATCTAAAGGATTTATTTAGTGGTAGTCGGCAATTTCGACGTCATCGGCGTTGGTGGCGTCCCAGGTGAAGCAGATTCGCCATTGGTCGTTGATGCGGATGCTGTGCTGCCCAGCCCGGTCGCCGACGAGTTTCTCGAGTCGGTTTCCCGGAGGAACGCGCAGGTCGTTAAGGGTGGTGGCGGCGTTGAGGACAACGAGTTTGCGGTAGGCGGTCTTACTCAGATCCGGGCCAAATTTTTTGACGAACTTGCGCTCCCACACCGCTTCGGTGTCTTTATCAAGGAACGACCGGATCATCCTTCAATAGTAACGTAACTCGTTATTAACGTCCAACGTTACTATCAGTTGCGCGTCGTCCTCCTCACCCCCGCACCCTGAAACTCGCCAGCTCCCTGACCCGGTAGCCGATGTTGACAACCCCCAAGAAGGGGGATTGCGGGGCGCAACCCGCGTTGCATGATTGCGACAAGGGCCGGGTTTGTCGGTGTAGAGACTCGGCGATCATCGCGGTGAGGGTGCTGCGGCCGTGATGTGGTTGAGGCGTGCGTCAGTCGCGCCGACAAACTGTTCGACGTCGAACCGCGAACCTGCCGAAATGGTCCCATCACCCTGGCAAGCGGTCAGGCTATATCGGCTTCTTCGATATGACGCGGGCCTTCTGCTAGGTGGGTGGCGAGACGGCGGTGCTGTTCGTCTAGAGGGCAGAGGTCACCGACCGTCTAGAGGGCAGAGGTCACCGACTTGCGAGTTTTTTTCACTTTTTTGAGGTCGATTTCAAGGTTTTTGATGGCGTCTTTGTGTCCACTAAGGGACTTCTTGATCTTTTTGAGGACTTTGGTGTGTTGGTTCAGGGATTTGTGCAGGGTGGCTTCGCGACGTTCGACGGCGCGCAGCACCTTTTGGGCGGCGGCAACGCTGGCTGCTGGCGGTGGCGGCGCGGTTTTGGCGGCGCTGCGGCTCGCGGTTGTTGTGGAGGTCTTCGTGGTGCGTGATGGTGACGGGGCGGCGGATTTTTTCTTGGTCGACGTGTCGGGTGCGGCCTTGCGGCGGCCGGTGGTCTTTTTGGTGGTGCGGTTCGCGGTCATGGTGTGTGCCCTATCCGGGGGTGGTTACTGCTGCGGCATAGTGGAAGTGGTTGCGGGGAGGGGCGATGCGATAGATGCGGTGTCGGATCGTGGGTTGTCGATGAGGTCGTTGTCGTGGTGGCCGCGGTTGCTGCGTCGCCGAGCGAGGCCCGATACCGACAGCAGTGCCCGTGAGAGCCGGGTGGGGGCACCGCCGTTGCGGCGTTGCAGGTAGAGACCGATCTTGCCCAGAGCGAATGCGAGCAGCGGCAGCACCAGCGTGACCAGCAGCCACCGCCGCACAGGTGAACTCAGAAGTGCCAGCATGGGCAATTTCCTTTCAGGGGACAGGTGACGGGTGCGGTGCCGCCGGGAGTGGGCGGTTAGCGGGTTGCGGGTGCCGCGGCGGCCGGTGATGCCGAGGTATGCGGCGATGAGGATGACGGCGAAGATGATTCCGACAAGGAACGGGATGATCTTGAATCCGCCGTTCTGGTTGGAGTATCCGAGTTTGTAGGACACCCAGGTGCCCAGGAATGATCCGATCGCGCCGAGGATCACGGTGACGATGACACCGATGTTCTGCTTGCCGGGCATGACGAGTCGAGCCAGGACACCGACGAGGAGTCCGACGACGAGGGCGCCGATGATGGTTCCGATCATGGGTTCCCCTTTAGGTGTTCAGGGCTGAGGACGCTGGAAGATGCGGCGGTCGGCCAACAGGTGGCCGTCCCGTCCCGCCCGGGCAGGGCGGGACGGGCAGCGGCGGGGCTACTCGGCGGCTTTCTGGCGTGCTTCGTGGGTCTTGGCTTCGCCGCGGGCGGCTTCGGCTTCGGCTTCTTTTTGAGCGACGTCACGCTGAGCGTCGGCCTTGTCCTGCTGGGCCTTGCCCTCCTCGGACAGGCTGTCGTTGCCGGTCACCGCGCCGGCGACCTCTTTGGCCTTGCCCTTGACGCCTTCGACGGCACCTTTGATGCCTTCAGCGGGTCCGCTGTTACTGTCTGCCATTGCTTGCTTCCCTTCGGTGATGTGGTGCTGCGGTTTTCCCGCGTGCGGCGGAAACTTATCGGTCCCCAGGGTGTCTCGTGGTGCTCACCCGGGGTGGGGTCGGGTTATGTGAGTCGTCGAGGGTCGGGTTTGCGGGTGTTGACGTGCAGGCGGGTTTGAATCGCGATGGCGTCGCCGAGCATGCCGACCGCGGTGGCGGCGACCTCGTCGGCGGCGTGCGCGGCGTGGGCGAGGGTGTCGGTGCCGGCGGCGGTGACGTCGAGGTGGATGCTGGGTTTGCCGCGGTCCATGACGGCTTTGCCGTGAGCGGCTTTGATCGCGGGGCGTCCCCGCAGTTCGGCGGCCGCGGCGTCAGCCAGGGAGCCGAGATTGGCTGACAGGCAGCCCTCGGACAGGTTGCTGTCGGCCAGGGTGAGGTCCCCGGCGCGGCGGGCGGGCCGGTGCGCGGCCAGCCACCGCAGCCCGAGCAACAGCAGCGCAATCCCTGCGACGGTGACAGCCCAGGGCCACCACGCGGTGTCCGCGGCGGTCATCAGCCCCGGCGCGGTGAGATAGACCGGGGTGCCGCTGATCAGGTGTGTGGTCCAGATGACCATGGCCACTCCTACCCCGAGAAGGAGGAGGCCGAGGATCAGCGCGGCGAAGCGGTCGATCAGGGTGGCGGTACGGGTCACCGGTTCACGGCCTTTCCACTTGAGTGCGCACCGAAATGCGCGGTATTGAGGTCAGCGGTTGCAGAGCGGTGCGGACGGCGGCGGCGACGGCGTCTTTGGTGACCTCAGGTCCGGTAGTGCGGACGCTCACCGTGACGGTGCGGCGGGTCGCCGACGCGGTGGCTTTCGTGACGCCGGGCACGATCCGGGCGGCGGCGGCGGCGAGTTTGGCGGTGTCGGAGACGTCGAGGTAGACGCTGGTCGTGGCTTGGACGGGGAGGGCCGTGCGGCGGCGCGGGGACAGCGCGGCGCCGACCAAAACGAGGCCAAGGATGGCCAAGAGGGCGCCGACAGGGACCATCCACCCGTGGGCGGATTGGCCGTCGAACCAGTCGACGGCCGCGCGGGTCCAGGAGGGTCCGCGGATCGCGCCGGCCGCGGCGAGGCCGTCGCGGATGCCGATCGCGCCGAGGCAGATCAGCAGCAGGGCGCTGACCACGCCGATGTAGTGCGCGGCGGCAGGGGCCAACGGCGGCGGGGCCGAGGCCGGGGACTGGGGCGTGGCCGCGGGGTGGCGGGTGCCGTTGTGCAGCGGCCCAGAGGTCGAGTGGGTGGGTGGAACGTGTTCAAGGTGTTCGGGGGGGCTCATTGGACCCGCTTTCGGGTGCTGGCGTCGTGGGTGGTGACGGCGGCGATCGCCACATCGACGCCATCGACTTGCAGTCCGGCCAGATGGGACAGGGCGAAGGTCACGTTGGCGCGCACGTCGGCAGCCACGGCGCTCAGGGGGTAGTTCCAGGGCACCGCGATGTCGACTTTGGCGCGGACGCGACCGGCGGCGATGCTGACGTGGGTTTTGGGTGTGCCGCGCCCGGCGAGTTTGGCCAGGCCGCTGGCATGCGGCCGAACCCCGGCGGTGTCCAGCGCGGCTTTGGCCGTGATCTGTTCGGCGACCCGGTCGTGCACAATCAGCGAGCCCCGCTCGCCGGGGTCACCGTCGAGAGCGGGTGCGGTATCAGCCACGGCCGCGTCCCCGCAGCAGCGTGCCCAAGTCGAATTCACCGTCGCGTTGCGCGCCGATCGCGTAGCCGAGCGCACCCAGGATCAGGGCGATCAGGAAACCGGTGAATCCGCCGGCGGCGGCGGCGATGCCGAGCAGCAGCCCGGCCAGTAAACCCGCAGTGGCAGTAGTCATCAAGGAGGTCCTTTCTTAAAAATAAGGCGGTAGCGGAGTTCGCGTTCGGCGCTAAAGGGTGAGGTAGCGGCGGGTGCTGTGGCCGCGCCGCCACTGATGCAGCCAGCGGTGCAGCCGTGCCCGCCGCGACCGCCGGATGATCAGCACCACCTCTTGGTGCGCCCCGCCGTCCGCGCCGCGCCGGTCAATGTCGGCCAGCGCGGCGATCAGCGCTGCCGCGGAGCCGCCGCGGTCGGGATGGTGCTGCCACGCTGCTGCCCGCCGGGCGCTGCGACGAGCACGGTTGGCGGCCGAGTGCGGTGCGGCTGGCGGGAGGTCGGTCATGACGGGGCGGGTGCGACGTCTTCGACGGTCACGTTGACCGCGGCGCCGGGCTGCAGGGCGCCGACGGTGGCGCGGACCGCGGCGGCGGTGGCGCGCACCGGCACGCCGAACACCACAACGATATGCACGTCAACGGCGGTGTCGGTGAGGCGAATACCGGCGACCCGCCGCCCGGGTAGGTAGGTGCCCACCTCACCGAACATGCCGGGGTGCAACGCGGCGACGCCGGGAACCGCGAGCACCGCAGCGGCTAGCCGGTCGGCGGGCTGCTCCGGTACCGGCGTGGCCGCATACCCCTCATTCACCTACTGCACCCGCGCCGGACGACTGCTGTCGGTGCTGGTGTCGTCGTCGCTGTCGTCCTCGACGTGGACGTCGTTGACGGCGATATTGACCTCGGTGACCTCCAAGCCGGTCATCTTCTCGATCGCCGAGATGACGTTGCGGCGGATGCCGCTGGCCAGGTCAGCGATCGCGACCCCATACTCGGCGACGATGTCGATGTCGATCGCGGCCTGCTTCTCACCGACCTCCACCGAGACGCCCTGAGCGTGATTGACCGTGGCGCCCGGGATGCGCTCACGGAGCTGACCGACGATGCGCGACGCGCCGCCACCCAGATCGTAGACACCGTTGACGTCGCGCGCTGACAGCCCGGCGATCTTGGAGACCACCGTGTCAGCGATCGTGGTCTTGCCCTGAGCGGTGGCCAACGCCGACTCGGTGCCGGCCGCGGCCAGAGACTTCGGTGTGGTCGCGGGGGGCGGGGTGTTGCTGCTTGTCATGGGACACGGTTCCTTTCACAAGCCTCGACAGGGTTACCTAGCCGTAGACGGGACGAGCGCCGAAAAGCGCACACCCGGACCCATAATTGTGATGTAGAACACATGCACCCGACTTCCCGGACGCACATGAAAGATTTTGTCCCAACACTTTCTACGGGGTGGATCGGTTCATTCCGCGCCTCAAGCCTGGCGTCGGGAGGAGGTCGCGGCGTGGTGGACACCCCACCCCGGGAAACTTCCTCTGCGACCAACCAGCTCGGTGAACACGCGCTGGCTGTGGCTGCCGCCCTCGGTGACCGCGTCGCGTTCGAGACCATCGTGCACCGCTACGGTCCGCTGCTCTACGGCTATGTGCGGCGCATGATCAGCGATTGCGACGCGGTCGATGACGTGGTGCAGGAAACGTTCATCGCCGCCTGGCGCCAGATCCACAACTACCGGGGCGACGCCGCCTTGAAAACGTGGCTGTTCCGCATCTGCGACCGAAAAATTGTCGATTCGCGGCGGGTGCGCTACGCCGAACCGATCGATGACCGCCTCCTCGACCCGATCAACCCCTCCGCGGCCGCACAGGATCCAGCAGTGGTGGTGTCCATCACCGAGTTTCTGGCCGCCCTGGAACGTGCCCTGGCCGAATTGCCGGTCCGGCAGCGCGCATGCTGGGTGTTACGGGAAATTGACGCCTTGACGTTCCCCCAGATCGGCGTGACCCTGAAGATGAGTCCCGGGGCGGCGCGCGGACATCACCACCGCGCTCAAGTGACTCTGCGGCAAAGGATGCAGCGATGGCAGCGGTGAACGGCGACGACCCGCTCGGCGAGCTGCTCTCGCGCGCCGGGCAAGCACTTCGGGAACTGGGGGAACCTGGCTGGAACCGCATCGCCGACACCGTGATCGCCGCGGTGCGTAACACCCCCCGCTCGGGCTGGCCCGTCGCCGCGCAGGATCCCGACCCCCAGCAGCCGCCACTGCCAGGGTGCATCGCGGTCAGCGATCTGGTCATCCGGGCGGCCCTAGCCGCCGCGCTGCGCGTTGACCGAATCTGCACGCCGAGCGCGGTGGACGTGCACCTCGACGGCACCGACCTGCAACGCATCAGCGTGGAGATCACCGGCCGTTACGGCAACCAACTCACCGAGGTCGCCGACCACGTGCGCGAGATCGCCGCGAGCATCCTCGACGACTTGCTTGGCGCCGCCGCCCTCGGACATCAAATCGATGTCGCCGTCATCGACATCGTGCGCGGAAACCCGCTCACCGAATAAACGCGTTAGTTCCCAGGCCGGCGAGAAAGTTTCCTGGGCCGAAGATCAGGGAACTGATTCCAGTGACGGTTCGTGCCATACTTTTCCATCAAACATGCCGGTGAATGCGCCCTTGACCATCTCGCCTGTCGCGCAACACCGCTCACCAGGGAATGGACGTGCATATGAGGGACGCGCTGAACGACATGTGGCGCTCGGTAGCCATCTTCGCCCCCAAACTGGTGGCGTTTCTGCTGATCCTGATCATCGGAATCATCGTGGCCAAACTGCTTTCCACAGCAGTTGACAAAATCCTCGAACGGGTCGGTTTCGACCGCGCCGTGGAACGCGGAGGCGTCAAACGCGCCCTGGCCAACAGCCGATACGACGCGTCCACCATCGCCGGCAAGATCGTCTACTACGCGCTGGTGCTCTTCGTGCTGCAACTCGCGTTCGGGGTGTTCGGCCCCAACCCCATCAGCGACCTGCTCACCGGGGTAATCGCGTTCTTGCCCAAATTGTTTGTCGCCCTCATCATCGTGGTCGTCGCCTCAGCGATCGCCGCCGCGGCGCGAGACCTGTTGTCTAACAGCCTCAGCGGCCTGTCCTACGGCAGAATGCTGGCCAACATCGCCAGCGTGTTCATCCTCGGACTCGGGATCATCGCCGCGCTCAACCAAATCGGCATCGCGCTCACAGTCACCCTGCCGGTGCTCATCGCCATCCTGGGCACGATCGGAGGCATCCTGGTCGTCGGGGTCGGCGGCGGACTGATCCAACCTATGCGGCACCGCTGGGAGGACTACCTCAGCAAGGCCGAACAGCAAAGCCGCACCCTCCGCGACCAAACGTCCACCTCCCAGCACCCCGGGCCTGGACACATATCACGTCAGGTCGGCGCGGCCCCGGGAGCCTACGATCCCTCCGCGCAGCAGCAACCAGACAGACAGCCGCCCCGCGGGTACCAGCAGCCCGACTACCCACCCCCGGCGCAGCAGCCGCCGCCCCATGGCGCAGACCCGTTCCCTTCGTAGGAGCACCAAAACTCACTCGCTGCTTCAGCATCGTGCGGCGGCGGGACCGGTGTCGCCCTCGGAAGAGAGCTGCCCTCGAAGGTCGCAGCGAGATCGCACTCCCGGGGGCATCCGGACGTCGATGCGTTGCAGCAGTGCGGCTTCGGCGCACGATCATTTGCGCGTTGATGCCGGTGACGTGCTCGTAGTCGCGCAGACCCATCTACAGGTGGCCCGCGGCTTCGACGCCGCTGACCGCAGCCAATTCTCTGAAAACCTTGGCTGATGGTGTTTGAATGATAGATACAGCTTAGTTGGGTGGGTTCATTGACGACCGCCGCTAACTTGCAGGGAAAATTGACCGTCGCGCGTTGGAGGATTTGCGGTGAGCAGCTCCCCGAGAAGACGTGCCCTGGGGATTCATCGCGACGCTGATTGGTCAGTAGTAAGCGAGACTACTGATGACCACGGGGTGAATTTTAGAGTTTTGTGGTCAGCCGATTCATGGTTGTACCTCGGGGTGTGCGACTCGTATCCGAATTTGTCCTGGCAGGCGGCAACTGCAGAGGAGGCGTTAGCCGGAATTCGCCGACAGGCCCGGCATTACGTAGGCCTCTCGCCGACCCCAGCACGTGAATCGCGGAGAGATTCACAGGAAGGCTCGGACGTTTGAGTCATTCCAGCGGCGCTGATCCCCTTCTGACAACACGGCGACAGCGCTTCGAGTCCGCGCTCAACAGTGCCCTCGTCGGGGGCCGCTCACCTGACCGCGCCATGGGCTTGGGACCTCAAACTTTGGCTGCGGTAAGGCGTGTTGCCGCTGAGCACCCCGATGCCACCACCGAAATCATCGCCGCAGCCTACGACAGCTTTCAACGCGAACACGGTGGTTAGCACACCCTTTGGCGTCCCCGACGAACAACACACTTCACTCGCCTAGCGGATATGCCCAGTAGAGCACGTCGCGCCGTCCTGATGTGAAGGCATTTCAGAACGGGCCTCAGTTGTGATACTGGGTTGCGAATCAGTCCACCTTGTCGGCTCCACCCCTCCACCGCGACATCAGCCATTGAACATCACCGAGGTCAATTGACGGTTCCGGGGACGCTGGCGGTGTGCGACTGAAGCGTGGTGCCGGCGCGGGTTGGCGCAGCCCGTTGACCTCGATGAAGGCGTTGCGCGCTGCGTTATGGGGATGTTCGTGTGCTTCCCAGGGGCTGAGCACCGGGACGACGCACGCGTCGGATTCAGCGAATGTCTTGGCCCATTCGTCACGGGTGCGTTCCTTGAATTTGGCGCCGATGACGTCGCGTAGTTCTGTCCAGCCGGTGCTGTCGAGCTGGAAGGGCAGTTGCGGATTGTCGATGCCGAGCCCGGCCAACAGCTGCACATAGAACGGGTATTCCACGCAGCCGACCGCGACGTACTTGCCGTCGGCGCATTCGTAGGTGTCATAGAACGGTGCGCCGCCGTCGAGCAGGTTCTGTCCGCGTGGCTGGTTCCACAGCCCGTTGTGGTGCATGCCATGCATGAATGCGGTGAGCAGCGCTGAGCCGTCGACCATTGCCGCGTCGATCACCTGCCCTTGCCCGGAGCGTTCGCGCTCGTAGAGACCGCCGAGCACTCCGATGGCGAGCAGCATGCCGCCGCCGGCGAAATCGCCGATCATGTTCGCCGGTGGCAGTGGCCGCTCGCCGGGGCGGCCGACCAGGTCGAGCGCACCGGAGATGGCGATGTAGTTGATGTCGTGTCCGGCACGCGGCGCTAATGGCCCGTGTTGGCCGTAACCGGTCATTCGTGCGTAGAGCAGCCTGGGGTTGCGCGACAGCAGCTCATTGGGCCCGATGCCGAGCCGTTCGGCGACACCAGGACGAAACCCCTCGATGAATACGTCCGCAGTGTCGACGAGCGCGTGGAGTGTCTCGCGGTCGGTCGGATCCTTGATGTCCAGGGTGAGTGTGTGCTTGCCCCGGTCCAGGGGACCGTCGGGTGGCACCACCCCGGCACCGGGGTCGCCGCCACGTTTGACCTGCACGACGTCGGCACCTAGGTCGGCCAGGATCATCGCACCGAATGGAGCCGGCGCGAGCCCCGCCATCTCGACGACCCGTACGCCATGCAGCGGTCCCACGGTTCTACAGCGTTCGCCCGATAATCATCTTCATGATTTCGTTGGTGCCGCCGTAGATTTTCTGAATGCGGGAGTCAGTGAACATGCGTGCGATCGGATACTCGGCCATGTAGCCGTAGCCGCCGAACAGCTGCAGTTTTGCGCCCGGATCGAGCCAGATGCGATATGCACATCTCATGACGAAAGAGCTGTCTGCAGCCGTCGATGGCGGTGTGTGGCAGTTGCGTGGGCCGGCCGCCATAAGGATCATCCAGGCGTGCGTGACTACGTCCATGTGTTGTTACCTCCTGCGACGAAAGCCGCACTCCGTTGGAAAGTGCGGCTTTCTGGGGGCCACCGGTGGGTGGATATGAAAAAAGCCGGGTTGATCAACCCGGCTAATTGATGCTCTTAAAAGAGCATCTTCCATTGCGGATGCATTGCACCGCAATGGAAGTCATGGATGAACAGCGGCAGAGTGGTTGCAGCTGTTCCGTTTGACGGTAGGGCGCTACCGCCCGGAGAGGAAAGCTCAGAGACCGCGGTTCGCGCGGAGCGATGTTGTTTTGGGCGCACGAATAGCGCCCATCGAGTGTCTCATGGGACAGCGACCATCCGGTGTGTGACAGGCGCACACCGACCAGAATTTTGAAGGGCGGCCGATCGACCAAGGCCGTTTTGGCGCGCGCCAATCACACCAGATGGCGGCAAGTTTACGGGCGTTGATGCGGGTTGGCGGCTGGCGACACGCTCGCGCGGCCCCGTCCTCAACGCCTTTCAGTCGAGGTCTTCGGCTTCGCGGTTGGTGAGGTAGTCGGTGAGTTGGTCGGTGAGCCACCAGGTGAGGTGGCTGGCGGTGCGGCTGGTGAGGGCTGCAACCACGGCGGCGTGGCGGTCGTCGGTGTGCATGACCCAGCCGTATTCGGTGACCGGTGGCCGGTCGACTTCTTGGTAGATGTGGTCGTCGAGCATGGTGATCAGTTCGGTGGCGGTGATGTCGGCGGCGTCGGTGAGGATGTCGGCGCGTTGGTAGCGCGGCGGGAGGTCGGCGAGGTCGGTGTAGAGCTCGGCGATCATCGCGGTGAGGGTGTTGTGGCCGTGGTGTCCCCAGTCGGTGGCGATGCGCTCAGCGGTCGCGTCGATACGGTCGGTATCGAGCACGGCCGCCGCCGGGTGGTTAGAGGCTGAGGTCATAGCCCTGATCCCTTTCCCGGCTTCGGGTTTGACTGCGGTCAAGGCCTAGCGCGCGGTCGAGGGCTCGATCCTGTTGTCTGCGTTGCGATCTGCGATGACTGGCCAGTCTGGCGGTGACGGCGCGCTGGTGGCCGGCGACCAGTGAGGCGACGCGCTCGGGTAGCGCGTGGGCCGGTGCCTGGGCGGCGGTTTGGTGGGCCGTTTGGGCGGGGGTGTCGTTGCCGATGATGTGGCGCAGTGTCCGGCCGGCGTGGGTGGGGGTGCCGCGGTGCGCGAGGTGAACCCCGTCGGACAGGTCGCGGTGTTGGTGATCGCCTTCCCCGACCGTGCGTTGGTAGAGGTAGGCGTGATTCGAGGCGCGGCCGCGGGTGAGGGCGACGTAGGCCAGGTTGCGGGTGGCGGTGTCGGCGAGCACGGCGTGGGTGGTTTCGGCGGTGACGCCTTGGGCGGTGTGCACGGTGACCGCGTGCCCGAGCTGCACATGCTCGCGTAAGTAGCTGTCGGCGAAGACTGCCAGTGCTTGGTCGCCGTGTCGGCGTGCGGCGATCCGTGGGCGGTCGGGGTTGGTGTCGACGGCAACGACGTGCCAGCGCTGCCCGTTGCGGACCGGGGCCTCGTCCTGGATCGGGGTGCGGGCTTCGTCGGCGGCGTTGACGGTGATGGTGGGGTCGTTGCTGCGGGTGACGATGACGTCGCCGGCGCTGATGTGGTGACCGCGCGCCCCGGTCACCGTGGCCACTTCGAGGCCCTGGCGGGCGCGGTCGGCGACAGTGTGGTCATGAACTCGGCGGTTCAGCGCGTCGGTCATCTCGACGGTGTCGGCCAGCAGCAGGCTGTCCTTTCCGGCCGCGAGGTCAGCTTGGTGGGCGGCCAGGGCGTCGGCGGCCATGGTGACCTGGTCCCCGCACGCCAGGCGGTGGTGGTTGCGGTACCAGTCGATCGCGCGGCGCACCGGCGCGGGCCCACCATCCCGCAAAGCGAGTGAGGCCGCCCGTTCGGCAGGGTCGTGTTGGCGCCACACCTCGCTCAGGCGTTGGGTCCAGGGCAGCTCGTCACACAGTTGGGCAAACATCCCGCCGCGCGCTTTGACCGGGGCGAGTTGGTGGGCATCACCCACCAGGACGGTTTTCGTCCCGGCCGCCGTCGTCGCGGACAGCAGTTGATGCCAGTGGCCGGTGCCGACCATGCCGGCCTCATCGACAACAACGACATCGAAGG
>NZ_LQPC01000005.1 GCF_002101705.1 Mycolicibacterium iranicum | reverse complement strand
ACTCCGGCGTAGACGCCGGTGGTGGTGCCGCGCAGGGAGTCCGGGGCGATCCCGGCCCGTTCCAACGCCTCCCAGGCCACCTCCAACAACACCCGCTGCTGGGGATCCATCGCCAACGCCTCACGCGGACTGATCCCGAAGAACTCCGCATCGAAATCACCCGCGTCATACAAGAACCCCCCATGACGGGTATAGCTGGTGCCCGCCCGATCAAGATCCGGATCAAACAACCGCTCCAGATCCCAACCCCGATCCTGCGGGAACTCACCGATGGCATCCACCCCACCAGCCACCAACTCCCACAACTGCTCCGGAGAACCCACCCCACCCGGATACCGACACCCCATCCCCACAATCGCAATCGGCTCATGCGCGCGCCGTTCCAACTCGCGGAGTGCCTGGTGAGTGTCATGGAGCTCGCGCGTCACCTTCTTGAGGTAACTACGCAGCTTGTGCTCGTCGGTCAACTTGCGTGACCTCCCTCGGTGAGCGTTTCGGGCATTCCGAAGCCCTCGTCAATGAGTCGGAAAATTTCCTGGTCCGACGCGTCCTCGATGTCGTCTACCGAGACTCCGGTCGGCGGTCGTGACGCGGCCTTGCCGGCAAGATGGGTCTGCAGGCGACGGACGACATGGCGCAGACGCATCTCGGCACGCTCGCCGCCGTCGTAATTCCCTTCGATCATGGAAACGATCGACTCGAGCTTGTCGAGCTCATCGCTGCCTGAGACCGAGGAGTTGGCCGCCAGGGTGTGTTCGCGAGTGAGCAGGCCAACCAGGTGGCGTGCGAGCAGAACAGGAGTCGGGTAATCGAATACGACTGTTGGTGGCAGGCGCAAGTCGGTGATCCGACTTAGCCGCTCCTGCAACGTGACCGCGCTGAGGGAACTGAAACCGACATCTTTGAAGCTTTGATGCGTTTTGATCGCCGCTGCCGAAGGATGCCCGAGCACGGCGGCAGCTTGCGTACGCACCAGATCGAGTGCCAGCGCCTCGCGTTGGTTGAGTGGCGACCTCGTAATACGTTCCGGGAACGACGCGCCGCCTGATGAAGCCAGCGCCGTTTGTAGTGGCTGCCCAAAGTCGTTGAGGCTGCTGACTGTCGTATCGCCGACCGCGGACTTCCGAACGGTCCAGTAACGTCGACGCTCGAATGGGTAGGTAGGAAGCGCTACGGGTTTCCCGCCGTTCACCAGGGTCTTCCAATCGACGTCTACGCCGTGGACGTGCGCCTCGGCGAGCGACTGGGTGAAACGTGTGAACCCACCGTCCTCGCGTCGCAACGTGCCGATGGCCGAGGTTTCCGGACAGGATTCCCGAAGCCCATAGGTCAGGACTGGATGTGGGCTGACCTCGATGAAGGCGCTTATGCCTTCAGCTGACAGCGCGCGCGTTGCACGAACGAATTGCACCGGCCGGCGCAGTGATTGCTGCCAGTAATGAGCGTCGAGATCGCGACCGGCGACCGGCGTCCCCGTAACAGTCGAGAAGAACGGTATCTGCTCAACCTCGGGTCTTATGCAGCCGAGTTCGCCAATGAGTCGTTCGCCGATGCGGTCAACGTGTTCGGAATGTGACGCGTAGTCCACTGCAATTCGCTGGGCCCGTACGTCGTCGCGCTCACATTCAGCCAGTAGCGCTTCGAGCGCCTGGACGTCGCCGGATACAACGGTCGAGCGGTCACCGTTTATTGCGGCCACCGAAAGCTCACCGCGCCAAGCGGCGATCCGGTCCTCCGCCTCCGACGCACTGAGAGCCAATGAAGCCATGCCTCCGTGGCCGGCGAGCTCGTCTGCGATGGCGCGGCTACGCAACGACACCACCCGCGCCGCGTCCTCGAGCGTCAGCGCTCCGGCGACGTGGGCCGCGGCGATTTCGCCCTGCGAGTGCCCGACAACGGCGGACGGTTCGACACCGTGGGCACGCCACAGTGCGGCCAGCGAGACCATGACGGCGAACAACGCGGGCTGGACGACGTCGACGCGCTTCAGCGGTCCAGCCAGCTCGGTCCGCAGGGACCAATCAACGAACTCCGATAGTGCGTCGGCGCACGACTCCATCGATGCGCCGAATGTCGGTGAGGTGTCCCAGAGCTCGAGCCCCATTCCGCGCCACTGGGCACCCTGACCGGGGAATACGAAGGCCAAAGGTCCGTGGGCGGCGACACCGTGTGCAACATGATCGTGAGGCTCACCTTGAGCAACCGCACCGAGTCCTTCGAGGACGGCATCACGGTCGCGTTCGCACACGACGGCGCGGTGGTCAAGGTGCGCGCGACCTCTGGCAGCGTTGTATGCCGCATCTAGCGTGGTGATGTCTGGATACTTGTCCAGGTGAGCGCGCCAGCGCTCAGCCTGGGCGCGCAGCGCTCGGTCTGAACGAGCGGACAGCAGCAGCGGCACCACCGGCAGCTCCGCCACCACCGGGGATTCATTGGTTGAAGCATTCTCGGGGGTGGGGGGTTCTTCGATGATGACGTGGGCGTTGGTGCCGCTGATGCCGAAGGAGGACACCCCGAATCGGCGTCGTCGGGG
>NZ_LQPC01000004.1 GCF_002101705.1 Mycolicibacterium iranicum | reverse complement strand
GGGAATTACGTGACGGCGGGTGAGGAATTACGTGACGGACAACCCCTCATACCTGGGGAATTACGTGACTGCTGACAAAAGCGCTTGCCCACGTGATGATTCCGGTTGTACGTCGACGATTGTCGGCGATCACTGTGGCGGGCAGGCCGGGGTCGATCCACTTGGCCCCGTGCACCGCCGCGGCCGAGAATCCTGCCAGGACGCCGCGGCCGCGAGACCGCAACCAACAGGCTTTGGCGCGGATCACGGCAGTCAGCTCGACATCGTTGGACAGGTACACATCGCGGTGAATCGTGGTGTACATCGACCGCAGTGCGTGGCGCGTGAGCTCGCCGGTGGCCAATGCGGCGCTCCCGATGAAGGGCTCTTCCATGGCAGCAGTGTGCGCGTCACCACCGACAACCGAACTTGCGTGACGCTGTGGCGGAAAACGGGCCCAAAAATCGCCGTGGCGTTACGCAACGGGTGGCAGCGCGGGAGTTGCGTGACGCTGTGGCGGAAAACGGGCCCGAGAATCGCCGTGGCGTTACGCAACGGGTGGCGGCGGGGCGTTACGCAACTAGCCGTTGAGCGATTTGCGCAGGCGGGCGAGGTCATCGTCGGTGAGGCCCGCCGCTTCGAGATAGCCGTTCAGAGAACCGAACTCGGAGTCCAGCGTGCGTCGCGCCGTGTCGAGGTACTCCTCGCGCACGCCGAGCACCGCATCCGTAAGGCGTGCCTCGGCCAGCTCCATGATCTCCGGAGCGTCGGCTGCCCTGGCCCGCACGTTGACGAGGATGCTTTCGCGAAGCTGCGGCACCGCGACATTGCTGCGCAGGTAGTCGGCCATGATCGCGTCGCGGGAGACACCGGCGGCCTCCAGCACCACGGCGATGGTGAAGCCGGTGCGGTCCTTGCCGGCGAAGCAATGCGCCAACACCCGCCGGTCCGAGCCGAGCAACGTCACCACCTGGCGAACCGCCTTCTGCGCCAACGGCGCCGAGGCGATACGCCCGTACTCCTCGGTCATGTACCGCGCGGCGGCGTCCGCGACCGCTTCGTCGGCCGGCTTCTCGGTCATCATCCGCTGGAACGCGTGCTCGTGCGGCGCCTCGTCGTCGGTGGCTATGGTCTCCACGAACGGCAGGTGATGAATGTCGACGCCGGCCGGGACGAGGCCCCGGCCGTGCTTCTCCAATTCGGGCAGCGAGCGAAGATCCGCGACATCGGTGATGCCGTACCCGCTCATCGCCGCACGTCCGTCGTCGTCGAGCTTGGAGAGCTCGCTGGCCCGGAAGAAGCGCCCGGGCGCGATACCCGTGTGTTCGGAGACGTCGCGAAAGTTCCACGCTCCCGACAGCTCTCGGCCTGTGAACGCCACTAGCCCGTCACCGCTCTAGCCGATTGGCGGTTCACCGCCGCCGCCAGCGCGGATTTCTCGCGCCCTAGTTCGGCGCGGGCGATGCTGCGCATGTGCACCTCGTCGGGGCCGTCGAAGAGTCGCATCGCGCGGTGCCAGCCGTACAGCCGTGCCAGCACGGTGTCGTCACTGACGCCGGCCGCGCCGTGCACCTGGATGGCCCGGTCGAGCACGTTGCAGGCCATCTGCGGGGCGACGGCCTTGATCATCGCCACCTCGTTGCGGGCCTCTTTGTTGCCCTTCTTGTCGATGACCCACGCCGCCTTGTGACACAACAACCGCGCCTGGTCGATCTCGTTGCGCGACAGCGCAACCTGCTGTTGCACCACACCCTGCTCGGCGAGCGGCTTGCCGAACGCGATGCGGTTGTTGACCCGGTCGACCATCAACGCCAGCGCCCGCTCGGCGACCCCGATGGCGCGCATGCAGTGATGGATGCGACCCGGTCCCAACCGGGCCTGCGCGATCGCGAATCCGCTGCCTTCCTCGTGCAACAGGTTCTTCACCGGCACCCGCACGTCGTCGAAGCTGATCTCGCAGTGTCCGTGCTGGTCCTGCCAGCCGAACACCGGCAGCGACCGCTCGATCGACACCCCCGGCGTATCGGTGGGCACCAGGATCATCGACTGCTGCTGATGGCTGGCGGCATCGGGATTCGTGCGGCCCATCACGATCAGGATCTTGCAGCGCGGATCGGCGGCGCCGGAGATCCACCACTTGCGGCCGTTGATGACGTAGTCGTCTCCGTCGCGCAGCATGGTCGTCTGGATGTTGCGCGCGTCCGACGAGGCAACGGCGGGCTCCGTCATCGCGAATGCGGAGCGGATCTCACCGGCCAGCAGCGGTTCGAGCCATTGCTCTCGTTGTTCTGGTGTGGCGAACAGGTGCAGCGTCTCCATGTTCCCCGTGTCGGGGGCCGCGCAGTTGGTCGCCTCGGGGGCGATCTCCATGCTCCAGCCGGTGAGCTCGGCCAGCGGCGCGTACTCCAGATTGGTCAGCCCCGAGACCGACGGCAGGAACAGGTTCCACAGTCCCCGTTCTTTGGCCAGCTTCTTGAGCTCCTCGACCACCGGCGGCACCGTGTGGTCCTTCGGCCCCTTCTCCTCGCGGTAGGCGTCGTAGGACGCCTCGGCGGGGAAGACGTGCTCGACCATGAAATCGGTCAGCCGGTCGTAGTAGTCCTGGCCCTTGTCCGACATCGCGAAGTCCATGACCGCCACGATATGACATGTCTAAACAAGTGAGCTTCCCGGAGGTGCTTTGCCTGTTCAGGACTCCGCGCCGCGCCCCTGGCGACTGTTGCGGTAGGCAGCGTGACGCAGGGCTGTCAGCCACCCAGGTAGCAGCGTCACGTGCGTCCCGCTGCGCACCGTCGGGTCGAACGGCTGGTCGCACCCCGGGCAAACCCTGGCGTTTGGCACCTCCGGCACCGGGTAAACGGCGCGCCATGGCTTCCCTGTGGACCGACGGTCGTACCGAAACCCCCTCGCGCCCAGACGAGGTGGCGAACGTGCGAAGCGCGGATGTCGTGGTGGTCGGGGCTGGCATCACCGGTCTCACCACCGCTCTGCTGCTTGCCCGTGCCGGCAAGAAGGTGGTGGTCGTCGAGGCGCGTCACGTCGGTGCGTGCGCGACGGGCAACACGACGGGCAAGGTGAGCGTGCTGCAGGGCAGCAAGCTGTCGAACATCGCCGCCAAGCACGACACGTCGACGTTGCGCGCCTACGTCACCGGAAACACCGAGGGCCGCGACTGGTTGCTCCGCTACTGCGACGAGCACGGGGTGAGTGTCCAGCGCGAGGACGACCACGCCTATGCGCAGACCGGCAAAGGCATCAGCTCGGCACAACAGATTCTTGCGGCGTGCAGGGAGGCCGACCTCGATGCCCTCTGGGTCGACGAGGCCGACGTGCCGTTCCCATTCGCCGGCGGGGTGCGCCTGCGCGACCAGGCGCAGATCGACCCGATGCCATACCTGTCGAGTGTGGTGACCGAGTTCGAACGGCACGGCGGAACGCTGCTGCAGGGAGTGCGCGCGACGGCGGTGTCCGGGTCGGGGCCGGTCAACCTCACGCTGAGGATGACCACCGAGCCCCAGGACACCCGAGATCAGCAGTTCACGATCACCGCGCAGCAGTGCGTGCTGGCGACCGGGATTCCGCTTCTCGACCGCGGGTTCTTCTTCGCCAGAGCGGAGCCGATGCGTTCGTACTGCATGGCTTTCGACGTCCCGGGCGACATCACCCGGTCGATGTACATCTCCGTCGACTCACCCTCGCGGTCGGTGCGGTATGCCCCCACACCGTCAGGGGACAAGCTCATCGTCGGAGGGGCAGGACATTCCGTCGGCAGGTCGGCCCATCCCAAGGCCGCGGTCGACGAGTTGGCGCGATGGGCGACGCTGCACTATCCGGGTGCGGTGCAGACGCACTTCTGGTCTGCCCAGGACTACCACCCGGCAGATGAATTGCCGTACGTGGGTCCGCTGCTACCCAAGTTCGAAAACATCATGGTGGCAACGGGTTTCGACAAGTGGGGAATGACCAACGGGGTGGCGGCGGCGCTGGCACTGTCGTCGCGAATGCTCGGCGGCCGAATGGACTGGGCGCAGGCCTTCGCCAGCTGGAGCCCGCATGAGCTCAAGGGAATACCAACCGCCCTTCAGACGAACTTCGAGGTCGGGCTGTATTTGGCCAAGGGCTGGGCCGCCCCGGTGACGACGCCATCGCAGACACCGGAGGAAGGTCAGGGCCGCGTCAGTGGACCGCCCTGGCGGCTGCAGGCGACCAGCGTCGTCGACGGCGTGGAGCGCACCGTATCGCCGGTGTGCCCGCACCTGGGTGGCATCGTCAATTGGAACGACGCCGACCAGGCGTGGGAATGCCCGCTGCATGGTTCCCGCTTCGCGCCCGACGGCGCGCTCCTGGAAGGACCGGCCACCCGGGGACTGCGCTGACTCAACTCCTCAGCGAGTCCGAGGGGTTGCGGCCGTAGGCCTGGCGATACATCGACGCGAACCGCCCGGTGTGCGCGAAACCCCAACGTGCCGAGACAATTCCGATTGTCGTCGTGGAGGGGTCCGACGCGAGCAGCTCCCGGTGGGCGTGGTCGAGCCGTACCCGGCGCAAGTATTCCATCGGCGTGATGTCCAGATGCCTGCGGAACATGTATTGCAGCGCGCGGGGGGTCACATGCACACTCGCCGCGATGTCGGCGAGCGCGATGTCCTCCTCGACGTTGCTTTCGATGTAGGCGATGGCGCGGCGCAGCAGAGGCGGCCCGCTGTCGAGCCGGTCACGCGCGGTGGGCTCGGTCGAAACGTTGGTCGGTAGGGTCGCGATGACGACGGCGGCGAGCATGGATGCGGTGGTCGACGCGACAAGTGGTGTCGGCTGCGCCCCCTCGGCGGAGACGACGCTGCGCACATAGTCGATGGTGGCGCTCAGCTGTCGTTTCGCCTGCTCTGACACCGGACGGTGACCGAGCAGACGCACGGTGCTCTCGGTACGGCCCTCGTCCGGACTTGCCACCCTGTCGAGCAGCGCGGCGTCGAACATCGTGAGGTCATAGCTGGACTCGCAGACGCGACCCGAGTAGGGCAGGTCTGGCTGCGACAGCAGCGTCACATCGCCGGGAGCGAAGATGTCCTGGTCCTCGCCGACGAAGTTCTCCTCGATCCGGCCGGTGTGTACTCGGCACAGGCAGACCCGTCCGAGCGGGGCGGCGTCGTAGGACATGTGGAAGTCGAGCTCGAGTTCGTCGAAGCTGACCGACCCGAGCCAACGGCGATCGATGCGTGCCGCGGGACTTTCGCCTTCGCCCGCACCGATGGTCATCTTCGTGTAGGTGCGCACCAGGAAGTCCTCGGTGGCGGCGAGGTCGGTGCTTTCGAAATGGATGGTGTCGCCTGCAGATGAGGCCGACGGGGACGATTGCATGCGCATACCCGCTGTGTTCGCGGTGGAGGGGCGCTGGCTTCACCCCTGAACTGTCCACGATACCGGGGTGGGCAACCGGCGCCCGGGCTCCCCGTCTCTGGATCACGGCCCGCGCGGCCCCTGCTGTGGGAAGCTGAGCGCATGGTGAGGCGGTGAGCAGCGAAAAGGTGCGTGTGGTGGTCGGTGACGACCACCCCATGTTCCGTGACGGAGTGGTGCGGGCATTGCAGTCCAGCGACTCGATCGCCGTCGTCGCCGAGGCCGACGACGGGACGTCGGCGCTGGCGGCGATCCGTGCGCACCGCCCCGACGTGGCGCTGTTGGACTACCGCATGCCTGGCATGGACGGAGCCGAGGTCGCCGCGGCTGTGCTTCGGGACGCGCTTCCCACCCGGGTGCTACTGATCTCCGCGCACGACGAATCCGCCATCGTCTACCGTGCGTTGCAGGACGGGGCCACCGGATTTCTTCCGAAGGAGTCCACCCGCAGTGGGCTGGTCAGCGCGGTGCTCGACTGCGCGAAGGGCCGCGATGTCGTGGCGCCCAGCCTGGCCGCCGGCCTGGCCGGCGAGATCCGTAGACGCGCCGAGCCCGACGGGCCCGCGTTGAGCCCCCGCGAACGTGAGGTGCTGGCGCTCATCGCCGCGGGCCGGAGTATCCCGGCGATGGCCAAGGAGCTTTTCCTCGCACCGTCCACCGTCAAGACCCATGTCCAGCGCCTCTACGAAAAACTCGGCGTGAGCGACAGGGCCGCCGCCGTCGCCGAGGCGATGCGGCGCAAAATTCTGGACTAGCGTGAACGGAATCCTGCTGCCGCTGAGTGCATTTCGCGACTACCTGACCAGCGAACCGGTCCGGGTCTCGGCGGTCCTGCGGCTGCCCCTCATCGCGCTCATCGGCGTTCTCGTGTGGATCTGGGAGGTGAACCACTGGCTGCCGCAGCTTTACGCGGCAATCCTCGGCAGTTATGCCGTCGCCGCGGTGGTGTGGCTGGTGGCCGTCGTCCGCGGCCCGGTTCCGCGCTGGGCCGACTGGGCGTCGACGGCGGTGGACCTCTCGGTCGTCATCGCGCTGTGCATCGTGTCGGGCGGCGCCACCGCGGCGCTGCTCCCGGTCTTCTTCCTCCTACCGATCTCGGTGGCCTTCCAGGATCAACCGCGACTGACCGCGTTCGTCGGAGCCGTCACAGCGCTCGGCTACCTCACGGTGTGGATTTTCTACTCCAAACGAGATGACAGTGTCGGCCTGCCCAACATCGTGTACACCCACTTCGGGTTCATGGTGTGGCTGGCCGTCGCGACGACGGCGCTGAGCTTCGTGCTCGCCCGACGCGCAGCGCATCTCGCTGCCCTGCACAAGGTCCGGCGCCAATTGGTTTCGGAGGTCATGCAGTCCGACGAGCAACACAACCGCGAGGTTGCCGAACATCTCCACGACGGGCCGCTGCAGACACTCCTGGCAGCGCGTCTGGAACTCGACGACGTTCGCGAACGCCACCCCGACCCGGCGCTCGACGCCGTCTACGCCGCGCTGCACGATACGGCGAAAGGTCTGCGATCGACCGTCACCGAGCTGCATCCGCAGGTGCTCGCCCAACTGGGACTCACCGCGGGCCTGCGAGAACTACTGCGGCAGTTCCAAACCCGCCATGCGATCGACGTGATCGCCGAGCTCGGAGAGGTCGGCAAGCCCTCGTCGCAGGCGCTGCTGTACCGGGCCGCGCGAGAACTGCTGACCAACGTCGGCAAGCATGCCGACGCGACGACGGTGTGGGTCGAGCTGGCCCGTCAGGACGACCGTGTGATCCTGACCGTGCGGGACGACGGCTGCGGATTCGACCCCGACACCGTCGGAAAGGCGTTGTCCGCAGGACATATCGGCCTGGGCTCGCTGCTCGCCCGGTTCGACGCGATGGGCGGTTCGATGCGCATCGACTCTGACGACGAACGCGGCACCACCGTCAAGGCGACATCGCCGCCCGAACCGGTCTAGACGTGTTCGCCGACCGACAGCGCGGCGTTGATCGCATCCACCCGGTCCTTGGCGTCGCCGAACAGCATCTGGGTGTTCTCGCGGAAGAACAGCGGGTTCTGCACTCCGGCGTAGCCGGATGCCATGGACCGTTTGAAGACGATCACGTTGTCGGCGTTCCACACCGTGAGCACCGGCATGCCGGCGATCGGGCTGCCGGGATCCTCTGAGGCCGCGGGGTTGACGGTGTCGTTGGCGCCGATGACGAGCACCACGGAGGTGCCGTCGAAGTCGTCGTTGATCTCGTCCATTTCGAGCACGATGTCGTAGGGCACCTTGGCCTCGGCGAGCAGAACGTTCATGTGCCCGGGCAGGCGGCCCGCGACGGGATGGATGCCGAAGCGGACCTCGACGCCGCGCTCGCGCAGCTTGCGGGTCAGGTCGGCGACGCCGTACTGCGCCTGGGCCACGGCCATGCCGTAGCCGGGTGTGATGATCACCGAGGTGGCGTTCGCGAGCAGTTCGGCCGCGCCCTCGGCGGTGATCTCGCGGTGCTCGCCGTAATCCTTGTCCTCTGCGGGGCCGGCCTCTATCCCGAAGCCTCCGGCGATGACGGAGATGAAGGAGCGGTTCATCGCCTTGCACATGATGTAGGACAGGTAGGCACCCGAGGAGCCCACCAGTGCGCCGGTGATGATGAGCAGGTCGTTGCCCAGCAGGAAGCCCGAAGCCGCTGCGGCCCAACCGGAGTAGCTGTTGAGCATCGACACCACAACGGGCATGTCGCCGCCGCCGATCGAGGCCACCAGGTGCCAGCCCAGCAGCAGCGCGAGCACGGTGACGACGATGAGCAGCCACAGCTGCGGATCGATGACGAACCACACCGTCAGCGCGGCGAAGACGACCAGCGCACCCACGTTGAGGATGTTCTTGCCGGGCAACATCATCGGCGCGGACTTCATTCTGGCCGAGAGTTTCAGGTTGGCCACGATGGAGCCGGTGAAGGTGACCGCACCGATGAAGACGCCGATGACGACCTCGGCCGAGTGGATGCCCAGCATGCCCTCGCTGGCCAGCTGCGCGGCTTCAGCGCCTGTCGCGTCGCCCTCCACGTGCAGGTATCCATTCCAGCCGACCAGCACCGCGGCCAGGCCGACGAAGCTGTGCAGCAAGGCGATCAGCTCGGGCATGCCCGTCATCTCGACGATCTTGGCGCGCCACAACCCGATCGCCGCGCCGATGACCATCGCGACGATCAGGAGTGCCAGGCCGAGGGGTTCGATGTGGCGGGCCAGCGCCAGCGCGATCGTCGCGACCAGCGCCACAGCCATTCCGGCGATCCCGAAACTGTTTCCCGCGCGCGAGGTTTCGTGCTTGGACAATCCGGCCAAGGCCAGGATGAACAGCAGCGCGGCGACGACATAGGCCGCGGTGGCGGCGGTTTCCAGGGTGAACATCAGTTAGCTCCTCGAGAACATCGCGAGCATGCGCCGCGTGACCGCGAAGCCGCCGAAGACGTTGATACTGGCCAGCAGGATCGCCGCGAACGCCAGCGACGTGACGACAATGTCGCCGTGTCCGATCTGAAGCAGGGCACCGACGACGATGATGCCCGAGATCGCGTTGGTCACCGACATCAGCGGGGTGTGCAACGCGTGGTGGACGTTGCCGATCACGTAGTAGCCGATCACGATCGCCAGTGCGAACACCGTCAGGTGCACCTGAAGAGCGGCCGGCGAGAGGGCAATCAAAGCGAACAACGCCGCTGCGACGGCGAAGGTGATGCCCAGCCGACGTCCCATGGGCATGGGAGTCTTCGGCTCCTTCTTCTCCACCGGTGCGGCGGCTTTCGCCGCGGGCGCGGCCGACACCTGGACCGGCGGCGGCGGCCAGGTGAGCGCGCCGTCACGCACCACCGTCACCGACCGCTGAACCACGTCTTCAAAATCCAGGGTCAGCTGACCGTCCTTCTCGGGGGTCAGCAGCTTGAGCAGGTTCACCAGGTTGGTGCCGTATAGCTGCGAGGCGGTGGCCGGCAGGCGGCCGGCCAGATCGGTGTAGCCGATGATGGTCACACCGTGGTCGGTGACGACCTTCTGATCCTTGACCGTGCCCTCGATGTTGCCGCCGTTGGCTGCGGCCATGTCCACGAGCACGCTGCCCGGCTTCATCGAAGCCACCATGTCGGCGGTGATGATGCGCGGCGCCGGCTTACCCGGGATCAGCGCGGTGGTGATGATGATGTCGACGTCCTCGGCCAGCTCGGCGTACAGCGCCGCCTCGCGGGCCTTGTAGTCCTCGCCCATCTCCTTGGCGTAGCCGGTGGCCGAGACCTCGCCGGCATTCGGATCGACCGACACGTACTCGCCCCCCAGCGAGCGGACCTGATCGGCGACCTCGGGCCGAGGGTCGGTGGCCTTCACGATCGCACCCAGACTCCCCGCCGCACCGATCGCTGCCAGACCCGCGACGCCGGCGCCCACCACCAGCACCTTGGCCGGCGGCACCTTGCCGGCCGCAGTCACCTGCCCGGTGAAGAACCGGCCGAACTCGTGGGCGGCCTCGACGACGGCGCGGTAGCCGGCGATGTTGGCCATCGACGACAGCACGTCGAGCGACTGGGCGCGCGAGATGCGCGGTACTGCATCCATCGCCAGCACCGTGATCGGACGTGCCGCCAGCTTCTCGACCAGCTCGGGCCGCAGCGCGGGGGAGATGACGCTGACCAGCGTGGCACCGTCCTTCAACTGCGCGATCTCGGCGTCGTCGGGTGCGTTCACCTTCAGGACGACGTCAGCGCCCAGCGCCTCCTCGGCGGCACCGACGGTGGCACCCGCCTCGGCATAGGCGTTGTCGGAGAAGCTCGACGCGGCGCCCGCGCCGGATTCCACCACTACCTGGTAGCCGAGTTTGATGAGCTGGCCGACCGTCTGCGGAGTCGCAGCGACCCGCGTCTCCCCAGGTAGGGACTCTCTCGGTATCCCGATGATCATCGATGTCAGTCCGATCTAAGTGTCGCTCACGGCGCGTGGAAAAGGTCAGTGTAAGAGTTCCTGCTACCGACGGTCGCGTTCTCTAGCACGGCTAGGCAAATAGCGTGACGATTGGGCATCGGACTGTAAACCGGCGGCGAGCGGGTCGAGTCGCCAGTTGACGGGCGTCAAGCCGGCGTTACGGTAGCGCATGCCCGAAACCACCGCGGTGTTGTCGTACGCGCCAAAAGATCCGTTCGTCGTGGCCGATGTCCGGGTGGATGAGCCGCGCGACGACGAGATCCTGGTGCGCATCGAAGCGGCCGGAGTCTGTCACACTGATTTGGTCAATCGTGTTGCGGGAAACCAAGATCGGCCGGTGCTCCTGGGGCACGAGGGGGCAGGGACGGTCGAGTCGGTCGGCTCGCATGTGCGCAGCGTGAAGCCCGGGGACCGCGTGGTGCTGTCGTTCCGTTCTTGCGGCGCGTGCGTCAACTGTGCGGCGCAGCGTCCGGCCTACTGCCGAGATGCGGCCCGCCTCAATCACTTCGGCGTACGCGGCGACAGCACACCGCGGGTAACGGCCGACGGCAGGCCCGTGCTCGACGGGTTCTTCGGCCAGTCCAGTCTGGCCGGATACGCACTGGCGAGTCAGGACAACACCGTGATTGTCGGGCCTGACATTGATCCGGTGATCGCGGCGCCATTGGGTTGCGGGTTCCAGACCGGGGCCGGTGCGATTCTGAATCTGCTGAAACCACGTGCCGGCAGTACGCTGGCCGTATTCGGCGCGGGGGCGGTGGGTTTGGCCGGTGTGCTGGCCGCACTCGCAGTTGATGTGGAGACGGTCATCGTCGTGGAACCGGCAGCGCAGCGGCGTACGCTGGCCGAAAGCCTCGGTGCGAGTGCTGCTTTCGACCCCTCCGACGATCCGATTAGCGCTATCCGCGAGATCACCGGCGGCGGAGTGGATTACGCGCTGGACACCACAGGGAGCCCGAACGTACTCGCCGACGCGGTGAAGGCGCTCGCCGTCGGCGGTGCCGCAGTGGCTGTCGGCCTGGGCGCTGGAGTGCCCTCCATCGATCTGCGCGACCTCGTCATGCGCGGCAAGAGTGTGCACGGCTGCCTGGAAGGCGACTCCGTCCCTTCCATTTTCATCCCGCAGCTGTTGGCCCTCCATGCCGCCGGTCGCTTTCCCGTCGACCGACTCGTCACGTCGTTCGCGCACGGCGACGTCAACACCGCCCTGGCCGCACAGCACACCGGTGAAGTCGTCAAGCCGGTGCTGACGTGGTGACCGACTTTTGTTCGCGCTGATCGCAGCTATTCCCCGAGCATGACGCATCCGTCAATGTCTGCCGGTGTCCGTTTTCGTCGACGTCGAACCCGAAGCCAGCGCGAGTAGCCCCCGTCAGCCCGCCTCTGACGACCGCTCAGCACGGCGCCGTTGGCGTGGTCTGCTGACCAAGGCGGCCCTGCCGCTGCTGTCTGTGATCGCCTTCGGGATCGTCTGGCAGGTGGCCGCGGCCAGCGGGATCTGGAACCAGACGTTCGTGCCCTATCCGGCGACGGTGTGGAACGCGTTCATCGACGTCTCGACCACGCACGACGGTGTTCGCGGCTACGCCGGATACCTGCTGTGGGAGCACCTCTATATGACGCTTCGCCGGGTGGTCACCGGTGTCGTCATCGGCGTCGTGCTCGGGGTGCTGCTCGGACTGGTCATGGGTTCGGTGAGCTGGGTGCGCGGCGTGCTCGAACCCTGGCTGACGTTCCTGCGGGCCCTGCCCCCGCTGGCCTACTTCTTCCTTCTCGTCATCTGGCTGGGCATCGATGAGGCACCCAAGATCACGCTGCTCGCGCTCGCCGCGCTGCCCCCCGCCGCCGTCGCGACCACCGCCGCGGTCGCGGCCGCACCGGTCGGGTTGCAGGAGGCGGCGCGGGCGCTCGGCGCCTCCCAGCGCCACGTCATCCGCGACGTCGTCATCCCGTCCTCGCTGCCCGAGACGTTCACCGGAATCCGGCTCGCCGTGGGCATGGCGTACTCGTCGGTCGTCGCCGCCGAGCTGTTCAACGGCATCCCCGGTATCGGCGGATTGGTCAAGGACGCAAGCAATTACAACAACACCCCTGTCGTGCTGGTCGGCATCTTCGCGATCGGCTTCTCGGGTCTGGTCATCGACTCACTGCTGCGTTCGATCGAACGCCGCGCTGTTCCCTGGAGAGGAAAGGTCTAGCAAGATCATGAAACTGAAAGCGGTTCTCGTAGCCCTCCTTGCGGCCGTACTGGCTGTGGCGGGTTGCTCGGTGGACAACGCCGGGCAGTCGGCCGACAAGCCCACGATCCGGATCGGCTATCAGACGTTTCCCAGCGGCGACCTGATCGTCAAGAACAGCAGGTGGCTCGAAGAAGCACTGCCCGACTACAACATCAAGTGGACGAAGTTCGACTCGGGCGCAGACGTGAACACCGCCTTCATCGCCAGGGAGCTTGACTTCGGCGCCCTGGGTTCCAGCCCGGTCGCGCGTGGGCTCTCCGAGCCGCTGAGCATCCCCTACCAGGTGGCCTTCGTGCTCGACGTCGCCGGCGACAACGAGGCTCTGGTCGCGCGCGACGGCTCGAACATCGCCACGGTCGCCGACCTCAAGGGCAAGCGCGTCGGCACGCCGTTCGCCTCCACCGCCCACTACAGCCTGCTCGCCGCGCTGAACCAGAATGGCCTGTCACCCGGGGACGTTGCGCTGGTCGACCTTCAGCCTCAGGCGATCCTCGCCGCGTGGGAGCGTGGTGACATCGACGCCGCCTACACCTGGCTGCCGACGCTCGACCAGCTGCGCGCCACCGGCAAGGATCTGATCACCAGCCGCCAACTCGCCGAGGACGGCAAGCCGACACTCGATCTCGGTGTGGTGTCCACGGAGTTCGCCGAGGCTCATCCCGAGGTCGTCGACATCTGGCGTCAGCAGGAAGCCCGGGCCCTCGATCTGATCGAGGACGACCCCGACGCCGCGGCCAAGGCCATCTCCGCCGAGATCGGACTGACGCCCGAAGAGACGGCAGGGCAGATCAAGCAGGGCGTGTACCTGACACCACAGGAGGTCGCCTCCGCCGAATGGCTTGGCTCCGAGGATAATCCGGGCAACATCGCCGCCAACCTGGAGAGCGCATCGCAGTTCTTGGCGGAGCAGAAGCAGATTCCCGCCCCAGCACCGCTGAAAACCTTCCAGGACGCCGTCTACACCAAGGGTCTTCCGGGTGTCCTCAATCAATAGCGGCGTGATTCAGCTCAAGTCGGTGTCGCACCGCTACGGCAAGGGCGACGAGGAGGTCACCGCCTTGGGGCCGGTCGACCTGACCGTCGATCCCGGCTCTTTCCTGGTTCTCGTCGGTGCCTCGGGATGCGGCAAGAGCACGCTGCTGCGTCTGCTCGCCGGATTCGAGTCCCCCAGCCAGGGTTCGGTGCAGATCGCCGGTGCGGCGCCGACACCCGGGGTGACCGCGGGGGTGGTGTTTCAGCAGCCGAGGCTGTTTCCGTGGCGAACGGTCGGCGGGAACGTCGAGCTGGCACTCAAGTACGCAAGAGTGCCGCGGGAGAGGCGGATCGAGCGTCGTGACGAGTTGCTCGACCGCGTCGGTCTCACAGGCACGGCGAAGCGGCGGATCTGGGAAATCAGCGGCGGTCAGCAACAGCGGGTCGCCATCGCGCGGGCACTGGCGGCCGAGACTCCGCTGTTCCTGCTCGACGAACCGTTCGCGGCGCTCGATGCCTTGACCCGTGAGCGGCTGCAGGAGGATGTGCGGCGGGTCAGCGCCGAGTCTGGGCGCACCACGGTGTTCGTCACGCACAGTGCCGACGAGGCCGCGTTCCTGGGCTCCCGCATCGTCGTGCTGACCCGTCGTCCCGGGCAGGTCGCCCTCGACATCCCCGTCGACCTGCCCCGCACGGGGGTGGATCCCGACGAGCTGCGCCGCTCGCCTGAGTACGCGGAACTGCGCGCGGAAGTGGGGCAGGCCGTCAAGCGCGCCGCGGCGTAGCCGCGAATGGGGCCGGGGCGGCGTAGCCGCGAATTGGGCCGGGGCGGCGTAGCCGCGAATGGGGCCGGGGCGGCGTAGCCGCGAATGGGGCCGGGGCGGCGTAGCCGCGTTTGCTGATCCGCCCGCGGGCATCATCGGTTGCCCACAGGTGTGAGGTCCGCGGTTGTTCCGCACCGACGCTGGCAGTGGGCTGGCAACAGTCTGACGGCGCGGCGTACCGGGTTTAGTTACCCAGCGGTAGGGCTACACCTGGCTGCGACGATGTGACAGCGGTCACAGGCGTTACGCAGTGAGGAAGGGCGGGTTTGTGGCCGGACTGGTGAAAACGGTGGCGCGCTGGAGCAAGGCACCCGCCCGCGACGTGGATGCGCCGTCGGGCGGCTGGGTCAACATGGTGCGGGGGCTGGCCGCCCGAGCCACCACTCCGCTGCTGCCCGACGACTACCTGTCGTTGCTGAATCCGCTGTGGTCGGCGCGCGAACTGCGCGGCGAGATCGTCGCGGTGAAGCCGGAGACCGAGGATTCGGCGACCGTCATCATCCGGCCCGGCTGGGGGTTCTCCGCCGACTACGCCGCCGGTCAATACGTCGGGATCGGGCTGCGGGTCGACGGGCGCTGGCACTGGCGGTCGTATTCGCTGACCTCGGTGCCGGAGCAGTCCGACAACCAGATCTCGATCACCGTGAAAGCGACCCCCGAAGGATTCCTGTCGACCCACCTGGTCGAGGGTGTCGAGCCCGGCACGATCATCCGGCTCGCGGCACCCAAGGGCGAATTCACGCTGCCCGATCCGCCGCCCGCACGGCTTCTGTTCATCACCGCGGGCAGCGGTATCACCCCGATCATGGCCATGCTGCGTTCCCTGCGCGCTCGGGGACAGCGACCCGACATCGTGCACGTTCACTCGGCGCCGACCGAGGACGCCGTGATCTTCTGCGACGAACTTCGCGAACTCGAGCACGCTCAGGACGGCTACCGCCTGCATCTGCACCTCACCAGAGAACAGGGCAAGGTCGACTTCGACCGGTTCGACGAGCTGGTACCCGACTGGCGCGATCGTTCGGCGTGGATCTGCGGCCCCTCAGAAATGCTCGACACCGTCGAAGGCCTCTTCACCGCAGAGGGTCTCGAGGACCAGCTGCACATGGAGCGGTTCACCATCGCGGCGACCGACAAAGGCGGCGAAGGCGGGGTGGTGACCTTCGCGCATTCGGACAAGTCGGTCGAAATCGACGGCGCCACTTCGATTCTCGAGGCGGGCGAGAAAGTCGGCATCCAGATGCCGTTCGGCTGCCGCATGGGCATCTGCCAGACGTGCGTGCTCCCGCTCGAGGACGGGCACGTCCGAGATATCCGGTCGGGTACCGAACACGGTGCCGGCGACCGCATTCAGACCTGCATTTCCACCGCTTCGGGCAACTGCACCATCCACGTTTGAGGAGACTTCGCCATGGCGATCACGGACATCAAGGCATATGCACACCTGACCGAAGCGGATGTCGAGGCGCTTGCGCAAGAACTCGACCAGCTTCGCGCCGACATCGAGGAGTCCAGGGGTGAGCGCGACGCGCGCTACGTGCGCCGCACGATCCAGCTGCAGCGTGCGCTCGCCGCCGGCGGGCGGATCGCGCTGTTCGCGAGCAGCAGCCGCATCGCCCGCATCGGGGGCACGGCGATGCTCGCCGCGGCCAAGATCATCGAGAATATGGAGCTGGGCCACAACGTCATTCACGGCCAGTGGGACTGGATGAACGACCCCGAGGTCCACTCGACGGAATGGGAGTGGGACACCACCTGTCCGGCGTCGCAATGGAAGCACTCCCACAACTTCGTGCACCACAAGTACACCAACGTCGTCGGACTCGACAGCGACGTCGGTTACGGCATTATGCGGGTGACCCGCGACGAACCGTGGGAGCGGTGGATGATCGGCAACCCGATCTACAACCTGCTGCTCGGCACCTTGTTCGAGTGGGGGGTGGCGGCCCACCACATCGAGGTCGACAAGATCCGCAAGAAGGAGAAGACCTGGGCCGAGGCGCGCAAGGACATGCGCGTGATGGGCCGCAAGATCGCCAAGCAGGTCGGCAAGGACTACCTCATCTTCCCGGCGTTGACCGGAACCAACTGGAAGCACACGCTCAAGTGCAATGCGGTGGCCAACCTGATCCGCAACTACTGGGCCTACATGGTGATCTTCTGCGGCCACTTCCCTGACGGCGCAGAGAAATTCACCTTCGAGGAGTTCGAGAACGAGACCCGTGGTGAATGGTATCTGCGACAGATGCTGGGGTCGGCCAACTTTCACGCCGGACCGATCATGGCGTTCATGAGCGGGAACCTCTGCTACCAGATCGAACACCACCTGTTCCCTGATCTGCCGAGCAATCGGTACGCCGAGATGAGCGTGCGAATCCGTGAGCTGTGCGAGAAGTACGACCTGCCGTACACCACCGGTCCGCTCTATCGCCAGTACTGGCAGTCGTTCTGGACGATCCTCAAGCTCGCGCTGCCGGATCAGTACCTGCGTGCCGACAGCGACAACGCCCCGGAAACCAACTCGGAGCGGCGCTTCCCCAAGATCGGTCGGTCGGCCAACGGACAGCGCCGCGGATTGCGGACGGCGTTGCGCGAGACCGCCCGCAGCGCCGCCTGAACCCGTCCAAGCGAATATCTCGAAACGGCACCGATCACGCATCGACCTCACATACCCATCGCGTGGGAGGGTCCGCGGGCCGCACGATATCGGCGTGAGCATGGTTGTCGAACGCGGGCTGGCCCGATGCCCGCGATGTGTCGCGGTAGCCGACTACGTCTTCGTGGAGACGTCGCAGCGGCCACCGAACGGATTGCGTTACGAGGTGCGCTGCCGCAGGTGCGGGGAGTGCTACCGCGAGGACAGTCGGCCGGTGGCGAACCTGCCAGCAGTGGTGGTCGAGTCGCTACGCTGGCCGCCCGATTGGGAACCGGAGCCGTCTCGCGATTGGGTCAACGAAGCGCGAGAGAAACTGACCGTGGTTGCTCAGCGCAGCAAGTCCGAGGTGGACGCCCTGGGCAAGCACGTCCAAAGCGCATACGAGCTCACCAGGGCATGGCTCAACGAGCGCCGTGCGGCGCGGATGCTGGATCAGACCGGCGGGTACGCGGGAGGCGGATAAACCCCGCGCAGGATCCACGCGAACCAGTTGATGCCGTACTCGAGCTCATCGCTTGCGTCGTAATCAGGGTTCGGGTCCACTGCGCACCTCTCCGTTACCTCTGGCCACACGACGGCGGCAATGGGACGAGTCTAGACCTGCTTTGCCCGCAAGAACACCGCATCGGCCTAGACTGAACCAACCAGTTAGTAGGTCCAGGCATTCTCAATGCCTGCCGATGCCTATAGTGAGTCGCCATGTCTGAATCCGTCACGAGCAACGGGATGTCCCGCCGCGAGGAGTTGTTGGCGGTCGCCACCAAGCTGTTCGCCGCGCGCGGCTATCACGGCACCCGGATGGATGACGTCGCCGATGCTGTTGGCCTGAACAAGGCCACCGTCTATCACTATTACGCCAGCAAGTCGCTGATCCTCTACGACATCTACAAGGGCGCCGCCGACTTCACCGTCGACGCGCTGCACGACGATCCGACGGCGACGGCGCGCGAGACGATCTACCACTTCACCCGGCGGCTGCTGGTCGGCATCGCCGGCAACATCGAGCGCGCCGCCGTGTACTTCCAGGAGGGGCCTTACATCACGGAGTGGTTCACCGAGGAGCAGGTGGCCTACATCCGCGAGAAGGAAGCCCAGGTCTACGAGCACGTGCGCGACGTCATCGACCGCGGCATCGCCAGCGGCGAGTTCTACGACTGCGACTCCCACGTGCTCGCGCTCGGCTACATCGGTATGACACTGGGTTCCTACCGGTGGCTGCGGCCCCACGGCCGGCGAAGCGCCCAGGAGATCGCCGTGGAGTTCAGCACGGCTCTGCTGCGGGGGCTCATCCGCGACGAAGGCGTTCGTGAGGTGTCACCGCTGGGAGTCGAACTCGACGCTGCGGCGAGGACTTTCGAGGAATCCAACTAGCCGGCGTCCAGTGGCCACATGAGCCGGAGCCGGCGGTCGATATGCTCGGCCAATGCCTTTGGTGAGTAAGACGGTCGAGGTCTCGGCCTCCGCGGAGACGATCATGGAGATCGTCGCCGACTTCGAGAAGTATCCGGAGTGGAACACCGAGATCAAGGGCTGCTGGATTCTGGCCCGGTACGACGACGGGCGGCCGAGTCAGCTTCGGCTCGACGTCGTCGTGCAGGGGCAGGCCGGCACGTTCATCAACGCGGTGTACTACCCCGGCGAGAATCAGATCTTCACGGTGCTGCAGCAGGGCGACCACTTCACCAAGCAGGAGCAGCGATTCGCGGTGGTCGCGATGGGGCCGACGTCGCTGTTGACCGTCGATCTCGACGTCGAAGTCAGCATGCCCGTCCCGGCCGCCATGGTGAAGAAGGTCGTCGGGGACACGCTGGACTACCTCGCCGACAACCTGAAGGCGCGCGCCGAACAGCTCGCGTCGTCGTAGCGCCGGGTCAAGCCCAGAGCCCGACCTGGTCCAGGTAGGCCATCATCAGCGTGAGGCCGTCGGCGAACTGACCTCGCGTCAGCTCCACCACCCGGTCCACGTCGCGTCGGCGGAGCGCCTCGATGATCTCGAGATGGCTGGCCACCGCCCCCGCTCCCCAGGCTTCGTCCGAGGCGAACAGCTGCGGCGGTAGATACCGCGTGGCGTGCAACAGGAACCACGCCAGCTTGATCCGGCCGCCGGCCCGGTTGAAGGCACGGTGAAAGTCGAACTCCGCCTGGGCAATCGGACCCGGGTCGCGACGTTCGAGCGCATCCGCCAGCGCGGCGTTCAGCCGGGCGAGGTCGTCGATCTGTTCGTCGGTGATCCGATGCGTGGTGGACGCGGCCAGTTCCTGGGCGATGGTCGACTGCAGCCAGAAGATGTCCTCGATGTCGCTGCGCGACAACGGCACCACGCGATGGCCGCGGTGCGGTTCCAGCTCGACCATTCCCTCACCGCGCAAGGTGCGCAATGCCTCGCGCACCGGGGTGATGCTGACGCCCAGTCGCGCGGCCGTCTCGTCGAGCCGGATGAAGGTGTTCGGGCGCACTGCTCCCGTCATGATCTCCACGCGCAGACGGGCCGCGACTTCATCGGAGAGCTGCTCGCGACGCACCCTGCCTGTCGTCGTCGGCGTACTGGCGGGGGCGTTCATCGGCTGTCCCGCCTTTCCCGCGACGTGAGGGGGTCTTGTCCCGTCGGCGCCAGGACCATAGTGTGACCGAGGCAACAACATGTTTGATCAAATATCAACAGTGCGCAAGCCACCCCGTTGGAGCAGAAGACGTTGACCGAACCCGGCACAGCGACCGAACAGCCCTATCTCGCGCGCCGTCACAACTGGACCAATCAGCTCGCCCGGCACGCCCTGATGCAGCCCGAGGAGACGGCGCTGCGATTCCTCGGCCGCACCACGACCTGGGCCGAGCTCGATCGACGAGTCACCGCGCTCGCCGGCTTCCTGCACGAGCGCGGCGTCAGATTCGGGGATCGCGTGCTGATCCTGATGCTGAACCGGACCGAGTTCCTCGAAGCCGTCCTGGCAACCAACAAACTCGGAGCCATCGCTGTCCCGGTCAATTTCCGCATGACCCCGGCCGAGATCGCGTTCCTCGTCGCCGACTGCGCCGCCGAGGTCATCGTCACCGAGTCGGTACTGGCGAAGGTGGCGACCGCGGTGCGCGACATCGACCCCCGATTGGCGACGGTCATCGTCGCGGGCGGCTCCTCCGAAGACGACGTGCTCGACTACGAGGAGGCGCTGAACGAGGGAGGCGCGGTGTCCCCCCAAGACATCGCCGTCGACATTCCCAACGACTCACCGGCGCTGATCATGTACACCTCCGGGACAACCGGTAAGCCCAAGGGCGCGGTGCTCACGCACAGCAACCTGGCGGGGCAGGTGATGACCCTGCTGTTCACCAACGGCGCGGACATCAACAACGACATCGGTTTCATCGGCGTGCCCTTTTTCCACATCGCCGGCATCGGCAGCATCGTCTCGGGACTGCTGCTCGGGCGGCCGACGGTGCTCTACCCGCTGGGCGCGTTCGACCCGAACGAACTGCTCGACGTCCTGCAGGTCGAGAAGGTCACCGGCATCTTCCTCGTCCCCGCGCAATGGCAGGCCGTGTGCGCGGCGCAGCAGGCCAACCCGCGCGAACTCAAGCTCAGGTTCCTGTCGTGGGGTGCCGCACCCGCGTCGGACACCCTGCTCAGGCAGATGTCGGAGACCTTCCCCGGCGCCCAGATCCTCGCGGCGTTCGGGCAGACGGAGATGTCGCCGGTCACCTGCATGTTGTTGGGCGACGACGCGATCCGCAAACTCGGTTCGGTCGGCAAGGTGATCCCGACGGTATCCGCGCGCATCGTCGACGAAGAGATGAACGATGTTCCGATCGGGCAGGTCGGCGAGATCGTCTACCGCGCCCCCACCCTGATGGAGGGCTATTGGAACAACCCGAAAGCGACAGCTGATGCGTTCGCCGGTGGTTGGTTCCACTCCGGTGACCTGGTTCGCCAGGACGACGAGGGTTACATCTGGGTCGTCGACCGTAAGAAGGACATGATCATCTCCGGCGGCGAGAACATCTACTGCGCCGAAGTCGAGAACGTCCTCGCCGCCCACCCGGACATCGTCGAGGTCGCGGTGATCGGCCGTGCGCACGAGAAGTGGGGAGAGGTTCCGGTTGCTGTGGCGGTGGTGCGGAGTTCGCTGGGAGCAACCGCCGGGCGGGGCCTGGAGTTGGCCGACCTCCAACGATTCCTCGGCGACCGGATCGCTCGCTACAAGCATCCGAAAGCGCTCGAAATCGTCGACGCGCTGCCGCGCAACCCCGCCGGGAAGGTTCTCAAGACGGAACTGAGAACGCTTTTCGGCGCCGCCGATTCCATTGACGCTCGCGAAAGTTCTACTCCGCCAACGGTTTCAGCTGCGGCACAACGGGATTAGGGGCAGGGAGAACCATTTGCTAACGGTTGGGTGCTCAATCCCGCGGATGCGGTACGCGAGGACTACAGCATCGGGTACAGTCCGGTGGTCTGTCTTACTACTGACAGGTAGGGAGACCGTGCTCACACGATCGGGGTCGGGGCTGGAAGGGAGCGTGCGACAGGTGCTGCCGGTGCGCTCTGCTTGTTGCGATACCAGTCGTCAGGCGCTCGTAGGAGTGGTCCTGTGACGACGAATTCGGGTCTCACGGGTTACGTCCGCGAGCAGATTCGGCCGGGTCTGGTGGCCGTCGGCGGCTTCGTGCGGATGTGCGTCCTTGTATTCAAGGCGTTGTTCCGCCCACCATTCCAGTGGCGCGAATTCATCCTGCAGGCCTGGTTCCTGCTTCGCGTGGCCTTCCTGCCCACGGTCGCGGTGTCGATCCCGCTGACCGTGCTGCTGATCTTCACGCTCAACATCCTTCTCACCGAGTTCGGCGCCGCCGACATCTCCGGTGCGGGCGCCGCACTCGGCGCGGTCACCCAGCTGGGTCCCCTGGTCACCGTGCTGGTGGTCGCCGGCGCCGGATCGACCGCCATCTGCGCCGACCTCGGCGCGCGCACCATTCGCGAGGAGATCGACGCGCTCGAGGTGCTCGGCATCGACCCGATCCACCGGCTCGTCGTTCCCCGCGTCGTCGCCTCCACCTTTGTCGCCATGCTGCTCAACGGCGCGGTCATCACCATCGGCCTGGTCGGCGGCTTCATCTTCGGCGTGTACCTCCAGAATGTCTCCGCGGGCGCCTACGTCTCGACGCTCACACTGGTCACCGGACTGCCCGAGGTGTTGATCTCCCTCATCAAGGCCCTCACCTTCGGCCTGATCGCCGGGCTCGTCGGCTGCTACCGCGGCCTCACGGTCGCCGGCGGCGCCAAAGGCGTCGGCACGGCCGTCAACGAGACCCTCGTGTTGTGCGTCATCGCGCTGTTCGCGGTCAACGTCGTGCTGACCACCATCGGCGTCCGATTCGGAACGGGGAGCTGACATGGCTGTGAGATCCGAGACGGCATCGGTAATCCGGCAGCGCTTCCCCCGCGGCGTGGCCCGCGCGGAGAAGATCGTCGGCGCACCGTCGCGCGGCCTCGACAGCGTCGGCCACGTCGCGTGGTTCGTCGTCACCGCGGTCGGTTCGATCGGGCACGCACTCCGCTACTACCGCAAGGAGACGCTGCGGCTCATCGCCGAGATCGGCATGGGCACCGGCGCCATGGCCGTGATCGGCGGCACCGTCGCCATCGTCGGCTTCGTCACGCTCTCAGGCTCGTCGCTCGTCGCGATCCAGGGCTTCGCCTCGCTGGGCAACATCGGTGTGGAGGCGTTCACCGGATTCTTCGCCGCGCTGATCAACGTGCGCATCGCCGCACCCGTGGTCGCGGGGCAGGCGCTGGCAGCCACCGTCGGCGCGGGCGCGACGGCCGAGCTCGGCGCCATGCGCATCAGCGAGGAGATCGACGCCCTCGAAGTGATGGGCATCAAGTCGATCTCTTACCTGGTGTCGACCCGCATCATGGCCGGCTTCGTCGTGATCATCCCGCTCTACGCGATGGCGATCATCATGTCGTTCCTGTCGGCGCAGGCGACCACGACGATCTTCTACGGCCAGTCGACCGGCACCTATGAGCACTACTTCCGGACATTCCTGCGTCCCGACGACGTGTTCTGGTCCTTCGTCCAAGCCGTCCTCATCTCGGTGATCGTCATGCTCAACCACTGCTACTACGGCTTCTACGCCAGCGGCGGCCCAGTCGGCGTCGGCGAGGCGGTGGGCCGCTCGATGCGCGCCTCGCTGGTGGCGATCGTGTGCGTGGTGCTCTTCGCTTCGTTGGCGCTCTACGGCGTCGACCCGAACTTCAACCTGACGGTGTAGCGGCGATGACAGCACCCATCAATTCCAAGCGGCAGCCCCCGTACAAGATCGCGGGCCTGTTCCTCGCCCTGGTCACGATCGTCGCGCTGGTCCTGGTGTACCTGCAGTTCCGCGGCGACTTCCTGCCCCGCACCGAGCTCACAATGATCTCGGCGCGGTCGGGCCTGTCGATGGACCCCGGCGCGAAGGTCACCTACAACGGCGTCGAGATCGGCCGAGTCGGCGAGGTCGAAGAGACCAACGTCGACGGGGAGCCGCGGGCCAAGATCATTCTCGAGGTCGACCCCAAGTACCTCGACCTGATCCCGCGCAACGTCGAGGCCGACATCAGCGCCACCACGGTGTTCGGCAACAAGTACGTGTCGTTCCGCTCCCCGTCGGATCCGTCGCAGCAGCGCATCTCGGCCTCTGACGTCATCGACGTCACCTCGGTCACGACGGAGTTCAACACGCTGTTCGAGACGGTCGTCGACATCGCCGCCCAGGTCGATCCGATCAAGCTGAACCAGACGCTGACCGCGACCGCGCAGGCGCTCGACGGACTCGGCGACCGGTTCGGTGAGTCGATCGAGAACGGCAATCAGATCCTCACCGAGATCAACCCGCAGCTGCCCCAGTTACGCAGGGACAACCAGCTCCTCGCCGACCTCGGTGAGGTCTACGCCGATGCGGCCCCGGATCTGTTCGACGGCCTCCAGAACGCCGTGACGACCGCCCGCACGCTCAACGAACAGCAGGGCAACGTCGACCAGGCCCTCATGGCGGCCGTCGGCTTCGGCAACACCGGCGGCGAGATCTTCGAGCGCAGCGGTCCGTACCTCGTCCGCGGCGCCGAAGACCTGATCCCGACGTCGGAGCTTCTCGACGAGTACAGCCCGTCGCTGTTCTGCACGATCCGCAACTACCACGACGTTCAGCCCAAACTCGCGGCGGCGCTAGGCGGTAATGGCTATTCGCTGCGGACTCGCTCGGAGGTCCTCGGACTGGGTGCCGGCAACGCCTATGTGTATCCTGACAACCTGCCCCGCGTGAACGCCAAGGGCGGACCGGGCGGGCGGCCCGGCTGCTGGCAGCCGATCACCCGGGATCTGTGGCCCGCGCCGTACCTGGTCCTGGACACCGGAGCCTCGATCGCGCCGTACAACCACCTTGAACTCGGCCAGCCGCTGCTCACTGAGTACGTCTGGGGCCGCCAAGTCGGGGAGCACACGATCAACCCATGAAAATCACCGGAACCGCCATCAAGCTCGGCGCCTTCTCCCTGGTGCTGCTGCTGTTCACCGGCATCATCATCGTGGTGTTCGGTCAGATGCGATTCGACCGCACCAACAACTTCTCGGCGATCTTCAGCAATGCCAGTGGTCTGCGGTCCGGACAGTTCGTCCGCGCCTCCGGCGTCGAGGTCGGCAAGGTCGAGAACGTCACTCTGATCGACGGCGGCTCACAGGTCAGGGTCGACTTCAACGTCGACCGCTCGCTCGAACTCTTCGACGAGAGCACCGCATCGGTTCGGTACCTGAACCTCATCGGCGATCGCTACCTGGAACTCAAGCGCGGTGAGAGCAACACGAGAATGGCTGCGGGATCGACGATCCCGATCGAGCGCACCGAACCGGCGCTGGACCTCGACGCACTCATCGGCGGCTTCCGTCCGGTGTTCCAGGCGCTGGAGCCCGAGAAGGTCAACACCATCGCGCAGTCGATCATCACGGTGTTCCAGGGGCAGGGCGGCACTATCAACGACATCCTCGACCAGACCGCGTCGCTGACCTCGGCGCTGGCCGACCGGGACCAGGCCATCGGCGAGGTGATCACCAACTTGAACACGGTGCTCGACACCACGGTCAAGCATCAGCAGCAGTTCGACGACACCGTCAAGAACTTCGAGGTGCTGATCACCGGCTTGAAGAACCGTGCCGATCCGCTCGCCGACTCGGTCGGCGACATCAGCGATGCTGCCGGAACGGTCGCCGATCTGCTGGCTGACAATCGTCCGCTGCTGCAGAGCACCATCGGCCGGTTGGAGACCATCCAGCAGCCGCTGGTCGATCAGAGGGACCAGCTCAATGACCAGCTTATAAGGCTGCCCGAAGCCTTGAAGATCATCGGTCGCTCCGGTGGCGTCTACGGTGACTTCTTCAACTTCTATGCCTGCGACGTCTCGTTGATGCTCAACGGTTTACAGCCGGGTGGCCCAGTCCGCACCGTGAAGGTCTGGAGCCAGCCGTCGGGTAGGTGCACGCCGAAATGAGAGTCCTCGAAGGATCCAACCGCGTCCGCAACGGGCTGATGGGCATCATCATCCTGGTCGTGGTGATCGGCGTCGGCCAGAGCTTCGCCAGCGTGCCCATGCTGTTCGCGAAGCCGACGTACTACGCGCAGTTCGCCGACACCGGCGGCATCAATGTCGGTGACAAGGTCCGCATCGCGGGCGTCGACGTCGGCGTGGTCAAGTCGACGGACATCGACGGCGACCGTGTCGTCATCGGCTACTCGCTGGACGGCACCGAGATCGGCACCGACAGCCGCGCCGCGATCCGCACCGACACCATCCTGGGCCGGCGCAACATCGAGATCGAACCGCGTGGCGACGAGCCGCTGCAGGCCAACGAAGTGCTGCCGCTGGGGCAGACCACAACCCCGTACCAGATCTACGACGCGTTCTTCGACGTGAGCAATTCCGCCGCGAACTGGGACACCAAGACCGTCCGCGATTCGCTGAACGTGTTGTCCGAGACCATCGATCAGACCTATCCGCACCTGAGCGCCGCCCTCGACGGTGTCGCTCGGTTCTCGGACACGATCGGTAAGCGCGACGACCAGATCACGCAGTTGCTCGCCAACGCCAACAAGGTCGCGGGCGTCCTGGGCAACCGCAGCGAACAGATCAACCAGCTGTTCGTCAACGCGCAGACGTTGCTGGCCGCGGTCAACGAGCGCAACTACGCCGTCAGTCAGCTGCTCGAACGCGTCGACAAGTTCTCGACCCAGGTCCGCGGCGTCATCGACGACAACCCGAACCTGAACAAGGTTCTCGAGCAGCTCCGCGTCGTCAGCGATGTGCTGCGGGAGCGCAAGTTCGACCTCGTCGACGTGCTGGCTTCGCTGTCGAAGTTTACTGGGTCCCTCGGCGAAGCGCTCGCGTCGGGCCCCTATTTCAAGGTCATGCTCGTCAACCTCGCTCCGTACTGGATCCTGCAGCCGTTCGTCGACGCCGCGTTCAAGAAGCGCGGCATCGACCCCGAGGAGTTCTGGCGCAACGCTGGCCTGCCGTCGTTCCGTTTCCCCGACCCGAACGGCGTCGGCTTCGAAAATGGCGCGCCTCCACCGGCACCGACGCCGATCGAGGGCACCCCGACCAACCCCGGTCCCGCCGTCCCGCCCGGCTCGCCGTGTTCGTACACGCCGCCGGCCGACGGCATCCCGAGCCCCGGCGACCCGCTGCCCTGCGCAGATCTGACGCAGGGTCCGTACGGACCCGTCCCGGGTGGCTACCCGCCGCCGAACGTCGTCACCTCGGCGCCGAATGTCCATGGGCCGCAACCGCGTCCGGGTGTCCCCGCCGCGGCCATCCCCGGTCAGCTGTCGCCTGTCGTTCCGGGCGCCAACCCGCCGCTGCCGCCCGCGCCGCCCGGTGCCCGCACCGTGCCGCTGGCCCCGCAGCCGCAGCCGCCGGACTTCACCCCGGGTATCGCACCGTTGCCGCCCACGCTTCCCGCGCCGGCGGTGCCGGGTCCGGGGCAGCAGTTGGCTCCGGCCGGGCAGCCGCCCCTGCCGGGCAACCCACCGTTTCTTCCGCCGGGATCACAGGGATAGGGGGTAGGAGACCATGTCGACCATCTTCAATGTCCGGAACATGAAGTTGCCGGGTGTCTCGCGCACCGCCCTGGTCATCGGCACCCTCGTGCTGATCGTCGCCGTCGCGGGTGCGTTCCTCGGCTGGCACTTCTACAAGAAGGCGACGACCAACACCGTCGTCGCGTACTTCACCCAGACGCTGGCGCTCTACCCCGGCGACAAGGTGCAGATCATGGGCGTCCGGGTCGGCACGATCGACAAGATCGAACCCGCGGGCGACAAGATGAAGGTCACCTTCCACTACGAGAACAAGTACAAGGTTCCCGAGAACGCCAGCGCCTCGATCCTGAACCCGAGCCTGGTCGCATCGCGCACCATTCAGTTGTCGCCGGCCTACACCGGCGGCAACACGCTGCCCGACGGCGCGGTGCTCGACGTTGACCGCACCCAGGTGCCGGTCGAGTACGACGATCTGCGGGATTCGGTGAGCCGACTGCTGCGGGACCTCGGTCCCACACCGGAGCAGCCGAAGGGTCCGTTCGGCGACATCATCGAGTCCGCGGCCGACGGTTTCGCCGGCAAGGGCGAACAGCTCAACAGGACGCTCAACGGACTTTCCGAGGCGCTGTTCGCGCTGAATCAGGGCCGTGGCGACCTGTTCAGCGTCATCAAGAGCCTGGCCCTCTTCGTCAACGCGCTACACGAGAGCGACGAGCAGTTCGTCTCGCTGAACAACAACCTCGCGCAGTTCACCAACGCGTTCACCAACACCGACCGCGAGGTGGCGAACGCGCTCGAAGATCTCAACGAGCTGCTCTCGACGACGCGCAGCTTCATCGAGGAGAACGGTGAAGTGCTGGCGCACGATGTGAACAACCTCGCTGACGTAACCAACGCGATCCTGCAGCCGGAGCCGCGCGACGGCCTGGAAACGGGTCTGCATGTGCTCCCGAACCTGGGTTCGAATATCGTCAACATCTCGTCGCCAAACGCCGGCGGCATCGTCAACATGCCGGTTATCTCGAACTTCGCCAACCCGATGGAGTTCATCTGCAGCTCCATCCAGGCCGGTAGCCGTCTCGGCTACCAGGAGTCGGCGGAACTGTGCGCTCAGTACCTGGGGCCGATCCTCGACGCGATCAAGTTCAACTACCTGCCGTTCGGTGCGAACCAGCTGCAAGCCGCGATGACGCTGCCCAAGCAGATCGCCTACTCCGAGCCGCGGCTGCAGCCGCCCCCGGGATACAAGGACACGACCGTGCCGGGCATCTGGTCCCGCGACACGCTGTTCTCGCACGGCAACCATGAGCCGGGCTGGATCGTCGCGCCGGGCATGCAGGGCGTCGAGGTGCAGCCGTTCACGGCCAACATGCTCACACCGGAATCACTGGCCGAGCTGATGGGCGGGCCCGACATCGTGCCCCCCGCCGCTCCGCCGGCATTCGGGACGACGCGCAACGGCAACCTGCCCGGACCGCCGAACGCGTTCGACCAGAACAACCCGTTGCCGCCGCCGTGGTACCCGCAGCCGGGTCCGCCGCCGGTGCCCGCCCCCGGGGTGATTCCTGGCGGTGGAAGTCCGCTCGGCGCACCCGCCGCAGCTCCTGCACCCGGCCCCGCACCCGCGGCGCCGTCGGGTCCGCTGCTGCCGGCCGAAGCTGGAGGTACGCGATGAACAGGCTGACCAAGGTGGCCAGGAGCGCCATCGCGCTCGGGGCTGCCGCGGTGGTGCTCACGTCTTGCGGGTCGTGGAAGGGCATCGCGAACGTGCCGCTGCCGGGCGGTCCCGGCACCGGTTCGGGCGCCACCACCATCTATGTCCAGATGCCGGATACGCTGGCGCTCAACGTCAACAGCCGCGTCCGGGTGGCCGACGTCTACGTAGGTAGGGTGCGTTCGATCGAACTGCGGAACTGGGTTGCGACGCTGACGCTGGACCTCGACCAGTCCGTGCAGCTGCCGAAGAACACGCTGGCCAAGATCGGCCAGACCAGCCTGTTGGGTTCGCAGCACGTCCAGCTGGACCTGCCGCCGGATCCGTCCTCGGACAAGTTGAGGTCGGGCGACACGATCCCGCTGAAGAACGCGTCGGCGTTCCCGACGACCGAGCGGGTTCTCGCGAGCATCGCGTCGATCCTGACCGGTGGCGGGGTGTCGAACCTGGAGACGATCCAGACCGAGATCTACAACGTGCTCGACGGTCGTGGTGAGGAGATCAGGGAATTCCTCGGCCGTCTCGACACGTTCACCGCGGAGCTCAACCAGCAGCGCGCAGACATCACGCGGGCCATCGATTCGACGAACCGGTTGCTGGCGATCGTCGCGCAGCGCAACGAGACCCTCGATGCGGTGCTGACCGAATTCCCGCCGCTGATCCAGCATTTCGCGGAGACCCGCGATCTGTTCGCCGACGCCGTCGAAGCGCTGGGCCGGATCGGCGGTGCCGCCGAGTACGCACTCGCCCCCGCAAGTGACAACCTGAATGCCAACCTGGCCAATTTGCAGCGTCCGCTGCGGGAGCTGGGCAAGGCCGCACCTTACGTTTTGGGCGCACTGAAGCTGATGCTGACCGCACCGTTCAGCATCGAGAATGTGCCGAAGGCAATCCGCGGTGATTACGTCAACGTCTCCCTCATGGTGGATCTGACGCTGTCGGCGATCGACAACGGATTCCTCTCGGGCACAGGCGTTTCCGGAATGCTCAGAGCGCTGGAGCAGGCATGGGGTCGTGACCCGAACACGATGATCCCGGATGTGCGCTTCACGCCGAACGCCCATTCCGTGGCGGGCGGACCGCTGGTGGAAAGGGCTGAGTGAGCGATGCTGACGCGGTTCGTCAAGATTCAGCTGATCATCTTCTCGATCCTGACCATTCTCGCGGTCGGGGTGCTGGGCCTGTACTACCTGCGCCTGCCCAGCCTGGCCGGTGTCGGGCAGTACACGCTGTATGCCGACCTGGAGCGCTCCGGTGGTCTGTATGCCACCGGTAACGTGACCTACCGGGGCACGCAAATCGGCAAGGTCACCGAGGTCGAACCCACCGCCACCGGCGCTCGGGCGACGATGAGCATCGACGAGAAGTACAAGATCCCGGTGGACGCGGTCGCGAACGTGCACTCGGTGTCGGCGATCGGCGAGCAGTACCTCGACCTGGTCTCGCCGTCGGGAACAGACCAGTTCTTCAGCCCGGGGTCGACGATCACCGAGAGCACGGTGCCCGAAGAGGTCGGTCCGGCGATCGACGCCGCGAACGAGGGCCTCGCCGTGCTGCCGAAGGAGAAGATCGACGCGCTGCTGACCGAGACGTCGACCGCGGTGGGCGGGCTGGGTCCGTCCCTGCAGCGGCTCGTCGACTCCACGACCAACCTTGCGGAGGGTTTTCGCGACAACCTGCCCCAGGTCAACGACATCATCACCAACGTGGCGCCGATCCTGGACAGCCAGGTGCAGTCCGGCGACGCGATCGAGCAGTGGTCCCGCAATCTGAACGTCATCGCCTCGCAGACCGCCGAGCAGGATCCTGCGTTGCGCAGCGGGCTGCAGCAGGCGGGACCCACGCTGGACCAGGTCAACACCGTGTTCGCCGACGTACGTGACTCGTTGCCGCAGACGCTGGCCAATCTGTCCGTCGTGATCGACATGCTGAAGCGCTACAACAAGGGCCTTGAGCAAACACTGGTAGTACTGCCCCAGGGTGCGTCAATTGCTCAGACAGCCACCATCTTCGAAGGCCAGGGGCTACTGCACTTCGGCCTGTCGATCAATCAGCCGCCGCCGTGCCTGACCGGCTTCTTACCTTCGTCGGAGTGGCGTTCGCCGGCCGACACGAGCATGGCCCCGCTGCCGTCGGGCACCTACTGCAAAATCCCGAAGGACTTCCAGGGCAACGTTGTTCGCGGTGCGCGCAACTACCCGTGCGCCGATGTGCCGGGCAAGCGGGCGGCGACGCCGAAGGAATGTCGCAGCGACGAGCCGTACGTCCCGCTGGGCACGAACCCGTGGTACGGCGACCCGAACCAGATTGTCGCCTGCCCGGCCCCCGGCGCGCGTTGCGACCAGCGCGTCGCACCAGGTCAGGTGGTACCGGCACCGTCGGTGAACAACGGCCGCAATCCGTTGCCTGCCGACGAGCTGCCCCCGCCGGCGTCGCTGGCACCGATCAGTGATCCGTTGAGCCCGCCGGGCTCGGGTACCGTCAGCTGCAGCGGTCAACAGCCGAACCCCTGCATCTACACCCCGACGCAGGGACCCCCGGGCAGCGCCGCCGCCTACAGCCCGAGCAGCGGCGAGGTCGTGGGACCTGACGGCGTCAGATACAACGTTGGTAATTCGAGTAACCCAGGAGACGACGGATGGAAGGAGATGCTGGCACCAGCCGGCTGACCCCCCACACCGAGGACGTCCAGGAAGAGTCGTCGGCGGCCGCCCCAGACGCGGCGCCCGCGGACGAAACCCCGGTCGAGACACGCAGGCCCGCACGGCTGGGCAACGGCTGGGCGGCAGGCATCTGCGCCCTGTTGATCCTGCTGGCCGCGGGTGCTGTCGTCGGCGGTGTCCTCGCACTGCGTGCCAACGAGCGCGCCGCCGAGGTGGCGCGCACCGACGAGGCGGCCCTGCAGGCCGCCAAGAACTGCGTCGCGGCGACCCAGGCTCCCGATACCGCGGCGATGACCGCCGCGCAGTCGAAGATCCTCGACTGCTCGACCGGAGATTTCGGCGTCCAGGCCGGCCTGTTCGGCAGCGTCATCGCCGAGGCGTACTCCGCGGCCAACGCCACCGTGGCGGTCGATGACCTGCGCGCGGCTGTCGAACGGCACAACGAGGACGGATCGATCAACGTGCTCGTGGCGGTACGCGTCAGGATCTCCAACTCCGAAGCCGCCGACCAGCAGGTCGGCTACCGACTGCGGGCGACGATGGCCTGGGACGAGGGGCAGTACCGGATCGCCAGGCTGGACCAGGTCAACTCGTGACGGCTGTTCTCGACACAACCCCGGCGACCTCTGCCGACGACCCCGACGCGGGGCGTGCGCCGGCGTCATGGCCGTCCCGCGCGGGCGCACTGGCGGTCGACGTGGTGCCCGGCCTCGGCGTGATCGCCACGATGGCGCTGTTGGCGCTGGCCTCGCCGTCCGACGGCTGGGAGCGATGGGTGTTCACCGCCTTGGGCGGACTGACGCTGTTCGCGATGGCGGTGAACCGGCTGGTGTTGCCGAACGCCATCGGGTGGACGCTGGGGAGGGCGCTGTTCGGCATCGCGGTCCTGCGGGGTGGCGAGCCGGTCGGCATCCTGCGCTTGACCGTGCGCGACCTCGCGCACCTGCTCGACACGCTCGCGCTGGGCATCGGATGGCTGTGGCCGCTGTGGGACAAGCGGAACCGCACCTTCGCCGACATGCTGACGCGCACCGAGGTGCTGCGCGTCGACCCGCCACAGCGGAACATGCGGCGGCTCGTTTCGGCCGTACTCGTTGCGGCGACCGTTCTTTCGGTCGCGGCGGCCGGGCTCGGCTACGCCGTCCTCTACCGGTATGAGCGGGGCGTGGAGGCGGCACGCCAGCAGATCGCCGAGCAGGGCCCGCGCATCGTCGAGCAGATGCTGAGCTACGGCGCCGACACGCTGCCCGACGATTTCGCCCGGGCGCAGGGGCTGACCACCGACGGCTACCGGGACCAGCTGATCGCCCAGCAGGAAGCGGTGAAGGCCGGATCCCCGACGACGAACGAGTACTGGTCCGTCAACAGCGCGGTGCTGACCAATCCGCCGGTGACGCCGGATCACGCCGCGATGCTGCTGGCGATGCAGGGCCAGCGCGGCAACAACCCGGACGACGTCAAGTTCATCACCGCCACGGTGCTGGTCCACTTCGACAAGTCGCCCGACGGGCAGTGGCGTGTGGCGAACCTGACGGTGCTGAAGAAGCCGCAGATGAATCCGGCGGGCCCATGAGTCCACGCCGCAACTTCACCGATGCCGACGGCGAGGCCGTCGACCCCGGGTATTTCCAGTCGACACCCAAACGTGCGCCGCGATGGGGTCTTCCGCTGGTCTCCGTGATCGCCGCTCTGGTGATTGCGGCGGCGATCGCGGCCAGCACGTTCATGCTCGTCCGGCACGAGGAGGACCGTCGCGCGGCGGTCACCGACGCCGCGGCGCTCGGCTACACGAGCGAGTTCATGGTGATGTACACCAGCCTGGATCCGTTCAACGCCAACGCCTACACCGACCGCGTCGCCGCGCAGGCCACCGGTGAGTTCGCGAAGAACTTCAGCGCACGCCTCAACGAGATCCTGGTCCAGGTCGCCCGATCCGAACCGAGCACCGGCGAAGTGCTCGCGGCCGGTGTGCAGCGATGGAACGACGACGGCAGTGCCGAGGTGCTGATCGCCACGAAGGTCACCTCGAAGACACCCGACGGCAAGTCGACGATGGAGAGCGGAAGTCGCTGGGTGGCAACGACTATCAAGGAAGGACAGCAGTGGAAGATCAGCAACCTGGTTCAGGTGATCTGACCACCGAGGAGCACTCCGCTGCCGAGCGGCCGCGTCGGCGGTTCTTCGGTCGACGCTCGAAGCGGGAAGCGTCGGCGCCCACCACCGAGGCGGTCGAAGCGACTGTGGACGAAACCGCGAAGTCTGCTGACGACGCTCCCAAGACCCCGATGGGCAAAGCGGCCCGCGCGAAAGCTCAACCGGCACAACCGGAAGCGGGTGCCGAGGCTCCCGAGGGACCCGTCGAGGAAACTGTCGAGGAATCTGCGGAGTCGCCCGACGAATCTGCGGAGGAACCCGCCGAAGAGACTGTCGACGAGACAGTCGAGGAGGCTCCCCAGGAGCCGGTCGTCATGGTGCCGCACCGCCCCGCGGGTAAGGGCCTGATCGCGGCGGCGGCCGTCGCCTCGGTGGTGTTCGTCGGCGCGAGTGCGTTCGCCGGCGCCATGGTCCAGCCCTACCTGGCCGAGCGGGCTCTGGTCGCAACCAAGTTGGACATCGCGCGCGCGGCGACCGAAGCAATCACGACGCTGTGGACGTACACCCCCGACGACATGAACACCTTGGCCGACCGCGCCACGGTGTTCCTCGTCGGCGATTTCGCCGATGAGTACCGCCGCTACATCGACGCCATCGTCGAAGCCAACAAGCAAGCCCAGGTCACCAACACGACCCAGGTGATGGGCGCAGCGGTCGAATCCGTGTCGCCACCGTCGGTGCCGACCGAAGCCACTGCGCTGGTGTACACCAATTCGGTGGCGACGAGTCCGGTCACCAAGAACATCCCGGCACTGCGCTACCTGTCGTACCGCCTCACAATGCAGCGAGACGGCGGCGACTGGCGCATCACCAGGATGTCCACCATCACATCGTTCGATCTGACGCCGCAGCTCTAGCCTGCCGTGGCCATCGCCTCGCCGGTGTCGCAACGTCAGACGGAGGCCGCGCTTCTGCTGCTGACATTCACGACAGGGCTGATCGACGCGGTCAGCGTGCTCGTGCTCGGCCACGTGTTCGTCGCGAACATGACCGGGAACGTGGTGTTTCTCGGCTTCTGGTTCGCCTCGCACACCGTCGTCGATCTCACTGCTGCGGTAGTGGCGTTCACCTGTTTCCTCTTGGGCGCCATCGTCGGTGGCCGATTGGTGCGTCACCTCGGCGGAAACGTGCGGGTATGGATCGCAACGGCTCTCGGTGTCGAGATCGTACTGCTGGTCGTGCTGGCGATCCTGTGCGGAGCAGGTGTGCTGCACTATCACGACGACACGAAGCTGGTGGTGATCGCCGGGCTGGCAACGGCTTTCGGCGTCCAGCACTCGACGGCGCGGCAATTCGGCATTCAGGAGCTGACGACCACGGTGCTGACCTCGACCATTGTCGGCATCGGGGTCGACAGCAAGCTGGCAGGCGGCAGCGGCGCCCGGCAGAGGCTGCGCATCGCCGTCGTCGCCACCATGTGCTTCGGCGCTCTCGTCGGTGCGACGCTGACACGGTTCACCGTCGCACCGATCCTCGCATTCGGGGCGGTGGTGGTCACCGTCAGCGCGGCGCTCTTCTGGTTCGGCACCCCTGGCGCGGAGAAGGCTTGATGGACTACGTCAAGCGGAACACCAACGCTCCCAACGGTTTCTTCGCCTGTGAGGCCGCGGGTCTGCGGTGGCTGGCGCACGCTCAAGGCGGGGTGCCGTGCGCGCGGGTCGTCGCGGTGGACGAGGCTTCTCTCACACTGGAGCGGCTCACGCCGTCGCCGCCCACCGCAGCCGTGGCACGCGACTTCGGCGCGCGTCTGGCGCGCACCCATGACGCGGGCGCGGACGGATTCGGGGCGGCGCCGTCCGGCTGGGACGGGCCAGGGTTCTTCGGTCCGCTGCACCAACCGTTACCGATGGCGTATGCGAATGAGGCGTCGTGGGGTGCGTTCTACGCCGAGTGCCGACTCGCTCCGATGGCTGCGCGCGCGTCGCTCGACACGGAGACGCGCGCTGCTGTTGATGCCGTGATAAGACGTTGCAGAGCAGGCGATTTCGACGACGTTGAGGTGCCGGCCCGGTTACACGGAGACCTGTGGGGCGGCAATGTCATGTGGACCCCCGACGGCGTGGTGCTGATCGACCCGGCTGCCCACGGTGGCTGCCGGGAAACCGACCTTGCGATGCTTGCGCTGTTCGGGTGCCCGCATCTGGACGCGGTGCTCGACGGCTACCAGTCCGAGCATCGGCTGCGCGACGGCTGGCGGGACCGCATCGGGCTCCACCAGCTGTACCCGCTGCTGGCGCATGTGGTGCTGTTCGGCTCCGGCTACCGGGCACAGACCCGCGCCGCCGCCGTCAGTGGGTGCCGGCTTTAGTGTGCGGTCGATGCGCGGCGAGCGTGCGCATTTGCACGGCTGATCGCGGCGCGCCGCTGTGCAGACACGCGCTCTCGCGGTGCGAGGCTAGTTGAACGCGAGCCACGCCGGCTGTGCGCGCTCGCGCGAATCGCACAGCACCGCCATCGTGTCGCAGGATCCGCGGGGTGAGCCGGCCCCGGCCCACATGCCGCCGGTGTCGCGACGCAGCACGATAGCCGAAGATCCGCCGCCGTCGAGCAGCACCGCGGTGTCACTACCCAAGCCGCGGAACAGATCCTGGATCTGGTCGGGCGTATAGCTGCCGCCCTGGAACACGTACATCTCGTCACGATCCTTGACGTAGGCGATCGCCGTGCGCGCGGCACTCGGGCCCGGATCGTTGAGCTGTCCTGTCTCGCCTGGCGCCAGCAGGCCGAGGCCGGCGACGGCGACGAAGCGGGTGCCGTCGTTGATCAGCCGGGTGACGACGGGGGTGGCGGCGTCATAGTCCTCGTCACTGCTCGGCGGTACCACAAACGGCGCACCCTGAACCGGAATGATCATGGTGGACAGCGCCATCCAGCGTTCGTCTCCACCCGAGAGTCCCTGCTTGCCTGCGTAGGCGAGAGTGCTCGTCACGGCCGCATTGGTCCGGCCGAGGTTGCGGGTGTTGTCGACGTAGGCGCCCAGCGGTGAGCTGCAACCGGTCGTCTTCCACGAGCCGCCCTGTTGGCCGCGCACGTCGAAGAAATTGGCGTTGATCGCGATCGTCGGCTGGCCGAGCGCCTGCCACGCCTGCAGCGGGGAGAAGGTCTCAGACGCCTGGAGCAACCCTTCGGACGTTCGCGCCCGTGGGTCTCGCTCGCAGCGCGCCTGGTATCCGATGTGGGAGTCGGCCAGCAGCCGGGGAGCGAGCCGCTGCGATGCGGACTTGATGACCATCAACCGCCCGCCGTTGTCGAGCTCGTAGGAATTCCCCGCTGCGTTGAGCATCGGCGCGGGGAATCCCGGGCCGAAGTTGTAGACGAGATAGGAGCCCCGGGTGTTCGCGATCGCGGCAGCGAGAAGTTCGCGCGCGCTGGCCGCGTGAGCCGGCGGAGCCGTGGCCGCCATCGCGAGCACCGTGCACAGTGCCATCGCGAAGACGGACCGTTTACCCGTTGCGCGGCGCCGTGAGTTTGCGGTCGGAGTCGTCACCGGCGGCTCCCATCGGAAAATCGGATCAGGCGTAATAACAGTAATCCCAGTAGACCCGCTGTCAACTTTCGTCACAGCGGTATCACGGGAAGGTACCGGGGCGGTCGCTGCCGCCTTTGCTGAGCTGGAAGGTGGTGCCTCTTCAGCAGGAATGCGCCCCGGCCGCCCAGGACCGCGCCGTCGGCCCGGCGTCCGTCACTGCATCGCGGGGTGAGTTTGCTGGAGATCGGGTAACCACCACAGATGCCCACCGTTTCTCGCACCTTCACCGTCAGTCCGCCGCCGGATCGAGTGGTCGAGTACCTCAAGGATTTCGCGCACGCAACGCAATGGGATGCCGGAACGCAATCTTGCGAGCGCATCGACCGAGGCCCGGTTACCGAGGGCTCCTACTGGCACAACGTGTCGAAGTTCTTCGGCGTGACAACGGAGCTGACCTACACGCTCGAAGAACTGTCCGACCACCGGGTGGTGTTCGTCGGGGAGAATCAATCTTCCCGCACCGTCGACACGATCACAGTGGACCCGCAGGATTCCGGGTCGGTCATCACTTATGTCACCGATCTCGAAATGCTAGGTACTGCAAAGCTCCTCAGCCCCGTGATGAAGCTCGTATTCGAGAAGCTGGCCGTCGACACCGAGAGGCAGATGTCGTCGGTGCTCAACGGGCTCGCCGCCCCGACCCTCAGTTCGGAGGTGCCAGCCGGTAGATCGCGTCCGCCGCGTCGTCGGTGATGTAGACCGCGCCGTCGGATCCTACGACGGCGGCCACGGGACGGCCCCAGCGTGATCCGTCGGCGGCCTGGAAGTTGCCCACCAGCGTCTGCTGATCGCCCAGTGCGCCGTCTCGCCACGGGTAGAACGAGACTTCGGGTTCCCGCGGCGGCTGCCGATTCCACGACCCGTGGACTCCGACGAGGGCGCCGCGCGCGAACGGCTCCGGCAGTTCGCCGTCGACAAAGCTCAAGCCGAGCGGCGCCGAATGCGCGCCCATGCTCTGCTCGACCGGAGGTAGTGCCGAGCAGTCCATCCGTTCGCCGTCGGGGTTGGTCTGCACGTCGCGGATGAACGGCAGATCGGCGGGCCCGCCCACGTTGTTGCAGTACGGCCACCCCAATTCTCGGCCGGGCGTCAGCTTCGCGATCTGCTCCGGTGGATTCTCTCCGACATACTCGGGAATGACCTGACCGTAGGACGGCCCAGGTTCGGGGAACGGCACGTTGTCGCGTCCGTTGTTCGCGATCCAGATCGCACCGTCGGGGGCAACGGCCAACCCGGTCCCGTTACGCACGCCGGTCGCGAACGGCTCCGCCGGGCCGCCACCGGGCGGCACCCGCATGATCGTCGCGCGCGGCGGAGTCGCGGAGCGGTCCTGTTCGGAGATGTTTCCCGTGGAACCAATGGAGAAATAGACAGCGCCGTCCGGACCGACGGCGACGCTCTTGAGTACATGGGAGTACGCGCCGCGAAGATCGGGGCTGCGGTCGTCGGGGAGGCCGCCGGCGACGATCCGCGAGTTGGTGGCCGCCCCGGCCGCATAGTCGTACGCGTCGATCTGATCGCTCTGCGCCACGTACAGCGTCTCGCCCGCGAAGGCCAGCCCGTGCGGCTCGTCGAGATCGTCGAGCAGGACGGACTCCTCGGGCGGCCCGTCGCCGCGCGGCGTGAACTTGAGCACCTGGCCGGCGCTGGGCACCGACACCAGGAGGCTTCCGTCGGGAGTCCACGCCATCAGGCGCGGACGCGAGGTCCGCGCCCACACCGACAGCGTCCACCCTTGCGGCACCACGGCCTCACGGGGCTGGTCGAACGGTGCGTCCGCGAGGTCTTCGGGAACCTCGACGGTCACGGGCGCCGAGCCGGTGGGCGGCGCGGCGACCGACGACGTCGGTGACGATGACGACTCCGAAGAGGCCGGTGAGGGCTGCGTGGACTCGCCGCCGGTACATCCCGCGAGCAGCGTCGCACTCAGGACGAGAACAGGAATTCGATTATGCCGCAGCAAGTCCCGCATGCATCTCCCAAACGAGGATCTCGGCAGGTTCGGTCGCGGTCACGCGCTGCCCGCCGGAAGCGGTGAACCGCACCGCGTCCCCTTCGTGCAGCGCTCCGGCGTCCTCGAGGACGACCTCGCCTCTCGGGACGAACAGATGGAGGTAGGGCGCCTCGGGGAGTTGGACACTCTGCCCGGGCTCCAGGCGCGCACCGTGCAACGCCGCGTACTTGTTGCGGATGGTGATCGCCGCCGCATCGGTGTGCTCGGGCATCCCTGACGCGATCGTCACGAGGTTGCCGCGCAAGAGTTCGTCGTCGATCTCCAGCTGCTGGTAGCCGGGTGTGATGCCGGACTCGTCGGGCACCACCCACATCTGTACGAAATGCACTGGTTCACTGTGGGTTTCCTGACCGGTCAACGTCCAGGAGTCGTTCTTCTCCGAGTGCAGAATCCCGCGTCCGGCCGACATCCGCTGTGCCAGGCCGGGATAGATGACCCCCGAGTGGCCTGTCGAATCCTGATGCACAAGAGAGCCGCGCAGCACCCACGTCACGATCTCCATGTCGCGGTGCGGGTGAGTGTCAAAACCGGTGCCTGGCTTGACGATGTCGTCGTTGTTGACCAGCAGCAGACCGTGGTGGGTGTTGTCGGGTTCGTAATGGCCGCCGAACGAGAAGGAATGCTTGGAATCCAACCACGCGATCTTGGTCTTGGCGCGGTCTTCGGCACGCCGGACGTCGACGATGCTGGGTGCGGTGGTCATGTAGCGATCCCTCCTCGGGAGTCTTTGTCAGCCTAGGCGGCTGCTGTGCACACGACAACATGCATGATGTGTCATGTATTCCGGCGCTAGGCTGGACCCCATGGAATGGCTCACCGACGAGCAGCAGCGGATCTGGCGCGATTACCTCGCGATGACCAGCAAGCTGTATACCGCGATGCACCGTCAGCTCCAGCAGGACTGCGAGCTGTCACTGTCGGACTACGACGTGCTCGTCGCGCTGTCGGAGCGCGGGCCGATGCGCATCAACGAACTCGGTCAGCTCATCGGCTGGGAACAGAGCCGGTTGTCGCATCAGCTGCGCAGGATGCGCGGACGCGGGCTCGTCGAGCGGGAGGGCGACGGGGACGATCGCCGGGGCGCGACCGTCGCTCTCACCGATGCAGGACTGACCGCTCTGCAGGCGGCGGCACCGGGTCACGTGGACCTCGTCCGCACCGTGGTTTTCGACGGCATGTCCAAAGCCGAGCAACGCGCATTCGGTGTCGCGATCGACGCCGTACTCAGCCGACTGCGCGCGGGCGGTTAGCCCTCACAGGGTGGCGGGAAGGCCGAACTTTGCGAACAGCTCGCGTTCCATGAACGCGACCACGTGGGCGATGCCCGTCGATCGGGTGTCCAACACCTGCAGCTGAAACGACTCGTGCACGCCCGTCTCGGGATTGCGCATGTAGAGCGCGGCCACCGGCTGGCCGTTGGCCGTCGTCGTCATGAACCGCATGTCGCCCGGCCCCTGAGCCGGGCAGTGGACCTTCGACAGCGTGATGATGTCGGCAGGGCCCGAGTACCAGCCGTCGAAAGGCGGCATCTCCCACACCGCGTCGGCGGTGAACAGCTCGACGAGCTTGTCCATGTCGTAGTTCTCGAACGCCGCGGTGTACTTGGCGAGCAGATCCGCAGCCTCCGGCGACTCGGGCGGTGCGGGCTCGTCGTCGCGGGTGGGCTGAACTTCGTCGAGCTGCGCGCGGGCCCGCTGGAGCAGGCTGTTGACGGCGGCGGTCGAGGCACCGATGGCCTCGCCGACCTCGGCCGCTTTCCACTGAAGCACTTCGCGCATCACGAGGACAGCCCGCTGCCGCGGTGACAGATGCTGCAGCGCTGCGATGAACGCGAGCCGCACGGACTCGCGGGATTCCGCGATCACCGACGGATCGGACGGATCCTCATGGGGCGCGTCGGGAAGCGGCTCCAGCCACGCGACCTCGTGGCGTGGGGTGATGTCGTCGGTGGGGTCCGAGGCGGGCCCGCCCAGACCCGCCGGCAGCGGGCGACGCTTGCGGCCCTCCAACGACGTCAGACAGGTGTTGGTGGCGATCCGGTACAGCCACGTGCGCACCGATGATTTGCCCTGGAAGTTGTTGTACGACTTCCAGGCCCGTAAATACGTTTCCTGAACCAGGTCCTCCGCATCGTGCAGCGATCCGGTCATCCGGTAGCAGTGCGCCAGCAGTTCACGCCGGTACTTCTGCGCATCGGACAGAAATACGTCCTCGGCACTGCCTTCCCGGTCAGCATCGTCAAGGGCCAAGACGGTCACGAAGAGCAGCCTACGCACCGGGTGTGACAAGCCCGGTCCTGCGCGGACCGCTGTGATCCAGGACCGCCCGATAGTCTCCCTGACATGGCCGCGACCCATACCGAACGCAGTTTCGACGGCATCGGCGGCGTCCGGATCGTCTACGACGTGTGGACGCCGCAGACCCAGGCTGATTCCCCGTCGCTTCGCTCGCCCCAGGCTGATTCCCCGTCGCTTCGCTCGCCCCAGGCTGATTCCCCGTCGCTTCGCTCGCCCCAGGCACGCGGCGTGGTGGTCCTCGCCCACGGTTACGCCGAACACGCCCGACGCTACGACCACGTCGTCGCGCGGTTCGCCGAGGCTGGCCTTGTCACCTACGCGCTGGACCACCGCGGGCACGGCCGCTCCGGCGGCAAGCGCGTCTACCTGCGCGACATCACCGAGTACACGGGTGACTTCCACACCCTGGCCGGTATCGCCCGCTCGGAAAATCCCGGGGTGAAGTTGATCGTGCTCGGCCACAGCATGGGCGGCGGTGTCGTCTTCACCTACGGCGTCGAGCATCCCGACGACTACGACGCGATGGTGCTGAGCGGCCCCGCGGTCAACGCCCATCAGGACGTGCCGCCGCTGAAGATGCTTCTCGCGAAAGTCGTGGGCAGGATCGCGCCGGGCCTGCCGGTGGAGGACCTGCCCGCCGATGCGGTGTCGCGCGACCCGAAAGTGGTCGCAGCCTATGAGAACGATCCGCTGGTTCACCACGGGAAGCTGCCCGCCGGGGTCGGACGCGCGCTGATCGGGGTCGGCGAGACGATGCCGCAGCGCGCCGCCGCGATCACTGCGCCGCTGTTGGTGGTGCACGGCGACCAGGACAAGCTCATCCCCGTCGAAGGCAGTCGGAAACTGGTCGAGTGCATCGGATCCAGCGACGTGCACCTCAAGGTGTATCCAGGTCTGTACCACGAGGTGTTCAACGAACCCGAGCAGGCCGTGGTGCTCGACGACGTCACCGCATGGATCGAGTCGAAGCTGTGAAAACGCTTGCCGCTGTTGTTCTCTCGCTTCTGATGCTGGTCGCGGGGTGCTCCTCGGACAAGAGCTCCGGCGGAGCGTCGAACTGGACCGACGAAGAGGTGACGTTCGAGGCCGACGGGCTGACGATGCACGGCACCTACCGGTACCGCGCCGAGGGACAGCCCGCGCCTGCCGCGCTGCTGATCTCCGAGAGCGGCGGCACCGACCGCAACGGCGACAACGTCGTGGCCGGTCCGATCGGCAACATGCGCATGCTCGCCGAGCTGCTGTCCGACCGCGGGATCGCAAGCCTGCGCTACGACAAGGTGGGGACGGGACGCACCGGGCTGGGACCGTTCCGGGACAAGCCCGCCGACGTCGTCAGCTCCGTCTACACCTCCGGCGCCAAGGCCGCGGTGAGGTTTCTGGCCGAACGGCCGGCCACCGATCCCGAGAAGATCTCGGTCTACGCGCTGGGGGAGGGCACCATCCACGCGATGGCACTCGCCGGCGACTCGTCGGCGCAAGCGCCGAAAGTGCATTCCCTCGGTCTCTTTCAGCCACTTCCGGGGCGCTATCTCGACATCATCACCAACCGGGTGAAGGCCGACGGGTCGCCGGAGACGGTCGCGACGTGGCAGGCGGCGGTGGAGCAGATCCGCACCACAGGCACCGTTCCCGACAAACTGCCCGACGGGCTGAACTCGATCGTCAACGCGGGCAACATCAAGGCCGTCATCGAGGCGGACAAGGTCGACCCGCTCAAGCTGGCCGCTGCGATTCCTGCGGGCACCCCGGTGTTGGTGACGTGCTCGGATTCCGACAGCCAGGCGCGCTGCGAGGCAGTGCAGCCGCTCGTCGACGCGCTGGCGCACACCGACGTGACGCTCGTGAAGCTCGAGGGTGTCAACCATGTGCTGCGCGACGACCCGAGCGACAACATCGCCAACTACGCCAAGCAGGACCCACTCTCCGAGCAGCTGGTCACCGCGCTGGACGGTTTCGTCAAGAAGTAAACCGGCGAGCTGGGGATGAAAACCGCTGTGGGGATAAGGGATACTGGCAGCCGGTGAAACGTCGTAGAGATTCCTTAGCCTCACTGTCATGAGTACCGACGAGAAGATGCTGTCCCGCATCGCCGCCCTGCTGCGCCAAGCCGAGGGCACCGACAACCCGCACGAAGCCGAGGCCTTCATGGCGGCGGCGCAGCGGTTGGCCACCGTGACGTCGATAGATCTCGCCGTCGCGCGCAGCCACGGCGACAAGCGAGCCAAGGCGCAGATGCCGGTGCAGCGCACCATCACCATCGGTGAACCCGGTTCGCGCGGGCTGCGCACTTACGTGCAGTTGTTCGTGGTCATCGCCGCCGCCAACGACGTCAAGTGCGACATCGCGTCGAATTCGACGTTCGTGTACGCCTACGGCTTCAGTGAGGACATCGACGCCAGCCACACGCTCTACACCAGCCTGGTCATGCAGATGGTGCGGGCGTCCAAGGATTACCTCGCCACCGGTGCGCACAAGCCGACCCCGACCATCACGGCGCGCATCAACTTCCAGCTGGCGTTCGGAGCGCGGGTGGGCCAGCGGCTGGCCGAGGCCCGTGAACAGGCGCAGCAGGAGGCCAAGAGCGGGCCCGCCAGCATCCCGGGCACAGCGATCGCGTTGCGCAACAAAGATCTCGAGCTCAAGGACTACTACCGCCAGACGTCGAAGGCTCGCGGTGCGTGGCGCGCGACGAGCGCCACCGCCGGATATTCGTCGGCGGCGCGCCGCGCCGGTGACCGGGCAGGCCGGCAGGCCCGGCTGGGCGGTGGCACCGAGTTGGCCGGGGCGAGGTCAGCACTGGAGCGATGACGCGGGACGCGCAACGCGCAAAGGTCTATGCCGCAGAGGAATTCGTGCGGACGATGTTCGACCGTGCCGCCGAGCGCGCCAATCCGGTAGTCGACTTCTTCGGAACCCAGCTGACGCTGCCGCCGGAGGCGAGGTTCGGTTCTGTGGACTCTGTCGCGGCCTACGTCGACGACGTGTTGGCCCACCCCGCCGTCCGCGAGCGTTGGCCCGCCGCGACGCCGTTGCGGGTCCGGTCGCGCCGCGGTGTCACCGCGGCGCACTACGAGCGCGCCGGGGCTGCGGCGACGATCGCGGTGCCCGAGGGCCGAAGTGTTTGGGCACTCAGGGAACTGGTGATTCTGCACGAGCTCGCACATCACCTGTCGGATGCCGATCCACCGCACGGGCCGGAGTTCGTCGCCGTGTACACCGAGCTCGTCGGTGCTGTGATGGGTGCGGAGGTGGCCCACGTGCTGCGGGTCGTCTATGCGAAAGAAGGGGTGCGGTAGTGGAGACGACGCAGGTGGCGGTCGAGGACATCATGGCCGGCGACGAGTTGCTGATGACCAGCGACGACGATCCGAACCCCCAGATGTTCCGGGTGGCCGGGGTCGAGCACATCCACACCATGGCCTACGGCGACGAGCCCAGGGTGGTGCTCACCTCAGAGCCGACGAAAGCCGGCCGGGATCCGATGGTGCTCGCCTACCAGCGCGGTACGCGGCTGCGCAAGATCGTCGGCTGACGCCCAGCAGCTGGTGTGCCCGGGAGTACCGTCGACGCCGTGACATCGTCTGCTTGGATGCCCGACCAGATGCCCGACTGGACCGCGCTCGACGATCTGTTCACCCGCGTCCTGCACAGCGAGGACGACGCACTGCGCGCGGCCCGAGACGCCGGTGACGCCGCTGGCATGCCCGCCATCGAGGTCTCGGCCCAACACGCCAAACTGCTGTCGCTTTTGGTGCGGATGTCCGGGTCGCGCCGTGTGTTGGAGATCGGCACGCTCGCCGGCTACAGCACCATCTCGCTGGCGCGGGCCGTCGGGCCGGAGGGCTCCGTCGTGACGCTCGAATACGAGCCCGCCCACGCCAAAGTCGCCCAGCAGAATCTGGACCGCGCGGGTGTCGCGGACCGTGTCGAGATCGTCGTCGGAGCGGCGCTGGACTCGCTGCCCGGGCTGGCCGATCGCGCGCCCTTCGATCTGGTGTTCATCGACGCCGACAAGGAGAACAACGTCGCCTACGTCGAGTGGGCGATCAGGCTCGGCAGGCCGGGCACGGTCGTGGTCGTCGACAACATCGCCCGCAACGGCCGGGTGCTCGACCCTGCGCCCGGTGACGCACAGGCGCAGGCGGTCCGCGCGATGTTCGACATGATGGGCGCCCACCCGCGCCTCGACACCGCCGCCATCCAGACCGTGGGTACGAAGGGGTGGGACGGCTTCGCCATCGCAGTTGTGGAGTGACAGCCGTCATCAACTGACAGCCCGCTGTTCTCGACCAACGGGTCAAGAACAGCTCTAGACTGCGGTCGTGGGACGGCCCAAGGAATTCGATCCGCACGCAGCGGTCGATCGAGCGATGGATGTGTTCTGGGGTCAGGGTTACGGCGCCACGACTCCGCAACAGCTTGCCGAACGGTTGCAGATCGCGAAGGGCAGCATGTACCACACGTTCGGAGGTAAGCGCCAACTGTATGACCTCGCGCTGCGCCGCTACCTCGACATGCGGGTGGAGTCCGTGGGCGCGATGTTGAACAGTCCTGGACCCGCCAAAGACATTCTGCGGCAGGTCTTCCTGTACCTGGTGGAAACCGACTTCGAGCGACCGGACCGGCGGGGCTGTTTTGCGACCAACAGCGCAGTCGAGCTCGGACGTATAGATGAGGACGTCACCCGCCGGGTCATCGACCTGTTCGGTCGGACTGAAGAAGCATTTCGCGAGCTGATCGAGCGCGGCCAGCGTGACGGTGACATCAGGCCTGACCTCAACGCTTCAGATGCAGCCAGCATGCTTTTGAGCACAGCCACCGGTTTGCATGTCTTGGCGCGGGTCGACTCCGGTCCCGAGCGGTTACATCGGGTCGTCGACGCAACTCTCGATCTTGTCTGATTCAGACCGAAGGGCGTTCGCCGCACGCGATGCTATTCTTGACCTATAGGTCAAGAATTGACGCGCGCCATCGAGGGGTTTCCGTATGGGTAATGCATTGACTCTCAGGACGTTCACCGCGCCGCAACGCCGTCTCGAGCCACCCCTCGACATCGCCGCCATGGAGGAGGGGTGGACGTGGCCACCGACCTCGGTGACACTGATCGCCGGTGAGCGCGAGGCGGTCTTGGTCGACACGCTGCCGACCCTTGTGGATTCGCATGAGCTGGCCGACTGGATCGAAACCACCGACACCGTGCTCACCACGATCTTCGTCACCCATGCCCATCTCGACCACTATCTCGGGGCGGCAACGCTTCTCGAGAGATTCCCCAGTGCACGGTTCGTGGCCACCGAGGCCACGGTGCGACAAATCGAGCACGAGATGAGATCCGGTGACGAGCGCGCGACGTATGCAGCGATGTTCGTCGACGAACTCGTTTCGACCGTCATCGTGCCGGAGATCCTCGCCGCCGACCGTATCGAACTCGAGGGCCACGACCTTCTCGTCGTCGCGACCGGTCAATCCGACCACGTCGATTCGTCCTATCTACATCTCCCCGAGCTCGACGCCGTCATCGTCGGCGACATCGCCTACAACGACGTGCACTGCGCACTGATGGGCAGCGATCAGAAGAAGCGGCGACAGTGGATCGGCACCCTCGAAGAAGTCCGGACGCGGCACCCGAAGATCGTCGTGGCCGCGCATCGGCGCGAGGGTGCACCCGATGATGGTCGTGTCCTGTCCGACACGATCGCCTACCTCGAACAGGCTTACCGTCTGCTGGCCGAAAACCCCGGCGCCGATGAATTCGTCGAGCAGATGCTGAAACTCAATCCCACGCGGCTCAACGTGTCCACCCTGCTGTACGGCGCAGCCGCCCTCGGTCTCAGCTAGTTGTACTGACCACGGACGTTGGTGACGGCGTGGTGAGGTGACAAGACGAAGACCTCCGAGTGGAGTGCGAGCT
>NZ_LQPC01000003.1 GCF_002101705.1 Mycolicibacterium iranicum | reverse complement strand
CGTCATTCCGATATCGAGTCGGTGGTGGTCACGGTCGATGGTGGCGGGGTGCTGGGCTGGACGCTCTCTGGTGGCATTGATGCCGATGACTCGGTCGCTGGTCAGGTCACGTTCAGCGGTGCGGCCAGTGCGGCGGTGTATCAGCAAGTCCTGCAGTCGGTCACACTCACCTCGGCGACGGCTGGGGTGCAGACGGTGTCCTTTGAAGTGACTGATGTTGATGGCAACACGAACGTGTTGCCGGCGGCCACCGCGGTGACGGTGGTGGGGTTGGGTCCGGTCGAGGTGTCCCCGATCCTGGTGGTTGCTCCGGCGGCGGCAGGGTTGGCCGGGCAGCCGATCACGGTGTCTCCGGTGGTGGTGCTCACCGATCCCGACTCCGACATCGACTCGGTCGTTGTCACCGTCGATGGGGACGGCGTGCTGGGCTGGGGAACTCTGCCCGGCGGCATCGATGCTGATGACTCGGTGGCCGGCCAGGTGACGTTCTTTGGGGCTGCCACGGAGGCCGCCTACCGAGACCTGCTGCAATCACTCACGCTGACCTCCGCTTCGGCGGGGATTTCCACGGTGTCGTTCACGGTGACTGATGCCGACGGCAACACCAATGTGGTCCCGGCGTTCACTGTCGTGACGGTGGTGGGGTTGGGTCCGGTGGAGGTGTCGCCAATCTTGGTGGTGGCTCCGGCGGCGGCGGGGTTGGCGGGTCAGCCGATCACCGTCAGCCCGATTGTGGTGCTCACCGATCCGGACTCCGATATCGAGTCGGTGGTGGTGACGGTCGACGGGGACGGGGTGCTGGGCTGGACGCTGTCTGGTGGCATCGATGCTGATGATTCGGTCGCCGGTCAGGTGACGTTCACGGGTGCGGCGAGTGCTGCGGTGTATCAGCAAGTGCTGCAATCACTCACGCTGACCTCGGCCTCAACAGGCGTCTCGACGGTGTCGTTCACGGCAACTGATGAGGACGGCAACACCAATGTGGTCCCGGCGGGCACGGTGGTGACGGTGGTGGGGTTGGGTCCGGTGGAGGTGTCGCCAAT
>NZ_LQPC01000002.1 GCF_002101705.1 Mycolicibacterium iranicum | reverse complement strand
AAAACCCCGGCCGATGGCCGGGGAATCTGTAACCGATGACGCGACTCAGGTGTAACCCATCACCCGACTCATCACAGGGTGGAGCTAAGGGGATTCGAACCCCTGACCCCCACACTGCCAGGACCGGGCAGGTCCCGTGAACAGGCAGGTTAGCGGACAGAATGCAGTGTAGTTGGTGTGGTTGGGCGCGCGACTGTCGTCGGCGTTGTCGTCAAAGTTGTGGTCAAATGCTGCAGCTCGCGGGCGGTGTTTCGTACGCTCAGTCACAGCCCACGGAAGCACATCCTGCCCGCAATCACGGCGTCAGGTCGGCCCCGAGTGCCGTACCGCCATTTCTTGGTGAGGAGGTCGCACGAATGGTAAGTAGCGGCGACTTCGAGGATGAGGACCACAGGAGATTTCTCCGCCTCGAACAGCGATCTGGCGAACCCGTCATTCTGTCTAGGGCCGCTCTTGAGCTCAGTGCATTCGCGGCTGCGGCAAGCGTCCGAAACGACACACCCGGCTTCGTTGGTGATGACTACCTCAGCGCCGATACGTCCCTGACGGCAATTGAGCTCGTTGCTGCCGGACAGTGGGTCCGTGTAGGCAGACGCTATGAGATCACCGACCCGGATGAAAGGGCTCTACTTCAGCGGCTGCACCGTGAGCAGCTCGAAGGCGACGACTGGCCCAAGTCACCGGCCGAGTGCTCCGACCACATGAAGGGACCGAACTCGCGCGGACGGTGTTGCAAGTGCGGGACGTCCCTACCCCTGGAGGATCGAATCTTCTAACCGCTTCGGTCCTTTCGTCTCGCAAAGTAGGGACCCAGAAAGGCCGGAGCTAGAAGCAACTCCGCGAGTGCATCACCGCTCTCGGGAAGGCCGAGCAGACGCGCGCTGAAGGTCATCCGATGCGCAGCATCCTCGATTGCCTCCCGACTCGGACGGTAGGTGTCGATCGACTCGGCATCCAACAACTCCGTAAAAAGCGCACCGTCGAAGCTGCCTTGCTGATATCCGAAGTCGACAAGCCGATTGACTGCGTTCTCAGTCCAAGGCCAAACACCCCACGCAGCCATTCCTGAAGTTAGAACTGTCCGAATCTGAGCGGGCAAGAACGTGCTCTGGCTCGATAACAGCCACGCCGCATACTCCGGCAGCTCGTAATAGCTCGCTGACGGACCGCTGATCGCGCCGTAACCCTGGAAAAAATCACAAGCGATACCGCTCGGGCTGTAAGACGCCAAGTCCGGATCTCGCAAAACGTATTGGTCGTCGCAGCGAGGCGGGTGCTTCGGGCTGCTGGCTCCTCGTAGCTGAGAATCCCGAGCGCGCGACTCGACCACCGAACGCTCGTACAGCGCGCCGAATACATCCTCAAACTGACCACCGAATCCTGGAATGGTCAGCTGCGGCGCGTAGACGCCGAGGTAGTGAGGAAATTCGTGGCAAGTATCCGCAAGACCCGGCGTCTCTTCGATGAAGGTATGAACCCGCTCGGGCGGTGTGACCTGCGTGATGGGGATTTCGTCAGCAGCGCTTTGCCACGCCGTCTGCATCGCCGTATGCGCCAATCGGCGTCCCCTTTCCGCCGGCACCGAGGAGGGCTCCGGCAACGGAAAACCCCATCTGCCCCAGCCCATCGCCGACTGCCAACCGCCCTCCACATTGTTGGACTCCGACGCGGCTGCGACGTCCAACCACCAATCGTCTGTGACCACAGGCGGGGTGTAGCCGATCTCGATGAGGTGATCGCGAGCGATCACCAGGGTCGAACCCTGCGGACGGATGACCTCACACAGCTGCCGCACTACCTGCTCGATACCGCTGCCACTCGACGAGGCGAGTTTGTCGGCAAGCGGTGGCGAGTAGGCCAAGACCTCGGCACGCGTCACTCCGTGCCAAACAGGCAATAGGATTCCTCGCTCCTCAATGTCGCGGGCCACCAGGCCATCGAGTTCCCATTGCGGCCAGCGCTTTGCGAAAAAGCTCGGGCTGAGAACCACTACACCGAAACGTGATCGACTCAGGCCTTTATCGATCGACTGTCGAAGGGAGTCACCGACACGGAGACTGAACTCGTCGTACCACACCTCCACATGCTCCTCACGAAGCCTTTCAGCGAGCGGTCTAACAAAATCAGCCTTGTCTTCGCTAGCGTGCGAAATAAAAGCGTCGTAGAGCACCCCAACCACTCCCCCAAGGCGTACGCGACGTCAAGAATATGGCCAGTATCCGCCAGTCACGGGTAGACGAGCCACCTTCCGCTGATTCTGGGCAAAAACGCCTCGCCTGTCGAGGCCAGCTGGCTCGATCTGCGAGGCAGGAAACTCGCGGGCGTGTACCGCGCTCACGCGCGACGAGGCACTATGTCACCATCCACTCGTCTGCGCCTTTCACGGTCGCCACCACTACTTCCAAAAGTCCCTCAGCTCAAGCAAAACCGCGATCAAGCGCTGTACTGCCTGATCCCGGGGTGAAGCTTCAGCGCGCGAAGACCATCCGTAGTGGAAAACAATTACCGCGTGTCCGCGCAGGCATCGTTGCCATCAGGCGTCAGTATGGCCGGGTGAAACTTGCAGGCATCGGCGCTAAGGGTTTCCGGAACCTATCCGGATTCATTCCCTTGTATCCAGGTCTCGCCGTCGTCGTTGGCGAGAATAATGCGGGCAAATCAAACCTGATCGATGCCTGTCGTCTCCTATTCGAACCGGAGGTCGGGCCAGCCGCACGCCTCTGGATCACCAAAGGTGACTTCGCGCACGACGGGCACGGAAATCGCACGACCGACACTTTCGAACTGGAGGCAGTCTTTACCGAACTCGCCAGCGCCGAGCGTGCCCGCATGGTTACTTGCCTGTCTCCGTCGCGGGGCCCAAGCTCCGCGCGGATTCGTCTGCGGGCGACACTAACGAGCAGCGGGCGGGTCCACACGGAATGGTTTGGCGGAGACTCCGATCATCCTGACATCGAACAATATGCACGCGAGGCTGTGAGCTTTACTTACCTGCATCCTTTGCGAGATGCGGCGTCCGATCTCCGTCCGGGCCGATCGAATCGCCTCGGCGAGCTCGTCGGAGCGTTAGCCCCGGAGGGGCATCCAGATCGCAGTCAGATAGAGAAGATTATGTCGGACGCCAACAGCAGCCTGTCCGAGGTCGAAAGCGTTGGCATTGCCCAGACGCGTGTTCAAACGCGGTTGTCGGAGCTAACAGGTGGTGGGCGCCTAAGCCAGTCGTCCGACCTCGTCTTTGCAGAACCTCGATTCGACCGAGTCATCACGGCACTCCGCGCCCGCGTCGGATCAATCGGACCGGTCGAGATCACCGAAAGCGGACTTGGCTACAGCAACATGCTGTACATGAGTGTCCTATTATCTGCCCTCGAAGAGCCGTCAGATGCGGCATTGCGCTTATTGCTGATCGAAGAGCCTGAGGCACATCTGCATCCGCAGCTACAGGATCTCCTGATGCGGTTTCTCGAAACCGCCAGTGCCGCAGACAGTCAGGTGGTTGTGACCACCCATTCTCCAAATCTCGCCAGCGGAGCCAAGGTTGAGAGGCTAACTGTCCTAAGCCGCAGCGACGGAGGCGCAGAACTCTTCGCCCGGTGTATAGGCGAGTTTGGCCTTGACACTGGGCATCTGAAGCACCTAAGACGGTTTCTCGATGTAACAAAATCGGCGCTACTCTTCTCTCGGGGCGTAATTTTGGTAGAAGGGCTGGCAGAGCAACTGCTTCTTCCCGCCATGGCAGATCGGCTTGGAAGGTCTTTATCGGAAGCCGGCGTCTGCGTTGTGAACGTTGACGGCCTCGCTTTCCGGCCATTCATCGAATTATTCGGCCCGGACAGACTCCCCATTCCCTGCGCAGTAATCTCGGATTCGGACCCACAGGAGGTGGATCCGGTGCCATCGGAAGTGGATGCAAACGTTAGCGATTTACCGCCGACTGAGGAGACCGCGTTGGCGGAGTCTGCTGGCGACGATCTGAGTGAAGAGGAAGCTGTCGCGGCAGAGCTGTCAGCGACGGCAAAGTCGTTGGTGGCGTTGGGCGGAGATCATCTCGGGGTTTTCCTCGCCGAGAAGACGTTTGAGTGGGACCTCGTCAAAGCTGGTAATTGGGAGGTAGTTCTTGAGGCCTTCAAGCACGTGAAACCACGTGTTTCCGGGTGGCTGAAACGAGATTACGTCACGTCCTCGTGGGCTGAACGTGCGGATGCATTCTTAGCTAAGGTGGAGGACGAGAAGGGCAGGTTCGCTCAGGAGCTTGCAGCCGAAATCGACCCACCGGTGGCCTTCACCGTACCTAAGCACGTTGAAGACGCGATATTTTGGGCCACATCGAAACAAGTCATTACATCATCCGAGCGTGCCGAATCCGATGCTGCGTCGTTGCAAACCGCAACGGCCGACGACACGACCGTCTGATGCTCCGATGTATCCACAACCCGAAGCGTCGCAGCTAAGTCGAAAGCAGCAGCAAGCCGTCACACACTCGTCGAACTTCATTTTGAAGGCGTGCCCTGGCAGCGGTAAGACGCAAACGACGGCTGCGCGGATCGCCCGCCTGATGAGTGACGAAATCGCCGTCGCTGCGTGCTCCTACACCAACGTTGGCGTTGATGCTGTTCGAAATGCCCTGAAGATTCAGGGGCAACACGTTATTCAACCTCTCCACTTCGTCGGCACCCTGCATGGATTCCTTCTTCGTCACGTCACATATCCTTTCGGGCACCTGCTCTACGGCGTGACGCCGCGACTGCTTCGAGACGAGTCGAGCCGTTGGCCTGTCGTTGATCTCAGCGACACCGCAAGGCGAATGGTTCCGCTCCCCTTGTTCAGAATGCGTCCTGACGGTTCCATGCGGATGACGAAAGTGCCTCAGAACGTCGGGTTGAGCATCGATGCGGTCTTGTTACGCGGTTCGGCTCGCGCAAGGGAACTCAAACGCGAGATGGCCCAGAAGGGTTGGGTGAGCTCAGACGACGCCATGTATGTGGCCCTCCGCGTATTACGTGGATACCCGGAGATAGCGCGAGCCGTCGCCGGGCGGTATGGCGAGCTGATAGTTGACGAGGCACAGGATACGAACGCTGTGCAACTGGAATGCCTGAGCCTGCTGAAGAAAAGCGGTGCCCTCCGCTCGTTGGTCCTCGTCGGTGACACCGACCAAGCAATCAGCTCGTTTGCGGGTGCGACGGTGGACGGATGCGACCGACTTGCTGCGGATTGTGGGCTTCAGTCGCTGGATCTCGATGAAAATTTTCGATCGTCGCAGCGGATCTGCGATCTCGCCCACCGGTTCTCATCGCGTCCGCACCCCGACTTAGCAGTGGGACGCGATGCTAGTCATGCTGTAGATCCGGAGTTCTTGGTTTATCCCGTCGGGGATCCTGCGCGCGCTGTTTTGGCGTTTATGGATCGACTAAGCCAGCTAGGCGAGGATTCGGCGGAATCGGCGATTCTTGTCCGGGGCAATGACTTCCGCGACGAAATCAACGGATCGCGGAATACGGTTAAGGTGAGTTCTCGATCACTCGCAATGGGCCGCGCCGTTGCGAAGCTCCGCGGATCCCACACGTTGACTCGACATGACATCGAGTCGATTGATCAGATCGTTGCTTTGGCCGCCTTCGGCGAAGCGGAGTTCGTCGATCGATCGATCGACGAGCGGATCTCGATCCGAAATGCAAGCACCAAGCTGTTGGCTGACGCGCCATCGCTGGATCAAGATCTTCAAAGCTGGATCCGTGGCGTAGCAGCGTTGCTCACCACGGTTTCGCGGGCCGTGGCGGACCAACCGATGCGCAGCGGGGGCACTGTTCTCCGAACCTCGGCAGCACATGCGGGGTATTCGGCGCAGGCGAGCTTTCAGACCTCGCCGCAATCGATGCGTGCGCAAACTATCCATGACATCAAGGGTGAGTCACGCAACGCTGTGCTCATCATTCTGGACCGCAAACCCCGAAACTCGCGGACAAACCGACTACCGCAGAGTGATATGTGGGCCAGCCAACTTCGTGGATTGCCAGTGGATCCCAACGACACGGAGGAAGTTCGGATAGCGTTCGTGGCGCTGACACGAGCACGACGATACTGCCTGGTTGCCGTGCCAGATGACAGTACCGAAGAGTCAATCTCTGCGTTCTCTAACGCGGGATTGATATCGATGCCAACAGCCTGAACACGGCGAGGGCTTCGCTCGTGCCAGAGAACCAACGCCGGGGTGGTGGACTGCCGATCCTTTGATAGGGGGCTGATCGTTCGGAGCCGCCGTGCGCCCGGACTGCTGCGTGTCTACCCTCGCATTACGACTTCGACGTATGCCCCGTTCTCCGAGGGAAGACGGAATGTGTTGGTTTCTGATGCCCTTAACCACGACGAAGATCTTCGCGGGCGGATCGCCTAGTTCTATCTCATTCGCGGCCTTTACCTTCCCCAAGTAGCTGCCGTCGAGGTCGTCCTTCCGGCGCATAGTGAAGCAATCGTGTTCAGAGGCGTCCAGGTAGTTCTTCCACCAGTAGTCGAGTTGCGCTCTGAGCGCATCGAGGCTTGCGATCGCTGACGCGCTGAGGGGTCTGTAGCAGGCTCCTTTGTCGACCTCCTTAGACCCGGCGAGTCTAGGTGACGTTTCAGCCGTCGTTGACATCATCACCTCTGACAGCGACTGACTTGGCTCTGCAAGGAGGTTTACCTGGTCATGAAGCAACATGCTTTTGACCCAAGATTGCGAATGTTCCCGAAAGTCTTCCCATCGGGATAGAAAACGGCCCCCTGGAGTGATCTCTGGGGGCCGTCATACTGGTAGCGGGGACAGGATCCGAACCTGCGACCTCTGGGTTGGGAGACAGAAATCTAGAATTTCGGGGTATCCGATATTTCCCATTTGTGCAGCTCAGTGCCGTTTTACGGTCCGAGCAGTTCCGTCGGATTGCACCCGTTTTGGGCCGTTTCGCGGAGTCTTGTTCCCAAATTTGTTCCCAAAGATGTGTTCCGCTGTGTTCGTCGGTACGTTCGAGATCGGCGCGACGACCGTCCGTACCAGCGCTGCCGGCCCGCGATCTGGCCACCACGGCCGACTGCCTTGGTACCCGGTACGTCAGGGGCTCCGATACCAGAACCGCTGATCACGAGTCACCGGCTCCCCGGCCGCACACGTGTGCACAGACCCCGATCGTCAGCGACGCTGCGTACTGCCAATCGTGTCCAAACCTCCTTAGGAGCAAGCGAGAACGGCGCTGTGCACTCGTATATGCGGAGGAACCCGGCCTTCGACAAGGGATTTGCTCTTGGTCAACCCGACATAGATTATCCGGATTAGAGCAGAGTTTGCACCGTCGGTGATTCACTCAGGATTTGGGACATTTGATGTCTTGTTTGAATGAATCGCGGTGGTGGTGTTCTGTTGCTATTGGCGGCCCCGGGTGGCGACGCGGGTAGGTGTCCACTGTGGAGATATTCGAATGGGGAGGGTCGTTCTTGATCTGCCGACGACAACACGGCCCTGGCGGCTGCCTTGAAGGCCCGGGCTGCCACACTGACCTGGTGGCGAATCGGCCGTAACCGGTGTGCAGTCGGCACTGGGGCGATGCACGGCGTCCCGAGGATCGTCACTTCGTGGCATTCGCGAAGGAGTTCCGGCGAAAAGTGCAGTATCGCAGAAAGATTCGCGTCGGGCCTGGTCATAATCGCGATGCTATAGGGAAGATGTTGTGGTTCGGGTGCTGCATAGTGCAGGGCGGCACCCAGGATGTTGAGGGCGCGTTCGGTGGTGTCGCCAGTATCAGTCAAGGTAGCGCTAATGTGCCATCCGGCCAGTGCGCGGTCGCAGAGCCAACCGCCAGCGGAGCCGATGAGATCGGCGGCGTTGGGTGCGATGACGTGAAGGCGAAGTTGCCTCATCCCAAGCGGCCACATGGCGAGAATGGGCGCGGCGTGGGCGGAGTGCTCGTCGGGTACCAACGATCCACACGCTGTAAGCGCTGGGGGAAGCGAGCGGAGATCTGCTGTCATGCGGCCCACACGGTTACAGTTGTGCCCAAACGGTTTTGGACTGGAGGTAGGTATCGATACCGGCACGACCGGCTTCGTAACCCCAGCCGGATTGTTTGTATCCGCCAAACGGCATGGAGTGGTCGAACGTCATTTGGCAGTTGAGGGTGACGGTGCCTGCCTGGATTTCTTTGGCGATGCGGTGGGCACGGCCAAGGTTGCTGGTCCACACGGTGGAGCACAGCCCGTAGGTGGTGTCGTTGGCGTATGCGATGGCCTCGTCGTCGTCGTCGAACGGCAACACCGTCACTACGGGGCCGAAGATCTCTTGTTTATAGAGCCGGCTGGTAGCGGGGTCGACATTGGTCAACACGGTGGGGTGCACGAAATAGCCGGTGCGGTCCAGGCGATACCCGCCGGTGACGATGTCGACACCATCGGACTTGCCGTCGTCGAGAAATCCCATGACCCGGTTCAGTTGTTTGGCGCTGATCAGCGGCCCGATCATGCTGCCCTCCTCTGTGGGGCCGCCCAGCTTGAGGTTGTTGGCGATGGTCACGATGCCTTCGACGACCTGATCGAAGACGCCGCGCTGCACGAAAATTCGCGATCCACAGATACAGCCTTGTCCGGAATGGATGAAGATGCCCATGGCGGCCATAGTGATCGCCATGTTGAGGTCGGCGTCATCGAAGATCAAGACCGGCGATTTTCCGCCGAGCTCCAGGGTGACCTTTTTTAGGTTGCTGGAGGCAGTGCGCACAATTTCCTTGCCGACTTCGGTAGAGCCGGTGAAGGCGACCTTCTCCACGTCGGGGTGCGCGGTGATCGCGGCGCCGGCGGTGTGGCCGTAACCGGTGAGCAGGTTGACCACTCCGTCGGGCACACCGCCTTCGGCGAGGAGTCGGTCGAGCACGAGCGCCGAGAGCGGTGTCTCTTCGGCGGGTTTGACGACGCTGGTGCAGCCAGCGGCCAGCGAGGGCGCCAGCTTCGCGCAGTAATTGAATACCGGTCCATTCCACGGGAAAATCAGGCCGACCACGCCGTAGGGCTCTTTGAGGGTGTAGGCGTGCAACTGCGAATTGGGGCCCATGACGCCGCCTGTGTTCACGTCTGCGGCAATGCCTTCGATTTTGGTGCACCAGCCGGCGTAATAGCGGAACCACTCGGCCCCGACGGCGGTGATAATACGGGCCTGCTCGGGTGGAATGCCGGCGTTCAACGATTCCAGTTCGGCCAGGGTGTCGGCGTTCCGGTCGATCAAATCCGCGACACGCCAAAGGATTTTGGCGCGTTCGCTGCCGGGCAGGCCGCGCCACACCTTGGCCTCATTGGCGGCTTTGGCGCGCGCGACCGCGTCGTTGACGGCGTCTTCCCCGCAGTCAGTGAACTCGGTGATCTGCTCTTCGGTGGCGGGATTGATGATCGGGATGACCTCACCGGTGCCTGGGCGGTTACGGATTTCACCGAGTACAGCCTGCACGTTCACGGGTTCTCCCTTGTCAGTCGTCGTTGACAGCGACCCAGCATAATTATTCGTAAGCGTATTTCCGATACAATCATGTATATCAGTTCGTGTAGGGCCTAGTGCGGTCAGCGGGTAGTGGCGACGCGCACGTGCGGCCAGCCGGCGACGCTTTGCATCGTTCGGTGCGGCCCTGATCTCAAAATGAACTCCTAGCGAGGCGCGGAATGAGCAGATGCCACAGCGCGATGACGGCTTTCATCGGATCCACTGCATCACCCATGCAGCTATTGCACCTGGTCCCCCTGTTTCGCAGGTGCCGGATGGCAAAGGGGGATTGCCACGAGCAGCGGTTATCACATACGTTTGTGTATACGAAATGCAGAACTGTACAGTTGTGGTGCCGGTCACGTCGCGGCGTCTCCCAATGCGCAAAGCGCGCCATCGCTAGAGAGCTGCGGCAGTCACGGCCAGCGCTTAGCAGGGCGATTCGGGCGGCTGCCGGACCGGCCGGTTTCAAACGTTAAGGAGGACAGGTATGTCGCCGACCAAGGCAGGCGAATGGGTCGAGACGGGAACGAGTTTGGCGTCGATCGATCCCGACCAGTATCGAATGAATATTCCGACCGACCGGTACACCTCGACCGAGTACGCCGAGCGTGAGCGTGAGCAGATCTGGGCCAAGGTGTGGCGGGTCGCCGGCCGGGTCAGCGAGCTTCCCAATGCCGGGGACTGGAAGGAATACGCCGTCCTGGATCAGTCGTACGTGATCGTCCGCGGCAAGGACAACCAGATCCGCGGGTTTGTCAACGCGTGCCGTCACCGCGGCAACCGATTGTGCGCCGGGACGGGCAACGCCAAGCGCGGACTGCTGTGCCAGTACCACCTGTGGTCCTACGACCTGGACGGCCGACTCAAAGGGGTGCTGCGCGAAAAGGAGAACGTGCTGACGCCGGTGGACAAGCAGGGCCTGTCGCTGTTGCCGGTCTCGGTGGACACCTTCGGCGGATTCATCTTCCTCAATCCCGATCCCAACGCCGAACCCTTGAACGACTATCTCGGCGGTGAGGTCGCCGAATTGCTGGAGCCCTACAGGCTTGGGGAAATGATCACCGTCCTGGATGTAAAAGAGTCCCTGGACTGCAACTGGAAGGTCGTCATGGACGCCTTCGAGGAGGGCTACCACATCTCGGGCATCCATCCGCAGCTGCTGCGGGTGATCATGATCGACCCGGCGAAGAGCCGCTACAAATTCTTCGATAAGCACAGCGTCTCGATGGCGCCGTTCGAAGTCGCCAACGCCGAGAAGTACGGCCCCCGTGAACAAGTCGAGGGCATCCTGGAGCTGCCCGAGACGTTCCCGTCGGTGCAGATGGTGTTGCCCCGCTTCCAGGAGCTGGTCGCCGACTACCAGAACGGTGAGGACATCGCCTTCCCCGAGGGCGTCACGGCGCGGACCCTGCTTCAGCAGGCCACCCGAGAGACGCTGACGGGCATGGGATTAGACGTCAGTGGCCTGACAGATGCGCAAATGAGCGACAACCACGGCTGGGTGTTGTTCCCGAACTTCTTCATGACTATCCGCGCCGGCGAGGCCACCATCATCATGGCTGAGCCGCATGACAGCGGCGATCCCAACAAGTGCTTCTGGCACATCATGAGTTTCATGTGGCTGCCCGAGGATCTGCACAGCGGCTTCAAAGCCGAACCGATCGAAGTCGACGAGCCGGGCAGCTACAAGTACTTTTTGGCGCTGCAGCAGGACTACGAGCAGATGCCGCGCCAGCAGCGGGGGCTGCGCAACGACCGGCTGGAATTCATGTCGCTGGTCAAAGAAGAGATCGTCATCGCGCACTACCACTCGGTGGTCGACCGCTACATGGCCGCCACCGGACAGTAACCGAAACAACGCAATCCAGTTACCAGCGGCGGACGGTTGTGCCGTCCGCCGCCCACCGGCGAGAAAGACGAGCACATGGCCACCGGGATGACCGACCTCAACACCATTATCGATACCGTCGAGGGCAACGCCCGCACGGTCCTGCAGTACAGCCGCGTCGTCGAGCAATTGGTCCAGAAGGCCAAAGAGCCCGGCTTCGACGCCGCGACGTGGCCGCCGCTGGCAGAGCTCGTCGACACCGAGGCGTTCGTGCGGGTCGGCAATTTCAAAGAGGTACAGAACTGGCAGCAGTACACCGAGTTCCTCACCAATTGGGCAGGTTCGGCGGAGTGGGCGTGCACGTTCAAGCGCATCACTGAACACGATGCTGTCGTTTTCCTGGAACTTGAAGAGCGCAGCGAGGTCGGCGCGTTCTCCAGCGTGGTCAACTCGCTGAGCGTCTACGAATTCAGTGACGCCGGCAAAATCACCCACATCGACGTGTACCTGCAAATGGAACTGCCCAGCCCAGAGCTGCTGGCCGGCTATGACGGAGTGGACATCGCCCGATGAGCCACCCGGTCACACCTCCTGGGGAAACCGCCGCCCCGCCAACCGATATCGACGCCCGCGACTTCTTTCTCGACAACACGCTGCTGCACGACCCTTACGAGTATCTGGCCGCGATGCGCTCCCAGTGCCCAGTGCGCCGCGAACCCCATCACGACGTCATGATGGTCACCGGCCACGCCGAAGCCCTCAAGATCTACAACGACACCGACAGCTTTTCTTCCTGCATATCGGTGACGGGACCCTTCCCCGGGTTCCCGGTCCCGTTGGAGGGCGACGACATTTCCGCGGTCATCGCTGAATACCGGGACGAGCTGCCGTTTAACGACCAATTGCCGACCTTCGACCCGCCGTTGCATACCGCCCACCGCTCACTGTTGTCACGGATGATCACCCCCAAACGGCTTAAAGAGAACGAAGACTTCATGTGGCGGCTTGCCGACCGCCAATACGACACCGCCCTGACCGGCAACACCTGTGAGTACATCGCCGATTTCGCCTCCCCGTTCGCGATGCTGGTCATTGCCGACCTGCTCGGAGTGCCCGAATCCGACCACCGCGACTTCGCCCAGGCGTTGCTGACCGAGACCGGCACCATCGGCAGCAGTGACGGCGACGCCCTGCATCACTCGCCGCTGCAATTTCTCTACCAGAAATTCGGCACCTACATCGACGACCGCCGCGCCGTACCCCGCGACGATGTGCTGACCGGGGTGGCATCGGCGACCTTCCCGGATGGCTCCACCCCGGAGGTGATTGACGCCGTGCGGGTGGCGGCGAACCTGTTTGCCGCCGGCCAGGAAACCACCGTGCGTCTACTCAGCGCAGCAGTGATGATCCTGGCCGAAGACCAGGATCTACAGCAGCGGCTGCGCGGCAACCGCGATCTCATCCCGAACTTCCTTGAAGAAGCGTTGCGCTACGAAAGCCCGGTGCGCGGCGACTTCCGGCTCAGTAAGGTCCCGGTGAACGTGGGTGGGGTCGACATCCCGGCCGGCACTATCCTCATGCTGGTCAACGCGGCGATCAACCGCGACCCCCGCCAATTCCCCGACCCCGATGTGTTCGACATCGACCGCGCCAATGCCCGCACCCACACCGCTTTCGGTCGCGGGGTGCACAGCTGCCCCGGAGCACCTCTGGCCCGCGCCGAAGGCCGTGTCAGCCTGGAACGACTGTTCGACCGCACGGCACGGTTCTGGATCGACGAGGAGTTTCATGGACCAGCCGACGACCGTCGCTACCGCTATCTGCCGACGTTCATCCTGCGGGGGCTCACCCGGCTTCACGTCGGATTCGAACCCGCGGCAGCCCGCCCATGATCGTCGTTGTCGATACCGACCGCTGCGCTGGACATGGCATCTGCGTGTCCACCTGCCCCGAGGTCTTCATCCTGACCGACGACGGCTATGCCACGGTCGGCGCCGACGCGACGCCGACGGCGTGGAGAGACGCGGTCGAGACCGCGATCGCGCAATGTCCCGAGCACGCTATCTCGGCGTGTACCGCCTGAACCGGCCACCGCGGGCTGAGATTCACACGAGGAGAACCGAGCATGCAGCCGTTGTCGGCCGAAGAATGGAGCGAGGCCGAGTACGCGGCCTTCGGCACTCTCATGGGAATCCCGGGTGAGAAGGTGCCCCGCGCTGGGTCTGGCCACGCCTACGAGCCACTCAACTTCCCCGTAATCGGGCTCCTGGCCCGCCACCCCACGTTGGCTCAAGCATTTCTGACATTCAACGTCCACCTGCTGCGCCACGGTGAACTGCCGGCCGACTTGCGTGAGTTGGTGGTCCTGCGCGTCGCGATAAAGCATCGGTCGGCCTTCGAATGGGGCCAGCACGTCAAATTCGCTCTCGCTACGGGGGTGACAGAAGAAGAAATTAGCGCGTTAGTCGAGGGTAACGAGGGTTTCACCGGCCACCGCCTGCTCGTCCTGCAGGCCGCCGACGAACTGCTGGCCACTGGCCGAGCTGGCAGCACCTGGGAGCAACTCGTCGACCAGTTGGGTGTTCACCAAGCAATGGAGGTGCTGTTCCTGGTCGGCGCGTACATCACGACGGGCATGGCGTTCAACACGTGGGGGCTGCAGCCGCAGCCCGGCAGCGCCGCCCTGCCCGCCGATGATGATGCCGTCGGCGGCCTTGCCTAGCGCAATGGTGACCCGCCGTCTGCGGAACTTAACCGGTGCGGCGCCGAGATCGCTTCGCAGCCAAAGGCTTTGGGATCACGTTGGCCAGCACCATTTCCAAAAAGGGCTGATACAGATCACGATCGTCCAAGTATCCGCTGATCGCGATCCCCTCGTGGCTAGCGATCAGGATCCGCGCGAGGGTCTCGGCGGGCATCCGCAGTGTTCCGCCGAGCTTGGCAATGTGGGTCTCGATGTAATCAGTCAGCGATGTGACCGTCTCGGTGCGTTGAGCGGCCACGCGCGCACGGGCGTCGGGGTTTCGCAACAGGAACAACGAGAATTCGTAGCCCAGCGCCGCACTACTAGGGGCAGCGATGGTCAATTCACGCCACCGTTCGGCAAACCGCGCGACGTCGATGCTGTCCAGGCTGTCGAACTCGGCCAGCACGTCTTCGAAGCTACTCAAGAAGCGCTGCAGATGACGCTCGATAACAGCCAGGAACAGCTCTTCTTTGGCACCGAAATGCGAATAGATGGCACCCCGCGTGTAGCCGGCGGCCTCAGCGATGTCCTCCAGCGCTGCCCCGGCGAACCCTTGCTTGGCAAACACCTCTTCGGCGGCATCAAGCAGCACACTACGGGTGTGCTCGAGTCGGCGCTGCCGGGTCCATCGTTCCGCCACGCCATCCATCATCGCAGCTCACCCCTTCCCGGAGACAGGTACGCCACTACATCTTGTATACGCTCTTGTATAGAAGATACACGCATGCATAAACTCGCTGTACCGTCGGGCCAGCAGCAGCCGACCGCAACACAGAGGAGAACGCGCAATGAAGCTCGAAGACCGCATCGCCAAGCACCGTCGGATGGCCGAAAGCTACCGCGACAAGTACGTGCTGCAGAAAGTTCAGGAAGGCGAAAGCTACGACGAGTGGGAGTTCGCCGACGACGCGGTCTACACCTCGCCCTACTTCGTGGCCGACCAGGAACTGGTTCTCAAAGACGTTGCCACCCATTGGGATACCGCGGCAACCATAGAAGCAAAGGCCTACGGCATCACGTTCCCGGATTGGAAACCGGTCGACTTCAAGGTGTGGCCAGCCGAGAACGGCTTTGTGCAGCGCTACCGCTGGGAGGGCACCAACGTCAACACCGGCGAGATCCAGGGCTTCTACTCCATCAGCTTTGTCGACACCAACGACGAAGGCCAGATCGTGCACTGGTCGACCTATGTCAACGACGAGGAGTACGGCCCCTTCCTGGAGGCCGCGATCGGCGCACGGGGGCCGTTCCACGGGGACGGATACATGCAGGCGCTTGCCCAGCATTTCGAGAAGCACAACATCACGCTGTAACCGCCACAGGGGTCGCGCAGCGGCGACCTATCAAGCCCCGACGGACGTCGACGAAGCACCAGAAGGATGACCATGAGCGCGACCGGCGAGGTGTATTACGACCCGTGGCACGCCGATCTCAACGCCGACCCGTACCCGATGTTCAAGCGGTTGCGCGATGAAGCGCCTCTGTTCTACAACGAGGTTCACGATTTCTACGCGTTGAGTCGTTTCGACGACGTGAACCGCGCGCTGGTGGATTACGGGACGTTCAGCTCGGCGCGCGGCGTGGTCCTCGAAATCATCAAGGCAAACATCGAAATTCCCTCCGGAATGCTTATATTCGAGGATCCGCCGCTGCACGATATCCATCGCAACCTGCTGGCGCGCGCGTTCACGCCACGCAAAATCAATGCGCTGGAGCCTCGGATCCGAGAGTTCACCCAGCGCTGTCTGGACCCGCTCAGCGGCGAAGAGTCCTTCGATTTCGTCAAAGACCTGGGAGCAGTGATGCCGCTGCGGGTGGTCGGCATGCTGTTCGGCATTCCCGAGGACTACCAGCAGCGGGTCCAAGAAGACGGCGACAAACACGTTCGGACGCAGCGGGGCGGGCGAATGACCGACAATGCCGCAGCCTTGACCGACGGCCAAGTCTTCGCCGACTTCATCGACTGGCGCACCAAGAACCCCGCCGATGACTTGACCACCGAGCTGCTCAACGCCGAATTCGAAGACGAGACCGGCACGGTGCGCAAGCTGCGCCGCGACGAGCTGCTGATGTTCATGAACGTGGTCGCCGTCGCCGGTGCCGAAACGACAACCCGGCTGATCGGATGGGCCGGCAAGCTGCTCTCCGAACATCCCGAGCAGCGCCGCAAACTGGTCGCAGACCGTTCCCTGCTCCCCGGCGCGGTCGAGGAGATCCTGCGTTTCGAGCCGCCCGCGCTTCAGGCTGCCCGCTACGTCACCCGCGACGTCGAACTCCACGACCACACCGTGCCGGCGGGCAGCGCCCTGATCACCCTCATCGGCGCCGCCAACCGTGACGATCGCCGCTTCGGCGAAGACGCCGAGAACTTCGACGTCACCCGAAAAGTGCGCCAGCACCTGACCTTCGGCGTCGGCGCACACTACTGCCTAGGTAACGCGCTGGCCCGCATCGAGGGCCGCATCGCCCTCGACGAGATCATGAACCGCTTTCCCGACTGGGAGGTCGACCTCGACGCCGCCGTGTTTTCCTCCTCGTCGGCGGTCCGGGGCTGGGACAGCATGCCAGCCCGCACCTAAGCACCGAATCAGCCGTCGCCCAACCGAATCAAGATTCAAGGAGCCCCACCATGACAGGACGCGTCGAAGGCAAAGTGGCCTTCATCACCGGAGCGGCCCGCGGCCAGGGCCGCAGCCACGCCGTCCGGCTGGCCCAGGAGGGCGCCGATATCATCGCCGTCGACCTGTGCGCTCCCATCGAGTCGGTGCCCTACCCGCTGGCCACTCGAGAGGACCTCGCCGAAACCGCCGACCTCGTCAAATCCCACAACCGGCGCGTAGTCACCGCCGAGGTCGACGTCCGCGACTCCGCGGGGCTCAAAGCCGCCGTCGACAGCGGCGTTGAACAGCTCGGCAAGCTGAATATTGTGATCGCCAACGCCGGCATCGGCAACGGCGGCGAGTCCTTCGATCAGGTCTCTGAGGACGACTGGCAGACCATGATCGACATCAACATGACTGGCGTCTGGAAGACAGTCAAAGCCGCGGCCCCCCATCTCATCGCCAGCGGCCCCGGCGGCTCGGTCATCTTGACCAGCTCGATGGCAGGGATGAAGGCCTATCCGATGATGATGCAGTACGTGGCCGCCAAACACGGCGTCGTGGGCATCATGCGCTCCTTAGCCGTCGAATTGGCCCAGCACATGATCCGGGTCAACAGCGTGCACCCCAGCCACGTCGCCACCCCAATGGTGCTCAACGAGGCCACCCTGTCGTTGTTTCGGCCCGACCTCGAGCACCCGGGGCCCGATGACATCGCCCCGATCTGTCAGATGTTTCACACCATGCCCAAACCCTGGGTTGAGGCCGAAGACATCACGAACGCGGTGTTGTTCTTTGCTTCCGACGAATCGCGCTACGTCACAGGCGTCCAGATGCCCATCGACCTCGGCAGCAATCTGAAATGACCAGTCCGATAACGGTGTCGGCGACGTCGTGGACGTGCTCGACTGCCCTCCCCTGCCGAGGTGTCCGGGATCGCCCGCGGCGTCCGTTGAGGACGGGAAGATGATCGTGGAGCGCGTCGCGGTGGTTACCGGCGGCGGGTCGGGCATCGGCGAAGCCACCTGCTATGAATTGGCGCGGCGCGGAAACCGGATCGCCGTTCTTGACATCAACGCCGATGCCGCCCAGCGCGTCGCTGACACGCTCATCAGCTACGGCTCCACCGCTGTGGGCATCGGAGTAGATGTCACCGACCGTCCCGCGGTCGAAGCGGCCTTCGCGCGGGTGCGCGCAGAATTGGGACCGGTGACCATTCTGGTCACGAGCGCCGGCAAGGTCGGTTTCGGCAAGTTCGCCTCCATCACCGCGGAGGCATGGCAGGAAATGTTCGACATCAATACCACCGGAACATTTCACTGCTGTCAGGTTGCCCTTCCCGACATGGTCGCCGCGAAATGGGGACGCATCGTAATGATTTCCTCCTCCAGCGCGCAACGCGGTTCGCCCTACATGGCCCACTACGCCGCGTCCAAAGGCGCAGTCATCACCCTGACCAAGTCATTGGCCGCCGAGTACGCCCGAAAAGGCATCACCGTCAACAACATTCCCCCCTCCAGCATTGACACCCCCATGGCCCGGCAATCCCAGTCCGAGGGCAACCTCTTCAACCCCGACGACCTCGCCAAGCACATCCCCATGGGCCACATGGGGACCAGCGACGATATTGCCTCCGCGGTGGCGTTCCTGTGCTCCAACGAGGCTGGATTCATCACCGGACAAGTGCTTGGCGTCAACGGCGGCGCGGTGATGTCATGACCGGCCACCCACATCCCCCGAGTACTGGTTTCGCGCGCGTCGTGCCGAAGACTCCGAGTTCACAGAACGTGCCACGGTGGAAGCACGATTGGGAGTAGCTCAAGTGTGGTGTTCGACCCGGTCTCCGATGACTTCTTCGCCGACCTCTACGCCATCTACCGGCGCATGCGCATCGAAGCCCCGCTCTATTACAACGAGGCCGAAGACTTCTACGCTCTGACCCGCCACGACGACGTCGCCGCCGCGTACAAGGACCACGAGACCTTCTCCTCCGCACGAGGTTTGGATCTGGCGATGGGCACTGACGCCGAAACATTCAACATCGACCGCGACCGCAGCCAAGCACAGAACCTCGGCCTCGGCTACGGCATCCACAGCTGCCTAGGCGCAGCGCTGGCCCGCCTCGAAACCGCCATCGCACTCGCGTCAAGCTCGTGCTCGGTGGTCGGTGGATTGCGACCGCGCAATACATCTAGCGCAACTCTCGCCTGCCGGATCTCAGAGTTCGAGGCTGTCGTCGGCGTCTCGACTCAGGAAGGTATCGCGCTCCCGAGCCGACCCAGGCTGGGCGGCGTCATTCGCATGCGCGGCCCGCCAAGCGCGGAAGGCGTCGCGGCGGGCCTGGATTGCGGATGCCCGACGGCGGAGGACATTTGCGATCGCTTCGGGCAGCGCGGCGGGGTCCACGCGAGACGCCACCTGGTGCGCAGTGTGCGCAGAGTCGTCACGGGTCAGCACCGATTGCACGAAACAGGTTGCCTCCATCGAGGTTCCACGCATCAGCGACAGCGGATCGGATGGATGCCCTTCGGCTTCGACGCTCCTTTCGTAGAGGTGTGCGGTGTTGGTGTGGCGGCCGCGGCTCATCGCGACGTAGAGCAGGTTGCGGGTGGTGTTCTCCCCTAGAACCGCGTGGCTAGTGTCGGCGGTGACTCCTTGGGCGGAGTGCACCGTGACCGCGTAACCAAGGTTGATGTGCTCGCGCAGATAGTCACCGGTGAATACGGCGCCGGCGCCGTCATCGAGGCGTACCGCGGCGACTCGGTAGTTTTCTTGGTCGATTGCGGCGACCCTCCAGCGGTTTCCATTGCGCGCCATCGACGCGGGCTCGGTGGCTCGCGGATTGTCGAACACGGTGACGGCGGGGTCGTTGCGGCGACTGATGATGAGATCACCGACGCCGATCTGCTGACCGTGGGCTACGGCGAGGGTAGGCGCGTCGTGCGGGACGTGTTCGTGATGGAGACGTTGGTTGAGGGCGCAAGCCATTTCTGTGGTGTCGCAGATCAGCAGGGCGTCATGGCCTTTCGACACGTCGACCTGGTAGGCGGCCAGGGCGTCGTGGGCCATGGTGACCGCATCGCCGCAGTGCAGCCGGTCATGGGTGCGATACCAGGCAACGGCGCGGGCGACCTCGGCGGGCGTGCCATCGCGCAGCCCGAGGGAGGCGCTGCGTTCCTCGGGGTCGCGCATCCGCCAGACTTCGGAGAGTTTCTGGGTCCAGGGCAGGTCAGTGCAGAGTTGGGCGAACATGCCGCCGCGGGCTTTGACCGGGGCGAGCTGATACTCGTCGCCCACCAGGACGGTCTTCGCTCCGGCGCCGGTGGTGGCAGTCAGCAGTTGACGCAGATCGTCGGTGCCCACCATCGCGGCTTCATCGACGACCACCAACGTCGCCGGACTCAGCTCCAGCTGCTTGTCGCGCAACAGCTGCACCGCTTTGGCGACGGTGTGACCGGTGTCGCCGACACCCTCACGCAGCGCCACATCGACGGCCTTCCCCGTCGGGGCCAGCACCAGGACCTGGCCGTAGTGGCGGCGATGCACCGCCGGCATCAGCGCCCGCATCGTGGTGGTCTTACCCGCACCGGCCGGGGCCGACAGCGGCTGCACCAACCACGGCGAGGCTCCAATGTTCTCGACCACACGCTTCTGATCCTCTGATAAGCCGGCCGTGTCCTCGTCCTTGATCCGCAGCATGCTGCGCGGCTCTTGGGCGTCGACCAGATCGAGCACGGCTTTCTCTTCGGCCAGGATGCGGTCGAGGGTGAAGCGTTCGTGGCCTTCGCGTTGATGTGCGGCGCGCACCCCGGTGAGCCGCACCGCGACCTCGTCGACCGCGGACTCGACGAGCGCGCGCGGTTCATGTGCGGTGTCCACCGGAAGTTGTGCGCCCACGATCTCCACCAAGTCGGCGCGGGTGAACGCGGCCCTCTCAATGCGCGCTGCCGCGTCGACCAGGTGCGCACGATCAAACGGGGTGCGCGCAACCGCGGTGCGCGCCGCACGCGCCGCACTGTGCGCCGCGCGGTCCAGGTGCAGACCGCGCACATCGGCGCGCCACTGCTCCAACAGCTGACTCCAGGCGAGCTCCTCGGGCTTGCCAGGCCGCGTCGCTTTCTGTGCGATCGCCAGCTGCGCCGCCGACAACTGCCCGTCGACAATGTTGAGGTTTCCGGCGGCCCATTCGCGCAGCGCGGTGGAACGCCGCGACCACGCGGTGATGCTGTCGCGGCCGATCCCAGCGATCTCGGCCATCCCGGTCGACGTATCGACCGGTTCCCACTCGAAACCCAGGGATCGGTGCAGTTCACGACGCAACGTGGCCTGATAGACGACCCCGGCGGCTTTGGCCTCGTGATACAGCGACGTCCCGTCAATCGACACCAGCGTCCCGTCGGCGCGGGCCTGCCGGTTCGGCACGATCACGTGGGTGTGCAGGTGCGGATCCCCGCACCTAGACGTCTCATGCTGATAGGCCACTGCCACCAACCCGGGGAGGCGCACCAAGTCCTTCTCCCCGGTCACCGGGTTGTGCACCCTCGTATAGCCCGCATGTGCGCTCAGATACTCCATCGCCTCAGCGAGCGCGGTGGTGTGCGCACCGGTGATCGCTTTAGCGCCCACATCATCAGCGCGCAACGCACGCACCAACGACACACTCTTGGGCGCACAAAACGTCAGATCGAAACCGTGCACACCGCGCACACCGAATGTGCGCCCATGTGCGCCGCTCGGTGCGGTCCCCTCATCAAGCCAGCGCGCCACCGTCTCCGCATCGGCCTCACCACCCGCGCGCTGCACATCGGTCAGGCCGACCAGGCGAGCGGCGGTGTGGCTGTCCCCGGCGGTCAGCCACACCGGGGTCCGGGTCTCATGTTCGGAGTAATACTCGCCCAACCCGCCACCGGCCCGCGCACGATCAGCGCTCGCGCGCTCGGCGGTCTTGGCGGTGTCGATGTAGTAGTTGATCGACCACCGCTTCAACTTGGCGATCGTCAACATCAGACTGGCCAATCGGAGAAAGGGAGGGTCGGCACTTGCTGCGCCACAACCATTCTCGCACCCTTGTGCAAGTGTGCCATGCAGTATCTGTGTTGAGGCTAGGAGGCGCGGATATCCGTGATGTTAAGGGGTGGAGGAGAACTGGATGGTGGAGCTGTGGTGTGAGGTTGGGGATAGTTGGACGCCTGTGGATAACAGGGGTCTGGTGATTTGTGAGGGGGTTGGTGGCGCGAGCGCCGCACCCAAGCGAGCCGGACGTGCGGGCCAAAAGTTCTACACATTGATGTCATTCCACGGGCTTAAACTGAAGACAGCTGCTATGAGGGCGATAGGGCGAAGGCGCTATCGCGGCTAACAAGACCAAAATTGTTGCGCGCGAGCGTAGTTACGCCCGACCACACAGGCAGATATCGGAGGTGGTCTAGATGACCGAGAAGAGCGAGCTCATCACGGTCCAGGCCGCCGCCGACCGGCTCGCGGTGAGTCGGTGGATGATTTATCGCTTGATTTGGGAGCAACAGGTGAAGTCAGTACAGATTGGCCGATGCCGGCGAATCATCCGGCAATCTCTCGACGATTATGTAGCTGGACTCATTGAGGGCGTGGCTTGATGGCGCCCCGTTCGCGAAGTCGACGGAATGCCAACGGCGAAGGCGGTGTCTACCGCCGGAGCGATGGGCGTTGGGAAGGCAAGTTCTTCGTCGACACTCCTGACGGCCGCCGCAAGCGAGTAAGCGTGTACGGCGACACCGAGCGTGCCGCCCTGGACGAACTCAACAAGCTTCGCGACCAACAACGCCGCGGGGTACCTGTAGCAACAACCACCCTGTCCGTCGCCGAGTACATGACGTACTGGCTCGAACACATCGCTGAACCGAGCATCCGGCGGACCACGTACGCGACGTACGAGGGCGACGTTCGCCTACACATCATTCCCGGCATTGGGAGACGCAAACTCAAATCGCTTCAGGCGGCGCATATCCGGGACTGGCTTACCAGCCTGCGCACGACATGCCAGTGCTGCATTCAGGGACGCGATGCCGCCCGAGATACTCCGCGATGCTGCGCGAAGACACTCCCGCAATGCTGCAAGGCGTATCTGTCCGCGAGCTCGATCCGACACATTTTGCGAGTCCTACGCGCGGCGCTCCAGGATGCGGTCGACGAGGAGGTTCTCAGCCGGAACGTTGCCCGGCTGGTACAGCTGCGCGTCACCGACGAGCGCAAGGTGCGCAGCTTCTCCCGCGACGAAGCGCTCCGGTTCCTCAAAGCGGCGGAGCAGCATCGACTGTACGCACTTTGGGCGGTTGCACTGTCAATGGGCCTGCGTCGTGGCGAGGCACTCGGATTAGCTTGGGCTGACGTTGATCTCGACCAAGGTCGGCTGACAGTCCGTCAAGCGTTGCACCGGGTTGACGGTCAACTACGGCTCGAGTCTGTCAAAACTGAGGCCTCGGTCGCGGTTCTCCCGATCCCAACTCCCCTGGTGACCATTTTGCGCGCACATCGGCAGCGACAGCTCAGAGAGCGAGTCGCCGCCGGCTCACAGTGGCGAGACACCGGACTGGTGTTCACCACCGCGCACGGCGGCTTCGTCGAACCGCGCAATGCGAACCGGATGTTTCATGATGTCTGCACCAAAGCCGACGTGCCGCATCTTCGAGTCCACGATCTCCGCCACTCCTGCGCCACATTGCTTTTCACGATGGGCGTGCAGCCCGCGACCGTCCAGAGGATCCTGCGACACAGCTCTATCACCGTGACCACCGGCACCTACGTCGAGGTGATCGAGGCGGTCCAGCGTGACGCGCTGGACTCGATGGGCAGCCTCTTTCCAGGCGTGGCGGGCACCAGCGTCAAGTAGCGAAACCCTCTTGTGCTTCGGAATCGACGTGAGTGCTAAGCGCGTGGCGGCCGCGATGTCGTACCGTCTTGAGAGGATCATGGCGAGAAGCTGGAGGAGGTGGCGCTTCGGTGACTAACGAGAAACTCAACGACCTACGCTTTGAGGTCCCCCTCTACACGTTGACTGATGCTGCCAAGCACCTTGTTGTGCCTCGTTCCACACTCGAGACATGGGCCAACGGTTACGAGCGACGGCCTAGTGGCAGGGCCGTGGTGAAGGCCGAGCCCATCATCACCGCCCTAACGCAGCACGAGCGCGGCTCCGCTACGCTGCCCTTTGTGGGCATCGCGGAGGCCTATGTCTTGAACGCGTTCCGTCGCGCAGGCGTACCCATGCAGCGCATCCGCCCGTCCATCGACTGGCTCGTGCAGAATGTCGGCGCACATGCGCTGGCGTCGCGCGACCTTTATACAGATGGCGCGGAAGTACTCTGGGACTTCGCCCAGAAGTCTGGCAAAGGTAGTCCCGACGACCAAGTGGTCAAGCGCCTGATCGTTCCGCGGTCTGGACAGTATGTCTTCAAAGACATAGTGCAGCACTACCTGCAGCAGATCAGCTTCGACGACGACAAATTCGCCCGCACAATTCGCCTGCCTCAGTTCGGGGATGCCAACGTAGTCCTGGACCCCTATCGGGGGTACGGCCAACCGGTGTTTGACGGCAGCGGGGCCCGGGTCGCGGACGCGCTGGGACCGCTGCGCGCCGGCGAGACGTTCGAGGCTGTTGCGGCCGACTACGGCGTTTCTGTGGACGACCTGCGTGACGCACTCGACGCCATCGCGGCCTGACCCAGCCGAACTACTCGCAGGGCTCCCGCACGTCTTCGTGGACCGCAGTTTGGGTGCGCTCCAAGTCCCCGGACTGCTCCGAGAAGCCGGCTTCGCACTCACGACGATGCGGGAGCACTACGGCGAAGCAGACGCACAGCGTGTTGCCGACGTGGAGTGGATAACGCTCACGGCTGAGCGTGGATGGATCGGCTTCCACAAGGACGCCGAGATTCGGCGCAACGAAGCCGAGAGAATGGCTGTCGTCGCGACCGACGCGCGGATGTTCTGCGTGCCCCGTGCGGATATCACTGCCGCCGATCTCGCGGCACGCTACATCTCGAACCTGCCCGCGATAGCCGCTGCGGCGAAGACACCCGGCCCCTACATCTACTCAGTTCAGACAAAACGAATCGTCAGGCTGCCGCTCTAGGAGCCCATGCCACCGCCGGCATGCGGCCGCACTGGACCCGCGCGGTGTCGTCATCTTCGAGTGTTCGAGTGTGGCGTCGTCGTTCGAACGAGGATTGTCGTCAAAACTGTCGTCACGTCGACGGTTGGACATAATCGTCATTCGCAGATCAACGCAAACTGCCTGTTCAAAATGGGTGGAGCTAAGGGGATTCGAACCCCTGACCCCCACACTGCCAGTGTGGTGCGCTACCAACTGCGCCATAGCCCCTTGTTGTGCTCATCGAAGCTACACCACGAGGGGGATGCCTTCAAAATCGCTGGTCACGGCACTTCTCCGCCGGCCTCCGGCCCCAACGGCCGCGACTGGGTGTGCTCGGCCGAGGGCCTCGGCCGAGTTTCAGGAGCGAATACCCATCCCACCGCCGCGATGCCGAGAATGATGCCGCTGACCAGGAACGCCCACCCGAACGACGTGTATTGCGCGATCAGTCCGACCAGCAGCGATCCCCCGATCGAGCCGAAGTCCGCCATCATCTGGAATGTCGCTACCGCGGTCCCGCCACGCGACTTGTTCCCGACCACGTCGGCCACCGCCGCCTGCTGCGGCGACACGAAGATACCGGTCGCCGCCCCCGCCACGTACGCCGCGACGAGGAACACCGGAAGCGATGTGGTGAACCCCACCAGTGCCGTCGACACCGCCGCCAGCGCAAGCCCCAGGATCACCAGCTTGCGCCGCCCGAAGCGGTCCGACAGATAGCCGCTCGGGATCACCACCGAGATGTTGCCCACCGCGAACGCGGTCAGCGCCAGACCGGCCGCGCCCGGTCCTCGGCCCAGCACCTCCACGACGAACAACGGCACCAGCGCGATGCGCAGTCCGAACGACGCCCACCCCGTCGCGAAGTTGGAGAACAGTGCCGCCTTGTAGGCACGATGCCGGAAGACGGTACGGAACGGCACCGGCGCTGCGGTGTCTTCGTCCGAGGCCGCCACCACCTCGGAGTTCCGCAGGCTGACGAAAACGACTGTGGCAGCTACCAACAACGCGGCGCCGTAGATCAAAAACGGTGCCGCCAGACCGAAACCGGCAGTGAGACTCCCGAGTATGGGGCCGCCCACCGAACCGAACATGAATCCCGACGAGAACAGTCCGGCGACGCGTCCGCGTGCGTCCGGCGGCGAAATACGGATCATCAACCCGAGAGACGACACTGTGAACATCGCCGACCCGACCCCTCCGAGGGTGCGGAAAAGAAGTAGCTGCCAATAGGTTTCGGCGAAGGCGCAGGCAGCGGTCGACAATGCGACGATGATGAGGCCGCTGATGTAGACGTGCCGCTCCCCCAGCCTCTGCACCAGAAATCCCGCCGGTGGCGCTCCGACCAACCGCATCACAGCGAAGGCGGTGATGATGAACGTCGCGGCGCTGATGCTGACACCGAAATGGCGCGCGTACTGCGGCAGTACCGGCGCGACAACCCCATAGCCCAGCGCGACGACGACATTCGCGGCGACCAGCACCCACACTTCGCGCGGCAACCGACGCTTGACCGCGGCGGGTGAATTGCTGCTCGCTTCGGCGCAGGGACAGTCGCCCTCCGTGTGCGAACTCAAGCGATGACCTTGTTGACCACGTCGCGCGCGGCAGCCTGTACCTCGGCGAGATGGTCGGCGCCGCGGAATGATTCGGCGTAGATCTTGTAGACGTCCTCGGTGCCCGACGGGCGCGCGGCGAACCACGCGTTCTCCGTCGTCACCTTGAGCCCGCCCAGCGGCGCGCCGTTGCCCGGCGCTGTCGTCAGCTTCGCCGTGATCTGCTCACCCGCCAGCTCGGTCGCGCTGACCTGCTCCGGCGAGAGCTTGGCCAGCCGCGCCTTCTGCTCCCGGTTGGCCGGGGCATCGATGCGGGCATACGTTGGGGCGCCGTATTTCTCGGCCAGTTCGGCGTAGCGCTGCGACGGCGTCGAGCCCGTGACCGCGAGTATCTCCGAGGCCAGTAGGGCCAAGATGATGCCGTCCTTGTCGGTGGTCCACACCGAGCCGTCCCGCCGCAGGAAAGACGCCCCCGCGCTCTCCTCCCCACCGAAGCCGATGGTCCCGCCGATCAGCCCGTCGACGAACCACTTGAACCCGACAGGTACCTCGACCAGCGTTCGACCCAGGCCGGCGACCACACGATCGATGATCGACGAACTCACCGCCGTCTTGCCGACCGCGGTATCGGCGGCCCATTCCGGCCGGTGCGCGAACAGGTAGTCGATCGCCACCGCGAGGTAGTGGTTGGGGTTGAGCAGTCCACCGTCGGGGGTCACGATGCCGTGCCGGTCGGAGTCAGCGTCATTCCCCGTCGCGATCTGATAGGACTCCCTGTTCGCGATGAGTGACGCCATCGCATTCGGGGAGCTGCAGTCCATCCGGATCTTGCCGTCGGTGTCGAGCGTCATGAACCGCCACGTCGCGTCGACGAGCGGGTTCACGACCGTCAGGTTCAGATTGTGGCGTTCGGCGATCGCGCCCCAGTAGTCGACGCTTGCTCCGCCCAGCGGGTCGGCGCCGATACGGATCTCTTCGGCGCGAATCGCGTGCAGGTCGACGACGTTGGGCAGGTCCGCCACATAGGCATCGAGGTAATCGTGGCGCTCTGCGATCTTGAGGGCACGGGCCAGCGGGATGCGCTTGACGTCTTTGAGCCCGCCGCGCAGGATCTCGTTGGCCCGCTTGGCGATGGCGCCGGTGGCGTCGGTGTCTGCGGGACCGCCGGTGGGCGGGTTGTATTTGAAGCCGCCGTCGCGCGGCGGGTTGTGCGACGGGGTGACCACGATCCCGTCTGCCAGGTCGCCTTCGCGTCCCCTGTTGAAAGCCAGGATCGCATGACTGACCGCGGGGGTCGGGGTGTAGCGGTCGGCCGAATCGACCATGGCCACAACGTCGTTGGCGGCCAACACCTCCAGCGCAGACACCCACGCCGGCTCCGAGAGCGCATGGGTGTCGCGTCCGATGAACAGCGGGCCGGTGGTGCCCTGCGCGGCACGATACTCGGCGATCGCCTGCGTGGTGGCCAGGATGTGGGCTTCGTTGAACGCGGCGTCCAAGCTCGATCCGCGGTGACCCGAGGTGCCGAACGCCACCTGCTGGTCCACGTTGTCCGGGTCGGGGCTGACGGTGTAGTAAGCCGTCACCACCGAGGCGATGTCGATGAGGTCTTCGGGCTGCGCCGGCTGACCGGCACGGGGGTTGGCCGCCATGACGACGATTGTCCTCCGTCTCCGAGACCGCCACCGTCTGGGTCGGCATACTTGCGCCCATGGCCCTCGACCGGCGGGAACTGGCTGCGGTATTCGCCGGCGGCGCCCTCGGCACCCTCGCCCGCGCAGGCTTCGAGGAATTGGCCGCCCCCGATCCCGGTCGGTGGCCCTGGCCCACGTTCACGGTGAACATCATCGGCGCGTTCCTGCTCGGCGTCTTTGTCACCCGCCTGCTGGAACGCCTGCCGGTGTCGAGTTACCGCCGGCCGTTTCTGGGCACCGGACTGTGCGGTGGCCTGACCACGTTCTCGACGATGCAGGTCGAGACCATCAAGATGGTCGAGCACGGGCATTACGGCCTGGCCGCCGGCTATGTCGCGGTCAGCATCGCGGCGGGACTGGTGGCGGTCTATCTGGGAACCATGCTGGTGCGCCGGGCCAGGGCGTGGCGATGACGGACGTTCTGGTGTGGGCGGGTGTCGCCGTCCTCGGCGGCCTCGGCGCCGTCGTCCGGCTGACTGTCGACAAGGCGGTGTCTCGGCATGCGCCGAAGGGGTTCCCGTACGGCACCCTGGTGGTGAACATCAGCGGAGCAATGATCCTCGGATTCTTCGCCGGGATGGCGCTTCCGGCGCACCTCGCCCTGATGGCAGGCACCGGGTTCGTCGGGTCGTACACGACGTTCTCCACCTGGATGCTGGAGACCCACCGCCTCGCCGAGGAGCGCCAGATCGGGCCCGCGGTCGCCAACATCGTGGTCAGCGTCGCGCTCGGCATCCCGGCGGCACTCGCGGGCCAGACCCTGGGAGCGCTGCTATGAGCGGGGCGAACGATTCGGCCGGAGTGAGCGGGGCGAACGATTCGGCCGGAGTGAGCGGCACTCTCACGCTGACGGTCTACTTCGCCGAGCGGGAGCGCAGCGGAGAGCGATTCTTGGCCGATGCGATGCTCGATCTTTTCGAGCGCCGCGGTGTCGCCACGAGCATCATGCTGCGGGGAATCGCCAGTTTCGGCCCCACCAACGTCGCGCGCAGCGACCGATCGTTGAGCCTGTCCGAAGATGCGCCGGTGACGATCTCGGCGATCGACACCACGCAGACGATCGTCGCGTTGGTCGAGGAGGTGCGCGCGCTCACCGGTCGCGGCGTGATCACCCTGGAACGTGGGTATCAGCCGCACACCACCGCATACGACTCGGTTCGGATGTCGCTGCATGTGGGACGACGCCACCGGATCGCGGGCGAGCCCGCCTACGTGGCGGTGTGCACAGTGCTGCAACGGCTCGGGTTCGTTGGCGCCGACGTCTACCTGGGGGTGGACGGCACCGTGGCGGGCGGGCGTCACCGCGCAAAGTTCTTCAGCCGTAACAGCGATGTGCCGTTGTCGCTCATCGGTATCGGCACCGGCATCCAGGCCGACGCGGCGGTTGAGGAGATCCGCGCGCTGATCCCTGACGCCTGGTTCACGCTGGAGCCGATTGTGGTGTGCAAGAACAGCGGTCAGCGTCTGGCCGCCCCGACGTCGGACGGCGAGTTCCACAAAATGGTCGTGTCCACCTCGGAGTCCTCCCTGCACGACGGACGCCCGATTCACCGTGAATTGATCCGACGACTCATGGAGTCCCCACACGCCAGTGGCGCGACGGTGCTGCGCGGGATCTGGGGTTTCCGCGGTGATGAGCGTCCCCATGGCGATCGTTTCCTGCAGTTGGCGCGACGAGTTCCGGTGACGACGGTGCTGCTCGACACGGCGCCGGGCATCGCCGCGTCCTATCCGATCGTCGACGAGCTCACCGAGCACGAGGGAATCGTGACCATCAGCGCGCTGGCGGGAATGCTGGAAACCCACGCCGGCCGGAACCGCGGTTCACTCGAGCTCGGCGGACCTGGATCCGCCGGCAATTTGTGAGGGTAGCCTATCTTTATTTGACCGAGTAACCTCTGCCGCCATGACCACACCGAGCACAGTCGGCGCCGCCCTCACGGAGATCCTGCGTGACGACCTCAACGTCGACATCAACCGGGTGACTCGCGACTCCCGACTCATCGACGACGTCGGACTCGATTCGGTCGCCTTCGCGGTAGGGATGGTGGCGATCGAGGACAAGCTCGGTGTTGCGCTCACCGAGGAGGATCTGCTCACCTGCGACACCGTCGGCGACCTCGAGTCGGCGATTCTGGCCAAGGTGCCGGCAGGCCAGTGAGTGTTCTCGCAACCGCGGTGTCGGGGGCGATGACGACATCCCCGCGCGACCTTGTGCTGCTCGACCGCGCCAGTGGCCAGTGGCATCGACATTCCTGGCAGGAGTTGCACACGCGCGCCGAGAACGTCGCCGAGCGCATCCTCGACGGACCCGACGGCGCCGTGGGCCTCGTCGGCGAACCCACCGCCGAGTTCGTCGCAGCCATCCAGGGCGTCTGGCTGGCAGGCCGCTCGCTGTCGATCCTGCCCGGCCCCATCCGTGGCGCCGACAATGCACAGTGGGCCCACGCGACCGCCGAACGCTTCGCCGGAATCGGTGTTCGCCAGATCTTCACCCACGGTGAATACCCGGAACTCCTGCGCGACAACGGTTTCAACGTGGAAGTGCACGATGTCAGCACCGTCGGACATTCACGCCGGTCCACCACACTCAAGCCCGCGGCCACCCCAGCCGGCACGCCCGCAGTGTTGCAGGGCACCGCGGGCTCCACCGGAACACCCAAAACCGCGATGCTGTCGCCTGACGCCGTCAAGAACAACGTGTCCGCACTGCTCAAGCACACCGGCACCGACGAGGGCGACGACCGAGGGCTGACCTGGTTACCGCTCTACCACGACATGGGCCTGACGTTCCTGCTCACCGGCTTCATGACCGGAGCCGAGATGTGGCTGGCGCCGACCGCATCATTCGCGGCTTCGCCGTTCCGGTGGTTGTCATGGTTATCGGAAAGTCGTGCAACACTCACGGCTGCACCGAATTTCGCCTACTCAGTGATCGGCAAGTACGCCCGCCGGGTGCCCGATGTCGATCTGAGTCACCTGCGTTTCGCTCTCAATGGCGGCGAGCCGGTCGACTGCGAGGGCTTCGAACTGTTCCTGCGCGAGCTCAGCCGGTTCGGGTTGGATCCCCGGGCGGCCGCCCCGTCCTACGGTCTGGCCGAATCGACATGCGCGGTCACCTCCCCCGGTCCGGGCAGCGGGCTCATGGTGGAGGAGATCACCGACCCCACAACGGATACCGTGCGTCGGCACGCCGTACTGGGCCACCCGATCCCCGGAATGGATGTGCGGATCGCACCGTCAGATCACGGAGACGGTGACATCGGCGAGATCGAGATCCGCGGCACCTCGATGATGTACGGGTACCTCGGACAGGAGCCCCTCGTCCCTGGGGAGTGGTTCCGCACAGGAGATCTCGGGTATCTCACCGATCGCGGTCTGGTCGTGTGCGGACGCGTCAAGGAACTCATCACGATCGCGGGACGCAACATCTTCCCCAACGAGGTCGAGCGCGTCGCCGCGGAGGTGCGGGGCGTGCGCGACGGGGCGGTCGTCGCGTTCAGCACCGACGGCGACTCGGCCAGACAGGGTCTTGTCATCGCCGCCGAGTTCCGTGGTCCCGACGAGTCCGGCGCCAGAAGTGAAGTGGTGCAACGCGTGGCCTCGCAGTGCGGCGTCGTACCCGCCGATGTCGTCTTCATGGCTCCCGGCTCGTTGCCGCGGACGAGTTCGGGCAAGCTGAAGCGGTTGGCCGTCAAACGAGACCTGGAGGCCGCGCGGGTATGACCGTCGACGCCTACCGACAGCTGTTGACAGAGGTGTTCGACGACACGGTCGTCGGCTGGACTACCGAGGCCGAATCCTCGGAACACTTTCCCCGCAAGTTGATCGAGCACCTCGGGGCAGGCGGAGTCTTCCGCAACAAGTGGGGCCCCGCGGGAACGCAGCACCCTGACGTCGCCAAGCTCAACGAACTGGCATTCCGGTTGGGGCATCTCGGCTCCGCAGGGATCGGCGTGGGGGTCAGCCTGCATGACTCGGCGATCGCCGTCCTGCGCCGGTTCGGCAAGACCGATCACCTCACAGCGATCTGCGAGCAGGCCATCGACGGTCAGGCAGTGCTGTGCATCGCAGCCTCCGAAGAGTCGGGCGGTTCCGATCTGCAGATCGTCGAGACCGAAGTTCGTTCCGCCCGCGGCGGTTTCGAGATCCGTGGCATCAAGAAGTTCGTCTCACTGTCCCCGATCGCAGACCATGTCCTGGTGGTCGCCCGCGGCGTCGACCACGACCCGGCGAGCCGACACGGCAACGTCCTGGTGGTCGCGGTGCCGACCACACAGGTTGACGTGCAGACGCCATGGCGCAAAGTCGGCGCCGGCCCGCTGGACACCGCGGCGGTCCACATCGACACATGGGTGCCCGCCGACCATCTGGTGGCGCGGCCCGGCACCGGACTGGCAGCGATTTCATGGGGACTCGCCCACGAGCGCATGTCCATCGCAGGTCAGGTCGCGTCGTCGTGTCAGCGCGTGTTGGGTGTGACCCATGCCCGCATGGTGCAGCGCCGCCAGTTCGGGGCGACGCTGTTCGAGCATCAGGCACTTCGCCTTCGGATCGCCGACCTGCAGGCCCGCGTCGATCTGCTTCGGCACGGCCTCAACGGCATTGCCGCACAGGGCCGTTTGGACCTGCGTTCGGCGGCAGCAGTCAAGGTCACCGCTGCTCGCTTGGGGGAAGAAGTGCTCTCCGAGTGCATGCACCTCTTCGGCGGCTCGGGCTATCTCACCGACGAGACTCCGCTGGGCCGGTGGTGGCGCGACATGAAGCTGGCTCGCGTCGGCGGCGGGACCGACGAGGTGCTGTGGGAACTGGTCGCTGCGGCGATGAAACCGGACTTCGACGGCTACGCCGAGATGATCGGCGCGGCCACGTGACACATCAGACGGGCCGGTTCATCGCGTAGAGAGCCATCCGCCGATTCGACATCTGATGCTCACCGAGAAAATCGCACTTGGCGTACTCGCAGAGGCGCCGGGCGCCGGTGTTGCGATGGTCGGGATCGAACATGATTCGACGGCACTGCGGTTCGAGCGTGAACAGGCTGGCCGCCAAGCGCGGTAGCAGCAGGGGTCCGAATCCTCGGTTGACGATGTTCAGATCGGCAATCGCGGCGTGCAACCCGAGGTCGTACGGGTCGGCGTCGTAGCGCGGGGCGATCGAATCTTTGGCGGCGCGATACACCTCGACATAGCCCTGCGGTTCACCCTGGAAAGTTCCGATCAGCGGCCGGGAATAGTTGCCCGCCAGCTGCGCTCGCAGATACCCGTGCCACCACCCGACGGGACGGTCGTACTCCCACGCCTCGGCCAGATGCGGGCGGTTCATCCACTCGGAGATCATCGCCGCGTCGGCATCGGGATCCACGAGGCGAATCTGGTAGGGCGCAGCCAGGTGCGGGGTCGGCGGGGCCGGCACAGCGCGCACCTCATCGCTGATGTCGGTGAGCTCCCGGGGCAAGATCGGCAGAACGTCAGTCATCGTGACGGCAGACTACCGGAGCCAGGTAAGGCTAGGCTTAGCCCGCTCAGAGCAACAGCAGGACACCACCAAAGACGAGTGCGACAACCTTCACGAGCTCCAGCGCAACGTAGACGTAATGCGCCCGAGACCGCGGACCGCCCGACCCCGCCAACACCTGGTCCGATCGGCGAGTCAGCGCCGGCCGCACGAGAAGTATCTGCGCGATCAGCACCGCGGCCGCGACGATCAGCGCCGCCCTGCCGGCTGTCGATACCTCCGCGCTCCATGTCGCGACCACCGCTGCCGCGGCAAGGACGACCTCGCAGCCGTTGAGTGCGCGAAACACCAGACGCCCGATACCGAGTCCGATCTGCAGCGTGACACCCGGGGCGCGGAACTTCAGGGGCGCCTCCAGGAAGGAGATTGCGAGCACCATCCCCAACCAGACGAAGGTCGCCGCGACGGCGACCGCTGCAGGGCCCTGCATTCACGAAAGCCTAGGTGACATGGTTGGGCAATGGACATCGACCGTGCCGCCGAACTCCAGCGCTGGGAAGAGTCCGGAGCCGTCTGGCTGGTGCTCAGTCGTACGGCCACCGTCGCGACGGTGGCGCTGCTGACCTGCGACGGCGGCGAAGAGGTCGGGCGGTTCACCAGCGACGACCCCCGGCTGCTCACCTTCCTGCGAGATCGCACCAGCAGCGAGGACTAAACAGCCGCTCACGGCGCATCGGCAGGGTTACCGTACGAACAGTCGCACGGAAGGAGCCTGCACGTGGCAACCAAGCCTGCGCTGTACGGCCGGTACATCGGACGCGTCGGGGCGCTTGCCGTCGCCCTCGGGATCGGGGCCGCTCTCGCGCACGGCTCCGCAATAGCGAGCGCCGATGACACCGCGTCGAGCTCAGACTCGGCCGCGGCGGCAGACACGACCGACGCGGACACTTCCGCCACCGCGGGCGCGACTACACAGGACGCCGCCGAGGATCGCGACGGTGTCGACGGCGGTGATGCCGACACCGACGACACCGAGCCCGATGTCGAGCCTGAATACGAGACCGATGCCGAGGACCTCTCGGACGAAATCGACGGCGACGACCATCGCCGCACCACCAAAGACGATGTCGAAGACTCCTCCACACCCGACGACGAGACCGACGACGCCACGGAGGAGTCGACGACCGTCTCCCTGCGACGCGAGATCGCCGCGGAGACCGTGTCCACCAGCAGCGCGGCCACCGCGACCGCACCCACCAGCAGCGCGGCCACCGCGACCGTCTCCGTCGCGGCGACCACCAGCATCCTGGGGACCCAGCAGCAGCTCGAAGCGGAAGCGATCGCGTCTCGCACCGTGAAGACATTGCCCGTTCAGTTGATGAAGTTGGTGCTTGCCGCGGGCTGGCTGACCACCGCACAGCGGGAGTACCGCGAAATGGGTGGTATCGACTGGAAGAACTTCTGGCATCTCGGGCGGTCGATCGACGAGTACGCCCTCGGCGCGGCGTTCCAGCAGCAGCTCCTCAACCCGATGCGGCCAACCGTGGTCGCCCAGGTCGCACCCCCGCACAGCTGGTACGGCAAAGACGTGAAGGGATCCCGCATCCTCTACGACAACCCCGACACGATCTACCGCTTCATGGGCGTCAACATGACGTCGACCTACGTGATCAGAGGACAGTTCACCGGGGAGCTGCCCGCCGACACCAACTTCAGTGTGCTGACCGGACTTTCGGGCATCACCGCCGACAATCTGAGCGGGCGCGAACTTCTCGTCGAGCCTGACGGTTCGTTCACGATCACCGTCAGCGGCGATGCGGCCGCCCCCGGACAGCGCAACCACCTGCAGCTGACACCCGATACGACATTGATCGCTGTGCGAAACACGCTGTCGGACTGGTCAACCCAGCCCCCGATGAGCCTGGCGATCGAAAGGCTGTCGGGTCCGCGGGACAGCCTGTTCAGCCAACTCGGCGGATTCGCGATCCCCGGCCTGGGGCCGGCGGTCACCCGCAGCCCGCTGCTGACAGCACTGGTGTCATTGATCCCGCCGATGAAGAAAACGCCGCCGATCGTGCGTGGCACTTTCACCGCCGTCGTGATGGCGCTCGGCCTCGGCATGGAGTCGAAATACATCAAGGTCGCCACCACCGACGCCGAAACCGGCGAACGCGTCCAACCCAACGAATTACGGAATCCGACGCGCAACGCGGAGTTCCTCGCGACGCAACTGCAGAGTGCGGGCTACTTCGAACTGGCCGATGACGAGGCTCTGGTCGTCACCATCGAACCGGGCAACGCCCGCTACTTCACCGTGCCCGTCACCAACCTCTGGACGATCACCGACAACTACTGGGACGAGCAGACCAGCCTTAACAACGCCCAAGCCGTCGCCGATCCGGACGGCCGCTTCACGTTCGTCATCTCGCCGACCGACCCCGGCGTCTACAACTGGGTGTCGACGGGCGGGTTCAACAAGGGCACGGTGTCGATTCGGTTCCAGGACCTCGACTTGACGTCGTCGGTGACACCCACGGTGTCCGCGCGACGGGTGTCGCTGGCCGCATTGAATGCCGTTCTCCCGCCGACGACCCAGTACGTCACCGCCGCTGCGCGGCAGCAGCAACTGGCCACTCGAAAAGCAGGATTCGATATCCGGTTCGCGCACTGAGACGGGTCAGTGCTTGGCCTTCTTGCCGAAGGGCAGAATGTGCACGACGGCCGCTACGATGGCGCCGACCACGAGGCCGATCACCGCGGAGGCGGCGGTGTTGATCAACCAGGCCAGCGCGCCGCCGACGCCCCCGACGTGATGCACCGCCTCTTCGGCGTGGTGGACCAATCCATAGGGCGCGTGCCAGCCGAGCTCGTCAACCCCGATCAGCAGGATGTGGCCGCCGACCCACAGCATCGCCACGGTTCCGATGACCGACAGCGCCGACAGCAGTTTGGGCATTCCGGCCACGAGGCCGCGACCAACCTTCTGTGCGAATGCCGACGACCGCTGGGTGAGGGTGAGCCCGATGTCGTCCATCTTCACGATCCCGGCCACGACGCCGTAGACCACGACGGTGATCACCACGGCCACGACGAGCAAGATGAGCAGCCGGGGCAGGAACGACTGGTCGGCCACCTCGTTCAGCGCGATGACCATGATCTCGGCCGAGAGGATGAAGTCGGTGCGGATCGCCCCGGTCACCATGAGCTTCTCGGCGTCCGGTCCCCCGGCGGCAGCGGGCGTGCCGTGTGAATCCTCGCCCCGGATCATGCCCCAAACCTTTTCGGCGCCCTCGAAACACAGATAAGTGGCGCCCAGCATCAGGATCGGCGTCAGTAGCCACGGGACGAACTGACTGAGCAGCAGCGCCGCAGGCAGGATGAAGACGACCTTGTTGCGCAGCGAGCCCAGCGCGATCCGTTTGATGATCGGCAGCTCGCGCTCGGCGGCGATGCCGTGGACGTACTGCGGCGTGACCGCGGTGTCGTCGATGACGACGCCTGCGGCCTTCGCTGTCGCCCGCCCAGCTGCCGCACCGATGTCGTCGACGGACGCGGCCGCGAGGCGGGCCAACGCCGCTACGTCGTCGAGGAGCGCGAACAGGCCCCCGCTCATCGGGTCATCCTGATCGCAGTGGCGGTCATGGCACGGAACGTTACCCAACGGCTCGGTGCGTAGCGACGCCGTGAACTCGCCGATACCCGACACGCGGTAAAGCATCTCGCTCTGACCTGCGGATGAGCTATTTTTAGGGACTGATCGCCCAGGGCCGCTGCGTGGCAGCGCCCAGGTGATCGATTCTGGGGGTGCGTGATGGCGAAATCGATACGTCCATGGGCCACGGCGGTGATCGCTGTCGTTGGCGCGGGCGTCGTCGCCGTGGCTCCGTTCGAGCCACTTGGGCCCGGCGACACCATCCGGATCACCCCATCGGCAGTCGAAATCGACTCGTCACCGAGTCCGACGGCCTACTACCCGCAAGTGGTGATGCGGTCTCTGGACAACGCCGGCGATCGCCTGAGCGAATACCTTGCCGCGCCACTGCCGATCGTGACTGCGGTCGCCGGGAATCAATACACGTCACTGACAGACATCGTCGATGCGGTCGAGGGCGGTGATGTCGTCGAGATCGTCGACGCCGTCATCCGCTCGATAGCCATGCCTGTCACCAATCTGGTCAAGGTGGTCGGAAGTGGCCAGCCGTTCGAGATGACGGCCAGCCTCGTCGTCCGATTGGCGTTACCGATTGTCAGCGGCGTCATGGCGGCGGGATCGACCGTCGGCGATGTCGTCGACTCGCTCCTCGATCTGGACGTCGTCGGCGCGGCCAGTGCGGCCACGAATCTTCCGGCACGAATCGTGGACGGAGTACTCAACGGCCGGGTCGACGGCATCAGCGACGACTATTTCGGGTTTCTCGCGCCGGTGGCCGAAGAGCCTGTCAGCGATCAGCTGACCGGGCCGGTGTCGTTTCTGATCGAGTCATTGCAAGAGATCGGCGACACGATTGCCGCGCCCGCGTCGCCCGGCGCCGATCCAGACACTCGGGACCTGGGAGCCGCCGCGGCGCCCCCGCCGGTGAATCACGCATCGGATTCACCTTCGTCGCCGACGGCCTCGGAGGACCCTCCTGCAGAAGCGGAACCCGCCGAGTCTTCGTCGGACGTCGATGAATCGCCCCAGGAAGACGCGACGGAATCCGATTCGGTGGAATCGGCGCAAGCGGCACCCGCACCCGACGACTCGCCATCGGCTGATGCCGGCAGCGATGATGCGTCTGCAGGTGACGCGCAGGATTCGTCGTCCGAGGGCGCCTGCGCGGACGAGTAGCGTCCGCTGGCACACGTTTGAGCCATTCGTACCTGGGTACCTGCGTGGAGTTCCTCGACAGTCAGGTGAATTCATGAATTCTCATGCGAAAAGGACGTTGCTCTCTTCGGGCGCGGCGGCACTGATGCTGCTCGCCGTCGGATGCGGAGGCGGCGACGACGGCGGCGGCGAGTCCACCGAATCGACGACCACGACCTCGGAGTCGAGCGCCACCACGACGACGACCACACCGACCATGACAGAGCCGGCGCCCGCACCGTCAACCGAACCCGGCGGCGGCGGCTCGATCCCCGGCGGCCCCACCGGCAGTGGCGGACCTGAGGGAGGCGGCGGCTCGATCCCCGGTGGCCCCACCGGCGGCGGCGGACCTGAGGGAGGCGGCGGCTCGATCCCCGGCGGTCCCACCGGCAGCGGCGGCCCCGGCGGAGGCGGCGGCTCGATCCCCGGCGGCCCCACCGGCAGCGGCGGACCCGGCGGAGGCGGTGTATCGATTCCAGGCGGGCCGACCGTCAACATCCCGGTCCCCTGACCCGGCGTGAGCACTGAAAAGCCCAGTCCTGCAATTCTGTTCGACATCGACGGCACCCTCGTCGATTCGAATTACCTACACGTCCACGCCTGGCTGCGCGCCTTCGACGAGGAAGGGTTGCCCGTCAGTAGCTGGCGCATCCACCGTTGCATCGGCATGGACGGCACCACGCTGGTGCGCACACTGGCCGAGGACGCCGGACAAGACGTTCTCGACCGGCTCAAGGACGGGCACAGCAGGTTCTACAAAGAGAACTCGGCTCTGCTCGCTCCCCTGCCCGGTGCCCGGGATCTGCTTCGCTGGGTCGCCCTCAAAGGTCTGCAGGTGGTGCTCGCAACTTCGGCTCCCGAAGACGAATTGGCAATGCTGCGCAAGGTTCTCGACTGCGACGACATCGTTTCGGCGGTGACGTCCTCGAAGGACGTCGACACCGCCAAGCCCAAGCCCGACATCGTCGAGGTTGCACTCGATCGGGCCGGGGTATCGGCGCAGGACGCCGTCTTCGTGGGCGACGCGGTGTGGGACTGCGAGGCGGCACGACGGGCAGGCGTGCCGTCGATCGCCGTCCTGAGCGGCGGTGTTTCGCGCGGTGAGCTTCTCGAAGCCGGCGCTTCCGACGTCTTCGAGGATCCGGGAGACCTGCTGGCGAAGCTGGGCGCCACCCAGATCGACGAGCTGGCGGCGCGGCTCAGCGCGTCGCGGTAGCGGACTCCGGACGGATCCTGGCCAGCCGCCGCAACGACGCCTGGCTGCGGATCTTCTGCGGCCACCAGAACCACCGGCCGAGAAGCGCAGCAACGGCCGGCGTCATGAACGAACGCACGATCAGTGTGTCGAACAGCAGGCCGAGGGCGATCGTGGAACCGACCTGGGCCATCACCTTCAGGTCGCTGAAGGCGAATGTCGCCATGGTGAAGGCGAATACCAGCCCGGCGGAGGTCACCACCGAGCCGGTGCCTGCCATGGAGCGGATGATGCCCGTCTTCAAACCGCCGGACAGCTCTTCCTTGAAACGCGACACCAACAGCAGGTTGTAGTCCGAACCCACGGCCAGCAAGAGGATCACCGACATCGGCAGGACCATCCAGTGCAGTTCGAGCCCCACGATGTGCTGCCAGAGCAGGACGGACAGGCCGAACGAGGCGCCCAGCGAGAGCAGCACGGTGCCGACGATCACCGCGGCGGCGACCACGCTGCGCGTGATGACCAGCATGATGACGAAAATCAGTGTGACCGCGGCGATTCCGGCGATGATCAGGTCGTAGAAGGCGCCGTCGCGCATGTCCTTGTAGGTGGCCGCGGTGCCCGCGAGGTAGACCGTCGATCCTTCCAGCGGGGTGCCCTTGATCGCTTCCTTGGCCGCAGTCTTGATCGGCACGACACGCGAGATACCCTCCACCGTCGCCGGATCGCCCTCGTGGCTGATGATGAAGCGCACCGACTTGCCGTCGGGTGAGATGAAGTTCTCCATGCCACGCTTGAAGTCGTCGTTGTCGAAGGCTTCGGGCGGCAGATAGAACGAGTCGTCGTTCATCGAGTCGTCGAACGCCTCCCCCATGGCGTCGGAATCCTCCGACATCGCGGCGTTCTGATCCAGTTGCCCCTTCTGCGTCTGGTACTGCCGCAGCATCATGCCCTGCATGGAACGCATCGTCTCGATCTGACTGGGCAGCAGCGCGATCAGCTGCGGCATCAACGCATCCAAACGTTCGAGCTCGGGCACCAGTGCCACGATGTCGTCGGTCAACGGATTGATGCCGTCGAGGGTGTCGAAGATCGCCCGCATGGACCAGCACACCGGAATGTTGTAACAGTGCGGTTCCCAGTAGAGGTAGTTGCGGATCGGGCGAATGAAGTCGTCGAGATTGGCGATCTGGTCCCGCAATTGCACGATGTCGACCGCGGTGGCTTTCGTCTTCTCGACCATGCTGTGGGTGACCGCCGACATCTGGGTCATCAGATCCGACATCCGCGTCATCACGTCGATGTTGGTTTGCATCGTGTCAGCCTGGACCAGCATGTCGGCCATCCGGTCCTGCATGTACTTCTCGTTGAGCTGGCTCGTCGTGCTACGCATGCTCATCTGGAACGGGATGCTGGTGTGCTTGATCGGCTTGCCGTCAGGCCGGGTGATCGTCTGCACCCGCGCCACTCCGGGCACCCGGAAGATGGCCTTCGCGATCTTGTCGATGACGAGGAAATCCGCCGGATTGCGCAGATCGTGGTCGCTTTCGACCATGAGCAGCTCGGGATTCATCCGGGCGGTGCCGAAATGCCGGTCTGCGACGCTGTACCCGATGCTGGCGGGCACATCCGCCGGAAGGTAGTCGCGGGCATCGTAATTCGTCTTATACCCCGGCAGCGTCACGAGGCCGACCAGCGCCAGCGCGATCGTCGCGGCCAGCACGGGGCCGGGCCAGCGCACCACAGAGACGCCGATACGCCGCCAGCCGCGGGAACTGATCGCTCTCTTGGGCTCGAACAGCCCAAAACGGCTGCCGATCACGATCACCGCGGGGCCCAGGGTCAGCGCCGCGAGAACAGCGACGAGAGTGCCGACCGCGCAGGGCACGCCCATCGTCTGGAAGTACGGCAACCGGGTGAAGCTCAGACACAGCATCGCCCCTGCGATGGTCAGCCCCGATCCGAGGACGACGTGCGCGGTGCCGCGAAACATCGTGTAGTAGGCGGTTTCACGGTCCTCGCCCGCTCCCCGGGCTTCCTGGTAGCGGCCGATCGCGAAGATGGCGTAGTCGGTTCCGGCGGCAATCACCATCAATGTCAGCAGGCTGACCGCGAAGGTCGACAGACCGATGACTTCGTTGTCGGCCAGCAACGCAACCATTCCTCGGGCCGCGCCGAGCTCCACGAATACCATCAGCAGCGTCAGGATCATCGTCGCCACCGACCGGTAGACGAGGAGCAGCATCACGATGATGACGCCGAAGGTGATCATCGTGACCCGGAAGATGCTCTTGTCACCGGCGCTGTGCTGATCGGCGATCAGGGGTGCGCCACCGGTCACATAGGCCTTCACGCCCTGCGGCGCGGGTACCTCGGCGACAATCGCGCGAAGCGCGGCAACGGCCTCGTTGGCGCGGGGCTCCCCCTGATTGCCGTGGAGGTAGACCTGCACGTAGGCGGCCAGGCCGTCGGTGCTCTGCGCGCCGGAGGCCGTCAGCGGGTCGCCCCAGAAGTCGGCGACGTGCTGGACGTTCTCGGTGTCGGCTTCGAGCTTGTCGATCAGTTCGTCGTAATAGCGGTGCGCGGCGTCACCGAGAGGCTGTTCGCCTTCGATGACGATCATCGCGCTGCTATCGGAGTCGAACTCCTGGAAGTCCGCGCCGATGCGCTTCATCGACACCAGGGACGGGGCGTCCTGGGCGCTCAATCCGACGGTGTGTTCCTCACCGACCTTTTCGAGCGACGGAACCGCGACGTTCGTGACGACGGTCAGCGCGATCCAGCCCAGGATGATGGGCAGCGCCAGCATGCGGATGACCCTGCCGATCCCGGACCGCCCGGCATGCGCCACTACCACCGCCCCCGATCAGGCTGACATCCGCCGCAAAAACAGCGGCCCGCGTGACACATGGTGTGTCACGTGTCATACATGTAGCCCGTCAAAACATTCACTGTCAATCGAGGGTTGACAGCGTTTTCACAGCTTCAGCTGCGGCCCTAAGGGGTCAGATCACCAGTCGCCGATGGCAGGGCCCGGTGCGTAACCGCCGCGGAACGGGCGGGACCGGGTTCCGTTGACCGCTTTCGTGCTGTCGCGGACCTCTCCCTGCGCGTGAACGACGCCCGACTCACCCAGTCGAGCCTCCGAGATTCCCCGGGCCACGCCGGGATCGTTGATGCGGATCACCGAGTTCTCCGACGCCTGCCGGCTCGTGACGATGGGTCCCGGGGCGACTTCTTCGACGTCCGCTCCGGCCACGCCCGAACCGAGCCCGACAAATGCCATGGCGCCGAATGCGCCGAGCCCCACCACCCCAAGTGCTTTCGCACTGCGAGCGAGAACGGCGGTACGGGCGCGATTCATTCGGACACTCCCTGGGGTCGGGTACAAGGTGGTCTAGTTGCGATGTCAACCGTCTCACACTGCGCCGCAAAAAACACAGCTAACTCGCAACAATTCCACAGCAGTCATTACAGCAAACGCAATGCTGCGCGACCGCGGCTCGCACCAGGCGCGGTGCGGAGAGATCCACCTGAGAGCTATTTCGGGGCGTTCAGCTCGTCGAGGGCGAGCTCGGCGCCGCGGTTCAGCGGGACGGGATCGGTGTTGCGCGCGTTCTCCAGCGTGATGCCTTTGGCCGCGCCGACGACCTTGGCCAGCTCAGGCTGCTTCTCGAACAGCGTCTTGGTCAGCACGCACGCCAGATTGGCATCGAGGTCGTTGCGCACCAGGAGCATGTTGGGCACGACAATCGTCGGTACGTCGGACGGCAGCTGGTAGGTCGCAGCCGGGATGAGACCTTCCTCGTAGGCGGGGCTGATCTCGGCCATCGGGCCCAGCTGCGAGGTGATGTCGATGAAGCTGACATCGTTGCCGATCGAGGTGAACAGATCCGTGATGCCCGGTGTCGGCAGACCGCCGGACCAGAACAGCGCGTCGATCGACCCGTCCTTCATTCCGTCGACGGTCTTGGTCAGGTCGAGCCGTTGCGCGGCGACGTCGGACTGAGGGTTCAGGCCCGCGGTTTCGAGCAGCCGGTTGGCGATGACCTCGGTACCGGAGCCCGGCGATCCTGTCGACACGCGCTTGCCCCGCATGTCGGCGAGCGACGTGATGCCGCTGTCCTTGCGGACGACGACCTGGGTGTAGTTGGGGTAGATGCGCGAAATCGCCTGTATCGGCTGCTCTTTGCCGTCGAAGCTACCGGTGCCTTCGATGGCGTCAGATGCGGTGTCGGCGAGCGAGAACGCGACCTGGTAGCTGCCCGCGACCAATTGTTCGATGTTCTGCACCGACGCACCCGTCTCCGCTGCGGTCGCCTTCACAGTGCCGTTGGTGGCGGCCGAAATCTGTTCGGCGTAGGCATTTCCGAGCGAGAAGTACACGCCGGTCGAATTTCCTGTGGCAATGCTGACCCGCGTATCGGAGCCCACCTCGCAGGTGATCTCGCCACCGGAATCGGCGGCAGGCGCATCCTGCCTGCCGCCACAGGCTGTTGCCGCTGCCCCGGTGAGCACCAGTGCCGCCAACACCGTCACGCTGCGTTTCATGTTCGTCGTCCTCCCGTTGGTCATCCTCATGTCGGTCTCCTCTTGTTGCTGATGAAGGTGAGCGCTACCGCGCCCAGCAGGAACGCGAATCCGGCCGCGATCGTGACGGGATTCAGGAAGAGCAACAGCAGGGCCGCAATCGCGGTGAGGATGCGCGAGATTCGGCCCATCGCGCCCGCGCCGAGCGCCCAGCCGCCAGCGGCGAACGACAGTGCGACGATGCCGACGGCCGCGACGGCCGACGCCCAGACGACGCCGATCCACGGCCCGCGGCCCAGCAGGTACTCACCGGGATCGGTCAACACCAAGGCGATCGGCACCAGGAAGGCAGGGGCTGCGTAGCGCAGCGCCTGCCACATGGTCGGGATCGCACGGCCGCCGGTGACCGCGGACGCGCCGACGGCCGCGAGCGCCGTAGGCGGCGTGACCTCGGACAGCACCGAGTAGTAGAAGACGAACATCGCAGCCGCGGGAGCAGGAACGTCGAGCGCCAGCAGTGCAGGCCCGATGATGACCCAGCCGATGACGAACGAGGCCGTCACCGGGATCGCCAGGCCAAGAAGCGCCAGCGCGACGGCCGCGAACACGGCCGTCAGGGCCAGCATCATCGTGCGGTTGTCGGTGAGCGCATCAACACCACCGACGAGGACTGACGAAAACTGAGCGCCCAGACCGGTTTTCGTCGTCATCGCCGTGATCACGCCGGCGGCGGCACATACGGCGACCACCGGCAGTACCCCGCGCACTCCTGTGCTGAGTGCATCGAACAGCCGTCGCGGAGTCAGCCGGTAGCGGCGGTCGAGAAAAGAGAGCAGGACAGCCAACATGGTCGCGTACACCACCGCCCGCGTCGCAGACATCCCGACCGCCAGTAGCACCACGATCGCGATCAGTGACGAGAAGTGATATCCGAAGCGGCCCAGTAACTTCCACGGAGACTTGGTTTCCAGATGCGCTGCCCTCATCCCGAAGCGCCTGGCATCGATCTCCACGGCAAGGAAAATGCCCAGGTAATAGAGGACCGTCGGGATCATGGCCCACCCCAGCACCGTCAGGTACGAGACCTCGAGGTATTCGGCGACGATGAACGCCGCCGCACCCAGGGTGGGCGGTGACAGTAGTGCACCCACACCGGCTGCGGCGAGCACGCCGCCCGCTCGTTCGGGCGTGTATCCCGCGCGCCGCATGATCGGCCATGTCACCGCACCCACGCTGACTGCGGTCGCGGTGCCTGATCCGGACACCGTGCCGAGCAGGAACCCCGACGCCACCGCCGTCCGCCCCGCAGCGCTGCGTGAACGGCGGAATGCGGCCACCGAGAGATCGACGAAGAACCGCGCGCCGCCGGACAGTTCGAGTACGGCACCGTAGATGGTGAACAACACGATGTAGGTCGCCGCGACATCGAGAGGGGTTCCGAAGAATCCGCTGCCCGAGTTGTACAGCGCGTCGATGATCTGGTCGAAATCCAAACCGGCGTGGGCGATCGCCCACCCCTGCGGCAACAGTCCCCCGTAGTACCCGTAGGCCAGGAACAGCCCGCACACGATCGGCAGCGCCCAGCCGGTGGTCCGTCGGCACGCTTCGAGGATGAGCACCAGCAGCAGTGCGCCCATCACGACGTCAAGGGGACCGAGCGTGCCCTGGCGGTCAAGAAACGCGTTGTAGCCGCCGCCGGCCGATCCGATGCGCATGGGCAGCACCGGATAGAGGCACACCAGAAGAGTCAGCGCCGCCAGGACCCAGTCCAGAACGCCGGGCCTGTCCTCGGGGTCGAGCCTTCCCCACCCCGATCGGTAGACCAGATACACCAGCGGCAGGGATCCTGACAGGAACACGATGAGGTAGAACTGGCTGCCCTGCGACAGCGGCCGAAAGACCTGCCAGATGGTCAGTATCGCGACAGCGAACGCGACACCGGCGACGAAATGATGGATCCATCCGCGGAGTTCCCGTCCCGGCTTTTCCTGATCGTCGACCTGCGGTACGGCAGAGGTCTCCGCTGTCGCGGTAGCAGGTGGCGCCGTGTCGATCGCGGTGGGCGGATCGTCGGGCTCCCTCGATGGGCTCCGGTCCATATGAACCCAAACGTTAAGCGCCGATCATGGATATCGCGGCGGAATCCCGACTTATGTTGGCAGAGCATCTTTTCGCCGGCCTGCGGCCCATAGGCTGGGTGGATGAGCACCGACGAGCAGCGGGCTGGAGTGGACCTGACGAACCTGGATCAGGAGCTCACCGAGGATTCCGGTGCCACGAAACGCGACCTTGTCGACTATCTCGACGCCGTCGCCGACAGGATGCTGCCCGTGCTGGCCGACCGGCCGTTGACCGTGCTGCGCGCGTTGCGGGGCCGTGCTCCGTTCATGCAGAAAAACGTCCCCAAGTACACGCCCGACTGGGTCCGCACCGTGGGCATTTGGGCCGAGGCGTCCAAGCGCGAGATCCACTATGCGCTGTGCGACGACCGGCGCACGCTGCTGTGGCTGGCGAATCAACGCGCGATCGAATACCACCCCGCGCTCGGACTGGCCGACAACATCTACCGTCCGACCCACCTGATCCTCGACCTCGACCCACCCGCTGACGCCGACTTCTCCGCGGTGGTGGCCGTGGCAAATTTGGTGCGCCGGGCGCTCACCGACAGCGGCTTGTCCGGCGCGGTGAAGACGAGCGGGTCGCGAGGCGTGCACATCTTCGTGCCCATCGACGACAGCGCACCGGGCGACGATGTGGCCGCAGCGACCCGCGCGTTGGCTGCCCGGGCCGAGGCCCTCGACCCGTCGATCGCCACGACGGCCTTCATCGTCGAGGACCGGGCCGGCAAAGTATTCGTTGATGCCACCCGCGCAGGAGGCGCGACGGTGGCCGCGGCCTACAGCCCGAGGCTGCGGGCAGGCACGCCGGTGTCGTTCCCGGTCGCATGGTCAGACCTCGACCGGGTATCGCCCGCCGACTTCACCGTGCGGACCGCTGTCGACGCCCTGGCCGGGAAAGATCCCTGGGCCGACGAGATGCCCGCTGCTCAGCGATTGCCGGAGGACCTGATCGCGCACGGCCACACCATCCCAGTCGCCAGGGTGGCGGCGATGCACGAGGGAAAACGCCGCGCCCGCGAGAGGGCGACCCATCGAGCCCGCAGCGGCGGCGCAGCTGACTAACTGTCCGGACCCGGCTTGACTGTCACGACTTCGGTCAGCCCGCTGACCGTCAGCACAGGCAGCAGCATCGGATTCACGACAAGGTCGATGGACTCCGCATGATCGAAAAGCACATTGATCGCGCCGCTGTCGAGATACTCCACCGCAGTGAGGTCCACGCGCAACGGCGTGCCGTCGGCTCCGGCCGCAGCGTCGCGCAGCGCGCTGCTGAACACCTCGATATTGCTGAGGTCGAGCTCGCCGACAGCGGCCAGCACAAGTCGGCCGTCATCGCGGCGATGGGTGCTGAGCTGAAGCGGGGTCGCCATCACGCGATCCTGGTGTTCATGTGCACGGTGGTGCCGGTGGCCTCCGATTCGATGGTGACATCGTGCATCAAGGCCTTCATCAGCGCGATGCCCCGCCCCCGGTGGATCGCTGGGATCTCTGCCGGGGCTTTCCAGCTCCCCGTGTCGATCACGGTCAGCTGGAGACGATCGGGCAGGGCGATCGCGCGCAATCGGACCCGCCCGTTCGGGCTGTCGCGGTGACCGTGCTCGATGGCGTTGGCGAGCGCCTCACCGACGGCGATGAGCACGTCCAGGGCCTGGTCGGCGGGCACGCCTGCACTCTCCAACCAGCCCCGCAGCAGGGTACGGCTGGCCGCCAGCTCTTCGACGTCCGCGGCCATGTCGAGGTCGAGCGGCGCGGGTTGTCGGTACAGGAGCAGTGCCACATCATCCTGATACCCATCTGCGGGCGCAAGCCTCGCCATGATGGCCGTCGCGAGTTCGTCCAGCGCGGTGGCTCGGTTGTCCTGGACGATGTCGGTGGCTCGCGCGATCCCGTCGTCGATCGATTCGCGGCGCCGTTCCACCAGTCCATCGGTGTAGAGCAGCAGGGTGGCCCGGGCGGGCATGGTCTCGGTGGCCTCGGTCCGGTGCGGCGGATCCTTCAGCCCGAGCGGGGTTGCCCGGGCACCTTCGAGCAGCCGCGTCGTCCGGTCGGCGAAGACCAGGATCGGCGGAGGGTGCCCGGCGCACGAGTACGTGACCTCACCCGTCAGGGGATCGAGCACCGCGCAGAAGGCGGTGGTGCAGCGCGCACCGGGCAACCGGGCAGCGAACCTGTCGAGAGCCGACAGTGCAGCCGCGGGGCTGGGATGTTCCAGCAGCAGCGCCCGGCACGCGCTGCGCAACTGGCCCATGACGGTCGCGGCAGCCAGACCATGACCGACGCAGTCCCCCACGATCAGGCCGATCCGGCCGTCGTCGAGGTCGACGACGTCGTACCAGTCGCCTCCCACCTGCAGCGGGCTGGTGGCGGGCTGGTATCGGACGGCGAAACCACTCGACAGTGACGGACCCAGGATGGCGTGCTGCAACGCGAGCGCAGTCTCGCGCTGCTGGTCGATCTGATGGACGCGCTGCAGCCCCTGCCCGAGGCGGCCCGCGAGGACTGTCAGGAGCGTGTGGTCTTCGGAGGTGAAGAGCCGCTGCTCGAACAGTTCGATGTAGACGACGAGGACGCCGCGCGGATGCCTCATCGCGATCCCCGCGCCTCCCGCCGAGGACGTGTCGGGATCGAGCAGATCGCCATCGCGAAGGGCGGTGATCGCATCGTGCACCTCGGCGGGCAGGCCCTCCCACCGGGTCGATTCGCCGACGCTGACCAGATTCGGTACGGCCCCTTCCGCATCGGCGTCGTCGCCGGCGGTCCACGTGACGGCGATGACACGCCGGGCATTCCAGATGGCCGCGAACTCCTGTGCGGCGGCGAGCACGGCGTCGTCGAGAGTGTCCGCCTGGGCCAGGTTCTCGTTGAGCGACGCCAATGCCGTCTCGCGCTGCACGAGGTAGCGCTCGGCGGTGACATCGCGCATCGTGCCGACGATGACATCACGGCCGGTCTCAGGATCTTCGGCGCGGGTGAACGTCGCGGTGACCCAGAGGCGGTGGCCGTCTTTGTGCGTGACGGGCACGGTCGAGATGGTGCCGTGAGGCTGGTCCATCAGAGCGGAGAACGCGTTGGTTATCTGCCGGTGCGCTTCGGCGTCGCTGTCGGCGGACGGCCACCACGCGTGGGGCGCTGGATAGGGCAGGCCGGCCCCGCCGTAGCCGAGCATCTCGGTGAAGGCCGGGTTCAGCTCGATGACGGTGCCCACGTCGTCGCAGACGAAGAACGCCTCCTGTAAGGAGTCGACAAGTGCTGTGCGCCAACGCGCGTGGTGTTCGCGTAGCCGCGCGAGTTCCACGTTGGCGCGGACCCTGGCGAGGAGTTCAGCCGCGGCGAACGGTTTGACGAGGTAGTCGTCGGCACCTGCCCGAAGGCCGCTGATGGAGGCTTCCTGCCCGGCGCGCGCCGACAACAGCAGCACCGGCACGGCCGAGGTGCGGCGGTCGGCCCTCAACTCCGCGACCAGTCCCAACCCGTCCAGTCGCGGCATCATGACGTCGCTGATCACGATGTCCGGGGCATCCGCCCGCACCGCTTCCAGCGCTTCCCTACCGTCGGCGACAGCGTCCACCTGATAGCCGTCGGCGCGAAGAAGACGTGTCAGGTACTCGCGCATGTCGGCGTTGTCGTCGGCGATCAGCACCCGCGCCGACGTCGGGGACGGACGCCTATGGGAGTCTGATAGCCCTGCCGCATAAGCACTTTCGTCGATGTCGGCAGCAGTACCGCCGGGAACCCAGCGTAACGCCTCCTCGACGTAGGCGTTTGCGCGACCGCCCGAGGTGCGCCTGTCGGACTCTGCGGAAATCTCATCTGCGGGAAGGTGCGCCGCGCCGAACGGCATGCGAATGGTGAACGTGGTGCCCCGGCCCTCGGCACTGTCGGCGCTGATCGTGCCACCGTGCAACCCGATCAGTTCCTTGACCAGAGCCAGACCGATGCCACTGCCCTCGTGGGATCGCGCCTTGGCGTTCTCGATCCGATGGAATCGTTCGAAGAGGCGCGGCATCTCGTCGGCGGGCACCCCGGTTCCCGTGTCGGCCACCTCGATCACCGCTTCGTCGCCGTCACGACTTGCCGTGACCGATATCGTGCCCTCGAAGGTGAACTTCAGGGCGTTCGACAGCAGGTTGAAGATGACCTTCTCCCACATGTCGCGATCGACATACATCGGCTCGCCTACCGGCGGACAATCGACGTCGAAGGTCAGTCCGGCGCGTTCGATGGCAGAGCGAAAGACGCTTGCCAGTTCGGCGGTCAGCGCGCCGAGGTCGACCGGTTGATACAGCGCCTGTGTGCGCCCCGCTTCGATCCTGGAGAAGTCCAACAGGGTGTTCACCAACTTGGTGAGCCGTAAGCCGTTGCGCCACACCACGTCGAGTTCTTCCCGCATCCGCTCGTCGACGTTGTCGGCACGGCGCAGCTCGGCCACCGGGTCGAGGATCAACGTCAGCGGGGTGCGGAACTCGTGGCTGATGTTGGAGAAAAAGATGGTTTTCGCGCGGTCGAGCTCGGCGAGTTCCTCAGCACGCCGCTGCTGGGCGCGATAGCTGCGCGACGAGCCGATGCCCGCGGCGAGGTGTCCGGCGACGAGGGTGACGAAGCCCTGATACGCCTCGTCGAGCAGCCGGTACCGATTAAGACCCGCCACCAGAAAGCCGCTGGGCGACCCGCCCTGATGCAGCAGCGGCACGATCAGCGCCTGCGTGGGCGGTTCGCGCCAATCACCGCTGGGCAGAACAGGATACGCGTCACCATCAACGTCGATGAGCATCGACTCGCCTCGCGCGGGAGTGGCCACCGGCCAGAGCTCACCTGGCGCGCCGGTGAGCCGCTCGGGCGCCGCGGGATGACCCGGTGCGATACCGCTCGCACCCGCCAAATACGCAGATTCGTTCTGGTCGAACAGATAGGTGAGTGTGAAGGGGAGGTCGCGCAGGTTGCGCGCGAGCTGGCGGTCGGCGAAGCTCAGCACCTCTTCTTCGGTACGCATCAGGCTGGGGTCCGAGCCCAGATCGCGCAGCGTCGTCATCCGCCGCTCGGCGATCACCTGCAGAGTGTCCTCGCTGACGACGCACAACAGTCCGACCACACGTCCGTCGTCGTCGCGCAACGGGCTGTAGGAGAACGTGTGATAGGACTCCTCGATGTACCCGGCGCGCTCGATGAACAGCAGCAGTTCGGTGTCCCAGGTCGCTTCACCGGTCGACAGGACACGCTCGACTCGCGCGCTGATGTCCTGCCAGATCTCGGCCCACACCGTGGAGGCCGGGCGCCCCAACGCCCAAGGATATTTGCGTCCCAAGGTGTCGCGGCGGTAGGCGTCGTTGCAGAAGAAGGTGAGCTCTGGGCCCCACCCCATCCACATCGAGAACTTCGACGTCAGCAGAATTCCCACGGCCGTCGCCAGGCTCTGCGGCCACGTTTCCGGCGGGCCGAGCGGAGTGGCCGCCCAGTCGACGTCCGCATGTTGACGACCGATCTCGCCGCCGCCGGCGAATACGTCGGCCGGTGAAGAGCCAACAGGCCCCTTGCCGCTCACTGCGTTTCGTCCGTCACCGCAAGAGCCTCGCCCAGACTGCGGTAGGGCGGTAGGACGGTGTTGATCTTCGTCACCTCGATGGGCCGCAGGACCTCGGCGCCGGTCGCTACCACACGCACCGCGACACCCTCCGCGCGCGCCTTCTCGGAGCAATTGAGCAGGGCGTTGAGCCCTGCGCTGCCGAAATATGTGACACCGTCCAATTCGACGACGAGCACCCGGGCCGGACGGGTGACAGCCTCGGCGACCGCGGCCGTGAGCGCCTCAGACAGCGAATCAACTGTGCGCGAATCGACTTCGCCGCCCGCGCGGACCACGACGGCGCCGTCGTGCACGTCCTGCACGATCTCCAGCAGTCCCACGCGTTCTCGCACCCTCACCCGACGCGCTGATGCACGGTCAGCAGGAGGTGGTCGAATTCCCGTCTCAAGTCGTCACGCTGGGCACGCACAGTGTGGAACTCCTCGACGATCTGGGCGGCCAACAACCGCACCTTGACGTTGGTCTGCTGCGAACGCCACTGCAGGAGTTCGAAGGCCTGGTCGGGGCCGACCCCGTAGACCAGCATGAGCGCGCCCTTGGCCTGCTCGATCTCCGCGCGCGCGGCGAACAGGTCGGGCAGCGAATTGTTGAGGGCGTCGCGGCGCACCTCGTGCAGGGTGGCCGTCAGATCGACGTAATAGCCCTCGGTGCCCACGACGGCGCCGCTGTCGTCGAGCATTCGATCGGCGAGGACGAGGACGGTGTGTTCACGACCGTTCGTGTCGATGAAGCGGTGCCTGCTGGAGAACGCGCCGCCCGCGTGCAGGGCTTGGTCGAGAAGCTCCTGCACATGCCTGCGATCGTCGGGGTGTTTGTGCCCGAGGAGGAGCTCAGTGGTCGGCGTGACCGAGCCCGGCTGATAACCGTGCATGAGGGCAACCTCGTCGGACCATTCCCACCGCTGGCCGACGAACCAAAACCGAAAACTGCCGACACGGAGATCGCCACTGGACCGAAGAGACTCGTCCAACGCGGGCTTAGACACCCGGTCAGTGTGCGGCATCGATCCATTATTCCACCTGGCGGGCCGCTACAAACCAGTTCGCGGGCGGGCAAGCGCGCTGCCCGGCTCCCGAATGGCTGCCGGCGAACTTTCCGCACGGCCCCGAGCGCCTACGAGGAGCCGTTTGGCGTCCCCGTCGCCGCGCCGGCCCTTCGGGCGACGAAGTAGAGCACCACCCCGGCCGCCAGCAGCGCAGCGGCCAGCAGCCACACCGTGCTGCTCTGCTGCGTGAGTAGCAGCAGACACGAGCCGATTCCGAGAACGGGAACGAACGTCCAGACGCGGAAGTGGTCGTGGTCGACGTGGTCGCGGCGCAGCACCAACACCGACACGTTCGCCGACAAGAACACGAAGAGCAGGAGTAGCACCACCGTCTCGGCCAGTGTCGAAAGATCTCCGATCAGCGTGAGCATCATCGCGACGACGGTCGTTGCGACGATCGCGACCCACGGTGTGCGGCGATTGGGCAGCACACGCGCGAAAATGCTTGGCAGCAGACCCTGTTCGGACATGCCGAAGGTGAGCCGACTCGACATGATCATCGTCAGCAGAGCGCCGTTGGCCACGGCGATGAGGGCGATCAGACTGAACAACCAGTCGGGTACCGCCACCCCGGACGCCGCGACGACGTCGAGCAGCGGACCTGAGGATTGAGAGAGTTCCGCCGACGGCAGCGCGATGGCGCTCGCGAGACCGACCAGCACGTAGACGAGACCGGCGGTGAGCAGGGCACCGAACAGCGCGCGTGGGTACACCCGGCTGGGATCCCTGATCTCCTCGACCACGTTCGCCGAGGTCTCGAAGCCGACAAAGGAGTAGTACGCGAGGATAGCGCCGCCGAGGATCGCCAGCGCGGGTGTGGTGCCGTCGGGCAACGCGCCGACCCTCGCCAGATCGCCGTCACCCCGCCCTACCATCAGAGCGACGACCCCGACGACCAGCACGAGCCCTGACAGCTCGATGACCGTCATGACGACATTCGACTTCAACGACTCGCTGATGCCGCGAGCATTCAGGCAGGCGACCAACGCGAGGAATGCCACGGCCGCCAGCGGGACGGGGACATCGACGAAGGTCGCGAGGTAGTCACCGGAGAATGCCAGCGCCAGGCCGGCAGCGCTGGTCACGCCGGCGGCGAGCATGCTGAACCCCACCAGAAACGAGATCAGCGGCTTACCGAAGGCGCGTTCGGCGAAGACCGACGCTCCCCCGGCACGTGGATACTTCGTCACCAGCTCGGCGTAGGACCCGGCGGTCAGCAGGGCCAAAGCCAACGCCACGGCCAATGGAGCCCACAGCACACCGCCGACCTCAGCCGAAAGCTCGCCCATCAGCGCGTAGATGCCGGCGCCCAGGACGTCACCCAGGATGAACAGGAACAACAGCGGACCGGTGATCTTGCGCGCGAGTTTCGTCGATTCGGTGGTCGGCGCAGCTGTCTCAGACGTCACGCCCGAGCAGGTACCCCGGCGACGCCGATCAATGCCTCGAAGGCGAGCGACTATTCCTGATGCGTGCCTGCGGGGCCGGGACGACGGTCAGAATGGCTAGATGCGCTTCGGAAATTTCATGGCACCGTTCCACCCGGTCGGACAGAACCCCACCCTCGCGCTCGAACGCGATCTCGATCTGATCTCGGCGATGGACCGCCTCGGCTTCCACGAGGCGTGGGTGGGTGAACACCACTCCGCGGGATTCGAGATCATCGCCTCCCCCGAGGTGTTCATCGGCGTCGCAGCCGAACGCACCAAGCACATCAAACTCGGCACGGGCGTCAGCTCGCTGCCCTATCACAACCCGTTGATGCTCGCCGACCGCATGGTGCTGCTCGACCACCTCACCCGGGGTCGCGTGATGCTCGGCTGCGGGCCGGGCCAGCTCACCTCTGACGCGCACATGCTGGGAATCCCTGCCGATGAACAACGGCCCCGCATGGAGCAGTGCCTCGATGCGATCGTGCGATTGCTGCGCGGCGAGACGGTCGCGATGCACACCGACGGATTCACGCTGCAGGACGCGCGACTGCAACTCAAGCCCTACAGCGACCCGTGCTTCGACATCGCGGTCGCCGCGTCGTTTTCCCCCACCGGCCCGCGCGGCGCGGGCAGGCACGGCATCGGCATGTTGTCGATCGCCGCCACCGCCAGGCAGGGCATGGATCTGCTTGCCCAGCATTGGAATACGTGGGAGGAGGTTGCGGCGCAACACGGCCACGTCGCGGACCGGTCCAAGTGGCGGCTGGTCGGACCGATGCATCTCGCCGAGACCCGAGAACAGGCCGAACGCGACGTCGAGTACGGAATCGCGCAGTTCTCAAACTATTTCACGCATATCCTGCCCGCTGGACCTGTTCAGGGCGAGACGCCCGCCGAGATCATCGCGAACAACCGGGAATCCGGATTCGCCGTGATCGGCACGCCCGCCGATGCGATCGCCAAGATCGAAGAACTCGTCGAGGCAAGCAACGGCGGCTTCGGCGCCTTCCTGCTTTTCGACCACGACTGGGCTCCGCCCGCCGCGAAGCTGCGCAGCTACGAACTGTTCGCGGAGTTCGTTATTCCGCATTTCACCGGCCAGCTCACGGGACCGATCGCCTCCCGCGACTGGGTCACCGACAGCGGTACTTCGTTCGTCGACCAGGCGGCGCACGCCATCGGCAAGGCGATCGAGGATCACGCCGCAGAACAGCAGGCCAGACAGCCCTCCGGTTAGCCTCTGCGACAACATCATTCGATGACATCAGAAGAGCCGTCCAGTACAGCGCGGCAGCTGCTGGAATTGTGGGGATTGCGCACCGATGGGCCCGCCCACGACGGCACCCACGCGCACCTGCTGCCGGTGCGCACCGACGACGGTGTGGCCGCTGTTCTGCGGGTCGGCAGAGCCGGACAGGCAGCCGAGCATGACCACCTGGTGTTGCGGCGCTGGGGCGGCCGAGGCGCAGTACGGCTACTTCGGGCCGATCCGCACCAGCGGGCGGTACTGCTGGAACGCCTTACCCTGCCGAGCCTGGAGACGCTGCCCGAGGCCGAGGCATGCGCGATCGCGGCCGGCCTCTACGGCGCGCTGCACGTGCCAGCGATGCCGCAATTGACCTCGCTCACCTCGATTGTTCAGCAGCGAACGATCGAGCTGGACCACCTGCCACGCGGGGCACCGATCCCACACCGACTGGTGGAGCAGGCGGCAGCGTTGAGCAGGGAGCTGACCTCCGAGGCGGCGACCGCGGGCGTCGTATTGCATGGCGACCTGCACTACCGACACGTGCTCAGCGCAGACCGCGAGCCCTGGCTGGCGATCTCGCCACGCCCTCTCAACGGCGACCCGCACTACGAACTGGCACCGATGCTGTGGCACCGCTGGGCTGATCTTTCCGGCGACGTCCGTGACGGCGTCCGGCGCCGCTTCTACCGGCTCGTCGACGCCGCCGCCCTCGACGAGGACCGGGCTCGAGCCTGGACGCTCATCCGCGTCATCCACGCGGCGGTATCGGAACTTCACAGCCCGCGCGGGCACGCCGCCACGTCGTTGACCCGTTATGTGGCGATCGCCAAAGCTGTACAGGACTGAAGGGTGGCCCTGACATGACGTCCGACGACGCGCTTCTGCAGGAGATGCTCGACGAGCATCAACTTCGCAAACTCGTGCACCGCTACTGCCGCGCCGTCGACCGCGGAGACGTCGACGAACTGCGGCGCCTCTACCACCCGGACGCTTCCGACTCTCACGGACGCTTCTCCTCGGGATCGGCGCTCGTCTTCATCGATCAGATCGCCGCGGCGCGGCCCTATCTGCGGTCCATGCAGCACCACGTCACCACGGCTGATTTCTCGATCGACGGGGACACCGCCGAGGGCGAGGTCTACACGATCGCCACGCACACGTTCGTCGCCGACGGTCGCGACGTCGACGTCATCGTCGGCGGACGGTATCTCGACCGCTACGAGAAGCGGGGCGGGACGTGGAAGATCGTCGAACGCGCCATCGTCACCGACACCGCCCACGTGAATGACCCGTCGACACGCGACCTCAGCCACCCCGTCACCCGGGGCACACCTGTCGGTTCGCCGGGCGCCGAAGACCCGTCGCACAGCTTTTTCACGCTGCTGCGTTCCGCGCGTCCGCGCTGACCCTGTCACCCACTAGTTGGGATCGGCCACCCTTTCCGCTCGCGGGTCGTGCGCTGGCGCATCGCCCGTCGGTGACCCACGGCATACTGGTGCTGGAGTGAAAATTGTGACAGATGGGTACACCATGCCCGTCATCGTCCAGTAACCGCCAGGTCGAGGAGAGGCCCGTGGCTGTTCGCATCATCGCCGCGCTGACGCGCCGACGGCTGATCGCCGCGGGATCGGCGCTCGTGATGGCCCTGACATCAGCCGCTCTCAGCGCACCCGTCGTGACGGCCGCACCCCGCTGCAATGACATCGAGATCGTCTTCGCCCGCGGGACTGACGAACCGCCTGGCCTCGGCGTGGTCGGCACGTCGTTGGTCAAGACGCTGCAGCCGATGGTCAAGGGACAGTCGATCGGCACCTACGCGGTGAAGTACCCGGCTTCGTGGGATTTCGCGCAGGTCGCCACCGGCGCCAATGACGCCAGCAGGCGCGTTCAAACCATTGCCGCGCAATGCCCCGACAGCAAGATCGTGATGGGCGGCTATTCCCAGGGCGCGGCCGTCATCGACGTCGTCGCCACGTCACCCATCGCGGGACTGGGCTACACCGCGCCGCTGCCGCTGGCCGTCGTGCCCCATGTGGCGGCGATCGCCGTCTTCGGCAACCCGTCGGCCCGGTTCGGCAGACCGCTGACCGTCCTCAGCCCGGATTTCGGCGCCAGGACGGCAGACCTGTGCAACACCGGTGACCCGATCTGTTCACGCGGCGACGACTTCTCCGCGCATGTGCGCTACCCGCAGTCCGGACTGGTGAAGCTGGCGGCCCAGTGGATCACCAAGCATGTGCAGCAACGTGTTTAGAGCCCCAGCTCTCGCAATCGGGTGCGGTAGGCGTCAATACTTGTGAGCTTGATGTCCTCGTAGCCGCGCACCATGTCCGCCAACCCGGCCACTTCGACTGCGTGGTCGTAGTTGTCGGTATCGAGTTCGCCGGCCAGTCGCACCACGACGGAGACGTATTCGGCCAGAAGTTCCCGTTCGACCTTGCGAACACGTGCATACCCGAACGGATCGAAGACAGTTCCGCGCAGCAGCTTCCCTTTGGCCAGAACACGCAACGCGACATGACTTCTCGGGCCCAGACCGATCTTCGATGTGCGGCCCATCGACCGCAGCGTAGGCGGGTGCAGCCTGTAGGTCAGCTTTTCGCCGCCCGGCACTTCGGACTTGACGTGGTCCAGGAACTGAGGGTCGGTGAGCAGCCGCGCCACCTCGTACTCGTCCTTGTACGCGGTGAACTTGTACAGCCCCCTCGCGACCGCCTCGCTGAACTCGGTGCGGGCGCCGACGGCACGTTCTGCGGTCCAGATCTGTTCCATGACATCCACATACCTGCGTGCGACCTTGTCATTCTGAAACGCCACGAGGTCGGATGCGCGCCGCGCGATGAGGTCGCCGACGTGCCCGCAGAACGAGGTGCCCGCCAGCACGTGCACAGGCGCAGGCGCCGCGCGCCGATCGGTCATGGGCGAGACCACGTCGTGGAAGTGTGCCGGATCGGCGATCGCGACGCGGCCCCAACGAAACGCGGCGACGTTTGCCGCGGCGGCGACGCCGTTGATCCCGATCGCTTCCTCGATGGCATACGCCGGTATGCGCAGCGCCCCCGTCTGATAGGCCGCGCCGATCAACAGGAAGTTCGCCGCGGCGGTGTCACCGAACAACGCCTGCGCCGCCGCCAGCGCGTCGAAAGACTGCACGCTGCGCGAGACGCGGCCCAACCGGTCCAACAGAGACGCCGTGTCAGGATAGGCAATCGTCTTGTCGTACACCATGTTCCCGGTGGGCGTCTTGCTGGTCGAGGCCACCGACACCGTTCTGGTGGGATCGCCGTAGCTGAGATTCTTCGGGTCGGCGGCAGCCAGCAGGTCAAAGGCGACGAAACAGTCCGCGCTGCCGGGTGTGAGCCGGTTGGCGGGGTCGAGCTCGTGTGCGGCGAACCGGAGATGGCTGACTACAGGACCCGCCTTCTGGCTGAGGCCGATCTGGTCGAGGCTCTCGACGTCGTATCCCGCCCGTAAGGCGGCGGTGGCCAGCACCTGGTTCACCGTGACGATGCCGGTGCCGCCGATTCCGGCGAAGAACACGTTGTGCGTGGAGGTGATGGGTTCCGCGGCCAGTTCCGGGAGCACGGGCGGCGACGGCACCCGCTTGGTCGGCGGCTGCTTACCCGTCACCTCCACAGTGACAAACGATGGGCAGTCGCCGTCGAGGCAGCTGTAGTCGGTGTTGCAGGACGTCTGGTCGATACGGGTCTTGCGGCCCAACTCGGTGTCGACAGGTTGCACGGAAAGGCAATTCGACTTCACACCGCAGTCGCCGCAGCCTTCGCAGACGGCCTCGTTGATGATCACCCGGGTTGTCCGGGTGGGCAGGCTGCCGCGTTTGCGCTGTCGGCGCGCGTCGGCGGCACAGTGCTGGTCATAGATCAGGACCGTCACACCTTTGACGTCGCGCAACCTCTTCTGCGCTTCGTCGAGGCGGTCCCGGTGCCACACGAGCGTGCCCTCGGCCAGAGCACGCTTGCGGTGACGGCGAGGCTCGTCGGCACAAATGATGATCTGCTGCACACCTTCATATTTCAGCTTGTGAGTCAGAGCAGCGACCGCCAGTGCCCCTTCGGCGTGCTGGGCGCCGGTCATCGCGACGACGTCGTTGTAGAGCAGCTTGTAGGTGATGTTCACCCCGGCGGCGACACAGGCCTGCACCGCGAGTTGGCCGGAGTGGAAGAACGTGCCGTCGCCGATGTTCTGGAACAGGTGGGGGATATCGGTGAACGGCGCCTGACCGATCCACTGGCTGCCTTCGCCGCCCATCTGGGTGAGGCCGGTGACAGCGCTGTCCTTGCGGCCCGACATCGTGACCATCGTGTGGCAGCCGATCCCGCCGCCGGCGAGCGACCCTTCGGGAACCGCGGTCGAGCGGTTGTGGGGGCATCCGCTGCAGAAGTAGGCCGCACGTTGGGCGGGAAGGACTTCCAGCGCCAACGGAGGCGGTGGCGGCTTCTTGAGGTCGAGGTGCTGTCCGAGGACACGGCGCAGCGGCGCGAGCAGTCGTCCGGCGGTCAGCTCACCGCCTGCGGGAACGAGCAGACGCCCCTGCGCGTCCTTCTTGCCGATGATCGGCGGTGCGCCGTGCCTGCCGTACAGGATCTCTCGCATTTGTGTCTCGACGAACGCGGTCTTGTCCTCGACCACCAGGATCTCGTCGAGGCCGTCGGCGAACGCGGTGACCGTGTCGGGACCCAGCGGGGTGGGCATCCCGATTCTCAGAAGTCGGACACCGGCCCGCCTCAGCGCAAAGTCGTCCGCGCCGAGGTCGGACAGAGCCTGCCGCACCGAATCGAAAGCAGTTCCGGTGGCGGCGATTCCGATGCGCGCAGTCGCGGAGTCGAGCTCGATGACGTCGAGGCGGTTGGCCGTACCGTAGGCCCGGACGACTTCCGCACGCGGCCCGTACAGGTCAGCCTCGGCGAGCAGACTGTCCGCGGGTGCCGCCATCGGACGCTGTCGGTACGAGAAGGGCTTTCCCTCCCAGTAGATTTCGGGAACGACGATGTCGACTTCGAGGTCTTGTGCGTCGACCGACCACGCGCCGTCGGCCACGTCGGCGACGATCTTGAGCGCCACCACACAGCCTGACGCCCTGGACAACGCGATCCCGTGCATTGCCATCGTGACGATCTCACGGGCGTTGCGTGGGAACAGGACAGGGATTCCCAGCGCCGCCAAGGAGCGCTCGCTGACCGCGGGCACGGTGGACGATTTGGAGGCGGGGTCGTCACCGACGAGGAGCAGCATTCCGCCGCGAGCGTTGACGCCGTACATGTTGGCGTGCCGGAGAGCGTCGGTGGCGCGGTCGAGGCCGGGCCCTTTGCCATACCAGACGCCCAACACGCCGTCGTGGGTCGGCGTACCCGCGCCCAGCACCGCTTGACTGCCCCACACGGAGGTCGCCGCAAGTTCCTCGTTCAGCCCGGGGACGAAGGTGATGTCGTGGGCGCCCAGCACGTCGGGCATTCCGGCCAGCATGCGGTCGACTCCGCCCAGGGGGCTGCCCTGATAGCCGGAGATGAACGTCGCCGTCCTCAGTCCGGCACGCGCGTCCCGCTCGTGCTGTTCGACGAGAGCCCGAGCGATGGCCTGCACACCGGTCAGCAGCACCGCCCCCGATCCCGCGCGGTAGCGGTCGCTGAGTTCGTAGGCGTTTCGGTCGGGTCGGCGGACGTCGAGATCCGTCATCGGGGCTCACCACCTCGGCGATTGCTGGGCGTATTGCTTCCTCTAGAGTGGCAGGGGCGCGCAATGTGAGCAAGCAATCAATAACTGATTGAGCATGTTGCCCATAATTCGATCGGTGTGACGTGGGATACTGCGCGACATGGCGAAACTCGACCGCACCGACGCACGGTTGCTACTGGCCCTGTGCGACGCACCGAGGGCTACGGGGGTGCAGCTGGCGACGATGCTCAACCTGGCACGAAACACGGTGCAGGCGCGATTGGCGCGCTGGGATCAGGAGAAGGTGCTCGCGCCCATCGACCGGTGCGTCTCTCCGCGTGATCTCGGATATCCGCTGAAGGCGTTCATCACCGTCGTGGTGGACCAGCACAAGCTCGAAGACGTGATTGCCGAGCTGGAGACCGTCACCCAGATCACCCAGGTCACCGGGCTCTCAGGTGCGGCCGATCTGTTGGTCGGTGTCGTAGCGACCGATGCCGATGACCTGTATCGAGTCGCGGGTCTGGTTCTCGCGGTTCCCGGTGTCGAACGCACGACGATGTCGGTCGCCATGCACGAGGTGGTCGCGTACCGCACCCGACCGCTACTTGAGGAACTGGCGCGCGGCCGCGGCTGAGGCACCTATAGCCGCGCGAAACAGGCGTTCGTCTCCTCGTTCGGGATGGCGGCGTCTTGGCTGGAGAACGTTCCGACGACTCCCCTTTCGGTGACCTCGACGCTGTCGGCGTGAATTCCGAGCGGGTAGTTGTCGTTGAGCTTCTTCGTCAGGTCGTTGAGCGCCGACTGTACCGTCTCCTTCGGGAACGGCCCCGCGACCTCCAGCACCTCCAGGTTGAGGTCTCCTTCTGAGACAACGGGTTTCGCGGTGACGCTGGAGTCGCCCGCGTTCATCACGATCGTGCTGGACTGCGGGTCGGTCCTGACATCGGTGACCAGGCTGCCGACCACGGGTAGGTTCTCGGCGACAGTGTCTTTGATGCCTGCCGACGTCCACGTCAGGGTCGCGTCCAACGCCCCGATGGTGCCTTTGGAATCGCCGGAATCCTGAAGGCGCACGTCTCGCAGGGTGACGTCTGCCGTCATTCCCTTCGCCGACTGCACGCGATCCCCCGCTGTTTCGACCGAGATGTTCGTGTAGTGGCCGGTGATGTGCTGCCACAGGAACGGCGGATTCACCCCGTAGGAGATCGTCGCCCCGTCCTCAACGACGCATTCGGCCACGGCGACGAGGATGCCGTCCGCGCGGTGGCGGGCATAGAGTTCGGCGCCTGCAAGCCCGCCCGCCAGCACGGCGACCGCGATGACCGCAAGCGGGACGATGGTTTGCCGAGTGAAAAACGTTGCTCGCTTTGGGCTTTCTGCGATCGGGCCCGGCGACGTTTGCCGGGGAGGCACAGGTCGCGGTGGCGGCGCCTGCGGGCGCGGTGGTGGCGGCGGTGGCCGCCGGATTTTCTCGGTCGGGGCGGCTCCCATCGGCTGGGCAGGACGGGCCCATATCTGCTCTGTCGGCGAGTCCGGTCCGCCGGGTCGCGGAAGTCGTCGCGTCGCCGGGTCAGGTGGCGGCATCCCGCGGCCTCGCCGGCCAGGATCTCCTGGGCGTTGCGGCGGGTTCGTCACCTGCGTAATTCTGCACCATCGGCAAGCACCTGCGGAGAAAGTCCTGCCACGAGTTACCGCCAGCAGGTAGTGCGAAGCTCGGCCAACGTCCATGACAGCGCGGATGCTACGGAGCAGACTCGTCTGCGTCAGCGACAAATTCCGTCAGGAGGACACCATGACGACGTCCATCGCGCGCAGCAGCCACACCGCGTCATTGCACGACGGCGAGATCGTCGAGGAGTCCGACCTCGGCTCCATGCGTCGAGTGACCGCCGACAATCTCCCGATCCTCAAGGGGTTGTCGATCAAACGGGTCCTGCTGAATCCGGGTGCGATGCGCACACCGCACTGGCACGCCAACGCCAACGAGCTCACCTACTGCGTCCGAGGAACCGCGCTGGTGTCGATCCTCGACGACCACAGCAGCTTCTCGACGTTCATCGTGACGGCAGGCCAGATGTTCCACGCCGCATCCGGGTCGCTGCACCACATCGAGAACATCGGCGACGATGTCGCGGAGTTCATCATCGCCTTCCGCAACGAACGCCCCGAAGACTTCGGATTCGGCGCGACTCTGGGCGCCTTCTCCGACGCGGTTCTGGGCAACACCTACGATCTGCCCGCCTCCGACATGGCCAAGATTCGTCGTGACACTCGCGACCACAAACTGGCCGCCCGCACCGGTGCGCCGGACATCCCCGCGAGGGCGTACTTCAATGACCCGCACAAGTTCGACGTCGAAGCCCAAGCACCCGGGTTGAACTACGTGAGCGGTAATGCACGCTTTGCGCGCAGCCAGTTCTGGCCGGTGCTCAAAGACATCTCGATGTACTCGCTGCGCGTCACCGAGGACGGCATGCGAGAACCACACTGGCATCCCGTCACCGCTGAGATGGGTTACGTGCAGCACGGCGACGCCCGGATGACGATCATGAATCCCGACGGCACGCTCGATACCTGGACGATGACCACCGGCGACATGTACTTCATCCCGAGGGCCTACCCGCACCACATCGAGAACATCGGGACCGACGAGTGGCACTTCCTGATCTTCTTCGACCAGCCGTTCCCCGCCGACATCGGCTATCGCGCATCGGCGAGCGCGTACTCACGGGAGGTCCTCGCTGCCGCCTTCAACACCCACATCGACGACCTGCCCGAATTTCCTTTCACGCCAGCCGATCCGCTGATCGTCCCGCGCATCAATCCGCTGGACTGAGGAAATCGCCGAACCGGGAATCCTGGCCTCGAATCGGTGTTCACTACGACACCGGAGACCGATTCGGCGAGCAGGTGGCACACCCCGGATCCGCGATACCCGAGTTTTGGGCGTGCCCTCGGAACACAACTGTGCAACCATCGAACCGTGGGACTGTCAGACTGTCTAACTGGTGTCGCACGCCCCGCCTTGGCTGTCGCCGCCAGTCTGCTGATCATGCCGCTGGTCGCGCCGCACGCCTTCGCGCAGCCGCTTCCTCCGGTGCCGCCTCCGCCGATACCTCCGGTTCCTGCCCCGCTGGGTCCGGCTCCTGCCCCACTGGGTCCCGTCGCCAGCCCGGCCCGGGCGCCGCTGCCGATGGGGACCCCCGGCTGCCCCGACGTCGAGGTCGTCTTCGCACGCGGAACGACGGAGGCCCCGGGCCTCGGTGCGATGGGGCAGGCATTCGTGGACGACCTGCAGAGCAAGCTCGGCGACAAGTCCGTGCGTGTGTACGCGGTCGACTACCCGGCCAGCCCCGATTTCCCGACCGCGATTCAGGGCATCGCCGACGCCAGCACACACGTGCAGGAGGTCGCGACGAACTGCCCCCAGACCAAGCTGGTGCTCGGTGGTTACTCCCAGGGCGCGGCCGTCATGGGTTTCGTGACAACAGAATTGATTCCCGACGGGGTCTCGGCGTCGGAGGTTCCACAGCCGATGCCCTCCGACATCGCCGATCACGTTGCCGCGGTGACGCTGCTTGGCACGCCGTCGGAGCGATTCATGGGTGTCATCCAGCAGCCACCGGTGAAGATCGGCTCGCTGTACCAGCCGAAGACCATCGAGTTGTGCGTTCCCAACGACTTCGTCTGCTCGGCAGGCAACGACCTCGGTGCGCATGCCCGCTACATCTCCGACGGCCTGGTGACACAAGCCGCCGACTTTGCCGCGAGCAAGGTGGCACAGACCCCGACGCTGTCTTCGGTGGGCGGTCCTCCCCGCTGATGCCGGAACAGGCCGCCGCGGACCGATAGTCGCGATAAGGTTCCCTCGCTGAGTTGGGTCCCACTCCTTCAGAAGGGTCGGCAATGGCCAGATCACGGTTCCTCGCGCTCACCGCCTCAACGCTCGTGGTCTTCGGGCTTGCGTCGTGCGCCCCGCCGGCGAAAGAGGAAAGCAGCGGCCAGACCGAGTCCGGTGTGAATGCCAGGGAGGCGACGTCGGCCGAGGACTTCGGCGGCATGGAAGGCCTCATCGAAGCCGCCAAAGCCGAAGGCGAGCTCAATGTGATTGCGCTGCCGCCGGATTGGGCAAACTACGGCGAGATCATCAGCGCCTTCTCCGAGAAGTACGGCATCAAGGTCAACTCCGCCCAGCCCGACGCGAACAGCCAGGACGAGATCAACGCGGCCAATCAGCAGAAGGGTCGCAGCACCGCACCCGACGTCTTCGACTTGGGCCAGGCGATCGCGCTGGCGAACACGTCGATGTTCGCCCCGTACAAGGTGGCGACATTCGACGACATTCCCGACGAGTTCAAGGATCCCGACGGCACCTGGGTCAACGACTACGGCGGCTACATGTCGATCGGTTACGACTCGTCGAAGGTTCCGGAAATCACCGGCGTCAATGACCTTTTGAAGCCCGAGTTCCGAGGCAAAGTCGCGCTGAACGGTGACCCCACCACTGCGAGCGCCGCGGCCAACGGCGTGCTGATGGCGTCGATCGCCAACGGCGGGTCGGCCGACGACATCGCACCCGGTGTCGACTTCTTCCGGCGGCTCAACGACGCAGGTAACTTCCTGCCCGTCGACCCCACGCCCGCCACGGTCGAATCCGGCCAGACGCCTGTCGTCATCGACTGGGATTACCTGAATGCGGCCGAGTCGAAGAAGATCCCGACGTGGAAGGTGTTCGTGCCCAACGACGCCCTGGTCGGCGGATACTACTTCCAGGCCATCAACAAGGACGGCCCGCACCCCGCGGCCGCGCGCCTGTGGCAGGAGTTCCTCTACAGCGACGAGGGCCAGAATCTGTATCTCAAGGGATTGGCCAGGCCGGTTCGGGCCGAGCAGATGGCCGAGGCCGGGACGGTCGACAAGGCCGCCTACGACGCACTGCCCGCCGTCACCGGAACCCCGGTACTGCCGACCAACGACCAGAGCACCAAAAACGCCGAATTTCTCGGCGCGAATTGGGCTTCTGCAGTTGGGTGACGCAGCCGTCAGCTGATCCGGACATCCTGGCGGATGAGTTCTTTCTGGACCGCGGCGATGTCGACGTCGTCCAGATCTTGATCGCAGTGCAGCGACACCGCGGCCGCCACGCCGGCGCCTTGCCCGGTGACCGCGCAGCACGACATGTTTCGGGTCGCGGCGTGGGCGATGCGATCGCCGCCGGTCGCGCGCCCGGCAACGATCAGGTGCCGCACCGACCTCGGCAGCAGGGACCGGTACGGAATCTGCAGGTAGCGTCCCGTCGTCGGTAACACCAAAACGCCGTAGCCATCGATGAATTCCGGGTAGATGCCAATGCTGTCTTCGAATCGACCCTGCTCACGTACGTCGGTCTCGGTGAGGTTGTAGACGGCGTCGATCTTGCGGGTGTCGCGCACCCCGATCGTCATGCCGAAGTTCCGCAATCTCGCTGCCGTGCAACCCGGGGTGTAGCGGCGCAGGGCCTCGATCGCAAGCATCGCCTGTCGGCGGCCCTCGATCTCGAAGCGGGTGAGGCTGTCGGGGTCGGTGCCGTCGCAGCCTGACAGGTGAACAAGGTTCATGTAGGTGAGCTCGCCGGTGTCGTGCATGGCACCCCACGTGCCGCCGATCGTTTTCAGGTCCGCGGGAAGCACACCGTCCTCGATGGCTTTCGCAAATGGCTTCTCCAAGTAGGGCGAGTAGCGATCGGCGTCCTTGGGGTCGATGTCGTCGGCGGCGAATTCTCCGGCCGCCCAATCGCGATACGTCTGCGGATCGTCGGCCACGCCTTGAAGGAACGCCGCCTTGTCCACTCCCGCCAGGTGGAACATCACCGAGGCAGCCATCATCTGCTCGACCGGCGTCTTGTGCACCGGCGCACCCGCCCGGGTCGCCACGTCGGCGTCCCCCGTCGCGTCGATGACGCGGCGAGCGAGGATCGCCTCGCGGCCCGCTTTGGATTCGGTGATGATGCCGATGACGGTGTCGCCCTCCATCAGAGGCGCGACGAACTGCCGGTGCAGCATCGCGTGAATGCCGGCCTCCTCGACGAGCCGATCGGCAACCAGCTTGAAGCCCTCAGAGTCCAGTTCGTAAGACAGCGACTGACTTTCGGGCACGGCCGCCCCCATGTCCTTGGCGCGCCGCTCGAACTCCCACCCGATGCCACCGGCCTCGACTGTCTGCTCGTGGCGGTACCAGGCGAAGCCCTCGACACCGACGGCCGTGATGTTGCCGCCGAAGCATCCGAATCGTTCGACCAGGGCCACGTCGACACCGGCGCGCGCCGCCGCCAGCGCCGCGGCGAGGCCGCCGGGCCCCGAACCCACGACCAGCACGTCGGTCTCGTGGATGACGTCGATCTCACGGCTGGGCTCGGTGATGGTGCGGGTCATGACGCGGGATCCTAGCCCCGTCGGGTGTCTGTTCCGCGAACCAAGAGTGCAGCCCCGGCCAGCAGTTCCCACGCGATGATCGGGTACACCGACGCCCGCTCGACGAGCCCGGGCGGTACGACACGTGACCCGTCGGCGATCAACACCAGAAGGCTGGCGATGCCGAGGCTTCCGAGGGCGATGCCGGCCCAGCCCAATCCACGGTGTGCTCCGAGGGCGTGGCTGCCGACCCCGCCGGCGATCACTGCGACGTTGCCGCCCACAATCGCAAGTCCCGCACCGACGACATGCCAGTGTGCCTGAGCCGATCCACTCGGGAACGTGCCCACCAACACGTTGCCGACGGCGTTCGCCACGGCTGCGGCGACGAAAAGCTGAGCAACGCGACTCCGCCGCAACCAGCCCCTACCGATGACGAATGCGCCTGCTGCGAAAAGCATCCCGTGCACCATGAACGCGCCGATGTTCATCAGCGGGACCACGCCTAGGTCACTGATGAAATCGCTGACATAGCTGTACCCGTCTACGCGTGCCGCCGAGATCCCTTCGCACGCGAGATAGACAGTCGCACCCAGAAGCCAGATGACGGCTGTCAGCCGCGCGGGGTTCACACCACCCAGAGTGTCACCGGAGCGGTCGCGTCGCGCCCATGACAGAGCCACATCAGCCGTCGATGCCGCGGCGCACTCATCACACGCCGCGCTCCACCGGCAACCGCCCGCTGTCGACGGCCGCCACCATCGCAGCGTGGTCGGCCTCGGTCTGGTCGGCGTAGCGCCGCGCAAAGACGCAGAGGGCGTCGTCGACACGTTCCGATCGGCCCATGTAGCCGGCGATCATCGAGGCGCCGCTCGTCCTGGCGTGCCCTTTGGCGAGCAACTGGCCGACGACGCTCGTGTAGTCGATCAACGCGGTGCCGTGCATCGCGTCGAGCGGGATGGTCCCTTTCATATTGCGGAACTGCCGCACGTAGAACTGCAGACCGTTGACGGTGGTCCATCCCAGCAGAGGGTCGCTCACTGTCTGCAGCGCCTGCTGATACTCGACCACGCGCTGACCCTGGTGGGCGTGCCACGCGGATTCGCCGTGGACGTGGCGCGCCAGCACCGAGCGGCGGGCCTGCTTGAGTTGCAGGAACACGACATCCTCGGGCGAAGAACCTTCTAGCAGAGCGACATACGCGCGCAGGCCCACGCTGCCGACGCCGACCACTTTGTGCGCGACATCGAGCAGCGTGTATCCGCCCAGGACACGGCGCCAATGAGAGGACAGCGTAGGCAGATAGTCGTCCAGCGCCTCGGCGAGTGCCTCTGCCTCATGGTCGGGCAGCCGGGTGATCAGCGGAGGCTCCTCCACGATCCTGCGCACGCCGTCGACCTCCTTGGTGAAGCGGGGCAGCGCACGGTCGCTCGTGCGGTGGCGAGCCCTCGCGGCCGACCGTCGCACCTCGTCGGCCAAAGCGCCGGCTGTCTCCCCGGCGAGGCGGTCGACGTCGAGCCGCGTGAACGATCGGGAGAACAACGGCTCGTCGGCGAGCCTGCGCACCTCGATCCGGTAGGACGAGACGCAGGAGCGCACAGCCGCAGCGCAATCGTCCTCGGAGGCGCCGTTGTGGCGCCCGGCGACCCAGATGCTGGCCACCAACCGGCGCAGATCCCACTCCCAGCCGCCCGGGTGCGCCTCGTCGAAGTCGTTGAGATCGATGACGAGGTCGCGCTCCGGGGATGCGTAGAAGCCGAAGTTGCCCAGGTGCGAGTCGCCGCACACGACCGGCATGATGCCTGTCGCCGGCAGCCGCGCCACGTCGTCGGCCATGACGACGGCGGTGCCGCGGAGAAACCCGTAGGGCGAGGCGACCATTCGTCCAACCCGCACCGGGATCAGCCGCTCTAGCCTGCCGCGGTGATTGGTCTCGATCAGACTGATCGGGTCCGGCCGGTCGGCCGGCGGCGTCCACTCGGCCAGCGTCTTGCGGGGCACTCGTTTGCGAAGGCTCTTTCCGAGTGCGTACCGCTCGGCGCGGGTCACCGGACGCTGCCGCAGCGAGTGGTAGGCCCCGGTGTCGGTCTCGGCGAGCACGGTGTGCCTGGTCGGTTCGGGACCGGTCGCGACGCTCATCGCCTCCATGTTGCGCCCGTTCGCGGGAGTGCGCGACAGCTTGAGATAACGAGTTCGACGCAAATTCGGCCGCGCATGATGAGGTTTGGAGCACGCAGAAGTCAGACCGATGACGATTGGAGCCCTATGAGCAGAACCAACCTGTCGATGTCAATCTCGACAGACGGATACGTCGCGGGACCTCACCAGAGCGAGGAGCACCCGCTCGGGATCGGCGGCGAAGCGTTGCACCGGTGGCACCTCGGACCCGATGCGGAGCATCCGGTCAACCGGCAGGTCGTATCGGAGATGTTGGACGGTATGAAGGCAACGATCATGGGCCGCAACATGTTCGGGCCCATCCGCGGTGAGTGGGACTCGGACTGGCGGGGATGGTGGGGCAACGAGCCGCCCTACCACTGCCCGGTGTTCGTGCTCACCCACTACAAGCGCGCCCCGATCGAGCTGAAAGGCGGCACCACCTTCTTCTTCGTCACCGATGGAATCGAGTCCGCGTACAAGCAGGCGGTCGCCGTGGCCGAGGGAGGTCCGATCTCCATCGCTGGCGGAGCGTCCTGCGCCCGGCAGGCCATCGCGGCGGGGATCGTCGACGAGATCGACCTTCAGGTGAGCGCGGCAATCCTCGGATCCGGTGAGCGCCTGTTCGAGGGCTTCTCACCGGGCACGCCCAACCTTGAACTCGTGCGTGTCCTCGACGCGCCCGGCGTCGCGCACCTGCGCTACCGCGTCCTCCGCTGAAGCAGAAGTGGGCCAGGTCTGTCGAGATCCGGCGCGCCGCGTCGAACGGCTACTCCCCCTGCGGGCATTCGATCGGAGGGCTTTTGATAGGCGCATCGACGGGAGAGACAAGAACCGTCAGGTGAGGTTGAGCGCCTGTCTTCAACCAGGGCAGCAGATCCGAAAGCACGTCTTCGCCGATGGTGATGCAGCCCCATGTCCTCGACCCGTCGTCGCAGTGCAGGAAGATGGCGCATCCCCAGCCTGGACGGTTCGTGGGGTTGTGATCGACCAGCACGGCAAGGTTGTAAGCGTCCTGGTCCAGGGATTCGGTTTCGAGGTCGTCGTTGTCGTCGTGCGGATCTTTTGCCGCGCTGAAGTGATGGTTGTAGCTCGATGGCGGGTCCAGCGGCTCACATCCCGCGATTTCACGCTGCCGCCATTTCCAACCGGTGTCCCAATAGTCGTGTGGGCCGGCGGTGAAGTAATTGCCGAACGAGATGTCGGGCCGGTCCTTGCGGCCGAATGTCTGGCCGAGCGGAAACGAACCGAGCGGTGATTTCCCGGTGTCGTCGTTGGCGGGGCCGACACCGTTCCAGCCGACCACAGCGTCGACGGTATCCCCGTATTGCAGCCATTCGCGGTCCTTCTTTGTGGAGTCGCTGTCGCGATACCAGACTGCCAATTTCGCCGGGGGCCGTTTGTCATCGTCTTGGGTGCCGTCGGGCCATTCGGGATCGTAAGCGTCTGCCGTGACAACGACGACCTGCCAGCATTCATCCGGCACCAACCCCACGAGTGTCATAGGGGCGAAGTGTACGGACGTCTAATGGGCCCGAGGGCATTGAACGACGCCTGGCGCGTCGAAATGTCATGTGGGGCATCGGCATCGAGAACGAATCACCGATCATTCCGCCCTGCCGCGCACTCGCCGACGGGACACGACCGTTTACCGCCCCACCAGTCCACGGACTTCTCGAGCGGCCTGGGAAACGTGTCACCGGTCAGGGGGCGAGGCAGATAGCACCGAGGTCGTTGCGCTCCAGCCCTGATATGAGTCGCGGGTCGTCTTGACTGACGTACACCGTCTTCACATCACCGCACTGCACTTTCACCTGATCCGACGCAGACGGTGGTTCAACCGTTACGTTATAGAGCGGCACCACGATCAGATACGTGACCACAACCATCCCGAGCGAGACGACGTACTTTCTGCCCTTCGGCAGCGCGAGAAACCAGCGCACGAAAGCGTTTCCCCAATCCTTCATTCTCCCCATGCGGTCGAGGGTAGAAGGCCGGGTGGAAGGTCACCACGCCAGCTCAAAGGGAAGAAGGTCAGGGACTGTGTCCCTGACCTTCTTCTTTCCGGTGGAGCTGCCGGGAATTGAACCCGGGTCCTACGGCATTCCCTCGAGGCTTCTCCGTGCGCAGTTCGCTATGCCTCTACTCGGATCTCCTGATCACGCGAACAAGTCAGGATGACGATCCCAGTCGCTGTTTGGTGTCCCGAGGAGTCCCGCGACCGAACTCCTCGGTTGATCCCTCTAGATGACGCCAGGGTCCGGGTCGAGGGCTCTCCCGGTCTGACGGACTAGCTATCGCTTAGGCAGCGAGGGCGTAGTCGCGCTGATTGGAATCGGCGCTTAATTGGTTACAACGACGCTTACGGTGGTCAGTTGTCTGCACCGGCACGCTTCCCTTGATTCGATGCGCGAAGTCGAAACCGTTCAGCCCCTTGTCTGTGAAACTTCGCCACACCCGCCGACCTTCGGCGGACACTCCATACTACCGGCCGTATCAACACGAGCCAGCGAATATTTAGTCCCGATTGGACGGCCCGTTCGCCAGCTGCGGCGCATGCTCACGTAAACCGTCACGCCACTCAGCGCTGAGCTCGGCCATCGGCACCGGCCTGCCGAAGAGATGGCCCTGGGCGTACTGGCATCCCGCCGCATGGACGGTGTCGGCCTGCAACCGGGTCTCGATGCCTTCGGCCACGACGTCCAGACCGAGATCGCTGCACAGCCTGACCACCGACCGATAGAGGGCAAGATCGCGACCGGCGTCGGAACCGACAGCCAGGCTGCGGTCGAGCTTCACAATCTGCACCGGCAGTGCGTGCAGGTAGGTCAACGAGTTGTAGCCGGCGCCGAAATCGTCCAATGCGAGACGCACCCCGATCTCGTTGAACCGCTGAATCTGCGCAGCCGCGTCATCGAGGTCGACGATCGGCAGAGTCTCCGTGATCTCCAGCACGAGGCGGTGCGGATCCATCGCGCAATGGCTCAGTGTGTGCCGCACCTGCTCCTCGAAGCCGAGGTTGCCGAGCCGCGCGGCGCCCACGTTGACGTGGATGTTCACCTCGCCGAGTCCCGCGTCCGCGACTTCGCGACACGCGAGGTCCAGTACGAGTGCGTCGAGTGTGGCACCCAGACCCGCTGATTCGGCGACTGCCACAAAGGTTTCGGGAGGGATGAGAATCCCGTTGGGCGCCGTCCACCGGGCCAGCGCTTCGACGGCTACCAACGTTTCATCGGGCAGTCGCACAACAGGCTGGTACGCCAGGCTGAAGCCTTCGGGCACCCCGCCGCGGGCTTCACGCAGCGCAGCGGGAAACTCGGCGCGCACACCGGCCGTCGGCTGGTAGACCACCGCGGTGTTCTTGCCGATTCGTTTGCCCGCGTACATCGAGATGTCGGCCTGTCGCAGGAGGTCGTCCGAGGTCTGCGTGGCTCCTCCGTCTCCGGACCTGACCAGGCCCATGCTGGCGCGAACGCGCACCGACGATCCGTGGACCGGGAAGGGCTCACGCAGGGCCACTCGAAGCCGATCCGCAACCACCTCGGGCACGCTGTGTTCACCGACGATGAGGATGGCGAATTCATCACCTCCGATGCGGGCCAGCGTGTCGCGGGAGCTGAGACTGCGCATCAACCGCTCCCCCACTGCCCGCAACAACTCGTCGCCCGCGGCGTGTCCAAACCGGTCGTTGACTTCTTTGAAGTCGTCGAGGTCGACGAAGATCAGCACGAACTCTCCGCGCTGCATCGCCTCGTCGAGGCGCTGCGCGAACAGCAGTCTGTTCGGGAGCCCGGTCAGCGAATCGTGGAACACCTGGTGGGCGAGGCCGCGCTGAGCGTCATAGAGACGGACGGTCAACATCCGCTGCGCTCCCATCGCGGCGATCTGCCTCACCGCGACCAAGAACACCATCACAAGGGTTGTCGAGACCACATAGGTGTCGAGTAAATGCCCGTTCAGGACGTGATAGGACAGCAGGATCGAGATCCCGAGAAATCCGGTGTAGGGCAAGATCAACTGCGCCCAGTCCATCGGTCGAATACGGTTTGCGGGCTCCGCCCGCTCTGCTCTGTCCCGCATCGCCAGCGCGATGAATAGAGGTCCGAGGACCACGCCGATGCCGCCCCAGGTCTGGGCATAGGGCGCGCCGATGGAGTCGAAGTACGCGACGACCCGGTCGGACGCCACGATCACCACGAAACCGCAGGCCAATTGCAGGTAATTGGATCGGTAAGGACGATCGGCCGAATACATCATCCCGACCACTGCGGCGAAGACGACCAGGATCAGCTGGCCCACCGCGTAGGCCGTCTCCACTGCCGGGACACCGGACTGCGGCCACGAGGCCATCGAAAAAGCTCCGAAATGGCCGATGATCACCAACAGCGCGAAGGACGCAGCGGCAACGCCCCCGTCGAGCACTGTGATGAGCGCCGTATGACGCAGCGAGCTGTCCACGGATACTTGGATCCCGCGTGCCGCGACGGCGAGCACCACCACCGACGCGATGGCAAGAGATAGGAACAGCCAGTAGAGAACGACCCATGTCAGAGGGGTTACGCCGCTGCTGCGGTTCCACCATGCGATCTCACCCAACGTCAGACAGGCGACGGCTCCGACAGCCAGCAACCGCCACACCCGCGCGCTCCCGCGCACCCCGCGCGCGACGATCAGCCCGTAGACGATCGCCACCGCGGCGGTGCAAACCTGCAGAATCCTGTCGAACCTGGAGGCCGCGTCGTCACCCCAGAACGCAAGCGCATTCACCATCACCAGCACCGTTGCTGTGATGAGAAGAGCAATGCGACCGCGGTACCCGTTGACGGCGACACCCCCTGTCCCGCGCGCGGACAACACCAGTCGGTTGCCCTCAAACGAGCGCCGCTTAACCTGCCGCGATCATCACGACGGCAGCAAGCGCCAGCGCCATGCCAACCGACTGCCAGCGAGTCACTCGTTCGCGCAGCACCGCAATCGCCAACACGACCGTCGCCGCAGGATAGAGCGCCACCAGCACACCGGCTAGCGACAATAATGACGACTGCAGGGCCATTAGCGTGGCGATATTGGCAACCGAATCGAGCACACCGGCGAATAACGCCAAACGTAGCGGCACACCGCGTTCAAAAACCAGGTTCGCTGTCGCCAACGCGGCGACGAACACGATGGCGGTGGCTGCGATTCGACCGAAGACCAGGGGCCAAAGGTTCGCTTCGGGCGGGACCTGGTCGAGGACGACGAAATTCATCCCGAAGGCGACTCCGGACCCAACGGTCAGCAGCGCCACCCGGGGTGTGAAGCGATGCGGCCGGAGATCTTCGTCGGTAGTGTCCCGGCTGACCAGCACGATCGCCACCAGCGCCAGTACGACGCCGACCGCGGGCCAAGCACCCGGTCGTTCCCCCATCGCGAGACCTACGGCGACGGGTATGCCCGCGACCAATACCGCAGTCAGCGGAGACACCACCGAGATGGGTCCCTCACCCAGCGCCGCATAGAACCACCACACGCCGAACGCTTGAGCTATCCCGGCGAGCAAGCCCCACAGCACCGCCTGGGTGCTGAGCTGCCCGCCGGCCACCGAAGACACGACCGTCAGCAGTATCAGCGCCAGCGGATAGGACACGATCACCACTCGCAGGGCGGCGACCCGGCGTGAGGCGATTCCCCCGACGAAGTCGCTGACGCCGTAGCCCAGCGCCGCGATGAGGGCGCTGAGGATGCCCGTCAGGAGGGCATGCCCTTGACGCGCCGGCCGAGTTCGCGAGTGACCTCACGTGCTGCGTCGCGACGGGCCATGTCCTGGCGCTTGTCGTGGGCCTGCTTACCGCGGGCCAGTGCCAGCTCGACCTTCACCTTGCCGCCGGTGAAGTACAGCGACAGCGGAACCAGCGTGAGATTGCCGTCGCGGATCTTGCCGACCAGGTTGTCGATCTCCTTGCGATGCAACAACAGCTTGCGGTTTCGGCGCGGTGCGTGATTGGTCCAGGTGCCGTGGTGATACTCGGGGATGTGCAGGTTGCGTAACCAGATCTCCCCATCGTCGACGGTGGCGAACGCATCGGCGAGCGACGCCGTACCCTCACGCAGGCTCTTCACCTCGGTGCCGACCAGCGCCACACCGGCCTCGTAGGTCTCCAGGATCGAATAGTTGTGCCGAGCCTTGCGATTGGACGCCACCACCTGGTTGTTGCTGTCCTTGCTGGGCTTGGCTTTCTTGGACACCGCTACCTTCGTACGTAGAGCCGCAGCGTGACGTAGGCCGTGACACCGGACATCGCCAAGCCGAGGAACAACATCCACGGCGCGCTGTAATAGAGAACGTCAGCGTAGTCGACCTTGGCAATCAAATTCGCCTGATAAAACTGGTCGAGCGCGTTCTCCAGGAACAACGCTCGCACGAGAATCAATCCCCCGATGGCGATCAGCACGCCGATCAACGCGGCGAGCATCGCCTCAAGCAGGAACGGCAGCTGTGTGTACCAGCGGGTGGCACCAACCAGTCGCATGATGCCTATCTCGGTGCGGCGGGTGTACGCCGCGACTTGAACCATGTTGGCGATCAACAGAACTGCGCCTATCGCCTGCACGAGCGCCACCGCGAAGGCCGCGTTGCTGATGCCGTCGAGGACGGCGAAGAGTCTGTCGATCAGATCTTTCTGGTTCAGCACGCTCTGCACACCAGGCTGGCCGATCATCGCCTCGTCGAAGTTCTGGTGCTGTTCGGGATCGTTGAGCTTGACCACGAACGACGCAGGGAACGCGTCTTTGCCCGCGACATCCTTGTACTGCGGGAACTTCCGAATCGCGTCTTCGTAGGCCTCGTCGCGGTTGAGGAACCGCACGGAACGGACGTCGTCACGATCCTCGATGGTCTGCCGCAACGCCTTACACGGGTCGTTGTCGCACGTCGGGTCGTTGTCGGCCACGTCGCCGGTGAGGAAGACCTGGCTCTCCACACGGTCCAGATAGATAGCGCGCGACTGATCAGCCAACCGCACCACCAGCAGGCCGCCCCCGAACAGGCCTATCGAAATGGCGGTGGTGAGGATCATTGCGACCGTCATGGTCACGTTGCGACGAAGCCCCGTGAGGACCTCGTTGATGAGAAATCCGAAGCGCACTTAGCGATCCATTCCGTAGACGCCGCGCTGTTCGTCGCGAATCAGCCGGCCGAGTTCGAGTTCGACGACGCGCTGGCGCATCGAGTCGACGATGTGGTGGTCGTGAGTGGCCATCACCACCGTCGTGCCCGTCCGGTTGATGCGCTCGAGCAGGTCCATGATGTCCTTGCTGGTTTCGGGATCCAGGTTTCCGGTGGGCTCGTCGGCCAGCAGCACAAGCGGCCGGTTCACGAACGCGCGGGCGATCGCGACGCGCTGCTGCTCACCGCCGGACAGCTCGGCGGGCAACCGGTTCGCCTTGCCCGACAGACCGACCATCTCGAGGACATCGGGCACCACACGATTGATGGTGTCGGCCCGCTTGCCGATCACTTCGAGCGCGAACGCGACGTTCTCGAACACCGTCTTCTGCTGGAGCAGCCGAAAGTCCTGGAACACGCAGCCGATGACCTGACGCAAACCTGGGATGTGCCGGCCGGACAGTTTGTTGACGTGGAACTTGGAGACCCGGATGTCACCCGACGACGGGTTCTCCTCGGCCAGCAGCAGACGCATGAACGTCGACTTGCCGGAACCCGACGGCCCGATGAGGAAGACGAACTCACCCTTGTCGATCTTGACCGAGACGTTGTCGAGCGCCGGACGGGCGGACGACTTGTACTGCTTTGACACACGGTCGAGGGTGATCATCACGGCACGCCAGTGTAGCGGGGTCGCTTGTCGTTACCTTGGCACTAGGGCTGCGGCGGCGTCGTCGTCGGTGTCGCTTCCGGTGGCGCGACCGTGGTCGGCGGGACGATCGGTGGCGCCTGAGTGAACGTCTCGGGGCGTTGCGGTCCCGGCCCGTCGGGGTCGATGACGGTCGTCGACGGACCGAACGGAACCACCGGCCCGACGGGGGTGCTCGACGTCGTCTCCGGTGCCGTCGTCGACGTGGTCGTCTCCGGCGTCGTGGTGGTCGTCGTCGTGGTGGTGCGCGGCGTGGTGGTCGTGAATTCGGGCTCACGGGTCTGGACGTTGGTGCGCGGCACCCACGTGTAGTTCGGGTCGGGCACGAAGCCCGGCGGCACCACCTGCTGGCCGGGATCCACGGTGGTGGCAGGCGGGGCGGGTTGATAGTTCTGGTTCACCCAGAACAGCGCCACGAACGCGAGCAACAGGCCTGCCGTGGACGTCCGCATGCGCCCGCCGAAGATGTAATGGGGCCAGTTGCGGCCCTCTCCCTCTCGTCTCCTCAAGGTGAACTTCACTTCTCCGGGTCCGTCCGTGCGGTGCTCTTGTCGGCGTCGGATCTCGCGGGATGCGGGATGGCTGCGACGACCGGCGGGGCCACTTCGCCGGGTGCGACGATCCCCGCGATGCGCAGAGCCCGGATCACAAGAATGCGCATTCGCCTGCCCACTTCGAACTGCTTGCCCGGCAGCGTGCGCGCCACCATCCGCAGGGTCACCGTGTCCAATTCGATGCTTTCCACGCCCATCAACTGGGGGGCATCGAGAAGAAGATCGTGCAGCTGCGGATCGTCGGTGGCCTTGTTCGCCACCTCGTGCAGCACGTCGTTGACCCGGTTGAGATCAGCCGATGCGGGAACCGGGATGTCGATGACCGCACGGGCCCAGTCCTTGGACAGATTGACCGTCTTCACGATCTGACCGTTGGGAATGGTGAACATCTCGCCCTCGGACGACCGAAGCTTCGTCACGCGCAGCGTCACGTCTTCGACGGTGCCCTCGGCGGGTAGGGCGATACCGGAGACGGTGAGCGCGACGAGGTCGCCGAAGCCGTACTGCTTCTCGGTGATGATGAAGAACCCCGACAGCAAGTCCTGGACGAGTCGCTGGGCACCGAAACCGAGCGCGGCACCGATCACGGCGGCGGGAGCGACGAGTGAGCCGATGGGTATCGCCAGGACGTCGGTGATCTGCACGGCGACCATTACGAAAAGCAGGCCGACCGACACGTAGGAGATCACCGACGCCACCGCCTGGCGGTGTTTGGCGCTCTCCGAGCGCACCAGTTGGTCGCTTTCCTGGTATTCGGCGTCGATGCGACGCACGACACGCTGCGCCGTCCAGTTGATGAACCGCGCGGCCAGCAATGCGCCGATCAGCAGCAGCGCGATGCGGACACCGCGGTCGAGAATCCACACGCCGATGTCGCCCCGCCAGAAGCCGTGCCATCGGGACGCGAAATCGAATGCAAGAAGCGTGCTGTTCAAGGGCTAGTCGTCGCTGTCGTCTTTTTGGTTGCGCCACCTGATCCCTGCTTCGAGGAATCCGTCGATGTCGCCGTCGAGCACCGCGGCGGGATTGCCCACCTCGTACTCGGTGCGCAGATCCTTCACCATTTGATAGGGGTGTAGGACGTAGGACCGCATCTGGTTGCCCCAGGAGCTGCCGCCGTCACCTTTGAGGGCGTCCATCTCGGCGCGCTCCTCCAAGCGCTTGCGCTCCAACAGCTTCGCCTGCAGAACGCGCATCGCCGACACCTTGTTCTGCAGCTGAGACTTCTCGTTCTGGCAGGTGACCACGATTCCGGTCGGAATGTGGGTGAGCCGCACCGCCGAGTCGGTCGTGTTCACCGATTGTCCGCCCGGGCCGCTGGACCGGTAGACGTCGACGCGGACGTCGCCCTCGGGGATCTCGATGTGGTCGGTGGTTTCCACCACGGGTAGCACCTCGACGTCGGCGAACGAGGTCTGGCGCCGGCTCTGGTTGTCGAACGGGCTGATCCGCACCAGCCGGTGGGTGCCCTGCTCCACGGACAGGTTGCCGTAGGCGTAGGGCGCGTGGACGGCGAAGGTGGCGCTCTTGATCCCGGCTTCTTCGGCATAGGAGGTGTCGAAGATCTCGACGGGATAGTCGTGCTTCTCGGCCCAGCGGACGTACATCCGCATCAACATCTCGGCCCAGTCGGCGGCGTCGACGCCGCCCGCACCGGAACGAATGTTGACCAGTGCTTCCCGCTCGTCGTATTCGCCCGACAGCAGTGTGCGGACCTCCATCGCCTCGATGTCCTCGCGGAGCTTCGCGAGCTCGGCGTCGGCCTCGGCGAGTTCGTCTTCCCCACCCTCCTCGGCGGCGAGTTCGTAGAGCACGGGCAGGTCGTCGACGCGGCTGCGCAATTCCTCGACACGCCGCAACTCGTTCTGCGCGTGCGACAGGTCGCTGGTGACCTTCTGTGCGTGCGCCTGGTCGTCCCACAGTTTCGGATCGGATGCCTGCTGCTCGAGCTGCGTGATCTTCTCGCGAAGCCCATCGATGTCGACGACACGCTCCACTGTGGTCAGCGTGGCGTCGAGAGCGGCGATGTCGGCTTGGCGGTCGGGATCCACGGGGATTCAGGTTACCTACTCCGCCGACAACGCCGGACTGTCGACCACACCGACTGATTTCGCATCGACCTCTCCGAATGCCGTCGATGACGTTCGTCGCGTTCTAGAGTCGGGGCCAGAACCTCGTCCGGCCGCGACGCGACAGCCCCTTGCGCGCACCGGGCACGTGACAGAAAGCGTCAAACATGCCCGCTTTGCGGCCGTACTACGTGGCCATCGTCGGCTCTGGACCTTCGGGATACTTTGCCGCCGCCTCCCTTCTCAAGGCAGGCGGCCCGGACGCCGAGCGCGACGTCCGGATCGACATGCTGGAGATGTTGCCGACGCCGTGGGGCCTGGTGCGGTCGGGAGTGGCTCCCGACCACCCCAAGATCAAGTCGATCAGCGCCCAGTTCGACAAGATTTCGGGTGACCCGCGTTTTCGGTTCTTCGGCAACCTCGTGGTCGGGGACCATGTGCACCCGTCCGAGCTCGCCGAGCGCTACGACGCTGTCATCTATGCGATCGGCGCCCAGTCCGACCGGTCGCTCGGCATCCCCGGTGAGGACCTGCCGGGCAGCGTCGCCGCTGTGGACTTCGTCGGCTGGTACAACGCCCACCCGCACTTCGAGGAGATGGCGCCCGACGTCTCAGGTGGCAGGGCGGTTGTCGTCGGCAACGGCAACGTCGCCATCGACGTAGCACGCATACTCGTCAGCGATCCCGACATTCTCGGTGAGACCGACATCGCCGACCACGCCCTGCAGTCGCTGCATGCCCGCGGCGTCGAAGAGGTACTCATCATCGGTCGGCGCGGCCCGCTGCAGGCACCCTTCACAACGCTCGAACTGCGGGAACTCGGCGACCTCGAAGCGCTTGGAGATGTCGATGTGATCGTCGATCCCGAAGACCTGGCCGATATCACCGAGGAAGACCTTGAAACCGCGGGTAAGACGGTGCGCAACAACATCAAGGTGTTGCGGGGATACGCCGACACCGCACCCAAGGGCGCCAAGCGCCGCATCGTCTTCCGATTCCGCACCTCGCCGATCGAGATCAAAGGCGACTCCCGTGTCGAGTCGATCGTGCTTGGCCGCAACGAGCTGATCAGTGGCCCCGACGGGAGGGTGTCGGCCAAGGACACCGGTGAGCGCGAGGAGGTTCCCGCACAGCTCGTCGTCCGCGCGGTCGGCTACCGCGGGCTGCCGACTCCGGGATTGCCATTCGACGAACGCGCGGGCACGATCCCGCACGTCGACGGGAAGATCGAGGGCAGCCGCAACGAATACGTCGTCGGTTGGATCAAGCGCGGGCCGACGGGCGTCATCGGCAGCAACAAGAAGGATTCGGCGGATACCGTCGAGACTCTGCTGGCCGATCTCGCTACCGCCGAGCTGGCCGACCTCGGGTCGGATCAACCCGACACGGTGCAGGGTTGGCTGCTCGAGCGCCAGCCCAAGCTCGTGACGAACGACCACTGGAAACTGATCGACGAACACGAGCGCACTGCGGGTCAAGGGTCGGGCCGACCTCGCGTGAAGCTGACCAGTGTGGCCGAACTGCTACGAATCGGGCACGGCTGACGTTGCTAGCTGTAGGGCTGCTGGTCCGGCGGCGGCGGCGTCGGCTCCGGCCGTGAGCCGAACGCCCATTTCTCCGGATTGCCGGGTGAATACATGACGGGGATCAGCTGACCCATCGTCGGCCATTGGTTCACGTCGACGGTCAATCGCGTGTACACGGTGTACTCGTTGACGGTCGGACCGTTGATGACACCGGTGATGGTGACGAACTGCTCACCGGTAACCCCCTCGGGCCTGGGGCTCACCCCGGTGACAAGCAAGGTCCCCTGCAGCCAATCGCTTCCTGCACCGCGCTTGCGCATTATGCGAGGCCCGATCAAAAGGACGAACGCACCGAGGATGAGAAGGATGAGCGCGATTTCGACCACACCGACATGGTAGGACGACACCTATGGGTACCTCCGTAGACGACCTTGACCTCGCGCTGCAGCTGGCCGACGAAGCGGACGCACTGACCATGCAGCGGTTCGGCGCGGTCGATCTGCGCGTCGAGACGAAGCCGGACATGACACCGGCGACCGACGCCGACCTGGACACCGAGAAGTTGCTTCGCGCAGGGTTGGCGCGACACCGGCCCGATGACTCGGTATTCGGCGAGGAGTTCGGCGGGACCAAAGAGTTCACCGGCAGGCAGTGGGTGGTCGACCCGATAGACGGCACGAAGAACTTCGTCCGCGGGGTGCCGGTGTGGTCGACGCTGATCGCCCTGCTGGCCGACGGTGTTCCGGTCGTGGGTGTGGTCAGCGCGCCGGCGCTTGGCCGCCGCTGGTGGGCCGCCGAGGGGCAGGGTGCCTTCACGTCGTTCGGCGGCTCCACGCGCCGCATTTCGGTGTCCGGAGTCGCTGACCTCGACTCGGCGAGCCTGTCGTTCTCCGATCTGACTACTGGCTGGGACGATCTGCGTGCCCGATTCGTCGAACTGCTCGACAGCGTCTGGCGGGTGCGCGGTTACGGCGACTTCTGGTCGTACTGTCTGGTCGCTGAAGGCGCGGTCGACGCCGCTGTCGAACCGGAGGTGAAGCTGTGGGACCTCGCGCCGCTGGACATCCTCGTGCGGGAGGCGGGCGGCCGGTTCACCGACCTTGCCGGGCAGCCTGGCCCGCACGGCGGAAGTGCGTTGGCCACCAACGGATTGCTGCACGACACGGTGCTGTCCGCGTTGCGGTGAGCCGCCCAGTCGCGGGAGTTGCCGGGGGCGGCTTTCGATGGCCGCATCACCTCGGAACCTGACCGTCGCGGCTAGCCGGTCGCGACCGCCGGGGCACCCACGCGCGACCGGTGGACGTGCTGGAGGAAGAGCCCGATCGCGCGGACTGCGGCGCCGGTCCGCGTGCCGTCGGTGAGGTCGAATCCGTGGCCGGCGCCGGGCAGTTCGACGTAGCCGACAGGACTGTTCGACGCGGCGCGCAGCCTCGCGACGAAAGTGCGCGCCTCTGCGACGGGAATGATGACGTCACTGTCGCCGTGCAATATCAGGAATGGCGGAGCCGCCGGGTGCACCCGCGCCAGCGGCGACGCGGTGCGGAAGAGGTCGGGTTTCCGGGATTGTTCGCGTTTGACCACCACCCGCTCGAGGAAGTCCATGAACCGCGCACGCTCGGGCGTCGACCGATCCTCCCAGTCGTACCGGCCGTACACACTGACCACCGCATCGACCGAGGTGTCGGCAGATGCCGGAAGATCGGCCTCCCAGTGCGGGTCGCCGGGAGTCAACCCGACGAGGGACGCCATGTGACCTCCTGCCGAGCATCCGGCGACGGCGACGAATTCGCGATCCCCGCCGAAGTCGTGCACGTTATTGCGGGCCCACGCGATCGCGGCTTTGACGTCAACGATCTGGCGGGGCCAGCGATGTCTGGGACTGGTGCGGTACTGAACGGACAGACACACCCAACCCATTTCCACGAGGTGAGCCATCAGTTCGTGGCCCTGCAGGATGCGGCTGCCGAAAACCCATGCTCCGCCTGGGATGAAGACCAGCACAGGCGCGGGGCCGACGAGATCTGCGCGACGCCACACATCGAGCAGCTGACCGGGCTCCTCGCCGTAGGGCACCGACGCACGGTAGACGCCGCGGCGACGGCCGGACGCGTTGCGCCACGGCGCCCCGGTATTCGAGACGGGCCACGGGTCTGCCAGTGTTTCCGCGGCGACGACCCCGCCCATTCCGGCGGTCATCACGTCGCCGAGACCATCGAGGTGCGCCCGGCGCTGCGCGGAAGCCGTTGGGCCGACGCGCGTCCTCGCCGAAGATACGAAGTCGGGCAGGTAGCGGATCCCCCATACGCCCAGGGCCGCGATGCCCGCGAACGGTTCGATATGCCGGCCGACGACCGGCAGCGCCGACGTCACGGCGCCCGCCGCGACGAGATAGTCATCGAAACGCGCCCGCGCCACCCACCTCGCATGGGCCCGAAGCGTCCGCGTGACCTGTGGGCACCCCACCGCAAACTTCATCGCAGAAGAATAGGTCCGCATTGCCACCTGCAAACCGATTTCGCCGGATCCGTAAGAAGTCAATCTCATTGCCGCACATCGTGTCCACGCGCTCACACCACCGGTCGGTGGCGCCGTTCAGCTAAGATCTCGTCACCAGCCGCTTTGTGAATTGTCTTACAGATTCGCGGAACTTACCGACGAGTCAGTTGGCATACCTTACTCTGGAGTCAGTTGCGGTGAAGACAGCTTCGGCGTTTACGAGGAAGGCGACATGACCAACACCATTCCCTCCAAACGGAACGGCCAGGAGAGCGCCGTCGGCGTCCACAAGCACCAGCGCACGGCCATCGACGTCGGGATCGCCCTTCTCACTCCACTCGTGGGTCAGGAGTTCCTGGACAAGTACAACCTGCGCGACCCGTTCAACCGAGGCCTGAAGTACGGCGTGAAGCAGGCGTTCTCAGCAGCGGGTGCGACGACGCGGCAGTTCAAGCGGATCCAGGGGCTCGGCAAGCCCGCGACCAGGTTGGAGGGCCCACAGCCCGGGAAGAATTCGGACTATTTCGACCTGACCCCCGACGACGACCAGAAGATGATCGTCGCCACGGTCGAGGAGTTCGCCGAGGAGATCCTGCGGCCCAAGGCCCACGACGCCGACGAGGCGGCGGCCTACCCGCCCGACCTCATTGCGAAGGCCACCGAGCTCGGCATCACGGCCATCAACATCCCCGAGGAATTCGACGGCATCGCCGAGCACCGAAGCACCGTCACCAACGCACTCGTCGCAGAGGCGCTTGCGTACGGCGACATGGGCCTCGCCTTGCCGATCCTGGCCCCCGGCGGCGTGGCCGCGGCACTGACGCACTGGGGAAGTGCCGATCAGCAGGCGACCTACCTCAAGGAGTTCGCAGGCGAGAACGTGCCACAGGCGTGCCTGGCCATCGCCGAGCCGCATCCGCTGTTCGACCCCACCGCGTTGAAGACGACGGCCGTGCGCACCCCCAGCGGCTACCGCCTCGACGGGGTTAAGTCGCTGGTGCCTGCGGCCGCCGACGCCGAATTGTTCATCATCGCCGCCCAACTCGAGGGCAGGCCCGCGCTGTTCATCGTCGAAGCCTCCACCGCCGGGCTGACCGTGACGGCCGAGCCCAGCATGGGCATCCGCGCCGCGGCACTGGGACGAGTGGAGCTGAACAAGGTGACCGTGCCCGTGAGCGCACGGCTGGGCGAGGACGGCGCGACGGCCGCCGACTACGCCCGGGACTACTCAGAGGCAATCGCGCTGTCCCGGCTGGGCTGGGCGGCTCTTGCGGTCGGCACCTCGCATGCGGTGCTCGACTACGTCATCCCCTACATCAAGGAACGCACGGCATTCGGTGAGCCGATCGCGCACCGCCAGTCGGTGGCTTTCATGACGGCGAACATCGCGATCGAACTCGACGGACTGCGTCTCATCACGTGGCGGGGCGCCGCGCGCGCAGAGCAGGGTCTGTCGTTTGCACGCGAAGCCGCACTGGCCAAGAAGCTCGGCACCGACAAGGGCATGCAGATCGGCCTCGACGGCGTCCAGCTCCTGGGCGGGCACGGATACACCAAGGAACACCCGGTCGAACGCTGGTACCGCGATCTGCGGGCCATCGGCGTCGCCGAGGGTGTCGTCGTTCTCTAACCGCAGCATCCTCTAGAAAGGCGTATCGAACATGGCGATCAATCTGGAAATGCCGAAGAAGCTGCAGGCGGTCATCGAGAAGGGCCACCAGGGTGCTGCCGAAATGCTGCGGCCGATTTCGCGCAAGTACGACCTTCGGGAACACGACTACCCCGTCGAACTGGACACGCTGGCAACGCTGTTCGAGGGCATCTCGGAAGCCAAGACGATCTCGTTCGCAGGCACCGAGGCGTTCACTCGCGACGGCGATGGGCCGAAGGGAAACGTCAACGGCGCCAACATGTCTGCGCTGCTGAACGCGCTGGAGGTCAGCTGGGGCGACGTCGCCTTGCTGCTGTCGGTCCCCTATCAGGGGCTGGGCAACGCGGCGATCTCCAGCGTGGCCACCCCCGAGCAGCTGGAACGGTTGGGCAAGGTGTGGGCCGCCATGGCGATCACCGAACCCGGCTTCGGGTCGGACTCTGCGGCGGTGACGACGACCGCTGTGCTCGACGGCGACGAGTACGTGATCAACGGCGAAAAGATCTATGTGACCGCGGGCTCGCGGGCCACTCACATCGTGGTGTGGGCGACGCTGGACAAGACGAAGGGCCGTGCGGCGATCAAGTCGTTCATCGTGCCGCGCGACCATCCCGGCGTGACCGTGGAGCGACTGGAGAACAAGCTCGGCATCAAGGCCTCCGACACCGCCGCGATCCGCTTCGACAATGCGCGCATTCCGAAGGACAACCTGTTGGGCAGCCCGGAGATTCAGGTGGAGAAGGGCTTCGCCGGAGTCATGGAGACATTCGACGCCACCAGACCGGTGGTAGCGGCCATGGCGGTCGGGGGGGCGGGAGCCGCGCTGGAGGAGTTGCGCAAGATCCTCACCGACGCGGGCATCGACATCTCCTATGACAAGCCCGCGCACGCACAGAGCGCGGCGGCTGCGGAGTTCCTGCGGATGGAGGCCGACTGGGAGGCGGGATACCTGCTGACCGTGCGATCGGCATGGCAGGCCGACAACAAGATCCCCAACTCCAAGGAAGCCTCGATGGGCAAGGCGAAGGCAGCCCGAGTGGGCAGCGACATCACCTTGAAGGCTGTCGAAATGGCCGGCACCACAGGGTATTCGGAGCAGACGCTGCTGGAGAAGTGGGCCCGCGACTCGAAGATCCTCGACATCTTTGAAGGCACCCAGCAAATCCAGCAGCTCGTGGTCGCACGACGCCTGCTCGGCCTGTCCTCCGCCGAATTGAAGTAGGACCGCGTCAGAACCCGTCGTGGACGACTACGCGAGTGCGGCCGGTGACGCCGCCGCCGATGATCGTGCCGAGCACGTCGGCGACTTCGCGCACCGGCACGTCTCTGGTGATGCGCGCCAAATGCTGTGGCAGCAGCTCTGATTCCAGCTGCGCCCACACTGCCCGGCGCTTGTCGATCGGCAGGAGCACCGAGTCGATACCTGCCAGGGTCACCCCGCGCAGGATGAACGGCATCACCGTCGCGGGCAGATCGGGAGATCCGGCAAGGCCGGAGATTGCCGCCACACCACCGTATTTCATGGTGCTCAGCGCGTAGGCGAGGGTTTTTCCGCCGACACAGTCGACGACGGCGGCCCAGTGCGCCTTGCCGAGGGGGCGCACCTTCTCGTCGGGACCTGGCACGCGATCGATGACTTCTGCGGCGCCGAGATCACGCAACAGTTGATGGGTGTCGGCCTTGCCGGTGGAGGCGACCACTTCGTAGCCCAGGCCAGCGAGCAAGTCGACGCTGATGCTGCCGACGCCACCGGTGGCGCCCGTGACAAGCACGGGCCCGTCCGACGGACTGATCCCGTGGGCGCGAATTGCATTGACACTCATGGCCGCAGTGAAGCCTGCGGTTCCGATCGCCGCGGCGTCGGCGGTGCTCAAGCCGGCGAGCTTCACCAGGTAATCGGCGGGATATCGCGCGGTCTGCGAATAGCCCCCGTGCCGACCCGTGCCGATGTCCTGGCCGTGGGCGATAACGCGGTCGCCGACGGCGAATTCCGGCGAGCTGCTGGCAGTCACCGTCCCGACGACGTCGATGCCGGGGATCAGCGGATAGGAGCGGGCCACTCCCCCTTTCGGGGTGATGGCCAGAGCGTCCTTGTAGTTGACGCTGGAGAACTCGACGTGGATCTTTACGTCCCCCTCGGGCAGGAAGGACTCGTCGACCACCTCGGGGCGCACAACGATTCCGCCTTCGGCGTCCTCGTGGGCCACCATCGCGTTGATTTCGGTCATGACGGCCACAGTAACCGCGCGTTTCCGGGAACGAAGAAGCCCCCGACCGAGTAGGCCGGGGGCTTCTTTCGTCAGTTCTCTCAGCCGAGAAGGTGCGTCTGCAGGTCAGGCTTCATCGCCTGCAGTTCCCGGCCCCAGTACGCCCAGTTGTGCGTGCCGTTGTTCGGGAAGTTGAAGACACCGTTGGTTCCGCCCGCGGCGATGTAGTTATCGCGGAAGGTGATGTTGGTCTTGATCGTCAGGCCCTCAAGGAACGTGGCAGGCAGGTCGCCGCCGCCGAGCTCATTGGGCTGACCGTTGCCGCAGTACACCCAGATCCGGCTGCCGTTGGCGACCAGGTTGGGGATCTGCACCATCGGGTCGTTGTACTTCCATGCCGGGTCGGTTTCCGCAGGGCCCCACATGTCGTTGGCCTTGTAGCCGCCGGCGTCACCCATCGAGATGTTGATGAGGAAGGGCCACCAGCCTTCGGACGGGTTCAGGAAGCCCGACATCGAGCCGGCGTAGGGGAACAGCTGCGGGTGATGCGCAGCGAGTACGAGCGAGGAGCCGCCGGCCATCGACAGACCGACAGCGGCCATACCCGTCGGCTTGACCTGACGGTTGGCGTTGAGCCACGCGGGCAGTTCCTGCGTCAGGAACGTCTCCCAGTTGTAGGTGAGGCAGCCGTTCTTGCCGCAGGCCGGCTTGTACCAGTTCGCGTAGAAGCTGGACTGACCGCCGACGGGCATCACGATCGAGAGCCCGGAGTCGAGGTACCACTCGAACGCCTGGGTGTTGATATCCCAGCCGTTGAAGTCGTCCTGGGCGCGCAGGCCGTCGAGGAGGTACACCGCGGGCGAGTTCGGACCGCCACTCTGGAACTGCACCTTGATGTCACGTCCCATCGACGGAGACGGCACCATGAGGTACTCGACCGGCAGACCCGGCCGGGAGAACGCCCCAGCGGTCGCCGAACCTCCGGTGAGGCCGATTACGCCCGGCAGCATCAACGCAGCAAGAGCGGCTACGCCGAGACGGCGTGCCCAGGGACCGCGAATCCTGTCAAGAAATCTCATACCGTCAATCCATCCATCTTCCGGTACCGCCTGGCGCGGCTTGTCCTGCGTCATCCCGGGCGGACATCCACGCCACAGACCTCACAGCGATGTCTTCACCGCGCTGTCTCACCGCTCCGAATCCCAATTTCGGCAACGGAGGGGCCCAGGAAAACTTCAGTTGTAGCGGTTGCAGTAAAGCATGTGGGCAGGCTGGGAGAAACCCCGGCCACGTCAGACGGCGCGTCGTGCTGCGACGAAGCGAATTTTACGACTGCGAAGAACGACGCTCCGAAGAGGACGAAAGCGTCCATTTGCGCACGAAAGTCCCTTCGCAAAACGAACGAGGCCGTAAGAATTCACGTAGCCGCAATGACGACCGATGTAGTCGAGAAATGTCAGTAGGCTGCGGCGAATGGCGAGTATCCGCGCCGGCGGGGGGCGATTGTCGGTCGACGATTGGATTCAGGCCGGATACCTATTGCTGGCCGACGAGGGGCTCGAAGCGCTGAAGGTCGAGCGCCTGTGCAATCGGCTCGGAGTCACCAAGGGCAGCTTCTACTGGCATTTCAAGGACATGGCTGGCTACCGGGCCGCGCTCGTGCAGGCGTGGGGTGAGCTGCGCGACCGCGACCGGAGCCATTTCGGCGAGCTCGGTCATCTGTCGCCCCGCGAAAGACTCGCGCAGATGATGATCTCTCTGCTCGGCGAACGGCAATGGACTCTCGAGCGCGCGATGCGGGAATGGGCACGCGTCGACCCTGTAGTCGCCGAGAGTGTGCGCGCCGCCGACCACTTGGTACTCAAATCTGTCCTGGCTGCTTTTGAGGAAGCCGGCTTCGAAGGCGAGGACGCCGAACTCCGAGCGAACGCCACATTCGCCGCGGGCATCGGCTTCCTCCATCTCTCCGATTCGCCGCCCGGCACCATCGACGTGCAGCAGGACCGCTTCCTGGATCTCATGCTCCGGCACTGACCCCCGCTTTCCATACCAAAAGGTATGGTAACTTTCGGTCATGGTTACGATCGCGACCGATCAGTCCCCCGTCACCCCAGAGTTCGTCTCTCGCTTGGCCGACCGCGCTGCGGAGGCCGAACGAGCGCGCCGACTGCCCGCGGCAACGCTCGCGGACGCCACCGAGTCGGGGCTCTTCGATCTCCTCGTCCCCGCCCGCTACGGCGGTCGCGAAGCGCCGTTTTCGGCGATCCTCGACCCGGTTCGGCAGATGGCGCACGGCTGCGCGTCGAGCGCATGGACGCTCGGTTTTTACGCACTCCACAACTGGATGCTGGCGCTGTTCAGCGAAGCGGCCCAGAGCGAGGGGTTCGCCACCCGCCCGTTCCTCGCACCGGCTCCGCTGGCGCCGACGGGCCGCGGCATCGTCTGTGACGGCGGCATCCGGCTGACAGGGCGGTGGTCCTGGGCCACCGGGGTGATGGATGGCAACTGGATCATGGTGGGTGCGCTGTGCGAACGGTCTGCCGGCGATCCGAGTTCGATCGTCCCCGTCCTTGCCCTGCTACCTATCGACGATGCGCGGATCGAGGACGTCTGGCACACCGACGGGATGCGCGGGACTGGGTCCAACGACGTCGTCATCGACGACGCGTTCGTTCCCGACCACCGCCTGGTGCACGTCGCCGACATCTACACCGGCACTGCGCCGGGTGCGGCGCTGCACCAGGCAGACACCTACCGGTGGCCGATGGTGCCCGCGTTGGCACTGCTGGCGGCGATGCCCGCCCTTGGTAGCGCCGAGCGGGCCGTCGAGATCTATGCAGATCGACTTGCGCAGCGGTTCCTGGCATATGAAGGCGTCATGCAAAAGGACAAGCCGGTGGCCGCCGTCCATCTCGGCGGGGCGCAGGTGCGACTGCGGGCACTGCGGAGCCTGCTCGCCGATACTGTCGGTGAGATCGATGCGATCGTCGCCGCCGGCGATCCGGTGGAGCGTCCGGTTCGCGGCCGCGCGAGAGTGGCCGCTGCCCACATCGTGCACGAGTCCCGCGCTGTGATCGGCGAACTGCTGGGAGCCTCTGGCGCGAGTGCTCATTTCCTCGACAATCCACTGCAGCGGTTGAAGCGCGATGTGGATGTCATTGTCGGACACGTGATTTTCGACTACGACACCAGTCGCGAACTCGCCGGCGCGCTCACAATGGGGATCAAGATCCCACGCACCGCGATGGTGTGACTCCGCAGAACCACAGAAAGGTGAACGCATGCCCGATTCGACTCGCGATCGCGTCACGAAGTTCTTCCAGAAGAACATCGCCAACCCGGTCATGCGTCACCTGCCGTTCCAGACCCTGCTCGAGACAACCGGGCGGAAGTCGGGACGGCCCCGCACCACGCCCCTCGGGGGACGCCGCATCGGTGATGCCTTCTGGTTCGTCTCCGAGTTCGGCGATAGGTCGCAGTACATCCGCAACATCATGGCCAACCCCAATGTCCGTGTGCGGCTCAAAGGCCGCTGGCATCGCGGCACCGCGGTGCTGCTGCCGGACGATGACGCCAAGGCGCGGATGCGCGATCTGCCGCAGTACAACAACGTCGGCGTGCGCACCTTCGGAACGAACCTGCTCACGGTTCGCGTCGACCTGACCGACTGAGGGGCAACGACTCTCACGGTCCGTCGCCGTCTTCGTCGTCTTCGGGGAGTAGGTAGCGTTCGGGGTGGTGGTAGCCGTTGATGCGGTGTTGACCGGTGTCGAGATCCGGTGGCGGAAGCCATTCGGTCTGCCCCTTGGTGTTCTTGCGGGTGCGCCAGCCGGTGTTGTCGAGCATGCGATGATCGGCTCCGCAGGCGAAGGTCAGATCGTCAATGTTGGTCTGCCCGTCGTCTTTCCAATCCGCGGCAGCGTGATGCACCTGGGCCCAATAGCCGGGCACGCTGCAGCCCGGGCGCGTGCAGCCTCGTTCTTTCGCGTGCAGCGCAAGGCGTTGGGCAGCGGTGGCTAGCCGTTTGGCACGGCCCAGATACAGCGATTGTTCGCTGTGTTGGTCATACACGTAGAGGTAGTGATGGGCGTGGGCAGCCAGGCGGATCAGATCCCGCATCGGCAGCAGTGAACCGCCCCCGGTGACCGCCACCCCGGCACCCTTCTCCAACTCCTGAAGCGTCGTCGACACGATCACCGTCACAGGCAACCCGTTGTGGGTGCCCAGCCCGCTCTCGAGAACGCGACGGGCCATGGCCTTGAAGGCGTCGTGATTGCGCTGAGCCTGCGAACGGCCATCACGACGAGCCCGCGCAGAATCGGCCGGCTCGCTCTTCGCGCTCGACGCACCCGCGCCGCTCGACGCAGCCTCCGCGCCCGGCTCGTCCCCAGCGCCTGGTTCGGCCTCGGCGTCGGGAGTGTTGGCGCCAGGGGCGGCTTCTTTGGCCAGGATTGCTTCCAACAAAGCCCCGGTCTCGGCATCGATCACACCCCGGATCGAGCGGGTCCCATCAGGACGCTGCGGCCCCAACGCCACCCCACACCGGCGCGCAATATCGGTCTCGGTGGGCTCAGGACCATCCTGATCGATCATCCCCAACAACCGCCCCGCAGCCTGCCGCAACGCCTCTGGACCCAACCCCGACCCCACCCGCGCCAACTCACGATCGGCATCAGCGCGCGTCCCGGCATCCACCCACGACGGCAACGCGGCATGAAAATCAGCGATGACCTTCACATGCTCCTCATCGAGGACACCACGCGCCTGCGCGGCAGCAGTCGACTCCAACAACGGCGCCAGCGGCTCCCCGGTCATCGCCCGCCGCGGACCCAACGTCGCCGCACGCTCCAGTCGGCGTTTGGCGTCCTTCTCACTGCACCGCAACGCTGTGGTCAGCACCTTCTTCCACGACGCCTCCCCGAGTGCGCCCGGCTCGGTCTCGTCGGTCAACCGCGACACGATCCGATGCTCGATAGCAGGGATCGTCCGCAGCACCGTCGTGAGCTCCACCAACAGCTCGATCAACTCGCGATGAGACAACTCGTCACAAGCCTTCGACAGGATGGCGACCTGCTCACCCACCCCCGCCAACGCCTCCACCACCACATCCACATATCGAACAATAGTTCGAACCACCGACAACTACGCCCACCCTTGACCGGTCTCTGAAATAAAACTAAAGTCATTTTTACTTTTGATCGAGGAGACGACTATGGAATCCTTTGTCCACCTTCGAAAAGGCAAGACTCCCAAGCGTGTTCACGCAGATCTCGATGGGCTCAAGGATGATGAGCTCGGTCGCGGGGGCTTTGTCGGCCGCACGGCCAACATGTACCGGCGCAACGATCCAACGGCCTACCGCACTGTCGGTCCCCTTCGTCCCACCGACGTTCTGAGTTCCGAACTGAAACCGAGCGACGCCACCGATCCACAGGGCCGTCCCCTGCTCATGTTCTCCAACGCGGACTGTCTCGTGCTGCTGTCGCGGCGTTCCGAGCCGATGCCGTTCTGCGTTCGCTATGTCGACGGCGACCTGCTCTCCTTCGTGCACCGCGGATCAGGATCGCTGGAGACCGAATTCGGTCCGCTGGACTACCGGCAGGGCGACTGGATCTACATCCCGAAGGCGTGCACGTGGCGGCAGATTCCCGCTGAGGAGACGACGCTGCTGATGATCCAGGCGACCGACGAGTTCCGCGTTCCGCCACCGGGCACCCTCGGCCGGCATTTCCCGTTCGACCCGGCGCAGGCGATCATTCCCGAGCCGCAACCTATCGATGACGACGGCAGGGAAGAGTACGAGGTCCGGCTCATTCACGAGGGCGGACCGACCAGCCTTTTCTACCAACACAATCCGCTAGACGTAGAAGGCTGGCGCGGAGACAACTTCCCCTTCACGTTCAACATCGACGACTACACGGTCGTGACGTCCGAGAGCGTCCACCTTCCACCGACCGTGCACCTTTTCATGCAGGCGACCGGCGTCTACGTGATGAACTTCCTACCCAAGCCGGCCGAGATGGTCCCGGGCACCGAACGCACGCCCTGGTACCACCGCAACGTGGACTACGACGAGATCGCGTTCTTCCACGACGGCTCGCTGTACGGAATCCCAATGCCCCCCGGACTGGTCTCCCATGCGCCGCAGGGCGTCCACCACGGTGCGCCGGAGAAAGCCCGTGAGCGGGCGCGCCGCAAATTTCACGACTACGACCGGGTGGACTGGTCGGTGATCGCCATCGACACTCGGCGCCGACTGGTGCCGTCCGCCGAAATCCTCGCCAACGACCTGGGGCAGCATTAGATGACGACCACCGAGGCACCCGTGAAGCACGAGTACGACCGGATCCCCTATCTGGTTGCCTACCAGAACAATTCCAATGTCCGCGACGTGTATGGCGGAGTCGCCGAACTCGTCGTGCTGGAAAGCCATCTGCTGAAACCCAAGACGGTCGATTCCGACACCGTGCTGGTGTTCATGCACCCGATCGGCGGCGGCGCTTACCTGCCGATGATGAACGCGCTCGCCCGGGCCGGTCACCATGTCATCTACTGCAACAGCCGGTTCCGCGGTACCGATTCGGCACTGCTGATGGAGAAGGTGGTCGAAGACCTCGGCGAGTGCATCAAGGACGCCAAGCACCGGCTCGGCTACGAAAAGGTCGTTCTCGCCGGATGGAGTGGCGGCGGGTCGTTGTCGGTCTTCTATCAGCAGCAGGCCCAGCACCCAACGGTTACCGCCAGCCCGTCCGGCGACGGTCCGGACCTGACCAAGCTGGGGCTGATCCCGGCGGACGGCATCATGCTGCTGGCAGCCCATATCAGCAGACACGGCACGATGACCGAGTGGCTGGACGCGTCGATCCTCGACGAGTCGGACCCCACCAAGCGCGACCCCGAACTCGATCTGTACAACCCCCACAACCCCAACCAGCCGCCGTACAGTTCCGAGTTCCTTCAGCGCTACCACCAGGCACAGATCGACCGGAATCGCCGGATCACCAAGTGGGTCAAGGGAAAACTGGCCGAACTCAAGGCCGCCGGAAGACCGGATGACGAGTTCGCGTTCGTCGTTCACGGCACGATGGCCGATCCGCGCTGGTTGGATCCGACGGTCGATCCGAACGAACGCACCCCGGGCACCTGCTATCTGGGCGATCCTCAGGTGGTGAACATGAGCCCCGTCGGGTTGGCGCGATTCTGCACGCTGCGCAGCTGGCTCTCGCAGTGGAGCTACGACGACGCCAACGGCGACGCCGTCAAGGCGGGTCCTGACATCGCCGTCCCGGCCTTGGTCATCGGCAACCTCGCCGACGATGCCTGTACTCCCAGCCACACCCGCAGAATTTTCGAAGCGATCGGGCATGAAGATAAGGAGATGCACGAGATACCCGGAGCCAATCACTACTACTCAGGCGCCGATCAGCGCGACAAGCTTCGCGAAGCAGTCGGGATCATCGGCGAGTGGCTTACGCGCCACGGTTTCGCGGGTGCGCGATGACGACGACTGGCCCGCTCGACGGCATCCGGGTGATCGAGGTCGGCACGCTGATCTCTGGCCCGTTCGCCGGTCGCCTCCTGGGCGACATGGGCGCCGAGGTCATCAAGATCGAGCCCCCGGGAGCGCCTGACCCCCTGCGCACATGGGGTCAGGCGGAGTTGGACGGGTACCACTTCTTCTGGACGGTCCACGCACGCAACAAGAAGGCCGTCACGCTGAACCTGAGAGTGCCGCAGGGACGAGACCTGTTCCTCGACCTCGTGGAGCGCAGCGACATCATCGTCGAGAACTTTCGCCCCGGCACGCTGGAGAAATGGGGACTTGGCTACGACGTTCTGCGGGAACGCAACCGAGGCATCATTCTGGTGCGTGTGTCGGGATACGGCCAGACCGGCCCCGACGCCCACAAGGCGGGTTACGCATCGGTGGCCGAGGCAGCCAGCGGATTGCGGCACATGAACGGTTTTCCCGGCGGCCCTCCCCCGCGGCTGGCTCTTTCCCTCGGCGACAGCCTCGCCGGAATGTTCGCCGCGCAGGGCGCGCTGGCAGCGCTCTACCGGCGCTCCGTCACCGGCGACGGGCAGGTCGTCGACGCCGCGCTCACCGAATCATGCTTGGCCGTCCAGGAATCCACCATTCCCGACTACGACGTGGGCGGCATTGTGCGGGGCCCCTCAGGTACCCGACTGGAGGGCATCGCCCCGTCCAATATCTATCCCACGGCGGACGGCAGCTGGGTCGTCATCGCGGCCAACCAGGACACCGTTTTCCGCCGGCTCTGTGCTGCGATGGGCCAGCCCGATCTCGCGACAGACCAGCGATTCGCCGATCACGTTGCGAGAGGCCGCAATCAGGACGAGCTGGACACCATCATCGGCGCATGGGCTGCGCAGCGTCAGCCCGCCGACATCATCTCGACACTCTCCGAGGCCGGGGTAATCAGCGGCCCGATCAACACCGTCGCCGAGGTTGTGGAGGATCCACAGCTGCAGGCGCGGGGAATGATCGCCGACCACTGGGACGAACGAGTCGGACGGAATATCAAGGGCCCCGGCGTGATACCGGTCCTATCTGAGACGCCGGGCACGATCCGTTGCGCCGGTTCGGCACGCCCTGGGCAGCACAACGAGGATGTCTACGGCGGTTTGCTCGGCAGAGGCATCGAGGAGCTCGACGCGTTGCGAGCGGAGGGCGTCTTATGACCGATCTGCCGCGGCATGTCGACATCCGGGACGTCTCGATGCGCGACGGCCTTCAGATCGAGGAGCCGATTCCGTTGTCGGCCAAACTCGAATTGCTCGCCGCGATTGCCGCCACCGGTGTGCGCGAGATGGAGGCGACGGCGTTCGTGTCGCCGTCTAAGGTGCCCGCTCTGGCCGATGCCGCAGAGTTGGCAGCCGAACTCCACCACTTCCCCGGCATCGAGTTCTCGGCGCTCGTGGCCAGTCCTAACGGTGCAAAACGGGCCATCGCGGCCGGCATGCGCTCCATCGAGTTCGTCGTGTCGGCCGCTGACGGCCACAGCCGCGCCAATGTGGGTCGCTCCTCGTCCGAGGCGGCCATGCAAATTCCCGAGATCGTCGCGATCGCTCACGACAGCGACGTCACCGTCGAGGTCATCGTCGCCACCGCCTGGGACTGCCCGTTCGACGGCGCGACGGATCCGCAGCGGGTGCTCGACATCATTTCGACGGCCACCGATGCCTCAGCCGATCGCCTTGCCATTGCCGACACCATCGGAACGGCCACGCCACGACGGGTCAGCGATCTCATCGCAGGCGTGCGACCCTTGATCGGCGACACCCCGCTGGGCGCGCACTTTCACAACACCCGCGGCGCCGGACTGGCAAGCGCCTGGGCCGCCGTCGCTGCCGGGGTGACAAGACTCGACGCCTCCGTGGGCGGGCTCGGCGGCTGCCCGTTCGCACCGGGAGCCAGCGGCAACATCGCAATGGAGGATCTCGTTTATCTGCTGCGCGACAGCGATATCCACGTCGATGTCGACCTCGAGGCCACCGTCGCCGCAGCCCGAGTCGCGCAGACGGCGGTGGGCCACGGTCTGCCCAGTTCGTTACTGCGCGCCGGCGACCGGATTCTGGGCTAGCCGCTCATGACGCCGGGACCGTCGGTGACGTTCAGCGCCAAAGGGCTTCAGACGCGTGGCGCAATCGAACAGGCGGCACGAAAACTGTTCGCCGAGAGAGGATTCCACGGTACGACGCTCGGAGACATCACGTCTGCGGCGGGAAAGTCGCCGGCGGTCTTCTACCGCTACTTCACCGACAAAGAGGACCTGCTGGCGGCGCTGGCACAGTCCTTCCTGCACGAGGTTGTCACCCCGTCGGGGCTGAGCCTCGCGCTGCCGGAGTCCCCCGACGACGATGCTTTCTTCACCGAGGTCGTCACCGGTTACTGGACGATGTTCAAACAGAACATCGGGATCATGATCGCGGTTGCCCAACTCGCGGCGACCCAGCCACGCTTTGCGCTAGTGCAAAACGAGTTCCGGCGCTTCGGCATGGACATCGTGGCTGCGTCGGTACGCCGCGCGCAGGAACAAGGGTTCGGATCGGACCTCAATCCGGAGCACACCGCCGCGGCGATCGCGTTGCTGTTCGAGAACTTCACCACCGTGTTCGTCGGTGAATCAGGCCTCGGATTCGAGATGAGCGACCAGGACGCCATCGCCACCCTGTCAGGGATTTGGAAGAAGACGCTTTACGGGTACTGACCGACGACGTTCAAAGGAGAACCAGTGGACTTCACACTTCCCGACCACCTGCCCGGCCTCCTCGCCGAGATGGATGCCTTCATCGAAGCCGAGATCAAGCCACTGGAACGGGAGAACATCCAGTACTTCGATCACCGCCGCGAACATGCGCGCACCGATTGGGACAACGGCGGCACCCCGCGGCGGGAGTGGGAAGATCTTCTCGGCGAGATGCGCAGGCGTGCCGATGCGGCAGGCTGGTTGCGCTACGGCCTACCGTCACAGTTCGGCGGGCGCGACGGCAGCAACATCGACATGGCCGTCATCCGGGAACATCTGGCGCACAAGGGGCTCGGTCTGCACAACGATCTGCAGGACGAGTCCTCGATCGTCGGAAACTTCCCGCAGGTGATCATGATGGACCGGTTCGGTACCGAGGAACAGAAGAAGGAGTGGACCGACGCACTGATCACCGGTGAACGGTCGATGGCCTTCGGCCTGACCGAACCCAACCACGGCTCGGATGCCACCTGGCTGGAGACCAGCGCCGTGCCCGACGGCGAAGACTGGGTGATCAACGGCGCCAAGAGGTTCAACACCGGTGTGCATCGCGCAACCCACGACCTGGTGTTTGCGCGGACGTCGGGAGACACGGGGCAGGCGCGCGGCATCACTGCGTTCCTGGTACCGACCGACGCGCCGGGATTCACGGTGCCCTACTACTGGTGGACGTTCAACATGCCTACCGATCACGGCGAGGTCGTGCTGGAGAACGTTCGGGTGCCGTCGAGTTCGATTCTCGGCGAGGTGGACCGCGGACTCGAAGTGGGCCAGACGTTCCTGCACGAGAACAGAATCCGACAGGCTGCTTCGAGCTTGGGCGCCGCGCAATACTGCATCGATCGCGCCGTCGCCTACGCCAACGACCGTGAGGTGTTCGGCAAACCGCTATCGGTCAATCAGGCCGTGCAGTGGCCCCTCGTCGAACTGCAGACCGAGGCACAGATGGTCCGGCTGCTGGTCCGCTTCGCCGCATCCGAACTGGACAACAGCCACCACATGGAGGTGTCCGACAAGGTCTCGATGGCCAACTACCGCGCCAACCGACTGGTCTGCGAGGCCGCCGACCGTGCCATGCAGGTCTTCGGCGGCGTCGGCTACAGCAGACACGAACCGTTCGAGCACATTTATCGGCACCACCGTAGATACCGGATCACCGAGGGGGCCGAGGAGATCCAGATGAGAAGGGTGGCGCAGCGACTGTTCGGGTTCGGGTCGCGATGAGCGCTTGCGCGAAGAGCAGAGGGGCGCGATGAGCGCTTGCGCGAAGAGCAGAGGGGCGCGATGAGCGCTTGCGCGAAGAGCAGAGGGGCACGATGAGCGCTGAGCTGGCGCAGGCACTGCAGCAGGTGCTGCAGCCAGTGCTCGGTGACGTCGTCGTCGAAGACCTGCAGCGGCTGACGGGCGGGGCGAGCAGGACCACGTGGGCGTTCACCGCGACGGGCCCTGAGCTGCGTCGGGCACTCATTCTGCGCACCGGCGCGCGCGACGACATCCACGCCAGCATGGAGCTGGAGGCCAAGGTGCAGCAGCGTGCTGCGGCAGCGGGAGCTCCGGTGCCCCACATTCTGACTGCCGACAACTCCCCTGCCGCCGTGGGCGATCCGTACCTGATCTGCGACGCCATCGCCGGCGAGACGATCGTCCGGAAGATCTTCCGCGGGCTCGACGACAGCAGACGCGCCCGGTTGCTCGAGCAGTGCGCTGCCGCACTTGCAGCGATCCACCGCGCCGATCCGGACGGGATCGGTTTGACGGCACCAGATGAACTCGCCGGATGGCGGCATCGCCTCGACGAGATCGGCGACACGACAGCCACCTTTGAGTGGACGTTCCGGCGGTTGGCCGACGAGAAGCCAGACCCATCGCCGATGCGGTTGATACACGGGGATTTCCGGATGGGCAATCTCATCGTCGACGAATCGGGGCTCGCGGCGGTGCTGGACTGGGAGTTGACCCATATCGGCGAGGTCTACGAGGATCTGGCGTGGTTCTGCATTCGCGCTTGGCGGTTTGGCGCGCCCGAATCGCAGGGCGCTGGGGGTCTCGGCAACGTGGAGAAGTTCCTGCGGGCTTACGAGAGCGTGTCGGGTACCGCAGTGGACCGCAGGGCTTTTCGCTGGTGGCTGACCGTCGCAACCCTGCGGTGGGGTGTGATCTGCCGCCATCAGGCGCAACGACATCTGTCGGGGGAGATGCCCTCGGTCGAGCTCGCCGCCATCGGCAGACGCGTCAGCGAAACGGAATGGGATCTGCTGGATCTGTTGTCAGGGAAGGGGCCTGGCTCGTGAGCTCATACACGACCCGTCCGACCGCAGCCGAGCTCATCGCTGCCGTCGCGGGCTTCCTCGATACCGATGTGCGTGCCGTCGGAGGGCAGACGGGCTTTCACGCGAGGGTGGCCGCCAACGTGCTGCGCATCGTGGAACGGGAGTTGCTCGACGATACGGACAAGCCGGTGCGCGCGTCGCTCGCGGGACTGGGCTTCGACGACGAAACCGAGCTCGCGGAGGCCATCCGTGACGGCCGGCTCGACGAGCGCGGGGACGAGGTGATGGCGTGCCTGCAGTTGTTGGTTCGACATCGGTTGTCGTTCGACCACCCAGGGTATGCCGACGGGCTATGACCGTCAGTCTCACGTCGACCACCCTGATCGCACTCCCCGACGGCTCCGGCCCGTACGGCGTCACCGCGACTCGGGACGGCGCAATCTGGGTGACGCTTGTGCACAGCGGCGACCTGCTGCGTCTTGCCGCGGACGGCCGCCGCGATCGGTACCCCATCGGCTCGGTCGATTCCCGCCCGTCAATAGTCGCGGTGGCACCCGACGAGGCGGTGTGGTTCACCCGAAACGGCGACGACTGCATCTCCGCGGTGGACAGCCGGGGCGTCATGACAACAGTAGAGCTCGAATCGGGGTGCGGCCCGTACGGCATCTGTGTCGCACCGGAGGGCACCGTGTGGTTCACCGAGTCGACCGGCTGCCGGCTGGGCCGCCTCGATGTGGACGGCACCCTGACTTATGTCACGCTGCCTGACGACTGCTTTCCCGCGTTCGCCACGGCCTGTCCCGATGGGACGATCTGGGCCGCGTTGAATCAATCCGACGCGGTCGCGCGTGTCAGCCCCGCGGGCGATGTCACGATCGTCGACCTGCCGACAAAGGGGGCGGCCCCGGTCGGCATCACCTACGGCGGCGGCGCGGTGTGGACGGCCGAGATCGGCGCGGGCCGAATCGGCCGAATCACCGACGACGGGGTCAAGGAGTTCGCGCTGCCCGATCCGCAATGCCGTCCGCACGCGATCACTGCCGGTGTGCAGGGCTGCTGGTTCACCGAATGGGCCGCCAACCGGGTCGGACATATTGCGTGGGACGGCACAGTCGACGAATTCGACCTGCCCGCAACGGTGTCGGAACCACACGGCATTGCCGTCGCACCGGACGGTGCGGTATGGGTGGCGCTGGAAAGCGGCTCGGTGATGCGGCTCGCGTAAGCAGCCTCAGAGCCGACGTACCCGCGCCAACCACGCGGGCTCGTCGACGACCGTTCCGGGCGCCAGGTTCATCGTGTCGGCCTGCAGCGCCGTGACGACGCCCCGGTAGGTCGTCCTCGTCAGCGACTCGATCTCCCAGCCTTCGCCGAACGCGTCTCGGATCATGGTTTCGCTGACCTCCGGCCCGAGGCCGCGGCCCTCGTCGGAGAGCGCGAGGACATGGACGACCGACCCCACCTGGCTGACGGTGTGCAGGCTGGCGACATAGGTCGCGCGGTCGGTGTCGTCGAAGATGTGGAACAACGCGCTGTCGATGATCGTGTCGTAGGTCTGGTCGTCGGTGAGCGTCAACGCGTCGGCCACCTCAAAACGAACGTCCACACCGTGGGCTGCAGCATTACGCCTGGCGTGCGCGACGGCGGTGGGCGCGCCGTCGACGCCCACGACGTCGTAGCCCGCATTCGCGAGCAGGATCGTGTGCTCGCCGGTTCCGCATCCGATATCGAGCACGCGCCCGCTGATGAGGCCGGCGCGCTCAAGCTCGACGATGGCCGGCTGCGGCGCGCCGATGACCCACGGCGGGGACTGCGTCTCATCCTTGTAGAAGTCGTCGAAACGGGAGACGGTGGGAGTCTGGTCCATGCGGACCAGTGTTCAACCTGAAGTTGAGTTGAGGTCAACACTATGCGCGGAACCCAGGCGGACGTCGCGGACAGGCTGTTCGGCGCCATCGAGGGCAGCGACATCGATACGGTGGCCCAGCTGTTCAGCCCGGACGTCGCGGTGTGGAAAAGCGGCGACACGCGGGACAACGACCACAGTCGCTCGGTCAAGATCATCAACTGGTTCATCACCACCACCAGCGAGCGGCGCTACGAGATCCTGGATCGCCGGCACTTCGAGGGCGGCTTCGTTCAGCAGCACATTCTCCATGCCACCGCCCGCACCGGGGCCGCGATCGCGATGCGCGTGTGCATCGTGATCAAAGTGGACGAGGGTGGCCAGATCACACGCATTGATGAGTATTTCGATCCCGCGGAGATCCGACCCTTGTTGTAACACTTTCAGCGACAGTCATTTTCCGAAAGTCGAAAACCGCCGCAGCCGTGCGCGGCTACCATCGCGCCCATGGCTGTGCCCTCTTCCGAGCCATCGCGAACGGCGGGACCTCTGCGGATCCTGGTCTACAGCGACAATCCGAGGACCAGGGAGCAGGTCCAGCTGGCGCTCGGCAAACGGATCCATCCCGCACTGCCAGAGCTGAGCTACGTCGAGGTCGCCACCGGTCCCATGGTGATCCGGCAGATGGACGCGGGCGGCTTCGACCTCGCGATCCTCGACGGTGAGGCCACCCCGGTCGGCGGGATGGGAATCGCCAAGCAACTCAAGGACGAGATCGACGACTGCCCACCGATACTGGTTCTGACCGGACGTCCCGACGACGCGTGGCTGGCCCGCTGGTCGCGGGCTGAGGCGGCAGTTCCGCACCCGATCGACCCGATCCGGCTGGGCGACGCGGTCGTGTCGCTCCTTCGCCCCGCGATCTAGCACCACGCTTAGCGAAAATTACTGCTGCGCTTACCCATTGGAGGCAGTGCGGTATCGCCGAATGGCGCCAGTAGCGATACTAACCAAAATGAGTGGCTTGCATCCAAAACCGGGCTAGGCTGTGGGCTAGCTCACATCGACAGCCCCCGAGGAGCTGCTGCGCAGTATGAATCTGTACACGCCGATCCTGGTGCTTGGTGCGATCGCTGCTGTATTCGCGGTCGGGTCGGTGGGGATCGCCCTGCTGATCGGCCCGAGACGCTACAACCACGCCAAGCTCGAGGCCTACGAATGCGGCATTGAGCCGATGGACGCCTCCGACCCCGCCGTTGCCGGGACCGCTCAGCGCTTCCCGATCAGGTACTACCTGACGGCGATGCTGTTCATCGTCTTCGACATCGAGATCGTGTTTCTTTATCCGTGGGCTGTGGCGTTCGACAGCCTCGGCCTGTTCGCCCTGGTCGAGATGCTGCTTTTCATGGTCATCGTGTTCGTGGCCTACACCTACGTGTGGCGCCGGGGAGGCCTGCAATGGGATTAGAAGAGAAGCTGCCCGGCGGCATTCTGCTGTCGACGGTCGAAAAGGTCGCCGGATATGTCCGCAAAGGGTCGTTGTGGCCGGCGACGTTCGGCCTGGCCTGCTGTGCGATCGAGATGATGGCCACCGCGGGCCCACGTTTCGATATCAGCCGCTTCGGTATGGAGCGCTTCTCGGCGACGCCGCGGCAGGCCGATCTGATGATCGTGGCGGGCAGAGTGAGTCAGAAGATGGCACCGGTCCTGCGTCAGATCTATGACCAGATGGCCGAACCCAAGTGGGTGCTGGCCATGGGTGTGTGCGCGTCTTCGGGCGGAATGTTCAACAACTACGCCGTGGTTCAGGGCGTCGACCACGTGGTGCCGGTGGACATCTATCTGCCGGGATGCCCACCCCGACCGGAGATGCTGTTGCACGCAATCCTGAAACTGCACGACAAGATTCAGGAGATGCCACTCGGCGTGAATCGCGAGGAGGCCATCAGGGAGGCAGAGCAGGCAGCGATGGCGGTGACCCCGACGATCGAGCTGAAAGGTCTGTTGCGGTGAGCGCGAACGCGGGCCACCAGGCAGACGACGACGCCCCCGAGGTGATCGGCGTCCGGCGCGGAATGTTCGGCGCGAAAGGCTCGGGTGACACCTCGGGTTACGGTCGGCTGATCCGCCCGGTGGCACTGCCGGGAAGCACACCTCGCCCCTACGGCGGCTACTTCGACGATGTCGTCGACGCGCTCGCCGCCGCCCTGGGTGAGGACACATTCGCCGAGTCCGTCGAGCGCGTGGTGGTCTACCGCGACGAGCTCACCCTCGAGGTGCATCGCGATCGACTGGTCGAGGTCGCGCAAACGCTGCGCGACGATCCTGCGCTGAGATTCGAACTGTGCCTGGGTGTCAGCGGCGTGCACTATCCCGACGATGTCGACCGCGAACTGCATGCGGCCTATCCGTTGATGTCGATCACCCACAATCGCCGCATCCGGGTGGAAGTGGCCGCGCCGGACGCCGATCCGCATATCCCGTCGCTGTTCCGGGTCTATCCGACCACCGACTGGCACGAGCGGGAGACCTACGACTTCTTCGGCATCATCTTCGACGGTCATCCGTCGCTGACCCGCATCGAGATGCCTGACGACTGGGTGGGTCACCCGCAGCGGAAGGACTACCCGCTGGGCGGTATTCCGGTCGAGTACCACGGAGCCGAGATACCGCCGCCCGATCAGCGGAGGGCGTACAACTGATGACCACCTCGCAACGGCCCGAGCGTTTCGTCGTCGTCGGGGGCCAGGACTGGGACGAAGTGGTCACTGCCGCAAGGCAGGCCGCGACTTCCTCGTCGCGTGCCGGGGACGCCGCCGAGCACGCCGGTGAGCGCATCGTCGTCAACATGGGTCCGCAGCATCCGTCGACGCACGGCGTACTCCGGCTCATCCTTGAGATCGAAGGCGAGACGATTGTCGAGGCGCGCTGCGGAATCGGCTACCTGCACACAGGCATCGAGAAGAACCTGGAGTTCCGCACCTGGACGCAGGGTGTCACGTTCGTCACCCGAATGGATTACCTGTCACCGTTTTTCAACGAGACGGTGTACTGCCTCGGGGTGGAGAAGCTGCTCGGTGTCACCGACGAGATCCCGGAGCGTGCATCGACGATCCGCGTGATGATGATGGAGCTCAACCGGATTTCCAGTCACCTGGTGGCCCTTGCCACCGGCGGCATGGAACTCGGCGCGATGACGGCGATGTTCCTCGGATTCCGCGAGCGCGAGCTGATCCTGTCGGTGTTCGAGACCATCACCGGGTTGAGAATGAACAACGCCTATATCCGCCCGGGAGGTGTGGCCGCCGATCTGCCGGACGAAGGTCTCCCCCAGGTTCGCGATCTACTCAAGCTGCTCCCGACGCGACTGCGCGACATGGAGAATCTGCTCAACGAGAACTACATCTGGAAGGCCCGGACGAAGGGTATCGGCTACCTCGATCTAACGGGCTGCATGGCGCTCGGCATCACCGGACCGGTGCTGCGTTCGACCGGGCTGCCGCACGATCTTCGAAAGGCACAGCCCTATTGCGGTTACGAGACCTACGATTTCGACGTCATCACCGACGATCAGTGCGACTCCTACGGGCGCTACCTCATTCGCGTCAAGGAGATGCGCGAATCCATCAAGATCGTCGAACAGTGCGTAGAGCGACTGGAGCGCTCAACGGGTGAACCGGTGATGATCACCGACAAGAAGCTGGCGTGGCCCGCCGACCTCAAGGTCGGTCCCGACGGCCTCGGCAACTCGCCCGAGCACATTGCCAAGATCATGGGTCACTCGATGGAGGGCCTTATCCACCACTTCAAGTTGGTGACCGAGGGCATTCGGGTGCCGGCAGGCCAGGTGTACGTAGCGGTTGAGTCACCGCGCGGCGAACTGGGCGTCCACATGGTCTCCGACGGAGGAACGCGGCCCTACCGCGTGCACTACCGCGACCCGTCGTTCACGAATCTGCAAGCTGTGGCGGCGATGTGCGAAGGCGGCATGGTGGCCGACGCGATCACTGCAGTGGCGTCGATCGATCCGGTGATGGGCGGGGTGGACAGGTGATGAGCGCTTGCGCGAAGAACAGACGGTCATGACGGTATTCCTCGATCTCGGGCAGCGACCCGACGAACCCGGTCCGCCGATCCACGGCCGCGCCAACTACCCGGCCGACGTCGCCGAACGCTTGGCGGCCGATGCGGCGACGATAATCGCGCGCTATCCGCAGTCCAGATCGGCGCTGTTGCCGCTGCTTCACCTCGTGCAGGCCGAGGACGGCTGCCTCACACCTGCCGGGATCAGCTTCTGCGCAAAACAATTGAGTTTGACCGACGCTGAAGTCACGGCAGTGGCCACCTTCTACTCCATGTACCGGCGCACCCCGACCGGGGATTATCTTGTCGGCGTGTGCACCAACACACTGTGCGCGATCATGGGCGGCGACGCGATCCTGGAAAGCCTTGAGAGCCATCTGGACATCGCGCCGGGCCAGACCACCGCCGACGGCACAATCACCCTGGAGCATGTTGAGTGCAACGCCGCGTGCGACTACGCCCCGGTCGTCATGGTCAACTGGGACTTCTTCGACAACCAGACGCCGTCGTCGGTCCGCGATCTGGTCGATGCGCTCCGGGCCGGTGAACGGCCGGTGCCGTCACGCAGCGGCGCGCTGTGCACGTTCCGGGAAACCGCGAGAACGCTTGCCGGCCTGCCGAGTTCCGATGCACCCGACCCTGGACCGATCGGCGAAGCCACGCTGGCTGGACTGCGGTACGCACACGAGCACGACATGTCGGCGCCCGAGGCCGGTGTGCCGTCGGATTCCGCACCGGGAGGCGCAAGCGAACAGGCCGAGGCCGCCGAGTCCGTCGCAGACGAGCCAGCCCCGGCACCGGAGGCCACCGTTCCGGCCCGGCCGTCGACTCCGGAGACCGACCCGAGGGCCGCGCAATGACTCCACTGACGCCTGTTCTGAGCCGGTTTTGGGACGATCCGCAGCCGTGGTCGCTGAACACATATCGGCGCCACGGCGGATACCAGGCCCTGGAGCGGGCGCTCGCGATGGATCCCGACGACGTGATCGCCACCGTCAAAGATTCCGGTCTGCGCGGACGCGGTGGGGCGGGGTTCCCGACCGGCACGAAGTGGTCGTTCATCCCCCAGGGAGATGAAGGTGCGGCGGCCAAGCCGCACTACCTGGTGATCAACGCCGACGAATCGGAACCCGGTACCTGTAAAGACATTCCGCTGATGTTGACGACGCCGCACTTTCTGGTCGAAGGGGCCATCATCGCGGCCTACGCGATCCGGGCGCACCACGCGTTCATCTATCTTCGCGGCGAGGTCGTCCCGGTGTTGCGACGGTTGCAGGCTGCAGTCGCCGAGGCGTACGAAGCAGGACATCTGGGGTCCGACATTCATGGCTCCGGGTTCGACCTGGAACTCATCGTGCACGCCGGTGCGGGCGCCTACATCTGCGGTGAGGAGACCGCACTGTTGGATTCGCTGGAAGGCAGGCGCGGTCAACCGCGCCTGCGCCCGCCCTTCCCCGCCGTCGCGGGCCTGTATGCCTGCCCGACGGTGGTCAACAACGTCGAATCGATCGCCAGCGTGCCGCCGATCCTGCTCAACGGTGTCGACTGGTTCCGTTCGATGGGGTCGGAGAAATCTCCCGGCTTCACGTTGTACTCGCTGTCGGGTCACGTCACGACACCCGGTCAATACGAGGCGCCGCTGGGGATCACGCTGCGTGAACTGCTCGAGTACGCGGGCGGGGTGCGCGGAGGTCATGAGCTGAAGTTCTGGACTCCGGGCGGATCGTCCACACCGCTATTGACTGCCGAACACCTCGACGTACCACTGGACTACGAGGGAATGGCCAAGGCCGGCTCGATGCTCGGCACCAAGGCGCTGCAGATTTTCGACGAAACGACGTGCGTCGTGCGGGCGGTCCGCCGCTGGACGGAGTTCTACGCCCATGAGTCGTGCGGCAAGTGCACGCCGTGTCGAGAAGGTACGTACTGGTTGGCCCAGATCTACGAGCGGCTCGAGACCGGGGCCGGCACCGAAGCCGATATCGACAAGTTGCTCGACATCGCCGACAACATCTTCGGAAAGTCCTTCTGCGCTTTGGGAGACGGCGCCGCGAGCCCAATTATCTCGTCCGTCAAGTATTTCCGCAGCGAGTACGAGGCCCACCTCGCTGGTGGCTGCCCGTTCGACCCGTACGCATCGATGCTGGCCGCACCGGAAGGGGTGGGTGCATGACCCTCGCTGAAAGCAGCCGTGACGCGCCACCGGTCGAGATGGTGACGCTCACGATTGACGACCACCAGATCACGGTGCCCAAGGGCACCTTGGTGATTCGTGCTGCCGAGTTGATGGGCGTGCAGATTCCACGTTTCTGCGACCATCCGCTGCTCGATCCGGTTGGGGCATGCAGGCAGTGTCTGGTCGAGGTCGAAGGTCAGCGCAAACCGCTGGCGTCGTGTACCACCACGGTCACGCCGGACATGGTCGTGCGCACGCAGCACACCTCCGAGGCGGCCGACAAGGCCCAGCACGGCGTGATGGAACTCCTGCTGATCAACCATCCGCTGGACTGCCCGGTCTGTGACAAGGGCGGCGAGTGCCCACTGCAGAACCAGGCAATGTCGAACGGGCGCAGCGAAACCCGCTTCGAGGATGTCAAACGCACCTTTCCGAAACCGATCAATATCTCCTCACAGGTACTGCTCGACCGCGAACGCTGCGTCCTGTGCGCCCGGTGCACGCGTTTCTCCGACCAGATCGCAGGCGACCGCTTCATCGACCTGCTGGAACGCGGGGCGCGCCAACAGGTCGGCATCGCACCCGGTGAACCGTTCCAGTCCTATTTCTCCGGCAACACCGTGCAGATCTGCCCGGTCGGAGCCCTCACCGGCACCGCCTACCGCTTCCGTGCGCGGCCCTTCGACCTGGTGTCCAGCCCCAGCGTCTGCGAGCACTGCGCGTCCGGATGCGCACAGCGCACCGATCACCGGCGCGGAAAGGTGTTGCGCCGCCTGGCCGGTGATGACCCCGAGGTCAACGAGGAGTGGAACTGCGACAAAGGCCGGTGGGCGTTCACCTATGCGACGGTCGGTGACCGAATCACGACACCGCTGGTACGCGACGACGGCGAACTGCGCCCTGCTTCGTGGTCGGAGGCCCTCGCCGTCGCTAGCACCGGTTTGATGGCAGCGGAGGGCCGCGCCGGCGTGCTCATCGGCGGTCGTTCGACCTTTGAAGAGGCCTACGCATACTCGAAGTTTGCTCGGATCGTGTTGAAAACCAATGACATCGATTTTCGATCGCGGCCGCACAGTGCCGAGGAGGCCGCGTTCCTCGCTGCGCACATCGCGGGAAAGCCGATGACGGTCACCTACTCCGACGTGGAGAAGGCGCCGGCGGTCCTGCTGGCCGGCTTGGAACCAGAGGAAGAGTCGCCGATCGTCTTCCTGCGGCTGCGCAAGGCGGTCCGCAAGCACGGGGTTCAGGTCTTGTCGGTGGCACCGTTCGCCACCCGCAGTCTCGGTAAGCTGTCCGGCACGCTCATCAGGTCGGCGCCGGCCATGGAGGCGGCCGCGCTCGACGCCTTGGCGGACAACGAACTTTTGGGCATGCCCGGAGCGCTGATCCTTGTCGGCGAGCGGCTGGCCATGTCCCCCGGGGCGATGTCGGCGGCTGTCCGTCTGGCCGCAGCGACCGGAGCGCGGATCGCGTGGATACCTCGCCGCGCGGGCGACCGAGGTGCGCTCGAAGCGGGCGCGCTGCCGAACCTGCTGCCGGGGGGACGTCCCGCCGACGATGCCGTGGCACGGGAACAGACCGCTGCCGCATGGCATGTCGACGAACTTCCCCGGGCTCAAGGCAGGGACACCGCAGAAATTCTGCAAGCGGCTCTGGAGGGCGAACTGGCCGCACTGCTGATCGGTGGTGTGGAGGTCGCCGACCTGCCCGACCCCGCCGCCGCGTTGGCCGCGATCGACACCACCCCGTTTGTGGTGAGCCTGGAACTGCGGCGCAGCGCAGTCACAGAGCGCGCCGACGTCGTGTTCCCGGTCGCCCCCGTAGTCGAGAAGGCGGGGTCGTTCCTCAACTGGGAGGGCCGTGCCCGTCCGTTCGAGCCTGCGCTTCAGACCAACGCCGTCACCGACCTTCGGGTGCTGAACTTCCTGGCCGACGAGATCGGTGTGGATCTGGGCATTCCGACGGCTGCCGCCGCTGCCGCGGAACGGTCCCGCCTAGGGATGTGGTCGGGGGCACGTGCCGAGCTTGCCAAAGCCGAGTCTCCGCCGGCGGTGGCGACGGCCGGTCAGGCCGTGCTCACCGGGTGGCGCATGCTGCTCGACGCGGGGCGGCTCCAAGATGGCGAACCTTACCTGGCCGGCACCGCGCGCACGCCCGTCGTGCGCCTGTCGCAATCCACTGCGGCCGAGATCGGAGTGGCTGCAGGTGAATTGGTCGCGGTCAGCACCGACCGCGGCGCGATCACGCTGCCGCTGGAGGTGACCGACATGGACGACCGGGTGGTGTGGTTGCCGCTGAACTCCCCCGGCAGCCATGTGCATGAGACGCTCGGCGTGTCGTCGGGGGCCGTCGTTTCGATCGGACGGGCAGGCCAATGACGTATCCCGATCCGACGCTGTTCGGCCACGACCCGTGGTGGCTGATCCTCGCCAAGTCCGTCGGCATCTTCGGCTTCCTGGTGCTCACCGTGCTGGCGGCGATCCTCCTCGAACGAAAGATCCTGGGCCGGATGCAGTTGCGATTCGGCCCCAACCGGGTTGGCCCACGCGGGCTGCTGCAGTCGCTGGCCGACGGAGTCAAGCTCGCGCTCAAGGAAGGCCTGATTCCAGCGGGCGTGGACAAGTGGATCTACCTTGCCGCCCCGGTGATTTCAGTGATCCCCGCGTTCATGGCATTCGCGGTGATCCCGCTGGGTGGCGAGGTGTCGATCTTCGGACACCGCACGGCGCTGCAACTGACCGACCTTCCCGTCGCAGTGCTCTACATCCTGGCGGTCACCTCCATCGGCGTGTACGGCATCGTGCTGGCCGGTTGGGCTTCGGGCTCGGTGTATCCGCTGCTGGGCGGGCTGCGATCGTCGGCCCAGGTGGTGTCGTATGAGATCGCGATGGCACTGTCGTTCGCGGCGGTGTTCATCTACTCGGGCACGATGTCGACCTCGGGTATCGTCGCCGCGCAAGAGAACACCTGGTACATCTTTCTGCTGCTTCCGTCGTTCCTGGTCTACCTGACCTCGATGGTTGGCGAAACCAACCGGGCGCCTTTCGATCTGCCCGAAGCCGAAGGCGAACTCGTCGGCGGCTTCCACACCGAGTACTCGTCGCTGAAGTTCGCGATGTTCATGCTCGCCGAGTACGTGAACATGACAACGGTGTCGGCACTGGCCACCACGTTGTTCCTCGGCGGCTGGCACGCACCGTGGCCGCTCAGCATCTGGGATGGCGCGAACACCGGGTGGTGGCCGCTGCTGTGGTTCACCGCCAAAGTCTGGCTCTTCCTGTTCTTCTTCATGTGGCTGCGCGCCACGCTGCCTCGGATGCGTTACGACCAGTTCATGGCGCTGGGCTGGAAGATCCTGATTCCCGTCTCGCTGGGTTGGATCGCGATCGTCGCGACCACGCACACCCTGCAGAACCAGGGCTACCAGGCGTGGGCCACCGCGCTGATCGGGCTTGCGATCGTCGTCGTCATCCTGGGCGCCGTGATCGGATGGAGACGGTGGCGCGCCAAGAACACTCGGACCGCACCGGTCCCCCCCGTCCCGTCTGCGGACGACGGCGCCTTCCCGGTGCCGCCGCTACCGGTGAAGGAGCACGCTGATGCCTAAGTTCCTCGATGCCCTCGCCGGTTTCGGCGTCACGTTCGGCTCGATGTTCAAGAAGCCGGTGACCGAGGAGTACCCCGAGAAACCGGGGCCCGTCGCCAAGCGATACCACGGCCGCCACCAGCTGAACCGATACGCCGACGGCCTGGAGAAGTGCATCGGATGCGAGCTGTGCGCCTGGGCCTGCCCGGCGGACGCGATCTTCGTCGAGGGCGCCGACAACACCGAGGCCGAACGGTTCTCGCCGGGTGAGCGCTACGGGCGGGTCTATCAGATCAACTACTTGCGCTGCATCGGGTGCGGTCTGTGCATCGAGGCGTGCCCGACCCGCGCGTTGACGATGACCAACGACTACGAGATGGCTGACGACAATCGCGCCGATCTGATCTACGGCAAGGACAAACTGCTGGCGCCGCTCCAGCCGGGTATGGAGGCTCCCCCGCACGCGATGCAGCCCGGCACCACCGACGAGGACTACTACCGCGGCAACGTCCTCGGCGCCATAGCGGACGCGAGGAGCAAAACAGCAGAAGCGGACGCGAGGAGCAAAACAGCAGAAGCGGACGCGAGGAGCAAAACAGCAGAAGCGGACGCGAGGAGCGAAGAAGCAGTTGCGGACGCAGGGCCCGGGGGCGTCAAGTGACGGAGACGATCTTGTTCTGGGTGCTGGCCCTGGTGTCGGTGGTCGGAGCGCTCGGTGTCGTCGCCGCCCCGAAGGCGGTGTACTCGGCAATTTCGCTGGCCACCACCATGATTGCGTTGGCCGTGCTGTACATCGCCCAGGATGCGCCGTTCCTCGGGGTGGTGCAGATCGTCGTGTATACGGGCGCAGTGATGATGCTGTTCTTGTTCGTGCTGATGCTCATCGGCGTCGACTCCTCGGAATCACTCGTGGAAACCATTCGCGGACAACGAGTCGCGGCAATCACGGTCGGAATCGGCTTCGGAATCCTGCTCGTCGCCGGGATCGGCAACGTATCGGTGGCCGGGTTCGTTGGGCTCGAACAGGCGAATCAGGCGGGAAACGTCGAGGGTCTGGCCGCCCTCATTTTCACGCAGTATCTCTGGGCGTTCGAGCTGACGGGGGCGCTTCTGATCACCGCCGCGCTCGGAGCCATGGTGCTCGCGCACCGGGAGCGCTTCGAGCGCCGCAAGACTCAGCGTGAGCTCGCCATCGAGCGCTTCGCCCCCGGCGGGCATCCAACCACGCTGCCCAATCCCGGTGTCTACGCACGACACAACGCAGTCGACGTCCCGGCTCGGCTCCCGGATGGCTCCGGCTCCGAACTTTCGGTGAGCGCGATCTTGCAGGTGCGTCCGGTGCCCGATGATCGCTCACGCGAAGAGCATGGACAAGGTGAGGAGCGCCCGTGAACCCGGACAACTACCTCTATCTGTCGGCGCTGCTGTTCACGATCGGTGCGGCCGGTGTGCTTCTGCGCCGCAACGCCATCGTCATGTTCATGTGTGTCGAGCTGATGCTCAACGCCGGGAATCTGGCGTTCGTCGCGTTCTCCCGCATCCACGGTCACCTCGACGGCCAGGTGGTCGCCTTCTTCACGATGGTGGTTGCCGCGTGCGAGGTCGTGATCGGGCTGGCCATCATCATGACCATCTTCCGCACCCGCCGGTCGGCCAGTGTGGACGCAGCCAGTCTGCTGAAGAACTGACCCGATGACTCTTCCTGTGTGGCTGCTCATCGCGCTCCCCCTGGCGAGCGCGGCCGTTCTGCTGCTGTGCGGCAGGCGGACCGACCGCTGGGGCCATCTGCTCGGCACCGCCGCCTCGCTGGCGTCGTTCGTCTGCGCCGCTGCGCTGTTCGCCGACATGCTCGGTCGCGACTCCGAATCCAGGGCCATCCACGAGAGGCTGTTCACTTGGGTGCCCGTCGGCGATCTGCGGGTGGACTTCGGCCTGCAACTCGATCAGCTGTCGATCTGCTTCGTGCTTCTGATCACCGGTGTCGGCTCGCTGATCCACATCTACTCGATCGGGTACATGAAGGAGGACGCAGGCCGCAGAAGGTTTTTCGCCTATCTCAACCTGTTCCTGGCGGCCATGCTCTTGCTGGTGCTCGCCGATAACTACCTCGGGCTGTACATGGGCTGGGAAGGCGTCGGTCTGGCGTCGTATCTGCTGATCGGATTCTGGTCGCACAAGCCGTCGGCGGCCACCGCTGCCAAGAAGGCGTTCGTCGTCAACCGGGTCGGTGATATCGGCTTGGCCGTCGCGCTGATGGTGATGTTCGCCGTGATCGGCGCCGTGTCGTTCAGCGAAGTGTTCGAGGCCGCACCGCAACTGGGCGAGAGCACACTGACCGCGATCGGGCTGACGCTGCTGCTGGCCGCCTGCGGTAAGTCCGCGCAGGTGCCGCTGCAGTCGTGGCTCGGTGATGCGATGGAGGGCCCGACGCCGGTGTCGGCGCTCATCCATGCGGCCACGATGGTCACTGCCGGGGTGTATCTGATCGTGCGGTCGGGTCCCGTCTTCGACCTCGCGCCCCATGCTCAGACGGCCGTGGTGGTCGTCGGCGCGGTCACACTGCTCTTCGGTGCGGTGATCGGTTGCGCCAAGGACGACATCAAGAAGGCGTTGGCCGCGTCCACCATGAGCCAGATCGGGTACATGGTGCTGGCCGCGGGTCTGGGCCCGGCCGGCTACGCGTTCGCGATCATGCACCTTCTCACTCACGGCTTCTTCAAGGCCGGCTTGTTCCTCGGTGCGGGCTCGGTGATGCACGCAATGAACGACGAAGTGAACATGCGCCGGTACGGCGGGCTGCGCAAAGCCCTCCCGATCACGTTCGTGACGTTCGGGCTCGGATATCTTGCGATCATCGGTATCCCGCCCCTGGCGGGGTTCTTCTCCAAAGACGGCATCATCGAGGTCGCACTCGGTGCGGGCGGCGCGAAGGGCGTCATCCTGGGCGCGGCAACCATTCTCGGCGCCGGTATCACCGCGTTCTACATGACGCGGGTGATGCTGATGACGTTCTTCGGCGAAAAACGTTGGGCTGCATCGGTTCATCCCCACGAAGCGCCCGCGGTGATGACGTGGCCGATGATCCTGCTCGCGGTCGGTTCGGTGACAGCAGGCGGCGCGCTGGCGATCGGCGGCACGCTCGAACACTGGCTGGAGCCGGTGGTCGGCGCACACGAGATCCACCACGTGCTGCCGGTGTGGGCGGTCACTGCCATCGTGCTGGGAGTCGTCGCCGTGGGCATCGTGATCGCCTACCGGATGTATGGGACCCGCGCGGTCCCCGAAGAGGTGCCTGAAGGATCGGCGCTGACGGTCGCCGCGCGCCGCGACCTCTACGGCGACGCGTTCAACGAGAGGGTGCTGATGCGTCCCGGTCTCAGCTTCACCCGGGGCCTGGTGGAGATCGACGACGAGGCGGTGGACGGTGTGGCCGGCGGCCTGGCTGCGGGGGTCTCCCGGGTCTCGGAGAGGTTGCGGCAGTTGCAGACCGGCTTCGCGCGTTCCTATGCGCTGTCCATGCTGGCGGGCACTGTCGCCGTCGTTGCGATGATCCTGGCGGTGAACCTGTGGTGACGTCGTTTCCCGTGCTGACCATCTTGTGGGCCGTCCCGATGCTGGGCGCCGCTGTCGTGATGCTGCTGCCCGCGACGGCGCGCAACCTGGCCAAGTGGGTGGCGCTGACGGTGTCGCTGGCCGTGCTCGCGGTGACCGTCGTCATCGCCGTCAGCTTCGACCCGGCCGGTGAGCAATATCAGTTCGTCGAGAATTACCGCTGGATACCGTCTTTCGGCACCGGTTACATCCTCGGGGTCGATGGCATCGCTTTGGCGCTGATCGTGCTGACCGCGGTGCTCTTGCCGCTGCTCATCGTCGCCGGCTGGAACGACGCCCGCGACGAGCTCAGCTGGGGCGGCAGGTCGGTGCACGTCTATTTCGCGCTGACGCTCGCCGTCGAGGGCATGGTCCTGATCTCGCTGGTGTCGCTCGACATCTTGCTGTTCTACGTGTTCTTCGAGGCGATGCTCATCCCGATGTACTTCCTCATCGGAGGCTTCGGCGGCGCCAATCGCAGCAAGGCGGCAGTGAAATTCCTGCTGTACAACCTGTTTGGCGGGCTGATCATGCTCGCAGCGGTGGTCGGCCTGTACGTTGCGACGGCCAACAGCGATGCGTTCGAGGCCGGCACGTTCGACTTCCGCGCAATCGTCGCGGCCGTCGCCGGCGGCGAGTTCGTCGTCAACCCGGCGGTGATGCATCTGCTGTTCGGCGGCTTCATGTTCGCGTTCGCGGTGAAAGCGCCGCTGTGGCCGTTTCATCGCTGGCTACCCGACTCGGCGGTGGAGGCGACTCCCGCAAGCGCGGTGTTGATGATGGCCATCATGGACAAGGTCGGCACATTCGGCATGATCCGGTACTGCCTGCCGCTGTTCCCCGAGTCGGCGGCGTGGTTCAGCCCGACGATCATCACGCTCGCTGTCATCGGGATCGTTTACGGCGCCGTCGTGGCGATCGGCCAGACCGACGTGATGCGGTTGATCGCCTACACGTCCATTTCGCACTTCGGCTTCATCATTCTCGGCATCTTCGTGATGACCACACAGGGGCAATCCGGCTCCACGCTGTACATGGTCAATCACGGCATCTCGACTGCGGCGCTGTTCTTGATTGCCGGATTCCTGGTGTCGCAGCGCGGATCCCGGCTCATCTCTGCCTTCGGCGGCGTGCAGAAGGTGGCTCCCGTGCTGGCCGGCACGTTCCTGGTCGCGGGTCTGGCGACGCTGTCACTGCCCGGGCTGGCGCCGTTCATCAGCGAGTTCCTGGTACTCATCGGCACCTTCACCAGATACCCGGTGTTCGCGGTGCTGGCCGCCAGCGCGCTGGTGCTCTCCGCGATCTACATCCTCTGGATGTACCAGCGGATGATGACGGGTCCGGTACCCGCCGCGCTGGCCGAGGGTGAGCACAAGATCCGTGACCTCGTCCCGCGGGAACTCGCGGTCGTGGCACCGTTGATCGCCCTGCTGCTCGTCCTCGGGGTGTACCCGAAGCCCGCACTCGACGTCATCAACCCCGCAGTCACCCACACCCTGACGACGATCCAGCAGACCGACCCGGCACCCCGGATGGCGGAAGGCCCTGCGCGATGAATCTCCCAACCCCCACAGTCGAATACGGCCTCATCTCCCCGATGCTGATCGTGCTGGGCGCCGCGGTGCTCGGTGTGCTCGTCGAGGCGTTTCTGCCGCGCCGTCGACGCTATGGCGCTCAGGTGGGGCTGTGCCTGGTGGCTTTGGTCGCCGCGTTCGGGGCCGTCGTGCTCGTTGCCACGGACCTGCACGGCGGTCCCGGATACGCCGCGGTCATGGGTGCGCTCGCCATCGACATGCCCGCGCTGTTCCTGCAGGGCACGATTCTCGTGATCGGCGTACTTGGCATCCTTCTGATCGGTGAACGTCAGATCGCCGTCGAGGACGGTGCCGAGAACGAACGCGGGCTGGACGCTTTCACCCCGCAGGCTTCGGCAGTCGCGGGAAGTGTCGCCGAGAAGCTCGCATCGAAGGCCGGTGTCATTCAGACCGAGGTGTTCCCGCTGACCATGTTCGCCGTGGGCGGCATGTTGATATTCCCGGTGGCCAACGACCTGTTGACGATGTTCATCGCGCTGGAGGTTCTGTCGCTGCCGCTGTATCTGCTGTGCGGGCTGGCGCGGCGCCGGCGTCTGCTTTCGCAGGAGTCGGCGCTCAAATACTTCCTGCTGGGCGCATTCTCGTCGGCGTTCTTCCTCTACGGCGCCGCGATGCTGTACGGCTATGCAGGCACGCTGAAGCTGCCGGGTATCGCCGAGGCGGTTGCGGCGGGAACCGGCAATCTGTCCCTGGCGCTGATCGGCATCGCCTTGCTACTCGTCGGCGTGCTGTTCAAAGTCGGCGCGGTGCCCTTCCATTCGTGGATTCCCGACGTGTATCAGGGCGCACCGACCCCGATTACCGCATTCATGGCCGCAGCCACCAAGATCGCGGCCTTCGGCGCGATGCTGCGCATCTTCTACGTCGCCCTTCCCGGGCTGCGTGACGACTGGCGGCCGGTGCTGTGGGCAGTCGCGATTCTGACGATGGTGGTCGGCACCGTCACCGCGGTCACCCAGAATGACGTCAAACGGATGCTGGGGTATTCAGCGGTCGCTCATAGCGGCTTCATCTTGACCGGGGTGATCGCGGGCAACGAGGCGGGGTTGTCGTCGACGCTGTTCTATCTGTTCGCGTACGGCTTCTCGACGGTCGGAGCGTTCGCAATTGTGAGCCTGGTGCGCGACGCTGACGGTGAGGAGGACACCGCGATGGCCCGCTGGGCCGGCCTGGGTAAACGTTATCCGCTTGTTGGCATTGTTTTTTCGCTGTTCCTCCTCGCGTTCGCGGGCATTCCGCTGACGAGCGGCTTTGTCAGCAAGTTCGCGGTGTTCAAGGCCGCCGGTGAGGGCGGCGCGATCCCGCTCGTCGTGGTCGGCGTGATCGCGAGCGCGATCGCGGCGTACTTCTACGTGCGTGTGATCGTGCTGATGTTCTTCACCGACCGTCCCGACGACGCCCCTAGCGTGGTGGTTCCGAGCGCACTGACGACCGCAGTGGTCGCCGTCACCGCAGCGGTCACGTTCGCCCTCGGTGCGCTGCCGCAGCCGCTGCTGGACCTGGCGAACTCCGCTGACCGCTTTTTCTGATAGGCGGCTGCGATGCCCGAAGATCTCGTGCTGACGTCCGACGACAACGGCGTGCGGGTGATCACGCTGAACCGGCCGGCCGCCAGGAATGCGCTCAGCCGCGGCCTCATCGTTGCGACGTATGCGGCGTTGACGAACGCCGACGACGACGAGTCCGTGCGGGCCGTCGTACTCACCGGGAGCGATCCGGCCTTCTGTGCGGGCGTGGACCTCAAAGAGGCTGCCCGCGATGGCCTCTCGTATTTCGAGGAGTTCCGCTCGCAGAGTTGCATCGCGGCCGTCGCGGCGATGCGGACACCGGTTGTCGGTGCGATCAACGGCGCCACGTTCACCGGCGGCCTGGAGATGGCGCTGGGGTGTGACTTCCTGGTCGCGTCCGAACGTGCGGTGTTCGCCGACACGCACGCCCGGGTGGGCATTCTGCCGGGCGGCGGAATGACGGCCAGGCTTCCGCAGCTCGTCGGTGCCGCGATGGCGCGGCGCTTGTCGATGACCGGCGAGGTGGTCGACGCCGTGCGCGCCGAGCGGATCGGCCTTGTCACCGAGGTGGTGGCACACGATCGGCTCCTGCCGCGGGCGGTGGAACTGGCCGCGCAGATCGCCGAGGTGCCGCGACCGACGATGCGGGGCCTGAAGGAGATCTACACGACCGGCGCTGCCGCGATCATCACGCCCGCCCTCAGGGCCGAGGAGACGATCGCGTTCGCCCAGCACGGAGATTCGCAAGGCCTCCAGGGCCTCGGCCACCGGTTCGACGCGGTGACGCGACGCAACAAGAGCCAGATCGACCGCACCTGATGCCGGACGTCGGCACCGCGAGCGCGCGTGTCTGCCCGCCGACGCGCCGCAATCCGCGACATCCAACGCGCGCTCGTCGCCCGCGAGCGTGCAGAAAAAGTCAGTGCAGCACGGTGTGTCGGCGGGCAGACACGCGCGCTCGCGGTGCAAATCCCGCGTCCACAGCGGCTACGTCACCACCCCGTGCAACAGGATGTCCGTGGTGTTGTCGACCCAGGACGTCCGCGCGAGATCGTCGGGTGTCTGCAGCAACGCCAGCAGAGTCGCACCGCCGATGAGGTCGACGAGCCGATCCGGGTCGACAGAGTCGCGGACCTCACCGCGTTCGACGGCGTCATGCAGTCGGGCCCGCACCAGGGTGAACAGATCGGTGAACCGCGCACCGACGCGGCCCCTGAGCTCAGGATCGGCCGACATGTCCGCGATCAGTCCCGGGAGCGCGGCCCGCACCACCGGGCTGAGGAACACGTCGCGGGCCGCCTCGATCATTCCGCGCAGATCGGCGGCGATATCGCCGGGGGGCGCCTGAATCGCTGTCGGTGTCACCGGGAAGGCGGCCTCGTGCACAAGTTCGGCCTTGCTCGACCATCGGCGGTACAGGGCGGTCTTCGTGGTGCCGGCCCGCTCAGCGACGGCGGCCATCGTGACGTTCGAATACCCGATTTCCACAAGTAGATCCGCCGTGGCCTGCAATATGGCAGCGTCGATGCGTGGATCTCTCGGGCGTCCGGCGCCTGAGGTCTTGCCTGGCGAAGACGGGCCTGTTTTCATATCGCTACCCACGGTATCGTATTAGTGCCGTGCGACGACCGCAGAGCGGCGGGAAGGACTATTTCTGTGCCCAGCGAACCAGCCGTCGACAACGTGGACCGACTCCAGCGCTCCAGCCGCGACATGTCCGACGTTCCGGCCGCACTGTCACAGTGGCTCTCGACCGTGCTGCCGAACACCACGCCCGAGATCACCGTGGAAAGTGGCGTCGATGCCAACGGCATGTCCTCCGAAACGATTCTGTTGCGCGGGCGCTGGCTGCAAGCCGGCAACCCCGTCGAGCACAACTGGGTGGCACGGGTCGCGCCCGCCGAAGCGGACATCCCCGTCTTCAAACACTACCGCCTCGACCATCAGCACGAGGTGATGAGACTTGTCGGTGAATTGACGGACGTGGCGGTTCCGTCGGTGCGCTGGCTGGAGAGCACGGGCGATGTGCTGGGCCGGCCGTTCTTTCTGATGGACCGCGTCGACGGCGTCGTGCCGCCCGACGTGATGCCCTACACGTTCGGAGGCAACTGGCTCTTCGACGCGGCACCCGAGCGGCAGCGGCAGCTTCAGGACCGCACCGTCGAGGTGCTGGCGAAGCTCCATTCAATCCCGAACGCGCAGCAGGTCTTCGGATTTCTTCAAGACGTCGATCCACCTGGAGAGACGGCACTGCACCGCCACTTCGGGTGGCTCAAGGAATGGTATGCGTTCAGCGTGCCCGACATCGGCAGTTCCCCACTGGTCGAGCGGGCCCTGGCCTGGCTTGAGGAGCGTTTCCCCGATGACGTCGCGTCTACCGAACCTGTTCTGGTGTGGGGCGATTCGCGTATCGGCAATGTCATTTACCAGGACTTCACACCCGTGGCCGTCCTCGACTGGGAGATGGCGACAGTTGGGTCTCGCGAATTCGACGTCGCGTGGATCAGCTTTGCGCATATGGTTTTTCAAGAACTGTCGAAGCTGGCAGGGTTACCCGGCATGCCCGACTTCCTGCGTGAGGACGATGTCCGCGCCACCTACAAGCACCTGACCGGTGTGGAGCTCGGGGATCTCGGGTGGTTCTACGTGTATTCCGCGGTGGTCTGGTGTTGCGTGTTCATGCGCACCGGGGCGCGCCGCGTGCACTTCGGGGAGATCGAAAAGCCCGACGACGTCGAGTCGCTGTTCTACCACGCATCATTGCTCAAACGACTGATCGGAGAGACCGCCTGATGCTCGGACCGATGGACGAATACCCGATTCACCAGCTACCCCAGCCAATCGCATGGCCCGGATCCTCGGATCGGAACTTCTACGACCGCTCCTACTACAACGCCCACGACCGCACCGGCGACATCTTCGTCATCACCGGGATCGGTTACTACCCGAACCTAGGGGTCAAGGACGCCTTCCTGCTCGTGAGGCGCGGCGACACGCAGACCGCAGTGCACCTATCCGATGCCATCGACCAGGACCGACTCAATCAGCACGTCGGCAACTACCGCGTCGAGGTCGTCGAACCACTACGCAAGCTGCGCATCACACTTGAGGAAACCGAAGGAATCGCAGCGGATCTCACCTGGGAGGGGCTGTTCGACGTCGTGCAGGAGCAGCCCCACATTATGCGGCGCGGCAACCGCGTGACGTTGGACGCGCAGCGCTTCGCCCAGGCCGGCACGTGGAGCGGACACCTTTCGATCGACGGTTCCGACATCACGGTTGACCCGGCCCAGTGGATCGGAACCCGGGACCGCTCATGGGGCATCCGCCCAATCGGTGAGGCCGAGCCCGCCGGCCGTCCCGACGATCCGCCCTTCGAAGGCATGTGGTGGCTGTATGTGCCGATGGCCTTCGACGATTTCGGCATCGTGGTGATCATCCAGGAGGACCACCTCGGTTTCCGTTCGCTCAACGACTGCACCCGCATCTGGAAGGACGGCCGCGTCGAACAGCTCGGCTGGCCGCGGATCAAGATTCACTACCGGTCGGGCACGCGCATCCCCACGGGTGCGACAATCGATGCCACCGCATTCGACGGCAGCGCAGTCCATTTCGACGTCGAATCCAAGCTTCCGGTACCCATTCACGTCGGTGGCGGCTACGGCGGGGACTCCGACTGGGTCCACGGCATGTGGAAGGGCGAGAACTTCACCGAACGCTTCACCTACGACATGAACGACCCGGCCATCATCGGTCGGGCGGGCTTCGGCGTCATCGACCATGTCGGCCGCGCGGTCTGCCGCGACGCCGACGGAGTCGAGCGCGAAGGGTGGGGCCTCTTCGAGCACGGAGCGCTGGGCCGGCACGACCCCTCGGGCTTCGCCGACTGGCTCACCGTCGCGCCGTAACGTCAGCCGGAATTGCGTTCCAGCAGATCCTCACTCGACATGTGGCTACTGGAATGCAATTCCGGTGACACACGGCCGAACACCATCGATTCGTCGATCTTGTCCAAGCGCTGGTCGATCGCGTCGAGGACGTAATTGTGCCGTACATTCCACGGCCGATGGATACCGGACTTGGGCAGCACGTGACCGGAGCGGTGCACATAACCGGCGTTGATGTTCCACGCCGGCTTCTCCGGCATCGGCGTCTGGCCCAGATGCGGGTAGGCATGGGTGTAGCCGTGAGAATCCATGTACGCCAACAACTTTGCCACCGCCCGCGCGGTCAGGTCGGCACGCAGCGTCCACGACGCGTTGATGTAACCGACACACCAGGCCAGGTTCGGGACGTCTTCGAGCAGATGCTCCTTGTAGACGAACCGCTCCGACGGCGCGACCTTCTGCCCGTCGACGCTGAGTTCGATGCCGCCGAGCGCCTGCAGCTGCAGACCCGTGGCGGTGACCAGAACGTCGGCGTCGATCCGCTTGCCGGACTTGAGAACCACTCCGGCGGCGTCGATGTGGTCGACCTGGTCGGTGACCACCTCGGCGCGTCCCGCCGCGATTGCCTCGTAGAAATCGCCCGACAGGATCAAGCACAGCCGCTGGTCCCAGGGGTCGTAGCGCGGATTGAAATGCGTGTCGACCGGATAGTTGTCGGGCAGATAGTGTTTGGCCACCGCACGGATCAAGCGCCTGCTCAGGCGCGGCGCCTTTCGGGCGATCGCGTACACGAGCACGATGAAGGCGACGTTGTACAACCAGGCCAGTCGGTAACCCAGCTTGCGCGGCGGCACCTTGCGCAACAGGTTGACGACAGGGTTGATCCGCTGACCGGACAGCAGATACGTCGGTGAGCGCTGCACCATGGTGACGTGGCCGGCGCGCTGTGCTAGCGCCGGGATCATGCTGATCGCGGTGGCACCACTGCCGATGACGGCAACGTTCTTGCCTGTGTAGTCAAGGTCTTCGGGCCAGTGCTGCGGGTGAACCACTGCGCCGCCGAAGCTCTCGATGCCCGGGAACTCCGGACGGTACGGATGGTCGTAGTCGTAGTAGCCGGTGCCGAAGAACAGGAATCGCGCCCGGTAGGTGCGTGCCGCTCCATCGACCTCGGTTCGCACCGTCCATGTATCGGTGGTCGAGTCCCAATCCGCCGAGATCACCCTGGTGTCGAACCGGATGTGGCCATCGATGCCGTGCTTGCGCGCAGCGTTCATCAGGTATTGACGGATGTCCTCGCCGTCGGCGACGTTCTCGGGGCGGTCCCACGGCTCCCAGGGGAACGACAGCGTGAAGATGTCGCTGTCGGAGCGAATACCGGGGTAGCGGTGCAGGTCCCATGTGCCGCCGATGCGTGAGCGGCGCTCGAGAATCGTGTATTTGAGCTGCGGATTACGTTCCTGGATCCGGTACGCGGCACCGATTCCGGAGATGCCCGCACCAATGATCAGAACGTCGGAGAAGTCCCCATCGGCGTACCGATCGGCGTCCCCGGGAAAACTGTGGTTCTGCACCCGCAACCTCCTTTGGTCCGGTCACGTACCACCCTAGGACTCAGTCCCCCAGCGCGTCGACGATCTCGGCCAACGAATTCACGTCGATGGGGCCGGGCTGATAAAGGCAGATGCGATCCGATACTCCGTCCACCCGGTCCCGGATGTGCTTGGCCACGTCGGCCGGGGTGCCGCACGCGGCGATGGTGTGCAACATGTCGTCGTCGATGAGGCGCCCCATGTCCTCCCACCGCCCCTGCTTGGACAGCGCGTTGAGCTCGGGCTGCAACTCACCCCACCCGTGCACCTCCAGCACCGGCCGATAGGCGGGAGTCGAGCCGTAAAACGCAAGCAGTCGCCTCGCCATCGCGTGATCGGGATCCTCGTCGGCGACCGACACGATGATCTCCGGTACGACCGCGAGATCGGCGCGGCTGCGCCCCGCCGAGGCGAGGCCCTTGTCGACATTGGGCATCGTGACCTCGTTGAGGAACTTTTTCGATCCGAACGGCATCACCAGCAGTCCATCGGCGACCTCGGCTGTCAGCCGAGTCAGTAAAGGTCCGAGCGCACCCACGTAGATGGGCGGGGGAGTGAACTCCGCGCGCGGAACGAACGTCGGCGTCATCAGGGTGTGCCGGTAGTACTCCCCGCGAAAGTTCAGCCGCTCGCCGGTGGTCCACGTGTCGAAGATGGCCCGCAGCGCGCCGACGAGTTCCCGCATCCTGGCCACCGGCTTGTCGAAGTCGGTGCCGTAACGCTTCTCGATCTGGGCGCGCACCTGCGTTCCCAGCCCGAGCGTGAATCGGCCGCCGGTCAGGATCTGATGGTCGACGGCCTGGTGCGCGAGGTGAATGGGGTTGCGGGGGAACGCGATCGCGACGTTTGTCATCAGGTCCAACCCGCCGACGGTGGACGCCAGGGTCAACGGGGTGAACACGTCGTGCGGACCTTCGAAGGTGAAAACCCCGCTGGCGCCCGCGTCGCGCAGCGCGCGCGCCCGATCGATCGCGTCAGTGGGCCCGAACAGCGCTGTCATCACCTGCACAACGAGGGAGCCTAGTGCGAATCCGGCGCGCAAAACGACACTATGCGTCCGTCAGCGCGCCCGATCCGCGAGGATGGGGCGATGGCCGATGTCGTTGTCGTGGGAGCGGGGTTCGCAGGACTGTCTGCGGCCCGCGAACTCACCCGCCGCGGACACGACGTGACCGTTCTGGAAGGCCGGGATCGTGTCGGGGGCAGGTCGCACACCGGATTCGTGGGCGGAGTGGCCGTCGACCTCGGTGCGACGTTCGTGGGACCGACGCAGGACGCCGTGCTCGCCCTTGCGGCCGAACTGGGCGTCGACACCATGCCGACCTACGGGCGCGGCAAGAACCTGATCCGCTGGCGCGGCAAGGTGCGCTCGTATCGCAGCACGATCCCGCGGCTGTCGATCCTCGAACTTCTCGACGTCTCGCGAATCCAGTGGCGATTCGACCGCATCCGCAGCAAGGTCCCGGTGGACCAGCCGTGGAAATCGCCGATCGCCGCGCAACTCGATGCGGTCTCCCTCGACGAGTGGTTGCGGTCGGTGCACGCGGGCGCGTCCACGAGGGACCTGATGGCGATCATGGCGCGGGTGACCTGGGGCGCCGAGCCCGACGCCGTCTCGATGCTGCACGCCGTGCGCTACGTGGCGGCCGCGGGTGGCTTGAACCGTATGCTCGACGTCGAGGGCGGCGCGCAGCAGAACCGGTTTCTGGCGGGCACCCAGCAGATCGCCCAGCTGATGGCGGCCGAGTTGGGCGAGCGCGTCGTTCTGAATACCCGCGTCCGTGGTATCGCCCGGCACGCCGATCGGTCCCTGACCGTCACCACCGATGGCGGGCGACACGCCGCGGCCGCCGTCGTCGTCGCGGTGGCGCCCGAACATCGCGCCGCCATCGAGTTCGATCCGGCCCTTCCTGCTGAGTACGACCGGCTGAGCCGCAACTGGCCGCAGGGCCACCTGAGCAAGGCGTACGCCGCGTACTCGACGCCATTCTGGCGCGCCGAAGGCTTCTCCGGCGAGGCGCTTTCCGACGAAGGACCGGTGTTCATCACCTTTGACGTCAGCCCAAGCGATGCCGGGCCCGGGGTTCTGCTCGGCTTCACCGACGCCCGGACGTTCGACCCGTTACCGGACGAGCAGCGCCGCGAGGTCGCGCTCGCCGGCTTCTCCGCGCTGTTCGGCGATGCCGCGTCGCGGCCGCTGGACTACGTCGATCATCGTTGGGGCGCAGAGTCGTTCGCCCCGGGAGGGCCGACGGCGGCAGTGCCGCCCGGATCGTGGACCGCGCACGGCCGGTGGCTACGCGCCCCCGTCGACAACATCTTCTGGGCGGGCACCGAAACCGCGGATCGCTGGACCGGCTTTCTCGACGGCGCGGTGCGCTCCGGGCTGCGGGCGGCCGACGAGGCGCATCAGGAACTGGCCCGGCGCGCTTGATCCCCCGTCGCTTCGCTCGCCCCGGCTTGAACTCCCGTCGCTTCGCTCGCCCCGGCTCGATTCCCCGTCGCTTCGCTCGCCCTGGCTCGATCCCCCGCGACCGACTCGACCAGCCACCGCAGGTGCTCGTTGACCTCGGCGGGACGCTCCAGGATCGCGCAGTGCCCACCGGCCAGCTCGACGAAGCGGGCCAGGTTCGGCGCCGTGGCCGCAATCCGGCGCGACGACACCATCGGCAGCAGGCGGTCTTTGGCGCTGCCGATCACCAGCGTGGGTACCGACAGGTTGTCGAGCACGATGTGGCGCGGGCCGAGGTGGTCGATGAGAACTCGCGCCCAGCCGCCGCGCCCGGCCGCCGGAGTGCCGTTGAACAGCTCGAAGACGAAGTCGGCAACCGCAGGGTCGGCGTCGCGACCCACGGCGACCGTCGAGACGAAACGGCGGCTGGGCCGGTCGGCGGCGCGCAGCAGAGGCGCGCCCCCGAACGTACGTAACACCCCGCCGGCGGCGCGCACCCTGGCGTCCGCGAATCGCGCGGGCACCGGGAGCAGGTTCACGTTGCGCAGCAGATCACCGGTGGTCGTGTTGATCAGAGCGACGGCGTCTGCACGCTGGGCGACGCGGTCGGGCAGACGCTCGGACCAGGACGAGATCGCAATTCCGCCCATCGAATGTCCTGCGATCACCGCCCGCTCCCCCGGCGCCAGTGTCGCCTCCAGCACAGCGTCGAGGTCGGCGGCCAGGTAGTCCAGGCTGTAACCGCCCCGTCGCGGCGGCACTCCGCTGCGGCCGTGTCCGCGGTGATCGAAAGCGATCACCCGGTAATCCCTTGCCAGTTCGGCGATCTGGTAAGCCCACACGCGGATGGCGCATGTGATGCCGTGCGCCAGGACAATCGGGTAACCATCCTCGGGACCGAACACCTCGGTGTGGATCCGCACGCCGTCCTTGGAACGCACGTCGATCACGCGACCCTGAGACAGGGCTTCGGCAGGGGCGAATGCCCTGTTCCGAAGTCGGCTGCTCCTGACTGATGCCATGTGCGCTCCTCCCGTTCGGCCACATTGCCGGGTCGTGACTGTACCCGGCAGGCACCACCGGCGGGCCGCAGACAAGGGGTGGGTTAAATGGTCTGCGACGACACAGGAGGCCGACATTGCGTGCGATACAGATAGCCGAACTCGACGGACCCCAGGCGGCGAAGCTCGTCGAGATCGACGAACCCGCAGCTGACGACGGCACGGTGGTCGTCGAGGTGCACGCGGCCGGGGTCGCGTTCCCCGACGCCCTGCAGTCTCGCGGGCTCTACCAGTACAAGCCCGCGATGCCGTACACGCCGGGCGCAGAGGTGGCCGGGGTGGTGCGCAGCGCTCCGGACGGAGCGCACGTCCGCGAGGGCGACCGGGTGATCGGGCTGACGATGCTGTGCGGTGCGATGGCCGAAGTCGTTGCGCTGCAACCCGAACGGGTGTTCACGTTGCCGGACTCGGTGTCTTTCGAGGCGGGCGCCGGGGTGCTGTTCAACGACCTGACGGTGCAGTTCGCGTTGGGTACCCGCGGCAGGTTGGCCGAGGGTGAGACGGTGCTCGTGCACGGCGCGGCCGGCGGCATCGGCACGTCTACCCTGCGAATCGCACCCGCGCTGGGCGCAGCACGCACCATCGCCGTGGTCAGCACCGCGGAGAAAGCCGAGGTGGCGCGCGCGGCCGGGGCCTCGGACGTGGTTCTCGCCGACGGATTCAAGGACGCGGTCAAAGAGCTCACCGGCGGGCGCGGCGTGGACATCGTGCTCGACCCCGTCGGCGGCGACCGGGTTACCGATTCATTGCGCTCCCTCGCGCCGGGCGGCCGACTACTCGTGGTCGGCTTCACCGGCGGTGACATCCCGACAGTCAAGGTGAACCGGCTGCTGCTCAACAACGTCGATGTGGTGGGTGTCGGCTGGGGTGCGTGGACCCTGACACATCCCGGCTACCTGCAGGAGCAGTGGGCCGCGCTGGAGCCGTTGCTGGCTTCGGGCGCGGTGCCTGCGCCCGTACCGGTGGTGTATCCCCTCGAGCGCGCCGGCGAGGCGATCGCATCACTGGAGGACCGCTCAGCGTTGGGCAAGGTCGTCGTCGCGGTTCGGTGAGCGATGATTGCCGGAATGTTGGTGGCGAAGTCGCCGAAGTGGTGCGCGACGCTTTGCCCGCTGCGATGATGAACGGCGTGTCCAGCGCTGACAAGGCAGTAGGCGACGATCGATTGGTTGCTGAGTTCTTGGCGGCGGCCACCACGAAACCGACCGGACTGATCATCGAGGGCGAAGCCGGGATCGGTAAGACCACGCTGTGGCTGGCTCAGCTACGTCACGCGACCGACCTCGGCTTCCGGGTGCTGACCGCCCGGGTCGGGCAGGCCGAGTCGGTGATGGCGTTCGCCGCGCTGGCCGATCTGCTCGACGACGTCGAAGACGAGCACTTCGCCTCGCTGCCCGATCTGCAGCGGCTGGCCCTCGATCGCCTGCTGCTACGTGCGGGCAGCGACGGGCCACCGACCGACCAGCGGGTGGTCGCGGCGGCTTTCGTGGCGGTGCTGCACGCGCTGGTCAAGACGTCACCGGTTCTGATTGCCATCGACGATGTTCAGTGGCTGGACACCTCCAGCCGCGCCGCGATCGAGTTCGCGATGCGACGCCTCAAGGGCCCGTTCGGTGTCCTGCTGACCGAGCGCTGTGCGCCGGGCGAAAGCACGGCCGCGGGCTGGCTGAAACTCGACCGCCCCGACGGTGTAGGCCGGGTGTCCGTGCGTCCGATGAATTCGGCGCAGGTGCACACGCTGATCTCAGAACGACTTGGCCGCAAGCTGACTCGACCCTCCCTCTTGCGCATCGTCGAAATATCTGGTGGGAACCCCTTTTTCGCGCTCGAGCTGGCGCAGGCACTCGGCGAAAGCCGGGCAGGCCCCGAACTTCCGCTTCCTGCCACACTCGCCGATCTGGTGCGGCGCCGCATCGGCCAGCTCGACGACCCGACACGCGAACTGCTGCTCGCTGCGGCATGCGTCGCCGACCCGACCACCGACCTTCTGGCTCGCGCCAACGACGTGACAGTCGAGGAGATCACCAGCCGGCTGGAGCAGGTCGAGTCGGCGGGCATCATCGCGCTTGAGGGCAATCGGGTGCGGTTCGCCCATCCGCTGCTCGCCAGCGGTGTCTACACCGACGCCGGACCGACCGCGCGGCGGGCGATGCATCGCAGGATGGGCTCACTGGAGACGCAGCCCGAACTGCGGGCACGGCACCTGGCACTGGCTTCGGCCAGCGGGGACGAAGAGATCTTCGCCGCCCTCGACCAGGCTGCCGACGCTGCCCGCGCCCGCGGGGCGCCCGCCGCCGCCGCCGAACTGGTCGACCTCGCGATCGGGCTGGGCGGGGACAACCCCATACGCCGTATGAAGGCGGCGGAGAACCATTTCCTTGCGGGAAACACGGCCAAGGCAGCGACCGCGCTCGGCCGGGTCGAGTCGATCGAGCCCGCGATGTTGCGAGCGCTCGCGACGAGCCTGCTGGCGACAGTGCGCATGTACGACAACGAGCACCGTGAGGCCGTCGAGCTGCTGCGGACCGCACTGGACGACGCGGCGGGCAACGCTCCGGTGCAGGTCCAGGTGCTGTTGCGCCTGTCGTTCGCGCTGAACAGCATCGGCGAGCTCGACGATGCGCGCCGGCATGCCCGCGACGCAGTGAAGCTGGCCGAGGAGCTCGGGGTTCCCGGGGTTGTCAGCGCCGCGCTGGCCTGGTCGGTAAACGTCGGCTTCCAATGCGGACGGGGTCTCGACGAGGAATCGCTGACGCGGGCACTCAAGCTCTATGACAGTGCTTTCGATGTCCCGATCATCTTCCGCGCCCCGTTCGTCCATGCCCTCATGATGTCGTGGACCGGACGACTCGAGCAGGCTCACCGAGAGCTCACCGAGGTGCGCAGTGTCTGTGTCGAGCGGGGCGCCGAAAGCGACATGATGGCGATCGCAGGCTTTCTCGCGATCAATCACCTCTGGCAGGGTCAGCTCTCCGCGGCGGAGGCTGAAGCTGCCGAGGCTGTGGAGCGCGCGGAGCAACTCGGCGGCGCTGACGTGCTCATCATCCCGATGACGGTGCGCGGGGCGATCGCCGCGTACGCGGGCCGGGTCGAGGCCGCGCGCGCCGATGCGCAGTGGGTTCTCGGCGCGGTCAAGAACCGCCGGGTGTCTCATATCGCGGATTGGCCGGGGATGACGCTGTGCTTCCTGGAGGAGTCACTCGGCAACCATCGGGAAGCCCTGGAGGCATTGGACACCTCGTTCCTGGCGCGCAACCAGACGCCCTCGACGGAGCTGATGTACGGGTGGCATCTTCCCGACGTGATCGAGGCGATGGTCGGCGTCGGGCGCCTCGACGATGCCGAATTCCTGACCGGAGTTCTTGAACGCAACGCTGCGATGCACAACCGCAGCTGGACGAGGGCGGTGGGGTCGCGCTGTCGCGCCATGCTGCTGGCAGCCCGAGGCGATGTGGGCGCCGCCGAACTGGAGGCGCACCGCGCCATGGCAACCCACGACAGTCTGCCGATGCCCTTCGAACGCGCCAGGACTCAGTTGTTGTTGGGGCAGCTGCAGCGGCGGCTGCGCCAGAAGCATACGGCGGCAACGAACTTGACCGAGGCGGTGCAGACGTTCGAACGGCTGGGCACGCCGCTGTGGGTGCGGCGGGCCAAAGCTGAGCTGTCGCGCGCTGTCGTCGCACCATCCGATGGGCTCAGTCCGTTGACGCCGTCCGAACAGCGGGTCGCGGAGATGGCGGCGACGGGAGCGACGAACAAGGACATCGCGGCAGCGATGTTCATCAGCAGCAAGACCGTCGAGCACAACTTGACCAAGATCTACCGCAAGCTCGGTATCAGCTCACGCGCTGAGCTGGGCAGACGGATGGATCAAGGCGACGCGGGCAACCCCTAGGTGATCCACTCCGGCTGCTGGTTGACATCGACCGCGGAGAAGTCTTTGTGCGCAAGGCCTGCGATGGTACCGCCGTCGACGACGAACTCGGCGCCCGTCGAGTAGCTGGACTCGTCGCTGGCCAGGTAGACCACGAGGTTGCTGACCTCATGGGGTTGGGCAATGCGGCCCAGCGCCGACTGGAAGATGTCTTCGGGAACCCAGTCGGCCATCGGTGTCTTCACCAGTCCGGGGTGTACCGAGTTGACGCGAATTCCGAAGGGCCCCAACTCCAGAGCGGTGGACTTGGTGAGTCCACGGACCGCGAACTTGGTGGCCGTGTAACCGTGGCACCCGACTGTGCCTGCCATGCCCTCGATCGAGGAGATGTTGATGATCGAGCCGCGGCCGGCAGCCTTCATTGTCGGTGTCACGGCACGGATTCCCAGGAACACTCCGGTCAGGTTGATGTCGAGGATGCGGTGCCACTCGGCGAGGTCGTAGTCCTCGACGGTGCCGATGTTCAGGATGCCCGCATTGTTCACCAGGATGTCAACGCCACCGAATTCCTCGACGGCGGTGCCGACCGCGGTCTCCCAGTCTTCGCTGCGGGTGACGTCTAGGTGGACGTAACGCGCGGCGTCGCCGAGTTCTTTGGCCACGAGTTCGCCGTCGTCGTCGAGGATGTCGCCGCACACGACCTTGGCGCCGTGCGAGGCCATCAACCGCGCGTGCGAGGCTCCCATGCCTCTGGCGCCGCCACTGATGAGAGCGACCTTGCCCGCCAACCGTTCTGTCATGAATCCTCCTGTGCTCGGGGCGTGTCGAATGTGTAGTCGCCCAGGGTCGGGCGGTGTGTCCATTTCCAGTACTCGGCGATCCGCCACGCAAACAAGGTGGGTAGTTCGCCGGCACTGTTCTTGTAGTAGCTGCTGACGGCGGGGTGCGCGTACACCATGGTTTGCAATCGCGCCGGGCTACGCCGGTCGTAATCGGTGCAGACGTCGGCGCGGGGCTCGGCGGAGAGGATCATGTCGATGCAGCCGAGGATGTCATCATCGTCGAACGGAAGGCCTGTCAGGCGAGCCAGTTCGGGATCGCGCACCTCCGCGCCGGTGAGATGTCGCACGCCCCGCACCATACACATCAGACCTGATGGATGGTCAGGATTGCGAGGCTTCGTGGCGGGTCAGAAACTCCAGCACCGCGTCGGCGAACAGATCGTTGCGATCACCCGCCACCATGTGACCGGCGCCCTCGACGTCGACGAAACCGATCTGCGGGAAACGTGCCAGGAATTCGGATGCGCGCTCATGGCTGACCAGATCGCTGACCTGCCCACGCACCAGCAACATCGGAACGCCGTCGGCGACAATCCTCGCGACGGCGGCGTGCAGGCGTTCGACGTCGGTGACCTCCATCGGAGGATGCGCGGCGGAACCGTCGATGAACTGCGGATCCCAGTGCCAGTACCAACGATCTCCCCTGCGGCGCAGATTGTTTCGCAGCCCGTCGAGGTCGGCCGGCCGCGGCCGGTGCGGGTTGAACTCGGCGATCATGTCGGCCACCTCGTCGAGCGATCCGAAACCGTCCACCATCTTGTCGGCCATGAAGGCGTGAATTCGCTCCGCACCTGAGGGATCCATGTCGGGCACGATGTCGACGAGCACGACCGCCGACGCGATGCCGGGCGAGAGTTCGCCGGCGAGCAGCATCGAGGTGAGCCCGCCGAGAGAGGCCCCGACCAGTACGGGGCGGGGCGGCAACCGGAGAAGGATCTCCCGCACGTCGGCGGCGAACGTGGCGACTCGGTAGTCCCCGTCAGTCGACCAGTCGGACTCACCGTGGCCGCGCATGTCCACGGTGACGGACTGCCACCCTCGCCGCGCGACAGCGGTGGCCGCCCGGCCCCACGAACGGCGCGTCTGGCCGCCGCCGTGCAGAAAAACCACGGCACGCGCCGCGGGATCACCCTGACGGTCGGCGGCGATCCGTACCCCGCCGTGCCCGTCGGTGAGGAAGTGCTCGGGGGCAGACATCATCTTCGGATGTTAACGGCGGCCCCGTCGCCATTCCCGTAGGCCATACTGTGCCGATGCTCAAGGGTCTGGCCGGCAAGGGTGTTCTGGTGACGGGTGCTGGGTCGGGCATCGGCGAGGCGACCGCACGACGACTGCTCGACGAAGGCGCAACCGTCGTCGGGATAGACGTCGCACCCGACGGACCCCAGGATCTGCAGGGCGCCTTCCACTATCTCAGCGGCGACGTGCTCGATTCTGCGATGGTCGAGCGCGCGGTCGCGACGGTGATCGACAGAACCGGACGCCTCGACGGCGTCGTCCACTCGGCAGGGGTCGGCGGCGGTGGCCCGATCCACCTTGTGCCCGACGACGAGTGGGACCGCGTCGTCGACATCAATCTCAAAGGCACCTTCGTGGTGATGCGCGCCGCGCTCGCGGCGATGATCACCCAGGAGCGTGTCGACGGTGAACGCGGCTCGATCGTCACGCTCTCGAGCGTCGAGGGCCTCGAAGGTACCGCTGGAGGCAGTGCCTACAACGCCTCCAAGGGCGGCGTCGTCCTGCTCACGAAGAACGCCGCAATTGACTACGGCCCCAGCGGAATTCGGGTCAATGCGATCTGCCCCGGGTTCATCCAGACGCCGTTGTTCGAATCGATCATGGGCATTCCGGGGATGGAGGGGCCGCGGGAAGGACTACGCCATGAACACAAACTTCGTCGCTTCGGCAGGCCCGCCGAAGTTGCTTCTGTCGCAGCTTTTCTCGTGTCCACGGAGGCCAGCTTTGTCAGCGGCCAAGCGATCGCGGTGGACGGGGGCTACACCGCCGGCCGCGACCATCACGTCACAGACCTGCTGGGCCTGGGCGAGCAGTAGTCACCAGAGGACCGCGACGGCAGCCGCGGTGAAGGCGAGCGCGCCGACGGCGTAAAACACCGGGCGCGGCACCGCATTGCCGGTACGACGTTGGCGCGCGTTCCCCATCCCGAGCAGACCGCCGAGGACCACCAAGATGGCCAGCTTGATCCCGATCTTCGGGTAATTCAGTTCGATTCCGGCGGGCCAAGGAGCCGAGAGCGCCAATCCGGTCAGTAACGAGACCAGTAATCCGTAGTCCATGAGGCGCGTGGTGCGGAAGCGCCTCGCCGCAGCCTCTGCCGCCCACGCCCCGAAGGTAAGGGCAAAGCCGACGATATGCAGCAAGACAACTACAGACCGTAGTACTTCCATGGGCGTGAGGGTACAACAACACCGACGCTGCGGACCCTCAGAAAGCGCCCCGAACCGCTCAGATCAGGACATCCGTCACGGCAGGCAGTTCGTCGACTCCGAGAGTTCGGCCTTCATATTGCGCTGCATCATCGTTAGCGCGGCCTCCCCCAATTCTGAGTCGATGTGCGCCACGGCATCCGGCGGAACCACCACCTCGTAGTGGCGGACATAGCCGTCCAGCGCGGTGTAGAGGATGCATTGCTCCGTGACCTGCCCGGTCAGGACGATGCGACTCACCCCGAGACGCGTCAGCAGGTAGTCCAGCGGGGTCGCATAGAACGCGCTGTGGCGCACCTTCAAGGGTCGCATAGAACGCGCTGTGGCGCACCTTCAAGAGGAACTGGCTGTCAGTACGGGGGCTCAGCGGTTCTACCAGATCGGGGCGTGCGCCGCTGAGGGCGGATTCGACGATGCCGTCTTTGTCCGCCGTGAAGTCCCCGTAGTTGTCGTTGACATAGATGACGTCGACGTCCTCGCGGTCTCGCGATCTCGTCACGAGATCTGCGAGCGGACCCACAATTTCGCCGACGTTCTCGGCCAGTTCTTCGGCGTCGGGGTGGGAGTAGGTGTTGAACATGTCGATCACGAGCAGCGCGGTCTCACTCATGTCGAGGACGTACCCGCTGCCGTGCGACCTAGTCACGGCGACGTCCATGCGGCGGAGCCTGAATTTGCTCGGTTCCGCGATCGACACGGTGCGTATCCGAGACTCGCCACCCATCCCGCACCGATGTGCCCGCGGACTAGGCGAGCCTTGGCTAACCGGAACCCGCGCGGGGCGCGAGCAGCCGAAGCGCCAAAGATGCTCCGCGAACTGGGCGATGCCGCATCGGACGACGTCAGAGCCCGGCACCGGCACGATCTCAACAGGAAGAGAGACGCGGATCAGAAATGCCGGTGTTCACGGTTCGGCGACTGACGGCGGTGTAGCCTTTGCTAGGTGCCCGTCGAGACGCGGCGGTCAGGTGTCCATGTGGAGGTTCGCATGAGCGCGATGCGCGTGTCCCCGTTGCCGGTTGATGCCGATGCGGACACCTCCGATGCCGACTATGTCCGCGGCATGGCCCGCCTGCTCCAGGGCGTCCAGGAGCTGTCGTTGGCCCGCAGCCTGCCCGAGATCCAGAAAGTCGTGCGGACCGCGGCGCGAGAACTCACCGGCTGCGACGGTGCGACATTCGTCCTTCGCGACAACGGCAAGTGCTACTACGCCGACGAGTACGCGATCGCTCCCCTGTGGAAGGGCAGCCGCTTCCCGATGGAGATCTGCATCAGCGGGTGGGCGATGCTCAATCGCGAGGCCGCGATCATCCCGGACATCTACGTCGACAACCGCATTCCGCACGAGGCCTACCGACCGACGTTCGTCAAGAGCCTGGTGATGGTCCCGATCCGCAAGCTCGACCCGGTCGGCGCCATCGGCAACTACTGGGCACGCGAACGCCAACCCACCCCGCGCGAGGTGTCGCTGCTGCAGGCATTGGCCGATTCGACGTCGATCGCGATGGAGCACGTCCAGATCTACGCCGAGCTGGAGCAACGGGTCAGAGACCGCACCGCCGAGCTCGAGCAGGCCAACGAGGAGATCAGGCAGCTCTCACTCACCGATGATCTGACCGGACTCAACAATCGCCGCGGATTCCACCTGCTGGCGAACGCCGCGCTGCTCGCCGCGCGGACCCACGGCCATGACAGCGCGCTGGCGTTTCTCGATATTGATGGCCTCAAGCAGGTCAACGATGCGGACGGCCACGACGTCGGCGACAAGCTCATCACCGACGTTGCCGGAGTGCTGCGCGACACGATGGGTCGGTCCGACATCGTGGCCCGCTTGGGCGGCGACGAGTTCTCCGTGCTGATACCGGAATTCAATGACGATGCGGCCGTGCTCAAAGCTCGGCTGATGGACGCGTTTCGTCGGTTCAACGAGACGGCGTCCCGCCGCTACCAACTGGCCGCCTCCATGGGGGTCACCGAGGTTCCGCACACCGACATCAGCACGCTCGACGAGTTGCTGGCACGGGCTGACGAACTCATGTATGCCGACAAGAAGGCCAGATCTGCGGGGATCGCGGGCATCGCGGGCTAGCCGTTGCGGCTGCGCTCCTCGTGAACCCGGTTGGGTGCCCGCACGACCGCGCTTCGCCCCCGGTGCTGATCGCCAGGGATTTGTCGAGGGCATTGCGGTACCGTCACCCACAGATATACGTTACGGCTGGTAGCGTATTCGATGAGAGGACACGATGACGCGCACTTTTCATTCCGGGGCGCGCTTCTCCACCCCGACGTCTGAAATCGCCGACGCCCTGCAACAGGTGAGCGTCCCGACACTGCTGCTGTCGTTGGTGCACATCACCGGCGATCCGACGTTCATCCGCGACTTCTCTCAGGCCGGCCTGTTCCTCAACGAAGTGCAGGGATTCATGAGCGAGGAGGACAAAGCCCGCGCCCGCGCGGCCGCACTGCCCGCCATCGAGGAATACCGGGACCGGGGCTGCCCGCAGCCTGCCCCGCTGGCCCCCGATCTGATCAAGGAGATGCTCGACTGGGCGGCCGCCGAGCCGGTGGACGACGACAACCTGGCGCTGGTGTTGGAGGAGCTCGACCTCGACGGTGCCGACCCGCGCCGCCCAGCAGTGCTGGATTCGGCTCGCGCCAGAAATTTCCGGGTGATCGTCATCGGGTGCGGGGAGTCGGGAATTCTCGCCGGACTTCGTCTTCAGCAAGCCGGTGTCGCGTTCGACATCATCGAGAAGAACGGCGGCCCGGGTGGAACATGGTGGGAGAACACCTATCCCGGCGCCCGAGTGGACGTCGCCAACCACCTGTACTGCTACAGCTTCGAACCGAGCAACCACTGGCAGCACTTCTTCGCCGAGCAACCCGAACTCGCGGCCTACTTCGACGACGTCATGACGCGCCATGAGTTGCACGGCCGAACGCGCTGGAACACCGAGGTGGTGTCGGCGACGTGGGACGACTCGACGGCGATGTGGGCCGTCACCGTGCGATCGGCCCGAGGAACCGAGACGCTGAACGCCAACGCCATCATCAGCGCCGTCGGTCAACTCAACCGTCCAAACATGCCCGACTTCCCGGGGCAAGAGACGTTCTCCGGCCCGTCGTTCCACTCCGCGGCGTGGGACCACTCGGTGGACATCGACGGCAAGCGAGTCGCGCTGATCGGGGCCGGTGCCAGCGGGTTTCAGATCGCACCGGCGATCGCGGAGAGGGTCGACTGTCTGGACATCTTCCAGCGCACTGCGCAGTGGATGTTCCCGAACCCCGCGTATCACGACCCGGTGCCCGACGGCGTTCGCTGGGCGATGGAGCATCTGCCGTATTACGCGCGGTGGTACCGCTTCCTACTGATGTGGCCGGGCGCCGACAAGGGTCTCGATGCCGCCCGAGTCGATCCGGGCTACGTCGATCAGGACGGCGGAACGAGCTACGCCGTCAGCGAGGTCAATGCCCTCGCCCGGATGATGTTCACCGACTGGATCACGACCCAGGTGGGCGACGATCCGGCATTGCTGGCCAACGTGCTGCCCGACTATCCGGCGACGGGCAAACGGACTCTGCAGGACAATGGAAGCTGGCTGTCGACACTGAAGCGTCCGAACGTCAACCTCATTCGCACGCCGGTGAGGGAGGTGACCCCGCGCGGCGTCGTCACCGAGGACGGTCTCGCCTACGACACCGACGTGATCGTCTACGCCACCGGCTTCCGCGCCACCGAGGTTCTCGCGCCGATGACGGTCACCGGCCGCGACGGCGCCGATCTGCACACCGAGTGGGGCAACAGGCCGTTCGCCTACCTCGGCATCACGGTGCCCAAGTTCCCGAACTTTTTCATGATCTACGGGCCTGGCACGCATCTGGCGCACGGCGGCAGCCTGATCATGAACTCCGAGCTCGAGATGCAGTACATCAACGCGTGCATCGAACGCCTTGTATCCACCGGAGCGCGTTCGATGGAGCCACACGCCCGACCCACGGCGGACTGGCATCAGCGCACGCAGGAAAAGATCAAGCAGACAGTGTGGGCGCACCCCGCGGTGAAGCATTCCTACTTCAAGAATCCCGACGGGGAGATCCATACGGTGAGCCCGTGGCGGCTGTGCGAATACCGCGCCGCACTGCAGGATCCCGACTGGTCGCACTTCCGCATCGTCGAGGAGCGCTGACATGCGGGCCGTCGTCATCGACAGTGAGCGCCACATCCGGGTGGAAACCCTGCCCGACCCTGAGCTGCCCGGAGCTGACGGCGCCATCGTGGAAGTGACAGCCACCGCCATCTGCGGATCGGACCTGCACTTCCTGGAGGGCCACTATCCGATCGACCAGCCGGTGTCGATCGGACACGAAGCCGTCGGCGTGGTCGTCGAAACCGGTTCTGAGATAACGGACTTCCGGGTAGGCGACCGAGTTCTGGTCTCGTCGGTATCCGGCTGCGGCCGGTGCGCGGGCTGTCACACGCAGGATCCGGTGAAATGTGTCCGCGGTCCGCAGATCTTCGGCTCCGGTCTGCTCGGCGGAGCACAAGCCGACCTGCTCGCAGTTCCGGCCGCGAACTTTCAGCTGCTCGCCGTGCCGGACGGCATCGACACCGAACAGGCATTGCTGCTGACCGACAATCTGGCCACGGGATGGGCGGCCGCCAAGCGCGCCGACATCCCGATCGGCGGCACCGTCGCGGTGATCGGTGCGGGCGCGGTCGGCCAATGTGCCATCCGGAGCGCTTTTCTTCTCGGTGCGGCGACGGTTTTCGCCGTCGACCCCGTCGAGGCGCGACGCGTCCGGGCGACGGCCGTCGGTGCGCACGCCGTGCCGGCCCCCGGCGCCCAGACGATTCTGGACGCCACCGACGGGTTGGGCGCTGACTGCGTCATCGACGCCGTCGGAACGGATGCCTCCCTCGACGATGCCCTGGCCTCGATACGCACCGGCGGGACGCTGTCCGTCGTGGGTGTGCACGACCTACAGCCCTATCCCCTGCCCGCACTTGTCTGCCTGCTGCGCAGCCTGACCATCCGGATGACGACGGCACCCGTGCAGCAGACCTGGCCCGAGCTCATCCCGCTGCTGCAGGCCGGCCGGCTCAGCGTGGAGGGCATCTTCACCGGTACGCTTCCGCTGGCGGATGCGCCGCGGGCTTACGACGCCGCCGTCTCGCGGTCGGCGGAGCATCTCAAGGTGCAGCTGATCCCCTGAGCCGCGCCCTGCACCGCGAGCGCGCGTGTCTGCCCAGCGACACAACGCAATTCGTGGCTTTCACCGCACGTTCGCTCGCATCGAGAGTGCTCATCAGGCCACCGCGAACAATGCGCCGGCGGCCACGGTTTCGACCACGAAGTAGAACCAGTTGGGATAGAAGCGGGTTCGACCGTCCGCCGCGGAGACCAGACGACCGAACGCCATTCCGGCCAGAGCGGCGGCCACCGTTGCCACGATCCCGGCTCTGAGGCCGGGTTCGGCGAGGGCGAGTGTGAGCACTGCTGCGATGGCGATGCCGAAACCACCATAGACGGCCCGCACCTCGGAACGTGCCGTCGCCGAGCCCAGTGTCACGTCGAACGGGCCCACCAACCGGCCGGGCGCGACCAGGGCATAGAGACCCATGCCCGCGAAGAACACCGCTGCGATGACGATGACGGCTGTGACCACGCTAATCTCCCTTCGACGGCCTTTGGCGTCCGAGGAGTTCACGATGACAGCCGCGGAGATCCCTGCGCTTCCACAATCCTGCTACCCGGCAGTGTGGATGTGGCCCGGTCAAGCGCTGTATGCCGGACCGAGTTTGAACCTGGAGCCGCATTCCGGATCGGTATGGTGCCTTGTCGTCGGCGCCGACGAGGACGTGACGGTGACTGCCGGCGACATCGAGGTCGTCGCGCGCAGCGTTCTCGTGCCGCCCCGGTTGACCCACCGTCTGGACACCCACGGCGGCCGTCTGGTGTCGTGCTATGTCGACGCATCCTCCAACCGCGTGACAGCCTGTCGCGCCAAGTGTCGAGGCGTCGCAGGACCATTCGCCCTGGACCATGTCAATTCCTCAGCATTGGAGGAACTTCCGACTGACAATGCCGCTGCCCAACGCTGGCTGGACCTGGCGGCACCGGCATCACCGTCGTGGCTTGATCCGCGAGTCGCGAACGCGGTAGCACTGATTGTGGCCGATCCTGCAGACGCCCCGTCGGCGCGGGAGCTCGCCGCCGACGTCGGCCTCTCGGAATCGCGGTTCCTCCACCTGTTTCACGATCAGGTCGGCACCACGCTGCGCCGGTATCGATTGTGGATGCGGCTCATCGCCGCGGGGGCCGCGGTCCGCGACGGCAAGAACCTAACAGACGCGGCAGCTGATGCCGGGTTCGCCAGCCCGTCTCACTTGTCGGACCGGTTCAAATCTACCTTCGGACTCACCGCGACGCAGCTACTCAGCCGCGGCACGCTCCTGCACCTCCCGGCCTGACCGCTGAATCGCCGCGGTCACCACGATGCCCCGGCCGAAAGGCCGGGGCATCGGGTCAGCGGAGCCCGGGGAGGGTTACTCCGAAGATCCTGAGGGATCAGCAGATCCGCTGTCGTCCGACGAGCCGGAGTCGCTCGAAGCAGCGGAGTCCCCCGACTCCGCGTTGGCGTCGGAATCCTCGGTGTCCGAGGAGGACTCGGCGGCGTCGTCGTCGCTGTCGTCTGCAACGGCGGCAGCATCCTCGTCGGCGACGGTTTCGATCTCGTCCTCGTCAACCTTGGCGTCTTCGTCGGCTTCGTCATCCTGCAGGGATGCCGCCGCGGTGGCCGGCACCTCGGCCACGCTGCTGGCGGCGACCCGGCTGGCCTTCGTGGTGGCCACCCGGACCGGGGCGGCCTCGACGGCCGGTGCAGCCTCGACCGCCGGCGCCGCGGCGACGACACGCGCAGTCGTCGCGACCGGAGCGCCGGTCGGTGCCGTGAGGGCGACGGGAATCGCGGAGACGAGCGACTTGGGCGCGGTCTTGGCAACGACCACGTCGTTGCGGGTGTAGGCCGCATCGATCTTCGCCTTGAGTTCGGCTTCCCGGGAGGCCAGTGACGGGAACATCCGCACCAGCGGCAGCTTCTCGGCCGGCACCAGGTAGTGAGTTGTCTTGCCGCCCAACGAGTTCACGTCGACGTCGACGTTCTTGGCGGGAACCTTTGACAGGTCGGCGTACATCACCGGCACGTGCTGGTAAAGGGCACCGGCGATGGCGTTGGTCACGGCGAGCGCGTTCCACCAGCGGTCCGGGAAGTCGGCCATGCCGTCGTACTCACCGGTGATCACGATGACGTCGTACTTCGTCTCGGGTGCGGGCCGGTAGGTGTAGTCGAACTTCTTGTTGTACTTGGCGTTGTCGTCGATGATGTTCTGTCGGCTGGAGTCCGCGACCACGACGAACGTGATCTTGTCCTTGCCGGGCGCATTGGTGTTGGCGGCGAGATCGCGAAGCACCTCGTTGACGACGAGCGATCCTGCCGAGAGTCCGACGACCGTCACCTTCTCACCGGCGCCGAGCTGGCCCAGAGCGGAATTGATCTGCGTCGTGAGGTTTGTCTTGCCTGCGGTGATGGACTGACCGAGGGTGAGATGGTTCTTGCCCGTCGTCGGGCCGGCCTGGGCCGGCCAGTTGACGCTGACGCGCTGCTGGTTCTTGAATGCGCCGCCCAACAGCGGCGCCATGAGGGTGTCGCTCATCGACGGTGTCGAGATACCGCCGATGATGAGAGCCCTGCTCGCGGCCTCACCTATCGATGCGGTGGACAGCGCCAGAGCGGCTGAGGCAAAGACGGCGCCACAGGCGACACCCGTTTTGCGCAGATTGATTCCCATGAGATCTCCCCGGTGAAAGCGATGTTTTGAGTCGCCGGATCACCGGCGCCAGGAAAGCATATGGGCGGCATTCCTAAACCCCCTAGCAAAATTTTTGTCATTCTAATACGCGCGATTTCAGCGAAGGGGTTTGCTTTCGCCAGTGTTCGCTGTATGAGAGGTTTCAACCCACGGGCCTCGCTAGGAGCTGGCATATTCTTCCGACCTATTGAGCCTTGAAGTGCAACGAAGTCAATAAGCAAATACGTATAAGCCACAACAGTCACAGAAGGCGCATATGCACTATATGCATTCAAATCCGCTCAAACGTTGCCGCTGGGCCGTACGCTAATAAAAATTCGCCATGCAAAGGGCTTGATCTAGCACAGTGTTATGTTGAGTTTCAGAGATCAGTTAGCAACACGTCGAACCTCTCCGGCGCACCGACCCGCAGACGCCAGCCGTCGCCCCCGGAATTGACGGCATCGTGGATTATATCGACGTCGACAGCAAAGTAGTGACAGTCCGAGGGCCGTGGGTCCGCGACACCACCATTCGTCGCAGCGGTCGACGGGCTATCCGATCAGCACGCAAACATTGTGCGGCGCAATGATTTTGGCCTACGCGAGGCCCCGCTGGCTAGACACGCTACAGCCGGTGGAGCGTGACAATGGTGACGTCGTCGTCGGTATACCCGGACGACATCGCCGTCCAAATCGCCGAAGCGGGAATGGCATGGACGCCGCCCAGACTGTTCGCCAGGCGATCGATCCCGTCGTCGATGACCTCGCCGCGCCGTTCGACGAGCCCGTCGGAGTACAGCACGAGCCCCTGCCCCGGCTCGATGACGAACGTGCTCTGTGTGTGCTTGGCCCGGTTGACTCCGATCGGCGGCGACAACCGGATCGGTGCCTGAATTGCGGTGGGCGCCGAAGTGCTCAGGAAAGGCATCAGATGGCCGGCCGATGCAGCCTCCACCGCTCCAGAGGTCAGATCCACCCTTGCGACCAGCACCGTAGCGAACGCGCCGGGCAGCATGAACACGGCAAAGTCGTTCAGCTGCGTAACCGCATCACCGGGTGAGGCTCCGGCGAACAGCTGGGCACGAAGGGCGTTGCGCAGCTGAGCCATTGTGCCCGCGACGGTGACCCCGTGTCCGGCGACATCGCCCACCACCACGATCAATCTGCCGTCGGGAAGCTCGAACGCGTCGTACCAATCTCCGCCCACTCGACCACCGGCCGCAGGTTCATAGTGCGCGGTCAGCTGCCAATCCTTGAGCGTAGGAAGGGATTTGGGGATGAGGCTGCGCTGCACCAGCTCCGCGACGCGCAACGCGCCGCGCGCACGGAGATACAGCGACTCCACCAGGTGGCGTCGCAGCGAGTCAGCCGACTCAAGTTCGGTGGCCGTCCACGGCTCGCAGCGCTCGCGCACCACTTCCTGCCACCGATCGAACGACTTGCGGGGGCTCAGCCGGACCCCCTCGCCCTCGCTGTTGGCGATGGCTTTGTTATACGGATCGCCACCCCAGTCCACCGATCGCAGAACCTCACGCCGGAACCAGGCGACATATTGACCGTCTGGAAGATTGAGGACGAGGGCCCCGGCGGCCAGCTGTGCGTCGACGGCTACGTCCGGCAGCGTTCGTGCCAGTCTGTCGGTGCGAGCAATGTCATCGCCTGCGCTGCGGGCCCACGAGACGACCGCGGCGACCACCTCGGGTTGGGGGACCGTCCCGCGGACCTGCCGGTCGCCGCCGATGTCGACGACGGCGCCGTCGGCGGGAACAAGGTCGAGCAGATCGGGCGCCCCAAGCAGGGCGGAGGTCAGCGGTTTGCTGTGGTCGATGAACGCGGCCGTCAGCTTGGTCAGCATGGCCTGCGCGTCGAGGCGCTTGTGAAGCTGGTCGTCCTCATGTTGATCGACGAGACGCAACGACAGCGTCGAGCCAAGGAATTCGGCCGCCACTCTGGTGCCGAACGGCGGCAGATGCGGGCCGGCGTAGTGGTGGCACGCGATCAATCCCCAGAGTCGTCCGTGCCGCAGCAGCGAGATCGACATCGACGCGTGCACACCCATGTTCTGCAGGTATTCGATATGAATCGGTGAGACGCTGCGCAGAGTGGCGTGCGTCAGGTCCTGGGGCGCGCCGACGGCGGGATCGACAGCCGGGACCAGGGGTGCGGGCTTGTAGTCGACATCGGAAATGAGGCGCAGCCAGCTCTTCTCGTATAGCGCCCGCGCTTGCGCAGGGATGTCGGTCGACGGGTAGTGCAGGCCGAGGAACGAGTTGAGGTCGTCTCGCTTTGACTCGGCAACCACCTCGCCGTTGTATTCCTCGTCGTAGCGGTAAACCATCACGCGGTCGAAACCGGTGAGTTCACGGACCGCCCTGGCGGTGGTGTCATAGAGCTCGCTGAGCGTGGCGGCCTGGTTCAGTTCTGCCACGGAGCTGCGCACCGCTTGATAGGTGTTCGGGAACGAGTAGGGCCGCTCGCCGAAGGCGACCTCCAGCTCGACGAGGAGTATGCCACCGGGTTCGCGGTGCAGGATGGCGTCGAACTCGCGGCGTTCGCCGTGCACCTCGATGGAGCACTCGACGGGGTTGCGCCGGTGGAGATCGCCCATCATGGACGCCGCGGTCTGGACGCGGGCGGCCTGGTCCGCGCCCATCAGCGCGGACAGGTGGTGCCCCAGGACGGAGTCGAGGGGACGGCCGAGAAGGTCGGCGACGTTGGCGCTGACCTGCCGGACCTCGAACTGGGGCTCGCGAACCACGGCGAGCACGCCGCGCGGCTGGATGCTGCCAGGAATGTGGATCGGCTCGCGCGCACAGTTGTCGAGATCGATGGGCGTACCGACGGGAACCAGATCGTCGACCGGAATGTCGCCGTCGGTCACGCGGCCGGCTGCGCCGTCTGGGTGGTGGGCAATAGAGCGGCCTCCAACTTGCAGGTGCGTTCTCGCTCAACAGCCGATCACACGATCCCCCGCGTCGACGAAGCTGTTGTCCAAGCTTTACCACCGATCATCCCACCCGGCGTCCGTTGTGAATACATGGCAGCCACTGACGTGATCGAGAAATGTCAGTTCATGTTCCAGGGGGTGCCGTAGGTGCTGACGCTGTCGCCATTTTTCGAGATGAGACGCGCGTACGGACGCAGCAACACGCCACCGGCAGCACCGGTCACCGTCCCATGCGCGTTGGCCACGGCAACCGAACCACCCGCGCCCGACACGTCGACCGAGAACGTGGCGACTTCCTGGATGCCCGGGCCGTTACCGAGGTCTGCCGTGATCGACACACCGGGGAACAGCGGCGGGGTCACGATGTTGTTCCCGAAGCCGAAATCCGGATCGGCAGCATCGAAGGCGTAACCGTCGAAGGCGATGTTGGGCGTGGTGTAGCTGAAGTTGATGCCCACACCCAGCGACCAGGGGAAGCCGACCTGGTAACCCAACTCCAAGGTGCCCTCGAAGTCATCGGCGCCCTCGCCGGCCACGATGTAGGTCGCCTTGCCGGAGTGGAACCACTCACGGGTCAGACGGTTACGGTCGAGCGGGAACACACTATTGAGGAACGTATCCCACTGCTGCACAGTCAAAGTGCGGCCCTGGCCGTCGACGACGCTCAGCTCGTTGTCCAGACCTGCGTTTGAGGTGCCAGTGCTCACGAACAAAGCCGCGACGGACGCCACCACCACCATCAACACCCGAGAAATTGCCTTCATGATCTCCCTAGCCGGTTGTCGACGGCCTCGGCGGGCCGTCGGTCTTTGTCGCTTGGCACCTGATGCGATCGGCGCTGACCCCGGTGTGCGGTTCCTGCTGCTGAAGCGTGCTTTCAGACGCGGTTAACGTAAAGCATCCGCTGCGCGCGACAGCCCCTGCGAAGCCCGAATTCCGGCCACTGAAGGGTGCCGCGATGGCTGACGTCGCAGGTGAGAAGAACCAGCGATTTGGCAGCACACTGGCAGCGGTAATAGATGTGATGGGGAAAAAGTTCAGGGCCAGCGCTGATGTGCCGTCAGGACGAGGCAGCCTCGATGGAGATCAGTTCGGTCAGTCCACTTACGGCAAAAGTCGTCATCAGAAGCGGATGGACGATGAGCTTGCCGATGTGGTCGGCGCCTCCGGACAGCACATTGATGGCGGCGCTGTCCACGTACTCGACCGCCGCGAGGTCGACGATGAGTTGTGAACTGATGCTTGATTTTTCGGCGGTGGCAGCATCCAAGGCGCTTGTGAACTCATTGATGTTGCTCAGGTCGATCTCGCCCACCGCAACCAGTTCGGTCCGGTCTCCTCGGCGCGTGATGCGGAGGTTCAACTGCGTAGGCATCAGGTCATCCTCGCGTAAAGATGAACGGTGGTTCCAGTGGCGTCGTGAGCGATCGTGACGTCCTGCATCAGGGCCCGCATGAGGCCGATGCCGCGGCCTCGGTGAATATCGCGTGGCACTTCGGGACTCTTCCACGCCCCGGTATCGGTGATGGTCAGCTGCACATGGTCGACCATGGCCGTGGCAAGCACGCTCACGGTTCCCTGAAGACCGTGCCGGTGGCCGTGCTCGATGGCGTTGGCGACCGCTTCCCCTGCTGCCACAAGGACTTCCATCGCGGTCGCCTGCGTCATTCGGGTCCGTGCAAGCCACCGGCGGAGCGCGGCGCGAGTGGGTGCCAGTTGATCGGCGTCAGGATGGAAGGTCAGCTCAAGCGGACCCGGGTGGCGGTAGAGCAGCAGGACGACGTCGTCCTGATATCCCCCGTCGGGTACCAGTTCTGACATGACGGTGTCCGCGAGCCCTTCGAGTGCCGCGCCCCGGCCGTCCTCGACGAGGGCCGCGACGTCGCCGATGCCCTCGTCCAGCAGGACACGGCGGCGTTCCACCAGACCGTCGGTGTACAGCACGACCGTCGCACCGGCAGGCATCATGACGCGGCTTTCACGGCGAGGCCAGTCGGCTCGTAGCCCCAGGGCGATGGTGTGCGCCTCGTCGAGCACGCTCGGACAGCCGTCGGCGGGCACCACGATGGGCGGCGGGTGTCCCGCACTCGCATAGACGAGTTCACCTGTAGAGGGGTCGAGCACGGCGATCACGGCGGTCGTGCATTGCGCGCCGGGCAGCCGGGCCGCGAACCGGTCCATGCCTCGCAGAGCAGCGCTTGGACTCGGGTTGTCCAACAGCAGTGCCCGGCAGGCGCTGCGCACCTGGCCCATCACCGTCGCGGCCGTGAGGCCGTGGCCTACGCAGTCGCCGACGATCATCGCGATGCGCCCGTCGTCGAGGTCGATGACGTCAAACCAGTCGCCACCTACTTCCAGGGGAGCACTGGCAGCTTGATACCGCACGGTGAAGCCGTGCGGCAATTTCGCGGGCCCGAGGATCGCGTGTTGCAATGCCAGCGCGGTCTCGCGCTGCTGGTCGACCCGGTGCACGCGCTGCAGTCCCGCGCTGAGCCGGCCCGCGAGAACCGTCAGCAAGGTCTGGTCCTCGAGCGTGAAAGACCGGTCATCGGCGAGCTCGATCCACACGACGAGCAATCCGGCCGGATGCTGGACGGCGATCCCGGCGGTGCCCGGTTGCGCCGCGTTGGGGCTGAGCAGGTCACCGTCGCGCAGAGCTGCCAGTATCCGGCGGATGTCGGCGGGCAGCTCCAGCCACTGCACCTCCTCACCGGCGCACACCACTTTCGGGACGGACTCGGCGATGCCCGGACGGTTCGGAAAAGTGACGGCCAGGACGCGGCGTGCGCGCCAGAGCCTGCGCAGTTCCTCGGCCGCGGCGACGACCGCGTCGTCGACGGTGTCGGCGCCGGCCAGTTCGTGATTGAGCGCGTTCTCACGGCCGGCAGCCAATGCCAGCGCCAGCGCTGCGTGACGGGCAAAATCGCTGACGAGATCCAAGTAGTCATCGCCGAAGGCCGGCTGATGGGGGCGGCGAGCCACGGCGATGACACCGAGCACGGAACCGTCGGCGATGAGCGGCATGACGATCGCCGATCGCTCACCGACGTCGGTGAAGCCCTCGATCGGATACTGAAAGGAATCCGTGATCAGAGGCACGCCGCGACGAGCTACACCACCGGTGGTCGAACTGCCCATCGGAACTTCGCGACCGATCACCTCCGAGGCATAACGCCCCGCGGTCGCCGAGACGACGAGGGTGTCGGGGTCGGCGCCGGGCGACTCCGATTCGTGCGGCACCAGCAGGATGGCCTGTTCCGCATCGGCCAATTCCAACGCCAGGTTGACGATCAGCTGCAACGGACCGGTCTGGGGGTCCCCCGAGAGCAGCGCCGTCGTGATCTCGCGGCTGGCCTTCGTCCACTTCGCCGATTCCCGCTCACGTTCGAACAGTCGCGCATTGTCTATCGCGGCGGCCGCCGCCGTCGCCAGTGCTCTGACCGTGTTCTCCTGCGCATCGGTGAAGACTCTGCCGGTGCGGTCGTCGGCGAGATAGAGCGCGCCGAAACCCTTCCCGCGCACCACAATCGGGATGCCCAACAGCGCCTTGAACGGCGGGATACGCGACTCGTCGAAGGGCGGATGGGTGGCCATGTCATCCCACCGCATGCCTGCACCAAGATGGAGGTCGCCCAGCAGCCGCGCCGTGTCGTCGTCGATACCCGAACAGACGAATGACTCGAAGGTGCCGTCGAGGCTGCACATTCCGAGTGCGGCATAGGGCGCACCGCTGAGCTGCTTGGCCGCATCGACGATCCGATGCACGGTGATGTCGAGGTCGAGGTGCGCTCCGATGGAGACGATCGCCTGAACCAGTCCCTGCATCTGGTCGCGGGCTGCGAGCACGTCGTCGAGTTCGGCACGGAGTTGTCCACTCTCGCGCTCGTCTCGATCGCCGCCCATGGAGAACAAGTTAGCCCTTTCACCGCAGGATCGATTCCTCTCGGCCGATGCGGCGGTGCGTAATGCGCACACCGGTAGCCCGTGAGACACAAGACGAAGGAGAAGTCTTCGTTTTGCGACTCCGACGCGACCGTGGCGGCAACTCGTTCGGCGGTGGGGTGCCGACTGAGGAGGGCCTCAGCGAATACGACTGCCACACCGTAAGGCTCAGATCTCCTGCGCCCGCTCGGCGCTTGACCGCATGTGCCCGATTCATGCGTGCCGGAGAAGCTTCACTCGGCGGGAGTAGCGTCAGGCGTGGGCGTGCGAATGGTCCTCTGTGAGCTCGCTCTGATGGACGTGTGGATGGCTGTGCTCGACGCCGCCATCATGGGTGTGCTGATGCTGGTGTTCGACGTGTTCGTGGTCGTGCGCACCGTGGGCGTGGGTGTGACTGGTCGATCCGTGCGTGTGCTCGTGGGTGTGCACTTGGGGTTGGGTCATGAAATTGCCTCTCCTTCAGGTGATTTCGCCCGGCTAGGCCGAGCCGGACACTTCGCTGATCGATGGGTCGTGACGGTGATGTCCCGGAATTCCGGGACCTGCGTGTTCGGCGTTGAAAACGGCGTCGACGACGAGTTGGCGGACATGGTCGTTCTCCAGCCGGTAGAACACTGTCGTGCCCTCGCGGCGGGTGCGAACCAGCCTCGCCATGCGGAGTTTGGCCAGGTGCTGCGACACCGACGGCGCGGGCTTGCCGACATGTTCGGCGAGTTCGTTCACCGAACGCTCGGCAGAGGTGAGCGCCCACAGAATTTGAATGCGCGTGGCATCGGCGAGCATGCGGAACACCTCGACGATGAGTGTGGCCTGCTCGTCGGGCAGCCGATCGCCAACCACCTGACTATCTGCATTCATACGCGGATAGTAGCGCAGTGTGGCTCGGCAGGCCACCATAGTCGGGAACACTGTGTGACGAGCCCGCACAGCTGATTCGCCAGGGGTGCGCAGCGGCGATCCTGGTGGCCCGCGAGGGGCGGGACGCTAGCGGGAATTGATCACCGGCGAAGGGATACGAGCATGACCGTCAAGTTGGCAACGGCGTTACGGATGATCGCGGCCGCCCACGCCGAAGCCGAACGAAGGTCGATTTTGGTGTCCGCCGCGGTCGTCGATGCGGGCGGGCATCTCGTCGCGTTCGGCAGGATGGACGGCGCCGAGATCGCGGGACCCGTTCTCGCCGTTGACAAGGCGTATACCGCTGTCGCGAACCGCATCGCGACGTCCGAGCTCGCGGCGCTGGCCGCTCCGGGCGGCGAACTCTTCGGTATCCACGCCAACGGCGGCGGCCGCTTTGTCATCTTCGGCGGCGGAGTTCCGGTCACCGTCGACGGGATGGTGGTCGGCGGCATCGGTGTCAGCGGCGCGAGTGCGGCCGAGGACGAGGCCTGCGCCCTCGCCGCCGTACGGCTCTTCCCCGGCGGGACCGAACCGCAAACCGGAACGCTGTAGGCGGCGCTCGAACAGTCGCTGCAGTGGCGTGGCCATGAACGTGGTGATGATCGTCATGAGCGCCAAGATCGTGTACAGCTTGCCGGTGATGAGTCCGGCTTCAAAGCCGATGTTGAGCAGGATCAGTTCCATCAGGCCACGCGCGTTGGACAGCGCCCCCATGGAACCCGCCTCGTACCAACTCATTCCCTGCGAGCGTGCCGCCAAACCGATCGCACCGAACTTCGCGGCGAACGAGACGACGAGAACGACGACGGCCATGCCCAGCGTTGCGGGATCGAGAATCAAGTTCATCTGCGTGTTCAGACCCGAATAGATGAAAAAGGCGGGCAACAGCAGGTAGGCCACCAGCGGCTCGAACCGCTCGCGGATCTTGTCGAGCAAAGCACCCCGCGGCATCACCGCGCCGGCAACGAAAGCGCCGAAGACGGAATAGATTCCGACCACATCGGTGAACCAGCTCGCCGTCAGGATGACGAGCAGGATGACGCTGGCGTGCGCGATCGGTATGCCGCCGGTTTGTTCACGCTCGGCGCGCGGCGGTTTCCACGACTCCAGCCGTGCCAGCAGGCGACGTCCGACGTACAGCATGAACACCAGGTAGGCCAGTCCCCCACCGACGGCGAGCAGTGCCCCGGCGGCACTCCCCTTCGCCGTCGCGACGACGGTCGCGAGGAGAACCCAGGAGCAGGCGTCGTCGACCGCGGCACAGGACAGCGCCATCGTCCCCAGGCGGGTATTGAGCAGACCTGAGTCATAGACGATCCATGCCAGCATCGGGAACGCCGTGATGGCCACCGCGGCGGCCACGAAGAGGCCGCCCTGCCAGTGGAAGACCTTGTCGGTGAAGTAGCCGCCGAGGCTCACCATCCACCATCCGACCACGCCACCGAGAACCAACGGGACTCCGATGCCGGCCGCCGATGTCACACCTGCCTGCCGCACGTGCGCACCGAGGATCTCGACCTTGAACGATGCGCCCACCAGGAACATATAGAGAACCAGCCCGAGTTGGCCGACCACGTAGATCGCCGTCAGGTTGGGGTGCGGCAAGGCCTGCGCGCCGATGGTCAGCGTGGTGGGAAACAGCCATTGCTGCCCGCTCGGCCATATCCAACCCAATACCGAAGGGCCGAGCAGGAATCCGGCCACCATGATGGCGACCACCTGCACCTGCGCGAGCCGGCGGAACAGTGGCCACAACAGCCGATAGGTCGCAAGGATGACCGCGATCTGCAGGAAGAAGTGCGCGGTGATCGAAAGCAGCGAAGGCACGGTGTCAGCTCCGGTCCGACCAGCGGAACACGTAGAGGCAGGCCAGCAATCCGCCGATGCTCCATGCGGCCAACACCAGGAATATCCGACCGTGCTCCCAGCTGCCCGCCGGTTCGAACGCCACCATCTCCGGCGGCAGCAGGACAGAGCGAAATCCCTGCGCCATCCATTTGACCGGGAAGACCGAACCGATCAACATCATCCACGTGGGCAGCATCATCAGCGGGACATAGGTCCCCGACACGAACTGCAGGCCTACGGCAGGGCCGTTGGTGAGCACGCTCGCCGACAGGGCGTTGGCGGCGTAGTTACTGATCAGGATGCCCAGCAGCGAGCAGCTGATGATGCCGAGCACGAAGACCCAGGCGAGTGTGAACCAGCCCGACACTGCGGTGGGCAAATGGAGTCCGAACACGTTGACGCCCAACGCAAGAATGATGACGGCTTCGGCGATACTGGCGATCGCGACGAGCATGATCTTGCCGATGAAGTACGACGACGCCGTCGCCGGGGTGCCGCGCAGACGCCGCAGTGCACCGGTTTCACGATCAGCGGCGATCCCGATGCCCAGGTTGATGAACGACGTCGACAGGATGCCGTAGGCAAGCATGCTGGCCGCGATGACCGAGCCCGTCGTGGTCTGCGTGCCCGGGACTTGGGTGGTGAAGATGGAACCCAGGAGCAGACAGATGATGGCTGGCATCGAGAAGGTCAGGGCCAGTTGCTCAGGCCGCCGATAGAACATCTTGAGTTCGGGCACGACACGCGAGAACCCGATGCGGACCGCAGACGGCAATCCGGGCTCCCTGCCGGCTGCCCGATGTTTGGAGACGCGGGTCGGCCGCGCCGATTCGATCGCCATCACGCGCGACCGATCAGCGCAAGGTAGGCGTCTTCGAGGGTGGGACGGGTGACTGTCAGCGCTTCGAGCTCCGACCCGTTGTCCGAGTGCCGACGGATCAGCTCGGTCGGATGGTCGGTCTGGGCCACGCGGGTCACGCCGTCCTCGATCCATCTGACGATGGCCGACGTATCCACATGCGCCGTCAGCCGGGCCGGAGTATCGACGGCCGCGACACGGCCGTCTGCGATCACCGCCACGCGGTCTGCGAGGGCAGCCGCCTCCTCCAGGTAGTGGGTCGTGAGCACGATCGTGGTGCCGTCGGCGGCCAGCAGCCGGATGAGGTCCCAGAATTGCCTACGCGCTTCTGGATCGAAACCCGTTGTCGGCTCGTCGAGGAACAACAACTCGGGTTCGCCGATGATCCCCAGGGCTACGTCCAGCCGACGGCGCTGGCCCCCGGACAACGTCCTGACCTTCGATGCCGACGTCGATTGAAGGCCGACCAGTTCCAGCAGTTCTTCGGAGCGGCGAGCTCTGCCATAGCATTTCGCGAACATCTGGATCGTCTCCAAGACGGTGAGCACCCCGAAGTCGCTGCTGTCCTGTAGCACCACGCCGATCCTGGCCCGCCACGTGCGTCCTGCAATGCCTGGATCTTCACCGAGGACATGGACCTGTCCCGCGCTGCGTTTCCGGTGTCCTTCGAGGATCTCGATGGTGGTCGATTTGCCTGCTCCGTTGGGACCCAGAATGGCGAAGATCTCCCCGTAGGCGACGTCGAGATCCAGATGATGGACCGCCTGAGTGCGCCCGTAGCTCTTCGAAAGCCCGCGCACGCACACCGCGCGGGCCTCCGTCGTCACCGCCGCTCCCCCGCGCCGTCTCCGCCTTCGGCATCCAGTTCGCCGAGCAACTCCAGGAGTTCGGCGTCGGACAAGCCCTCCATCAGGACGTCGACGTCGTCGTCCATGCCGGCCTGGGGCGGTTGGGCTTCCGCGGTCGTCGATGCCTGCCCGTGAATTGCGTGGAGCTCGCCGAGAATGCGGTCGGCCAGTGAGTTCACGCTGACCCCCTTGAGGATTTCCAACACGGGAAGATCGATCGAGAACATCATGTTGATCCGCACCCGGAATTCCATTGCCATCATCGAATCCAGGCCAATGTCCTCGAGCATGGCATCGGAAGCGAAATCGTCTTCCCCGCAGTCGAAGACGGTGGCCACCAGGGCGCGAATGTGGTTGGCGACGACGGTCAACCTGTCGCTCTCCTGCGTCGACGCCAATACGGTCAGGATCGAAGCACCGGATTCCACGTCGGCGGAATCCTGGTCGGATGTCTGGAGTTCGGTGAACATCAGCGGCAGGTGCGCGCCGAGTCCCGCCTGGCGTGCGCGGTTCCAGTCAGCGCTGATCGCGATCACTGTCGCCACGTTCTGGTTGATCAGCCGGTCCAGGATTCGCACTCCGACGGCAGGGGTGATCAGATCGATGCCGCGCTGGGCGTACATCTTCTCCAGACCGAGCTCTTCGACCATTCCGACCGACCACGGGCCCCAGCCAATTGTCAGGGCCGGCAGTCCTTGCGCGCGGCGATGATGGGCGAATGCGTCGAGGAACGCGTTGGCGGCGGCATAATTGCCCTGGCCCGGCGAGGCGATGGTGGAACCCGCCGACCCGAACATCACGAAGAATTCCAGATCGTGGCTCTGGAATGCGTTGTGCAACAACTTTGTTCCGGTGATCTTGGGATCTGCCACGGCGGCGAAGTCATTTTCGCTCATGTTCACCAGGAGCTGGTCGTGGACCGAACCAGCGGCGTGGATGATTCCCCGGATCGGCCGCCCGCCGTTGCGCTCGTGGTCGCGCAGCCACGCCTGCACCTGTCCGGAGTCGGTGATGTCGACGCTGCAGACGGTGACGGTGGCGCCGAGCTTCTCTATCGCGCGGACGGTGTCGACGGTTGCACGGTGCGGGTCGTCGACGCGCAATGTCGACCACCGATCCCGGTCGGGAAAGGCGCGTCGGCCCAGCAATGTGACGTGCCGGGCGCCGCGCTCGGCCAGGTAGGTGGCCGCGATACGACCGAGGGCCCCGGCACCCCCGGTCACGACATAGGTCGCATCGGGAGTGAGCTTGGTGGGGAACGGGCTGGTCAACGTCGCGCACGGACGCAATCGCGGAACGAAGGTCGTCCCGCCGCGGATCGCGATCTGATCCTCGGATTCGTCGTCGAGGACATGGCGGCAGATGCGGGCGACTGTCTGTTCCGGATCGTCTGCGGTGTCGATATCGATCAGACCGCCCCAGTACTCGGCGAGCTCCTGGTGGCCGATGACTCGGCCAAGCCCCCACAGGGTGGCCTGGTCGACGTGGCCCACCGCGCTGCCGGGTGTGGGCTGGGTGTTGGACGTGACGAAGTACATCAGCGGTTTGAGGGTGTCGTTCTCGGCGAGGGTCTTGACCAGGCGGAGCACGGTGAACGCGCCCAGGTGGTGATCGGGGTCGGGGCCTGTGATGTCGAGGGGCCAGCAATTGATGATGCCTGCGAGGTCTTGGTCGCTCTCAAGGTGCGCGGCGATGAGCTGTGCCATCTGGTCCGGACGCCGGGGGTTGATCAGCCAGCCGTCGTCGGCTTCGGTGAGTAGATCCACCGCTCGGTGGCCAACGGTGTGGGCGCGCTGGCCGTGGGCACGCAAATGGTCGGCAAGCCGTCGGCCGAACCCGGAATCGTCGTCGAGAACGAGCCAGGACCGTTCGTCAGCGAAGGGTTCACGTTCCTGGTGAGCGTCGTCATCCATGGCAGACCAGTGGATTTCGAGTATTCCCCGGTCGATCCGATCCGGGGACACTCGCGACGAGGTGGCCAGCGACGCAACGGTGAAACCGTCGATGACGACGAGCGGGCGTCCCGTCCGGTCGCTGATGACGAGGTTGCATTCCACCTGCTCGGCGGTCGCGGACACCACGTCGGCACGGACCATCATGTGGGTCTCCGGCCGTCCGTAGACCATGCAGCGGTTGATGCGGGTCGGCAGGTAGGGGTCATCCGACTCCTCCTGACCGAGAAACGGTGCACCGAACAGCGTTTGGAACGCACCGTCGATCAAAGCGGGATGGAAGTGGTAGTCGTCGATGTCGTCGGCGAGGATGACGGGCGTGTCGAGTCCGGCGACCGCCCAGTCGTGCCCGGCGGTCACACCCGTCACCGATCGAAACGCTGCCCCGTAGTCGAATCCGAGCGTTTCGGTGCGGGCGTAGAAGTCGTCGCGACCGATCGAGGTGACCGCGGTGTCGTCACCAGATACGGTCCGACCCCGTTGCGCTGGCAGTATATTCAGCTCCGCGGTGGCCGTGACGACCCACTTGTGGTCACCGTCGGCGGCGGCGACGAAGGCGGCGAACTCCAGCGTGCCGTCCTGCTTGTTGAGGGTGGTCCGCAGCAGGGGATCGCAGGTGTCGTCGAGGATCACCGCCCGCTGCAGCACGAGGTTGTCCACGCTGTGGTTCGAGCCGTAGGTCTCCCTGGCTGCGGCCAGTGCCATCTCGATGTACACGGCGCCGGGTAGAACGACGCTGCCCTGCACGCGATGATCGGCGAGGAACGGGTTGAGCACCGTGCTCAGCTCGGCTTCCCACGTGGGATGCACGGCGCTCACCGCCTGCCCGAGAAGAGGGTGCACCGGTTGGTAGAAGAGGAGTTCGGTCGCCTCCTGAGTGTCGTTCCAATACCGCTTCGTCTGCCACGGATAGGACGGAAGCTTGAGCAGACGGGCACCGTCGGCCGGGTTCAGCGCGTCCCACGCGACGCGGTGGCCGTGGCAGTGCAGTTCGCCGACCGAGCCGAGGAAGGTACGCACATCGTCTTGCTGCCGATGCTGCGTGGGTGTGACGGAAATACGCTGCGCGCCTGCGGTTTCGAAGATCGACGCGGCGAGCACAGGGTGAGGCCCCAGTTCCAGGAACTGCGTGTAGCCGTCATCGAGCATTCGACGTAGCGCGGGTTCGAACAGAACTGAGGCGCGGGTGTTCTGCCACCAGTAGGCCGCACCGGCCGCGTAGCGCTCCAGCCGTTCGCCGGTCACCGTCGAGTACAGGGGAAGCGCGGCGCGCTCGGAGGACAACCCGTCGAACGCCGCCAGCAGGTCCTCCCGCACTGAATCCATGAAATGCGTGTGATACGGCACATTCCCAGCGAGGAACCGGTTGAAGATGCCTGCGGTATCCAGCTGCGTCGCGATCTCGTCGAGGATGTCGCTGTCGCCGCCGAGGGTGACCGCTGACGGGCTGTTGATCGCCGCCACCGAGATCTTACGCCCGATCTCGTCACGGGCGGGGCCGGTCAGCGCCGTCACGAGCGCGTCTGCGTCGGTTCCGACGGCGAGCATCCGGCCCAGGCCGCTGGTGCGCTGCTGGAGCCGACTGCGGTGATAGATCACCTCGACCGCCTGCTCGAAGCTGAGCAGACCCGCCAGATGATGGGCGGCAACTTCGCCTGCGCTGTGTCCGATCACAGCATCCGGGGTGATCCCGAACTGTGCGAGCTGCTCGGCCAGAGCCACTTGAATGGCGAAGTTCGCAGGCTGGGCGATCTGCGTCTCAGACATCCGTGACGTCGTCTCGTCGCGCCGCAGCTCCTCGATCAGGGACCAATCGGCGTGCCGCGAGAGTTCGCGGTCGGTACGCGCGATGCTCTCGGCGAAGACGGGGAAGGCTTGGGCGGCGTCGAGCAGACCCCGGCACATCCGCCACCACTGCGGTCCCATGCCGGTGCATACGAAGGCGAGCTTCGGTGCCGTGGTGGCGGTGCGGGCGGTGAGGATCTGCCTTCCCTCGGCCAGACCGCGAAGTTGTTGTCGCGCTTCGTCGATGCTGTCGGCGATGACAGTGTCGCGGTGGCTGAGGTGGGCCCGGCGCTGGCCGAGCGTGTAGGCGAGCGACCGGAGCGTGACGTCCGGGTGGGCGTCGAGGTATTCGCCCAGCCGCCGAGCTGTCGCGGCGAGCGCGTCTTCGCTGCGGGCCGAGATCGGCAGCAGCGTCGGCGGTGAAGCGCTGTCACGTTCGGGGGCGGATTGCTCGGCACGCGTGGGAGGTTCGGCAAGCACCGCATGCGCATTGGTGCCGCCGAAGCCGAACGAGTTGACGCCCACCACGCGGCGGTCGCCTTCGGGGAACGGTCGCCCCTCGCCGGAGATTTCGATGTTGAGCTCAGCCAACGACACGTGTCTGGTCGGCGTCTGGAAGTGGACGGTGGCCGGGATGTAACCCTTCTTCGCCACGAGCGCGGCCTTGATCAGACCGGCCACCCCCGCCCCGGCCTCGAGATGTCCGATGTTCGTCTTGACCGACCCGACGACCAGCGGTCTGGCGCTCGGCCGGTTCGAGGTCAACGCTGCAGCAAGAGCACGGATCTCGATGGGGTCGCCGAGTGGGGTTCCGGTGCCGTGCGCTTCCACATAGCCGACGTCGGCTGGCTGCACACCCGCTCGGCGCAGAGCGGTCGTGATCGCCGCGTGCTGGGCGTCCTCGCGCGGCACCGTGATGCCGTCGGTGTGGCCGTCCTGCGACACCGCGGTGCCGAGGATCTGGGCGTAGATGTCGTCTCCGTCACGCAGTGCCTGCGCGAGCGGTTTGAGGACGACGACCGCACCACCTTCGCCGCGGGCATAGCCGTCGGCGGAGTCGTCGAACGCTTTGGAGCGTCCGTCGGGGCTGAGGAACCCGCTCGTGGACTCGGCGATCGCCGTGTTGGGACCGCCCATGATGTTCACACCGCCCACGACCGCGAGCCGGCATTCTCCGCTCCAGATGCTCTGTACGGCAAGATGTGCGGCCACCAGCGAGCTGGAACACGCGGTGTCCACCGACATGCTGGGTCCGCGGAAGTCGAAGGCATGCGAGATGCGGTTCGCCAGCATTGTCATCATCATTCCGGTGGCCGAATGGGCCTTGAACCGGTAGCGGCTGCCGCGGCCATGGTTCTGCAGGAGCTGATAATCGAGGGTGAAGCCGCCGACGAACACGCCGACATCGGAACCCGCAAGTCCGTCGGGTGGTATTCCCGCATCCTCCAGAGCTTCCCAGGTGGTCTGCAGCAGGAGGCGCTGTTGGGGGTCGAGTGAGTGCGCTTCCCGGGGTGAGATTCCGAAGAACTGCGGATCGAATTGGTCGATCTCGGCGAGAAAGCCGCCGCGTCGCGTGACCATCTTGCCGATCTTGGATCCGCTCGGATCGTGGAATCGCGCTGCATGCCAACGCGTTTCGGGCACCTCGCGGGTGGCGTCCGTCGCTTCGCACAGCAACGTCCACAGCTCCTCGGCCGAAGAGACGTCGCCGGGTAGCCGACAGCCGATGCCGACGATCGCCAGCGGCTCTTGCTTGGTGCTGTCGCAGACCATACCTGTCGCCATCGTCAGGAGGGCTGCAGAGCCGCGGTGGGAACGATCCAGCCGTCGCTGAGTGGATGGTCGGTCTGCGCATCGCGATAGGCCGAGCGCAGATCGCGTAGCAGCGCATCGCCTTGCCACGCTTGTACTTGCCGCATCACGTCGTCGTTGTCGAACATCGCGGATTTCTCGGTGACAATCGTCTCGACGAGCTGGCCGGCCAGTTGCCGCAGCAGCGCAGCGTTGGCGTCGAATTGTTCGTCGAAGGCAGGGCTCGGATCGATCATGGCCTCGTGCAAGGTGACCATGAAGTTCAACGGTGCATAGAGATCGACGAACGGCGCTGTGGCGACACCGGTTTCGACCGACGCCCACTCGCGGAAGAAGCGCTGGATGCGATTGCTCAGGTCGATGAGGCCCTGCAGATAGGGCACGAACTCGGGGTCATCGGCGATGCGGACGAACCGGTTGTTCCGGTAGAGGAGGCCGATGAAGCCCCAGTAGAACGCGACATCCCAGACCACTTTGGCCGTCATCACCGCGGGTACCCCCATCAGCAGGTACTGGTCCTGGTAGATGGCCAACCACATGTCGGTGAGCGAGCGAAACAGGGTGTCGCTGATCTGAGACCGCGCAACCACGTCCTCGCCGTCGAGTTCGCGGATGACCATGTCGGTGATGAGCCCGTTGCCGATGGCCACGAGATCCAGGCCCGACGAATACAGCGGATCCAGAAAAACTCCGGCATCCCCGGTCAGACACCACCGCGCGGCCCCGTCGTACATCCTGGTCACGCCGTGGCTGTATTTCTTCATGACCCGGAAATCTTGGATCGCGTCTTGGTGCTGCTCGAGAACGTCCGCGCACTGAGGCTCGTGCTGACGCAGCCACACCATGGCCTTCTCCAGTGTGTTGAATCCGTCGAAGGGGTGGAACGCCGGGTCCGCCACGATGCCAACGCTGGTGGCGCCGGAAGCAAGTCGGATGAGCCACACCCAATAGCCCTCACCCATAAGGTGGTTCGTCGACATCGCCCGGTCACCCTCCACGAGGCGGCTGTGGAAACCCGCGTCGTCGCTCCAGCGATTGACGTCGATCTCCGTGGCCACACGCAACCAGGCGGCGTTGCAGTGATGTCCGTTGCCTTTTCTCAGGTCGAGTTGCCGGGGCAGAAAGCGATTTCGTCCCGAGGCGTCGACCACCCACCGCGTCGTCGTCTCGGTCACGGTGTCACCGCTCTGGTAGGAGATCGTGTGCGCCGAGCCGTCGGCGCCGAGCGCGACGCTGCGAACCCGCCCACAGATCAGGTGGATCCCCGCCGATCGGCAGCGGTCGTAGAGCTCGTTTTCCAGTCTGCCGCGATCGATCTGATAGGTCACTTGGGGGACGAACGAGGAGCCGCCCAGTTCCATGCGTCGGGCGATGTCGGTGTTTCCGTTGTTCGAGAAGAACATTCGCAGTCCCATTTTGCGAATCTGCGCCGTGCTCAGATGATCGCCAAGACCGATGCGGTCCCGCAGGTAATGCGCCGAGACTTCGACGGTCGACTCGCCCACGGTGTGGGTGACCTCGGGGATCGGGTGGGTGTTGGGCTCGATGACGCACACTCGCGTCGCCGGGCGGGCTGCGCGGATCTCGAGGGCGAGCGTCAGCGCGGCGGTCCCGCCACCGACGATGCTGACGTCGTGATCGGCTGCTGGTGCGCCTGGCGGAACCAGGCGCGCCTTGATCCGTTGCGCGAGGGCCGCGCGCGCCTCAGGGCTCATCTGCGACATCTGCGCTCGGACGTCCAATGCCTACCTCCCTCGGGATCGTGTCGACGATGTACCCAGCAGCGCAACCGGTATGCGGGCAGCGCAGAACCCGGGCGCATCGAAGGACTCTCCCAGCGAATCACACGCTCGGGCCGAGGGCCGGGCAGGAATGATTACCGAATCCTGACGTGCACGCCAGCGTCAGTTATGGGCAGGTCGACGATCAGCCGGCGATCCGGATGAGTTTCTTGTTCACGAACTCGTCGATGCCGAACCGGCCGAGCTCGCGTCCGAACCCTGACCGCTTGACCCCGCCGAAGGGCAGCTCGGCGCCCTCGGCACCGACGGCGTTGACGAACACCATGCCGGCCTCGATTCTGTCGGCGACCCTCTTGGCCTGCTCGGGATCGGTGGTGAAGACGTACGAGCCCAGGCCGAACGGGGTGTCGTTGGCGAGCTCGACCGCCTCGTCTTCGTCGGCGACCTTGTACACGGTGGCTACCGGCCCGAAGAGTTCCTCCTTGGCCGCCGGTGAATCCGGCGACAGGTTCGTCAACACCCCGGGCGGGAAGTGGGCACCTTTGCGGGATCCCTCGGAGACCAGCGTCGCACCCTCGTCGACGGCACGTTTCACCTGGTCGTCGAGTCTCTCGGCGGCCGCCACCGAGGACAGTGGGGCCAGACCGTCAGCCTTGGCGAGGACCTTGTTGGTGAACTTGTCGAGAAACTCGTCGTAGATGCTCTCGGCGACGATGATGCGCTTGGCGGCATTGCAGGCCTGTCCGGTGTTTTCGAAGCGGCCGTCGACGGCGGCGTCGACCGCTGCGTCCAGGTCGTCTGCGGACAGCAGGATGAACGGATCGGAGCCGCCCAGTTCCAGCACCACCTTCTTCAGATTGCGCCCGGCGATCTCGGCGACCGCGGCGCCGGCCCGCTCGGACCCCGTCAACGAGACCCCTTGGACACGGGGATCGGCAATGGCCTCGGCGATCTGCTCGTTGGTGGCGTAGACGTTGACGTAGGCGCCCTCCGGATATCCGGCGTCGAGGAAAATCTGCTGCAGCGCGGCTGCGGACTCCGGGCACTGGGGCGCGTGCTTGAGCACAATTGTGTTGCCCAGCACCAGGTTCGGTCCGGCAAAGCGGGCAACCTGGTAGTAGGGGTAGTTCCACGGCATGATGCCGAGAAGCACGCCGACGGGTCCGCGGCGAATGACGGCGCTGCCCTCACCGTCGAGCAGTTCGATGGGCTCATCGGCGAGGAACTTTTCGGCGTTGTCGGCATAGAACTCGTAGATGGCAGCACTGAACTCGACTTCGCCCTCGGACTGGTCCAGCGGTTTGCCCATCTCGCGCTGGATGATCTTCGCCAGTTCGGTCTTGCGCTCGTTGTGTAGGTCGGCAACCTTGCGGATCAGCTCGGCGCGCTGCGCGACGCTCGTCGATGTGGACCATTCCTTGAAGGTCTTGTGCGCACCCGCCAGCGCTGACTCGATCTGCTCGTCGGTCGCGGTCGGATACTCCTTGACGACCTCACCTGTGGCTGGATCGACCACCGCGTACTGAGTCATTGTGTCGTGCTCCCATCGTGTGCGCTCTTGACGTCCGGCCTCCAGTGTTCCAGCGTCTCGACCCCGACGTCGGCTGTTCACGATCTGCCATGAATTCCGTAGGTGTGCCGGGGCGAGCGAAGCGACGGGGAATTGGGCCGAGGCGAGCGGAGCGACCCCGTCACGCGGCCAGGATGAACGACAGGAAGAAGCCGCCGGCCGTGGCGAACGAATTGAGCGGCCGCCCGTGCTCGAACGCTTCAGGCATCAGCGTGTCGGCCAGCGAGGCCAGTACCGCACCACCGGCGAAGGCGAGTGCCACTGCCAACACGGGTTCGGTGAGTTGACCTGCCGTCATCCGTCCGACGACCACCGCGGCGGCCAACAGCACCGAACACGCGATCCACACCCCCACCACAGCGCGCGGACTCATCCCTGACTTGCGCATCGACATGGCACCCACCAGTGATTCAGGCAGGTTCGAAAAGAAGATCGCCACCAACAGTGACAGCGACGCGCCGCCGACGAGGGAAACACCCAGCGCCAAGTTCTCCGGCACGCCGTCGAGGGTGACCGCTGCGAGCAGGGCCAGACCGACGCCGCGACGCGCGCCGTCTGCGACCACCTCGCGCTGCTCGGGTCCGGAGTGCCCGCTGACGTACTTGTCGAGCAGGCTGTCGGCGATCACGAACGTGGCGGCACCGGCGAGCAGACCGAGTCCGGAATGCAAGGCCCCGGCCAGGTGAAAGGCTTCCTCGAACAGTTCGAACGCCAGGGCGGAGATGAGTGCGCCGCTGGCGAACGCGAGCAGTACGCCGGTGACTTTGGTGGGCATGTCCCAGCGGGCCCCGACGGCAGAGCCGATCACCAGAGCGCTAGAGGCGGCGATCCCGAAGAGCACGGCGGTCAGCATGTGCGGTCCTCCCTGGTCAGCGACATGCACGCGCAGTCAGCATTGACTTCCTTACTGCCCACGGAACCGTCCACCAAACCCGCTGTGCGCGGCCGGCCGTACCCTGTCGAGGTGAATCTCTCGGGGGAAGAGGACCAGGCCCGCTTCGAGGCGCCCGCTTTCCCGTTCCCGGGCCGTCGTCGACGACGCCGCCCGGGTGTCCGCTGGCGTGAGCGGAGCGCCATGGTGCGTCTGGCGCGGCTCTGGCGAACCCGGCACCCGCAGACGTTCCGGGACAAGGTGCGCTACAAGATGCTGCGTGATCATCGCGCCCTGGTGGTCACCTTCGCCGACAAAGTGGCCGTTCGCGACTACGTAGCTGAAGTTGTTGGTGCACAGTATCTTCCGCAGGTATATGCCGTCGTCGACGATCCTGAAGCCCTACTCGACGCCGACTTACCTGAGGGCTATGTGGCCAAGCCGACACACGGTAGCGGCGCGGCGATCGTGGTATCCGACCGCGCGCCGGTGGAGGCGCGCCTGCCCCGGGCGCAGCACAGCTGGGTGTATCGGCATGTCCGCCCCGAGTTCGCCCGCCGCGACGAGCTCGTCGAGATCGCACGGCATTGGCTCTCACAGCTGTACGGACAGGGACCCAATCGGGAATGGGTGTATGGGCAGATGCCGCGGGGTGTCCTCGTGGAGGAATTGCTCGCCGACGCTGACGGCGGCATTCCCGACGACTACAAGTTCTTCGTCTTCCACGGCAAGTGCCATTTCGTACAGGTCGACAGCGGACGCTTCGGTCGGCGCACGCAGGACTTCTTCCGGGTCGACTGGCGCCACCTGCCGCTCAGTGGCGGAATACCGAATGCAGAGTGCCCGCCCCCCGAGCCCGCCCTCCTAAGTGAGATGGTCAGCGTGGCCGAACGACTGGGCGCCGACACGGATTTTGTGCGGGTCGATCTCTACGAACTCGGTGGCCGCGTCGTCTTCGGCGAATTGACCAGCTTCCCCGCCGGCGGCGACAGCCCGTTCGATCCCGAGTGTTTCGACGAGGAGTTCGGACGCCCGTGGACAGTGCCTCGGCGCTACCACTGAGAGCGTTGTGAGCGTGCTCAGGCAGGAGGCGAAAACGTGGTCACGGTGGTCGCGAAGCCGCCTTCGCTCTGCGTTCCTGTGGTGGCCACGTATCCGGTTCCATCGGGTCCGAAGGTCGGCAGATTCGCAATGCCCAGTTGCGAGTATTCGAGATCGGCGACTTTCTGCGCGCCGGTTGACGTGAGTGCGTATACCCCCGCGGCGACCGGCCCCCAATTGGTCAGGTACGCAATGCCGTCGGGGCCGAACGCCAAAACTTCACGCTCGCCGCGGCTGGTGTATTGGACGTGCGGACGATCGAGCCCGCTCGGCGGGATCACGGTGTCACCGGCGGCATTGAAACCCACAATGTCGATGCCGTAATCGCCCGATGTTCCCACCAGCAAATAGCCGACGCCGTCGGGACCGAAAACAACGTCGTCGGCTCCGAAGGGGGCACCGGGAACATTGGGCGTATATGTCTCGGTCGATAGCGCGAGTATCTGCCGCGAAATGTAGTTGCCGGGCGTCAGGTATTCCAGCAGCTCGTAGGCCGCACCGTCGGGCCCGAAGAACACCGTGCCGCCAGTGGCCCCCTGGGGGAGCTCGATTGTGCGCACAACGGTGCCATTCGGGCCGAGCACCGCCACGTACTCGACGTCGTCCACGGTGTAATTCACATAGCCCAGGTCCTCGGCCGACTGCATGCCGCCGCCCCGAATACTCCTGTCGCGCATTACGAGTCGACCGGGAAGAACCACAGTGTCGACACTGCCGTCGGAGTTGACGACCGCCACCGCGGTCTCGTCCGCCGAGGGGTCGGAGATCGGCGCGTAGATGGTGCCGCCGGCGGAGACCTGGAAACCGGCGATGCGACCTTCGATCGCGTCCGAGGTGGCGATCGTACTCGCGGTGATGGCGGAAAGGTAGGTGGTCCCGGTGCCGTCGTCGGTGGAACCGTCGAAGGTGAACGTCTCCAGATGAATACCGTCGGAGGTCACGACGGTCTCGCCGGGCAAGCCGACGATGGATCGCACCGTGCGGGAGTCACCGTCGATGGTGTAGACGCGTGTTGTCTTGCTACCGAACAAACCTCGCACGCCGGCCGTCACATAGACGGCGCCGTCCTGCCCCAGGATGGGGGCGCTCGGATCAGAGCCGAAGGGCAGAAGAGTCGACCGTGTCCACCCGCTCGGGTTGATCGTGCGCAGCGTCGAGAAGCCGAACCTGGAGGACACCAGGTGCACAGTCCCGTCCGACTTCAGCTCCATCTGGGTGTCATACGAGTAGGACCGTACGAAATTGTTTTCCGAAATCCGGACGAAGCGGTATTCAATCGGATCAGCGAAAGGCGAGAACGGGACGATCTCGGTTTTGAAGTACAGGGCGCCGTCGGCGCCTACCGTCACCGGGGTGTCCGTAGCCCCGATCAATGTCGCGAGTCGCGTGACATTGCCTTCGCTGTCCACGGCCGAGACGATGCTGTTGGTGCGGCGATTGGTGCTGGTCACCACGATCAACGTGCCGTCGGGCCGTAACACCGCATCCGCGTAGGCGGTACCCACTCCCTGAATCTCTTCGCTCGTGGCGATGACCTGGCCGTCGCCGTCGAGGATGTTGACCCGAGTGGTCGACCCGCCGTTGGTCACTTGGTACCGCGTGCCGTCGGGCGCGATCACCGGCGACTGGTAGGCAGATCCCGGGATCGGCGGCGACGCCGCCTCAGCGGCCGATTGCGAGATGCTGGACTCGGTCGCTGCGGTGTTTGCTTCAGCGGTGCGCTCATCGAAGGAGCGCCGCGCTGAAGCCAACACCGTCAGCAGCACCGACGACGCCCCCGGCGCTTCTGGCTTGCCGGGGTCCTGCGTCGCCGCCCCCGGCGTGAACAAGGGCTTCACCACGGTTGAATTCGTCGGGGCTTGAGGCTCGAATTCCTCCTCACCCGTGACCGAAGATGTGGATTCGACGGCGTCGACCTCGTCCGAGATGTTCTCAGCAGCAGCGCGTTCGGCCTCGCGCTCTTCCGCGGCTCGCTTGCCCCGGCCGGATGAGTGCGGTGCGGCACCCCTGTCGGTCTCGGCCGTCGATATGCGGGATGCCGCCCCTTCGGTGTCGTCGGATTTCGCCGACCGTGACGGTTTGTCCGGAGTCTTGGTAGTCCCCCGCGAACTGTCCGTGGGCTTATCGGATGCATCTGCCGAAGCTCCGCCATCGGGCTGGGCCCACGCCACAGCCGGTACAGCCACCACAACAGAACCTATACCCAGAGCCACTGCGAGCGCCCCGACCCGGCCCACATGCTTCACCGACACCATGCCGACCCTCCCCGTCAAGTGATCCAGCAAACCTATGACGCGGCCAGCCAGATGGCAATAGGGGATATCCCTTGTCATTGGGGGATGCCGTCGCCTCACGAGCTCCGCCTGATCCTGTCGCTCGCCCGGACACCAACTCAAGCGCAATTTGTGCTCCGCTCAGCATGTTTCTGACGCGCGTGTCGAAATGTCGCCACGTAGTCGTACCCGGAGCGTGCCAGCTCGGCCGCCATCTCAGCACGACGCAACAGCGCCGCGGCCTGCGCCTCGCAGCAACAAGCTACGACCGCAGCGAACGAAGATCGTCCCATCGTTGCACCCCTTGACGCTTGGTTACTCAGGCGCGCAACCTGGCGGTATAGAACAGGACTGGCACCGTTGCACGGGACGGCGATGCGCTCGTGTAACCGTCCGGCGTGCATCAGTACCCTGTCTCAAGTGGTTGGAGGACGTTCCGGTCGCCTGGCGCGATACCTGCAGAGCACCTTGCCCGGCCAGCGCGACCCGGCACCCGATGCCGGACAGCGCCGGCGCAGCGGACAGGACCTGGACGAGCGGCACACTCGCGCGGTACTCGACCTGACGGTCAGGCTCGCGGAGGTCATGCTCTTCTCCGGGTCGGGCACCGCTGATGCCGTCGCCACCGCCAAGGATGTGGCGCAGGCCTACCGGCTCACCGACTGCGTCGTCGACGTCTTCTCCACCACCGTGTTCGTGTCAGCTCTGCCGACCGCCGACAGCCCGCCCGTGACGATCGTGCGCACGGTGCGCATGAGGTCCACGGACTACACCCGTCTCGCTGATCTCGACCGTCTGGTCAAGCGCATCACCTCGGGCGGCGTCACCGTCGACGAAGCGCACCACGCCATGGACGAGCTGACCGAGCGGCCGCATGTGTACCCACGCTGGCTGGCCACCGCCGGGTGGGCAGGCTTCGGATTAGGGATCGCCATGCTGCTGGGCGGCACCTGGCTGACGTGCGTGCTGGCCGCGATGAGCGCCGCGGTCATCGATCGAGTCGGCAGGTTGCTCAACCGAATCGGCACGCCGTTCTTCTTCCAGAACGTGGCCGGTGCGGGGATCGTCACACTGGTGGCGGTGGCGGCGTACTGGTTCGCCGGCCTCAACCCGACCGCACTCGTGGCCACCGGCATCGTGATGCTGTTGACGGGACTGACCTTCGTCGGCGCGATGCAGGACGCCGTGACCGGCTACACCATGACGGCGATGGCCAGGCTCGGCGAGGCACTGTTCCTCACCGCGGGCATCGTCGTCGGCATCGTCGCGGGTCTCGAAGTGGCCGCACTCGCCGGAATCAACATCGACCTGCATGTCGACGCGACGGTGAGCGTGATCATCCCCCGTCAACCGCTGCCCATCGCTCTGGCGGTGGTGGGCGCCGGCTTGGCCGGGCTGTGTCTGACGATTGCGAGCTACTCGCCGCTGCGCCCTGCCGTCATCGGCGGAATCGCCGCAGCCGCGGCTGAGCTCGTGTTGATCGCGCTCGGCCGCGCGGGTGTCGGCCAGGTGCTGGCAACCGGGATCGCCGCAGTGCTCGTCGGATTCCTCGCCACGCTCATCTCCATCCGGCGGCAGGCCCCCGCACTGATCACCGCCACCGCGGCCATCATGCCGATGCTGCCAGGACTGGCCGTGTTCCGTGCCGTCTTCTTCTTGACCGTCGACGAGAACTTCGCCGACGGTCTAGGGCAACTGCTGTCGGCGACGGCGATCGCATTGGCGCTCGGCAGCGGGGTCGTCCTCGGCGAATTCCTCGGCTCGCCCCTGCGCTTTCGCGCCGGACGGGTCGGGGAATTCGTGCGCGCCGACGGGCCGCCCGGGCTGCGGCGCGCCGTCGGACGCGTGGTGCGTCTCGGACCGGCCCGACCCGAGTCCGTCACCCACGAGCCCGCATCAGAAAGTGTGGCCTTGGAGCCGGTCGTGGATGAGGCCGGCGACAGCATCGCCGAAGACGCGGCGGCGCGCGGCGCGATCGGCACGTGACCACGGGGCGCGCCGGGTTACCATCGGCCGCCACCGGGTAGTGCCGAGCCATGACCCCCGTCCAGCGCGGCGACAACGGTTTCGACGTCCTCATCGTCGGTGGCGGTAATGCCGGCATCAGCGCCGCCGCGCGTCTGCTCCGCCGCGGTGTCACCAACGTCGCGGTGGTCGAACCGCAGACCGTGCACACCTATCGGCCCCTGCTCTCATACGTGGGCGCAGGCCAGGCCGAGCAGGTATCGGCGGAACGCACGCAGCGCTCGGTGACCCCTCGCGGCTGTACGTGGCTGCGCGACACCGTCGTCGCGGTCGACCCCGACGAGCATGTCGTGACGTGCGCCTCCGGCGCTACCCATCGCTATCGAGATCTGGTCCTGACACCAGGGCTCGTCATCGACGGGGAGGCGCTGCCAGGCGTGTCCGCCGCGCTGGACGCCGCCGAGGTCACCAGCAACTACGTGGATCGTGCCGAGAAGACCTGGCACCTTGTGCAGACGATGCCGAGCCGCGGCCATGCGGTGTTCACCGTGCCGAGGGCACCGGTCAGTTGCACGGGTACCACGGTCAAGCCGCTGTTCCTCGCGGCCGCGCATTGGGCCCGCGCACGCCGCGAGGTCCGCATCACCCTTGTTGTCGACCGGCCCCATCTCACCGGTGTCGCCGGCATCGACGCGCAGCTTCGGATGCGCCTCGACGAGATCGGGGTCCAGACCTTACTCGGCACCAAGGTGGTCGAGCTTCACCCTCGGCGTCGGGAAATCAGCGTGGTCGACAACGGCGCGGCAGCGTGGCGCGAGGGTTACGACATGCTTCATCTGGTCCCCCCGTTCCGAGGACCCACATGGTTGGCCGAATCACGCTTGGCGAGAACGGCATCGGACGGTCTCATCGACATCGATCCCGAAACCTTTCGGCACCGCAGCTTTACCCACGTGTGGGCGGCGGGGGACGCGGCGGCGGTGGACACGGATCCGTCCGGGGGCGCGCTACGGCGCCAGATCGCTTTGTTGGTCGACAATCTGGTCTCGGCGCGCCGAGGAAGTAGCGCATTCGAACGGTACGACGGGTACACCGTCGCACCGATCGCCACGGATGCCCACAAGCTCATCGCCGGCGAGTTCGATCGCACCGGTCGGCCTGCGTCCTCACTACCGTCGATCATCGACCCGTTCAAACCGCGGCGCACCGCATGGGCTTTCGACCGATATGGCCTCCCGCAGGCCTACTGGAACCTCATCCTGAAGGGCCGCCTTTAGGGGCCGGTCAGCGGCTCGATCCGGTATGAACGTTGGACGCCAGCCACTTGTGAACAAAGTCGCCCTCGTGCGCCGCGACAGACTGCAGTGCCGTCAGAGTCGGATGGCCGGCGACCAGCAGCGCGCTGTCGGTGCCTTCCTCGGGGTCTTCGGACACTTCGACTTCGGTCAGGTGGAGTCCGCCGTCGCGGACTTCTTCGACCCGCATTTGCACCTCCCCGCCACGCGCCAAATTGGCGTGGCGGAGTGGGCGGAGCTCGGCTACTGGACGGTCGGGAACGTTGAGCGACAGGGCTGTCCCCTCGGGAGCCTCGAGGAGCAACTCGAGCACGGGACCCACCAGCTGCGCCGCGCTGTCCCAGTACCGCTCACCGGTCGGGTGCAACGCCACGTCGAGCGACACGGCCAACCCCCTGGTGTCGTTGATCTTCGCGGTGAGCGCTGCGCCGACTGTCCCTGAGTGCAGTACGGCCCGACCCACGTTGCCGCCGTGATTGATTCCCGATAACACAAGATCGGGCCGCGGCTCGAACCATCCGTTGAGCGCGGCAGCCACGATGTGGCCGGGCTGCGCGTACACCGCCCACGCCTCGACGCCGTCCAGCCCCGGCAGCTCGCGGCGTTCGACCACCGTGCGGCCGTCCTTGCGAACTGCGCTCAACGCGGCGCTCGCACCGCTGGCCTGCTCGGCCGGGGCGGCGACGATGACCTCCAGCCCGGCAGACTTCGCGGCCGCCGCCAACGCATGCAGACCGGGCGAATCGATCCCGTCGTCATTGGTGACCAGTGCGCGCAGCATGCGCTCGCCACCCCTTCCGGTGCTTACCGACGTCATTTCCACGGCCTCAGCTCGACCCGCTCGGCAAGTGTCTGCACAGCTCGCGCTCCCCCGGTGCCCAGTCCGTGCCGCACGACATTGAGTGCTCCACATGCCGCCCCGACCTGGAGCGCCCGGCGCAGAGACTCGCCATTGGCCAGCGCGGCGACGATTCCGGCCGTCATCGAGTCACCGGCGCCGGCCGGATCAGCCGGCTCCAGGCTCGGCATCGCGATCTCCACGACGTCACCGCCCCGGGTCCCGCGACCGTCGGGATCCCGGTCGTCGAGAAGCGCGAGGGCGGGAGCGGAACCGGATCGGGACACGATGATGGTGCCCGCGCCCTCCTTGCGCATCGAGCGCATACCGTCGACCAGATCCGCGGCGTCGTCGGATTTCGCCCGTCCGTCATCGAGGAGTTCTTCGTGGCTGACCTTGACGAGGCTCGGCTTGCCCGCCAGCGTCGCTTCGAGCCGCTCCCCTGAGAGATCAGCCGCCACCTGGCATCCGTTGGCGCCCAGATCAGTGGACAGTCGCCGGTAAAGGTCCGCCGACAGCACCCGATCCTCCTGCGGTCCGGAGAGCAGCACGCGGCCGTGCGCGAGGCCCTCGGTCAGTGTGAGCTCGTAGAGCGAATCGACCTCGTGACGATCGAGCGGGTGGCCGGCGGTCTCGGCGATGACGTCGCGGCCACCGGACCGCCGGTCGTGAACGTAGGACCCGTTGCGCGACGTGACGGGAACCGTCTGCACCGCGATGTTCGGTCCTGACAGCATGGGGCCGATGACATCGCCGGTCTCGCCGCCGAGGGCGCAGCACAGCACCACCGGCACGCCTAACGAGGACACCATGCGCGACTGCCAGACGCCCTGCCCCCCGGCGTGCACATGAATGTCGGCTTCGCCGGAAAGATTCTCGATCGTGACGGTGAGCACGGGCAGTGGCGCAAAGATGACCACCGCGTCCCGCCCGTCGCGTGACGCGATGTGCGCGGGCTGCTCGTCACCGTCGTCGGCATTCCTGGGCGGGGGTGACTTCTTCGTCATGGCCCACCTGTACCCACTTCTGGGCACTCGGACCAGAGATAGGGACGCCGCACCGCAGGAATCAGCGTGAGCGGCCGGGGGCTGATTCCTTTCCTCGCATGTACAGAGCCATCACTTGATCACCAGCGACGTCGTCCGCGGGTAAAGAATCGCCGGGCCGAGCCATCGAGCAACGAAACACCGCAGGCTGACCGCGTCGCGCGGATCCGGCCCTGGGTCAGTCAAGATCGATTGCACTGTGCGGAGGGTCATCTCGGCAAGTTCACGCAGTGACGTCTCGTCGAAGCCGTGAAGTGTCCAATCGACGTCGAGGCGGTGGAAGAACGACAGGCAGAACGTGATTGCGGTATCAGAGGTCAGCGATGTGAGGGCTTGGCCCTCCGGCCGAGAGGCGAGTAGGCCCTCCAGCTGCGGGTCGCCGGCAAGTTTGTCGACGCCGAACGCGACGCAGTCAACGATGGCGGTAACCGGATCATTGCCTCCGCCGACATGTTCGAAGACCTGATCAATGAATCCATCGGCAGCCCGCATTGCGCTGGCGATGAGTAGGGCGTCGGCATTGGGAAAGTAGCGGTAGACCGTCTGACGAGTCACTCCGAGCTTGCGGGCAACGTCGGCAAGACGAATCGCCGATCCGTGTTCGGTGACGACCTCGTCCACTGCATTGAGAATGCGGTCGATCGCCTCTTCGTCCGATCGAGGCGCGGAACCCGCCCAGCCGCGGTTACGCATCAGCCGACACCGCTCTCCTGGTGAAGTCAACCGAAAGTGTTGTCGGACCTGTCATTCCGAGCACTGACTTCCACGGGGCGGGGCCGATTCGACGCGGCACAGGAAGACGCCGGGTGAGGACGATGAGCGCTTCAGCCAACTCGCGCCGCGCGAGGTTCGCCCCGAGGCAGTAGTGGGCACCACCACCGAAAGTCAGGATGGCCGGGACGTCGTTGCGGCTGATGTCAAATCGGTCAGCGTCGTGGTAGATCGCCGGATCACGATTGGCGGCAAGTGTATTCACCAAGACAAATGTGCCCGCCGGGAACAGATATCCGCCGAATTCGACGTCCTCGGTGGCAGCGCGCGGCACGATGCACGCCGCCGGTGAGTGGCGCATACTCTCCTCGACCGCCTGCATCGCCAGCTCCGGATGGTCGCGAAGCTTTACCCATTGGTCCGGATGTTCGCAGAGCACCTGCACCGATGCGGCGAGTTGGTTGCGCGTCGTGTCCGTCCCCGCCATCAGGAAGCCGGCCACCAGCATGCGGAGTTCGTCGGAGTTGAGGCGTTCGCCATCGCTCTCGGCGCGAATGAGCTCCGAGAGCAGATCATCGGTTATGTCGTTTCGACGGACGGCGACCATGCCGTCGACGTATGCGTCGAGTTCACCCCACGCCCGCATGATCGCGGACTCATCGAAGGTGACGTCGGCCTGGAAGTTGAGGGCTTTGAAGACTTCTTCGGTCCAGTCGGCGAACAGCTGCCAATCCTCGGGAGGAGCGCCGAGCAGCGCGCACATGATCGGGGTGGGGTATGGACGCGCAATGTCGGTCACGATGTCGCAGCGTCCGCGGTCCACCACGCGGTCAACGAGCTCGTTCACCACCGAGTGGATGGTGTCGTTGAGACGTGCTGTCGAGCGGGGCGTGAACGCTTTGGAAACCAGTTTGCGGAGACGGGTGTGTGGTGCACCTTCCAGCCCCAGGAGACTGTTTGCCAACTTGTCGAACAGCGGACCGGACGTGATGCCTTGCGCAGCCAACGTGATGCCCGGAGGGAGGCGGAATCTGTTGTCACGCAGCATTTCACGGGCAAGGTCGTAGGAGAGGATCTCCGGGCCGAGCGGACCGATCGCGATCGGCACGCGCGATTGCGCCGCCCGGAGGTCGTCGAAGATGTCGTGGGGCGTGGCGGTGAAGCTGTAATCGAACGTCGGCAGGCCGGCGTCGAAGACGCTGGGGGCGGTGCCAGTCACCGTCATTTGCATTCTCGACTTCCGCCGTCGTTCCAGATCAAATAGACATCGGTGTGATTACCGTATGATCGGCGCCGCTAGCCTGTCAACAAGGCTTCACAAATTGCAGGTATTTCCTGCGGACGTCGTTTTCCCATCATACGTTTTTTCCATTAACGTCTATATGCGCGGATGGGTGCCGGCGCATCTTTGCGTAGGTTGGATTGCTCCGCACATAACCCTGGCTCCCGTGGACGGACACCTGCGGAGGTTTGATTGATCAAGGTACGGGTAGCGAACCCTCGGCGCTGCAGTGGTCCGAAGTAACCGACTGAAGTGTCGAAACGCACTGTCAAGAAGGGGCAGTGGCGCGCAATGAATGCATTCGGGAGTGGAGCGCACCATGAAATCCGCACCGCATGCCTCCAGCTCGGTATCTGATGGGCTGGAAGCACTTTCCGCGCTCGCCTTCGAGACGCACGACACTGCAAAAATTTTCGGTCAGGCCGCTGCTGCGGTGCCTCGGCTTGGGCCCTGCCGTATGGAAGCCGCCTATCGGCTCGTCGACAATTGCTGGGATCGCTTACCTCTGAGCCCCGAGCGTCTGCCAGACTTGGACCAGCGGATCGCCGCCTGCTGCGGAACCGGCGCAGTGCACTTACCCGGACGCGAGTGGGGATGGGCGTTCCCGCTGATGTATCGCAATGCTGTCGAGGGTGCGCTTGTCGTCAGCGCCGCCGAGCGCCCGTCGCGCGAGCAAATCCAGATCTTGATGGTGCTGGCCAATCAGACAGCGGCGGCGCTGGCACGTGCTGCACTGCATCGGCGCGACGCCCACTGCACCGAGCAGTTGGCGAACGTTTCCGTCGAGCTCGCCGGTGCGAGGCAGCAGCTGCAAAGCCGCGCCAATGTTCACAAGACCATCGAGGCGGCGCTCGGGAGCGGCAAAGGTGAGCAGGGGATAATCGACGCACTGCACGCTTTGACCTCGCTACCGATAGCTCTCGAGGATCGGTTCGGCAATCTTCGGTGCTGGTCGGGCCCCGGACGGCCGGAGCCATACCCCAGACCGGAACCACAGCATCGCCATCGCCAGCTTGCGGCCCTGGCCGCTCGTCACGGTCCAATGAGAGTGAAAAGCTGCGTCTCGGTGCTCGTTTCGCCACGCGGGGAGAATCTCGGCGTGCTGTCGATCGTCGACCCGCGCAATGAGATCACCGCAGACGACATTTTCGCACTGCATTTCGCTTGTACGCTCCTGGGCTACGAGTTGGCCCATCAGCGAAGCCTCATGGAGTTGGAGCAAAACCTGCGCCGCGAACTACTTGATGACCTGCTCGCCGGGACGGACGATGACGGCGCCATCGCCAGGGCCACTGCCTTCGGACACGACCTTCGTCGTCCACATCACGTAGTTGTCGTGCACAGCAGCGCCGGCTCGGACTCCGTCATGAGTGCCGTCGGACGGGCCGGGGCTGCTCTGCACCTCAACGCGCTTCGCGGACGAAACGGGCAGCTCGTGGTGCTGTTGTCCGAGGGCCGGCCGGATGCTCACGCGCTACACCGCAGTTTGAGCGATCTGTTGAACCCGGCGACGTGTTCCATCGGCGTCGGCTCACGATGTGAGGTGCCATCGGATGTCCCTCAGTCCTTCGGCGAGGCCAGGCGAGCACTCAGTGTGCGGCTGCATTCGGCGGCGCCTGTGGGCGTCTGCGCGTACGACGAACTCGGTTTCTACCGTTTGATCGACGCAGCCCATGAACAAGGCGCTGTCGACGACTTCATTCGGCAGTGGCTCGGCGCACTGCTGGACTACGACGCCAAGAAGAGGTCCGAACTTGTCTTCACGCTCAGTCAACACCTGGAAAGCGGCGGAAACTACGACGACTCCGCGAAAGCGCTGCACATTCACCGCAGCACGTTGCGCTACCGGCTTGCGCGGATCGGTGAGCTCACCGGCTGGGACCTGCGCGATGTCGATGTTCGATTCAACCTCCACGCGGCTACTCGGGCGTGGCGATTCCTCCACTCCGACAGCGTCCGTCTGGCCGGTACATCCTGACAGGACGAACTCTCTACGGGGGCTTGGTGCTGCCGTGCTCACGATTAGTGATCCGCGGATTGCCAGACCGCATGAATCACCGCACCAAGGACATCGGATGACATTCCCCACATGAATCAGGTCCTGAATTGCACAGTTGGTTTCGAGCCCGATTGTCTGGTGGCACATCTGGACGGCGATCTCGACAGCTATTCGGCGGAAAACCTGTTGGCACAGCGGATTGTTGCGTATAGCTGATCCTTCGGCGCCGGTGCGACGACTGCTGCGCGGCACTGGGCTCGGGGACCGGTTCATCGTGCGCGGTGGTCAAGCACCGGCATGTTCAGCTCGACGACATTCGCAACCCGGTTCCCCCGCGACGTATCCGCCACGTTCGTAACCTCCTGCACACGATCAGTTCGGCTGTGCAGTTGACGCGACAACCGTCCCGCGAGGCCGAAATGCCACCAAAAGCCTGGTGCGACTGTGCCGGTGCCGCGCACGCTGATCAACGTAAGGATGGTCGGTGTGAATCAGATTCATGCACGACCCGTAAAACCAGTTCGAACGGTCGCGGTGATCTGCGACCCTGAAGCGGCACCCGCCGAGATTGCGAATCACCTTTGTCGGGTGCTGCCATTGCTGCTCGCAGAAACATGCGGTGGCACAACGACGTTCGACGTGCTTCTACACGCCGAACGACTCCCGATCGGGAAGCAGGGCGATCAGCAGACACTGATTGAGCATGCGGCGGTCGTGAAGCGTCAGCGAGGTTGGCACGCCGCCATATGTGTGACCGATCTGCCGTTGTGTGGCGAGAACAACGAGCCTCTCGTCGCCGACTTGAGCGTTGGCAGCAGCGTCGCAGTCATCTCCCTTCCGGCCTTCGGCGCACCGAGACTGCGACGGCGAGTCACCGAAGTCTCGGTGCAAATCCTCAGGGAGCTCTTTCCGTTCGAGCGAGGAGGCCCAACTTTGGCCAGCCGCGACCTTCGCGGGCCGTTCCGTCTCATCGTGCCCGAGGGCAGCGGCATCGACGCGCAGGTGGTCGCCGATCGCGGACTATGGCGCCAGCTCGTCGGTATGGTTCGGGCGAACAGGCCATGGCGGCTGTGGCGCGGATTGCGGAAGGGTATCGTCGCCGCGTTGGCGTTCAGCACATTTTGGCTCATCAATCCGACCGTGTGGCAACTCGGTACCGACCAGAGCACCTACCGCTTGACCCTCGTCGCGCTGTGTGTGATCACAGCGATGGTGATATGGCTAATCTTCTACCACCATCTATGGTTGCACGGAGACAAGCCTGCCGACCGCCAGCAGGTGTTCCTGTTCAATGCATCGACCGTTCTCACATTCGCGCTCGGCTTGGGCATCGCTTTCATCGTCCTGGCGGTGGTGAACTTTCTGGCTGCTCGGCTGTTGCTTTCCGACAGCGTGGTGGCCAGTCAGTTGGGATCACCTCCCGGCATCGTCGAGTACGTGAAGTTGAGCTGGATGGCAACCGCGGGGGCTACGGTGATCGGCGCATTGGGAACGGGGTTTGAAACCGAGGAAGACGTCCGACAGGCGGTGTACAGCCAGCGCGAGGCGGAGCGCGCCAAGCAATGGCGTGATGACGTGATGGTGTGAGACCGTCCCGGAGGAGTAGGGTTGCGCCCTCGCGCACGTCGGCGGGCCACGCTCGTCCTGCGAGGCGGTTGGGCTAGACCGCCTTTCGGGACGCCAACCGGCTGCGTAGCGGCGTCATGAGGGTCGCGGCGGCCGCGCCGGCCAAAGCGGCCGCTGAAGGCTTTGGAGACCAGCGCAGCGCGGCCACGGCCCATCCGACGGGCTTGTCGAGCGCGGGATCAGAGCCGCTAGCATCTGGCACCGTCTGCAGTTGACTGGTCGGCTGTTCGAAGATGTCGAGCATGGCCGGCACGAATGCCCTGAGGTCCTGCGGCCCGCGACTGGTGACCAGGTTGCGGTCACGCACGACCTCGCGGTCCAGCCACGTGGCACCGGCATTGACAAGATCATCGCGGATGCCGGGCCATGAGGTCAGTGTTCGTCCGATGAGCAATCCTGCCGACGCCAGCACCCAGGGGCCGTGGCACAGCGTCACGATCGGCTTTCCACTGTGGTCGAAGGCGCGGACGAAATCACGTGCGGCCGAGGATTGTCGCAACAGATCCGGGTTGATGAAGCCGCCCGGAAGGAGCAGTCCGTCGTAGTCATCGGGGTTGGCGTCGGAGACGGTCTTGTCCACGCCGACGCGGGTGGCAGGCATGTGGAGATTGACCCCGCGGATCCGGCCCTCCCGCAGCGACACGATGTCGACGTCCGCACCGGCAAGTCGCAACGCCCGCAGCGGAATCACCAACTCGACTTTCTCGAACCCATCGGCGGCCAGCACCGCGATCTTGCGCCCCGAAAGGCGTCGTGAATGTGACATCCATCCTCCTGTCGATTTCGCGCCGCGTGAAGCGTCGCGTGTAATACACGGTGCCAGAGGGCTTCTCATTGCCTTCCGGTTGAGCCCTCACATGCCCTACTTGCGACGCCGGAAGAGCTTTCGCAGCAGGTAGAACCCGAAAACCCAAGGGCCGGCGACCAGAACGGGGTCCATCCACATGTGCTTGATGTCGACGCGCTTGCGACCGAACCGAGACTTCACGCCACCATGGGTGAATTCCCCTTTGACCCCAGACTCGGTGATCGGATTGTCGGGTCGCAAGGTCAGAAGCGAGCGGAAGTGATGCTCGGCCGCGTCGACCCGATCGGCATAGAGCAAAATGAGCCAGTGAGCGGCGCGACCTTCGCTGAACTTCGCGTAGGCAAACTTGCGCAGGACCCCGGACAGCCCGCTGGGTGGCTGCGCAGTGCCGAAGACCGGTGTCAGGAAGCGATGCTCGACCGACCGTTCTCGCGGCCACTTTTCCGGCTGACGCTCCGGGAAATCCCAATGCGCCCCGGTGTCAAGGAACTTCAATTTGGGTGATGAGGGCCGATCCTCTTTGTCCAGATCGGCCCCCCAGCCCGGAATGCGGGCACGGAGGGCTTCACTGTCCGGTACCGGCGGATGGTCGGCGGTGTAGGCGGGCACGCGTGGCGAGGTCTGAGTCATGACAGTTCTCCCTGAGTTCGATCAGTTGTGGTTGACGACGACGACGGGCTTGATGATGTCGTCCAGCTTGGACGAGAAGACGTGATAGCCCTCGGCGATATGCTCAAGCGGAAACCGGTGGGTCACAATTTCATTCGGCTTGATGTATCCATTCTGAATATGCGACCACAGCCGAGGCCACTGCCGCTTCACCGGACATTGGTTGGCGTGGATGGTGAGGCCCTTGTTCATCGCGTCACCGAACTTCACTGCACTGAACATCGGCCCATACGCGCCGACGACCGATATTGTTCCGCCCTTGCGCACCGAGTCGATGGCCCAGTTGAGGGCGATCGGAGAGCCGCCCTGCATCTTCAGCTTCGCCGTGGTGATGTGCTGCATCAGATTGCCGTCGGCTTCGGCACCGACCGCATCGATCGCGACATCAGCACCGAGGAAGTCGGTGGCCTTCTTCATTTCCAGCACGATGTCGCCGTACTCGCCGAAGTTGTAAGTCTCGGCGTGTGCGAAGGCGCGCGCTTTCTCCAACCGATGCTCGAGGTGGTCGATGACGATGACGCGCGCCGCACCCATCAGCCATGAACTCTTCGCGGCGTACAGACCGACCGGTCCCGCACCGAACACCACGACGGTGTCTCCTTCAACGATGTCGCCGAGTTGTGCGCCGAAGTAGCCGGTCGACAATGCGTCGGTGCACAGCAACGCGTCCTCGGCCTCCATCCAGTCCGGAATCACCGACGGACCGACGTCGGCGAAGGGCACACGCACGAACTCGGCCTGGCCTCCGTCATATCCACCGCAGGTGTGGGAGTAGCCGTAGATGCCGCCCACCGCGGTGGCGTTCGGATTCACGTTGTGGCAGTTCGAGTACAGGCCTCTGGAGCAGAAGTAGCATGACCCGCAGTAGACGTTGAACGGCACCATCACCCGATCTCCAGGCTGAAGGTTCTGCACAGACGAACCGACCGTCTCCACCACCCCGATGAACTCGTGCCCGAAGGTGTGCCCGATCCGGGTGTCAGGCATCAACCCGTGGTAGAGGTGCAGATCCGATCCGCAGATCGCTGCCAGCTCCACTCGGACGATCGCATCGTTCGGATGTTCGATGGCCGGGATGTCCTTCTCCTCGATACGGACCTTGTAGGGACCGCGATACGTCATCGCCTTCATTGCGCCTCCTAGCGGATCGATGTTGGGCCGACCCATACCCGGCGCCGTGCTGGAGAAACAAGCTCGCCATGGCGAAGAATTGCGCAGAAATTCGTACTTCGGGCACCAAGACCGCCGCCGGCTACTCCTGCATACTGTGGCCGCACAGGGGAAGCTCCTCGCCGCGCAGGGCATGAGGGAAACGTGCCGGCCCAATTCTGGAAAGGGTCAGCGCAGCCGGACGTCCGCACCACCAGGACGACACCGCGAGCGCAGATCGACAATGCGGCAGAATTCCTCCTGCGCGACGTCACCAACGTGCAACCCAGAGGGGTTGCTCGAGGAGACTAGCGCCGAGTCTGGGTCAAAACTTTGCTGTCGCAGTGCTTTTGCATCACATGAGTGATGCCGTAGCAGACCCTGCGGCTAGGTGTCGCTATTGTCGTCACGGGAATCGTCATCGGTGGAAGCCCTCTCCCCGTCGTCCGCCGCTGCTGTCGGGCCGCCCTTTCGGCTGCCGGCCCTGACGGCGGGGTCGGCATCTTCGTCGTGGTCTGCAGTGAGGTCCGTGGTGGACTCCGCTTCAAGGCTCTCCACCGGGCCTTGCGCTGCCACCTTCTCGTCCTCGCTGATGCTGCTCTTGGTGGTTTTGCGCCCCCTTAACGCGGGGCGGTCTTCGACGTGCGTGTCGTCGTCGGCGGACGACTCTGATGCGGCGGCGACGGTGCTCATCGTGACCGATCCGGCGCGGCCGGCGCCTCGCCGTCCCCACTTCTGCTCGGCAATCGCTGCCACCTCATGGGAAGCCACGGCAGAGGACGGTGTCGGTGGGTCCGCAGGCGCGCTTTCCGGCGCAGGCAGGTAGGACCGGTCGTAGCCTCGCTCGACGATCTTCTTCAGGGGCTCGTTGAGGGCGTCGGCCAAACTCGTGAGCCCCAGCTGCCGCAGAGGCTCGAGCAGCGGAAGGTTCTCGGTAGGCACAAAGACGTAGGTGATGTTGCCCTCTTCCCAGACGATGTTGGCGTCGTCGTACATGTCGACGTTCTCGTAGTCGGTGTGGATCACTGTGAACGCCGCCAAGGAATTGAGCAGGGCAATCAGATTCAAAGGGTTGTCAGGAAAATCAGAGGCCATGTCGTACTGGCGCGTGATGTCGATAACCCGGTACTGCGTTTCGGGCATGACATCGCTGTCCGACCCGCCGTATCGTCGGGTGGGGTTGCCGATCATCACGAACGAAAGCTCGTCCGGCGACGGCGCATCGGCGTCGCCCGCGTGCTTGTTCAGCCATCTCGTGACCGACCGTGCCCCCTCGCTGCAGGAGAACACCACCTTGGTGCCGGGCGTGGCATCGATGGTTGCATCGATGGTCGCGAGTCCACTTGGATCCCAGAGGAATTGATCAACCCGCTGGCAGTTGTTGGGTGCTGAACAGAGGCTTCCCTGAAGTTCGTCCTCCATTGACCCTTCCCACGGAAACACCGTGAGCACAGTGGCCGGACTGGGCACCACGGGCACCACCGCTGCGCTGACATGAGGTGCAGCGACGAGCGGCACCAGAGTTGCGCTCACGGCAAGCCCTAACGCAGTCCGCTTCGCCTGGCCGATGGATCGATGATCGCGCTGCGCATGACTACCCATTGTGTGACCCCCCGTAGAAGTTGAACGCGTCGTCCCCCGACTGACCCTGCAAACTACCGAGCAAATGCGGGCTCTTGTCTCCTCGACACCTGCCGTGTCGTCGAATCAACAGGAGCTTGCCCTGTCGAGGATAACCATGACACGACTGCGAGGGCCGGATGGTGCGTCGACAGTGCGAAGAGTTCATGGCCTGTCCCCCGCCGCGGACCGCCGGGCCAGAATTTCCCTTTGGCAGTAACTTCGGTTGAGCAACTATAGGCGGGAAAGTGCCAAGAACGGAATGGGGGATATCCCTTGCGCAGCCTCCCGAGCGCTCCAGGGGTCTGACCCGGTATCAAGCTGACAGGTGTCGCAACCACTACGGCTTGTATCGTCAGCGCCCGCCGCTGGTGGACGGCACGGCCGGACGGCCGAAGAGGTAGCCCTGGCCGAGCCGCACCCCGAGCTGACGTAGTGCATGCGCTTGTCGAGATCCCTCCACTGCCTCTGCCACTGTCACGGCGTCCAGCTCCTCCGCAAGGCGGACGACGGCCGACACGAGTGCGCGCTTGACGGGGTCGTTGTCCACCCCCGCGGTGAGAGTGCCGTCGATCTTGATGATGTCGGGTCGCACACGAAGCATCTGCGTGAAGCTGGCGAAGCCCGCTCCGGCGTCGTCGATCGCAAGTCGAATACCATTGTCGCGCAGAGGTTTCAAGCTATCGGCGAGGGTTTCCGGAAACGGTTCGTGCTCAGTGATCTCCACGACGAGCGGGCCCGTCTGCCCGAGCAGGATCTCCTGGACGGTGGGGTCCATCGCTGTCAGGGGGCTCAGATTGACTGCGATGAAGCAGTCGGCTGGCATGTCGGCTGCGGCTGCCAGTGCGCGCTCGAGCGCGGCGACCTCCAGCGAAAGGTTGCGGCCGAGCCGACGCGCAATGTCGAACCATTTGCGAGGCGCCAGTCCGTAGTGTTCGGGAAAGCGGCTCAGCGCTTCGAACCCCACAGCTGAGCCGGTGTCGAGATCCACCACGGGTTGAAAAGCGGTACTCAAGTTCGTCGGGGTGGTCATCAAGTCGTCGAGGCGCTGATGCAAGTCATCATTCTCGGCCAACTCCGGCCACAGCACCGCGCCGATGAAGCGGGCGGTTGCGTCACGGCCTGACAAATTGGGGTCACTCAGGAAATCGTCGAGAAGCGAGGACATCTCGGCATGCGCGCCGATGAGGGCTGAGATGAACCGTCCAGACGCCTCCATGGCGGCGACATCTCGGTCGTTGAATGCATAGGCGTCGGCCGCGGTGAGCGACAGCGCGCCGATAGCTTCCCCGCGGTGCAGCAGAGGAATGACGATCAACGACTGGATCCCGAGTTTTCTACCTATCTCCCGGACTTCCTCGATCAACGACACGTCGCTCCAAGCGTCCAGGCTGACTTGCGGTTTCCCGGTTGCTATGGCCCGGCCTTGCAATGTCCCCTCGCGCGGTAGCGACAGTCCGCGCAGCGACTCCACGAGGCCGTGTGCCGATACGACGACGAACTCGTCCTCCGAAGTCAGTACGCTGACGGCCGCCCCACCGGCCTTCGGAGCGAGCAGGCACATCTGTTCAGCGACTCTGAGCATCAGAGTCGCAGGATCCAGCGATGCGTTCATCGCCGCGATCAGACTTTGCACCGTCAAACCTCTTCAGCGAAGGCGGCTCTCCGCGCGACATCAATGCGGTCCTGATTCGCGTCGTCAAGCCGGCTCAACGTCAGTGTCGCACTGACTTCGTTGCCGAGAGACGTTTCCGGCGCGTCGGTATGTCGCGTAATCGGTATCTATGGCGCCGGACACCGGTCTATTCGTTCGTTGACCTGCGTCGAAGAATCCGGACGCTTGCAGCTTTCCTGTCCGTCGTCATAGAGGTTTCACCTCGAAACCCATTGTCGAGCTTCGCTGAAATGCCAGGGAAACCGACCTTGCAGCAGCGACTTTGCGCTGATGTCGATGAAATCTCCGCTGATCGCAGCTATCCGGCTCTTGCCGCCATAGTGAAAGTCAATGATCAACTCCCCCTGACTTGGCAGCCGGCTCCGGCCTCGACTCCGAGGAGGCAACCCATTCCGTGGCGCCTGACTGGGGTTCTGAGTCGGGCAGCTGACTCACGAGGTGCTCGGCGAGTCCGCCGATGGTGGGGTAGTCGAAGACGGCGGTGGCGTTGATGGTGAATTTGCCGCCGAATTGGCTGTGTAGCCGGTTGCGGAGTTCGATGGCCATCAGCGAGTCGGTGCCCAGGTCGAGGAATCGGCTGGTTGCTGCGGGTGGGGAGGCCAGGCGCAGGAAGTTCTGGACCTCGCGTTGGAGGAACTCGGTGACGAATCCGGCGCGCTGCGGTATCGGGATGTCCATCAGTTGCTTGAGTAGTTCGCTGTCGCCGGTGACTTCGCCTGCGGCACTGGGCAGGACGAGGTCGAGGATCGGGGGACGCGAGGCGCCGAGCACCTTGGCCGCGCGCTGCCAGTTGGCTTTGATCACGGTGGCCTGTCCGGTCCCGTTGGCGATCACTTCGGCCAGCGCACTGAGCGCTGCCGAGGGTTCCAGCGCGATGAGGCCTTGGGCGCTGATGTTGGCGGTCGCGGCGTCTGAGGACGCCATGCCGCCTTGGGCCCAGGGTCCGAAGTTGATGCCGGTGGCGGGTAGCCCGTGTGCTCTGCGGTGGGCGACCAGACCGTCGAGCAGCGCGTTGGCGGTCGCGTAGTTGGCTTGGCCTGGTGAGCCGAACAGGCTCGACACCGAGGAGGATACGACGAAGAAGTCCAGCGCGTCGTCGCGTGTCAGCCGGTCGAGGTGGATCGCACCGAACGCTTTGGGTGCCAGGGTGGTGCGGAAGCGTTCCACGGTCTGTTGGGAGAGCAGGGCGTCGTCGAGGACGCCGGCCAGATGGACCACCCCGGCCAGCGGCGGCAGTTCGGTGCGGATCCGGTCCAGCAGCGCCACGACTTCGGCTTCCTCGCCGACGTCGGCGGTGACGACGTGGATGCGGCATCGGTAGCGCTCGACGATGTCGTCGATGACCTGTTGTGTGTCCGCGTCGGGGGCGCGTCGGCTGGTCAGCACGAGGTCCCCGGCGCCGAGCTGGGCCAGATAGGCCGCGGTGTGCAGGCCGATCGCTCCGAGCCCGCCGGTGAGCAGGTAGCTGCGATCGGGTTTGGGCTGCAGCGGGTTGGGGATCTGCACCACGATCTTGCCGATGTGGCGGGCCTGCTGCATCCGCCGGAACGCCGCCCTGGCCTCGGTCAGCGGGTAGACCTCGGCGGGCAGCGGCGTCCATTGGCCGTCGGCCAGGCCCTCGGAGACCTCGGTGAGCAGGTCGCGGATGCGGTCGGGATCGGTGAACATCACCGTGTCCAGCGCGACGATCTCGTAGGCGATGTCCGGGCGTGCCTGGGTCATCTGCTCGGCAGTCCAGATGTCACGCTTGGCGATCTCGGCGAAACGGCCGTGTCGGGCGGTGGCCCGCAGGGTGGCCTCGATGAACCCCTCACTGGTCAGGCTGTTGAGCACCACATCCACCCCGGCACCGTCGGTGTCGGCCAGAATCTGGTCGGCGAAATCGGTGGTGCGCGAATCGTAGACGTGCTTGACGCCGAGCCGGCGCAGCGTCGCACGCTTGAAAGTGCTGGCGGTGGCGAACACCTCGGCCCCGCAGCGCTGGGCCATCTGCACCGCGGCCAGCCCCACCCCGCCGGAGGCGGCGTGGATGAGGACCTTGTCACCAGGCTGGAGCTGGGCCCAGTCGAACGCCAACCGCACGGTCAACGCCGCAGCCGGAATGGTCGCGGCCTCAACCGCGCTGACCCCGTCAGGGATCGGTGCCAGGAACTGGGCGGGCACGTTGAACCGGCTGGCGAACGCCCCCTGCATCGACCCGTAGACCCGCTGACCGACCTCCACACCGGTGGCGCCCTCACCCACGTGGGTGACGACACCGGCGAAGTCGCCGCCGATCGGCCCGGGATCACCCGGATAGAGACCCAGCACGTTGAGCACGTCGCGGAAGTTCAACCCCGCAGCCTCCACCCGCACCTGCACATAGCCGTCCTCCGGGGACGGTACGTCGGTCTCGGTCAGCCGCAGGTTGTCAATCGCACCGCGTTCGGTGGGCGCCAGGACGTAGTCCCCGCCACGCGGCACGCTCAGGTGACCGCTACGCGCCCACGGCAGCAACCGCGACGCCAACAACTTCCCCTGCCGCACCGCCAATTCGGGCTCCTCGACCGGAGTCGCCAACAGGCCGGCGAGCACCTGCACAGCCTCGGGGGTCCCGTCGCAGTCGACGAGCTTGGCGCGCAGCGCCGGTTCCTCGTTGATCGTGGTCCGCCCCAAACCCCACAGCGCCGCCTGCACCGGATCCACCGGCTCCCCGGACTCGGTCGCCACCGCCCGCTCAGTGACGATCCACAACCCGCCCGGCAACGTGACGCCGCCACCCTGCACGGTATGCACCGCGCTGAGCAGATGAGCGATCTCGGTCTCCAGACGCACCGAGGCATCGACACTCGATTCATCGACGCGAGGCGTGGAGCTGCGCCAGACCACTCCCGAGAACGGCAGACCGCGCTCGTACGCCGCCGACAGCACCTCGCCCAGCAGCTCAGGATCGGATGCGAGGTCCCACGCGGTGCAGCCCGGCAGTTCGACGGCCAGTTCGTCGAACCCGGCGACCAGCCAGGTCCCTCCGCCGGTTGTGGTCTCGTCCTGGCCCGACGGTGGGACCTCGTGCCAGCCGAGGGTGTACAGCAGCCGGGTGGCATCACCGCCCAGTCCGCGCAACAGCGCCTCACGGGGCGCGCGCTTGACGGTGAACTCGCTTATCCCGCCCAGCCGCTGCCCGTCTCGGTCCAGAAAGTCCAGATCGAACACCTGGGTCTCGCTGTCGAGGGCGCTCTCATGCCACTTCGCGCGGCAGTAGAACCGGCGGGGCATCTTCTCCCGCAACCACACCTGCCCGTATCGCAGCGGCAGGAACAGATCGTTGACACCCTGCTCGGCGGCCAGAAGCGCCGGAAACGCCGGGAACGCCACACCGGTGCACAGGTCCATCAGCACCGGGTGCATCGGCTCGGTGCCCAGCTGCTCGGCGAGCTCCGGACCCACGAGGACGTCGCCGATCGCTTCACCCTCACCCAGCCACAACGACTTCAACGATCCCGACCAGGTCGGCCCCCACGCCAACTCCAGATCGGCGAAAGTCTCGAACAACTCCTGCGGGCGCATCCGGTTCAGCCGCCGCAGCGCGTCGTCGATCGGTTCTGGCTCCAGCGCCGATTCGGTCGGTGAATCGTTGAGGCCGCTCACGACGTTACCTTCGGCGTTGAGGGACCATTCCGCGTCTGCGACGCCGTAGGGCCTACTGTGCACCTGGAACTTCCACTGGGCGCTCTCCGCCGGATGCAGTGTCAGCTGTACCTCACGAGAGCTCTTCTCGGGCAGCATGATCGGCTCGTAGAAGAAGAGGTCCTTCACAAGTGCCGGGGCACCGACCGCCGCCATTGCCATCGCGGCATACGTTGCGCCGGGAACCACGACGGTGCCGTAGATGACGTGATCGGACAGCCACGGCTGCGATTTGACCGACAGCCGGCTGCTGTAGACGCAGTCGCCGGACGCGAGCTCCTTGGCGCTGCCCAAGATGCCCGAACCCACCGGGCCGTCCAAGGCGACTCCCGAGGTCTTCGGCCAGAAGCGGCGGCGCTGGAACGGATAGGTCGGCAGCTCCACCCGCCGACCCGGCTGCTGGTGCAGCGCGGCGAAATCGGGCCGATGGCCGCTGACATAGGCCGCCGCCAGCGCGTCGGCGATCTGCCGCCGGTCGCCGACACTCTTGCGCAGCGAGGCGATCGCCCGTGGCGGGGGCAGATGCTCCGGCCAGACCTGCGCCGCAGCACCCGTGAGCACCGGCTGCGGGCCGATCTCCATCACCACCGAACAGCCCAGGGCCGCGATCGTGCGCACACCCTCGGCGAACTGCACCGGCTGACGGGAATGCCGTCGCCAGTACTGCGCATCCAGTGGCGACTGCGCGGTCAGCACGGCCCCGGTCCGGTTGCAGACCAGCGGCATCGTCGGGACCGCGAACTCCAATTGCGCAGCGTAGGACTCGAACTCGTCGAGCACCGGATCGAGCAGCTCCGAGTGGAACGCGTGGCTGGTCTGCAGCCAGGTGCAGCGAATCCCTTCGCCGCCGAATCGTTCGACGATCTGCTCCAGATCCTCGCCCGGACCCGACAGCACGGTATTTGCGCCGTTGTAGGCGGCGACTGACACCCGGCTGAACTCGCCGGCAATCCCTTCGACGTGGCCGGCGTTCGTGAAGACGGAGACCATGCGCCCACCCTCGGGAAGGCTGCCGAACAACCGTCCTCGCTCAGCCATCAGCCGGGCACCGTCTTCGACGCTGAACACCCCGGCCACACATGCCGCTGCATACTGGCCCACGCTGTGGCCGATCACCACGTCGGGCTCAATACCCCACGACTGCCACAACCGGGCCAGGCCCATCTCGACGGCGAACAACGCCGGCTGCGCAAAGGAGGTGTGCCGCAACAATTTACCGCTCTCACGATCGGTAGCGAACATCACCTCCAGCAACCCACGCGGCAGAATCCCGTCGACCGCCTCCACGCATCGTGTGACGGTTTCTGCGAAAACCGGCTCCGTCTCGAACAACTCGCGCGCCATCCCCGGATACTGGCTGCCCTGCCCCGTGAACAGCCACGCTGTCTTCGGCGGATCCGCACACTCGCCGCGCACCGCCCCCGGGCGCATGCGGTTCTGAGCGAGGTCCGCCAAGACTTCGCGGGCGTGGCGCACCGAGTCGACGACCATCGCCGCCCGGTGTTCGAAATGTGAGCGGCCCGTCCCGGCGGTTCGGCACACATCGGCGAGGTCGACATCTGGGTGGGTGGTCAACCATGTCTCATACCGACGTGCCAACTGCACCAGCGCTTCCGGTGACCGGGCGGACAGTGCCAACACCTCCGCAGGCGGCTCCTGCACATCCGGCCTGGGGCCCTCGTCGGCAGTCGACTCGGGGCCGGGTTCGGGCAGGCCGATCGCCGGTTGTTGCGGCGCCTCCTCGACCAGCACGTGTGCGTTCGTACCGGTGAACCCGAAAGAGCTCACCCCGGCACGCCTGGGCCTGCCATTGGCGTGCCACGGAATTGCGCGGTCCACGACACGCACCGGCAGTGCTTCCCAGGGGATATGGGGCGATGGGGTGTCGAAGTGCAGGCTCTGCGGCAGTGTTTCGTGCTGCAGCGACAACACGACCTTGATCAAGCCGGCGACGCCTGACGCAGACTCGAGGTGGCCGATGTTGGTCTTCACCGATCCCATCAACAACGGCCGGTTCGCGTCACGAGCGGCACCGTAAACGGCGCCCGCCGCTTGCGCCTCGATCGGGTCACCCAGCGGGGTGCCCGTTCCGTGCGCCTCAAGATAGTCGATGTCTGCGCCGGCCCAACCGGCGCGCGCCAGTGCCGTCCCGATCAGTCGTTGCTGTGCACCCCCGTTGGGCACCGTCAGACCACTGGACGCGCCATCCTGGTTGACCGCGCTGCCGGGAATGACCGCACAGATCCGGTCGCCGTCGCGTTCCGCGTCGCTGAGTCGTTTGAGCACCAGCATGCCGCAGCCCTCACCGCGCACATAACCGTCGGCCGAGGCATCGAACGTCTTGCACCGCCCAGCGGGCGACAACATGCGGGCGCGTGAGGCCGCGATCACGGTCACCGGACTCAGCAGGACGTTCACCCCGCCGGCCAACGCCAAATCACAGTCGCCCGAGCGCAACGCCTGGCAGGCCTGATGCACGGCGACCAATGACGAACTGCACGCGGTATCGACCGCCACGGCCGGACCTTCCAGTCCGAGCGCGAAAGCGACCCGGCCCGAGATGGCGTTGATTGCGTTGCCGGTGATGAAGTAGGGCTCGATCTTGTCGACCGATTCGGTGGCAAGCAGATGCGCATACTCGTTGGCTGCCACCCCCACGAACACCCCGGTGCGGCTCCCACGCAGAGCGGCCGGCGCGTAACCCGCCCTCTCGAGCCCCTCCCACACCGTTTCGAGCACCAACCGCTGCTGCGGATCGATCCAGACCGCCTCGCGCGGCGAGATTCCGAAGAACTCCGGATCGAATCCGTCGATTCCGTCGAGGAATCCGCCGAACCGGGTGTAGGTCTTACCCGGCGCGTCAGGGTCGGGATCGTAGAAGTCGTCGATGTCGAAGCGGTCCTCGGGGATCTCCCCGATGGCGTCGACACCGCCGGACAGCACCTCCCAGAACGCCTCCGGGTCGGGTGCACCGGGGAAGCGACACGACACCGCGACGATCGCGATCGGTTCGTCGGTGTGCGTCGCCCGCTCGGACGCCGGTTGAGTTGTCGACCTGCTCTGCTCATTGAGCCCGAGGACGTCGCCGAGGAGGTACTCGGTCACATCCGAGATCCGGGGATGATCCATCACCAGGGTGACGGGGATGTCCGCGCCCAATCCGGCCTCGATGCGGCGTCGCAGTTCGACGGCCATCAGGGAATCCATGCCGAGATCGAAAAACCCTGCGTCCTCCCGGATCTCCGCGGCGTCGACGCGGGTGACCTCCGCGACGGCTTCGCGTACATAGTCCGTGAGCAGCCGCTTGCGCTGTTGGACCGGCGCGGTGGCGAGGCGATCGACGAGCGCCGTCCGCCCGGCCGCCACCGCCTCGGTCGGCACCTCCCGCTCCAGTTCGGCCAGGAACGACCGCCTCCCCGCCTGCTGATAGAGCGGCAGGAAACGTGACCAGTCGATGTCAGCCACGACCCCCTGGGCGGAACCGGTCGCGATGACGTCGGCGAGCCCGGCCAGTGCGCCTTCCGGCGACAGGGTCCGGACGCCGCGCTGGTCCAGTAGCGCGCGAGATTCCGCATCGGCCAGGCCCGCCGACCAGGGACCGAAATTCACACTGACACCGGCGACGCCCTGCTCACGCAGGCGCCACGCCAGCCCATCGAGGAAGGCGTTCGCCGCGCCGTAGGCGGTCTGACCGAATCCGCCCCATATCGAGGCGATCGAGGAGGTGCTCACGAAGAAGTCGAGCTTCAGATCAGCGGCCGCTTTGCTCAAATGCCAGGCACCCCAAACCTTTCCGGCGAAGACTCGATCGACTTCCGCATCGGTCAGGCCGCTCAGGGGCGTGGTACCGAGCTCACCGGCAGCATGGACGATGCCGGCCAGCGGCGGCAGCTCAGCCTGTACGGTGACCAGCAGGCGTGCGACGTCGTGCAGATCGGCGACATCGGCTGCGATGACGCGGAATTCGCAGCCGTACTGTTCGCTCAGCGAGTCGATGCGCCGGCGCGCGGCATCGCTGGGCGCGCGTCGACCGGTCAACACCACATGCTTGGCGCCACGGGCGGCCAGATATCCGGCGATCTCCAGCCCGATGGATCCGAGGCCGCCGGTCACCAGATACGTTGCTTCTTGGCGAGGTTCGAGTGACCTAGTGCTCGACTGGCCATCGCAGCGCACCAGCCGGGGAACATAGAGCGCTTGATCGCGCAGCGCGATCTGGTCTTCCCTGGGCGCCGAGCCGCCCGGCGTCGCGATCCGCTGGATCAACCGAGACCATTCATCGACATCGCCGACAGCCAGGTCCGCCAGCCCACCCCACAGCCGAGGATGCTCCAGGGCCGCCGCACGCCCGAATCCCCACAGGCAACTCTGATCCGGCGACACGGTGTCCGAGTCGGCGACTCGCTGCGCGCCACGGGTCACCAGCCAGATGGGCGAGCGAAGCTCGGCGGCCACCGCAGCGCGGAAGAGACGCCGTGTTCCGGCCAGCACCCGGTGTTGCATCCGCAACAGCGATTCCGTCGACGCCGCTCGATCTGCGGCTACGGCTGCGACGTGCAGGATGCGCAGCGTCGGTGCGTCGGCTTCGGCGGCGCGCAACGTGGCTTCGAGCCGCTGCCCCTCTGCATCGGACATCGGCAGTCCGAGGATCTGGTGACGGTGCCCTCCCGCAGCCAGCGCGTCGACCAACGGCTGAACTACCTCGGGGTTGTCACCGATGAGAACCCAGGCGGCTTTCTCACCGGCACCCGAGGCCGCCGGGAATCCACCCGCGACTCTCTCCCAGCAGATCTCGTAGCGGGAGTCGCTGGTGGACTGGACTTTCCGTCGTCGGTCAGGCCGGGGTCTTCCGGGCCGGACTTCCTGCTCGCGGAGCCAATACTGGCGACGCTGGAACGGGTAGGTGGGCAGGTCGAGCTTGCGCGCCGGCGCCCGCTGGATAGCCTCGAAGTCAGGCAGGTGGCCCAGAACATACGCGTCAGCAACAGCTTCGGCGATCTGACGGCGATCGGCGGTGTTCTGACGCAATGACGCGATCGCCCGCGGCGCGGTGGCCGGGTCGGGCCATGCCCGCAGCGCTGCGGCGGTGAGCACCGGCTGCGGGCCCACTTCGAGCAATACTTTGCAATTGAGGTCGGCGAGGGTGCGCACGCTCTTGGCGAAATCAACTGGCTGCCGCGCGTGGCGCTGCCAGTAGGCACCGTCGATTTTCGTATGCCTGGCGAGTGCGGCACCGGTGCGGTTACAGATCAAGGTTCGTTGTGGGGCAGTGAAAGTGAACCGGTCGGCATACGACTCGAACTCGTCGAGGACCGGATCCAGCAGCGCGGAGTGGAACGCGTGGCTGGTGTCCAGCCATTCACACCGCACGCCATCGGCGGTCAACCGGGCAGCAGCCTGCTCCAATTCCTGCGCAGGCCCGGACAGGACGGTATTGGCACCGTTGTAGGCGGCCACCGACAGACTCGGGAATTCGTCGGTGAGGCTCTCGACCCGCTCGGCGGCGGTGAACACCGCCACCATCCGACCGCCTGCGGGCAAACTTCCGAACAGGCGCCCACGCTCGGCCACCAGCAGCGCTCCGTCTTCGAGACTGAACATGCGCGCAACGCAGGCCGCCGAGTATTGGCCGACGCTGTGGCCCAGCACCACGTCGGGTTCGAAGCCCCACGATTGCCAGAGCCGGGCCAGGCCCACCTCCACGGCGAACAAGGCGGGCTGAGCATAGGTGGTCAGCCGCAGCGTGTCGTCGTCGTGCGAACCGAAAATTACGTCCAGCAATGGCTTTTCGAGCACGTCGGCAACTGCTGCCGCGCACCGGTCCATGATGTCGGCGAACACCGGTTCGGTGTCGTACAACTCGCGGGCCATACCGGGGTACTGGCTGCCCTGGCCGGGGAACAGCCACGCCGTCTTCGGCCTGCGATCGGCGGAGCCGCGCACCAAGCCAGGCGCCGGGCGGTCGTCGGCAAGCGCGCCGAGCAGCTCACCGGCAGTGCCGGTCGAGCTGACCACCAATGCGGCCCGGTGTTCGAAATGGGCTCGCCCCACCCCGGCGGTGAAGCACACATCGGCCAAGGAGGTCTCCGGGTGCGCGCTCAACCAAATGCGGTACTGGTCGGCGAGTTTCACCAGGGCGGCGGGTGTACGCGCAGAGAGCGGAAGCACGTCGAATCGCTCCACCGGCTCGGGGTCAGGCCGGGGCGCCTCAGCGGGCTGGACTATCGGAGCTTCTTCCAGCAGGACGTGGGCGTTGGTCCCGGCAAAACCGAACGAGCTGACACCCGCAATCCGCGGCTTCCCGTTGCGCTGCCACGGGATGTTCTCTTTCACCACCTCGACGGGAAGCCGGTCCCAGGGAATGTGGGGCGAAGGATTCTCGAAGTGCAGATGCTTGGGCAGCGTCTCGTGCTCGAGCGACAGGATGACCTTGATGACCCCTGCGATCCCCGCCGCCGCTTCGAGGTGGCCGATGTTCGTCTTCACCGAACCGATCAACAGCGGCTGGTCGGGTTCGCGCCCGGCGCCCAGGACCGCGCCGGCGGCTTGGGCCTCGATCGGGTCGCCCAGCGAGGTCCCGGTGCCGTGGGCCTCCAGATAGCCGACGTCGCTGGGTTCGAGGTCGGCGCGCTTCAAGGCGTCGGCGATGACCCGTTGCTGGGCAAGGCCGTTCGGTACTGTCAAGCCGCCTGATGCGCCGTCCTGGTTGATCGCGCTGCCGCGGATCACGGCCCGGATCCGGTCGCCGTCGCGCAGGGCATCCTCGAGTCGTTTGATGACGATGACGCCGCAACCCTCGCCCCGGACGTAGCCGTCGGCGGCCGCATCGAACGTCTTGCATCGGCCGTCCGGCGACAGCATCTGCGCGTTGGAGAACGTGATCATGGTCGCCGGGGTCAGGATGACATTCGCGCCGCCGGCCAGCGCGAGGTCACATTCCCCCAGTCGCAGCGCCTGACATGCCTGATGGATCGCCACCAGTGAGGAGCTGCACGCCGTGTCGACAGCGACCGCGGGACCCTGCAGTCCCAACCGGTAGCTGATCCGGCCGGCCGCCGCGGCATTGGACGTTCCGATCCCCAGATAGGCCTCGACTTCGGGATACGTCAGCTCGCCAAATGCCATGCCCAGATAGTCGTGGGTGGAAATCCCCACGAATACACCGGTGTTCGAGTCGGCGAGTGAGGTGGGCGCGGTACCCGAGTGCTCGATGGCCCGCCACGCCGTCTCCAGCAGTAGCCGGTGCTGCGGGTCCATCAACCGGACCTCACGCGCCGACATCCCGAAAAACGGCGCGTCGAAACCCCTGATGTCATCGACGAAGCCCGCTCGCCGGGTCACGACCTTCCCCGGCGCACCCGGTTCGGGGTCGAAAAACTCATCGACGTCCCAGCGATCCTTCGGGACTTCGGACACGGCGTCGCGGCCCTCCCACAGCACCTGCCAGAATTCGTCCGCGTCCGAGGCCCCGGGAAAACGCCCCGCATAGCCGACGATCGCGAAACCCGATGCCGACCCCATCAGATCCGGGACGTATGCCGCGTGCTCCTCGTCATCGGGTTGGGCACGCGAGGGCCCGTCGGTGCGCTGGCTTTCCGGGATTTGTTGTGCCACATAGTCGGCGACCGCGGCGGGGGTCGGGTAGTCGAAGATCAGCGTGGAGGGCAGCGTCAGCCCGGTCGCGGTTTTGAGGCGGTTGCGCAGTTCGACGGCGGTCAGCGAGTCGAAGCCCAGAGCGTGGAATTCGGCTTCGGGATCGAGGTCGTCGGGAGAAGGCAAGCCCAGCACCTCCGCGGCCTGCACACACACCAGCCCCACCAATAGATCGTGTTGCTCGCTGGGCGCCAACCCACTGAGTCGTTGCGCCAGTGCTGATTTCGATTGAGCGGCATCACCGGCGCGCTCGATCTGGCGTCGTCGGGGGCGACGCGCGAGCCCGCTGAACAACGCGGGCAATCCGCCACTCTGGGCCAGGGCATCCAGTGCGCCCCGGTCCAGGCGGGTCGCCACCATCACGGGGTGATCGATCGCCAGCGCAGCGTCGAGTAGCTCGAGCGCTTGCACGGGGTTCATCGGGGCCAGCCCGCTACGGCTCATCCGGGCGCGATCGCGGCTGCTCAGATGAGCCGCCATGCCGCCGGGCTGTTCCCACAACCCCCACGCCAGGGATATACCGGCCAGACCTTCGGCCTGCCGGTGAGCGGCCAACCCGTCGAGAAACGCATTCGCCGCCGCATAGTTGCCTTGCCCGGGTGAGCCCACGGTGGCTGCGATCGAGGAACACAGCGCAAACATCGACACATCCAGCTCGCGGGTCGCCTCGTGGAGGTTCCACGCCGCATCTACCTTGGCCCGCAACACCGTATCGACACGCTCCGGTGTCAACGACATGATGGCGCCGTCATCGAGCACCCCGGCGGCATGGATCACGCCGCGCACCGGCGGGAAATCTCGCGCCAGCCGGGCAAACAACTCGTGCACCTCATCGCGGTCGGCCACGTCACAGGCCACCACAGCGACGTCAGCACCGGCCTCGGCCAGTTCGGCGGCAAGCTCGGTAGCCCCCTCGGCACGATCGCCGCGGCGACTGGCCAGCACCAGATGACGAACCCCGTAGGCCTTGACCATGTGACGGGCCAGTTCCCCACCGACCGCACCGGTGGCTCCGGTGATCAACACCGTGCCCCCGGCAAGCTCTTCAGCCAGCGCCGAGGGCATGGTCAACACCACCTTGCCGATGTGGCGGGCCTGACTCATGAACCGGAAGGCCGCCGGCGCACAGCGCACATCCCACGTGGTGACGGGCAGCCGGTGCAGCACGTGGGAGTCGAAGAGCTCCCGCACCTCGGCCAAGATCTCCTGCATGCGCACCGGGCCGGCTTCCGACAGGTCGAACGCACGATAGGCGACGCCGGGATACCTTGCAGCGATCTCCTCCGCATCGCGGATATCGGTCTTGCCCATCTCGAGGAAGCGGCCGCCTCCAACCAGCAGGCGCAGCGAAGCATCGACGAATTCACCGGCCAGCGAGTCGAGCACCACATCGACGCCACGCCCCTCGGTAACTGCCAGGAACTTCTCTTCGAAGTCCAGCGTGCGCGAATCACCGATGTGGTCGTCATCAAACCCCATGGCGCGCAGCGTGTCCCACTTACCACGGCTGGCGGTGACGAAGACCTCCACCCCCCAGTGGCGCGCCAACTGCACTGCCGCCATGCCCACGCCACCGGTGCCGGCATGGACGAGCAGCGATTCGCCGGCGCGAATCGAGGCCAAGTCGGCCAACCCGAACAACGCCGTCAGGAACACCACCGGCACTGCGGCCGCTTCGGCCAGAGACCAGCCCTGCGGGATCCGGGTGATCAGGTCCTGATGTACGACGGCCAACGGACCCGCACCGCCCAGAAATCCCATCACCGAGTCACCGACGGCCACACCGGTCACCTCTGGACCGGTCTCGACGACCACCCCGGCACCTTCGGCACCCAACGTAGGCGCTTGGCCGGGATACATCCCCAAGGCGGCCACCACGTCGCGGAAGTTGACGCCCACGGCTGACACCGCCACCCGCACCTGCCCCGGCTGCAGCGGTGCTTGCACCTCCGGGCAGGCCTGGATCACCAGATCCTCCAACGTCCCGCCGCCGCCTGCTGCCAAGCGCCACGCCGGCTCCCCCGCCGGGAGCGCGAGCAGCGGCGGGGCCGGGGACAATCGGGCGGCATGCACCGTGCCGCCGCGCACCACCAGCTGCGGTTCACCGACTCCGGCAAGCAACGCCACGTCGACTGCTGTATCGGTGTCGATCAGCACGATCCGGCCATCGGTTTCGCCCTGCGCCGAACGCACCATTCCCCACACGGCCGCGGCGGCCAGATCGCTGACATCCTCACCGGGCAACGCAACGCCGCCACGGGTCAACACCACGAGCGTGCCCGCCCGATCCTTACCCAGCCAGGACTGCAACACCTCCAGCGCAGCGTGGGTAGCCGCACGAACCGAGCCCACCGCGTCCTCACCGGCAAACCCGCACTCCCACACCACGACACCCGCATCGCCCGCACCATCCGCGTCGACGCTGAAGTCCTCCCAGGAGACCACCGCAGGCAATGAATGTTCGTCAGTCTCATTGTGCTTGACCGATATCGGCGACCACACCACCTCTGACGGACCTTGCTCCGGTGCACCGCCGGCCGCCGCAACCGCGGCGCCCAGCTGCTCGGCGCTCATCGCTCGGGTGACCAGCGCGCCGACAGTCAGCACCGGCAATCCCGCGCCATCGGTCACGTCGATCGAGAACGCATCCGTCCCTGCCGGGGCGAGGCGGGCCCGTACCCGAGCAGCGCCCGCGGCGTGCAGCGACACACCCCGCCAGCAGAACGGCAGTCTCGTCTCGCCGGTCTCGACAGCCAAACCCAGCGCATGCAGCACAGCGTCCAACACGGCCGGATGCATCCCCATCCCGTCGACCGCGACACCGGACTCGGGAGGAGCGACCACCTCGGCGAAGACCTCCGACTCACGCCGCCAGACCGCCACCAACCCCTGGAACGCCGGGCCGTAGGCATAGCCACGCTCCGCCAACTGCGCGTAGGCGTCCGAGATATCCACAGGTTCCGCACCCGCCGGCGGCCACACCGACAAATCCGACGCCCTGGACACCTCCGCTGCGTGCACACCGAGCTTGCCCTCGGCGTTCAACAACCAACCCTCGGCGTGGTCATCGCGGGAATACACAGATACAGTCCGGTACCCGGAGTCCTCGGCGTGCCCCACGACCACCTGCACCTGCACCGCCGCACCGGGGTGCATCACCAGCGGTGCCGCCAGCACCAACTCCTCGATGACCGCGCAGCCCACTTCATCGCCGGCGCGGATCGCCAACTCCACGAAGCCCGTCCCGGGAAAGAGCACCGCCCCGCCGATCTCATGGTCGGCCAACCAACGCTGATCCGTCAGCGACAACCGGCCGGTCAACACCACCCCGTCGATATCGGGCCGCTGAACCACCGCCCCCAACAAGGCATGTTTGGTCACCCCCAGCCCCAAACCGGCCGCGTCGGCGGACCCCTCGGCGCCAGGCGCCTCCCAAAACCGCCGTCGCTGAAATGCGTACGTGGGCAACTCGACCCGCCGCCCACCCGATCCGGCGAACGCCGCCGGCCAATCCACCGGCACGCCGGTGGTGAACAACTGACCGGAGGCGGTCAGCACCGAGGCCACCTCCGGGCGATTCTTGCGCAGGGTCGGCACCACCACCGCTTCAGCCGGAGCCAACGACTGCTCGATGGAGCTCGTCAAACCACTACCGGGACCGACCTCGATGAAATGGGTCGCGCCTGCCGCCTGCAGGTGACGCACACTGTCGGCGAAACGCACCGGCCGGCGCACATGCTCGACCCAGTACTGAGCGGAACCGAAACCACTTCCAGCACCGACCAATTCGCCGGTCACGTTGGACACCAACCCGATCCGCGGCTCACGGGCCCGCACCCCGGCCGCGACCCGCGCGAACTCCTCGAGCATCGGCTCCATGAGCGGCGAATGGAACGCATGCGACACTGCCAGCCGGTGTACCCGCCTACCCTGCTCTGCGAACCGGTCCGCAATCGCACCCGCCGAGGCCTGCGCACCTGAGATCACCACGGACTTGGGCGCATTGATCGCAGCGATCCCCACACCCTCACTCAGCAGGGGCATCACTTCGTCTTCAGCGGCGGCCACCGCCACCATCGCCCCACCCGAAGGCAGCGCCTGCATCAACCGGCCGCGCGCGACCACCAGCATCGCCGCGTCCGCCAACGTCAACACCCCGGCGGCGTACGCCGCCGTGAACTCCCCCACCGAGTGGCCCATCACGAAGTCCGGCTGGACGCCCCAGCGCCGCAACACCGCGAACAGCGCCGCCTCAATTGCGAACAGAGCCGGCTGGGCAAACTCAGTGGTATCAAGAAGACCGGTATCTGCACCCCAAAGGACCTCGCGCAGAGGCAATCTCAGATGCCGATCCAACTCATCGACCACCGCGTCGAAAGCCTCGGCGAATACCGGCAACTGGCCGTGCAGCTCGCGGCCCATCCCGATGTGCTGTGAGCCCTGCCCGGGGAACACCACCACCGTCTTCCCCACCGGCCCCGCGTGACCTACCGACACCCCCGCACCCGGCTCACCCTCGGCGAGCGTCGCCAAACCTTCCATCAACGTCTGCCGGTCGCCGCCGACCACCACCGCACGGTGCTCGAACACCGACCGGCCCGCCAGCGAGAACCCCACATCGACCGCGGCCAACCCCGGAGCAGCCTCCAGGTGTGCTGACAGTCGGCTCGCTTGAGCCGTCAGCGCCTCAGCCGATCTCGCCGAAATCACCCACGGCAGCATCGACAACCCCTGCCCGCGCGCGATGCTCTCGATCGGGGCCGGCTCGGGAGCTTGTTCGATGATCACGTGCGCGTTGGTGCCGCTGATCCCGAACGAAGACACCCCGGCCCGGCGCGGATGACCATCTACCGGCCAGTCCCTCGCCTCGGTCAACAGCGACACCGCGCCGCTGTCCCAATCCACGCGCGGAGAAGGCACATCCACATGCAATGTCGCCGGCATCACGCCATGCCGCATCGCCTGCACCATCTTGATCACCCCGGCCACGCCCGCCGCAGCCTGTGTATGACCCATGTTCGACTTGATCGAGCCCAGCCACAGCGGCCGCCCCGCCGGACGGTCCTGCCCATAGGTCGCCAACAACGCCTGCGCCTCAATGGGATCACCGAGGGTGGTGGCCGTCCCGTGAGCCTCCACCACGTCCACATCAGCTGCACTCAACCCCGCGCTGTCCAACGCTGCCAGGATGACGCGCTGCTGGGCGTGCCCGTTGGGCGCGGTCAAACCGTTGGAGGCGCCGTCCTGATTGATCGCGCTACCGCGCACGAGGGCCAACACCGTATGCCCCAACCGCTGCGCATCGGACAGCCGTTCAAGCACCACCACCCCGGCGCCCTCGCCCCAGCCGGTTCCGTCGGCGGCCCCGGCGAACGCCTTGCAACGTCCGTCGGGAGCGAGCCCGCGCTGCCGGCTGAATCCGATGAAGATCGACGGCAACCCCAGCACCGTCACCCCACCGGCCAATGCCAGATCGCACTCACCGGTCCGCAACGACGCCATCGCCGAATGGATCGCCACCAGCGACGAGGAGCACGCCGTATCCAGTGATACCGCTGGGCCTTCCAAACCCAACACGTAGGAAACCCGCCCCGAGGCCACGCTCACCGTCGTACCGGTCAACCCGTATCCCTGGAGGGCGCCGGAATCTCTGCCGCCATAGCTCGGCGCGAAGATCCCGGTGAACACCCCGGTCTGCGACCCCCTCAACGACAACGGGTCAATTCCCGCGTGTTCCAACGCTTCCCACGACACCTCCAGCATCAACCGCTGCTGGGGATCCATCGCCAAGACCTCGCCTGGCGCGATCCCGAAGAACCCGGCGTCAAAACCGGTTGCGTCCTCCAGGAACGCGCCCTTGCGGGTATAGGTCTTGCCGTCGGCGTCGGGATCCGGGTCATAGATGCCCTCCACGTCCCAACCGCGATCAGCCGGAAAGTCCGTCACCAGATCTTGGCCCGCTGAAACGGCTTCCCACAACGCATCCGGAGAATCGATCCCGCCCGGGAAGCGACAGCCGATCCCCACCACAGCCACCGGCTCCGTCGCGCGTTGCTCGTAGTCGCGCAGACGTGCGCGTGCCTCGTCGAGCTCGACCACAGCCTTTTTTAGATAGCGGAACAGTTTTTCGCGTTCCTCGTCGGCGCCCTCAACGCTGCTCGTCATATTCTGCTGCTCCCCCCTCATGACTCGCCGAACTCAGAATCGATCAGCCGGAAAATCTCTTCCGGCGTCGAGGCCGCCTGAATCCGCTCGCCGAGCCGATCCTCGCCATCGGTGATGCTGTACAGCAGTGCACGCAAACGATCGGCGACCCACTGCCTGTCGTCGGGCCCGATGGCCGCCACCATCTCCTCGACCTTTTTCAGCTCCTCTTCGACCGCCGCAACACCGTCGGTGCCCGAAGTCGCCGCAGCGGACAGCGCCACCCGACTGTCGGATCCCGACAGTGCGGTCTCCACGTGCCGGGCCAGTGCTGAAATCGAGCCACAGTCCCACCCGATCGTCTCGGGCAGCCGCAGGCCCGTCAGCGCGGCCAGTCGATTGCTGAGTTCGACCGTCATCTGCGAGTCAAAACCCAGTTCCGAGAACGCCAGATCGCGATTGATCGAGCGAGGATCAGGCTCAACCAAGATCTTGGCGGCCTCTTTACATACCTCGTCGGCCACCAGCCGGTGCCGTTCCTGCTGCAACAACGACAACCGCTCTTTGAGCGTCACGTCGCCGTCGCCAGCCGAGAGCACGCCCTCCGCCCTATGCAACGGAAGTTCCCAAATCGGTTTCGTCGGAGGCTGCAAGCGAAGATCGCCCCGCAACAATTTCCCGTTCGCCGTTCGAGGGAGCCGCTCGAGAACAGCGAACCTGTGCGGCACCTTGAACGCAGACAGTCGGCTGATCAACTGCCGGTGGATGTCCTGCAACACCACGTCGTCGATCACGGCATCGCCCGCCGGGACCAGGAACGCCTGCAGCGTGGAGGCACCCGTGGATTCCCTCACGCCGACGACGGCAGCCTCGGACACGGCGTCGTGCGCGATGATGACCCGCTCGATCTCCCGCGGATTGACGTTGACGCCGCCGACGATCTCGATGTCATCAGCGCGGCAACGGTAGGTGACCCACCCCCCGTCGTCGATGCAGACCCGATCCCGGGTTTCGAGCCAACCATCACTGCCGGCGGGCGGTTCAGCGCGATTCCAATAGCCCTGCGCGATGGACGATCCGCGGACCCACAGGTCCCCCTCCATCCCGGGGGCAGCAGTGGCGCCGTTCTCAGCCACCGCCCGAATCTCGTAGGGCGGCAGGACCTTTCCCAGGGTTCCCGGGCGCCATTCGTCGACGCTGTTGGATACGAAAGTCTGCCCGACCTCGGTAGAGCCAATTCCGTCGAGAATTGGTATGCCGCCGAAGAATTCGATGATGCGCTCGGCCAGGCCGATCTCCATCGCCTCTCCCGCCGATACCACACAGCGAAGCGAACGGAACGAATCGGGAGCGCATGTGTCGACGACTCTGGCCAGGAAATTCGGCACAGCGTAGAGCACTGATGGCTGGAATCGCGCGCTCAGCGTCGCGGCCATCTCCGGACTCACAGGCACCGAATTGACGATCGCCGAACTACCCGTCGCCAGTGGAAACCAGACCGAATTACCCAGGCCGTACGCAAAATACATGCGAGCGCTGCTCAATCCGACGTCTGCGGCGCTGAGCCGCAGTGCATTACGGCACATGGCCTCGACAAAAACCAATGGGTCGGCGTGGCGATGGATCGCGGCCTTCGGCGGACCCGTCGTGCCGGACGTGTACGTCGCATAGGCAGGAGCGCCACCATCGAGGGGTTCGTACCCACCCGGACCGACGTGCGCCGCATCGGCCATGAGCTCTGCTGCTTCTACCACGCCCGAGGGGTGGAAGCGATCGCGCAGAGAACCGGAGGTGACGACGAGCGCCGGCTCCGTATCGCGCTCCTGAAAGGCGTGATCATCGCGATGAAGATCGGGATTCGCCAAGAAGGCCGTGATCCCGCGCGCCAGGCACGCCAGCAGCAACTGCACGAGATCCGGCGAATCCGGCAGACACAGCAGCACACGATCGCCCCTGGAAAGTCCGCGGCTCCTCAACACTTCGCCGAGGCGCGCACCACCGTCATGGATCTGGCCGTGCGTCACCACGTCCGGCGCACAGTAGGCGGGCTTGTCGTACCACCCATCCTCCGATGCCCGCCGGGCGAGCAGTTCCGCCAGATTCCCATTCAGCATGTCTAGATGTCCATTCACCGTGACGGCCCCCGACCCGTCGTGACCGCCCGATCCCGAATTCACAGGCGCGAGTGAGAGATGCGACACGGTCAGCGCTATGAAATTCTCAATTCCTGCGGTTCGGACCGCTGATTACAGTCCCGTCTACATTCCGTTATTTCGAGATTCCGCTTGCTTACTGGCGGTAACAAATTTGTTCTTCGAAGTGTCGTCGAATACAGTTTTCAAGACATATTCAGTGATAATCATGACTGGTTGCCCTCCAGCGATAACGCGATACCGGCGGGCAACAGTCTCCGTGGGCGAAATCTCGTATTCGTCATGTGCCAGCCAACGCGGCACCTTTCCCGTCCAGACTTTCGCCTCCTCCTTGAAGGTCTCGATGTGACTTGACGCCATCACTTCGCCGATCGGCCGATCGGTCTCTGTCAGACTTGTCATGATGGCGCGCGGCAAGAGATCGATGGCGATCAACGACTCCGCGGCCACGAATGCGTTTCCAGAAGTTCGGCCCCTCAGCAAAATATCGCGCTGAAGAACACGCCCCATCGCGCTACCCTCCAATTCGGGCAATTCCGGCGCGACGTCGTGAATTTGCTGCTTGACGATATCCACGACGATCTCCTCGTTGGCCAAGGCCGTGAGCATCCGCGTCATGGTGCCGTTGGTTGCGATGAGTATCCGAAGGTCGCGGTTGAGTCGTCGGATATCGGTAACCGACAGTTCGGCTACGCGGTCGACATCTGCTGTCATATCTCGGTGTTCGAGCGCTGAAGTCGCGGTGTGGGTAGTGCGCTTCGAACAGAACGTCCGAGTCTGACGCACAGCGCCACAGATCTGCCCTCTAGGCGAGACGCGGTGTTCACAAGCCCCCCGCCGGTCGCCTCCTCCGCAAATTGCGGATTCTGCCATTGGCTAATGGCGATGTTGTTACGATGCAGCCAAGATAAAGCCGCACCGGCTCTTCTCGCTGGATTTACCGCCCTCATGTCGTCACCTCGACCCCCCTGAAATGACACAGCGTACCGTCTTCATGATCGCGCTTCGGCTTTAACGAAGAAACGTACCTGCGCTTCGTCCTCGTCGTGAGTTGCGCAACCTGATTGTCATTCTCGAATAACCTCAGCGTCATTCGCGATGTCGCCTTCGCCCTCGACCCCACCAGCGACTACCAGCCCACAGCTCGCCAAGCCGGGCCTAATCGGAAAAGCCGCGGACCCCAACCGGTTCGCGGCCATTCCGATGTCGTGCGAATCGCATGTTTGCAGAGGGCAACATTCGACCCTGCGACCGTTGAGTGGTGGAACGAAAAGTGGGCATTCGCAGATCCCCACTGTTTCCCGTTTGAGCAGCTCAGTGCGGGGCCCGCGATCTGAGCGATTCCGCCGGAAAGCCCGCTTTCGGCGTTTGGGAGTGTTCTGTTCGCAAATATTGGGTTCGCGGCCGGCCAGCACCCCGTCCATCAATAACAATGACTCGTCGCTGTCCAACTCGTCGCCGGCTGCCCCGGGAAAACTCGCTGACGGTGTCGATACGCGGCGGCTGCACCAACGGGTCTCAGATACCAAAGCGCGCTGCTAAAAGGGCCGTTCCGCCGCGCCTGGACGCGCCTGTCCGCTGCGAACAGGGTGCCCCCATGGAGTATTCGACTCCGACGATTCGCGAGCTCGCTTCGGCCGAGGCGCCCGTACGTCTACTGTCGTCTGGGTGTTCGCAGACGTGCCGCAGCAAGCTGTTTGACGACCGGAAGATCCCTAGGGCACTGCAGTCTGGCCTGGTCACCCAAGGCGGGGGACGGCGAAGCCGGTCGTCGGGCTGGTGGACATTCAGAGCAAACGACCTCGCGAGACCACAGCGACTTCCGCAGTTTGACGGAATGCTGATCGAGCATGGCTGCGGTCGGTGTTTTCAACCGGTTCGGATCTGGCCCGTACCGATTAAGTACGACGAATCCGTCTTGGTCTCGATGATGAGGAGGGGTGTTCGGTACTTCTCTCCGAATTTGCGTCCGACATGTTCGCGCGTTCGCGTCCCATCCACCCGGGAACCGACCACCGATGACGCCGTTGTGCACGTGAAGTTAGACAGCCAATGCCAGAGTCGGTTATCAATGCCTGCAGATCTACGACGGGAGATGTTTTGTGACCACTACGTCCGGAGGCTCGTCCCCTTCCCTTTCGCGCTATTCCGGACGACGGGTGCTCATCACCGGTGGCGGGTCAGGGATCGGCCAAGCGTGCGTGCTGCGCATCCTTGCTGAAGGAGGCCATGTCGTCGCCGCTGACATCAGTAGTGAGGGGCTCGCCGACACGGCGACGAAAGCGAGCGCTGATGGCGATCGACTGACGACCGTCGCCATGGACATCGGCGACGAGGAGTCCGTCGCCGCAGGTGTGGCCGAGTCACTCAATGCCTTGGGAGGGTTGGACACACTGGTCAACGCCGCCGGAATTCTGCGCTCGGCGCACCTTGCCCAGACCACCCTCGCCGACTTCGAAAACGTCCTACGCATCAATCTCATCGGGACATTCCTTGTCACCAGGGAGTGCATTGCGGCGCTGCACGAAGGCCATCACGCCGCCGTGGTGAACTTCAGCTCCACCTCGGCGCACTTTGCCCATCCCTACATGGCCGCTTACGCAGCCTCCAAGGGCGGCGTGCTGTCGATGACCCACTCCTGGGCGATGGAGTTCGCCAAGGCCGGCATTCGATTCAATTCCGTTCAGCCAGGCTCAATCTCGTCCGGCATGACCGATGGCACCGGATCCTCCCGCCAAAGCGTCGGGCCGGGGCTGCCCGAGGACTCGGACTACGCCCTGTTCGGCAAGGTGGCCCCGATGCTTCCCCTGGACGGAGGCGCAATCTTCGCCCCACCGGATGCGGTGGCCGGTGTGGTGGCGATGTTGGGCAGCGACGATGCCTACTTCATCACGGGCACCGAGGTCCGCATCGACGGCGGCTCGCACATGTGACACGCCGTCGTGGGGATGTCGGTCACACGAGCTGGGAGGCATGAATGAAAGTCGTTATGTCGTTGTCGGTACCGCTGGCCGTTGCCGTGGCCACGACGTCCCTGGCATCGCCTCCCATGCCGCCCCGTTCTTCGTTCGCAGCGGGTTGCGACGGGGCGCCGGGCGGCACGTTCGCCTACCCGTTCTCACTCGTGCGACTCTGACTGCGACGGCAGCGCAGCGCCTCTAGCCAGTGCGAGGAGACTAAACGGATGGATCCCCACTTCGAGACCCTGACATGGGCAGTCGATGACGGCGTGCTGACCCTCACCTTGAACCGGCCCGATCAACTCAACGCCTTCAACCTCACCATGGCCGCCGAGCTCGAACAGGCTTTCCGCCAGGTGCGCCGCGACAACGCCGTACGCGCCGTGGTCGTCACGGGATCAGGTAGGGCATTCTGCGCCGGGATGGACCTTGCGGCGGAGGGCAACGTGTTCGGGTTGGACGAATCAGCCGCTCCGACAGCACAGTTGCTTCGAGAGCGGCTCACGGAAGCACCGTTTCAGGACGGTGTCCGCGACACCGGCGGTAAAGTCACCCTCGCGATCCACGACTGCGACAAACCCGTCATCGCCGCGATCAACGGCGCGGCCGTAGGCATAGGTGCGACGATGACACTGGCGATGGACCTTCGCCTGGTATCCACGAAGGCGCGCATTGGCTTCGTCTTCGGCAAGCTCGGCATCGTGCCCGAAGCAGCGTCCTCCTACTTCCTACCCAGGATCGTCGGAATGCCCACCGCCCTGGAACTGATGTACTCCGCGGACATCCTCTCGGCCGAAGAAGCCCTGTCTCATCGCCTGGTGCGGTCCATTCACGAGCCTGACGACTTGCTGCCGAGCGCGTATGCGTTGGCGCACAAATTCATCGACGGGAGATCGTCCGCCGCACTCGCGATGACCCGCCGACTGCTCTACGCCGGCGCCGGCTCCACCCATCCACTCGAAGCCCACCGCCGCGACAGCCTCGCCATGTGGCACGCCTCAATCGGTGACGGGAAAGAAGGCGTACGAGCCTTTCTGGAAAAGCGGCCACCACAGTTCACCCAATCCGTCGACGACATCCCCGACGATCTCGGCTGAAGCTGCGCCACCTCGCGGCCGGACGACATTACAAGCCCGACGCCCAACCGAGAGGTTGCGCCCCTCTGGGCACGTTTGGCATCCCAAAGTGTTCCCAAATGGCATGAAAATCTGGTGGCGGGGACAGTGTGGTGTTTCAGGACATCGGCGACAGATGTCTCGCGTCATTGGAGATAGATGTCTCGGGGCATTGGAGACAGCCCGGCTCGGCGTGATGCTCGGGGATGCCGCAACCCACGTCAAAGGCCCGTCTGGTCCTGACCGCGTTGTTCGTCGACC
>NZ_LQPC01000001.1 GCF_002101705.1 Mycolicibacterium iranicum | reverse complement strand
CGACGCACCCGAGCCGTGCGAAGACGCTGTTGCCTTCCGCGAAGAATCCGAACGACGCATCGAAGCCACTCGTGCCGCTCTGGCCGCTGGAGGCGAGCCCGCCAGCGGCGACCGCATCGTTGTCATCGGCTACGACGACGAGCACAGCGACCACCCGTACGACGATCTGCCCGACAGATACAAATCGTGGCCAGGACAATCCGTCACCGCTCTCGACGGGCACGACCGCGCCGGGCTGTTTGAAGCGTTCTTCCACGCGCCATTCAGTGACGACTGCGCAGCCCCGCGAAACGAGACGTCCCTGGCCATGCAGATAACGCTCACAGACGAGGCCGGCGTCAACGGCAAGGTCCTGTTGTTCGGTGACCTCGCCCACGACACCATCATGAAAATCTTCAACTACAGCGAGTACAAACACCGCGAGCAGTACCTGGAGTGGGACCTGCTGTTGGCTCCGCACCACTGCTCCAAGAAGGTCATGTACCAGCCCGACGAAAACGGTGTCGACCAACTGCAAATGGACATACTGAACGCTTTCGAGCGAAACGCCCGCCCTGGCGCGGTAGTTGTCAGTAGCAGCGCTGTGTTCCCATCCAGCGACGTGGCCGGCGCCAACCCACCGCACCGTATGGCCGCCGACCGATACGAGGAAATCGCCGACGACCTAATCTGCACCATGGCATGGGGAGACGAGGCCACACCCTCACCGGTGGTCTTCGGTGTCGACGCTGTAGGCGCTGGCGTGCTGCCCGTCGAAACAGTGACTGACAGCGCTTCCCTGCGCACCGCGGCAATAACTGGTGTGGGCGGGCGCCCGCGGCTCGCTGCTGTCATTGAGGCGGCAGCTGCTGTGGCCAAGGCACTACCCGCAAGGTCGGCGGTACAGACGTCAGGCCCCGACGAAGTACGCGCGGCGATCGAGGCGGACCGGGGTGGCGACAAGGCGCCCGATACGCCAGTAGGTTTCGGACGTTGAGCGAACTCGCCATTCGTCAGATTCAGGAGCTGTCGGCAGTCAGCGGAGGCGCGATCCAACTCGTCAGCGTCCGAGACGACGACGACAGGCTCATCCTGGATGTCTCTATCGCGACAAAGGGGATCATCACCGGTAGCGGCATCAATGTTCGTCGGCGGGAGCGCTTCGAACTCCTTGTCACCGATGACTTTCCGTTCACGCCCCCGTCAGTGTGGGTAACCCACCGGCGGTGGGCAGGAACTCCACACGTCCAATGGGGTCGTTACCTGTGCATCTACGCCGCCAGCGCTGTGGAGTGGAACCCAGGTGACGGTATGCGCGGGCTCATCGAACGGCTCCTGACATGGTTGGAGCGCGCTGCGAACGGCACCCTCGATCCCGACGGGCAGCCGTTGCATCCTCCGGTCGTTTACTCCAAAGCCCGCGCGGGCAGCCTCGTCGTGCATCCAGATCTTGGCGAGCGTGTGCCATGGAATGACACCGTGACGACTGGTTCCACGAAGCTCGTGTACGGCCTATGCGACCGGACTGAAACCCGCATCGATGTGCGTGCCTGGATGACGCTGCCGGAGACCATCGCCCTCGTCCTCGCGGAGGATTTCACGCCGACGGCACCCACCGGCACCCCCTATTTCGTCTCACCATTGGTGCTCATCAGCGATGAACTCTCGATCGAGTATCCACGCAAAGGCGCTGCACTGGTTACCAGTCTCGATGAGTTCGGTTGTGCACGGGAGGATTTGCTCCGTGCCATCACCATGGCCTGCACCATTAACAACGTGATCGCCGCCTCTGCCGAAGTCGACAACACTGCTCCAGTAGTGCTGATGGTGGGGACACCAACGCGGCGCACACAGGGTTCTCGACGCCTAGCTCATTTGGCTGGGTGGAGGTTTGACGACTTCGGCACGGACATTATGCAATTGCTGCGAAGCGTCGACAACCTGCGCTCGGACGATTTGAGTGCGGAATTACAGTCGCGGGCCGACGAGTTGTCTAAGGATGTCCGCACTTTGGCTGATAGCTGGGTCGATCGTGCTGACGTTGCGTGGATGGCGGTACACGAGAATCGCGCAGAAGTCACTAATCGACGTGATGCGGGATCGCCGTCGACTTGGCTGCGAGGCAAGAGGGTGTTGGTACTCGGGTGCGGTGCGCTTGGAGCGCCAATTGCTGAACAATGTGTGCGTGCCGGGGCGAGCACACTGACAGTGGTCGACGACGGTTCGGTCAAGCCTGGGATTCTGGTGCGTCAGCCATACCTGGACAGCGACATCGGGCACAGTAAGGCCGAGCAGCTGGCTGCGCGGCTGTGCGGGATTGATCCCAAGGTGACTGTCGAGGCGTTAAAGTGCGACGCCATCAGTCTATTCGTCGGGCATCAGGTAGAGGTTCCGCAGTACGATCTCGTGGTTGATGCGACTGCCCACGTTGGCGTTCGTGCAGCGATTGAAACCGCGCGTGCCGCCCAACGCGCTAACTGGCCGCCAGTCATCACGGGCCTGTTCGGCTACAACGCAATGCGTGCGTTGGGGATCGTTTCGCCCACCGGCACCACCGGCTGCGCCCACGACATTCTGAGGCGCATCGCGATCGACGTGCACCGAGACGTTAACGGGACGCTTGCCGACATTGCCAACGATTTTTTCCCCGAGCCGCCTCGCACGGACATGTTTTTTCCCGAACCGGGTTGTTCTGCACCGACATTCACCGGTTCAGCAACGCAGACCACAGCCTTGGCCTCGATACTCTTCTGGTCGTCTCTAACCGTGCTCGCCAACCCTGCTGAGGATGGAGCGGCGGCAGTGGCCATTCGGTTGCCCGGCGTTGATGCGGCCAGCACTGGGGCGCATTGGTGGCACTGGCCCAACGACCATTTCACTACTGATGTCTCCAAACGTTACGAGGTGCGGCTATCGGAGCGCGCCATCGCCGAGATGCGGGCGGAAACGCGTCGGGGAAACAGAACTCGCGGGCGCGACGTAGAGACCGGGGGGATGCTCTTGGGCGCGTTCGATGACGCCGTGGGCTGCGTCTACATCGATGGCGCCGCCGGGCCATCGCCAGACAGTGTGCTGTCCGACCGCTACTTTGCGCACGGCACTGCAGGCACTCAAGAGATTGTCGGGCGACTCCGGGATCAGACGATCAACCGCATCGGTTTCGTAGGGATGTGGCACACCCACCCGTACGGCCCTGCCGGTCCTAGCGCTATCGATGAACGCGGGATGGGCTGGATAGTGTCTCCGTCAGGGACCGGACGGAGAGCCTTGATGCTCATCCTGGGCGGTCCGGCAGACACGTGGGATCGGTGGCGAGAGCAGGGACAGCTTCCTGATGTGTATGTGCGTGTCGTAGAGCGAGATGACCCCATCCAACTTTTCGCCGCCGGCGGAAGGCCAATGGACCTGGCTATGGTCGGAACGAGCTTCCCCGGCGGATTCTTTCAGCCCTTGCCGCAGTCTGAGGCCCCATGGTGGCGACGAGCGTTGGGCATTGAGTCGTGAGTGGCTCTCCGCGAGTTGGGGTTGCACTGTCGGGCGGCGGATTTCGAGCCACTGCTTTTGGTCTAGGATGCCTGCGGGCATTGGCCGACCGCGACCTCCTACGGCATGTGCAAGTCATTTCGGGTATCAGTGGAGGCAGCCTACTCGCTGCGATGTGGGCATACGGCCCCACAGATTTCGCCGAGTTCGAGGCGTCAGTGGTGCGACTATTGCAGTCTGGTCTGCAGACCGAACTGGTCCGTCGCGCGCTCAGTCCGCGTATCGCTGTTCGAAACCTCGGAAGTACAGGCAGCTCCCTTGTCACGTCGAAGTCACGGTCGCACAACCGCACAGATAGCTTGGTCGCAGCGCTCAGCAATCGGCAGTTTGGTCAGCGCCTCATAGGTGAAGTCACTCATCCGGGGCTAGCCACCGTGCTTTCGGCTACCGACATGGCCTCTGGCAACGCAATTCGCTTTGGAAGTCACGTCAGTTCATGCTCGCCGTACGGCAAGATCACGACACCGGTGACCGTCGCCGAGGCTGTCGCAGCGTCGGCTGCGTTCCCGGCCTTGCTGCCAGGGCTAACCCGACGGTATGAGTTCCGTGACCGGAGTGGTGAGACCACAACACGCACGGTGGTAATGATCGACGGGGGCGTGTACGACAACCTGGGGCTTTCGCCATTACTTCCTGGCCGTTCCGCAGAGTACACCGGTCACGTCTACGACCTGGATTACCTCTTAGTCGCCGATGCCGGCCGGGGGCGGTCCGCGGTGAAGGCAGCTAGGTTCTGGCCCACCAGGATGAAGCAGAGCTTCGAGATCACTCACACGAAGTCGCAAGATGCAGGGCGGGCTCGGCTTCATCTCGCCGGTTCGAGTCAGCAAGTGAAGGGGTTTGTGCACGCTTATCTCGGTATGAGCGACGATCGACTTCCGGTCCCACTCCGGGACCTTGTTCCGCGAGAGGCGGTCGAGACATGCCCGACCAACTTTGCCAGGATGGCGACGCGGGATGTGAGGGCGGTCAGCGTCCGTGGTGAACAACTCACTCGCGTACTTCTCAGTCACTACTGCCCGGGCCTGCGGTAGGGAACGACCGCCGGGTGACTATGTAGGCATGGCCCGGGGCGGGCGCAACTACTGCTGATCTTGATCTCGCCCTCGCTACTCTGGCAGGGGTAGCCCGGAAACGAGCTGACCGGCGTCAATGGCTAGCCCGTCTGCGATGCGAACGATCGTCTCGAGCCGCAGGCTGCGCTGACCACGCTCCACCTTGCCGAACTGTGTCCAATGGATCCCGCAGCGCTGCGCAGCGGCCTCCTGGCTGAGTCCGAGTTCTTGCCTTCGGCTACGGACCCGTGCACCGAAGGCGGCAGTCGTGGCGTTAACAACCGATCGATCCGGCGTGGGCATTGGCACGCCAGCAACCCCATCGACCTCATGCGGAAAGTACCAGAGTGTTTTGTACGCATGCGTATCGATCCCATGCGTATCGTACCTATGTTGATTGCCTCCCGTAAGAGGACGGTGGGCCGACGAACGCAGTGATAGACGAGCCTCAGGAGATCGCAACAATGGATGTCGATGACACGTGCGCCGGCTGTCAGGCTTCGGGATCGAACGACACACATCTCTCCCCAGTGCTCAACGTCCCGAGCGATGCAGGCAAGTACCGAGACGCCCTGGCCACAGTGCTCCTCAGGATGCCGACTGGGCCCGACAACGAAATCGCCTGTGGGCCAGGCTGGTACAAACTAGTTGCCGAGCTGCACAAGGAACTTTGCAGCATTGACGTCCACTACGTAGTCCACACCGTTCGCCGGTGTGGGAATCGGCTGCACTACGAAGCTGAGAGTCAGTCCGAAGATCCAGCAGTGCAACGGATGTTTCATGATGCGGTGGCCCGTGCCCGAGAACGTTCGGCGAACGTGTGTCCGTGGTCGGGTCGTCTATTGATGGCGGCTAGATAGCTTGGCGCCTGAACCCAGGTTCGTATGGTGCGGGCTCCCCGCCCTGCCCAGGGCAGCTTGTCGTTGGTGCATGTTAGCTTTTCGAGCAAAACTCGCAAGGTAATTAACGTCCGCATCCTGAACGGGGGCAAGGTGAGGTTCGTAGCGTGGAATATAAACCGCGGTGGCGGGCAGCGAATCACTGAAATAGTGGAAGAGATTAAGCTGCTGGATCCGGACTTTGTTGCTTTGAGTGAGGTCACCTACGGAAATCTCGATGGCCTACGAAACTCGCTCACAGCGAGCGGACTCGTGTACACCGAAACAACCTGCGAACAGGGTAATGCCCACAGTGTCTTGGTTGCGTCCAATCGTCCGATTGAAATTGTGCCTAGAACTCTGCCGAATGATCAGGAACGGTGGTTGTCAGTCAGAATCGACAGTCTCGACTTGAATGTGCTTGCTGTCCATATTCCTGATGCAACCACCGGTAAATTCAAAGATGGATACGGTATTTCTGGAGAACGGCGGAAGCAGAACTTCTGGGACGAAGTGATTCGTTACGCCCAAGCGAATAAGAATGAGAAAACTGTACTACTGGGCGACTTAAACACCGGGCTCAAGGAAGATGCGCAGGGCACTCCGTTCAAGCTCTCGGACAATATTAGGATTCTGCGTCTAGAGAAGTATGTAGATGCATGGCGTCACCTAAATGCCGGCAGGAAAGAATATACGTACTACTCGCAGCAGAACTCAAGAGACTACAACGGATTCCGTCTAGACTATGTTTTTGTCTCGGCACTGTTGCGTGATCGAATCCTAAAAGCTGAGCATGTTCATCATGTCCGTGGTGCGGGTAAGCTATCCGATCATTCTATAGTGTTGACTGAATTGGCGATATAGGGTTTGTTTCGTGGGGTTCTGGGATTGGTTGCCTTGGTCGTCGCGACCGCAGCAAGACCGTAAGCCGCGGTCGAACTCGGCGTTCGATAGCGGATCAACGCCGAAAGCTTCGAGTGTCCGGCTAGGGCCTTATCCGACTCCTGCGGAAGTGGACGTACCAGGTAGTTGGCCGCGTGAGGTCACTGGCAGTCATCGCCGAGCAAAAGTCGTCCGTCAGCCACTGGGCCCTCTGACGGCGATCCTTCAGTTCACAAGGACGCCGCTTTCGCCGTGGGCGATAGGTGTTTACGTCGACGGCGTGCAGGTTGGCTGGCTTCCGGGCGGCGGTGATGAAGTTGATCCAGAGGTGGAGTGGCTGAAGCAGCTGGAGGAGGAGTACGTGATTCCCCGGGTCGCAGGGGAATGCGAGGAGAGGGGATCAAGCAAGGTGATCGTCGTCTTCATGCCATCAGACCACGGTTTGCCGGAAGCCGCGCGGGCCATGATCGCAGACCGCCGGCGGCGGCATCCCCTCAATGTCGATGACTAAATCGCTACGAAGGTGGTTTGGGTGCGGTCCTTCATCTTTGGAGTCAACGCTTTGCTTCCTCGCGGCGTCAGTAGTGGCAGGCGTCCCGTTTCGTTTACGCAACTGCCCAGACGGTCGTGAGCTTCGCTAGTTCGGTGCTTGCTATCAACAGCAAACCCAGTAGTAGCTAGCAGGGTTGCATGGGCCCTAATCTGGCACCGCGTTGGGTACACCGGGGCCGCACACCCCTGAACTACCCAGAGAACCGAGTTACCCGAAGATGCCGGGCGAACCGCCGCGTGTGCAACCGAGCAAGAAGGTCGCCGCGCACTGGGATGAAGCAGGCAATCGCATCGCCGACTGACCCGTGCCGCTACCCTGCTGTGCATGGCGAAGGCTACGCTCCGGAAGTTGCTCGCTGCCGTGGCGATCGTCGGGATGCTCGCCAGCGGAATCGGCATCGCCTCCTTCATGATCTTCGGCGGCCGGGACCAGCAGCAGGAAGCGACCTCGCCCCGGTACACGCCGCCGACGCCGCCGCCGCCCTCTGTGCCGACCGCCAAGGAGTTCCAGATCACCGTCAACGTCACCGCCTCGCAGTGCGACCCGAGCAACACCGTCTGCCTGTACACGTACACGATCGACCCCAAATACGTTGGTCTGCATCCATTCCCGGAGACACCCTTCACCGTGGAGTACGAGGTGGTCGGGGGTCTGGCACCCCAGCCCGGGAGGTTCACCGTCAGCGGCCAGCAAGCTGAGATCTTCAAAGACGTCTCCGTCGAGGTCGCACCGGGCGCTCGGCTGTCGGCCAACGTTCTCAGGGTCGTCGAGGGGGCCCCGCCACCGCCACCACCGCCGCCCGGCGAAGCGCCGCCTGCCGACGCGCCCCCGGCGCCGTGACGACACCGCCGCGCAGTCGTTGGCTGCGCAACTTCCATCCCGCGCCCGATGCCCGCGTGCGCCTGGTCTGTCTTCCGCACGCAGGAGGATCGGCCAGCTACTACTTCCCGATGTCGACGGCGTTGTCGCCGGAGTTCGAGGTCTACGGCGTGCAGTACCCGGGTCGTCAGGATCGCTATGCCGAACCGTTTGTCGACTCCATCGACGCGCTGGCAGATCAGGTGTTCACCGAGATCGGCACGCTGCCCGAGAAGCCGACGGCATTCTTCGGGCACAGCATGGGCGCGGTGCTGGCCTTCGAGGTGGCCCGCCGCCACGAGACGTCGACGGGGCGGCCGGTGCTGACCGTCTTCGCGTCCGGTTCGCGGGCGCCGAGCCGCTACGGTGACGAACGCGAGTTCAAGGACGATGTTGCTCTCGTCGGCGTGATGCGCGAACTCGGCGGAACCGACCCGCGGGTGCTGAGCGATCCCGAACTGCTCTCCACGTTCCTGCCCGCGTTCCGCAACGACTACCGCGCGCTGCAGGCCTACCATCGCGGCACCGACGTCGGCATCAGCGTCCCCATCGTTGTGATGACCGCGCTGGACGACCCGAAGACCAGCGACGCCGCTGCGCGCGCATGGCATGAGCACACCACCGGCGGCGGTGACGTCCACGTCTTCGCCGGTGGCCACTTCTTCCTGGAGAAGCAACCGCAGAAGGTGATCGAGGTCGTCACGCAGGCCCTGCGGGCGGCGGGCTAGATCTCCAGGAACTCCCGCACGGCCTGCAGACTGTGGATCTCGATGTCGTTGCGGCGCACGGCCTCCCACTGATCCCGAGTCATCGAGAAGGACAGCATCGTGTCCTCGACGCCGCGGCGCATCTCCCTCGTGGAGCTGCCTTCGGTGTAGGGCAGCGATCGGGTGACACCCAGCGACGCGACGTTGTCGTGCCAGGCCCGGGTGCGGGCGCACTGGCCGTGCAGCCCGGCAAAAACCAAGTGCAAAGCCATCTGGCGCATCTCGCGGCCCAGGCCCCTGCCCTGGTAGCGGCGGCCCAGCCATGAGCCGGTGGTCGCGGTGCGCGTCACCGGAAACTTGACGCCATCGACGGAGCACGCGCCGACGACGTCGCCGTACTCCAGCACCGCCATGTTCAGATGCCAGTTCTCATGGGTGGTCTCGGCACGGCAGCGCCAGAAGTGGCGCAATGAATTGCGTTGCAGCACGGGGGCTTCGGCGTCCGTCCACGGTTCCGAGAACGGCATCGTGGCCGGTTCGTGGATACCCTCGGCCGCCAAGTCGGCCAGCTGGGCCCCGAGTTCGTCATCGATGTAGCGCAGCGACAACCGCGGACCCGAGACCTCGAGCCCGAACAGCGGCCAGATCGCAGCGGACATGCCTCCATGCCACCGCACACGGCCCGTCAACTCAACGGGTTTTCCTGGCGCCGGGTCGCCAGCACCGAACCGGCGAGGATGAGCCCGAGCCCGAGCAGATGCCACGGCGTGAGGGGCTCGTTCAGGATCACAACCCCGGCGCCGAGCGCCACGGCGGGGTTGACGTAGGTGAACACCAGCGCTTTCGGTGCGCCGACCTCGCGGATGAGCGCGAAGAACACGATGAATGCCAGGGCCGTGCACACCACGGCGAGCAGCACGATCGCGACGAGGACCCGCGTCTGCGGCATCTCGGTGGGCCACGTCGCGGCCGCGGGACCGGCGTAGACGATCGCGGCCAGGCCGAGGCAGGCCGCCGTCATCGGCATCGTGGGCACATCACCGAGATAGCGTGCGGCAACCAACGGTGCGATCGCGTAGCAGACCGCGACCATCAGCACTTCGGTGACGGGCCACGCGCTGCCCCCGGTCAGCTCCGGACCTGCCAGAACCGCGACCCCGCTGAGGCCGACGGCGAGGCCGGCCAGCCTCCTGGCGGTCAACGGCTGGCTGCCCCCGGTCAGCCTGTCGAGCACCGCGGCCACAATCGGCGAGGCCGCGATCAGCAGGCCCGTCAACGAGCTCGAAATGTGCCGCTCGGCGTCGGAAAGCAGCAGCCACGCAGCGATGATCTCGAAGAACGCGAACACCGCGACGGGCTTCCAGTGTGCCAGCACCGGAGCCCAGGCGCGTCGGTTCAAGGTCAGCGGAATCAGCACCAGCGCGCCGACCGCGGTGCGCGCAAGCACCAGCACGGGCACCGAAACCCCTTCTACCGCAACCTTGATCAGTAGGTAGGGGATGCCCCAGATGAGGCTCATCGCGGCGAACAACAGCCAGCCGCGGACACTCACCGGGCCAGGTTAGCCAGTGGGTACGACGCCTCGGGGCCGGGGCAGCGGCAGGTCGTTGTAGGTCGCGATGCCGGGGGCCGCATCGATGACCGCCGAGATGGCGTGGATGGGCGGCATCGCGGTCATGATGTGGCCAAGCACGAAGAAGTCTTCGAGAGTCTTCGCGTTCTCGATCATGTCCTGCGGCGGCAGGAAGCCGACCTGCATGTTGACCGTCGGTCGGCCGTCGATGGTGATCTTCCAGCCGTCGCCGTCGAGCTGCCAGTTCGGCTCCAGCGTCTGGCCCTTCTTCCACCGGACGTTGATGTCGATGACGGTTTTGCCCTTGACGATCCCCTGCCAGCTCGCATACACCCCAGCGACGTGTCCGGCCTTGATGGTCCATGACGCCATCGGGAGATCCTCTGTCGTCTGCGCGTACTCGGATACGCACGTGATCTCGTCGAGCTCGATTCCGAGGGCGTCCGCGACCAGCTGGACAGCCTCGGCGAACACCGCGGTGCCGTTGGCGGCCATCGGCTGCAGCGCCGGGTCGTCGATGGCCATGTCGAAGCCGACGGGCCGCTCAGTTTCGGGGGAGTCGTAGAGCGTGGTGTCTGCGGACTCGGCGATCGTGATCTTGTCGATCCGGTCGCACGCGGTGCCCGCGACGATGGCCAGCAGTTCGGCGAACCCCGGGCTGACGCCCGAGCCGAACAGTGTCGATCCGCCGCGCAGGCACGCATCGATGAGCTTGTCGCGCCCGTCGCCGAGGTTGCCGCCGGTGATGAACGAGGCGGACGCCACGACGTTCACGCCCGCTTCGAGGATTCGCGCGAGCTCGTCGACGTCGATCCACATCGGGTTGTAGACCACCACGTCGGGCTTGAGCGCCAGCAGCGCGTCGACGTCGTTCGTGGCGGCGACGCCCAGCGGTTCGATCCCCACGAGCTCGCCGACATCCTTGCCGACCTTGTCCTGCGACCAGGCGTAGCAGCCGATCAGTTCGAGCGTGGGATTGGCGGCTATCGCCGCGACGGATGACTTTCCGACATTGCCTGTCGTCCATTGAACGACGCGATACGGCGCATTGTTGGGCACTCGCTCAGCATAGGGTTCGCGGCAGATCGAACCCGGGCGATTAGTCCAATCAGACGCTCGGGGTGAGGACCGCCCGTCCGCTGCGGGTCTGGCCTGAACGGTCGATCCACGTCATGTCGAGGCTGTCACCGGCATAGTGCCGGTCGAGCACCATCGTCAGGGTGCGCGCCGAGTCGAGCTGAACGCCGTCGAGCACAAGGAGTGTGTCGCCGGGTCGTAGCCCCGCCAGGTCGGCGGGCCCGCCGACCATCACGTCCTGAAGCAGCACGCCCGGCAGGTCCGATCCGGCAGTGCGGACGCCGACCCCGAGCAGCACCGGCGGTCCGATGTGGACGGTGTCGGACCTGATCCCGGCTCGGATCTGCCCGGCCACGGCGAATGCGTCATTGATCGGGATGGCAAAACCTTTCCCACCTGGTCCCATCCGGAAGTTCACCGACGCCGCTGTCGTGACGCCGATAACCTGACCGCGGGAATCCACCACCGGACCTCCCGAATCCCCGGCGCGCACGGGTGCAGCGAACTCGAAGAGTCCGGTGAGCTCGTCGGTCGAGCCCGTCAGGGTGTCCTCGGCTTCGACCGTGCGCCCGAACGCCGTCAGCGTCCCGACCTCCCGGGTCAGTGGCGCGTCGGAGCCCATCGCATTGCCGAGGGCGACGACGGGCTCGCCGGGCGCCAGCACATTGGTGTCGCCGATCGGCGCGGTGGGCAGACCTGCCGCACCGAGGAGCTGGATGACGGCGATGTCGCGTCCACGGTCATAGCCGACGATCTGCGCCGGATACTGCCTGCCGCCGACCGTGCCGGTGATGCGGTCAGCACCCTGCACGACGTGGAAGTTGGTCAGGACCTGGCCACCGGGATCGATGACGAACCCGGTACCGAGGCCGACGACGCCCTGGTAGTCCACTGCGGTGTCGATCCGCACGACGGCAGGCTCCACCTGTGCGGCGGCGGCGAGGGGGTCACCGGGAGCCGCCGCAGCGGGCGCCACGGGAGCCAGGAGCGCCAGGATCGCAGCCAGCGCCAGCAGCAGCGTCCGTTGTCGGCGAATAATGCCCATACCCATCAATAGTGGCGGCGACGTCCGTCGCTGTCGACGTGACGTCAGACCATCAGTCCTCGACGGCGACGCCGCCGCGGGTCCGCTTGCGCCGCCCGAGAACCGTTCCCTTGCCGGTGGGGCGGCGATTCTGCAGTCTGCCGTCGGCCTCAGGCTCGCCGGCCGTGGACTCGTCAAGCGCGGGCTCGTCGATCGCGGCCTCGGCGTCGTTCTCGTCACTTACGACCTTTACCCCGTCGTCGGCGCTCTCTACCTCGTCGGCGCTGGAATTTGCGTCGGCGTCATCCGAGTCCGACGTCTCGTCGACAGCCTCTTCCGCCGCCTCATCCTCAGCGGTGTCGGCTGAGCGGCTGCGGCGACTCGTGCGCTCCTTGACTTTCAGCGGCTTCGGAGGCGGCGGCTGCATCTCGGCGACGAACGCCAGATAGAACGCGAACACGCCCAGAAGCGCGGTAGCAGCGGCGCCCCCATAGATGCCGAACAACCATTGCCCGGCGGTGTCCAGGGACAACCAGATTTCGCTGATGGCGGCGGCGATGATGAGCGCGCCGGCGAGGACATGCAGCGCGATGGAGCCGGTGCGCAGATTCAGGGCCAGCTTCGGGGTGCCGAACTCAGGCGCCCGAGTGCGCAGAAGTGTGAACACCACGGGCAGCGCGGCGAGGCCGATCAACGCCCCGGTCGCGATGCGCAGAGCTGTTCCGAGCGTGTGGGACGTGTCGCCGAGCAGTTCCAGCGTCCGCGGCAGGACGAAGAGGAAGTAGAGGACACCGGCGGCGATGGAGAACGACGCGTGCCAGATCACCGCAGCGGTGCGGCCCATAACCCTCCTCGGTCGTGTTGCCCGGGGTGCGATCGTGCGAGTCGTCAGCCGGTCGCACCCCGGGCCAGTGCGGAGGATAGGGGATTTGAACCCCTGAGGGCTGTTAACCCAACCCGCGTTCCAGGCGAGCGCCATAGGCCACTAGGCGAATCCTCCGCCGGTCATGGTAGCCGACCGCCCTGGTGGTCCCCCAAATCTGCCGTTGAGCTCCTCGCTGGTTGGGCAGGAGCGCCGGGGTATTACACTCGCCGTGGACCCCGCGCGGCGTCTATCCTGTGAACTCCCCCAGGGCCGGAAGGCAGCAAGGGTCAACGGGCTCTGGCGGGTGCGCGGGGTCCCCTTCATGCCCCAATTCGTTCATCGACGGTGAAAGGCGAGCGGTGTCGTTTCATTCGCTGGGCCGCGACGACCTGCGCGCACAGCACGAACTGCAACAGCGCAACTACGCCGAGCTGCAGGCCAAGAACCTCCGCCTCGACCTGACCCGCGGTAAGCCCTGCGCCGAGCAACTCGACCTGTCCAACGGTCTGCTCGCACTGCCAGGCGAGGGCCCCGACGCCTTCAAGGACGCCGACGGCACCGACACACGCAACTACGGCGGCCTGCACGGGCTGCCCGAGCTGCGGGAGATCTTCAGCGAGCTTCTCGGTATACCGGTGCCCAACCTCATCGCGGGCAACAACGCCAGCCTCGAGTTCATGCACGACACGGTCGTCTACTCGCTGCTGCACGGCGGCGTGGATTCGCCCCGCCCGTGGATCGACGACCTTCGCGATGGCACCGGGGTGAAATTCCTCTGCCCGTCGCCCGGCTATGACCGCCATTTCGCGATCACCGAGAGCCTCGGCATCGAGATGATCTCGGTGCCACTGCTCGACGACGGCCCCGACATGGACCTCATCGAGGAGCTTGTCGCCGCGGACCCGGCGATCAAGGGCATGTGGTGCGTGCCGGTCTACTCGAACCCGACGGGGACCACCTATTCCTGGGAGACAGTCCGTCGGCTGGTCCAAATGGAAACGGCAGCAACCGATTTCCGGATCATGTGGGACAACGCCTACGCCGTCCACACACTCACCCACGACTTCGTGAGGCAGGTCGACATCCTTGGCCTCGCCTCGGCGGCCAACCACGCCAACCGGCCGTTGATCTTCGCGTCGACCTCGAAGATCACGTTTGCAGGTGCCGGCGTCAGCTTCTTCGGTGGTTCGCTCGGCAACGTCGCCTGGTACCTGCAGCACGCGGCCAAGCGGTCGATCGGCCCGGACAAGGTGAATCAGCTTCGCCATGCGCGGTTCTTCGGCGATGCCGACGGCGTGCGACTGCACATGCGGCGTCACCAGGAACTGCTCGCGCCGAAGTTCGCACTTGCGCTGGAGATCCTCGAGGACCGGCTCGGTGAGTCCAAGATCGCGTCCTGGACCGAACCCAAGGGCGGCTACTTCATCAGCCTCGACGTGTTGCCCGGGACGGCTAAGCGAACGGTGTCGCTGGCCAAGGAGGCGGGCATCGCCGTGACCGAGGCCGGCGCGTCGTTCCCATACCGAAAAGACCCGGAGGACAAGAACATCCGCATCGCGCCGACGTTCCCCGCGACCTCGGATCTGCGCACGGCCATCGACGGTCTCTCGACGTGTGCGCTGCTCTCGGCTGCCGAGCATCTGCTGGCCGACAAGTAGCGCGTCCACCGTCGGACCGACTAGGTAGCCTTCTCCCGTGGCTCTCTACCGCAAGTACCGACCGGCGACTTTCGCAGAGGTCATCGGCCAGGAACATGTCACCGAGCCGCTGTCGACGGCGCTGAATTCCGGTCGAATCAACCACGCCTATCTGTTCTCCGGACCCCGCGGGTGCGGAAAGACGTCGTCGGCGCGCATCCTCGCCCGCTCGCTGAACTGTGCGGAGGGGCCGACGGCCACGCCGTGCGGGGTGTGCGACTCGTGCGTGGCTCTGGCCCCCAACGGGCCGGGCAACGTCGACGTCGTCGAACTCGACGCCGCCAGCCACGGCGGTGTGGACGACACCCGCGAGCTTCGTGACCGCGCGTTCTATGCGCCCGCGCAGTCGCGCTACCGCATCTTCATCGTCGACGAAGCGCACATGGTCACCACCGCGGGCTTCAACGCCCTTCTCAAGATCGTCGAGGAGCCGCCCGAGCACCTGATCTTCGTGTTCGCCACCACCGAACCGGAGAAAGTGCTGCCGACCATCCGGTCGCGCACCCATCACTATCCGTTCCGGCTGCTGGCGCCGCGGACCATGCGGACGCTGATCGAGAAGATCGTCGCCTCGGAGAGCGTCGATGTCGACGACGCGGTGTATCCGCTCGTCATCCGTGCCGGCGGCGGCTCGCCCCGCGACACGCTCAGCGTGCTGGACCAGCTGCTCGCCGGCGCCGACGGGAACCACGTCGCCTATCAGCGCGCGCTGTCACTGCTGGGTGCCACCGACGTTGCGCTGATCGACGACGCCATCGACGCGCTGGCCGCCGGAGACTCGGCGGCGCTGTTCGGTGCGGTGGAAGGCGTCATCGACGCCGGGCACGACCCGCGCCGGTTCGCCACCGATCTGCTGGAGCGATTCCGGGACCTCATCGTGCTGCAGGCCGTCCCCGACGCGGTCGCGCGCGGTGTGGTCGACGGACCCGAGGATGTCCTGGAGCGCATGCGCGACCAGGCGGCGCGGCTCGGTACCGCCACGCTGACGCGCTACGCCGAGGTGGTGCACGCCGGGCTGGGTGAGATGCGCGGAGCGACCGCGCCGCGGCTTCTGCTCGAAGTCGTGTGCGCGAGGCTGCTGCTGCCCTCGGCCAGTGACACCGAGGCCGCGCTGCTGCAGCGCGTCGAACGCATCGAAACCCGGCTCGACATGTCGATCCCGGCCAGCGACGAGATCGCTTCGGGCGCGAGCGCCGCCCCCCGGAAGCAGTTCGTGCGCAAGAGCGAGGCCCCGGCCCAAGCCCCCACCCCGGAACCCGCACC